>DASZQI010000072.1:0-49685 GCA_035549735.1 Polyangiaceae bacterium | reverse complement strand
CCGCTCAGCATGAACTTCCTCGGACAGCTCGGTCTCCGCGGGCTCCACCGGTACGGGGGCTATCCGGCCACTAGGCCGTGGACCGGAGGCCGGCGTGATCGAATCGCGCTGCCTCGGAGAGAGCTCCGGCAGGTACGCCTGATTTTCGTGCCACAGCGTCCTGATCCAGCGAAGGTTCCGCGTCATCCGTCGTCTCCGAACAGTGAGTGGAAGCACCTAGAACCTTTTTGGACGATTCGGTCTCGTTTCGAAAATCAGGTCGGAGGCGAGCCGAGCATGTGTGCTAAGACCCTGGTCGGACCGCGTCTTGAGGGTCCGCCAACAGCGCATCTCGAACCCCGCCAGGCCCGGAAGGGAGCAACGGTAGAGAAAAGCGGGTGTGGCGGGCCCTCCAACCTTTTGTGGTCGGGCGGCGCTACACGCCGAACATTTCGAGCACCGCGCCGTTGTGCGAAAGCGGGGCGTCGAGGGCGAGGAACGTCAGGGTGCGCGCGACGTCTTCCGCGGTCATACGTGGCGGAAAGCCGCTGCCCTCGAGCATGCGCGTTTGCACCGAGCCGGGCAGCACTGCGGCGGCCATCAAGCCCGAGTCGCTGAGCTCGGCGGCGAGGCTCTTCATGAAGCCGACGACGCCCCACTTGCTGGCGCAGTACGCGCTTTGCGAGGCGGTGCCGAGCGTCGAGGAAATGCTGCCGACGAACAAGATGCGTCCTTCGCCGCGCGCGCGCATCGCCGGGAGCAAGGCGCGCGTGAGGGCGAACGGCGCGCCCAGGTTGAGCGCGATTTCGTGGCTCCAGTCCTCGAGAGACAGACGCTCGATCGGGGCGCGATGCACTTCCCCGGCGTTGTGAACCACGATTCCTGGCGCGCCTTCGCTCGCGAGTAGCTCGTGGCCAGCGCGCTCGGCGGCGCCGAGATCGCTGAGATCGGCCGGGAGCACGCGCGCGTGCGGAGCGCCTTGTGCGAGGCACGCGTCGCGCGCGGCGTCGAGCTCACGCGAAGCACGGCCAATGAGCGAGAGCGCGAGGCCGCGCGCGGCGAGAGCGAGAGCGGTGGCGCGGCCGATGCCGCGACTCGCGCCGGTGACCACCGCGTGTCCAGGCAAGTTCATGGGCTCGTGCCGCGCTCGAGCGCTTGAGTGAGCAGCAGCTGCGCGCTCGCCTCGGACAACGCGCCGCCGTGCGCCAGCGTGACCAGCCGCGCTTCGGCCTGTTCGGCGCCGCGTGCGGACAGGCAGGTGTGGAGCAGCTCGAGCTTGCAGAAAGCGCCGCGGGCTCCGCCGTGCGTGAGCAGGGCCTGCACGACGTTTTCGCCGACCGATTCTTGAAGCGACAAGCGCCGCGCGCAGGCTTCGACCACGCGCGCGACGGTGCCCAGACCGAGCAGGCGCTCGCCGGGCAGATAGGCGACGCTGGCTTTGCCGACCGCAGGGAGCAGGTGGTGTGGGCAGATAGTGGTCAGCGCGATGTCGCGCACCAACACCAGGCCGGGAGGTTTGCCGCTCAGCGCTTCGGAACCGCTGGCAATGAGCTCCGCGAGATCGCTGCGTTCACCGCTCAGTAGCTCGTCGATGAAGGCGGCGGCGACGCGCTCGGGCGTGCCCTCGAGCTCGGCCGCGCCCTTTTCGTAACCCAGCGCCTCGATGAACGCGCGGATGGCGCGCGCGGCACCCTCGCGATCGGCCGGTTTCATCGGCAAACCAAAGCGTTCACTGGCTCTAGTTGAGCAAGCTGCGGCGAACGTCGGCGCTGAGCGGTCTGCGGCCCGGATAGCCAGCGTCGAGCTCATGGTAGTAGCCGAGCGTGTCCTCGCCGTAGCGCCAGCAAAACCAGACCACGCGGCCGTTGATGCGACCGTAGAAATCGACCAGGCCGATTTGCGGATCCTTCACCACTCCGCCGAGCTCGCGCACCTGGGCCCAGCCCTCTTCGTAGCGTCCGACGCGCCGGCGCAGGTCGGCCTTCAAGCGGCGCACCTCGGGCTCGTCGCCCGCGCGCTGCTCGAGGGACAGGGTGGCGTCGCCGAGCAAGCGGGTGAGCTCGGCCAGACCTTGTTCGATGTCGCTCTGCTCGCGAAGCTGCTGCATCACGACCAAGCTGAGTGAGGGAATGAGCGCGTTCACTTCCGAAATGGTGAACACGCGGGGTGTGCTCGCCGGGAGCTCGGCCGTCAGCGCCTGCGGCCCGAGATCCCGATCGCTGCCGGCGGCAGAGCGCCGGCGTCCTTCATGGTTCGACATTCTGAGGAGCTCTCCGCGCCACCTCGCCGGCCGTGCGCAACGCGCATCGCCGTTCGAGCTGACTCTGTACTTCCCTACTGTCAGACAAGGGCATGGAGCTTAGAAAGCAGATCTCGATTGGTCAAGTCGACCGCCGCTGACTCATTCCCGACACGAGGCGAGCGCACGTACGTCGCGACCCACACCTCGGCATACACCCCGCGCAGAAAATAGTGCCGTGAAAGCGCGAGAATTGCAGCCGGCGGGCCTTTTTCGACGTGCTCGCCTTTAGATCTGGCGCCAGACTGGGATTGGGTATTTCGAGTCGCGGGCTTGTCCGACTTTTGCGCGCTCGACTCAAACCGTTGGCCAAAGAAGGATTCCGACTTTGGTCAGAAAAAAATCGGCGATCAGGATCGCAATCGAAATGACTACGACGGTGCGCGTGGTGCTGTTGCCGACGCCCGCGGTGCCGCCGGTCGTGATCATGCCGAAGTGACAGCCGACCAGCGCGATGATCGCGCCGAAAACCGGCGTCTTCAACATGCCGCTGATGAAGTCGGCCATGGTCACCGCGCTGAGCGCGCTGCGTAAGAAGAACTCCCACGGGATGTCGAACTGAAGATCGGTAATCATCATCGCGCCGAAGAAGCCGAGCACGAGCGCGAACGCGCCGAGCATCGGCATGACGATCACCGAGGCGACCAGGCGCGGCCACACCAGCTTCTTCAACGGGTCCGCGCCGAGCGCGCGCACGGCGTCGATTTGTTCGGTCACCGCCATGGCGCCCACTTCTGCGGCCATACCGGAACCAATGCGGCCGCCCACGATCACCGCGGTGAGCGTGGGCGCCAGTTCGCGCGCGAAGGACAGCGCGATCACGCGGCCGGTGTACTCCATGCCGCCGAACTTGCGCAGGCCGAAGGCAAACTGCACGGCCATGACCATGCCGATGAACACGCTGGTTACGGTCACGATGCCGACCGAGGCCACGCCCAGCACCTCGAGCTGAGTCAGAATCGCTTTCCACTCGAAGGGCCGGCGGAAGCCGGCGCGCACCGTCTTCACCGTCATCTCCGAAATGTTGCCGAGGTGCTCGAAGAAGCCGATCACACGCCCGGTCGCGCGCTCGAGCGCGGTCGGGGGCGGCGGCGGCACCAAGCTGGTGCGGCTGCTCCGGCTCTCGGGGCCTTCGCTGGCTTCGGGTGAACTCGCAACCTTCATCTGCGCACGGTCTCAGAGTTGAGTGCTGAAGCCTTGCACGAAGCGCTGAAAATCCGAGGAGTCGAGCGCGCCGTCCGCGCCGATCCACATGAAGTCGTACACGCAGCCGTCTTTCTTGAGCACGTACACGACGAAGCGCCGCGGGACGCCGTCCAGCTCGGCGGTGAGCTCGGTGCGCAGCGCTTCACGGCCATCGAGCGTGAGCGTCTTCTGCGATTCCACTTGGCGCTTGGTGAAATTGAGGAACAGGTGGTGCGTGAGGGCGTGCAGCGGCACGTCATCGCCGTCCACGCCACAGCGGCCGTTCATGGCGATGGTGGCGTCGCTCGGGTCGTCGCGGAAGGCGAGCAGCGCGCCGTCGACTTCGATTCGCCGCCAAGCGCCGGCGAGCGGGCCCACGCGGAACGAGACGTCTTTGCCACGATAGACGCTGCCGTCGAAGCTCGGCCCGCCGCAGCCGGAGGACGCGCCCAGCACCCAGGCCCAAAGACCGAGCGCGCAAAGCAAGACCCGCATGATCCGCGCGACGTTAGCACGCCCAACCGCTCGCGGAGGCGCCCCGATGACGGGGCTTTTTTGCGAGCGGGGTGGGCGGCAACGGCGGTTCGGCGCCGCGGCGATTGCATGCGAACGGGGAATTGGGCGCCAACGGGAATTGGGCGCCACCACGATGGGGCGCCAACGGCGCCCGCGTGGGGGAGGTCTCTTGCGAATTCACTTCGGAAGAGGGGGGCGGCGCGTGCCGCCCCCAAGAACGGTCTGCTAGGCTCGCGTTGGAACATGCTGCCGATTGGCGATCAGAACCCGACGCGCACATTTCCGTTCGTCAATTACCTGTTCCTCGCGCTCAATATTGCCGCGTTCATCTGGGAGTTTCTGCTCATCTCTGCCGGGGGCGAGGCCTGGGTCGTGCCGGGTTACGGCCTCGTGCCGGTTCGCTTCGTGAACGACCCGCTGGGTGAAGCGTTCACGATTTTTACCGCCATGTTCATGCACGGCGGCTGGGCGCACTTGGGCGGCAATCTGCTGTTTCTCTACATCTTCGGGGACAACGTCGAAGATGCGATGGGCCACTTGCGCTATTTCTTCTTCTACCTCGCGTGCGGCGTGGCGGCGGCCATGGCGCAGGTACTGACCGGGCCATACAGCAGCGTGCCCATGGTGGGTGCGTCCGGCGCGATCGCGGGCGCGCTCGGTGGCTACTTGGTGCTCTACCCCCGCGCGCCCATCACCGTCCTCAATCCGTTCGTGCCGCTTTGGCTGTTCATCGGGTTTTTCGTGGTGGTGCCGGCCTGGCTGATGATCGGCCTCTGGTTTCTCAGCAACCTGTTCAGCGGCCTCTGGGAGATCGGGCGTATGACGCAAGGCGGAGTGGCCTTTTTCGCCCACGTGGGCGGCTTCGTCGCAGGTTTGTTGCTGGTTCGTGGCGCGGTGCGCGGGCGATCGCCGCGGGAGCAGGACCGGTGGAAGGGCTTCCGCGCGCCGCCTCGTAGCGCGGCCTTGTCGTCTCGCTCCTCGCGCTCGTGGTACTGATCGCGGCCACGAAGATGGCCGTTCGCCTTTACAACACGCTCACCCGTCGCGTCGAAGAATTGGTTCCCACCGAGCCTGGTCGGGTGAAGCTGTACTGTTGCGGGCCCACGACGTACGACGCGCCGCACGCCGGGCATGCGCGCGCGGCGTTGCTTCCGGATCTCTTGGTGCGGCGGCTGCGTGCGCTGGGGCTCGAGGTCACCTACGTCCGGAACATCACCGACGTGGACGACAAGATCTTGAACCGCGCCGCTCAGAACGGCGAACCCCCGCTCGCGCTCTCGAAACGCATGGCGGACGTGTACCAAGCGGAGATGCGAACGCTGGGCTGTCTCGAGCCCACGCACGAGCCGCGCGTGAGCGAACACATCGACGACATCTGTGCGCTGGTGAAGCGCTTGATCGACGGCGGTAGCGCCTATGAGATCGAGCTTCCGGGCGGCAAACGCGACGTTTACTTTTCGGTTCGTAGCTTCGCCGAGTACGGCAAGCTCTCGCGCCGACGCATCGACGAGCTGATGGCCGGCGCCCGCGTCGCGGAAGACGAACGCAAGCACGATCCGCTGGATTTCGCGCTGTGGAAGGGTGCAGGAGCCGAGGATTGGGCCTGGGATACGCCGCTCGGCCGCGGCCGACCAGGCTGGCACATCGAGTGTTCGGCGATGAGCGCGGCTTACCTCGGACACGGCTTCGACGTGCACGCGGGCGGCATGGATTTGATCTTTCCGCATCACGAAAACGAGATCGCGCAGAGCGAAGCGGCCTGCCCCGGGCAGGGCCCGTTCGCGCGCATCTGGATGCACAACGGGTTCGTGAACGTCGACAAAGAGAAGATGAGCAAGTCGCTCGGCAATTTCGTGACCGTCCGCGACGTGCTCGAGCGCAACGACGCCGAGGGCTTTCGCTGGTTCCTGCTCAGCGCGCACTACCGCGGCCCGATTCAGTTCGACAGTGAGAAGCTTTCCGATGGTCGGGTGGTGTTCCCGGGCGTCGACGAGGCCGAGCGGCGCGTGGATCACGTGTACGCGGCCTGTGAGCGCTTGCGCGAGCTCGCCGCGCTCGAAGCTGCGGCGCCGGCCAAGGTGCCGAGCGAGCTCGCGTCGTACCGCGCCGCGGCGGAGAAGGCGGAATCCGAGGGCGCCGCCGCGCTGGACGACGATTTGAACACGCCGGTCGCGCTGGCCGCGCTTGGAGAGCTCTGTCGCCTGGCCAACGAGCTCGGCGACTTGGCCCAGAAGCGTCGCAAAGACGCGGCCTTTCAAGGCGCCGCCGCGGCCGTCGCGCGTGCGTTACTGTCGGCGATCGAGCGCAGCGCGAACGGTCTCGGGTTGCTCCAGGCCGCGCCCGAGGCGTATCGCGAGCGCACCAAGGCGCGGCGGCTCGCGCTGCGGCGGCTGAGCGTCGCCGAGGTGCAGGAAAAGGTCGATGCGCGCACGCGCGCTCGGCAGAGCAAGGACTTTGCCGAAGGGGATCGCCTACGCGACGAGCTCGCGGCGTTGTCGATCGCGCTGAAAGACGGCGCGAACGGCACCGAATGGACGATTTCGCAATAGCTCGGAGCGAAGCGGAGTTGCCGAGCGGCGCGGGCGGCTAGACGCCGATGAACAGTCGGTGCGCGAAGTTGCGCTCGAGCTTGGCGCGCAGCACTTTGTCGGCCGCGGTCTCGATGTCGTACTCGATGCGCTTGAACTCGAAGCGCTTGCGCGTGGTGTCGTAAACCGTGTAGCTCGCGCGATTGTCGTAGTCGCGCGGCTGGCCCACCGAGCCGACGCTGACGATGTATTTACGGCCTGGCAGCAGATCGAAGTCGATGGGCGGCAGCTCCTCCACCGAGTTTTCGGTGAGCGCGAACACCTTGCACAGATGCGAGTGCCCAATCAGCGTGATCTGCCCCAGCGAATCGTAGATTGGCAGGCATTCCCGGGCCTGCTCGGGCGCGAAGATGTACTCGAACTCTTCGAGGCGCACGGGTGAGCCGTGACAGAGCTGCACGTCGATGTCTTCGAGCTTGATCTGGTACGGCAAGCCCTTGAGCCACGCCATGTTCTCGGCTGACAGCAGCTGGGCGTGCAGGTCGAGCGCGTGCCGCGCGGCCTCGTAGTAGTACGAGTAGTCCATGCGCCCGGCGACCGCCGCGTCGTGGTTGCCGAGGATGGTAGCGACGACCAGGTTTCGGATCAGATCCGAACACTCGTTGGGGGAGCCGCCGTAACCGACGGTATCGCCCAAGCAATAGTACTGATCGATGCTCTCGCTTTTGTACGCCTCGAGCACGGCGCTCAGCGCCTCGTAGTTGGCGTGGATATCGCTTAGTATTCCGAGGCGCATGCCGTAACGGCCGAGGATAACACGCCCTGTTCGAGCCGACTCTCGAGCCTTCCCCCCAACATTCATTAGGAGCCGGGCTCGATGCAAGCCCCGCGTGTGGCGAGCTGGTTCTTTTTTGGTTTTTGCGCCGTTTATTGCGGCTCTCGACCTTGCCCCTGCTGCTCGGGCCCGCTCTGGTCGCCCTCTTTCGCGACTGGCCTCGACCCTGCTAGCGCCCCGCTCAGCAGGTTTTCCGGGCCCGCCCGGGAGCCGGCTCGGGCCGCGCCGACGGGATCCGTCGGTTCTGGCGCGCGGAGCTGCCGGCTCAACGAGCGCGTGCGGCGGCGCATTCGGGCTCGGCTAAGCTCCGAGGGTGAATTCCGGAAGTACGCCCCCCGCCATCGAAGAGCTGGCCCGCGCGGGGCTCGAGTACGTGCAGCGGGCGCTCGACTTCGGTCTCGACTTTCAGCCTGAGACGCTGAGCGTGCTCGATCACTATGCGAGCAGCGTGCGCTCGGAGCTCGAGAAGAACCCTGCGCTCGCCGCGCTGGTGGCGCCCGCGCTCGGCGCGTACTTCGGCGAAGTCGTGCGCGCATACGTGCGCGGATTCTGGCGCGTGCCTTCGGCGAATCAGCAAGACTGGAGCGTCTGTTCGCGCGTGGTGTTTCTGGCCATCAATCCGATTGGCGTCGCGTACGACGCGCTGTACGGCGGCACCGAGCACGACGGCCCGCGCTCGACCTTGCGCGTCGCGCCCGAGGACAGTGCCTACCTGGATCGGCGACTGGCGACGATGCCCGAAGTGCCCGAGGACGAGTACTTCTTGTTCACCACCCGCTTCGAGGTGCTCGAGGTCGCGCTGGAAGCGCTGAGCGCCAAAATGCAAGAAGAGGGCTACGGCGGCACCGAGTACTCCGAAGAAGACTACGGGCTCGACTACAACTGAGCGTGGTTCTCGCCTATTTAGCGCGCGCTGTCTGCCTCGTCGCCGATCGCGACGCGCGCGGGGAGCTCGACCATGCGCAGCGGCGTGGCGTCATCGCCCAGGAAATCGAGCGTGACGAGCGCGTACTTGCCGGGCAAGAGCACGTCGATCAAGAGCTCCCCGCGAGCGGGCACGCGCCCCAGCACCACGCCGTCGAGCAGCACGTAGCGCAGCACGTCCGAGCGATTCTGTACGACCAAACCTTGCTTGGGCGCCTGCGGCTCCGGCTTCTCGCTGCGGGGTAGCGGTCGCAGCCGAAGCTCGCGCAGCCGCTCCGCGCTCGGCACCAGCGCGGAGCCGGCGCTCGGTAGCTCTTCGGGAATGAAGTGCGCCTCGGCTGGCGGGACGAGCAAGGGATCGAGCGCGCGGTCGCGATCGATCTTCAGCACTTCGAACAGTAAATGTCCACCCGAACGGGTGAAGAGCTCGGCCCGAAGCGGAACCAGAGCGCGTTCACAGGTCGCGTTCAGCGGATCTGCGGTGATGAGTTCGCCGAGCAGGCGGCAGAGCAGCCGTCCTGAGCTTCCAGCGTTGGGCAGGCTCGCGCTGTCGAGCACGAGCCGGCCTAGCGGCGTCGTGAGCTCGGCCTTCTCCGTCGAAAGCCCCTGCACGTTGCCCGCAGCCAAGATGGCAATCTTCGGCTTCAACAGCGGCGCGTTGTCGGGTCGGTGCTCGTTCAGCACGGCGCGCAGCGTGCCGGCGGGAAGCACGGTGTACTTCGAGGCACCGTCCCAAGTGAGCAGATGGCCGAGCCGGTCCGGACGCGAACGAAGCTCACTCCCGCGCGGCAACACGAACGCATCCGAGTCGAAGCGCGCGCGCAAGCGGCCCGCAGAAGACAGCTCGATCGTCAGCTCGAAGGCCAGCGCCTCTTTCAGCTTCTGCAACGCCTCTGCGTTGGTCTCGGGCATGCGCGGGAAAGGTGGGAGGTCGAGCCAACGCAGTCGCGAGAGCAGCCGCACTCCGGTCGAGTCGTGTGGCGGCACGTCGCCCTCGACTGCTTCGTCTTCCTTGAGCCAGCGCGTCGTGGCCACCGCTGCATCCACGCTGGCGTCGAGCGGCGCGCCCGCGTCGCTCGCGACGGGTCGGTGAGTCTGAGTCTCGACCGTGGCCAGCGGGGCGGGCAAAATGCTGGCGTTTGGGCTGGGTTCGGTGGCCGCTGGCTCGGCAGGCGGGCGGCTCTTTTCTTCGCAGCTCTCGGCGAGCCACGGCGCGCCCAAGATGAGCGCGAGGGACGACAGGACAGCGCTGCGGTTCACGGCACTAGCGCTAGCACGCCTAGAGCGTGAGGCGGAGCAGGAGCGCGTCTTCGCCATCCGCGTAGTAAGCGGTGCGCTCGCCGACTTCTTCGAAGCCGAGGCGCGTATAGAGGCTCTGCGCCGCGAGGTTGCTGCGCCGCACTTCGAGCAGGACCACGCGGAGACTGCGGGCCCGCGCATGGCCGAGCAGGGTTTCCACCAGCGCGAGGCCGAGTCCCTGCCGGCGTTCGCTGGGAGCGACGATCACGTCGATCAAATGCGCCTCGTCCGCTACCTCCCAGGCCAGTAGAAATCCGGCGAGCGGACCCGCGGCAGAGCGGCGCACCACCCAAAGCCGCGCGTAGCTGCGCGCGAGTTCGGTCTCGACGTCGAATGGGCTGAGCCCTTGGTTCATCAACGCGCGCAGCTCGGGCGCGTCGCTGGCCGCGGCGTACGTGACGAGCGCCGTCACGTTGCCGCCCAGGCGCGAGCCGCCAGCACGGGCACATCGAGCGCCAAGCGCAGCGAGCCATCGCTGCGCAGGATCGCGCCGCTGTACGGCCCAGCCTGGGCGAGCAGCTCGGGGATTGGACGGACGGTGACTTCTTCGATGCCGTGCGCGCGATCGACGCCGATTCCGACCGCCTCCGCGCCGTGCACGGCCAGCTCGACCACCACCTCGGCTTGCCCGAGCAGAGGCTGACCCAGACAATGCGCGAGGCGCGGCGCGGGCCGGGCTGGATCGCGCGGACGCAGGCCCCGCGTGAAGCTCACCGGCAGCGCCAGCTCGAAGCCGGCTTCTTCCACCCACAGCACTTCCATCAGCGCTTGGTCGCTCGGTATTTCGAAGGTCGCTGCCAGGCCGCCAGCTGCTCCCGTTTCGAGGCGCACCACGCCACCGAGCCCGCGCGCCGCTTCCTGCACCAGGTCGAGCCCCAGCCCGCGTCCGGCGAGCAGACCAGGATCGGCATGGGTGGTGAGGCCGGGCAAGAACAACAGCGCGAGCAGCTGATTCTCGCTGAGCGTGTCGACGTTGTCGGCGCTCAATGCGCCGCGTTGTACGCACAGCTCGGCGATGCGCGCCGTGTCCGCGCCGCGGCCGTCGTCCTCGACGATGACGCGCAGCCACTCGGCGCGGCGCTCCGCGCGTAGCCAGAGCGTGCCGTGAGCAGGTTTGCCGAGCGCGATGCGCTCATCGGGTGGCTGAATGCCGTGGGCCACCCCGTTACGCACGAGTTGCACCAGCGCGTCGTACAAGCGATCCGCTGCGCGCCGATCGATCGTGAAATCAGCGCCGGAAATCTCGACGCGCACCAGCTTGGACTCCGCTTCCGCAAGGCGCATGCCCGCGTGCGCGACGCGCTCGAACACCGCGCCGATGCGCGTGCGCCGGAGCGACGAGAGTTCGCCGCGCATCTCGTCCGAGCGCGCGCGCAAGAAATCAGCGCTGGCACGGAACGCGTGCGAGCCGCGCTCCGTGCTGCCGCTCACGCTGCGCAGCGCTGCCGCAGCGGACTCCAAACGATTGACGACCGCCAGCGGCGGGCCCCAGGGACGCGCCGGGCCGAGCACGCGTAAGGCCTCGGTGACACTCGCGCGGACGTCGCGCAGACGTGCCGAAACGCGCCGGGCGAGCAGGCTCGCACGGCCGAGCTCGTCGTGCACCAGTTCCACGCGATCGAGCCGCTCCAGAAGCCGCTCGATCGCGCTCGAGGGCACGTAAAAAGCCGCATCTACCGCGGTTTCCGGGGCGTTCGGGGGCGCACTGCGGGCAGGCGCCACCGGCTCGTTGTGAGGCAGCGTGGGCGGCTGCTCGGAGGGTGGCGGGCGGCTACGGCTCGCGGACAGCGCCTGCAGCGCCAAGAGGCCGCGCCCGGAATCTTCGACCATCAGCGCCAGGAGCGCGCGGTGACGTCCGAGCTCGACCAAAACGTCGTTGGCGCTCGGCTCGGTGCGTGCGGCAGCGCGCAGGCGCGCTTCGAGCCCGTGGCAGTACCATGCAGTGACGTCGTCGCCCACGGCGCTCGCCGCGCCTTTCATCGAGTGCACGCAGCGCTGTGCTTGCTCCAGCCCTTGAATTGCGCCCTCTTGCCGCTCGAGTACGCGATCGATCTGCTCCAGCCGGTCGCGCAGCGCGGCGCGGTAGTCGGCCTGGTAGCGTGGCTCGATCGGCGAAGGCTGGAGCCCGAGCGGGGGTTCCGGCCAAACGGTCGGCAAGGGCGGCTCGCCAGACAGCAAACGCGTGTGCGAAAGCTGCAGGATTTGTAGCAAATCCGTGCGCGCGTTCGGATCGCGTTCGCGCAGCCGAGCGCTGACTTGACCGATCACCAGCGCCAGTTCGGGGTAGCCGGCCAGGCCCGCGGAGCCTTTCAGCGAGTGCAGCGCGGCGCGCAGATCGAGGAAGGGCACGTCGCTGCGCTCGATCAGCTTGAGCCAGCGCTCCACTTCTCCGGCCAGCAGCCGGTCGAGCTCGCGCACCGCGCGAGTCACGAGGAGCCGTCGCTCTGCTCGAGTAGCGCGGACAGCGGTCCCAGTACTTCGCCGAGCGCGGTATCACCCTCGGGGGTCAACGCGCGCAAGCGCGAGACGACATCACCGAGCGCCTTGGCCTGAGCGCTCGCTTCGGCGAGGAGCTTGGCGCGCTCCGCGTGCGCGCCCAGTTTTTGACGCAAGTTCGCCTGCACGCGCGACAGCACCTGGGATGATGCGGCTTCCAGCCCGCCGAGCTCACGCAGGCGTTGCACGGCCGAGGCGCACAGCTCGCGCGTCTGCGAAAGCTCGTCGAGCCAGCGCTCGCGCTCGCGTTCGAGCTCGCCGAACAGGAGCAAATGCTCTTCCAGCGCGTCGATCGCGCGGGTCAAAAGCCCGCGCACGTCGTCGGCCATCACCAGCACCGCTTTGCCGACCGGCTCGCCCAGCCGTGCGCCCTCGAGCCCGGCGTTCAAAGTGGCCAGGCGCGCGCGCTCCAGCGCGTCACGCACCGCGCCGGCGCTGCCTCGCAGCTCGCGATTGCGGTGCACGAGCAGGCGCGCGCTGTCGTGCACCGCCTCCAGGACGGCTTGCGCGCGCGAGGTGTCCGAGGTGGCGGCTTGTCCCGCGCGATCGGCGCGCGCGCGGGCCTGCTCGCCGAGCTCCAGTTGCTGAAGCATTTCGGCTGCGTCCAGTTCATCGAGGCTCATCGGCGTCGCGCTCCGTTCCGCGCCTTTTTGGCGCTTTCGACCAGCTCGCGGATGGCGAGCTCCGGCAACAGCTCGCTCCCGACTTGCGCACCCTGCTCGTCGATCTCGAACAGCCCCACTTGCTCGATGCCCAACCCCGAAAACGCGACCGTCTCTCCGTCGATTTCGCAGACCAAGAGCGCGCGGCTCGGCTCGCCCAGCTCGAGCACGCTCAGCACGCGCCCTCCGACCAGAGCCATCGAGATACCGGTGTTCGGCACGCGCGAAACCGTGGGCTGCACCACGATTTGCGCGGCCAGCTCGGCGCGGACGAAGGCGCGTCCCTCGGGACCCACCACCACGACCGCGCCGGCGCGCGCCACTAAGCCGCCTTGCGCCGCACCAGGCGCGAGTGCAGGAATTGATACACGATTTTACAGAGATCGAAGGAGCTGCCGCCCATGTTGCCGACGATTTCGCGGATCGAGCGCTCACCGTCGATGGCTTCGAGCACGGCCCGTTCCTGAAACGTCAAATTGCCATCGCCACCCATGCGCTCGATCGCCACGGGATCTGGGAACAGCACCTCGTCGAAGTCGAAGCTGCCTTCGATCATGCGCCACTCGTCGACACGCCGGAAGCCCTCCATCACCAGCGCGCCGGTCTCCAAGTCGAGCGCGGCCTTCGTGGCGATCGGGTGCTCGACGCCGACGCTGAACGAAAAGCGACCGGACTTCCAGCGCACGACCTCGTACAGCAGCTCGGAAGCTTGTCGCGCGAGCGCGCGGTCGACCTGCGCCTGGTTGACGAGCCCGAGTTTTACCAGCGTTTCTCCCAGTAATTCGTCGGATGCCGCGCGCGCTTCCAGCCCGCGAGCGAGTCCTTCGCGGGTCAGGCTGCCGGTACCTACCAGGTAGCGCCCGAGCAGATACTCGTCGCTCAAACCGCGGAAGGAGGCGAAATCCAAATTGCCCCCGCGGATGAAGAGCGTGACCTCTTGCTTGCGGGTGAACATGCGCAGAGCGCCCGATTGGCGCTGCAGGTCGAGCAGCTGCAGCACCTCGGCGATCGAGATGACCGAGATGTCTCCAGCGAGCACGTCACGCGCGGTCGCACTGACGTCGACGCCCGCCATCAAGGTCGATAGCGTGCTGAGCGTCTCGGGCTGAATTGCGCGACCAAGCGCAGAGCGAAGCGCATCCGACGAAAGCCCCGGCAGCGAGCGCTCGAGTTCCGGAAGCAGCGCTCGTTCCAGCGCGGCGGCGAACTGCACCACGCTCTGCGCGCGCCGAACGCCGGGATCTTCGCTGTAGGCGCGGCTCGGACGCTCGGGCTCCGAGGCCTCTTCCGCCGGCATCGCGTCCGCGTCGGGAACCGGCCGTTGGCGCCCCTCTTCTTGCTTTTTCAGCGCGCCTTCGATCACGGCGATCAGCCCGCGCGCGTCGAACGGCTTGGTGATGGCGTCGATCGCGCCGGTCTGCTGCACGAAGTGCCCGCGGATCTTGTCGCCCTTGGCGCTCATCAGCACCACCGGCAGCGATTTGTGCTGTGGGTGCGCGCGCAGCTCGCGGCAGAATTGATAGCCGTTCATGCGCGGCATCACGAAGTCGAGCAGCACCAGATCGATGTGCTCGGACTCGAGCAGCCTCAGCCCTTCTTCGCCGTCCGCCGCGAGCACGGGCTCGAACGAGCGCGTACTCAAGATCGTCGCCACGACTTTGCGAATCGTGGAGCTATCGTCGACGACCAGGATGCGCGCACTCATGAGGGAAACGAGCGAGACCGTGACCGCGATCGCCAGGTATCGTGCCGTCGCGAGGAAAGAGCGGTCAAGAGCCAGTTGTAGGTGGACATCGCACCAGGCTGGTGGGGGCGGCGCGCGCCGCCCCGCGTTCGAGCCTTCCCGGGGGGCGGGTCAGGTCTCGGAAATCGTGCGGACGCGCAGCTCGGCGAGCTGGTTTGGCGAAACCGGGCTGGGCGCGTTGCTCATGATGTCGGTTCCCTTCTGGGTCTTGGGGAACGCGATCACGTCGCGAATGCTGTCGGTGCTCGAGAGCAGCATGGCCACGCGATCCATGCCGAGCGCGATGCCACCGTGCGGCGGCGCGCCGAAGCGCAACGCCGACAGCAAGAAGCCGAACTTCTCTTGCGCCTCTTCGTCGCCGATGCCGAGCGCCTTGAACACGCGCGCTTGCACCGCCGGGTCGTGCAGACGAATCGAGCCCCCCGCGATCTCGAACCCGTTCAGCACGAGGTCGTAGCGATAACAGAGCACCTTGCCCGGATCGCTCTCGATGTTGTCGACGTGCTCGTCGTGCGGGCGAGTGAAAGCGTGGTGCGCGGCCGCCCAGCGCTTGCTCTCCTCGTCGTACTCGAACAGCGGTGGATCCACGACCCACAGGAAGTTCCAATTGCCGCCGTGCCCGACCTCGGGAATCAGCCCGAGCTTCTTACCCAGGTGCACGCGCAGGTTCGCCATCACGGTATGCACGAGCGAGGCGCGACCAGACTGGAAGATCAGCAGATCGCCGTCTTTTGCGCCGGTCGCAGCGTTGATCGCGCGCGCCATCTCGGGCGTGATGCTCTTGGCGAGCGGTGATTGAGTCCAAGCGCCGTCCGGCCCGACCTTGGCGCGCGCAAGCCCCGCCGCGCCCATGCCTTTAGCGAGCTGCTCGAGCTTGTCCGCCTCGGTGCGCGACAAGTTCGCGCTGGCGGGCACCACCAGCGCCTTCACGATCTCGGGCGGCAGATCCCGCCGATAGGCGCCGCTCTTGAACTTCTCCGCGAGCGGCTGCCAAAACGGAATGCCGCCGCCGCCGTGCTCGATCACGATGTCCGTCAAATCGACGTGCGGCATCCCGAAGCGCAGATCCGGCTTGTCGTTGCCGTACAGGCGCATCGAGTCATCGAAGCGCAAGCGCGGAAAGTGCCCGCTCGGATAGACCGCTTTCAGGTCGATCCCTGCGGCCTTCCAGATCTCGAACACCAAACCTTCGACCAGGTTGAACACGTCGTCCTGGTTCACGAAGCTGAGCTCGATGTCGATTTGCGTGAATTCCGGCTGCCGATCGATGCGCAGATCCTCATCCCGGAAACAGCGCACGATCTGGAAGTAGCGATCGAAGCCGGCGACCATGAACAGCTGCTTGAACAGCTGCGGGCTCTCGGCGAGCGCATAGAACTTGCCGGCGTGCAGCCGCGAAGGGACCAAGAAGTTTCGCGCGCCTCCAGGCGTGTACTTGACCAGAAACGGCGTCTCGATCTCGATCGCGCCCTGCTCGCTGAGATAGCGCCGAGTAGCCTGGTTGATGCGATGGCGCTGCTTCAGCGCGTGTTGCAGCGGAGCGCGTCGCAGGTCGAGGTAGCGATACTCGAGCCTCACCTCTTCGCGGGTGTCGAGCTGATCTTCGATGGGGAAAGGCGGTGTGTCTGCCTTGTTGAAGATGGTCGCTTCCAGCACGCTGATCTCGACCTCGCCCGTCGGCAGGTTCGGGTTCGCGGCGCTGACCAGCTTGTTTTCCTTCTTGCTGAACTGCTCGCCGCGCGAGCGCACCACGCCGCGCAGGCCCACCACCCACTCCGGGCGGAGCTGGTTTGCAATCGCGTGAGCATCGGGCGACGTCTCGGGGTCGAATACGACCTGGGTCACGCCCTCTCGATCGCGCAAATCGACGAAGATGATCGAGCCGTGATCGCGGCGATTTTGCACCCAGCCAAACATCACCACTTCCTTTCCAATATCGGACGCGCGAACAGCGCTGCAGTCGTGGGTTCGTTTGAGCTCGTCGATGAAGCGGGCCACAGTTTCCTCCCGGTCCCCGGCGCGCCGGCCACTCGGCCAAAGATGGCGCCGGGGCGGCCTATCTAGCACGAACCCAGCCCATTGGGCCGAAAACTAGCCCGTGCGAGCCCTCTCGTGGCACCGAGAGACCGTGCTTCCAGCGTCGAATGCCCGCTCGGCCGCGTCGCGACTCGAGTCGGTCTGCCATGCGCTTTCGTTCGTTCTGCCGTGGCTCGTCGCGGTCAGCAAAGCGAGCCCTACCCCGAGCTTCTCGAGCGACATCGCGCTCGTGCGCAGTTTCGGCCAGCTCCCGGTTGGGCTCGAGGGCCTGGTTTCGGCGGCCCTCTCGAGCGCGTTCGGATTACTGCCGTTCGGCGGGCGGACCCTGCGCGCGGAGTTCGCCAGTGCGCTGGCTCTCGGCATCGCGGCGCTGCTCGCCTATCGCGTCGCGCGTCGCCTCTTGAACGACTGGGACGGCGAAAGCTGGGTCGTGGGACCGCTGGCACTCATGGCATCGCTCGGCGCCGCGCTCGGCCCGAGCTGGATGCTCGAAGGGACCGAACCTGGAGGGCATTCGCTGAGCGCGGCGCTCGCGCTCGGCGCGGTCGTGGTGAGCATCGAAAGTGACACGCCGAGTCTGCGGCGCTCGTTCGGGCTCGGAGTGCTGGTGGCGGCCACGGCGCTCGAGTCGCGCTGGACTGCGCTCGGCTTGCTCGTCGCGCTCGGCCTGCGCTTGCCGTTCTTGTCGCTGCACCCGAGCCGTCGCGACGCGCTCGCTTTTGGCGTCGGCGCTGGCGCGGTGCTCATCTATCCGCTCGCGCTCTTGGCTTCGCTGCTCGCTTCACCTGCGCCGGAAGCGGGTGTCGCGCTCGGCCTGATCGGTCATGGCTGGTCACTGTCCACGGCTCCGGTCGAACAGAGCGTCGCGCTCTCGGCGTGGCTGAGCGAGATGGGTCTTTCGGGTTTGGTTTTTTCGCTCTCGGGCTGCATTTTCTGCCTGTTTCATGCCCGGTTGCGGCGCGTGATCCTGCCGCTCTTGGTGTTCGTGGCGGTCGACATGACGCTCGACGCGGCCGAGCTCGATCCCACCCGACACGACCCGCTCGCCGCAGTTCGACTCTTGGCATTGGCCGCGCTGGCTGCGGGCGGAGCGCTCGCGCTGCGCGTGGCCACCTCGTGGCTCGGGCGCGCGCGCATCGCGTTCGCGCAGCCCGCGAGCGTGCTGCTCGTCGTGTACGGTTTCACTTTGGTTTTGGTCAGCGCCGAAAGCTCTGCGCGCGCCAGCGAAACGCGCGCGCAGAGCGCCGCGGAAGGCTGGACCGACGCTGCGCTCTCGAGCTTGCCTGCGCACAGCGCGCTGCTCGTGCGCTCCGACGCGGTCTACTTCCGTTTGCTCGCCTCACGCGTGATGCGCGACAGTCGCCCGGACGTGCTGATGGTGCCGCTCGACTTACTCGAGCGCGGCGGCGTTCGCGCCGAGCTCCTCGCGCGCGAACAAGGCCTGGTGCCGCTAGTCCGTGAAATGCTCCTCTCCGGCAAGCCCAGCGAATTCGCGCTCTCCGCTCTGGCTGACGTGCGACCCACCTACGTCGAGCTCGATCCCAGCTGGAACGCGCGGCTGAGCAGCCATCTCGTGCCGCAGGCATTTTTCACCTCTTTCGCCCCGCAGCCCCTGGCGCGCTCGGATCGACGGCAAGAGCGGTCGCGTTCGGCGCGCGATTTCTCGCGCCTCATTTCCCGCCTGGAACGGATGAAGGGGGGCGACCCGGCCACGCAGCGCGTGCTCGTGAGCGAGCTCGCGGAGCGGGCGTTGGTCTTGGCGGCGCTCGGCGATCGGGAGCCCGCCGAGGAGGTGGTGAGCGACTTGCTGCGGCTCGACCCGCGCTCGGCGCTCGCGCAGCAGTTGCGGAAACGTCTCGAGAAGCCTGGCAAGGGCCGGGTCGACGTGAGCGGCTTGTACGCCGCGCGCTGAGCTGGTGATGGGCCGCGCGCGGTGACGGCGCGGCCAAACTCGGTGTAAGCTCGCCGCGACATGAAGCGCAAGACCTCCCCTCTCGGGCTCTCCGTGTACGCGCTGGGCGCGTGTGTCGTGCTTTTGGCCGCTTGCGGCGGCGGCTCTACCGCGCCTGCGGCATCGCCCGAACCGGCTACGAACGGCGCTGCCGAGCCGACGCCCGCTGCCACCGATGCGCCGGCGGATGGCGCTTCGCCTGCCGCAGCAAGCAAGGAAGCGTCACCGAGCGGCACCGATGGAGCTGCTTCGAAGCCAGCCGCTGAGCAATCCTTGCTCGCGCTCTGCGAAGAAGGCTGCAAGAAGATCAAGGCACGCTGCACCGACACCGCGTACGAGAGCTGCAAGATGAACTGCTCACAGTATGAGCACCCGCCTGCGGGCTGTGAGACCGAGGCACGCCAAGCGCTCGAGTGTGCGCGCGACGCGGAAGACGTTCCGTGCGTCAACATCGCCCCCGAGATTTGCTCCTACAAGTTCCGTCGAGTCGTCGCCTGCGCCAACGGCAAGCCGATCGAGGCCAAAGACGACGCCCCCAAGACCCCCGACGGCTGGGAGCGTTTTGCCGCCAAATCCGCTGGCTTTTCGACCATGGCGCCCAAAGGCATGAGCGAAAGTGGAGACGGCTTCAGCGTAAAGCAGCCAGACGCCGACTACCTCGTGCGCATTCTCCCCGCGCCCAAAGAGAAGCCCACTCAAAAGAACATGGTGGGCGTCGCGATGGGCGTGCTCGGCAAGTGCAGCCAGAAGCTCAAGCTTTACGGCATGGTCGATCGCCCGGAGAAGGTTTTCATCCGCTTCGACTCGGCCTGTCCTGACGGCGTCACTTGGCGTGGCGCGTTCGTGATCACGGGCTCCAAAATGTACATGCCTTACGTTGCCATCCCGAAAGGCGTGAAGAGCAAACCCGAAGTCGACGCGTTCGTGTACGGCTTCGAGGCTGGCGGCAAGTAGCGCTCCGAGCCCGCCATGCGCACCCTCCGTTACGTCCTATGCGACGTGTTCACCGACACGCCACTGATGGGCAACCCGCTCGCCGTCTTCACCGATGCCCGCACGCTGCCGCAGCCCACCATGCAGGCCATTGCGCGCGAAATGAACCTCAGCGAAACCGTCTTCGTTCAAAGCCCCGAAGCCGGCGGCCACGCCAAAATCCGCATTTTCACGCCCACGCGCGAGATCCCTTTCGCCGGCCATCCGACTTTGGGCAGCGCGTTCGTCCTGGGCGGCCCGTTGCAGGCGGAACTGGTGCGCCTCGAAACCGGCGTTGGCGTCATTCCCGTCCGGCTGGAGCGCGAGGGGGCCACGATCTCGTTCGGTTGGATGCAGCAGCGCGTTCCGACCTGGCGCCCATTCGAGCGTGAGCGCGAGTTGCTCTCGGCGCTCGGTGTTGCGAGCGCAAAGCTACCGATCTTGGAAGCTGACAACGGAATGCAGCATGCGTTCGTCGTGGTCGACTCGGAAGAAACGGTGCGTCGCGTGAAGCCGGACTTCGGACGGCTCGGCGAGATTGCGGAGGCTGGCGTCAGCGTGTGCGCGGTTACCGGTGCCACGACCGTGAAGACACGCATGTTCGCGCCTTCACACGGAGTGAACGAAGATCCGGCGACCGGATCCGCGGCGGGACCGCTCGCGGTGCACTTGGCGCGACACGGCGTGATCGCTTTTGGCGAGACGGTAGAGATACGGCAGGGGGAGGAGATCGCGAGGGCGTCGCGGTTGTATGCGCGGGTGGAGGGGACCGTGGAGGGCGTGCGGGAGGTGGAGGTTGGTGGGTGTGCTGTTGTGGTGGGGCGTGGCGAGTTGAAGATCGCTTAGTGACGATGCGGCGTGGCGGCGTGCGAGCGGAGCGGCGCGGGCGGCGTGTGAGCGGGGCGGCGCGGGAGTCGCGGCGTCGTGCGATGGGTTCGCGCTAATCTCGGGTGACCTCCCGCCCAATCGGTCGGGCGACTTTGGCTAAAGTTTCGGGCGTAGGGGCAGGTTTGGAGGGGTGGATCCGGGGCGGGCCCCTCCCCTCGAAACGCGCGAACCCATCGCACGACTTCCTTGGGGTGCGCGTGCGTTCCCCCCAGTTGTGAAACCTGGGGGGCGGCGAGGGGCGGCGGTTGTCTGCGGGGTGAGCGGGTCGGCGGTTGTCTGCGGGTGAGTGGGTGAGCGGGGCGGCGTTTAGGCGGCGGTTTCGAGGAGTTTGCGGAGTTGGGTGGCGGGGACGGCGCCGGCTTGTTGGTGGACGACGCGACCGGATTTCAGGACGACGAAGTTGGGGATGCCTTGGACGCGGAAGCGGGCGGCGAGCTCGGGGTGACGATCGGTGTCGACTTTGAGCACGATCGCTTTGCCGGAGAGCTCGGAGGCCACTCGGCGGACTTCAGGAGCGACCATGCGGCAAGGGCCGCACCACGCGGCCCAGAAGTCGACGAGTACTGGCACCCGAGCGTTGCGCTCGATGTCTTCGAAGGTCGCGGGATCGACGTCGAGCGGCTCAGCCAAGGGCGGCAGCGGAGCTTTGCACGCACCGCAGCGACCGGTGTCCGCGAGGTGCTTCGCAGGCACCCGATTCTCCGCGCCGCACTGGCATTTTCGCGTCATTTCCCAACAAGCTGGGGACTGTGGGCGCGAAAGTCAAGGTCACGACCAAGAGGGTAGGCATAGGTATAAACTATCATTGAGTTAGAGATCAGATCTTGGAGCTATCGCCGGCGCGAGGTCAGATTCAAGCAATGGCGACGGCAGTTTTGTACGGTGCGAGTTCTGGAGCGCTACACGCGATAGCTGGACCCGATCACGTGCTGAGCCTGGGCCCGGTGGTGCTCACTCGGCCGCACGGTGCGTTTCGTGTTGGGCTGACCTGGGGTGCCGGGCACTCAATTGGAACACTGCTGCTCGCTGTGCCCTTATTGCTCGGCACGCGATTCGTTCATTTGCCCACGCTCGTGGGCTTCGGGGATCGCTTGGCTGGGTTTGCGTTGATCGCGATGGCGGTGTGGTCGCTGTGGAGCGCGCGTCGACAGGGCGCCGTAGCTGCGGCGGACGCACGCAATCCCCTGCTCGTCGGCACCATCCACGGCGCGACCGGCGCGGGCGGGTTGTTGCTCGTCGTGCCAATGCTGCTCACCGCGCAGGTCTCCCACGGACTGGCTTTTCTGTTCGCTTTCTCGGTCGGGAGCTCGCTTGCGATGGCGTGCCTGACCGCGGGTATCGGCAAGCTAGGACGAAAGCTCGGGCACCCGCTGATCGTGAAGGCGCAGCACTGCCTCGCCGCGGGCTCGATCGCGCTCGGCACGGCGTGGTTGTTGGGCTTCTAGGGCTTTCCGTGAGGGACTTGACCAGCCGGCGTCGCTGCGGGAAAACGCGCGGGCAACCATTCCCGGAGGAGTGGCCGAGTGGTTTAAGGCACCGGTTTTGAAAACCGGCGTAGTCGAAAGGCTACCGTGGGTTCGAATCCCTCCTCCTCCGCTAGCTCTGGCTGTCGGCTCAAGGCCGACGCACTCCACCATCGTGTGCGATTGAGGCGTTCGATGCGCAGGCGCGCTGAACGGAAGGGCGCGTGATGTGAGACGGATCGACCCGTTGCGCGAGTGTGGCCTCGCGCCTGCTTCGCTTCGCTTCGCCTAGCCGACGCGTCGCAAAGACGCTGCAAACGGGATGACCTTGTTCGTATTGCTGAGCGGGCGACAGGGTTCGTCGGCGATGGTTTCGCCAGTGGTCTCCAAGACCTCGATGGTGCGTTGCGCGCCGGTCGCGTCGACCTCGACGATTCGCTTCGGACGAAGGACGTCGCGAAGGTCGATGATCGGGGGATGAATTGGCTTATTCATGGCGGTTCCCGTCCGGCCTTGGTCTCGGCCACCAATTGAACCTGCGGTTAGCCAGTAGCAGGAAGCGTTCCAGTACGCGAAAAACCCGATCAACTTCCGCGCACGGCTCGAGTTGCGCGCACGGCTCGAGCTTGTGGCGCGTTTGAGCATGCGCGCAGCACGCGTTGATCGTTCGCGCGCGCGCGGTTCAGGCGTGAGCGCCCCATTTCAGAACGCCCGCTCGTCCTGTTTCGCCTCGTTGCTCGCCCATGCGGGCCGACGAAGCTCCATTCGCACCTCCAGGCGTGTCTGCGACTTAGGCGTGTCTGCGACTTCGCCCCCGGCCAATCCGCGCACGCTTGGGGCAGTTTGACGCGCGGCAAGTTGCGCGCGTTCGTGCGAACTCGGTTGCGCAATGGCAACGCCGGGCGGCACAGAGCCTGCATCGTGAGCAACTAAGGAGATTGTACGCTATGGCCAAGAACAGCGAGGCGCGGGAAAAGCAGGAGCAGGCCGAAATTCCGACGGAGAAGAAGCTCGACCAGCTGTATGAGCTCATCGACGGAATCGAAATGGCAATGATGACGACGCGGCGCGCAGACGGCAGTCTGGTGTCGCGGCCAATGGCCACGCAGGCGCGCGCCGAAGGGACCGATTTGTGGTTCATGACCGACGCGCAGACGGCGAAGGTGGACGAGCTCGTGGCGGATCAGCACGTAAACCTGGGGTATTACAACAGCAAGACGCGCGAGTACGTCTCAGTGAGCGGTTTGGCGCACGTGACGCAAGACCCCGTGCGCATTCACGAGCTCTACAAGCCGGACTGGAAGGCATGGCTCGGCGATCTGGGCGACGATCGGGACGGGAGCGCAAATGATCCGCGAATTGCGTTGATCGAGGTGCAGGCTCAGTCAGCGACGTACTTGAAGGCCGATCGGCCGCGCGCGGTGGCGCTCTTCAGCGTGGTGAAAGGGATGATCACGGGCGAGCCACCGAAGGTGGGCGTTGCCGGCAAGCTGGATTCGCAGGAGCTCAAGCGCGGCGCCGCGCGGTAGCGGCGATTGACAGAAACCGAACAGCCTTTGCGGCTCGGATTTCGCGGTGCGGCCCGTGGGGGCCTGAAAGGGGCTCTTCACGGTCGCCCCGACGGTTCACGAGATCCGAGCCCGAATTCATGGTGAGGTTGGCGTTGCGCCTTGCCTGCACCCACCATCACGCTGTTGCCCGCGACCTCTTGCGACTTTGACTCGCTCGCCGACCTCCGTGTGTCGGCGATGCGAGCGAGTCTCGAAAGCCTGGGTCGCTTCGATCCGGTGCGCGCCCGTGCGCGCCTGGCCGATGGCTTTTCTGCGAGCTGCACGAGTCACGTGGTCGTGAACGGTGAACGAGTGGGTTTCGTCGTGCTGCGTCGCCATGACGATCACCTGCTCCTCGATCACCTCTATTTCTGGCCCTCCCACCAGGGCAAAGGGTACGGCTCGCAAGTGCTAGCTCGGGTGTTCGCGCAGGCCGATGCCCAGGGTAAGCCGGTCCGCGTGGGCGCCCTCAAGGGCAGTCGCTCCAACGAGTTTTACCGGCGCCATGGCTTCGAACTGGTCGGAGCCGGCGAATGGGACAACTACTACGTGCGCGCGCCGCTCAGACCAGCCTAGGCTCTTCCAGCATTCGGCAGCGTTCGACGCCGAGTTCTCGTGTCGCTTGACGAAACGCAGCGAGAAAACGCAGCGAGGCACCGCGAGTCGCCCGCAGGGGTTGCGAATGATCTATCCCGCAGAAAAGCTCGCTGTTAACTCCATTGTGAAGAGTGTTTCCTCTGCCCACGGTTGACGCGATGAGACTTTCAATGAGCTCGAAACCGCTATTCGGGTTGTTGCTGGTCGGGTGCGTCGCTGGTTCGCAAGATCAACTCGCTGTGGTGCCAGCCCCGACCGCCGCCGCTGCGAAGGCGGTGGCCCCGGACGCCCAGCCGCGACCGCCATCGCCATCGGTGAGTCCCACAAAGAAGCCGGATGCGCGGCCTCCGAATGCGTCGGCGCCCGTCGGTTCCGGCACGCGGACAAAGGATTCGGCGCCGATCTCGCCCTCGCTGATGGTGCCTGGCGCGCCTGGGTCGCCCGATCGTCCGCTGCCTGGAGCGGTGTGGCCTCCACCCGAAGGTTGGAGTCCGCCGCCTTGCGAGCTGCAAACCTCAACCGTGTTGGTCAAGCGCGGTGCGGCGTTCGAGATTACCGCGCGTCTCAAGAACCTCAGCAAGTCGCCGCTCGAAGTAGAGGCTCCCGACCGCTGCCCGGAGGGCCCGGCGTACTTTCACGGTCTCGGCGAGAACTACGACTACTATGGCGCCTGCGCGCAGGGTGCCTGCGCGTCGGCGCCCGCTACGCTGCGACTGCTGGTCCCAGCGGGACAAACCGTCGACGTCGCGACGATTCTTGTCGACCCTGCGGGAAATGGTTGCAACGCGCCGCTCGAACCGGGCGCCTACACCATCAGTTTCCGGATTCCGAGCAGGAACGTCTTCTGCGACGGGCTGGCGGCGCAATTCGAGAAGAAGGCACCGCCGGGCAAGCCGCGAAGAGCCACGCCGAGCAAGCAATGCCCGCCCCAGCCGGCGTGCGGCATTGCTTGTCCGGGTGGCAACTACGCTCGCGACGAGCACGGCTGCAGCACGTGCGGTTGCGCGAACGCGCCATCGGGGATCGCGCCGAACGAACCGGGTCCCGCACCGGGCGCGAAGTAGCGCGCCAAGCTACGCAGCCGTTCGATCGTCCAGAACTTGCCCCGGCGCGTGCAGGCCCCCACGCACCCTTTCTCGCTCTCGGTCCACTTGCTCCGGCGTCGCGCCGAGCCGTTGCAAAATGGCCTCGGTCATGGCCAAGGCGACCTCGCCCTCGCCGGAAAAGGCTGCGTTTGCGCCCGCCGTGCGCAGGGCCTCGACCTGGCTCGTGTATTGGCAGCGGGCCAGCACGGTGATGGCTGGGTTCAGCTCACGAGCGAGCTTGATCACGAGCTCACCCTGCTCGTTGCTCGCAGCGCTCAGCACGAGCGCGGCCGCGTTGGCGATGCCCGCTTCTTCGAGAACTTCGCGACGTGAAGCGTCGCCGTACACGGCACGCAGCCCGCGCTCTCGCACCGCGCGCACCGTGTCGATGTTGAGCTCCACGATCGTGGGTTCGATGTGACTCTCGCGCAGCAATTGTGACAACGTGCGACCGACCGGACCGAAGCCAACCACCACGGCGCGATAGCCGCCGGCAGCGACTTCTTCATCTTCGGAAGAACCGAGCGGCCGAGGCGGGAACAGCCGCTCGAAATGAGCGATTCCGCGATAAAGCAGCGGATTCAGCGTGATCGACACGATCGAGGCCGCCACCAGCGCGCTCGTGGCTTCGACCGGCAACACCTTCAGTGTGAGACCCAGGCTGGCGACGATGAACGAAAATTCCCCAATCTGTGCGAGCGCGACGCCGACGCTGAGCGCGAGTCGTCGCGGTCGCTGCAACGCCAAAACGATCGCGATTGCGGCGAGTGGTTTGCCGATCAGAACGATCGCGAGCGTGGCTAGCACCAGACCCGGTCGCTCCCAGAGAAAGCTCGGGTCGAACAGCATGCCCACCGACACGAAGAACAGCACCGCGAAAGCGTCCCGCATCGGTAGCGCCTCCGACGCTGCGCGGAGTGCGAAGTCCGAGCGACCCACTACCATGCCGGCCAGGAAGGCCCCGAGCGCCATCGATGCGCCGAACAGCTTGGCCGAGCCGACCGCGATGCCGAGCGCCAATACCAGCACAGAAAGCGTGAAAAGCTCGCGCGATCCGGTGCGAACGACGTAGGAAAGCAACTTCGGAATCGCGCGATCGCCCACCACGACCGTGAATACGGCGAGCGCTCCGAGCTTGACCATCGCGATCGCCACCGCGCCCACCACACCACCAGGACTCGACTCCGAACCAAACAGCGCTGGCAGCACGACCAGCGCGAGCACGGTGAACAGGTCTTCGACTACGAGCCAGCCCACGGCCACGTGTCCCGTGGCGGTGTGCAGATCGCCGTGGTCGGAGAGCACGCGCGTCAGCACGACCGTACTCGCCACCGAAATCGCGAGACCGAACACGCCACCCGACGCCCAGCTCCAACCCAAGGCTCGACCGAGCAGTGCGCCGAGACCAGTCGCGACCAAAATCTGGAAGGCCGCACCCGGCAACACGACGCGACGCACCGCGATTAGCTCTTTCAGGTGAAAGCTGAGCCCGACCCCGAACATCAGCAAAATCACCCCGATTTCGGCTAGTTGATCGGCGAGCGACTTGTTGGCGGTGTAGCCAGGCGTGAACGGTCCAACCGCGACGCCCGCGAGCAAGTAACCCACGATGGGTGAAAGTCCGATCTTGCGCGTGGCGAGGCCGAGTACGAGCGCTGCGCCGAGGCCGCCCGTGATGGTGAGAATGAGGTCGATGTCGTGCATAACGCCTCGACGTTGTAAGGAGTAGACGGAGAGCGGACGAGAGAGCTCGCAGCGAGGCTCCCCGCCACGGGTGGTTGCGGCGCGAGCTACGGCGCGTGCGAGAACCAGACGAGCAGTGAAGAAACGCGCCTACGCGCGGGGGGGCTCTCCGCGATTCATGCGTGGAATGCGGCGAAGTTGGTGCGGATGTTCTCGACCGGTGCCGAGCTCGCGCAGAACGGCGCTGGGGGTCTCGAGCGAGCCTCGACCGGCGGCAGCCACGTCGCAAGAGCGCGTCGGTGGCAGCGGAACAGGCCGCGGCGTGGCCGGAGCGCGCACGGTGATTCCCGGGCGCGGGTTGAGCCTAGCCACTGGCTTCTTCGCGTCGACCTCGGCCGAGAGCGTCGCGCCGTTGCTCGCCGGATGAACGCCAGCACGCGCGAGCGCGGGTGTCGCAAGCGAAAGTACGACCAGCGTCGCGAGCGCCAGTCGCAACAGAGCGCGCCAGCTGCACGCGCGCGCTCGAGTGAGGCTCGGTCGCGTGCGTGAGAAAGAGACGGACCGCATTGAACTCCTTCAAAGAAGCATGCGTCCCTCGCTGGTGCAAGCGAGGTGGCGCGCAACCGCAGCCGGGAAATCGCGACAAAATGCCGCGTGCTCATGATGTTTCCGGCGCGCTTCGTCGCGCCTCGGCGAGCGCTAGGCTTCGACGTCTTCGCCGAAATACGCTGCGCGAATGCGGGGATCTTCGCGCAGCTCGCTGGAGCTGCCGGAGAGCGCGACCTCACCGGTCACCAGTACGTACGCTCGGTGGGCGGTCTCCAGCGCCAAGCGAGTGTTTTGCTCGACGAGCAAGATGGTAATTCCGGTCTTGGCGATCTCCACGATGCTCTCGAAGATCTGGGCGACGAGTTTCGGCGCCAGACCCAAACTGGGCTCATCCAGCAGGATGAGCTTGGGATCGCTCATCAGCGCCCGCCCGATCGCCAGCATTTGCTGTTCGCCCCCGGACAGCGTGCCACCGTCTTGGTCGAGACGCTCACCAAGCCGCGGAAAGAGCCGGATGCAGCGCTCCAGGCGTTCGGCGCGGCCCTTCGCTTCGCGCTTGAAAAAGCTGCCAAGTTCGAGGTTTTCGCGCACGCTCATGTTCCCGAAAATGGCGCGGCCTTCCGGCACCAACGCCACGCCAGTGCTCACGATGCGGTGCGTGGGCGTGCCGCGAATGTCGCGGTCGAACACGCGGATGCTGCCTGCAGCGGTCGGCACCAAGCCGACGATGGCCTTCAGCGTGCTGGTCTTGCCCGCGCCGTTGGCGCCGATCAAAGTCACGATTTCGCCGCGCGCGACGCGGACCGAGATGCCCTTGACGGCGACGATGCCGCCGTAGGCGACCTTGAGATTCTCGAGTTCGAGCGCGCTTTCGCTCATGGCGGCGCCTCGCGGCCGGTCTGTGGCTCCGCGCTGTTGCGCCCGCTCTGGTCGCTTTCTTGCCCGAGGTAGGCGGCGATGACGCGCGGATCGTTGCGAATCTGCTCGGGGGGTCCCTCGGCGATGGTTTCACCGTGATCCACGACGTGAATGCGCTCGCAGACCGACATCACCACCGACATGTTGTGCTCTACGAGCAGCACGGTGACGCCCATGTCATCGCGCAGGAAGCGGATCTGGCGTTTCAACGCCTCGGCTTCCTGGCTGTTCATCCCGGCAGCGGGCTCGTCCAAGAGCACCAGCTTCGGCGCCAGCATCAGCGCGCGCGCGATTTCGAGCCGGCGTTGCGAGCCGTACGGCAAGCTGCCTGCCACGTCGCCTCCGAACTCGCGCAAGTTCAAGACCTCGAGTAGCTCGTGCGCGCGAGCGCGCAGGGCGCGCTCATCGTCCGCGTGCGCGCGGGTCCGGAAGATGGCGCTGGCAACGCCGGCCTTGTGAACGTGGTGACCGGCGACCATCACGTTTTCCTCGACCGTCATCGAACGAAACAGCCGAATATTCTGAAAGGTGCGCGCGATGCCACGCGCCGCGACGTCGTACGGCTTCCAACCGGAGATGTCCTGTCCATCGAACAGCACCTGTCCGCCGTCGGGCGAGTAGACGCCCGTGATCACGTTGAACACCGTGGTCTTGCCGGCTCCGTTCGGGCCGATCAGCCCGAAGATCTGGCCTTTTTCCAGGCTCAGGCAGAGCTTGCCGACCGCGCGCAGGCCGCCGAACACCTTGTCGACGTTACGGAGCTCGAGCAGCGTCATGGCCGAGCCTTCCCGCCTTCTCGGCGCTTGCGAAGGCCAGCGAAGAGCACCGGGAGCTCGCGCGTGCCGAACAACCCTTGAGGCCGCACGAGCATGATGACGATCAGCAGCAGCGCGTACAGCACCAGCCGGTACTGCGCGAAGCCGCGCATCAACTCGAGCGTCACCGCGACGAACACGCCGCCGATGACCGCGCCGGAAATCGAGCCGAGTCCACCGACGATGATCATCACGATCATGTCGATGGACTTTTCGAACTTGAAGTCTTCGGGGCGAATGCCCGATTGCATGTGCGCGAACAGGCCGCCGGCGATGCCCGCGGTGGCCGCGCTGACCGAAAAAGCCAGGACTTTTAGGCGCGTGGTCGGGGTGGCCATGGCCTCGGCCGCGATCTCGTCCTCGCGAATAGCGAGCAGCGAGCGGCCGGTCTGCGAGTAGGTCAGATTCACGATCACCGCGACGATCAGCGCGGCCCACAGATAGACCCAGAAAAAGTTGGTGTACGCCGGTAACCCGGAAGGGTCGTTACCGAAGTAGCCAGTGGCAGCGCCCAAGAACTGCGCGTTGTTGAACAGGATGCGGATGATCTCGCCGAAGCCGAGCGTGACCACGGCCAGGTAGTCACCCTTGAGACGCAGGCTGGGCATGCCGACACAGAAGCCCGCAGCGCCCGCGAGCAGCGCGCCGATGACCAGCGCCAAGTTGAAAGTGAGCGCGTTCGCGAGCGGCCCCGCACCAAGCGCCACTTCCAACAGCGGGCGTAGCTGAGTGCCGAAAAACGCCGCGCCGTAGGCGCCAACCGCCATGAACCCCGCGTGGCCGATGGAGAACTGGCCAGTGGTGCCATTGATCAGGTTCAGCCCAACCGCCAAGATCACGTTGATGCCAGCGAGCAGCGCGATGCGCTGCACGTATTCGATCAATACGCTCTCGAGCACCACGCCCAGCCCGTATAACCCTCCCACCAGGAGCGCCGCGCCGAGCGCGCGACGCAACCACGGCGAGCCGGTTTGGTTCGCGGCGGTGACCACTACACCTTCTCCTGACGCACGACGCCGAGCAGTCCTTCGGGCTTCACGAGCAGGATCACGATCAAGATCACGAACGTGACCGCGTCTCGATAGTCAGGCGAGAAATAGCCGGCGGTCAGTTGCTCCGCGAGACCGATCAGGAGCCCGCCCACCACCGCCCCGGGAATGTTACCGATCCCGCCCAATACCGCGGCCACGAAAGCCTTGAGGCCGGTGAGCACGCCCATCAGCGGGTTGATGATGATCTGGTCCAGGCCGAACAAAATGCCGCCCGCGGCCGCCAGCGCCGACCCTATCGCGAAGCAGGCGCGAATGGTGCGGTTGGTGTCGATGCCCATCAGCTTGGCCGCGTCGAGGTTGATCGACACCGCGCGCATGGCGCGGCCCGTCCAAGTCTTGGTCACGAGCAAGCGCAGCCCGAGCATCAGCGCCAGAGCGACGACGAAGATGGTGACCTTGGTGTTGGTCACGATCACGCCGCCCAGGTCGTAGCGAACTTCCTTGATGATCGCCGGGTAGCGCCGCGGGTTGGGGCTGAACACCATCATGCCCAGGTTCTGCAAGAACAGGCTGACGCCGATGGCGGTGATGAGTGGCGTGAGCCGGGGCGCGCTGCGGACCGGGCGGTAGGCGAGAAACTCGATGCTGGCGCCGAGCAGCGCTGCGCCCGCCATGGCCAGAATCAGCACGGCGAGCGCGAATAGCAGCGGAAATGGCTGCCCCGACGCTTCATAGGCTTCGATGCCGAACAGCGACGCGGCGTAATAGCCGGCGTAAGCGCCCACCATGAACACCTCGCCGTGCGCGAAGTTGATGAGACGCAAGATCCCATAAACCATGGTGTAGCCGAGCGCGATCAGCGCGTAGATCGAGCCCAACGAGAGACCGTTGATGATCTGCTGAATGAGCTCTGTCACGCGACCTTACGGCTGCACGGTGGCTTCGTACTTCGGCTTTCCGCCGTCGATCTTGAGCACGACCGCGCCCTTCTGCGCGTTGCGCGCCGAATCGATCGTGATCTGGCCCGTGACCCCGGTGAAGTCTTTGGTCTGCGCCAGCGCATCTCGAATGGCGGTGGGCTCGATCGACTTGGCGCGCTTCATGGCGTCGACCAGCACCGCGGCCGCGTCGTAGCCCAACGCACCGAGCCCGGTCGGCGGAACGCCGTAGGTCTTCGTGAAGTCCGCCACGAACTTTTGCGCCGTCGGAGTGGCGGCGTCGGGCGCGAAATGGTTCGAAAAGTACGACCCGTTCAGGGAATCCCCGGCGATTTTGAGCAAATCCGGCGCGTCCCAGCCGTCGCCGCCGAGCAGCGGGAGCTTCAAACCCAGCCGCTGCGCCGTGCGCGCGATTGCCCCGACCTCGGAGTAGTAGCCGGGCACGAAGATGGCCTGCGCGGGGCTGCCCTTGATTGCAGTGACCTGCGCGCTGAAGTCGGTGTCACCCTGTGAGTAACTTTGCTCCACCGCGATGGTGCCACCCGCACCGGTGAACGCGGCCTTGAACGCATCGGCGAGGCCGATCGAGTAGTCGTTCTTCACGTCCTTGAGCACCGCGACTTTGTCGAGCTTCAAGTTGTTGCGCGCGAACAGCGCCATCACCCGGCCCTGAAACGGGTCCAGGTAACAGACGCGGAAGATGTAGTCGCCGACTTCGGTCACCTTGGGGTTGGTGGAAGATGGCGAAACCATGGGGATTTTGCGACGCTGCGCGACGCGGCCGCCGGCCAGCGACAGGCTCGAGGCCACCTCGCCGATCACTGCGACCACCTTCTCGACGTCGATCAAACGCGACACGGCGTTGGCCGCCTCCGCCGAGTCTCCGCGCGTATCAAGCGTGATCAGCTTCAACTTGCGCCCGTTCACCCCGCCCGCGCGGTTGACCTCGTCAACCAAGAGACGCGCGGCCTTGTCGGTGTCCTGCCCGAAGTGCGCGGTGCCGCCGGTCATGGAACCGTAGTGGCCGATGACGATCTCTCCGGTCGCGGGAGCTCCGGAGCCAGACGCGCCCGGAGCGTCACCGGTCGAGCTCTTCTTGCAAGCAGCGGAGGCGCCGAGGGGCAGCAGTGCGAGCGCGCTAAGAAACCGTCGGCGGGCAAAAGGCATGGCAGTCTCCGGATTTAGTCGAGCTCGCTGCCGATTGGGCCCTCGAGCCGCTCTGACCCTAGGAAAGCGACGCGCCAGTGGTCAAGTGTGGCGGCACCGGTTCGGCCTCGATTTGGGCTGCCGCGCTCCGCTGGACGCAAGTTGGCACCCACTTGGGGCCCGCGAAACAACGGTGAAGCCCGGCGGAGTCATGTGTTGCCAGATCCCGCGCATCACCCGGTCCGGTTTGCTACGCTGGGACTATTCATGATCGTGGTGATGGAGCCTCAGGCGTCTGAAGCGGCAATCGAGAGTGTGATTGCGTTCTTGGTGGCCGCGGGGTTCGACGTGCACCGCTCCAGCGGGCACGAGCGCAGCATTTTGGGCGTGGTGGGCGACGTCACTGGAAATGACATCTCGGTCGTCAGTGAGCTCGACGGCGTCGCCCAAGTGGTGCGCGTGAGCGAGCCCTTCCGCTTGGCCTCGCGTCGCTTTCGTCAGCGCGCGACCGTGATCGAGGGACCTTGGGGCAGCATCGGTGGTGAGCGGCCCTGGATTGCCGTGGAGCCGGTGGGTCCGCTCGGTTCGCGTGGCTCCGAGGACGAGGCTCCGCCCTCCTCGCGCGAACTGCCGTACGAGGTGGCTGCCGCGCGGCTGTTCGACGCGGCGGTCTCGCGCTCGCATCACGCGCTCGACACCATTGGCGCGCTGACCTGCGTATCGATCCACCCGCAACCTTCGCGTCAACCGGGCCCGCTCGTGTTCGTGGAGCGCGGCCCCAGTTGGGGCGCGAATTCCTGGATTTCGGCCGCCGAGCGCGAGCTCGCCCGCGGTGAAAACGCGGTGGTTCTGCTCGAAGCGGGCGGCGAGTATCCAAACGGCGCGCGCACGCTGGAGATTGCCGCCATTGCCAGGGCGAAGCTGCGCACTCACTTGCCGATCGTGGTCGACGTTCCGAGCGTGGCGCAGCGAGCTCGCTACTGCGAGGCGGTCGCTTGCGCGGCGATCGGCGCAGGCGCAGACGGCGTAATCCTACGGGTTTGGACGGGGCGCGATGGAGAGATCCCGCGCGTGCCCTCGACCCTACGCTGGTCGGCGGCGGTCGCCCTGGCCGAAAAACTGCGTAAAATCGGCGCCGCCGTGCGGGGATGAACCGGCTCGCGATCTTCGGCTTTGGGCTGATCGGCGGCTCGGTCGCGCTGGCCGCGCGCGCCGCCGAACCCGGCGTGCATATCACCGCCATCGATCGCGCTTCGGTACTCGGTACGCCAGAAACGGCTCGGGCCGCCGATGCGCTGGTCGACGTTCAAAACTGGGCAGAAGCCGAGCGCGCGCTGGCTGAATCCACGTTGACCGTACTGGCCGCGCCGGTCAGCGTGATCTGCGAGCGCGTGTTGTGGGCGCTCGAGCACGCGCCGCTCGTCACCGACTGCGGTTCGACCAAACGCTGCGTACTCGAACGAGCCAGGAAGTCGCCGCGCGCGCGGCGATTCGTGGCCGGGCATCCGATGGCGGGTCTGCCGGAGGGTGGCGTCCGCAATGCCTCCGCCGAGCTCTTTCAAGGGCGAACCTGGATCGTCTGCGCCGAGGGCGCAGATACGGACGCGGTCAGCGAGGTCGAGCGCTGGGTCGAGCTCTTTGGCGCTCGAGTGCTCAGATTTACGGCAGAGCTGCACGACGCAGCGGTGGCGCGCACCAGTCACTTGCCGCAGCTCTTGGCGAGCGCGCTCAGCCTGATCGGCGACGCGCGCGGGGCGCGTAGCGCGGCCGGGCCTGCGTTCGAGCGCGCGACACGCATTGCGGGCGGGCCCGAATCGATGTGGCGCGACATCTTCGCCAGCAACGGCGACGAAATCGCGCGCGCGCTGCGCGAGCTTTTCGCCGAGCTCGAGCCGGTGTTGGTCGAACTCGAAGCCGGCGGCGGCACGCAGGGCGCGGATTCGCTCCTTGCGCGCGCACGACAACTTCGCGCGTCGCAGGAATCGAAGTAGCGACTGCCCTTGGGCGGCTGGCAGCGCTCTTGCATTCATTGGGCCTGGGATGCGTCTCCGTCTCTGGCTCAGCGTGGGTGGACTCCTCGGGTCCTCCTGCTTTTTGAACCCGCAGCCTGACGTTTCCGCACGTGGCTCGAACGGCATGAGCGAGGGGTCTTCCGGCTCGAACTCCGCCTCCGGCGGGGTAACCGCGGCGACTGGCGGATCGGGAATTGGGCTGGGAAATGGGGGCACCGCTGGGCCCGGAACACCTGGAACGGGCGGCGCAGGAAAGAGTGGTGCCGACTCAGGTGCGAGCGGCGCAGGCGGGGATTCTGGAGAGGCTGGCGCTTCCGGAGACGCGGGCAGTGGAGGTTCGGGTGCCTCGGGGGCTGCGGAAGGAGGCGCAGGCAACGCGGCGGGCTAGCCTGGCGACGGCTCCTTAGGGCGCTCGGGTGTGCCGCGGGTCACGGCAAGCGAGTCGTGATATGTGCCATTTTGTGCCAATTTCTGGCGCAATCGCGCCCGGTTTGGTGCTCAAAATGGCTTATCGGCGGCGGATCGTCCCAGTGTCCGGATTGGCGCGAAGCGTGCTACCGCTGTAGCTTGTAATGCACGCGCGCCATCCCCTTTGGATAGCCCTGCTGGTCCTCCCGGCCGCGTGTTTCCTCAATCCGCAGCCGGACAATCCTCAGCCCGACGGTGCGGGGACGCCTCCAACGACAAGTAGCGGCGGCACGACCGGAGGCGCGTCCAGCACCGGCGGGACGGCCACCAGCGCTGCCGGCGGCTCCATCACGATCGCCATGGGCGGCGGGTCGAGCGCAACCGGTGGCGCTACGGGCACGCCCAGCGGCGGCGGCGCGAGCGGTGCCCCGACCTCGATTCCCGGGGGCACGAAAGGAAACGGCGCAGGCGCCGCCTCCACCGGTGGCGCGAGTTGGTCCGGTAGTGCCGGTGTGTCGTTCGGCGGTGCCGCGGGAGCTACAGCGACAGGAGGCTCGTCCGCGACCACTGGCGGTGAGGCGGGGAACGGTGGCGCTCCGTCCGCAGGTGCGGACTCGAGCGGCGGCGTTGCGGGAGGTGGAGCTGCTGGATCCGCAGGGCTCGCCGGTGGCGGCAGTGCGGGTACGGCCGGAACCGCGGGTGCAGCGGCCAGCGCTGGAATCGCAGGCACTGCCGGCACGGCGGGAACTGCCGGCGCCGCGGGTGTCGCGGGCAACGGCGGAATCGTGAGCATTGCCGGCGGCGGCTCGGCTGGTTCGGATGGCGCGACCGGTGGCCGCCGTCGCTGACTAGCCGCCGCTCGCGCCTGGTCGCTTCACGTAGTTGTCCAGCACGTTCGCGATTAGATCGGCGACGATGCCATCGGCCACGCGCAGCCGGCGGGACAGCTCGCGCGCGAGATTCAGGATCACGATCGCGTAAGAGCGGAGGTCGTGACGGTAGAGCGCGTCCAGGTCCGAGGGCGTGATGCGAACCAAACGCCCGGGAGCGAGCGCACGCACGGTCGCCGAGCGCGGCTGAATGTCGACGATGCTCATCTCGCCGAACCAATCACTCGGCCCCAGCACTGCTACGCGCGCTTCGAAGCCGTTGCGACTGCGCTTCAAGACCTCGACCTCACCGCTGATGACGACGTACATGGCCGTCGCCGGCTCGCCCTCGCGGAACAGCGTTTGCCCGGCTTCCGGGGATTGCACGGTGAGCGTCTTGGCCAGGTGCGTGAGCACGTCTTCGCTCAGCGCACCAAACAGCCCGATGTTCTTGAGCTCGGCGGCCGTTAGCGGCTGCGCCTCGTTGCTGGGAGAGGTCATCGACGGCTCCGTGTTTCGGTGACGGGATGCCCCGGCCCGCTCGCGTGCGCAACCCCAAAAGGAGCTCGCCCCCGCGTGTCACGCCCGAGAGCTTGCTTTTCCCGCTATCTCGAGCGTTTCCCCGCCAACCCTCAGAGGTTCTTGTTGAACACGACGCGGGGACGCGCGGGGCCCGCGTAGTCCTCGACGAACGTGACGGCCCAGCCGAGCGCCTTGTGAAAGGCGATTGAGCCTTCATTACCCAGCGTGGTGATGGCCTTGAGCCGCGTGCAGTTGGCGGTGCGCGAGTCTTCCTCGAAGGTTTGGTACAGCACCTTTCCGACGCCGCGCCGCCGATAGTCAGGGTGAATTCCGACCAGATGCACGTAGCCGGTTTTCGGCGGTCCGGGCGCCACGAATCCCAGCAAAAACCCGACCAAGATGCCGTCGTGTTCGACGACACGCGCGAGCCCACCGAGCTCGTAGAAGAAGATCGGATGCGCGAGCGCCGTAGTCGGCCCTCCCCACCAGCGATCGATGATCTGAACGATGTGATCGTAGTCCTGCTTACCGAGCGGGCGTGTGATCATTGGTCAGCTTTCACACGAAGGCGTGTTCTCGGGGAGAGTAACACGCCCCTGGGCGCGAGCCCGTCGCGAAATGGCAGCGTGATCCGCCGCGCACGAAGGGTGTCTGCTGCCCACATCCGCCGCGGCTAGATCGTCCGGTCGAACGCTGCTTTGTTAGCTTCGTTGTGCGCCGCTCGAACTGGCGGACCGCGAGACCCTCGGTTATGAGCACCACGTGTCGATTCGTATCGCTCCTTCTATCTTGAGCGCCGACTTCGGACGGCTGGCCGACGAGGTCCGGGCTGCGGAAGCTGCAGGTGGCGACTGGATCCACGTCGACGTGATGGATGGCAGCTTCGTGCCCAACATTACGGCCGGGCCGCCGCTCGTGCGCGCGGTGCGTGCAGCGACGCGCTTGCCGGTCGACGTGCATTTGATGATCGTTCAACCCGAGCGTTACGTCGAGCGCTTCGCCGAAGCGGGCGCAGACGTGATTAGCGTTCACGTCGAAGCGTGCCTGCACCTACAGCGCACGCTGCACGAGATCCGCGCGCTCGGCAAACGCGCTGGCGTCGTGCTGAACCCGCACACTCCGGAGGAGAGTGTGCGCTACGTGCTCCCAGACGTGGACCTGATTTTGGTCATGAGCGTGAATCCGGGTTTCGGCGGGCAGTCGTTCTTGCCCCAAGCTTTGCCGAAGTTACGCGCGCTGCGCAGCATGATCGACGCTGCCGGCCTGGCCATCGACCTCGAGGTGGACGGTGGCGTGAACGCGGCGACCGCGCGCTCGGTGGTGGAAGCAGGAGCGCGCGTGTTGGTCGCTGGCAGCGCGGTGTTCGACGCCAGCAATCGCGCGCAAGCGGTGGCTGCGTTGCGCGCGGCAGCGGGCCACGAGTGAGAATCCGCCCGCTCGTTACGGCGTTCGCCCTCTGCGCTTGCGCTGCGCGCGGCGAGCATGCCGCTCAGCCTGGTTCCGCCCCGGCAGTCAGCTCATCGCTACCGGCAAGCGCGCTCGCGCCGAGCGCGGCGGCGCCGAGCGCCAGCGCGAGCAGCAAGGCCAAGGGCGACGCCGACGCGGTCGTGGCCGAAGCGCTCGAGTTGGTCGCGCGGGTGCGGCAATTGCCCGCAAAAAAGCCGGTTCCTGGGCTACGCATGCAGCGCGGCGAGCTACACGCCGAGATGCAACGCCTGCTCGTCGAGGAGACCCCCAAGGAGGCGCTTCTCGGCAATGCGGAGCTCTTGTTCGCGCTCGACACCGTGTCCGCTGACTTCGATCTCGAGAGCACCATCACGAAGCTCTACGCCGCCGAGCTCGCCGGCTTCTACGACCCGAAGGCGCAGCACATGGTACTCGCCACCGATCTGGGTCGCGACGCGGAGACGATCACGCTCTATCACGAGCTCGTGCACGCGCTCCAAGATCAACATTTCGACCTCGGGCGCGCCTTTACCTTCCGGCCCGAGGAATCGGACGTGCAAGGCGCGCTGCATTCGCTCGCCGAGGGCGACGCGACCAGCGCGATGACCGAAATCTTCGCGACCGCGCGCGGCGTTCCGGCGACGGACATCCCGTCTTCGGCGCTTCGCCTGCAGGCCGTGGTGCTGCAGGCAGCGCCGGATTCGGCGCAAGTTCCTGGGATTATCGCGCGCTCGATGATCGCGCCCTACGCAGATGGCCTGGATTTCGTGCGTTACCTGCGCGAGCACCAGGGCGGCTTCGCGGGCGTCAATCAGGCGTTCGAGAAACCGCCGATCTCCACCGAGCAGATTCTTCATCCGCAAAAGTACCTGACGCACGAGCCGGTTGAACCGCTGCCCGCGCCAGCGGCGCCGCCATCCTTTTCCGGAGGCGTGTTCCGCGACGTGATGGGCGAGCAAGGCTTGCGGCTCCTATTCGAAGAGTGGGCCCCCGCGAGCGATGCAGCTCGCGCAGCGAGTGATTGGGGCGCCGATCGCATCGCGGTGTTTTCGCAAGGCGATACGCGCGTCGTTCGTTGGCACTTGGTGTTCGACACCGAGGCCGCCGCGCAGCGGGCGGCGGTTCTGTTCGCACGCGGCGCGCTCCGTGCGGAACGCCCGGATGGTGCTTCGGCCGAGGCGACCGCAACGCCTAAGTCGGGCGACGTGCGCCTGCGGCCGTTCGTCCCGCGCGCCGAAGCCGAGGCGGCGGTCCGAGCCGGCCGCCTGTGCCGCCCACGGGCCGAACGCGGTTCGTTCGCCATCGTGAGGCGTGGCCGCCACATCGGCGTGACACTGGGGCCGTACCTTCGGGGCGCAACATCTGTCCGCCTGGGTGACACGTGTCCGCAGGCCCTCGGTTGGGCTGAGCTCGTCGCAAACCAGAGATGACTCACCCCGGGACGGCGGGTCCCTGTGAAATTGCGCTAAATCCCGCATTCAGCGCGCTTTCGCAGCTTGGGGTCTACAAGTACCCGGGTAGTTTGTGACTGGATTCGTTCTGACGTCGATCCAACGAGTTACGCGCTCGGGACCGCTGGCATGGACGTTGCTTAATCAAGATTCGTTCGCTGCTCCGAAACCCCGGACCTTCAGCCGCGTTTTAGAAGTTAGATGAGCTCTTCACCCCGCCCCCTCGCTTCCCGACGCTCCCCAGGCGCCGGTCTGCGCGTTGCGGTGGGTTCTGCGGCGGCTGGCGCCTCATGGATGGCGCTGGTTGCCGCAACGACGTTAGGTTTGGAAGGCGTTCAGCGGGTTCGCGCTGCCGTTTCGGTTGGCGCTGGGCAGCTCGGGACGAACGCCGCGAGCGAGTACCGCCTGATCGTGCAGTCATACTCGGCCGCCAATATCGTTGACGGTGTGCCACGCGCCTATGCTCGTCCGCTGGCCTCGGCTCAGCGCAGCGTCACCCCTGCCGAGCTCGCTCAGGGCGTCGATATCGACGTGGTCGACGTCGGCGAGCGCGCAAGTGATAGCCCGGTCATCGTCGCTTGGCTGGAGCCAGGTGCGGCGGATCTGGACTTCGACGGTCGCCGTGCTCGCCCGGGTCGCGACGCGTATCGCGGCGCTGCTTCGGCCAAGAGCGAGCAGGCGCATATCGTTTTGAGCCAGGCCGCCGCCTAATTCGGCTGGATCGCGCGGCAGGGACTGCGCCTGGGCTAGGCCGCCGGACGCTCGACGCGCGCGTGTTTGATGGCGCGGACTCGTTCGGCAAATTGCCGGCGCTCCGCGTCGTCCAGGGCCTCGCCGCCGAAACGCACCCTCAGGTATTGCTCGGTCAGCGCTAGCGCTTCGTCGGCGACGGGGTGCCCCATCGCCACCAGAGATTGCGCGTGAAGCAGCGGTGGAGTTCCGCTGGGGCGCGGTACGCCGCGGGCAATGAGCGACAGCTCGAGCGCGCGATAGAGCTCCACGATGCGTCGCGAAGCGAGCTCGCGCGAGCTCGGCACTTTGGAGGGCCGCCGTGCGATGCGCCGTTTGCGCAGCAGGCTGCGCGCGAGAAAGCCGAGCGCGATGAGCGCGAGCAGCCCGACGATGGCGCGGCGTGGCGTCTGCAGCAGCTTACCCACGAAGCCGGCCCGGTCCACTGCGTGCTGGTACTGGTCGCGCACGCTGCGAAACAGGCCAATCTGCTGCTTCAAGTCGTAGTTGATGACGTGACGATTCCAGCGCTGGGCCGTAGCTTCGACGATGTCGCGCAGCGTGGCCAGTAGGCCGTGAATCTCGCTGCGCGGCGCCGAGCTGGTCGGTGGCGTGGGGTCGAAGCGAGTCCAGCCCCGCGCAGGCAGATACACCTCGACCCAGGAGTGCGCGTCGCCCTGTCGCACCGCATAGCTGCGCGAGAAGCGATTGTACGTGCCGCCGATGAACCCCGTGACATTTCGTGTCGGGACCCCGAGCGAGCGCAGCAACACCGCCATTGCGGTCGAGTAAAACTCGCAGTGCCCGCGCTTGGACACGAACAGAAAGTGATCCAGTGGGTTTTTCGAAGCCCCGGACGGCGAGTCCAGATCGTAGCGGTAGTCGCGACGCAGCTTGCCTTCGATCAGGTTGGCTTGGGCCTGCGGGTCGCTGGTGCCGCGGGTCCACTCCCGGGCGAGCTCGTGAATTCGCGAGGGCAGATTCGAAGGCAGCGCCAAGTAGCGGGCTTGCTCGCTGCCGAGGCCTCGCTCCTGAACCGCGTCCCCTGCCCCGGCTAGCGACACTTCGTAGCGAAGGCCGCGATCATCCGGCGTTCGGTAGCTGAAGCCGCCCTCGGAGCCGCTGTAAAGCTCGGGGATTTGTGCTGGAGCGGCGTTCACCGGCGTGACCAGCGTGAGCGCGACCGCGTCGATGGGCAGGAACACCACCTGCGGGTCGATGGGTTCGAGATCGACGCGCAGCTTTCGATCGTGCAGCTCGGGGTACCGCAAAATCCGAACCGAGCGCCCGCGCTGCTCGGCGGGCGTGCGGTTCGCGGGCAAGCTCCTCGACCAACTGCGCCCGTCGTAGCGATCGAAAGCGGTGCCCTTGAGATACAACGCGAGGCGCGGTGGGGGCGTTGCTGGCAAATTCGGAACGTCGACGCGCAGCACGATCGTGGGGTCGCTGCGCAGCTTGCCCACGCCGCCCAGGTCGACCTTATCGGAGAAGCCGACCATGCGCTCGGGACGTGAATGGTTCAGCAACAGGAGCGATAGGCCGACCCGCGGAAACAGCACGAACAGCACCGCGGTGAACACGAAGATGGGCAGCGAAAGTAAGCAGGTGAAGGCCAAAAATGGCCTGCCGATCACCCGGCGCGAACGCAGGATGCGCGGTACGTCCACCGGCAGCCCCGTGCGATCGCGAGCGCCCTGTCGGTAGTTGCCTTCGACCTCACGCCTGAGGTGACTGAGCACGAGCGCGCCTGGCGCGACCACCAAGAAGCCGAGGAAGCACAGACCGTAAGCCAGCCCCCCTCCGAGCACGGTGCCGGCGATCAAGTGAATCAGCGCCAGCACGATCACTTGCTGGTCGTGGGCTGCGCCGCGCCGCGTGGCCAGTCGCACGACTTGCAGCGTGGCCGCGAATTCGATCGCGACCGGCAGCAGCTCGGCGCCGCTGGCGAGCCGCGCGATCTGCAACCCGAACAAGCCGAGCGGCGCGATCATGGCGAAGCGCCGCATCACGGGCCGATCCTGGAAGTCGTCCGGAATCAGCACGGCGACGACCAGGCCAATCAGGCAGCCGTACCCGAGCCAGCGATCGAGCTCGCCGCTGCTCACCAGCGCGAGCACGCCGAGCGCGGCCAGCGCGTCGGTCATTATTCGGTGAATCAGCCCGAATCTCACGCAACGTGCTCCGTCGGGCTATCGGCCTTCGGCTCCGGATTCGTCTCGGGGGTGGGCTCGGGGCGGGCCTCGAGCAACGCCAGGAAGCGGAGCAAGGGGTCGGCGCCCTGGACCGCGGTCGAGCGGGCCCGCTCGTTGCCCGTGGTGCGAATGGTCACGCCGTCACCGCGCTTGAGATGAGCGACGGCGCGCGACGCGAGATCGCGAATGCGACGTTCGAAGCGCGCCGACCACTCCTCCGAAGGCAAAGGCGTGCCCGTGTAGGTAGACTCGAGCACGAAGTTCACGTCGCGTCGCGTCTCTCGCCCGCGCTCACGCAGCACGAAATGATCGGGGTGTGTGCTCTTGCGCCAGTAGATGTCGCGCGGATCGTCGCCCTCGCGCATCGGCCGCACCCCGAGTACCTCGTCGCCGAGGCCTCGACCAACCGCGCTCGCACCGCCGACTCGCTCCCCATAGGTCTCGTTCGGTAGCGCGATGGGGTCCACCGCGGGATAGATGATGAGGTCGCCCTGGGCCGCGATTTCGCGCGATTTTTCGAATAATCCGAAGGGAAACCGCGTCGCCACGCGGAAGCCGACGTGACGGTCGCGGCCACGCCGCGCCGGCGTGCGGCGGTAGGCGGCGACCTGCGTCGAGCGGGGACTGATTTTTAGAAAGAAGCAGCGCTTGTCCGCGGGCTGGCCGGCGCGAAGATCCTCGATCTCGATCGCGTACGAAGGCACACGATGCTTGTGATTGAACACTTCGATCTCGACCAAGTGTGCGCGCCCGACTTGCGCGCGCGGCGGTAGGCGGCGCACCACCGCCAGGTCACGCAAGCTGAGCTCACTCATCACGCCCGACACGATGATGAGTGACAGCAACATGCCCAGCAGCAGGTAGAGCAAGTTGTTGCCGGTGTTGATGGCAGCAAAGCCCACACCGAAGGTCACGCCAATGAAGTACTTGCCCTCACGGGTGAGCTTGAGCTTGCGCGGAGGCCGAAAGCGCCCGAAGAAACGCGCGAGGAAGGAACCCGAAGGCTCGGGTCGCAGAGGTGGCTGCTGCGATGGAGGCGGGGGCGGTCGACGCAACGCCGGCCGCGGTGAAGACGGAATTTCGCTGGGCGGCGCATCCTGCCCGCCGGGTGCCCCGCTTTCGAGTGCCGGGACGACGGGACTCGCCACCTGTCAGCGCGCCTTTCTAGAGCGGAACTGGCACCCGCGCGACGACCTCGCGCACGGTGGTTTCGGCTTCTTCCCGCGAAGGCGAGTAGCCCTCCGCGTGGGACGCCAGACGAACGCGGTGTGCAAGCACCGCAACGGCGAGGGCGTGAATGTCGTCGGCGATGCAGTAATGACGCGAGTGTAACAACGCGCGTGCCCGCGCCGCGCGCGACAGGTTCATGCCGGCGCGAGTCGACGCGCCGAGTGAGAGCGTGGGGCTCGAACGAGTCGCGGTGAGCAGCGCCTGCAGATACGCGCCGAGCGCGCCGTCGATCGTCACGCGATCGACTTCGCGCTGCAACGTTACCAAGAGCTGGGGATCCAGGACGCTCGGCACGGCTTCGATGCGGTCCGCCTCGGGCTCGAGCATCAGTCGCGTTTCGATGTGCGGCGGCGGATAGCCGATCCTGAGCCGCATCATGAAGCGGTCGAGTTGCGATTCCGGCAGCGGAAAGGTGCCCGCGAAGTCCTGCGGATTCTGCGTCGCAATCACCAGGAACGGCTCGGGCAGATCCACGGTCTTGCCATCTAGCGAGACGCGACCTTCGCTCATCGCTTCGAGCAACGCAGACTGCGTACGCGGGCTAGCGCGATTGATCTCGTCCGCGAGCAACAGGTTCGTGAAAATCGGACCGTGACGCAGGGTGAAGTCACCGCGCCGTTGATCGAAGACACTCACGCCGAGCACGTCGCTCGGCAACAAGTCGCTCGTGAACTGTACGCGGCGCAGCTCACCGCCGACCGCGCGTGCCAGAGCGCGTGCGAGCGTCGTCTTGCCGACGCCGGGCACGTCCTCGATCAGCACGTGCCCTCGCGCGAGCAGAGCAATCAGCGCGAGTTCGACGACCTCGGGCTTGCCTTCGAGGGCCCCTTCCACGGCCTGTCGCAACGAGACGAGCCTCTCGACACGGGAGGGCTCGAGAACGTGGGCAGACGCCGTCATCTTCCGAGCATGGTAGCATCCGGGGCGAGCCCGGGTCGGTCAAGTCCAATCCTTCCCGTTTTTTGTAGCCCTTTTCTGCTGCCCGGCGCCAAAGGGAGCCAACTCCGGGGTTAACGGCCGCGCCAAGCGCTTGACTTGGCCGGTGAGGCCGGCCGAAGTTCAGGCGCTTCCGCGCCTTCGAATCATGCAATCTCCGCTGCTCATCGTGTTTCCTTGCGCTGCTTCGCGCCAGCAGGGCCATCGGGCTGCGGAGGACTACGGCGAGCTTCGCCAGGACCCACCGTTTCACGACCGGCGAGTCATGCGCTCAGACTTCGGTCCTTGGGCCGCAGGGGGCTCGTGAGTCGAATCGGCCGCATCGAGGTGCGCAAGGTCACGCGGCTGTTCGGCGCGACCGCGGCCTTGCGCGGCGTCGACGCGAGCTTCGAAGCGGGAACCATCACGCTGCTCGAGGGTCCAAACGGCGCAGGCAAGAGCACCTTGCTTTCGGTTATTGGCACGGTGCTTCGCCCAAGCTCCGGTGAAGTTCGTTACGAGCCGCTCGGCACGGATCACGAGCGGGTGCGCGCTCACCTTGGTTGGGTCGCGCATGACTCGCACTGTTATCGCGAGCTCAGCGTGCGCGAGAATCTCGACTTTGCCGCGCGCGTGCACGGCCTGGACCCGGACGCCGCCTGGGGCCAAATCCAGAGTCGAGTGGAGATCGCCCACCTCGCGGCGCGCAAACTCGGCACCCTGTCGCGAGGGCAACGCCAGCGCATCGCGCTCGCGCGCGCTCTGCTGCATTCTCCCAGCGTTTTACTGCTGGATGAGCCCTGGACGGGGCTCGATCGGCGTAGCGCGGAGCAGCTCGAATCGGTCCTGCTCGCGGAGCGCGTACGGGGCACGCTGATCATCGTCGTGAGCCACGGTGAGGGTGTGGCCGAGCGACTCGGCGCGCGGCAAGTTCGCATCGAATCAGGTCGCGTCGTGGCGACCGGTTAACGGGGCGCGCTGTCATGCTCGAAGCGCGCGACCAGGGCGTGCGCGAGCGGCGAGAGATCCTGGCAGTCGCGTCCGACACTTTGCACGGGTTCGGCGATGCCCAACGTGCGCAGCTCTTCGACGTTCGTGCCCGTGCTCGCGTCCGGTGCTCGCGCGGCGCTCAGCACCAGGTAGTCCGGAACTCGCCCGCGTCGCTCGCAGGCCTCCCAGGTCACCCGCACGTCGTGGAGTACGCCCAGGCAATCCGGCGCGACCAGGACCCACAGCGACGGCTCGAGCCCCTTCGCCAAGTCGAAGTTGCTGGCGTCTCGGCTGAGCGGCGAAAACACGGCGCCTGCCGTCTCGACGAGTGACCATAATTGACATGACACTACGTGTGATGTCATGGTATTTTCCCAGGTGGCCAGCCAGTCGACTACCACTCCCACGTCGATCGGCGGAAGCCCGGCACGTCGCGCGGCGAGATGGGGCGATACCGGATCCGGAAGCGCGAATAACGGATGCGGTTGGGGGAGCGACATTGGCGTCGCCGCGTCGGCGAGCCGAATTGCATCCGAATCCGGCCCCGGAGCGAATCCACTTTCAATCGGCTTCAGCGCGGCCACCTTCGCGTTGGGACGAAGCGTGCGCAGGGCCAGCGCGAGCGCACGTGTCACGTGCGTCTTTCCGACGTTCGTGCCGGTGCCGAGGATCACTACGCGCGGCACGACTCGCCCCACGAACGAATGACGCACTCGACCACCCGGTCCACCTGCGGGTCGCTGGCGCGTGCTGTCACTGTCAGGCGGATTCGCGCGCGACCTTCGGGAACCGTCGGTGCGCGGATCGCCTGAGCCAGGATCCCAGCTTTGCGCAGCGAGTTTGCGACCGCCATCGCTCGCGCGCTCGTTCCAGCGAGCAGCCCGATGATGGGACCGAACGAGCCAGGAACCATCGGGACACGAGCGTCCTCGAGCTTCGACCTCAAACGAAGCGCCGCTCGCAGCACCGCTGCGCGCTTCGCGTCAGCAGTGCGGACCGCTTTCACGTGGCGCAGCGTCAGCGCGCACAGCTGCGGAGAGGGCGCGGTCGAGAACACGAAGCTCCGCGCCCGATTCCAGAGAAACGTACGCAACGAGGTGCTCCCCGCGACGAACGCGCCATGAGTTCCGATCGATTTTCCGAAAGTGCCCACCAGCGCGTCGGCCTGAATCCTGGCTTCCTCGCATCGCCCCGCGCCCTGCTTCCCGAACAACCCGAGCGCGTGCGCCTCGTCTACGACGAGGAATGCGCCGTAGCGATCGCACAGTTCGCGAACGGCCCTCAGATCCGGCCCGTCCCCGTCCATGCTGAAGTACGACTCGGTGACGACCCAGCGAGCCCGAGCGTTCGCGGCATCCTGTAGTGCGGCCTCGAGCGCCCGCAGGTCCAGGTGAGGAACGACCACTGTTTTTCCGCGGCCCAGTCGGCAGCCGTCGATGAGGGAAGCGTGATTGAGCTCGTCCGAGAGCACCACCGAGTCTGGCTCGCTCAGCGCGGCGACCGTCCCGAGGTTTGCCGCGTAGCCGCTGGCGAACAGCAACGATTGCGCTTGCCCGACCCAGTCGGCCAACTCACGCTCCAAACTTTCATGCTCCGGCCACGACCCCTGAACGAGCCGAGCTGCGCCCGCGCCGGGCCGCGACGTTTCACGTGAAACGCCCCCGGGCTCCGCAGCCATTCCCAGATAGTCGTTGGAACTCGCGTCGACGAAAGCGACACCTGCTGCGGCCGCCGCACGCTCCACCAAACCCCGCGCCCCCGCGTCCGCCGGATCGCGAAAACGGTCCAGCGATCGCAACAGCGCCAATTTCTCGGAAAGGTGCGCCTCGAGGTCTGCCGGCATGCCGCGACGTCTTGCCGCGGAGCCAACTGAATCGCAAGCCGCCGGCGCGCTCGAACGCAAGCGGGCGCTTACGGGCACTCCCCTTTGCCCACCGCCCCGACCCGGAGCCGAAGTGATTCTGGGGAGGCGGAGGGAACCCAGCGGTTTCGGGGGACGACGAGCGTGCGGTCGGAGACGGCGGTACGGACGACGGTTGGGACAACGGGCTCGGGAGGACTGGGGGTGGGGACGACAACTGGGGTGGGACGACAACCGGGGCGGGGACGACAAATGGGGTCAGGGACGACAAATGGGGGTCAGGGCGACAGCGGGGTCGGGGCGACAGCTGGGGTCAGGATGACGGCGGGATCAGGATGACGGCGGGGGTCAGGATGACGGCGGGGGTCAGGATGACGGCGGGGTCGGGGCGACAGCGAGGGTCGGGCCGACAGCAGGGGTCAAGCGACAGCTGGGGTCAGGTGACAGCTGGGGTCAGGGCGACAGCGGGGGTCAGGGCGACAGCGGGGGTCAGGGCGACAGCGGGGGTCGGGGCGACAGCGGGGGTCGGGGCGACAGCGGGGGTCAGGGCGACAGCGGGGGTCAGGGCGACAGCGGGGGTCAGGGCGACAGCGGGGGTCAGGGCGACAACTGGGTCGGGGCGACAACTGGGGTCGGGGCGACAACTGGGGTCGGGGCGCAACTGGGGTCGGGGCGACAGCGGGATCAAAAGGCGACAACCGTTGGAATGAAGGGGGGTCGAAGAGCACGCGGGAGTCCAGCGACACCGCCGGCGCGGTAGCTGACGTGGCGACTCATGCGGATCGGACGGGGACCGGGATTGGCCCGAAAACAAGGCTCGAGAGCGAGGGCGGGTTCGGAGGCAACACCGCGCCAGCGCGGTGCTGAGAGAGGTTCGGACGCCTAGCGCACGTGGACTGCAAAGTGCGGGGATGGCCCGAATCAGAGGACGAGGGATCCGGGCACCCGAGGATCCGGGCTGGCGCCGCAGCTCTGCGCCAAAGGTCCCGCTGGTCCGGGAGCCCGCAGGCGGGGGATCACGCAGGTGGGGGATCACGCACGTCCGCAGCGTCGACCTCCCAAAGGCGGGGAGTGGCCCAGGGGAGGAGAGGACGAGGGATCCCGGGCACCCGAGGATCCGGGCTGGCGCCGCAGCGTCTGCGCCGAAGGTCCCGCTGGTCGGGGAGCCCGCAGGTGGGGGATCGCGCAGGTGGGGGATCACGCACGTCCGCAGCGTCGACCTCCCAAAGGCGGGGGAGTGGCCCAGGGGAGGAGAGGGGCTTCGCTCAGACCGGAGGGGGATCGACTCTCACGTGCCGGCCTCGCAATCCATCGCCTCGAAGCGAGCGATGTTTCACGTGAAACAGGTCAATCAACCCGGCCTCTCATGGCAAGCGACAGGCAGCGGCGAATCGTTCGCATCGGAGCAGCGCCCGGTGCGGACGCCGTGCCGAGCTCCGGTACGAGGCCCGGTGCGAGGCCCAATACGGAGGTCCGCTGCGAGGCCCCCCTTCGGAGGATCGCTGCGACCCTCCCCGGTGCGGAGGATCGATGCGGGCCCCCCCGTGCGGAGGTCCGCCGCGAGGTCCGCCGCGAGGTCCGCCGCGAGGTCCCGTGCGGAGGCCTTAGGCGGCGACGATCCTGGGCCATTGCAAGTGCGACCGGTGGCTTGAACACGCGTGCGGGGTATGCCCGAACCTGCCCGCGCGCGGTCGCCCCCGGTTTAGGGCGATCGGTGAGTCGCAGCGCACGCCTGACTCCAAATCCCGGGGCTCGCCCTTTGGAGCGCCTTCTTGAGAACCCGTCCGCGCGCCGGGGGCGGTTAGCCAGGAACCCGGCGAGTTTCCTGTCCTTCCCCTCAGTCGTGCCAGTGCGTCGCATGACGTCGCCACTGACGCGGCCACGACAACGTGCCGCACCGCGCGGAAGTACGACTCGCACCGGCATATTGACCAAAAAAGCCGCCGCCGATCGGACCTGGAGGACGAGACCGCCCCGCGAAGCACCGGCGAGCGGCGCACTCAGTTCCAATGACGGTGAAATTGCAGTAATAGGCAAATTTAGCGCCAATAAGTAAAAAGACACAACCATCTTAAAGCTTGGTCGTTCGTGTTTGCGCCGGTCGCGTTGCGCGTCCTATTAAAACTCTGGCGTACTTATGGTCGTCGGCTTCCCGGCTTTTCAGCGCGCGCCTGGTCGCGGCCGATACGAGCGACGGCGTACGGGTGCAGAGCGATTTTTGGCTCAACGTAGGCGCTTGCTTCGAGCGACTGCGATTGCGCATCTCGAGGGGGATGCGAGTGTGACGCGCGTGACGTCGTTGTCGGGCGTCGGGCGCACCACCTTCTACGAGTGCTTTGACGACTTCGGCCACGCTCTGAGCGCGGTGCGCGGGGACGTTGCGCAGCGTGTGCGTCGCGCGTTGTCGCTTCGATCGGAGCACCCGGATCTGGCAGAGCTCTGTTCTGTTTGGTTGCGCGTCGCGAGCGACGAGCCCTTGGGCATGTTGGCTGCGCTCGAGCCACAGTCCGGCGCAGAGCCCGAGGTGCTCACGCTCTTTCGGGACGCGATATCACGATGGTTCCCGGTTGCGCAAACGCAGGGCGCGACATTGATGCACGCGGTCGCATGCGCGCAGGCTTCGGCGCGGTCGATGGCCATTGCAGCATTGGGCGCTCCGTCGCAATTCTCGGGGGCGATGGGAGCTGGCGGCGCGGACGCGGGCGCGCCGGGTGAGCTGGCAATCGAGTCGCTAACGAGGTCCATTCGTTGCTTGCTGGCTGACAAGCTCTGAGTTCGCTGTGGGCAAGCCTGTGGAGAAGTTGGATACAAGGGCGCTGTTTCGCGCGCGTGACGTGGCCACGGGTCGAGCGCCGTTCGCGGTGAGCGGGGTTCGAATTAATCGTTGGCGGCCGCCAACTGGTCATTTCCATGGCCGGGCCAGGATGCTAGCGTACGACTCGCAACGCACATGGGTACTCCGGTCGAACTACGAGTCGGCGGTCAAAGCTACCGCGTGCTTGCGTCGGC
>DASZQI010000071.1:0-2593 GCA_035549735.1 Polyangiaceae bacterium | reverse complement strand
CAGGAACACGGTTCCGGATCCGCAGCCAACGACGAACGGTCGCGGTATTGACCGCGCGAACGAAACTGTGCACGTTGACGCGCCCCCAAGAAAATCTCGCGACGGTGTCTGCAGGTCGCGCTAGTCAGGCCAACGTAGCAGGCTTCAGCTGCGGAAGCCGAGCGAAGCGAGGTTTCCGTCTGCTGCAAGCCCGAGTGGGCCTGCCCCGTTACAAGGAGAACGATAGTAGAGGCGGCGTTTGCCGCGCATGACAAGGCGGTGGATTGTGCGATCGCCGGAGTCGGTGATTGGGGAGTGTGGGTCGAGCAGTGGAACACGACGGTTCAACGCCGAGCCGCGTTGCCGGGCGGCGGCCGAGAAGAGCGCGGCCGTGGTACTCCACCACGGGCGCGAGGCATGACCTGAGCGCAAGAAATGCGTCGCCGTCAACGCCGAGCTAACGCCAGCTTGCGCGCATGTCCGTTCTGACATATAGTGCAGAGGTGTCTCCGAAGGACAAGCCGCTGGTCTGGCTCAGCGGCGAAGTGAAAACGCCTCCGCTCACAGCGAGCGCGCGAGTGGAGGCCGGGTTCTTGCTTCGGCGACTTCAGCGCGGCGAGAATCTCGAAATGCCGCATTCGCGAGCGATGCCGACGATCGGTGCGCGTTGCCATGAGTTGCGAATTCCTGACGCGAACCGGACGTGGCGAATCATCTATCGCGTCGACTCTGACGCGATCGTGATCGCAGATGTTTTTGCGAAGACGACGCAGGCCACGCCGAAGCAGGTCATCGCCAACAGTCAGAAACGGCTCCGCTCCTACGACGAAGCGACCCGAGGAGAAACCTGAAATGGACAAGAACAAGCGCAAGCGTCTAGAGCGAGCCGGATGGACCGTTGGTTCGGCGTCGGAGTTCCTCGGACTGAGCGACGTCGAAGACGAACTGGTCGACATGAAGCTATCGCTCGGCTCGAAACTGAGAAAGGCCCGTGAGCGCCAGAACCTGACCCAGACTGACCTCGCCAAGCGGATGAAGTCTAGTCAGTCTCGCGTTGCGAAAATGGAGGCGGGAGATCCGAGTGTTTCACTCGACCTTCTCGTTCACGGACTTCTGGCCGCCGGCGCAACGCGTCGAGAGATCGCTAGCGCGCTCGCTCCGCGCAAGAAGCTTGCGAGCGCATAGCAGTGCTGGGTCTCGCCGTTCACCGCCATCAAGCTTTCGGTCGTGCCAGCGCGTGACTTGCGCTCGAGCGACGTCTCCTCCCAGCGTTCACGAGTGCGCGCAGAGGCCTTCTGCAGGTCAGGCCAACGTAGCAGGGTTCAGCTGCGTGGGCTGAGCGAAGCGATGCCCACGTCTGCTGCAACCCCGAGTTGGGCAGCACCGGATTCGTCGACCGTCATGAGACTTTACCGCTTTGAGCGACGGTCTGCACATCGATTGGCGTTCTCGGCATACCGCGCTAGCGCGTCGGGCGAGGTGCAACGTATCAGGGGCGCCCAAAGTGCCTCCGGGCATGCGTACTTGGCTTATGTATCGGTCCGCCGCTCGGGATGTTATGGTGCCTGTATGCCGAGTGCACACCAGCGCGTACGGTGGATTCGGGAGATCACGGACTCCCTGTCAGGCGAATCGTGGACGGACGAAGACATGATCCTCGCGGAGTTCGGAGTGCCGAAAGACGCGGACGGTGGGCACAGACACGAAATCCGCAGCAGGCGGCTGCAGACCGCCAGTCATGAGACGCTGGAGAGTCTTTGGAGGTTTGTGACCGGGGCGCCGGACGTCGAAAGCCTAGGTTCCAGCGCCCGTGCCGATATCGACCGGATCTGGGGGGCCGGAAGGCCGCGCCTCTTCCTCAGTCACCGGGCAACGTACAAGCGGGAGGCGCACGATCTTAAAGCGGCGTTACTGTCTTGGGGAGCTTCAGGGTTCGTCGCGCACGACGACATCGAGCCCGCATTGGAGTGGCAGCGCGAGATAAAGACCGCTCTGGGAACGATGGATGTGCTGGTGGCGCTGCTTAGCGAGGGTTTCCTGTCAAGTTGCTGGACAAATCAGGAAGTCGGAGCGGCTATGGGTAGGGGGGTGCGTATCGTCTCAGTGCGCTTGGGCGAGGACCCGCCTGGGTTTCTCAGTAGTGAACAGGCAATCGCGGGACGCGGGCGAGAAGCAACGAGCGTTGCCGGTGAAATGTTTTCAGTTCTGAGCGCAGATGTGCACCTCACGTCCACGATGCTCGAAGGCTTGGTAGTGCAGTGGGAAAGAGCCGCAAACTTTTCCGACGGGATCTCGCTGATGAAGCGCCTTGAAGTGTTCAAGGCAATTCCAGACCACCTACTCCGCCGGCTTGAGTCCGCGTTTGAGACGAACGATCAGCTGCATGGCGCGGGTGGACTGAGTCGGCGCTTTCCGGACTTCGTCCACAGGCACCGAGCGGTAGGTGCTCCTGGTGGACGCGGCTAGCGCGTGTGTCTGCCCAGTCATAATGGAACGACCGGCTCGAGTCACCAAGTCGTGGGTTACGCTCCGAGCTGCGAGGCAAGAAACGCAGAGCCACATGGCGAAGGAGCCGGTCTATGGGGAAGAATACACGATTTGTAGGGCTGGATGT
>DASZQI010000070.1:0-1637 GCA_035549735.1 Polyangiaceae bacterium | reverse complement strand
AAATCGCCGAGCGCCTCGCGCTCGAGCTCACGGGCAACAGCACGGGCCACAAAGGAGGACAACCCGCGGCGCCCTGCGCGCTTGCGTGCAGCAGACGCGAGTTTGTGGGGCATGCTGACGGAGAGCTTTTCTGCGGCGTCGCGCATTGTTGAATACTACTCGAGTAGTACCGATGCGGCAAGCGCCGCCATTGTTCGCCCGGTGTCCCGCGGCGCGCTACGGCGTCGCAGGCTCGACCAGTCGCTCCGCTCGCATCCTTCGACGGGACGGGTTGTCGATTGCGGAGTCTGCCCAACGTAGCAGCGTTCAGCTGCGAAAGCCGAGCGAAGCGATGCCCACGTCTGCTGCAACCCCTAGTTGGGCAGCGCCTCGCCGCCTTCCCCGAACGATGTCCGCCAACTCTTCGACGGAGAGCGGAGTCGTCGAGCGATGGATCATGGCGTGGCAGTTCGGACATAGCGGAACGAGGTCTTTAACGGGATCAACAGCGTACTCTTGCCGAACTTCGGACAGAGGAATCTTGTGATGAACATGGATGTAGTCTTCGCCCAGCTCGCCGTACAGATCTCTCATAGTGAGGCCGCAACATCGACAAGCGTAACCGTGATGGGCCAAACACAGTCGGCGAGCCTCGCGATCCCGTTCGAAACGGGTCGCCAGAATGGTTTCGACAGCACCTTCAAGGAGCGAAAGCGACGAATTCGCGTCGTCTTCCCTGAGCTCAAGAGACTCGGAAGACCTAGCTTGCACCGTGTCTTGCAGAAGGCGACCAGGAGTAGGTCGCGTTCTGCCGTCTACGATCACACTCGGGGCGGGGGTAAGTGAAGCCAGGTATTGATCGAGAAGGACGTCCCATTCCTTCGAGAATGCTGGAAATTTTGCGGTGTAGCTCGTGCTGCCCGCTGACCTTTCAACGTTGCTCGTTGCGAGTTTTGGGTGGCCCCAGCCGGCGATCACGACAAGGCGATTCACGGCCATCGACAGGTTCTTGCGGGTTCCGCGCTTCACAAGAGTGGCGGCTTCGTACCGCCCGCCACCAGTCATGGCAGCAACATGGAAGTGAACGCGGCTTACTTCGAACTGAGCGAATCCGTGCGCGTATCCAGATTCGAAGACCGTCGCTCTCTCAAAGGTTCCCGCGGGGAGTTCGCCGGGTTCGCTACTAGCCTCGCCGTGAATGAATCCACGACGCAGACAGTGCTGACACGGATTGACTCCTACACCGCGAGACGCGGCCCACTCCCGGAGCTCAGCTTCTGTAGCGCAAACCTTCCGCTTCAAGGTGAGAAGGTCGAAGCCGTCAGCAGCGGTAAAGTAAGGCGGGCCGCTACCAAAGTGCTGGCAGCGGGTTCCGTGAAGAGTCGCGGTCGTCGTACTCTCCATAGACAAGACAGCCTCGTCTTGGTGGCTCGAGCGCCAAGCCTGAAACGAGTCGTGCGCCGAAGCGCCATCCGTGTCGAGGAATTCAGTGACCATCGTGCCGCCGACGAGTGAACGTCTGCCCAGTCATAATGGAACGACCGGCTCGAGTCACCAAGTCGTGGGTTACGCTCCGAGCTGCGAGGCAAGAAACGCAGAGCCACATGGCGAAGGAGCCGGTCTATGGGGAAGAATACACGATTTGTAGGGCTGGATGT
>DASZQI010000069.1:0-80736 GCA_035549735.1 Polyangiaceae bacterium | reverse complement strand
AATGAGCGATGGCAGCGCGACCATGTACTACTGCACGAGCCGCTGCGAGACGCACAAACGCGCGCTCGCCAGCGTCGACTCGGATTCGATCTCGAACCTTTACCTGGCTGCGCTCGAAGACGACAACACGGGAAGCGAAACCCCCGGCGGTTGCGGCGGCGCGCGCCTCGCGCCCCGCGGCGCCCTCAACGAAGCCGCCCTCACCCTCGGCTCCGCGCTACTGATGCTGATTCGGCGGCGCCGCGCGCACGCTTCCACTCGAGCCGACGCAGCGTCATCAACGCGCATTTCGTAGATCCGCAGTGCGCGGCTACGCACTCACGACTAAGAGCTGAGCCCTTCGCTCTCGAACAACGACGACTCCATCGAATGCGTCCGCGCGTAGGCGAACTCCTCGGTCATGCTGACGAAGCCGTCTCCGTTCTCGTCCGCGGGGTCGGTCAATAGCGATGAATCAGACGACTCGGTCGCGTCGGTTTCGTTCTGGATGCCGGCAAAGGGGGAGGCAGCGGGCGAATCGGACATCGGCCACCCGCCGAGGCCAGACTCGTCGCTCAGCTCGACCCAATTACTCGACGCGGTCTCGCTCGCAGCGTTCGACCCAGTGCCGAACAGCTCAATCGTCCGCGCGCGAACCTCTGCTTCGGCCACCAGCGCCGAGAAATCCTCGATGCTCAGCGAACGTGTTGCGTATCGCGGTGAAGTGACGCGCGCCGCCATGTTCGAACCTGCCGCGGGAACCTTTTCGGCGCCGGTCAGCGAGGGTTCGGCCTGTGCCACCGCGTAGGCTCGCGTGGCAGCTGCTCCCGGCAGCACCAAATCGGATCCGACTGAGAAGACCGAGGAGATGCTCATGCGCGAAACCTCTCCGAGCGTTCCCTCTAACGAGAACTGCCGTCTTACTCGGCATTTGATAGCGCACGCGTTCTCGACTGCCAAATGGCGAAAACGGCCGCGCCCGAAACCCCGGCAAGCATAAGGTTCGCTCGCTCCTCACCAAACGAATCCCGCCAGCCCGCAGTTATATTCCCGCCATCGGCCCAGCGCGATCCCGTCGTACGCTTACTCGTTGCAGCCGCAGATGAGGCGCGCGCCGGGTTCGGCCGCGTCTTCGGTAAAGTCGGGATCGAAAAGCCAAAACACGTCTGGATCGTAAAAGTGGCACCCAAGTCCAAGGCCGTCGTCACGGGATCCCGACAAGGCGTTCGACGTTGCACCGAACAGCTTGGCCAGCGTTTGACACTTCGCTAACGAACCGCCTTGCCGGCTCGTGCCGACCACACCGGCCATGGCGCCATTGACGCTGCCATGACTTGAGCAGGTCTGCTCACAGGTCTGGTCGAGCGCGCCGACGTACCAGCAGATGCCACCACTCAGTTTGCCGCTGCACGACCCGGCACTGCCCCCGGTGCCGCCGCTCGCGCCTCCGGTCGTCGCACCGCCCGTCGTCGCGCCACCGCTCGTCTTTCCGGCGCCGCCACCGCTCGCGCTGCCCCCGGAACTACCGCTGGTCTTTCCGCCCGCGCCTCCGCTCGTGGTGCCACCGCTGGTCGCGCCACCCGTCGTCTTTCCGCCAGAACCGCCGCCCGCGTTGCCGCCACTCGCGCCGCCAGTAGTGGTCATGGTTCCGCCGCTGCCGTCAGCGCCGCTATCGCCGCCTGCGCCCGCGTCCGAAGCTCCCGCGCTTCCGCCTCGGTTGTCGCCGCCCGAACCGACTCCGCCTGTGCCGCTCGAACCGCCGCCCGCGGCCTCCGTCGCACCACCAGTCGACGACACCGCCTGACGACTCTTGAGCAAGCTTTCGTCGTAAACCGAACAGGCACAAACGAGCCCGAGTAGCCACGAGGCTCCGCGCCGAAGCGTTGGAACCCACCACGCACGCGGTGAGCCGACGGGTTGAGCAGGGCGCGGATGAGTGGATGACTGCAATTGCTGACCTCGAGGCAAAGTACGACCTATGAGTCTGACAACGCTCTTGGCGAGTGCCAGTCGGCACCTGTCAGAGTTGCTCGAAAAAAGCCCGATTTCAGCGCGGATGTCGCGCGTCTTCAGCGCGCCCCGCGCCGAAAACGACAATGGCTCACATCTGCTCCTCCGCGCGCTGGCGCGCGCCGCCAGCCTCTCGACGCCATCAACCGAAGTGCGTTCAGTGCCTTGCTCGCACAAAAGGAAGACCGCTAAGATCCGCGAATGCTCTTGCTCGGCGAGACCTTTCCGCTGCTCGTCTTGGTGGCGCCGAAGCGGTACGACGAAGCCGTCATTCGGCGAATACAAGCCGCCATCGAGCCCTACTACACTCGCCGGGCGCGCTTTGCGCTCGAATCGCTTGAGCGAGCGTGGTGGTCGTGCCGGTGAACAGCGCGCAGGTTCGAGTCGGCCGCTTACTCGAGATCCGCGCCGAAGCGGGTTATCGGGCCGCCCTCGACGTGGACGTTCTTTTCGAGGTCATCGTGCGCGAAACCGCGGTCCTTGCTCCGGGCACGCGACACGTGACCATCGTCGATTGGCGAAACTGTCCGATCATGTCGCCAGAAGCCGCCGAGCGAATGGGCTTTCACCTTCGCGGGCGCAACACGCACACCGAACGCAGTGCGGCGCTCGCCCGCGCGGATGCCCCGCTCCAAGTGCTCCAGTTCTTGCGCGTGATCCGCGACGCGGGCCTGCCCGATCGCAAACTCTTCTTCTCAGAAAATGAAGCCGCGGACTGGCTCTCTGAAGTGTTGACCCCGGCCGAGAGCCGACAGCTGCGCCAATTCCTCTCAGAAGCCTCGCCAACCCCGCCCACCTGGAGCGTAGAGCCCGGCAGTTCGGCGACGCGTAAACCCAGACCGTAGCGGCCCTCAGGCGCCAACGACTACTTGCCAATGAAGCGAATGTTACGAACGGTTAACGCGACTGCGTAGTCGTCGGCGTTGTCGCGTTTTGGATCGGGATGGGCAAACTCCCAACGCAGGAGCAGGATCTGTTTCGCGTCGAAGGGTTCCACGCGCGTTACGAAGGGCGCCCCAGCGGTTTGCCCTGGGCGGAGATCGCCGAACGCAACCGTGATTGTGCCGCCCGCCTCCGGGACCGCGACGACGACCCTGGGGGGTGCGCAGTCCTCGAACTGGCGCTCCCGCGACGTCTGGCAACGTGCACAAGCGGGCGTGGAGGTGGTTGGGTCCGACCACACCGTGCGAGCTGTCCCGATCACGAAGGTCAGCGCTGCACTGGGGCCCACGTTGCCGAGGACGTCGAAGGCGATCCCCGTGAAGCCCGATGCATCGAACTCTACGCCGTCATCGACCCAAAGCCCAAAGCCGGAGTAGTCCCTGACCGTTCCAGAGATCATCCAGGCTCCTTCCACGAGCTTGTTCGAGATCGCCGGCGGATAACTAAACGTCCCGCCGACCCAGCCCGGGGCAGAGCCGAACCGGACGACACCATCAGAACCAATTACCGGGTTCGTGAGATCCACGAGCGGAAGAGTCAGCGGACGGGTGACGCAAGAGGCTTGCCCTCCGCTGCCCACGACGCTCGACATGCTGCCCCCGCTCGCCGACTCTTGAGATCCGCCGGTCGAGAAGACCATACCCCCAGTCGCGGTCGCGCCGGGACTCCCGCCGCTGCCGGGTGCTGCTCCGACGCCTCGCCCGATAACGCGGCCGCCGGTTGTGACCGTTCTCGCCTGAGCGTCGTCGTCGGTCAAAACGGCCGCTCTTCCGCCACAGGCGCAGGCGACCAACGCTATCCACCCTATTCCGGCCCCTCGCTCGTGCTTCGTCTGCACAGTGCTGCAATGTACCCTGCGCGCTCGCTCGGTCGAGAAAAGCACACACGACAGCTGAAAAATGAGCGTCGAGATTCGCCGCTGCTCAGGGGGAGTGCCGACGCTGCCTATGGCACGCCCATGCCGACTCCTCTGTCTTGGGGGGCTGCCTCCGTGTGGCCACGCGTGCACCAGTGCGGTCAGCCGCGCAGCCCGAAAGCCGGCTGCGAACCCCTGCGGACCCGCGTTTCACCGGCTGCGGACGATCATTCCGGCCTATACGCAAGCGTCATCTGATGGTTCATCGCTTCGCGACCGGCGTCGAGCGCAAGCCGCAACGCGCGGGCAAACGGGCTGGCATCGAGGCGCGCAGCGACGACGGGCCGTAAGTTTTCGGGCAACGCGGACAGCCCGGACTCGCGACAAATCGCCTGAATCACTTCGGAGCGCGCCAGCTGCAAATGCGCGGCCAGCTCTTCGAGCAGCGCGGTGAGCGCGTGCAGAGACCACGCCTGGGTGCGCCCGAGACCAACCTGTTGCAACGCGGACGCTTCCTCAGCGCTCAGCGTAACCGTGCGGGCCGGTTTTGGTTCAGCGCCGCGCAGCGTGTGCATCGAGCGGTAGAGGGCAAAGTGCGCCATCGCGGAACTATCGGCAGCCCTCGTTGAAGCGCTCGGTTCCAGTCCAGGCGCAGGTGCCGCCGATGCAGTCGGCCAAGTTGTTGGCGTAGCTGTTGGAAGCGTGGTCATAAATCTTGAACCAACCTCCGTCGTCCCAGACCGCGGTCGGAATGCCTTTCGGTGCGGCAAACTCGCTGTGTAGCTTCTGGTACCATTGCCGGATGTTGTTGCAGTCGAGCACGGTGTAACGACTGCCCCAGCCAACGCCCCATTCGCCGATGAACACGGGCATCCCTTTGCCAATCGACGTGGCCCAGGAGAGCATCATGTCCATGGGCGCGGACAGGTTCGCGTCAGTCCAAGCGTCGTCGTAGGTGCCCTGGTTGTCGCCGCAAAAGGTCCAGGGATTGTAGTGATGGAAGGTGGCCATTACGTACGGGTCGTTGCCGCCGCCGACACCATCGAGGTTCGTCCAGACCGCCGCCATTTCCCCGGCCCCGAACCACTGATTGCCTCCGATGATCACGATGCGAGCGGGATCGACAGCGCGGACTTTGGCATAAGCTTTTGCGATCATGTTCCGCAAATCTGCCGCCGGCATCGCCGATGAATCGTCGCGGTGCGGCTCGTTCAGCAGCTCGAAGAGCAATCGATGGTCGCGATCCGCAAAAATGTCGGCAATGTCGGTCCAGAGCCGCTCGAGCACCGCCGCGCGACTCCCAGTCTTCAACGCTTTCTCATGGTGAGCGTTGATCACCACATACAGGTTCGGTTTCGACAGCGCGTAGTCCACCACTTGCTCGAGCACGGCAAGGCGAGGGTGAGCACGATTGACGTCGCCGACAGCGGCATCGTTCACTAGGAGGTTGCCGCTCACCGCCTCGGTCCACGTGACCGGAATGCGCACGTTTCTGAAACCCTTGGCGTAGTAAGCGTCGATCTTGGCACTCGCGGCCGCGAGTGTTTGCGGGTGCTGCGTACTCTCGAACATCTGGCCAAGGTTGAAACCCTTGCCCATGGCCTTTGCCGCGGTGCGCGCCGGGATCGCAACGGCAGCGGGCGCGCCGCCGGCCCCACCGTGTGCGCCGCCCGCGCCGGCGGTTCCGGAGTTACCCGCGGTCCCAGAGTCGCCCGCGGTCCCCGAATCGCCACCGGTGGTCGGGTCGCCGCCCGTGCTGGTGCCGCCCGTACTGGTACCGCCCGTCGTTCCGCCGCCCGTTGTCGTGCCACCCGTGGTCACGGCACCCCCGGTCGCATTGCCGCCGCTTCCGCTGGCTCGCCCACCCGTCGCGGCGCCGGCGGATGCGGCGGAACCGCCGCTCGCTGTTCGACCCCCGGCCCCGGCATCGGCGCTGCCCGAATCGCAGGACGACAAGAGCGCCAGCATCCCCGCGCCGAGCAGTGCGCAAAATCCGAAACGAGCAGACGAGAGCCGGGCGCAGTGCTGCACCATGGCGTCAACCTAGCACGAGACCCCGGCGACCCGTCATGTCCGGTCAAGTGCAATCCGTGGGCCCGTCTGCGGCGATTGCACGAGCGGGAATGACCACCGTAGATTCTCATCAATAACCAGCGCGTGATCACGCTCGCCGACCCTCTTCATCCGCGCCGCCGACGGCCGTTCAGTAAGCCAATGGGTCGGCATTGTGAGCTCGAGGTCTTCGTCATCGTTACGCTGCTCGCTGGCCCGGCGCTTGCGGCCACGCTGAGGGTCGGCCCTGGCCAAACCTACGCCGCACCCTGCGCCGCGTTCCAAGCCGCAGCGGACGGCGACACGGTCGAAATCGACTCGACCGGCAGCTACGCCGGTGACGTGTGCGCGATCACGAAAAGTCGACTCACCATCCGTGGCACCGGAACCAATCGCGCTCACATCGACGCCGCTGGCAAGAACGCGGCCGGCAAGGGCATCTGGGTCGTGCAGGGCAGCGACACCACGATTGAGAACGTCGAGTTCAGTGGCGCGACCGTTCCGGATGACAACGGCGCGGGCATTCGTCAAGAAGGCAAGAACCTAACCGTGCGTGGTTGCTCGTTTCACGACAACCAGAATGGCATTCTCGCGGGTGACGTTGCCGGTAGCGAGATTCTGATCGAACACAGCGAGTTCGATCACAACGGCGCAGGCGACGGCTACTCGCACAACCTTTACATCAATCACGTTGCCAAGCTCGTTTTCCAATACAACTACTCCCATCGAGCCGTGGTCGGCCACCTCTTGAAAACCCGCGCCGCCGAAAACCACATTCTCTACAATCGTCTCAGCGGCGAGAGCGACGGCAGCCAAAGCTATGAAATCGACTGCCCGAACGGCGGCCTCACCTACGTCATCGGCAACCTGGTCGAGCAGGGCGCAAGCACCCAAAATCCTGCGATCCTGGCCTACTTCGAAGAAGGCGCGCACGCCCTCAATCCGAGCGACCAGCTCTACGTCGTCAACAACAGCTTCGTCAACGACCTCGGGCGCGGCACATTCGTGAACGTCGGCTCTGGCGCGGCCACCCCCGCGGTGCTCGTCAACAACGTGTTCTTCGGCGGAGGCACCCTCTGCTCGCAAACCAGCGCATCGCTCTCTCACAACTACGACGGCAAGGCCTCGTGCTTCGTAGACGCAGCCGCGCTCGACCTTCACTTGGTTTCAGGCTCGCCTTGCGTGGACGCAGGCGTCGACCCCGGCGTGGGCGCCACCGTCTCGCTGTCACCGAAATTCCAGTACGTGCACCCCGCCGGCGCCGAACCGCGACCTACAGCCGGCACCCTCGACGTGGGCGCCTTCGAACTCGCCCCAAGCTCGCCTTCCGGCGGCGCGCCCACATCCGGCGGGCGCCCAAGCGCAGGCAATACGGGCACCTCAGCCAGCGGCGCAACCGCAAGCGGCGGCGCACCCGCATCCGGTGGGCGCCAAGGCGCAGGCAACGCGGGCACGTCAGCCAGCGGCGCATCTGCAAGCGGTGGCGCGCCCGCGTCCGGTGGGCGCCAAGGCGCAGGCAACGCAGGGGCGCCCGCGTCCGGTGGTCACGAAACCGGCGGCACCGCGGGCGCGTTGACCGGGGCCGGCATGTCCGGCGATGGGAGTGCACCCGCGCCAGCCAGCGAGAACGGATGTGGCTGCCGGCTTCACGACGGGGGCGAAGCGACCGCGCACTGGCAGTATCTCAGCGCGCTCGGAATGCTCGCGACCGCGTTCGCCCTTCGGCGCAGTCGGCGATCTCGATAAGCTAGTTCGAGGTGTAATGCCTCGTTGTGACTCGTCATATCACTCAAGTGCAACGTGAACGCCCTCATCGAGTCAGCGCTGATCGGCGTCATCTCCGCAGCAAGCGCCGGCACATCTCCCACGACTCCAAATTTTTCCAAGAGGCGATCCCAAGGTGAAGAAAGTTTCGGGTCCGACGCGGCTCCACCGAACCTGATAGTGAACGCCGATGATGTCCCCATGGTCATTGATGTCGACGGCCCGGCCCGCGTCTCTGAGCTTCGTGTACTGATGGCCTTGGGCAACGAAGGGGTAGTAAGGAAAATCGCCAGGTAGCTCGTCACGCGTGCCCACGAATTCATCGTGATTGTTGAGGGCCATGGGCCAATCTACGGAGACGTTGAATTGGTTGTCGTGCGGGGTAAACGTCGCACCATCCCAAATGCCAACCCACTCGCCACGACGGGCAAGCACGTGGCCGCGGTCGTTAATCGCCAGGGGTTGATCCACGGGGATGATCGTGACTACTCCGGCTTCCCATAGTGCTGCGCCGAGGTCGCCATATGGGCCGACCACTTGGCCACGGTTATTGATGGCGACCGGAATTAGACGCGACCCATCGCCCAACGTGAGCTCGGTCACGATGCCCGCGTTCCAAAGCACGCCGCTGTCGAAGATGACTTGATTTTGGTTGTTGATGGCGACCGGTTCACCCAATTGGCGGCTCAGCGTCGTCGCCCCACCGGCCTCCCAGAGGAAAGGTTCTAGCGATGGCCGGAGAATACCTGCAACGCGGCCCGCATCGTTGATGTCCCGAGCGTCGACACACGAAGATTCGCCCGGTAGAACGACTTCTTGAACGTGCCCGCGCTCGATGAGAAACGATCGGCACGCACTGGCGTTGCCAGCCATTTTGGTGATCTTGGCCAGAACCTGCCCGCTGCTATTGATAGCAACGGGAAACACATCGCCGCCGAGCGCGCTCTCGACAAACTTGAAGTCGAGATCTGGACTGGCCCCGGCAGAAGCGCCACCAGCCGCCGGGAGCGCAGCACCAGCACCCGCGCTACCGCCGCCATCGGCCCCGGCGCCCGCGTATCCGCACCGAACCTCGGGGACCTCATCGACTGTCAGCTTGCCGCCTGTGCTCATCCCCCCGGTCGGGCCAACGGCGCCCGTTCCACCCGAGATCGAACCAGAAGCGGCGCCAATCCCTGAGCTTCCTCCTCCGCCCACTTCTGTGCCCCCGCCATTTTCACCGTCGATGCCGCCTGAAGACGTGTTGCCCGCTGCGCCGCCGCTGCTCATGCCGCCCGAGGAGCGACCCCCCCGATCGATCGCACCTCCGGTATGCCCAGCGCCGCCGGAAAACCCGCCGCTGCTCGGCCCTGCGCCGCCGGACATACCGCTAGTTCCCCCGACGGCGTGAGTCTCATCGTCGTCATCGCCGCACGCCAACGGTATCCCGACGATTGCAGTCCGTGGATCTGTGACCTGCGAGCCGCCGCAGATCTGGATGGCGACCATTCCCGAGCTATTTCACCCAGGTCCAAACGAATAACTGTCCCCGAAACTGTCCCAGCCCCTCGTTCACTGAACAGCGTTTCCAGCTATTTTGACGCTGTGTCCGGGGACGGAATTGAACCGCCGACACGTGGATTTTCAATCCCGGAGCCGCGCGGGGTAACGGCACGGAAGCACGAGGGAAAGGGGAGACGGTTGAAGGCGGTGTAGCGGATGTGTAGCGGAACAGCGCGATTCCGACGGCTTGCTTGTCGGCTCCGCCCGCGAGGCTTACCCTGAACATCGTGCAGGCCCCCACCACTGGCTTCCCTGCGCCCCCGGCTACCGACGAGTCGCCGGCTCAGGAGCTCGTGCGCCTGCTGGAGCGGCACGGCCTCGAGGACAGCCTTCGCGAGATTCTCAACGCGATGGAGGTCCGAAAGAAGGATCGGCAGAAGCAAGCCCGCGTGGCGCTACTTGAGCACCTGCTCGAAGGCCAGCCGCCGATCACCGAAGAAGAGTTGGCCGCAGTGCAAGACGAATGGCAGCGGTAACGCTCGACACGGGCGTCTTCATCGCGCTCGAACGGAAGCAACGTCAGTGGGACGCCGCCCGCTGGCTCGACGGCGTTGAGGTCGAGCCGGTAGACGAAGCGCTCGCGCGCATCGCCGGCAAAATGCTCGGCGAACTGCGTCTCGGTCGCGAGCACACCATTGACGCGATCGTGATGGCTTCGGCCGCGCAGCGCGGTGACACTGTGTACACGTCGGACTTCGGCGACCTGACACGGCTTGCAACGCGCTTTCCGGGCGTTCGGGTGATGGGCATCTAGTGCCCCAACCCAGCGACGCGGAAATCAGCGGCCTGGCTAGATCAATCGTGCCGCGGGCGTGAAAGCGTGAACGCGAGCAGCCGTCGGATCTACGCGCGTCGACGCCGTTCGCGTCGACTCCCGCATCGGGAACGACTCGCTCTCGTCCTCGCCCTCCGCGGTTCGGACGGGGCCAGCCGATATGACTTGTATCCAGAGCCAAGATCGCACACTCGAACCTGGGAGACGCAAAAGCCAGTGCTGGACCGAGGCCGAGAAGAGGCAGAACGTGGCACGGCGTGGAAACTCGCCATCGATCGGCTGGGCGTTGTATTATCCTGAAGGCAATGCGCCTACCTCGAGCATTCCTCTCACACTCAAGCATTGACAAGCAGTTCGTTGGGCAGGTCGCTGCCGCTCTGGGCCGAGAGTATTGCTTTTACGATGAGTACTGCTTTCACGCTGGGGACGACCTAATCGAAGCCATTGATCGAGGCATCGCCGCCTCGGCAATGATCGTCCTTTTTGCTTCTCCGGATGCGCTGAATTCGGAGTGGGTGGAGTTAGAACTCAACAAGGCGCAGGAGAAAAAGCTCGCTGAACGGACGTTCCAGGGCCTCGCGCTCGGGATCGGAAACAACGTGCAGCAATCGAACCTGCCGGCCTGGTTGCGAGCAACACGATTCGAGGCGGCACTGAATCCGACCCACGCATCACGCGTGATTCGTGCGCAGCTTGACGAGCTCGTGCGAAAGACTGAGGGTCAAGTCTACGTTGGCAGGCGCGACGAGACTGCGAGCTTCGAACGAGACCTCGCTGGCGCACCGCCCGGCGCACGCATATTCGCATTTCATGGACTTGACGCTATTGGACGTCGGACCTTGCTAGGTCGCGTTGCCCACGATTTGCTCGGATTTCAGCGATTAGTTGAGGTGCCCGTACCGAAGGGGGAAAGGACCCAAGACATCGCGGCCACACTTGCTTCGCACGTTGAGCCATACACCTCGAAGGACGACTTCCAGAAGAAAACCAACGCGATAAAGCGTCAGTCTCCCGACGTCGCTGCCCGCTATGCCGCGAGTCGAGTGATCGACCTGGTGCGCGCTGGAGGCCTGCCGGTCTTCGTGGACGAAGGTGGATTGCTCGGTGACGACGCGAGCCCGACTCCCCAGGTAGCAGCGGTGCTAGCGGAAGCGGCTGGAAACGCCCAGGCCAACATCGCGCTAGTCAGCGCCCGTCGTCCCGAGGTCGGGGCGTGCGTGGACGTCTACATCAAGCCGCTCTCCGACGACGAAACGCGAACACTGCTGGGCCTCCTTCTACAGAAAGCGGGCGTGTCTGCCGCCCGCGACGACCTCCGTTGTTTGGCCGAGCAGTGCAAGGGTCACCCGGCCGCCGTCCGATACGCGGCAAGCCTGAGCGCAAGGTATGGCGCGCCCGTGGTTGCGAGAGACGTGGCCAAGATTGTCGATTTCCGCTCGAATCTTTTCCTTGGCTACCTGCAAAAGCATGGTTTGTCGGCAGAGGCGACGGCGATGCTCAAGCTCCTCGCCTTCTACCGCGCCTTGCCGGTTCGGGTAATGGGGCACGCCCTTGGATTCAATACCGACCTCCTCAGCAAATTGCTGGTAGAGCTTATGGACCTAGCGCTCATTCACTACGCGGGTGGCGATCGCTACGCCCTTGCGCATCCGGTTGAAGATGCGGTGCTTCGGGCCTTTGGCAGCACCGGTGTCAACCACACGGCGGTGGCCGACGAACTTAGCCACTACCTCGACGAAGCAGAGCCTGAAGAACGGCATATTGAACTAACCCGCGCTCTCTTCCGAGCGACCCGTTACTCATACGGGTCTCGATCGGACTGGGCATTGAAGACAGTGGCGGAACTCCTGCAAATCGCTGAGAATCTTTTCCATCAGCAGGAATACGATCGCGTCATTCCGATCCTTCGAGAGCTAATCGTGGAGGACCCCGAATTAAAGGAGGCGCGCTCTTTCCTCGTCCGTGCCTTGATCCACTCGGGCCTATTCAGCGAAGCGGAAGAGGAGAACAAGTGGTTCCAGTCGAAGGGTCTGCTTCGCGACTTCTACTTTCTTCAGGGGTTCAACCTGAGGAAGCAAGGACGTCTCGCCCCGGCGCGAGACGCCTACCTTGAGGCGGAGCAGCGCGGACGCAAGGACGTGACACTAATGCGCGAGTTGGCAAGTTGCTATCTTCATCTAGGAGAATATGCGGAAGCTAGAAAGCGGGTCGCTCGGGCTCTCCAATCCGACCGCGGCAACCGAATGGTTGTCGACTTGGCGATTGTGATCGCGCTGCGCCAAGGCGATATCCAAGAAGCTCGACGCGAACTCGCCAAACTTGAGCTTGTCGACCGACCGGAATTCTACCTCCACCGGCGATCGACCATCGAATACGACGAGGGGAATATCAAGGAAGCGCGCTCATCAATCGCGAGGGCAATCAGCGTAGCGACCCGTCCGACCTTCGAGATGTACTCGCAGCTTGCCAAGTGTTGCATCGAGCTGGACGAGTTTCGAGAAGCTGCGCGAGCGATTCGGAAATTGGAGACGGAATACGCTCGGCGGATGCCAGATGTCAAACTGGGCCTCTGGTGCAAATGGGAGACCGCACAGGGTAAGTTCGAAAACGCCGAAGCCTACTGGAAGAAGCTTTCGGACAAGTCTCTGCCCGTCCACATGGCGCTGCGCCTGGACATCATCCGCGGATTTCTTCAACGACGTTCGTTGTCGTCGGTGGTTAGGGCCTCCCTAGAACTTGAGAAGGCGACGCTCGAAGCCGCTGTGCTGCCGGAAACCGCGAGGTACCCGGACCCTTCAGGCGGAGCGACGCCCCAAGTCTTGACCCCCTCGTGAGTGGGGAGTGCCCGATCGCCGAGAAAGCGCGCTCCTGGAGCGAGACTAACAAAATGCTCACGGCGAGAGTCTTGACTATTGGGCTAGCCTAAAGGGATGGTCAAGCCTACGCCCTCCGACGTCGGAAGTCCGCGCTCCTATGGAGTGGTGGATGTCCAGAACCTTCACGAAGACCACCCCCGTATCAGGGCAATGGACTGGCGCTCGCCGCTGGTTGAGAGGCTACTTGCGTCTGACGAATATCAGGACGGGACGAAGGCCTTGAGCGAGTCGCTGAAGCTTCGCAGCATCGCACCGACGGCGACCACCATGACGCTGCGATGGCACGGATTGCGCGATGACTTTGGCCAATGTCATAATACGTACCAGGCTCCTGTCATAACGGAGATGGCGACGCTCGCCCTTGCGTGCATCTTGACCAAGAAGCGAGCGGCCACCGAGATCACGGAGGTGACCCGGCGAGGTGAAAAGGTGGACTACTGGTTGGGTCAGCGTGAATTCGTTCTCGAAGTGAGCGGAACGGTCGACGGCGACCTCGATGCACTCACCACCAAAAAGTCCGAGCAACTGCGCGATAATCCCTTCGAAAGACCTGGATATGTCTGCGTAGCTCGCTATGCAACCTGTGAGGCGCGGCTCTGGTTCGTAGAAGTGGCGTCATGACCTTGGACGAGACGCTCGCACAGAAGAACGCTCTCCTCATGGAGCTTGAGAGTCTTAAGCGGACCAAAGGGGCTGGACGGAAGGTATTGGACGTCGCGTCTCGCGTAGCGTCGCTTGAGGTTACTTTGGCTCTCAGTCGGCTTGAGGCGTCTCCGGAAGACTCCGCGATCAATCTTGTCAGCGCTGCAAGTTGTCTGGTTGACGCTAAGCGCAACGTAGAGGCGCGTCGTCTCCTGGATCGGGCTCTTCCCCTCGCTGGCGCAAAGTTCAGGACTTGGATTGAGCAACAAATTGGAGTGATTGGGCCGGAGACTCGCCAGCCTGGCGCAGTCTTTGCTTGGCCAACCAATATCGCGAAGAACGAGAAGCTTCGTCGTCCGCAGGTTGGTGCGTACATCGCGGCAAAGCAGCACTTCAACCGTAGCCACGCCCACGCGATCATTCAACTGCCCGTAGGTTGCGGCAAAACAGGGACGATGGCGCTGCTGCCCTTCGCGTTGGCCGGAGGGCGCACTTTGGCCATTGCCCCGAATCTCGAAATTGCGCGAAATCTTGCTGAAAACTTTGACTATACGTCAAAGAAGTCGTTTCTCCGGCAGTGCTCGGTTCTTGCAAACGGCAAGGGACCAACCAGCGCCCTCCTGTCAGCTGAAGCGAATGTTCACGACGCTGACGGGGCCGACTACGTTATTACGAACATTCAGCAGCTCGTTGCACGCGATGCAAAAAAATGGTTGGGCCGCTTCGCTCCAGACTACTTCCAGCTGATCTTGGTAGACGAAGGTCACCACAACGTTGCCGATAGCTGGCGAAAAACGTTTGAGCATTTTTCAACTGCACGCGTGGTGAGCTTCACTGCAACTCCGTTGCGGTCCGACGGCAAAAAGGTGGAGGGACAGCCCATCTATCGGTTTCCGATCAAGGACGCGATTGTGGAAGGCTACGTTCGCGACTTGGCGAGCAGGAAGCTCGAACCGGTCACCCTTGCCTTCGTCTACCAAGGCTCGGAGCATAGGCACACTCTCGAGGAAGTCCTCAAACTGCGCGAGGAGGACTGGTTCAGTAGGGGCGTGGCGCTTGCGCCGGAATGCAATGCACACATTGTTGATGCATCGATCCAATGCGTCGAAGAACTTCGGGCAGGCTCACAGCTAAAGCATCAGATCATTGCGGCTGCCTGCAGCATTGACCATGCGCGATCTATCCGCTCAATGTACGAGGCGCGGGGCTACGCCGCGGAAGTGATTCACAGCCAGCTCCCCGAAGCCGAACAGGAGGCCGTCCGAGCGAAGCTGAAGAACAATCAGTTGGACGCTATCGTCCACGTGCAGATGTTGGCGGAAGGGGCGGACTACCCCATGCTGGGGGTAGCCGCAATATTCAGGCCCTTTAGGCATTTGGTTCCCTACGTGCAGTTCGTGGGACGAGTCATGCGTGTTCCGATTCAGAACGCGCCTGGGCATCCCGATAACCGTGGCTTTGTGGTCACCCATATCGGGCTCAACGTCGATCGCTGGTGGCAAGATCTTCGGAGCCTGGATGCCGGCGATCAACTGTTCTTCGAGCAGTTGGCCAACTCCGATCTAGAGTTTACGAATCCGCCGGAGCAGGGTGGCGATGAGCCCGGACCCCGTCGACGGTTCAAGCCCCTTATGGAAGTCCTTCGGGAGGAAGTGAACCACTTCGTCCACGAACGATTCCTGCCCGAGGACAAAGCCGCGGTCGTCGAAGATCTCGTGCAGGCGCTGACGTTGCGAGGCTTCAACCTCGAGGAGCTTGGCATCACGCGTGAGCAGTTGGCGCGCCATCTGGATGAGGAAGGCGCCGTACAGCGCGGCCAGTTGGTCTCACAGGACGTTCAACCGCAGCGGGCGAGGCAGGAGGCTCGTCGTCGCTTGAATGAACGCGTCCGGTCTGCGGCCAAAGAATTGCTGAATGAGCTAAAGCTTCCTATCGGTGGCCACAAGCTCCTTCGTGCTGCGCCGCAGTCGGGCGCAACGAACAACCTGACTTGTGCTGTTGTGCTCATCAATCTGCAGGTGGCCGAGTACCTTGGTGTCTCCAGCAACGAGCGCGACCTGCTGACCTTCGAACAGTTGGAGAAGGCTTACAACGAGATCGACGCCATCGTGGACGCGACGGTCGCGAAAGTTCGAATCGCGATGGGCGAAAAGGAGTGAACGGTGCCGAAACACAAGTCGTTGCTGCAGACGCACCAGGTGCGAGCTGCCGGTCGTCTGCGCGCCTGCTCACATAACAAGGCCCACCAGATTAAGAAGGGCGAGTACGTCCTCGAAGTGAGGGTTGGCATGGGGTGGCAAGGGTACTGTCGCGCATGTGCTCAGGCGATGTTTGAGCAAGCGCGGCGCGAGCTCGATAGCTCTGGTGCACAGGCCGTCTAGCGCCCCGTGGAAATTGCGTGATTGCAGGGGCAGAGTGGGGTGGTGGCGTCGCGGCGGAGCGCTCGGGCGCGCTCCCGCTTGGTGGCAACGAGGTCAATCGCTCGCTCACTCCAGAGCGCTGCGCGACGGCAACGTGTCGCGCACGGAGCCCCCGGAGCCACGCGCAGGACCGCACGTACGCGGTCCCCAGATTTGGAGACCGGGCTTGGGCTCACGCGCCTGAACGCAACATAGCGATCGCTCTCCGGTGTCCGATCGTCGCATCGCGCCGCCCTCCTTTGCTGTGGAACGAGTACTTCTCCAAAAGGTGCGTGAGCAGTTCGATGTCGACGTGAGGCGGCAGCTCAGACCGGAGCTCATCACGCACCCGCCCAAGGACGGCCCGCGCTCCGCGCTTGACGTGTTCCCCCTCGATTCGTGCAAGCTTGGCTCTCAGCATCCGACGGCGCTCGCGCTCGATCTCACGTGCGACGACAACGATCCACGCATCACCCGGCGTGAAACCGAACAGCTTGAGCCCAGCGGCCAGTGCGGTCTGTTCGTCGTGTCCGGGCGGTTGCCCGTTTGCGATTGGCGTGAGTAGTTCGATCATCGACTGCGCACCTCGCTGCAGCTGCGCCAGTGTGTACGCCGATTTTTTCGTGCTCGAGATGGTCTTGATAGGCGCATTGTCGAGGACGCGACCGCGCAGGCGCTCCAGCTCTGCTTCGATCTTTCGGAGAATGCGCACGACGCGTGGATCGCGCCCCTCAACATCGCGAAGCGCGAGGCTGTAGTGCCAACGGACCAAGCGCTCAATGCGTCCGGGGCTACCTTTCATTTCGACGACCGGTGGCATTGTCCTTCGAGGTTTGTTCGCGCCCGCTTTCTCGGCCTTCGGCCGCGGAGAAGTCCCGCTTTGAGCGCTGCGGTGACAGCCGCGTCGTGCCCGTCATTGGGTGCACCGCTCAGCTGACTGCGCAACTCGTCGTCGAGTTCCATCGCGAAGGCATTATGGCACCGCGGGCCGACTTGTAAACAACTTGGTAGCGCCGCGGACGCGTCAACTCGTGGTCCACGGCGGGCGAGTTGACGCGTGGTAAAGATGTGGACTCAAAAACGTCAAAGCGTGCGGCCTCGCAACCCGCGCGACCCGGGCGGTCCGTCGGCGAAACCGGCAGACCGCACGCTCTGGCGTTCTTGAGCTCCCACTTGGGTCTGCAAAGCCACGCATTGCCGCCCGGATTGCGTCCGATTGCTGCCCGATTGGGTGCATTGCCTCGGATTGGAGCGTTGGGCAGCGCGAGCGGCTGTGCGCCGTCGATGAACGCGTCAACTTGGTCTCGATTGGGGTGTTGTTGACGCGTGAGTGAGTTGTAGCCATGCGACACATCACACCGTTCGAACGTAAGAGGCTCGCTCTCGAGGCGCTCATGAGCGAGCGAACCGTGCAAAAGGCTTACCTATTTCCAATGCGGGTGCGGGAGTCGACCCTATTGCGGCTCGCACGTGCATACGCAGCCGCGCACTCGGCCACGCTCGGCGAAGCGCTCCGGTGGCTGATTGTCGATCGAAAGCTGAAGGAGCGCGCCGAAGCCACGCTCGAGTGCGACCGCGTGAAGTCCGGTCACCTGGTTCGCATTCTCGGCGGCGAGACGGGCCTCGCGCACGTGGACGCTCAGGCGGTCGATCGCTACATCGACCAGCGGCTTCAGGAGGGCTCGGCGCCCAATACGGTCAGCAAGGAGCTGACCGTGCTGCGAGGCGCGCTGAAGGTCGCCAAGCGGCGCGGCGAGTACACGCGGGACATCGCGCAGGTGATGCCGAGCGGATTTTCGCCGCAGTTCCGGCCTCGAGAGCGCTTCCTGTCTGGCGACGAGGCCAGAGCACTCCTTGCTGAGCTGTCACCCGATCACGCGGCGCGCGTGGCGTTCATCATCGCGACCGGCGCTCGCTGGGGTGAGTCCGAGCGCGCCCGGCGCGAAGATGTGGACATGGCGAAAGGCTTCGTCACGCTTCGAGGCACCAAGACCAAGAACGCGCCCCGGGTTGGCGTCGGCGCCGAGCTAATCGAGCACGCGCTCCTGTATGCAGAAGGCAAGGAGGGGCTGCTTTTCGGGAGCTGGGACAACGTGCGGCGCGACATCCAGACCGCGTGCCGGCGCGCCAAAATCGCGAAGGCCTCTCCGAACGACCTGCGCCGGACCTACGCGACCTGGCTGCGGCAGGCCATGGTCGAGCCGCATCTGATCGGCGCCGCCATGGGCCACGCCGACTCCAGCATGGTTGAGCGCGTCTACGGCCGCCTGCCGCCTGAGTCGCTCGCGATCGCGTTGCGCTGGCGCGTCGAAGGTCGCTCGGGGCCGGCTCCGACTCCCACAGCGCCCGCGCCAAAGGCGGTCGGAAACGCGTGTAGCGCATGTGTAGCGAACGCCTGCGATTCCCCGGTATCTGAGACGCCTGAGAGACGTCCCGCAACCCCCGTTTCAGCGCGTTTTGTGGTGTCCGGGGACGGAATTGAACCGCCGACACGTGGATTTTCAAGGAGCGCCGAAGCGGCAGCAAGCGGCGTGCCGAGCGGGAACTCCGCTGATTCCGGCACGTCATCACGCATCGTTGAGCACCATGGCCCACCCGACAAAGACGGGGTGGGCCAGAATTTGGCCCAGGTTGACGCCGTCGAAGCCGCACTCGCAGACGCCCTCCAGAGGGCGGCGGTGGCGGGCGCCTTCGATGCTGTCGGCCTGCTGACCGCTGAGCTCAAGGCCAGGCGCGAGGCGCGCGCCAACGTGGTCTCGCTCGAGGCAGCGCGCGCCAGGCGAGGGGAGCGGAAGTCGTGAGGGGCGCTGCTGCTGTGGCGTCGCTCGCCCTCGCCCTGCTCTTGGGCGGCTGCCTCGGCTCTGCTGAGCACGCTGGTGACGGTTGGACCGCCACCACCTATCGCGAGCAATACCCCGACGATGCGCCACCTGGCTGCCTGGTGGTGTGCGTCGTTTCGGGGGTCGGCTGCGCGATGGCTGGCCCCGACGGCGAGCACGAGCAGTGCGCATACGGGCTAAACCCCGTCATTCTCGATAACGGCTCATTCGGGACGTGCGTTCTTGAAGCGGCGCAGCTCGACCCATTCGCCTGCAGCGAGGGGCAGCTGTGAGCGAGCGCTGGGGAAGGTTCCTCGACGTCACCGAGGCGGACCTCGCCATCGGGCTGGTGGCTACCAGCAACGGCACATGCGGTTGCTGCCATGGCGAGCTGGCGCGGGGTGAGCTCGCGGTTACGAGCCCTCACCGGCTCAGCGAACTTTGGCACCGAGTCTGCTTCGAGCGGTGGGCCCGCCGTCGCCCCGTCCCGCCCGGTGCGGTCGGTGCGTTGTCAGCTTCCCAGACTGAGCCCTGGGCGATCGTGCCCAGCCCAACGCCGAGCGCGCTGTCCAGCGCAGGGAGTTCCGATGCGTGAATCGAATTCAAATGGTCTGGAGGCGGCGCTGCGCGCCATTGTTCGTGAAGAGCTGCTCGCCGTGCTCGGCGAAGCCACCAAAGGACGGCCGGAGCCGCCGAAGTGGCTCTCGATGACGGCGCTAGCCGAGCAGCTAGGCATCTCGGTACCCACGCTGAAAGGGCTCGTTAACAACGGTCTGCCCCATATTCAGCCCGGCGAGTACAAGCGCTTCTGCCTGGTCGACTGTGAGGCGTGGCTACGCGAGCGGTCTCGGAAGGTGGGCGGCTAGCTGTGAGCTTTGCTAATTCTCAGTCACTTGCGGTTTTTTAAGAATTAGTATACTGATGAACAAATGGATACCCCGTCGAGCTACCACCCGGATCTGGAAGGCGCGCGACTGAGCGCCGTCGTGAGCACTCTGGTGACGAGACGCGATCAGGTGGTTCAGCGGTTGCCGACCTTCCTCAAGAGGCAGGTTCCGTTCTTGAGCATCAAGCAGGTGCCCGAGAACGAGCAGGAGGCCGACCTGGATGTTTGGTGGAGCGTTGCGTGCGCTGCGTACCAGATTACGCGCGCCTCGCTCAAGGCGCTCGAGGAAGAGCACAAGTGGCTCACCGTTCAGTACGATGGTCTCGCGTTCGTGATTTTGATAGGGAAGGTTCCCATGCGTCTCGGCTACTACGAGCGCCTGCTGAAGCCCCAGCTTGCAGCTGAAGTACTAGCGCGGAAAGAGATGCATCAGACATGGCTACCGTCAGTCACTGGAGAGCTTCAGCACGCTGTCATGCGCCTTGAGCTGGAAGCCGAAAGATTCGCGCCAGTCTCCCGCGTGCGCCTTCGGCTGGTCGACGAGGTAACGCATCGTCCCATTCGGACCTGGGACCTTTATTCTGCGCAAGCGAAGACCGATGTGCTGACGGCGCCGCCTTTGCAGGAGCCAGCAACGAGGGAGCCTGCGCGTGCAACGAGAAAATCACGACGAAATGCTGGGCGGGAAACGGGCTGAGATCATTCACGGGGCAGCCCTCCGGCAGGCGAGAAACTGGCGGTTTCTCAGCCAGCGTGAGCTTGCTGACAAAAGTGCTGTCTCCACGACAACTATTCGTACCTTCGAAGCGAAGGGTGAATGCAGCGTCACGAGACTGACCGTCGAGGCCTTGGCAGAAGCCTTGCGCGTCAGCACCACATTTCTGTTGAAGCCGCCTTCTGGTGCCCCTCCGGCAAGCGCCATACACATGCGGAGCCGTCGCCGCGTTCAAAAGGCGTATCTCGAGCATCTTCGATCGCGCGCTGGAGTATTTTCGAGGGTCGTTCACGCCGTCGGTGACCACTTCGATTTTCCTCTCGAGGACTTCCCCGTTTTGCATGCAGACACGCGGTCCGCGATCGAGCTCGCGGCGGCTGAGTGCAGACGTCGATGGGGCATTCACCACGACGCGCCGATAGCGGGAATGGTTCGCGAGCTCGAGTCGGCAGGAGCGGTCGTCGGAAGGTTCGATGATGACGATGCGTCGGTTGACGCGATGTCGTGGGTCGACGGGCGCCCGTTCATCTTTTATCGTCGAGTCCGGGGAGCCGTCTGTCGCATGCGATTCAGTTTGGCGCATGAATGTGGACACATCATTATTCACCGCGGCAAGCAAACCGGTGATCCGGAGACAGAGCAGCAAGCCGATTGGTTCGCTTCAGCGTTTTTACTTCCTTCGACGGCATTTTGGCGTGAGTTTCCGAGACCGTCTCCCCGTCTCGATTGGTCGGCGCTGATCGCCATGAAAAAGCGCTGGGGCGTTAGCGTTCAGGCGCTCGTTCGGCGTGCGTTTGACCTCGGAATCATCGGCCCGTCGAACTATCGTTGGGCGAACATCCGAATCAGTCAGCTTGGGTGGCGTACTTGCGAGCCGGGAGAACCCAGTCTCGACGAAGTGCCTGAAATGCTACCGCGAACGCTGACTGAATTGGCCCTGGATGGCACATGGTCCTCAGTACAGCTGGTCGATCTCTTTGACTCGGACGTTGCGAGCCTCGGCGGCGTCGAGCTGCCCAGCACAGCCGTCGCGGCGAATGTTGTCAAGCTCGACCAATTCAAACATCCCTGAGGTGGGCACGAATGGGCACCGCGGAGTCGTCGAGCGGCCTGCAACGTGGCCGCCGGCTGACATGGCCGGCGTTTGAAAGCTCACTGCGCGCGACAATGGCTGCCTCCACCGGCAATCGTCTCGGCGAATCGTCCCGGCCCATCAGGGGCGCGACTGATACACTGTTGGGCATGCGGAGAGAATCGAACACCGCGCAACGGGAACGTGGGGGGCTTACTACGGGTGAACCGCTCGACCTTGAGTCCCTGGTGAACGATCCGGCGCTAGACAGCGCGCTTGAAATCGCAGGGCTGCGCTCCGAGGTCGACGAGCTGCGCGCGGACCTCGACCCAACCGACACGTGCGCAGCCCTCGAGCGTGCGTCGCAACTGCTCGATGGCTTGCGAACCTCGAACTCCGATAGGGTGCTTGCACCGGGCCTTGAGCTTGCTGCGACCGTGTTGAATCAGCTGCGCCTTGAGTTGCCCCCTTTCGGTCCTGGCACCCCACAGTGCCGAGGCGAGCTCCGTGAACGCCACGCGGAAGCCCTGCTGAGAGTGATTCCGGTGAGCCTCGAACTCGCGGCGGACAGAGCACTCAGGGAAGCAGCGCAAATTGGCAACGCTTCCTTCATCCGGGCACGAGCGAGGAAACTCCGCGAGCGCGGCTTCGACGTGCAGCAACAGGCAGACGGCTACACCGCGGTGCCCGAGGCGCAGGCAGATGAACTCGCTGTGCGCAGCGTTCGCGGCCAGCTCGGCGCGAGGCTGCCACCTAATCAAACTGACGCTGCAATACTCGAAGCGGTGAAGGTGTACCGACTGCCGCACGCCTCAGCTGGACGACCCCGAAGAGGTCAGCGTGTTGCAACGGATAGCGACCGCGGTCAGGCCCTCGTGGCGCTGCTCAACTTGATGACCAAGACCGGCGAGCCTCGCGATGCAGACGACGTGGCTCGCCAGCTACGGGAGGCTCGAACGGAGTTGGTCGCTCAAGGGGCAAAACCCGACACGCAGCGCTGAGGTCAGACCCCGCGAATATTCACGGAGTCGGCACTCCGGGTTTGGGTAGTCGGGGCGGGGGTACTCATGGCGCCATGAAGGCGCTACCAACCCCGCAGCAGCGGCGGCAAATCGCAGCCAGGGCGATCATGCCCGAGCGGCAGGTTCTTCGGGTCTACCGCGAACCGGGCCGCGCAAAACCCAGCACCGTCACCCGCGTCCAATCGGCTGCGGATGACCTTGGCATCCCGGGTCCACTGCACCCCGAGCCCACCAGCGAGGAGCGCCCATGACCCCGGCGACCCTCGCTCGCATCCTGCGTGCGGCCGCCGACGAGTGCGACCGTCTCGATTCGGAAGCGCGCACTGAGCGCCGAAGCTGGGTCGACCAGTCGAGCAGCGACCTCGGACGCAAGCGTCACCCCGCGGCGGTCCGGCGTCGCCTTGCACGCGGGGAGGCTGGCGCGGCCGTCGTTGGTCGCCGGTTCTTGCTTTCACCGGAGGCGCTAAGCGAAGAGCTGGCGCGACTCACGAGTCGTCCGAAGCCCGTCCGCAAGCTGAGCGTCGCCGCGGAGCTTCGCGCCGAGCTCGGACTCGTCGGAGGTGCGAGGTGACCGAGTGTTGCGCCCAGTGCAAGCTCGACGTGACGGCCAACGGGCGGCTCATCGTCGGCTGTCAGTCGGATCGCCTAGTTCTCTTTTTCGAGGTCGTGCACGAGCATTGCGAGAGCCAGCGCTCGAACTTTCTCCACGTGATTTCGGACGGCGGGACGCACAAGGCGTTCGACCTCGGGCGTCTCCGCCGCGACTCCGAGTTCCGCGCAGCCATGCTCGCGCGCTATCGGTGGACTCGAGCCGACCGCGCTGAGCTCACACAGCTACTTCGAGTCGCTAGCGAGCGGCGCCCAAAGAGGCGAGCTTCATGAACGCGCCGCGCGAAGCCGAAGTGCTCGAGCTCGAAACGTGGCGAGCCCCAGACGGGGAGCTCCGTCGAGCGATTCGCCACGGGTGGCACGACCTTGAGTGGATCGGACAGACCGACAAGCAGGATGCGATTCGCATCTACGCGCGCCAGGGTCTGCACCCGATCTTGCTTCACGGTGTGACCGGTAGCGGCGGCTGCACCTGCATGCGCGTGGATTGCAGCGCGCCAGGCAAGCACCCCGTGCACGCCGGATGGCAACGCGCCACGCTCGCTCTGGACGAGCTCGACCGCGCGCTCGAAAGGAACTGGCGCCTGAACATCGGTCTCCGGATGGGCCGCCAACCGTCGGGCGTCGTGCTCGTGTGCATCGACGTCGACGGGCCTCGAGAGCTACTCGCGCCGCTCGAGCGCGAGAATGGCCCGCTGCCACCCACGCTCACCGCGAGGAGCGGAAAAGGGATGCATCTAATCTTCAAGATGCCTGATGGCATGGCGCCGCCGAAGAATCGCGTCCGGCTCGCGCCCGGCATTGATGTGCGAGCGGAAGGCGGCCAGATTGTCGCGGCTCCGAGCCGTCACGTGACCGGTCGCGTGTACCGGTGGCTTGAGGTGCGCGAGCCGGCGGAGCTTCCCTCGTGACGTGGGTTGGGACCGTAGGCGAGCCAGAGGTGCCCGCTCGCGCATCTGGCTCTTCACCGCGAAGGTCGCGCGCCACTGGTGGCGCGCGCGAGCAACGATACGCGCGGTCCGCGCTCGAGAGCGAATGCGAGACTGTGAGAAGCGCGGGCGAGGGCGACCGAAACAACACGCTGAACCGAGCGGCTCTGAAGCTTGGTCAGCTGGTGGCGAGTGGCCATCTCGACGCGTCTGCGGTTCGAACAGCGCTCGTCGAAGCCGCGCGCGCTTCTGGGCTCGGTGAGAGCGAAACGCTGAAGACAATCGCGAGCGGAATGGGAGCTGGGATGCAAGAGCCGCGGGATATTCCGGAGCGCGAGTCATCGCCGGCGCGAGCATCTCGCGAGACAGCGTCGGGCACGGACGCGCCCACCAGCGACGACTGGGGGCTCTCGAATTCCGAAGCCATCTTCATGCAGGTGCTGCCCGAACCCCGATGGGCGGTTCCCGGGCTCGAGCTCGGGCCTGGCCGCCCGTGCGGGCTTTGGGGCAAACCGGGCGCGGGGAAGACGCTCTATGCGCAGGAGCTCGCGCTCGCCGTGGCGACTGGTTCACCAGCGTTCGGGCGCTTCGAGGTCCGCCGCGGCCGAGTGCTCCACGTCTCGTACGACTTCGGCAACTGGGCGATTCGGACGCGCTACCGCCAGCTCGCCAACGGTCGCGGCATCGACTTCGGAGCGGTCGAGGGCATGATCGAAACCGCGGTCTTCCCGAACGTGTATCTGAACAGCCAGGGCGCGGAGGCAAAGTTTGCCGCGAGGTGCAACGGCTTCGACCTGGTGCTGATTGACTGCTTCCGGGACAGCGTGCCCGGGGAGGACGAAAACGACTCAGGCGTGGCGCGGTTCCTAAAGTCGCTGGCGCGCGTCAGTGAGAGCTCGGGTTCCACGTTCCTCTACCTGCACCACACGAAAAAGGGCGACCAGCCCACAGACGTGGACTCGGGTCGGGGTAGCGGCGCGATTGCTGCCGGCAGCGGAACCATCTGGTCGGTGGAAGGCTCTGGGCGCAACGCGCGCACGATCCGCCACGTTCGCGCCCACGATGCTTCTCGAGGCTTCCAAGAGCCTTTCTACGTCGAGCTGGTGGCCAACGGGGCAGAGCGCCGATTCGAAACGGAGCACTCTCCCTTCCAGCTCCTCGCCCGAAGCGACCAGGACATGGCGAAAGAGCAATTCTTCGCGCGAGTTGAGACCAACAAGGCCGAGGCGAGGTCCCGGCTGAAGCTCCTCGTTGACCTGGTCAGCTCCCACCCGAACTGCTCTACCCGGGACCTCCGCGAACACACCAAGGGCACCCCGTTGTCGAACCGCGACACGCTTAAGAACGCCATTGATGCCGCGCTCGAGCATCAGCCTCCGCTCATTGTAAGGAGCCCTCGCAAAGGGCGAGGTGGTGACGCTCTCGTCTTCAACATTCCGAGCCGGGTCGAGGTCGACCATGACTGAGACCCATCCGACCCCGCGCGGAAGTGTGCCCAACGCCGCCTTTGTAAGGCGGCGAGCAGTTGGGCACACTTCGCACTGCCCGCAACCGTGCCTGGGCACACTCTGGGCACGCTTGGGCACAGTTGGGCACGCTTTGACTTCAGTGGAAAAGAGCGCGCCTAGCGCGGTTGACGGAGGCGGAGTGGGGGGCGCCCGACGTGAATCGAGGCCACCCCGGAACCAGCCTGGCTCGCTAGTCGCCCGAGAGCTCGCGCCGCAGCTCTTCTCGTCGAGCGCGCGTAGCGAGCACACGGAAGATGAGACCGAGCGCGACGACTCCGCTGCCGCTCACAGCGCCAAACATCATCAAGAGCGCGCCGAGCAAGCCAGCGCCGTCGCAAACCGCGTTGGGAGGGCATTGCTCGGGTGTAGACAGCACCCACATGCCGGCCCCGAACGACAGAATCGCCAGTGCAATGCCAATCAGCACGAGGCCGGTTCCGACTTCTCGCGCAACGACTGCCGATTGACCGCTGGGCACGGCCCAACTGTACGGCCTGCGCCAGGGAAGTCGAAACGCGGGGGCTCCGGTTCGCAGGGGACTTCAAGTCCCCTTCGAATAGCGAAAAGCGCCGAGCAAAAACGACTTCTCGACGGTCGTTTCGCAGCGATGGGCCAAAGGGGATGGGCCAGAGCTCAGCGAACGCGACGCGAGTGGCGCTGGCCGGCAATGCGGGGCGGCCTGATGGCGAAACCCGCGCGCGACGCGTCGATCACTCCACTCCGCGCCCTCGGTCTGCGAAGGCTCGATGCCGCAGGGGCTAGCCCGACTGAGTACCTGCTTCGCGACGTTCGCGAAGCCCTGGCGAGCCATGTCGCGCGCGCGGCGGTGAAGCCGCGCCGCCCGAGACCGAAGTCGCTCCAACGCAAGAGGCAACTCCGATGAAAGACCGGAAACGACCGAAGACTCCGCGCCCATGTCCCCCTTTGACCCCCCGGGGGGCGTCGCTTGGCTTGGTACCATATCGCGGTCCAAACCCTCCCCGAGAAAACCTCTCTTCCGAGGCTCTCCTAGCCGCCGCGACCGATGCCATTGAGCAACTGGACGCGATAGGCCAACTCCCGCTCGAAGAGGCTTGGGCGCAGCTCAACGCTACGTCGAGAATGGCGCAGACCGTCCTTATTGAGCTCGGGTTCGCCGGTGAGTTCAAGCTCGCCGAGCAGCTGTACGAAGTTGCGCAGTCGGTCCGGGGCACGCTCGTGTCGCGCCAGTTCTCTGCGATTGCGGAGGCGAGCTGAATGGGCCTTCGAGCTGGTCATGGCCGCGGCAAAGGCACGCCGCGGATCGAGGTGCGGCCAGCTGACGAGCAGCTGCCCGCCCAAGCGGTCGGAGCCGATCCGCTCGCTTCGGGTCGCGACGAGCGCAAACGCGTGCGTACGGCCGAAGCAGCGCGAGCAATGGCCAAGCTTCCCAGGCGTTCCCGGTTCGTGCCGCGGAAGTTCGCCTGTGACCCGCGATTCGAGCCGCACAACCGCAACCGGCTCGCATGGCAGCGCTCCCGAATTGCCGAGCTCTCTGCCGCCCACGGGGGAGTGAGTCGAGGCGTGGGAGCCATCGTGAGCTCTGCGGCCTGGCTCTATGCCGCCGGGGAATTTGCAGCCGAGCTTGCCGCGGAGAGCGGGGACGTAGACATGTTCAAGAGCGCTGCGAGCCTGACGAGCACGGCACGCCAGCACGAGCTGGCGAGCTGGGAGCTCGCTGCTCGCGAAGCGCAGACGCGCAAGCAAACCGACCCCAGCCTGCTATCACCGCTGTTGGGAGCGCTTGCAGAGCAGCCGGAGCCACCGGCCGTGCGGCCCCCGCGACGGCCGAAGTCGCGCGCGCCCGAGTTGGCTTCGCTCGGGCGATCCGAAGAAGGCGAACCGTGAAAGAGCTTCCGGTTGACCCGTCGAAGCTCGAGCGGCTGACGTCCGACGGCAGAGAAGACGCGTTTCTGGGCGGTGCCCGCTCTCCGTCGCCCAAGCAGCGCGCCTGGCTGCATCAGCTCCTCGGCCGGCTCCCCGAGACCGAGCGCGTCATGATGCACCTCCGGCTCCAGCAGTGGAGCCAGCGGGATATCGCCGCACAGCTCGGGGTAACCCAACCCGCGGTCTGTTGGCGGCTCAAGGCGGCACACCGCCGGCTCTGCCTCCTCGGCAAGCTCCCGCGACCGCCGGTAAGCGTTACGGAGGCCAGAGCCGCCCTCGTGCCTACGCGCGGCCCTAACGGTCGATGGCATCGACCGCAACCGGAGGACGCCGAGCTCTTGGTGCGCTGTCAGCGCATGGGATTGGTGCAGGTCGAAACCGAGCTCGGCCTGGCGATGCCGAGCTCACCTGGTCTATTCGCGGCACGACGGCTCCGCGCCATGCGCGTGATGTGCGCGCCCGAAGCCGCGCGGGTTCGAACGCTTCTCGACTTGCTCGTGCTCGAATTTCCGCGCGGACGTGCGTTTCGGTCACCGCCGGGAGACCTTGGGCGCCCCGGCGATGGCGGGCTGCCTCGCGCCCATACCGAGTCCCGTCAGCAAGAGCTTATCGCGCGAAAGGAGGGTTGAGGAATCATGAAGCAGCAGCAACTTGATAGCCACGAGCTTCGCCGCGTTGCGGTTGAAGCGACGTGTGACCCGCGTTCGGTGGCCAAGGTTCTCACCGGGGCGCCAACCCGCCCGACGGTGCGCAAGCGTGTAGAAAAGGCTCTTCGCGAGCTTGGCCTGAGTTTCCCGCGCGGTGGCGAGCTGACATGACCGTGCGACGCAAGGGGTGTGTCGCGCTGCTCGCTAAGCTATACGTCGCGCAACCCGGCGCCCGAATCGGAGGCAGCTTTCAGACCCTGCTACAAGCCTCGGACGGCTTCACGCTCGAGATTCACCCGGACGTGCAAGCGGTGCTGGCGTCGAACGGCGACGAGATGCAGTGGATCCCGTTCGCGGCTTGTCGCAACGGTGTCTTGATGCCCCTAAACGATGAAAGCGAGGACGCAGGGTGTTCGCGGCCCCCCTCGACCAGGCGCGCGGTCTCGACAGGCTGAGATGACGCCACGCGACGATGCCAGCTCCGCGTCCGCGGAGACCGCCGCCGGACAAGTGGGTTAAAGGTTGCCGAATTGAACCCGGTCGCAGCTCAGTCCCGCGAAGCTCTCATAATCCCAGCGCCACTCGGTCGTGCGTTCTTTGGCGGACTTGCACGCGGCGGGCGCATTGGGCTTCAAAACAAACGTTTGCTTGTAGTTCCAAAGCGAAGCCGACCCGCCAGACTTTCTCCAAAGTAGTTTCGTGGCGATGCCACAAGGTGCGTCGGTGACCGCAATCCAAGAATCGGCATTCGACTGCTCGAAGACCTCCACCGACGGCGCCTCGATCTCGACCTCGCATGCAGACGCGCGTCGCGAAAGCGCAGCCAAAAGAAGAGCAATGACCCGCTGACCGTCGGCCTTTCTGCACGCAGCCAAAAGCTTCTCAAACTCCGCTTTCGCGTCGCCATCCCGAACCCATGAAGACGTCAACTGTTCCTTGCAAAGCGACGCGACCTGCTTTGGTGTCAGCGCGGACACGAGTGCTTTCTCGTCTTCAACTTCTTGTGCCCGGCGCTTGGAGACGAAAACCCGGCTCAGGGTGCAATGCGCCTGGCGGGGCACGGTGTTTGGCTGCGCCCGGCAGTCGACGCGCATCCCGCTCCCGACGCCCCCGACTTCTCGCCCCGCGTGCATCGAAGGCACGTCGAGCCAGTCGCGCGCGCCCGGGGGAGCTCGTTTGCCCTGCTCCGCGCGAGACGATGCGACCGAGGTGCACACAATGAGCGCTGCGACCCCGAACTTCAGCTCAGTTTTCATCGCGAGATGGTATCGCGGGCAACGGTCGGGAAAAACAGCGTCGTTCTTCTTGAATGGTTCCACGCGTTTACGCGTCCGATGCAATTCGCGCTTGCGAATTCACCCCTGAGAGCGCAATCTTGGATGCGTATCCGATGCCTATAACTAAAACCAGCACGTATACCGCTCGCTTCAACATGGTCATGCTTCCAGAGGAGCGCGCGATGCTGCAGGCCTTGGGTGAGGCAGTTGGACTGAAAGAAAGCGACGTGGTGCGGCAGATGATTCGCCGAGACTACGCCGAGCGCTTCGGCACGAAGAGGCCGGGGAAGCCCAAGCCAAAGAGGAATGCGCGCGGCGCTCGCCGCGGCGCTTGAGCTTGGCGCGGTAAGCACAGTTACAGCGACAGCCGTCACACCTTTCTCATGAACACACGCGAAACCGACTTCACTTCTTTGCAGTTCACCCGCTAGGAAGAGAATCCACATTAGAAGGCCCCCGCGGTGTTGGAGCACCCGGAGGCCAGGACCACAGGAGCTAACCCAATGGCCAAGAACAACGTAGCACGGGGAGCCGACGAGCAGGGAATTCCAGAGAGCGGCGTACACAAGGCGGCGCCAAAGCTCAGCGTGAGTATTCGTGACCTTGCCGCGCTGGTTGGGTACAACGCCGCCGGCAATGCGACCGACCTTGCGACGAACGCAATGTGCTTCGCGGCGTTCGAGCTAGAGACAGTTGCGGAAGCGTTGCAGAGCGACGAGGTCAACCTCGAACGCATTCAGCTGCAGCTCGTAACGATAGCCTCGCGGCTGAGGAAGACTGCGGAGCTCGCCGGCAACACAGGATTCAGCAACGGCGAAACCAGCCAAGCCGCACGGGGATGCCCATGAGCTCGAAGAGCGTCGACCACATTCGCGAGATGCGGAAGGCGCAAACCGACCGTGTCTACGTCTGCCCCAGGCAACCGGGGGACACGAACGTTCTCGAAATCTTGCGGAGTGGCCAGTGGGTGACCGCGAGACACCTTAGCGCTAAACAACTGCGTGACAGACTTCGCGGCAACGAGCCGGCGACACGATGAAGTGCGAGGATTCCAATGGGTGACGCTGCTCCGACTCTCGAGGCAATTCCCGGCGGCTATCGGGTGCGCCTCCGTTACGGCAAAGGCCTGCGCGCGCGGTTCATCATTCGGCTGCTCGACGAGGACGCGGCGCGCACTCGAGCGGTCGCGCTTCAGGAGCTCGCGAACCTCCTGGCGCGCTCCGGTCACTCGGCAGACGCGCCGAAGATTCTGCGCAAGGCTGCCGCCGTCCCGAGCGAACGCGACTTCGCCGACGCGGTGAAGGTTGCCGAGGAGCTGTGCCGCGCCACCGTGAGCTCGAAGCGCAAGCGACCGACGACTACCTTTCAGGAGCTCGGCGAGCAGTGGTCCACCGGCAAACTGCACCAGCAATGGCCAGACCACGTGAAACTGAAGCGCAGCGCCGAGACCGACGAGGGCCGGCTCGAGGTGCTCTACAAGACGATCGGCGCGGTGCCGCTTGTCAGCTTCACGCTCGATGACGCGGAGCGCGCTATGGCCGCGGTCGATTCGGAGCTTTCGAGCGCGACCCGTCGGCACTACGCGCAGCTCATCTCGAAGGTGCTCCGCTTGGCGGTGTATCCGTGCAAAATCATCGACCGCAGTCCGCTGCCATCCGGCTTCCTCCCCGCCGTTCGCAACGCGCGTGTGAGCGCTTACCTCTACCCCGATGAGGACGCGACCCTCCTGGCCTGTCGCAAGGTGCCGCTGCTTCACCGCGTGCTGTACGGCTTCCTGGCGCGCGAGGGGTTGCGGCTTGGTGAAGCGCTCGCGCTGCGCTGGCAGGACCTGGACTTGACACGCGGCGTTGTGACGCTCGACGAGAACAAGACAGACGACCCGCGGGCGTGGGCTATGTCGCCGGGCGTGGCGGCGGCGCTCGACGCCTTCCGCGCTGACGAAGCAAAGGACGACTGGCTAGTTTTCGGCGGGGTCGAAGAGAATCGAGCGGCGGAGACCTTCCGCGACCACCTGCACAAGGCGGAGATCGCGCGCGCGGAACTCTTCGCCACCAGCAAGGCGCGCCGGCCCATTCGAGTACACGATCTGCGGGCGACCTTCGTCACGCTCTCGCTCGCCAATGGCCGCAGCGAGGCGTGGGTGGCAGACCGGACCGGACACCGCTCCAGCGTGATGATCAATCGCTACCGGCGGCAGGCACGCCAGGTCACCGAGCTCGGCCTCGGAGAGCTCGCTCCGCTCGTCGATGCGATTCCGGAGCTGGCCCAGGCTTCCGAGCGCAAGGCGAAGAGGGTGGGCCAAAAGGTGGGCCAACCTGCTGGCCCGCGAATTCCGAGTAACGCGAAATCGAGCCTAGTTCCTGCTGTGTCCGGGGACGGAATTGAACCGCCGACACGTGGATTTTCAATCCACTGCTCTACCGACTGAGCTACCCGGACATGCGACCTGGGTCGCAGCTGCGCAGGGGGGCCCGCGCGGCGCGAGGGTATTAGCTCAAGGGGGCAGGGGCCTGCAACCGTCGTGCAACGGTTTGCTGCGGAAAAATGCTGGCTGGGCTTTTCCTCGGCGCGGCGCGGGAAATGAAAATGGGGAGGGGCGCGACGGTCGGCCGCCCGGGACAGCGGTTGGGCTATGCTCGTCGGCCGTGGTGAGCTTTCAGCCGGGAAGTAACTCGAATCCGTACGCATCCGAAGCCTACCTCCAGCAGCTTCTGCAGAAGGCGATCGCGGCGGGGGCGCGCGACGTGCATCTCAAGGTGGGGCAACCGCCTGGCGCTCGGGTGCGCGGGAGCTTGGTGTTCTTTCGGGTCGATAAGGTACGGCCGGAAGATACGGAGGCGGTGGCACGGCACCTGATCCGCGATCCGAAGGTGCTGTCCGAGCTGCATACCCTCAGGGAATACGACACGTCGTATTCGGTGCCCGGGATCGGGCGATTTCGCGTGAACGTGTACCGGCAGCGCGCTTCGCTCGCGCTTGTGATGCGGGTGATTCCGCAGCGGGTGCCAAGCCTGGAACAGCTGGGCGCGCCGCCGGTGTGTCGGATGCTCGCCGAGAAGGATCGCGGCTTGATTTTGTGCGTGGGGGCCGCCGGAAACGGAAAAACCAGCACGCTCGCGGCCATGCTGGATCACATGAATCACACGCTACCGCGGCACATCGTGACCATCGAGGATCCGATCGAATACATGTACGAAGACGACCGCTGCTCGATTAGCCAGCGGGAAATTGGCTACGATACGCACAGTTTCGCGAGCGCCCTGCGCGCCGCTCTGCGCCAAGATCCAGACGTGATTCAGGTCGGGGAAATTCGCGATGCGGAGACGATGGAGATCGCGCTGAAGGCAGCGGAAACGGGGCACCTGGTGCTTTCGACGCTGCACACCCCGGACGTCGCCCGCACGATGAACCGCATCATCGCGCTGGGGCAGGGGGACGCGGAAGATTTGCGCGAGCGCCTCGGCGATTCGCTGCAAGGGGTGATCGCGCAGCGCCTGTTACCGCGTGCGGACGGGCAGGGGGTGGCGCTGGCCGCCGAGGTGCTGGTGGGCACGGGCTCGGTGCGAGAGTCGATCAAGCGGCCGCTCGGCAACCCTTCGCTGAAGGAGCTGATGGATTCGGGCACCGAAATGTACGGGATGCAGACGTTCGAGACGGCGATAAAGCAGCTGATTCGCGAGGGTGTGGTGGACCGCGAGGTGGGTCGCGCCGCGATCGGCTTCTGACGCGGCGCAGCGCTGAGGGGGCGAGCGGGTGGACGCGGTTCGCCGATCTCGCTAAATGGTGGGGCGATGTCCGCTGATGGTTCGGTAAGTTCCGCGTTGCGCCACGACTTTTCGCTCGCCGAGGTGCGGGCATTGCATGATTTGCCGCTGTTCGAGCTGGTCGATCGAGCCCGCGCGGTGCACGTAGCGCATCATCCGGAAGCCGAGGTCCAGCTGTGCACCCTGCTCAGCGTGAAGACCGGCGGTTGCCCGGAGGATTGCGCGTACTGCCCCCAGTCGTCGCACCACGAAACGCCCGTGAAGGGCGAGGCGATGCTGAAGGTGGAAGAGGTGGTGGCCGCGGCGCGCCGCGCCAAGGAGCAGGGCGCCACGCGCTTTTGCATGGGCGCAGCTTGGCGCGAGGTGAAAGACGGGCCGGCCTTCGACCGCGTGCTCACCATGGTGCGTGAGGTCAAGGGGATGGGGCTCGAGGCCTGCGTGACGCTCGGCATGCTGAGCGAGGAGCAGGCGGGCAAGTTGAAGGAAGCCGGGCTCGACGCCTACAACCACAACCTCGACACCTCGCGCGAGCACTATCGTTCGATCATTTCGACGCGCACCTTCGATGATCGCCTGGCCACGCTGCGGCGTGTGCGAAACGCCGGCATTACCGTGTGTTCAGGCGGCATCATCGGCATGGGCGAGAGCGTCGACGATCGCTGCCGTTTGCTGGTGGAGCTGGCTGAGCTCAATCCGCATCCCGAGAGCGTGCCGGTGAACGCGCTGGTTCGCGTCAAGGGCACTCCGCTCGAAGCGCTGCCGCCGATCGATCCGCTCGAGCTGGTGCGCATGATCGCGACCGCGCGCATCATGATGCCGCGCTCCAAGGTGCGGCTGAGCGCGGGGCGCTCCGAGCTCGGGCGCGAAGCGCAGCTGCTTTGCCTCTATGCGGGCGCAAACAGCATTTTTTACGGCGACAAGCTGCTCACCACGCCGAACCCGGGCGAAGACGAGGACGCGAGCTTGATTCGTGCCGCGGGGCTGCGCGCGCAGGCACCCGCGGTCTAGCTCGAACCCGCGGACCGCCTCACTGGCGGCGACGGCGCGTGCGCCGCGCGACGAACAGTGACGCCAGGCCGAGCCCAGCGGTCACGCCGAACCAAGTGCTGCCCCCGAGGCCGCGTGCCCCGAGCGAACAACCGCCGCTTTCTGGTACGTAGCAGCTGCCGGAGAAGCCGTGGCGCGGGTTGCAATCGTCGCCCTCCGGCTGGCGATCGACCGGATACACGGCACAAATGCCGTCCATGTCGTCTTGCGTCAGCACGCGCAAGTTATGGCCGCCAGGGTTGTAGTTGGCGTTCATGGTGGCATCCTCGTGGAAGTGCGTGTGGTCGAGGCCGAGGAAATGGCCACTCTCGTGGGTGATGATCGAGGGTAGGTCGGCGCCGTCTTCCGGCGCGGAGTTGGTGATGCGACTCTGGTAGCCGTCGGTGCCGGGCTCGACGCTGCCGACCGAGCCGTTCACCTCGGTGTCGGCGTCGTAAATTTTACCGGTGTGCCAGTCGTACCAAACGGTGGTGAGTGCGAGGGCGTTGCCGGGGCCGCTAGCCAGCCACTCGTCGTCGCGGAACATGTAAATGTTGGCGTTGGCACCCTTGGTGTACTCGACCTCGCTGCACTCGACTTCACCGAGGCTGCTGACGCTGATCGAGGGGTGACCACCGCCGCCGCAGTCGGCGGCCATCCAGGTGTCGAAGGCGTTCGAAATGACTTGTTCGAAGCTCTGCGCGTCGATTCCGTTGCGCTTCGAGCCATCGCGCTGCACGGCGAAGGTGACGCACGAGTTTGCCCAATAAAGGTCCACGCCGCCGACTCTGCAGCCGGTTTCGTCGAGCGAACAGACCTCGCCGCGCGCCGGATCACACGAGTTGGTGCGACAGAACGCGAAGGCAGTCGAGCTCGAAAGGGCGGTCAGTGCGAAACAGAACGAGAGCGAAGCGAACAGCCGGGCCGTGCGGATCATTTGGCGAGCGCCTCTCGAATCAGCGCACGGGCCTGCGGCAGTTCGAGGCCGGATAGACGCTTGACGGCGAGGTCCGCCTTGCCGACCAGCTCGGCGCTGCGCGGGCTCGGCGTGAGCCGCCAGGTTTTCTTGGCATCGACGAGCATGGGGTAATGACCCTGTGCCATACCGGTCACGCGCTGCACGTTCGCTTGTGAGCTGAGGAAGAGCACTGCGCGCTGGTCCAAGTTCAAGACCGCTTCGCCGGGCACCAGCGCGCCAATGTCGCCGATGGTGCCGCCCAGGGTGCGTACCAACACTTCACTGTCGGGCGAGCCCTTTTCGAGCACGTCTTCGACGCGCACGCGCGTGTCGGTGACGATGCGCCGGCGGCCACCGAGCGTTTCCCAATGCGAGTTGGCTTCGAGCGCGGTGCCGAGCACAATCAACTGGCTCGTGCGCGAGAGCTCTTCCAGCGTGAGACCCCGAAACAACGTGGCTTGCGCCGGTCGCGGCAAGCACAGCTCACCGAACCCCAACGCCGCCGCCCCGAGCACCACTCTCCGACTAACAGCAAACATCCCGGAGGAAGGTACCATAGCGGTGCGGCTCGCGCTTCCGGGGCGCAGGCTGTAGGTGCGACGCTTTGCCTCGAGCGGAAATTGCGACCAAATGCGCTGCAAACGCCTTGCGATCGTTACAAGGCCTGCCGATTCCGGCTGGTCTAGCGCAGGCCCTGCTATATAGAGCGGCTAGCCAACCCGGCCCGCTCAAGCATGGCACCCAGCCCCGCGTCCCAGGCCACTGTGCTCAAGTCTCCGTCGCTGCCCGCGGAGCTCAAGAGCTATCTCGCCAACCATCGCGCCCTCGTCGAAGCGAAAGTGCGCGCCGCAGATGAAGGCGCCGGTTTGGCGGCCGCGGAGCGCCTGACAAAAACGTACGACGGGCTCTTCTGCTCGCTGTTCAAGGCGGTGGAAGTGACGCTCACCCGCGATGGCGGGTGGCAGAACGTCGCTCTGGCGGCGGTGGGCAGCTACGGGCGCGGTGCAATGGCGCTGCACAGCGATCTCGACGTGCGACTGGTCACCACCAGTCGGCCGGAGAAGGTGCGGCACATCGTCGAGGCCATGCTGTACCCGCTGTGGGACGTGGGTCTCAGCATTGGCCACCAGGTGGTCGCCCCGGGGGATCTCCTGGATTTGGCCAAGACCGACCTGCCAACCGCGACCACGCTGCTCGACTGGCGCGTGGTCGCCGGCGAAAAGGCCAGCACCGAGAAGATGCTGAGCCGGGCGTTCGAGGGGCTGTTCGGCATCTCCAGCATCGGCAAGTTTCTGGAGCGCATGTCCGAGCGCGCCGCGGAGCGCTCCGAGCGCTTTGGCGACTCCGTTTACCTACTCGAGCCGGACGTGAAGAACGGCATCGGCGGGCTACGCGATTTGGATCTGGCGCACTGGGCCGCCCGCGCGCGCTGGCGCGTCGAAAACCTGGAAGAGCTGGTGCGGCGCGGGGTGCTCTTGCCGCGCGAGTGGCTGCAAATCGACGCGGCCACGCGCTTTGCCTGGCGCGTGCGCAACCTGCTGCATTTGCACGCCGGGCGGCGTTCGGACCGCTTGAGCTTCGATTTGCAGGAGACGATCGCCGGCGAGCTCGGCTACGGCAGCACCGGGCCGGGCGTCGAGCACTTCATGAGCGAGTACTATCGGCACGCGCGCGTGCTGTGGCAGTCGCGCGAGGTGCTGCTGCAGCGCGCGGAGCCGCCGCCCAAGCGTCGGCCGCGCGAGACGCCGATCGGGCGCGGGCTGAAGCTCACCAACGAGCAGCTCTCGGTCGAAAACCCGGTGGATCTGGAGCACGATCCGGCGCTCGCTTTGCGGCTGTACGACGAGGCGGTCGAGCGCAATTTGCCGGTGTATCCGTTCGCGCGGGACTCGGTGGCGCGCGCCGCGTCGCTGCCCGCGTTTTGCGAGGCCCTGCGCGCGAGCGACGAAGCGCGCAAGCTGTTCATTCGGCTGTGCACGCGCGCCCAGCGCACCCGTCTGCGCGGTGGCTCGGTGCTGAAGGAGCTGCACGACGTCGGCCTGTTGGTCGCGATGATTCCGGAGTTCGCGCCGGTGGTCGGCCGTGTGCATCACGACGTTTATCACGTGTACACGGTGGACGTGCACTCGGTGGCCGCGGTGGACCGGCTGCGCGAGTTTTGCCGCGGCGAGCTGGCCCCGGAGCACCCGCTCGGGTCACGTTTGGCGGCCGAAATTTCGCGCCCCAACGTGCTGTTCTTCGCGGCACTCCTGCACGACGTCGGCAAGGACATCGGCGGCAAGGCGCACGATGAGCGCGGCGCGCAGATGGCCGGCGAAATCTTGGCGAGGCTCGGGTTGCCGGAGAGCGACGTGCGGGAAGTGCAGCACTTGGTGCTGAAGCACCTGCGCATGTACCACGTGGCCACGCGCCGCGACCTCGACGACCCCAAGACGATCCAGGCATTTTGCGAGGAAGTGCACGGCAGCGAAGGCTTGCGCGAGCTCTACCTGCTCACGCTGTGCGACGTGTCGACCACCAGCCCCACGGCGCTCACCAGCTGGAAAGCGCGCGTGCTGGAGGAGCTCTATCGCAGCGCCGAGCGCAAGCTCGAGGGTGCGTCGACGCAGGGCGACGACCGCTTGGCTCAGGTGCGCGCGGCCGTGCTCGAGCTGTGCCCCGAACGCGGCGAGCGCGAATTTTTGCTGCACTTCCTGGAAGCGATGCCGGAGCGCTACCTGTACGCGAACGACCCTGGGGAAATCGTGCGGCACTCGCGCTTCGCGCGGCAGGCGCAGATGCGCCAGGTGAACGTCACGGCCATGACCATGGCCGATCCGTACGTCGAGCTCGCCTTCATCGCCGACGATCGGCCCGGCCTGCTGGCGATGATCACCGCCACGCTGACCGCTGCGCGCTTCAAGGTGATCAGCGCGCAGGTCTATTCGTGGGTCGATTCGTTCGGCCGCACCCGGGCGCTCGACTTGTTCTGGGTGCGCGGCAGCACGCTCGACGCGGTGACCGGCTCCACGGTTCGCCTCGAGCGCGATTTCGGCCGGCTCATGAGCCAGGAGCTGAGCCCGGCCGACTTGGTGACCGGAGGAGGGAAGACCTCGCGCTGGTCCGACCGGCCCACGCCCAAGGTTCCGACCGAGGTCATGTTCGATAACCGGTGCGCCACGCGCGACACCGTGATCGAGATAACCACGCGCGATCAGCTGGGTTTGTTATTCTGGCTCGCGCACGCCTTGCAGTCGTTCGGGCTCACCATTTCACTCGCCAAGATCAACACCGAGGGTACCCAGGTCGCCGACGTTTTTTACGTTACCGACGCCGCGGGAGCCAAGGTCGTGGATCCGGCGCGCATCGAAGAGATCAAGAGCCGCATTCTCACCACCGTGGCGCGCCTCGAGAAGGGAACCGACGAATGAGCTTTCAGGGATCACGGTCGTGGGGGTTTTTGCCGCTTCTGTTCGCGCTCGGCTGCAGCAGCGCGCCCCCTCAGCAAGCCAAGACTCCTGACCCGCCACTCGAAGACTCGCCCACGCCGGCCGGCCCCCAGTCACAAAAAGTCGCGCCGGCGTCCAGCGCGAAGGTGCAGCAAGGTATCGACGCGATTCAGCGTCAGGACTTCGCCGCCGCCAAGTCAGTGCTTAGTGAAGCGCACACGGAAGCGCCGAAGGATGCTCAGGCCGCCTTTTATTTGGGGGTCGCCTTCGAAGGGCTGGGCGATCTTGCGAACGCGGAGAAGAGCTACCGTGAAGCGCACGAGCTCGACCCCGCGCTGGTCGACGCCAGCGCGAATCTGTCCGCCATTTTGGTGGACGGCGGCAAAACCAAGGAGGCGCTCCCGATCATCGAAGCCGGCTTGAAGGCGGCTCCGAAACATCCAGAGCTGCTCGTGAATCACGCCATCGCGCTCGAAGCCGAGGGCAAGCACGACGAAGCCATCGCAGCCTATGAGAAGGCCGTCGCCGTGCGTCCGGACGCACCCGATCTACGCCTTGCCTACGCGGCGCTCCTGGCTGGCGCCGGCAAGAAGGCCGAAGCGCTCGAACAAGTCCGCGCGGCCGCCAAGACCGACGATCCGAAGCTGCTCGCAGCGGCGGCCGACGTGTTCGGTCGACTCAAATCGCCGGCCGACTGCGTCGCCGCGCTCGATCGCGCGCTGAAGGCGGCGCCAAGCCCGGCGCTGCAAGTGCGTCGTGGCGTCTGTCGTCACGCAGCCGGAGACGATGCCGGTGCGCAAGCGGATTACGAAGCCGCCTTGAAGCTCGACGCCCGTTTTGCGGCCGCGCACTACTACCTCGGTCTGCAGTTGAAGGCGCGCGACAAGAAGGGCGCGCAACAGCACCTGCAAAAGGCCAGCGAGCTCGACGAAAAAGGCGCGGTTGGCAAAGCCGCCAAAGAAGCGCTGGATGACCTGAAGAAGGGGCGCTGACCCCGGCGCGGCGGGGGCGCGTAGGCCTGCCCACCGTCGGCGGAGCGTGGAAGGGGAGAGGGTCCTTCCACGAGAGTCCCTCTTGGGTCACTCTTGCCGCGTGCGAAGACAAAAACTGTTGATGCTCTACTCTGCCAACGCGAACCTCACGAGCGAGGTCGTCGGTTGGTCGCTGTATGACGGCACGGGCGCATCCGAGTTCGAAGCGAGCGGCGAGGCCCAGCAGCCCTACACGAGTGTGCTCGCTGCCATGCGCGACGGTTGGCGAGTGATCCAACTCCCGGTGCTCCAAACGGTGGATCCGGGCGCGCTTCGCCAACTCGGCTACCTGCGGTTCGAGACGGTGCTCGAACAGTTGGTGGAGGTGTGAGGTGAAGACGCTCTTGACCAGCAAGCAGCTTGCGAGCTTCGTCGCCAGGGGATTTCTGCGCTTCGATGGCCTCTTGAACGCGGACGCCTGTGCCGGCCTGCTTCGAGACGTGGAGAGCGGGCGCGACGCTCGCGGCTGCCACTACGGCATGCCCCTCTCGGAAGCGTGGCCCGAAGCGGCGGCGGTCCGCGCGATCTTTTCGGACGACCGCGTCAGCGGCATCGTCGAGAGTTTGCTGGGGCGCGATCCGATTTACGACCACCACTATCCCCACGTCACGAACCCGGGCCAGCGGGTCGGTGAAAACCTGCATCAGGACGCCGTGTATGATCCGCGGCGGCTCGCGTTCGACATCCAAATCTCGATTTTTCCGCAAGAAACCCGGCCCGAAATGGGCGGCACCCTGATCGTACCAGGCTCCCATCTGCGCCACGTCAACGAGGCCGACATTGCGCGCTATCAGCACATCGTCGGCGAAGAACAAATCGTGTGCCCGGCAGGCACCGTCGTCGTTTGGCACCACAATCTCTGGCACAGCGGTCGCAGCAATCGATCGAGCGAGCGGCGTACGATGTTCAAGGTTCGGCTACAGCCACGCGAGCGGCAGTTTCGCACTTGGGACGTTAGCGACCTCGGCGATCCGGAAATCGAAGAAATCTTGGGCCGAGCGGAGCGCTGGCACGGCGTCGATGGCCGCATCGAAGTGCTGAACCGCTTCGCGCTCTTTCACGCCCTCAGCGGCTCCGCGCTCGGACCCTCGGCGCCGCATTTTGCGCATTACCTCGAACGGCGAGACCCCAGGAATTGAGCATGCCGAAACGACCCCTCCTCATCCCCGGCTTTCCGCACATCTTGCACGGGGGCGACTACAACCCTGACCAGTGGCTGCATTCGCCGAACGTCATCGACGAAGACTTTCGTTTGATGAAGCTGGCTCATTGCAACACCTTTTCGCTCGGGATCTTCGCCTGGACCAGCTACGAGCGGAGCGAGGGCGTCTTCGATTTTTCGTGGCTCGATCGGATGATGGACCGCATGGCCGAGGCGGGGAACAAGGTCGTGTTGGCCACGCCCAGCGGAGCCAAACCGGCTTGGCTCGCGCAAAAGTATCCCGAGGTGCGGCGAGTGAGTCGCGCTGGCCTGCGTGATCCAATCGTCGGCCGCCACAACCACTGCATGACGTCCCCGGTGTACCGCGAGAAGGTCGCTGAGATGAACGCGCGGCTCGCCGAACGCTACACCAATCACCCCGCGCTCGGCATGTGGCACCTCTCCAACGAGTACAGCGGGGAGTGCTTTTGTGATCTGTGTCTCGCCAACTTTCACCGCTGGCTCGAGGCTCGCTACGCGAGCGTCGATGCTCTGAACGAAGCGTGGTGGACCGCGTTTTGGAGTCACACTTTCACGAGCTTCGACCAGATCGATCCCCGGGACGCGAGCATCGACGCGCTCAAGCTCGACTTTCGCAGGTTCACGAGTGATCTCATCATCGATTTCATGAAAGCCGAGCTCTCCGCAGTCAGACGGTTTTCGAGCGCACCGGCGACGACGAACCTGATGGGGCTTCATTCGGGCATCGACTATGCCAAGCAAGTCGCCGAGCTCGACCTGGTGGCAGACGACCAATACCCGGGCTATTCGCGCTTTTCGGCCGATCTCGAGCGCAGCGTTCTCTCGGTCTCGTTCAAAGACGACTTGCATCGGAGCTTCAAGCCGGACCGTCCGTGGATGCTGATGGAGAGCTGTCCGGACGCGCCGCAGTGGCGGCATCCGACCGAGCTCAAGCGCGCCGAGTTGCATCAAGCAGAGATGCTGCAAGCGCTCGGTCACGGCGCCGAGGGCACCTGCTACTTCCAGTGGCGCAAGGGACGCGGCGGCAGCGAAAAGCTTCATGGCGCCGTCGTCGACCACGTCGGCCACGAGCAGACTCGCGTGTTCGCAAGCGTCGCCGAGCTCGGTGCGCGCTACGAACGCCTGTCGGAGATCATCGGCTCATCGATCGAGAGCGAGGTGGCATTGCTCTACGATTGGGAGGTGCGCTGGGCGTTCGATGGGAGCGAGGGAATTCGTTCCGATAGCGACGGTTGGGCCGTTGGCCCGCGTGGCGAGGACGCCTACGCCTCTACCTGCCTCGACCATTACACGCCGTTTGCCAAGCACGGCGTGTCGGTCGACGTCGTGACCACTCAGGCGGATCTCAGCAGGTACAAAGTGGTGGTGGCGCCTCAGCTCTGGATGCTGGCGCCGGGGGTGGCCGAGCGCATCGCTCGCTTCGTCGAAGCAGGCGGCACCTTCGTTGCCACGTACTACAGCGGCTACTGCGACCAGAACAATCGCTGCTTCTTGGGCGGCTTTCCGGGCGCTGGCTTGATGCAAGTGCTCGGTGTTTGGAACGAAGAGACCGACTGGCTGCCGAAGAGCCACCCCCGGCGAGTCATCGCGCGTCCCGAAGCGGCCGGCCTCAAGCTGAACGGCGAGTACACGGTGGAGGAGATCTGCGCCTTGGTACACCTCCGCGGAGCGACAGCGCTGCTCGACTACGCCGAGGATTTTTACGCGGGCCGGCCGGCGTTGACGCGCCACTCCTTTGGAAAAGGCACTGCGTACTATCAGGCAGCCCGACTGGTTGGGTCGTTTCAGGATGACTTCTACGGATCCTTGATCGCTGAGCTCGGTTTGCGGCGCGCGCTCGGTTCGAGGCTTCCGCGCGGTGTCGCGGTCCAGCGGCGCACGAGCGACGCCAACGAGTACTTGTTCATCCAAAACTTTTCGACGACCGAGCACCAGCTGACACTGCCGGGGCCGGGATATTTCGACCTCATCGCTGGGCAAGCACTTCCGGGGCACCTCCATCTCGGCGCCTGGGGTTCCACGGTCCTTCGCCGCCAGCTTTGAAGTTGGCGTTCGTCGCGGCGTTAGCTGCCGGCGCCGCGGCGACGTGGTTACTTACGGGCGTTGCGCCCAGGCGTTAGCCGCCGGTGCCGCCGTCCGTGCCGCCATTCCCGGCTTCACCGTCGTCGGCGCCGCCGGCTCCGGCCCCGGTCGTTCCTCCAGTGCTGACGGTTCCGGCGGTTCCGGCGCTGCCGCCGGTCGCCGCCGCTCCGCCGGGGCTGGTGCCGCCGCTCGCGTTGCCGCCCGTGCTGGCAACGGTCCCCCCAGTTGAAGTGCTACCTCCCGTGGGGGGGGTGCTGGTCCCACCGGTTGCCGAAGCTCCACCGCTCGCCGAAGCTCCACCGGTCGCCGAAGCTCCACCGTTCGTCGTCGCTCCGCCAGTCGCCGAAGCTCCACCGGTACCAGGTGCGGTGCCGCCGGTGTGGGGCGAGCCGCCAGCACCGAAGATACCGCCGGTCGTCATGAAGATGCCGCCGGTCGTGGTCGGATAGCCGCCCGCGGTCCGGCCGCCAAACGGCTCGGACACGCCGCCCGTGTGCGTCCCGGTCGAGCCGCCGCGTGAACTCGTGCCACCTGAGCCAGGGCCGTTGCAATACGGGATGTCAGGCTGCGGATTCAGGCATTTTCCGCCGTCGAGACAGGCGTTTGCGAAGCACAGGCCCAAGAGGCCGAGCCAGCAATTCGTTCGCCATGTTCCCTGACGCCGAGGTCCCATATTGAGCGCTTACCCGACGGTGCCGCCTTGCCAGCACCCATCCCGAAACAACGTTCGTGCACTCTAGCACGCACGGCGTCGGTTCGACGAGCCCTCGCCGGTTCCGGCACGATTCTCTCCCGCGCGGGCGCACGCGTCGGGGCCGCTCGGCTCTCGGCAAACGCGCGTCCCAGAATTTTTTCAAGCCAGAGGAAGGCTCGAAGTGATGAAAAGACAAGCTACGATGCTCGCACCCACCATGCAGAGCGCGGCGACCGACTTCGAAGAGGTGCTCGGGTTCTGGTTCGGTGAGCTTGCGCCTGACGGTCGGGCCAGGCCGGAGGTCGCGAAGCGCTGGTTCCAGGGAGGGCCCGCTTTCGACGCGCAAGTGCGCGAACGCTTCGCGGCAGTGCACGCCGCGCTGGCCGCCGGCGGCAATGCGGGCTGGCTCGTGTCGGCTCGCGGCCGCCTCGCGGCCGTAATCGTGCTCGATCAGTTCCCGCGCAACATGTTTCGCGATACGCCGGCCATGTTCGCGAGCGACGCCCGCGCGCTCGAATACGCGTTCGACGCCATCGACCGCGAAAACGACAAGCAGCTGGCCACCGAGGAGCGCACGTTCCTGTACATGCCGCTCATGCACAGCGAGAAGCTGTCCGTACAAGAGCGTTGCGTCGACCTGTTCGCGAGCTTTCGCGACTCGCTCAGCGGCCCGGCGCGCGACGCAGTCGGACGAAATTTGGAGTTCGCGCTGCGTCATCGCGACATCATTCGTCGCTTCGCGCGCTTCCCGCACCGCAACGCGATCCTCGGGCGCCCCTCGACGCCGGAGGAGCAAGCGTTCTTGAAGGAACCGGGCTCGTCCTTCTAAGTCCGAGCGCTACAAGATCACATCGAGAATGCGATCGAGGTCGTCGAACGACCCATACTTGATGGCGATTTCGCCCTGGCCGTCTTTGTCGCGCACGTCGACCTTGGCGCCGAGCCGTCGTTCGAGCCGCGTCTCCAAATCGCGCACGCTCGCCGATTTGCCGGCCTTACTGCCGCTCGCCCCGCCGCCGGCGCCCTTCGCGCCGCTGCCGCCCGCGCCCTTTGCGGCGCGCACGAGCTGTTCGGTTTGGCGCACGCTGAGCCGTCCGCGCAGCACTTTTTCCGCAAGGTGGGAGAGCGTGGTTTCGTCGGGCGCGCCGAGCAGCGCGCGCGCGTGGCCTTCGCTGAGCTCGCCGCTCACCACTTTTTCGCGAATGGCCACGGGCAGCCTCAACAGCCGCAGCGCGTTGGCGATCGTAGAGCGATCTTTGCCCACGCGCGTGGCGAGCGTCTCCTGGGTGTGGCCGTGCTCGCGCAGCAAGCGATCGAGCGCTTCGGCGAACTCGATTGGGTCGAGATCTTCGCGCTGCACGTTCTCGATCAGCGCGAGCTCGTAGGCGTCCTTCGCCGAAACGTCGCGCACCACCACCAGCACTTCGCGCAGGCCAGCTTTCTGCGACGCACGCCAGCGTCGTTCACCAGCGATGATCTCGAAATTGTCGGTGCCCGGTCGCCTGCGCACCACGAGCGGCTCGAGCACGCCGTGTTCGCGAATCGATTGCGCCAGCTCTTCGATCTTGTCCGCGTCGAAGTGCTGCCGCGGCTGCCCGCGGTTCGGCACGATCTTGTCGAGCGGGCACAAGAAGACGTTGCCTTCGCCGTAGCTCGTCGCGGAGCGCTCAGCGGGCGTCGGCGGCTGCGCTGGGCTCGCCGCGGTCGGCCGCGGTGGCGGGCTCACCGGCAAGAGCGCGTCGAGCCCTCTGCCCAGACCGCGTACCATCGGCTTTTTCGGCGCGTCGCTCACGTCGGGCTCTCCAACAGCTCGCGCGCCAAGCTCAAATAGCCCTGCGCGCCCTTGCTGCCCACGTCGTACAGAATCACCGGCACGCCGTGCGAGGGCGCCTCCGAGAGGCGCACGTTGCGCGGAATGATCGCGTCGAAAACGCGGAAGTGCTTGCGCACTTGATCCGCCACTTGGTGCGCCAGGCGATTGCGCGGATCCCACATGGTGAGCACCATCCCCTCCACGGTGAGGTTCGGATTCAGCGCGCCCTTCACGCGATCGATGGTGGCCATCAGGTAGGTGATGCCTTCGAGCGCGTAGTACTCGGGCTGCAGCGGCACGATCACGCGGTGCGCCGCGCCCAGCACGTTCAACGTCAGCACGCCGAGCGACGGCGGCGAGTCGATGATCACGAAGTCGTACTTCTCGACCACGGGCGACTTCAAGAGCTCACGCAGATGCGTGCCGCGGTTCTCTTCGAACAGCTCGTACTCGGCGGCGGTCAGATCTTGCGTCGCGGGCGCCACGTCGAGCAGCTCGATCGGCGTTCGATGAATCACTTCCTCGAGCGTGCAAGCGCCGATCAGCGCGTCGTAGATCGTACGCGCAGCGGTGCGCGGCGCGATGCCAACGCCGCTCGAGGCGTTGGCTTGCGGGTCCAGATCGACGAGCAAGGTCCGGCGTTCCGCGGCGGCGAGGCTCGCCGCCAGGTTGACGGCTGTGGTGGTCTTGCCCACGCCACCTTTTTGGTTGGCGATGGCGATGATGTCGGGCTTTCGGGGCATTGCCTGGCCGGCTCGCGCGCAGGTTAGCGGCTCTTATCGAACCGTGGGTCGTTCGTAGGAAATTTTGGAGGGTGAGGGAAGCTCGCGTACTGTGTGGTCAGATGTAGGTCAAGGTAGTTCAAAGTGAGCAAACAGCGAAACCCTTCCTGGAGGAACCTGCGCCGAGCGCTGAAAGCCGCGGTCGGTGGAGGCGAGACCGAGCGCTCGGCACGGGCCGCGAGTTCGGCAGCGCGCGTTCTCGAGCAGGGGTTTTGGCTGGTGCGCCCTTCGTCTGCCTCTGCGTCCGCTTCCCTTCACCGGCTCGAGCGCCCGGCGGCGCGGCAGTCGAGCCCAGACGACCGAGGAGAGTGACCATGGCACAGCTTCCCAAAGGCTACCGGAGCTTCGCTGACTTCGAGCGCGAAGAGATTCGCCCCGACATGCGCATCGGCTGGAGCGTCGACGAGATCGAGCATTCCGGCAAGGAACTCGACTTCGACATGGACCCTTTCGAGGCCTCCCTCTGGGCGGCTGAGAAAGAGGACCGCGACTAGCCCTTTCGCGCGTTTACAGACTTTCGTCCCCCTCCCGGGACGTGAGACCGAGAAACCCCATGACCCCGCCGGGCTGCCTCCCGGCGGGGTCACACTTTTTGGCGATTCGCGAGCAGCAGACAGCCTTGACCTAGGCAGGGTCATAGGTAAGGTGCGACCCCCGGTCATGCAGGTCACTCTCCAGAGGCTCAGCCCAGTTCTCGTCGAGTTCGATGTCCAGGTCGCTGCCGACCGCGTCAAGAGCGAGCTCGACAAGGCTTATTCCCAGGTCGCACGCAACGCGAAGGTCCCCGGCTTTCGTCCCGGCAAAGCGCCGCGCAAGGTGCTCTCGCACTATTACGGCGCACGGATTCACTCCGACGTCGTTCAAAAGCTGGTCGACGAAACCTTTCCGAAGGCCGTCAGTGACCACCAGGTCCAACCCGTGACGCGCCCCGCGATCGAGACGCAGAAGCTGGTCGAGGACAGCCCGTTCTCGTACAAGGCGCGAGTCGAGATCCTGCCGGTGATCGAGTCGGTCGAGTACGAAGGCTTGGCCGCGGCGCGCCCCAAGCAGGCGGTCAGCGACGAGGACGTGGACAAGGAGATCGAAGAGCTGCGCAAGGCGCACGCCACGCTCGAAGCGCCGAAGACCCCGCGCCCCGCTCAGAAGGGCGACATGGCGACGGTGGACTTCGTGGTCGAGGTCGACGGCGAGAAGATCGAAGACGTCACCGCGACCGACCTGGTGATTGAGCTCGGCGCCGGCCAGTTGCTGCCCGAGATCGACGCCGGCGTCACCGGCAAGAGCGTCGGCGAGACGGGCAAGGTCGAGGTGAACCTGCCGGCGAACCACCCGCACGCGAAGCTCCGCGGCAAGAAGTCGATCTTCGACGTGACCGTGAAAGACCTGAAGGAAAAGGTCTTGCCCGTCGTGGACGACGAGTTCGCCAAGGACGTAGGCGACTACGAGTCGCTCGCCGCCTTGAAGGAAGACATCAAGGGTCGCCTCGAGAAGCGCAACAAAGAAGCTTCCGACAATCAACTGGCCGAACGGCTAGTGATGGAGCTCGTGAAGAAGAACCCGGTGCCGGTTCCGCCTTCGCTGGTGGAGCAGCAAATGCGCATCACCGAGCAAGAAATCTTGCAGCGCGCCCGCTCGTACGGGCAGCAGGCCTCGGCTGTGGGCGATGAGCTCAAGGGTCAGATTCAGGCCGACAGCGAGGTCAAGGTTCGCGCGGGCCTGCTGATGGCCGAAATCGCCAAGAAAGAGGCGATTCAGATCGGCAACGAAGAGATCGAGGAAGGTCTCAAAGAGCTCGCCGAGCAGACCGGAAAGAACGTCGCCAAGCTGCGGGTCGAGTATCGTGATCAGAAGAAGCGGGAGATGCTGATCGGCATGCTGCTCGAGAACAAGGTGCTGGACATCATCGAGGCGAAAGCCAAGATAGAGGAAGAGTAGCCGTTCCCCGATCTGACTTCCGAGGAGGACTCTGTATGGCCAAGCGACCCGAAACCCGCGCCGACGCCCTTTCCGTGCTGGAGGGTGTGAGCCCGGCCCGCGCCAACATCATCTACCCGCACGTGGTCGAAACCACCCATCGCGGTGAACGGACCTGGGACATCTTCAGCCGGTTGCTGAAGGACCGCATCGTCTTTCTGGGCAGCCAGGTCGATGACGACGTCGCCAACATCATCATCGCGCAATTTCTCTTTCTGGAAAGCGAAGATCCGGAGAAAGACATCCAGCTCTACGTGAACTCGCCAGGCGGCGTGGTCACCGCGGGCCTCGCGATTTACGACACGATGCAGCACGTGCGCTGCTCGGTCAGCACCATCTGCATCGGCCAGGCGGCGAGCATGGGTGCGCTGCTACTCGGTGCGGGGCAGAAAGGTCGCCGCTACGCGCTGCCGAACTCGCGCATCATGATCCACCAGCCGCTCGGCGGCGCGCGTGGTCAAGCGACCGACATCGAGATCCAGGCCCGCGAGATCCGTCATGCCAAGGACGTGATCACCGAGATTTTGGTGAAGTCGACCGGCAAGTCTCGCGACGACATCGCGCGCGACATCGAGCGCGACTTCTTCATGGGCGCCGCTCAGGCCAAGGAATACGGCCTGATCGACGAAGTTTTCGACCCCAAGAAGAAGGGTTGAGGGCTCCTGCCTCGGCCCGTGGTCCCGGGAGTAGGGCGCTGTGGCCTGTCGGTTGGGCCGAGCGGTTACTTTGCGATGCGGCGGGCCGTTTGTGGGATTCGAGAAGCATTCCGCTAATAGTGCGGACCTAACTGAATTGGGAGCTCGCCGAAGCTTGCCCTGAGGCCCCTATCGGCTTACATTTTTCGGGCATTTGGTAAGGCCTCGGTAGCGAACGGAATCCCAAGCGGGCACACACACCCCAGAGGGCAAACGTGGAGAGACGGCGCGACGAATCGAACGGCAACTTGTGCTGCTCCTTCTGTGGAAAGTCACAGAAGGAAGTTAAAAAGCTCATCGCCGGACCTACGGTTTACATTTGCGACGAGTGCATTGCGCTCTGCAACGACATCATCGCCGAAGAAGTCGAGAAGGACGAGCCGGCGACTGGCTCCGATCCCATGCCGAAGCCGGCGGAGATCAAGGCCATCCTGGACGACTACGTCGTAGGGCAAGAGCGAGCGAAGAAGATTCTCTCGGTCGCGGTCTACAACCACTACAAGCGCATCGACACCAAGGTCGCGACCGAGGACATCGAGCTCGGCAAGAGCAACATCCTTCTGCTCGGACCGACCGGTAGCGGCAAGACGCTGCTCGCCCAGACGCTGGCCAAGATCCTCAAGGTGCCGTTCGCGATCGCGGACGCGACCACACTCACCGAAGCCGGCTACGTCGGTGAGGACGTCGAGAACATCATCGTTCAGCTACTTCAGAACGCCGATCACGACGTCGAGCGCGCCCAACGCGGCATCGTCTACATCGACGAGATCGATAAGATCAGCCGCAAGAGCGATAACCCCTCGATCACGCGCGACGTGTCGGGTGAGGGCGTTCAGCAAGCGCTGCTGAAGATCATCGAAGGTACCATCGCCAACGTGCCCCCGAAGGGCGGCCGTAAGCATCCCCAGCAGGATTTCCTGCAGGTCGACACGAGCAACATCCTGTTCATCTGCGGCGGCGCCTTCGTGGGCCTCGATCAGATCATTCAGCGCCGGCTCGGCCAGTCGCGGCTCGGCTTCGGCGTGGCGGTGAAGAGCAAGTCGGAGATGAAGCTCGGCGAGCTGCTCTCCAGCGTGCAGCCGGAAGATCTGTTGAAGTTCGGTCTAATTCCCGAGTTCATCGGCCGCTTGCCGGTGATCGCCACCCTGCACGAGCTGAATGAAGACGCGCTGATCGACATTCTGACCAAGCCCAAGAACAGCTTGGTCAAGCAGTTTCACAAGCTGCTCGAAATGGACGGCGTGAAGCTGAAGTTCACCAAGGGCGCGCTGCAAGCCATCGCTCGCAAAGCGTTGGCGCGCGAGAGCGGCGCCCGTGGCCTCAGGGCAATCCTCGAAGAGGCGATGCTCGACATCATGTACGACGTGCCCTCGAAGCAGGGCATCAAGGAAGTGGTCGTCAACGAAGAGGCGATCGCGAGCGGTGAAAACCCGCTCATCGTCTATCACAAGGAAGCCGGCGTCGGCTGAGCCGTGCCGGCCGACCGAGGCATGTTTTTCAAAAACGATCCGGCCGATAAAGGTGCGGTACCGCGGCGCCCGTTGCCCGCGTTGCCTCTGCGCGACATCATCGTTTTTCCGCACATGGTCTCGCAGCTCTTCGTGGGCCGCGAGAAGAGCATCGCCGCCCTCGATGAGGCGATGTCGCAAGGCAAGGAGATCTTCCTTGCCGCGCAAAAGAGCGCGAAGACCAACGACCCAGGTCCGGAGGACATCTACGCGGTTGGCACCATCGGTGTGATCGTGCAGCTTCTCCGCTTGGCCGACGGCACCGTCAAGGTGCTGGTCGAAGGCCAGCGGCGCGGCCGCATCCGTCGCTTCATCGACACCGACGGCTTCTTCCGCGTGGAGGTGGAAGAGATCCCCGAGCTCGGCCAAGCCGACGTCGAGGTCGAGGCGCTGATTCGAAGCGTGCAGAGCACCTTCGAGGTCTACGTGAAGCTGAACAAGAAGGTTCAGCCCGAGGTCTTGATGAGCGTGCAGAGCATCGACGATGCCTCACGCCTCAGCGACACCATCGCCGCCAATTTGCCCACGATCAAGCTCGCCGATCGTCAGGGCTTGCTCGAAATGGAGGAGGCCAAGAAGCGCCTCGAGCGCCTGTACGAGCTGATGCAGGCAGAAATCGAGATTCTGCAGGTAGAAAAGAAGATCCGCTCCCGCGTCAAGAAGCAGATGGAGAAGACGCAGAAGGAGTACTACCTAAACGAGCAGATGCAGGCCATCCAGAAGGAACTGGGTGGTGGCGAGCGTGACGAGTTCAAGAGCGAGATCCAGGAAATCGAAGAGAAGCTGAAGCAGAAGAAGCTCAGCGAAGAAGCCTCGCAGAAGGTCAAGAAGGAGCTGAAGAAGCTCAAGTTGATGCACCCGACCAGCGCGGAAGCGACGGTCGTGCGCAACTACATCGATTGGATCCTGAGCCTGCCCTGGGGCGACAAAACCGAGGAACGCTTCGACATCGTCGAGGCCGAGAAGATCCTCGATGAAGACCACTACGGCCTGAAGAAGTGCAAGGAGCGCATCGTCGAGTACCTCGCCGTGCAAGCGCTCACCAAGCACCTGAAGGGCCCGATCCTGTGTTTCGTCGGGCCCCCGGGCGTCGGCAAAACGAGCATCGCCAAGAGCATCGCGCGTGCCACGGGCCGCAAGTTCGTGCGCCTGTCACTCGGCGGCGTGCGCGACGAGGCCGAAATTCGCGGCCATCGCCGCACCTATATCGGCGCGCTGCCCGGCAAGATCATTCAAAATCTAAAGAAGGTCGGCTCGAACAACCCGCTGTTCCTGCTCGACGAGATCGACAAGATGAGCACCGACTTTCGCGGCGACCCCGCGGCGGCGCTGCTCGAGGTGCTCGATCCGGAGCAGAACCCGACCTTCAACGATCACTACCTCGACCTGGACTACGACCTGTCGGACGTGATGTTCATCACCACGGCCAACACGCTGGGCGGCATCCCGCTCCCGCTCCAGGATCGCATGGAGATCATCCAGCTCACGAGCTACACCGAGTTCGAGAAGCTGAACATCGCGGAAAAGTACCTGATCCCGCGCCAGCGCAAAGAGTGCGGGCTCGAGCAGGTGCCGCTCGACATCACCGAAAACGCGGTGCGTACCATCATCCACCACTACACGCGCGAAGCCGGCGTCCGCTCGCTCGAGCGTGAGGTGGCGAGCCTGTGTCGCAAGGCCGCGCTCAAGGTCGTCAAGGACGGCAAAGAGCAGAAGATCGAGATTCGCGGAGTCGACGTGCCCAAGTACCTGGGCGTGCCCAAGTACCGCCTCGGCAAGAAAGACGAGAGCGATCTGGTCGGGCTCACCCACGGTCTCAGCGTCTCCGACCACGGCGGCGACATCCTCGACTGCGAAGTCAGCGTGGTGGCCGGCAAGGGCAAGCTGGTGATCACCGGCTTGCTCGAAAAGGGCATGGAAGAGAGCGCCCAGGCCGCCATGAGCTACATCCGCTCCCGCGCGGGCGCGCTCAAGCTCGACCCCGAGTTTTACCAAAAGATCGACGTGCACGTGCACTTCCCGGATTTCGTCCGGAAAGACGGTCCGAGCGCGGGCGTCACCATGGCCACCAGCATCGCCAGCGCGCTCACTCGCGTGCCGGTGCGCTCGGAGCTCGCCATGACCGGCGAAATCACGCTGCGCGGCCGGGTCATGCCGATCGGCGGCTTGAAAGAGAAGCTCCTCGCCGCGCACCGCAATCAGATCACCACGGTCCTGATCCCCAAAGAGAACCGCAAGGATCTGAAAGAGATCCCGCGCCGCGTGCTGCGGGCGCTACGCATCGTCCTGGTCGATCACATGGACGACGTGCTGCGCGAAGCGCTCGCCTTCGAGAACCCGGACGAAATGTTCGGTCCGCGCCGCGGGCTCATCGAGTACCGCAACGGCGAGCTCGTTCAGGACGACGTCGCGCGTCCCTCGCGCCCGCCGCCCGCGCCTGAATCGCCGGAAGAGCAGCCCGGGCTGTCGTAATTCAGGGTGCGGTGGCGCCCCGCCTCAAGTGAACGAGGCGCTCGGCCGCGCAATTCCGAGCCGTCGCGAGCAATTGGCAGTAGCGGGAGTTTGCTGGCGTCGACTCGCGACCCTGGGCGGCGCGGGTTCGTTTTCTTGCAGGGGACGTTACGAGCAGTATCGCGGTCACCAACGCACCGACGAGGAGCAATAGCCCAAGATCTGCCGGACCGTAGGGCAGCGCGCCATGACTCGAGGCGCTCCAAATGAGCACGGCCGCGAGCGACCCGGCGAGCGCTAGTCCGACGTTCTCGGCCGCGCCCGCGCTGGGCTGGGCCTGATCGGTCGCCCACGGGCACCGTGGCCCAAGGCACTCGTAGCTCCGGACCTCGGCCTCGCTTTGAATACTGCGCTCGTGCGTCATGTCGCGATCTCCGTCGCTAGGACGTCCCAGCGCCGTCAGAATCGACAAGAAAGATGCGCTAGCGAGCTGTCAGCCCCCTGTCAGGTTTGTGAGCGCGAGCGGCCGAGGGCTCGCGACCCCGCCGTCGCTGCCACGCTCGAAGAGCGTTGGCTCAACTCGGCGCGCCGAGCGTGCGCTTGACGTCCTCGAGGTGTTTCTCGGCCGAGAACTCGTGATGGAACGCGCCGAGGATCGTGCGATTGAGATCGATCACGTAGGTGATTCGCTTGCTCAAGTTGAGGAGCCAGCGATCGGCCTGGTACGAGCGGCTGATTTCTCCGTCGGGGTCCGCGAGCAGTGGAAAGGCGACCTTGTATTGCGCGGCGAACTTCTTGTGCGTCTCTGACGGATCAGTGCTCACGCCGGCGACGCTGGCCGAAAGCTCGTGGAGCTCGGTCGCAAAGTCACGGAACAAGCACACCTGCGTGGTGCACACGCGCGTGAAATCGCGCGGATAGAAGTACAGCACCAAGCGGCCCTGCTGGAGCAGCTGGTCGAGCGAAAGCAGATTGCCGTCTTGATCCAGGCCGTTGAAGTCGGGCGCCTTGGAGCCGATTGCGAGCATGGCGGTCTAACTTGGTGAAACTCGGGCTACGCGAACGTTTCGCCGTCGAATCCGAACAGATGGGGCTCGACCGCTTTGAACTCGAGGTAAATACGATTCTGGGGCAGATCGAGCTCGCGCGAGAGTAGCTGGCAAAGCGCCTTGCTCAGGCGCGACGTGGTTTCGGGCGACAGCGCGCCGATGTTCTTGATCTCGGCATAGCAAGCGGGCGCGTCGCTGCCGCCGAAGGTCATGCGCGCTTGCGGCGTGAGGCAAGTCATCACGTACGACTCCGGCTTCGAGAGCTCGGTCGCGAGTGTCTTGGAGAGGGTGCGCAGCAACTGACCGGCACGGGCGTCGGGCAAAGGAGGTGCGGAGGTGGTGACGTTGATGAACGGCATAAACCTTCAGCTCGGCAGGATGCGGAGCGAGCGACCGCTGAGCACTTCGTTGTGCGAGCCCTGACGATAGCCCGCGAGGTCGAGGGTGATGTACGAAAAACCGTGGCGTTTGCCGGCCGCGAGCGCGGCCTCGCGCACGCCGGGCTCGAGCAACCGCGGCAGCTCCTCCAGCGCAACTTCGATGCGCGCCACGGTTTCGTGCCAGCGCACGCGCACCTGGCGAAAGCCGAGCGCGTGGAGCTCGGCTTCGAAGCCCCCGATTTGTCCCAGTCGCTCGGGGGTCACGCTGCTGCCGTACGGAATACGACTCGAAAGGCAGGCGGCTGCGGGTTTGTCCCAGACCGGAAGGCCGATCAGCTGTGCGACCGCGCGTACGGCGGCTTTGTCGAGACCGGCGTCGATCAGCGGGCTCTTCACGCCGGCTTCGCGAGCCGCGTCGAGCCCCGGGCGGTAGTCGCCAAGGTCGTCGAGGTTGGTGCCATTGACGATGCTCGCGAGACCCCACTCGGCCGCCTTTTCACGTGCAATCGTGTAGAGCTCGGTCTTGCAGTGAAAGCAGCGATCCGGGCCGTTCGCTGCGTAGCCCGGGCGCGCAAGCTCATTGGATTCGACGAAGCGGTGGTCGGCCTTCAAGGTCTGGGCGATGCGTGCCGCGTCGACCTTTTCTTCGGGCGCTAGGCTCGGGCTCACCGCAGTGAGACCGACCGCGCGCGCACCGAGCTCGCTCGTCGCCACCGCGAGCACCAGCGCGCTGTCGGTCCCGCCCGAGTAACAGACGAGCACCGAGTCGAGTGCACGCAGCGCACCGCGCAGACGTTCGAGCTGCTCTTGGGTGCTGGCCTTCAGTTCGCTCACGACCCGCTCGTTTTAACACCTGAAGCGACCTCGAGCACTGTGGGGTTCGTGAAGGTTCTCGAGGGCTTGCGAGTGAGGCGTCCGTGCCAGGGCCGGGCTGGGGCTGACATTTCCTGTCCTAGCGTGGCTTGCCTCTGGTGGCACTGCTAGTATGTTCAGTGCCGCCCCTCGGGCAGCTCTCAAACCCCTCGAAAACCAGGACATCGCCGATGGCTTTACCTGCTCACCTTGCCGAACGCTTCTCGCCCGCACTGGCTCGGGCGCTCCGTACGGGGGCGGACCCGGGGCTCAGCAAAGCCAATGGCTTTGCCTTTGGAAATGCTGGCCTCGACGCGCTGCTCCCGGATGGCGGGTTGCCCCGGGGGTCGGTGGTCGAGCTGTCGGTTGGGGAAGGGGTGCCCGCCACGTCGCTGCTGCTCGCGGCCTGCAACACCTTGCAGCGCAGCTACGAGAAGCAGGGGCGGGAGCTGCCGTGGTGCGCCTTCGTCGATCCGAGCGGCTCACTCCACGCGCCAGGGGTCAGCGCGGCGGGTGTGCGGGCCGAGCGGCTCTTGGTGGTTCGTCCGCCGCTCGAAGCCATGTCGCGCACCGTGCTGCGCTTGGCCAAGTCGCCGGCGTTTGCCTTGCTCATCGTCGATACGGTGGGCGTGCCAGGGGCACGGCTTTCGGTTCGGCTCGACGCCTGGCCGCGGCTCGTGCGCCGGCTCGCGATGGAGGTCGAAAGCAGTGAGCGCAGCATCGTGCTCGTGACCGACCGCAGCGCGCCGCGCACTTTGCCGCTACCCGTCGCGCAGCGCATCGAAATCACGCGGCCAGCGTGGGATCGACTGTTGGTGCAGGTGCCGAAAGATCGGCACGGTCAAGTTACCCCCCTGCGCCCAGTCGCGTGGGCGCGCTCACCCGAGTTCGATGCCACAGAAAGGGCAGTGCAACATGCTACGGCGAGCTGAAGCGGCGCTCGCAACCCCTGCTGAACTTGCGGAACGGCGCGTGGTCGCGCTGGTGCTGCCCGCGCTCCTGTGCGAGCTGGCGGAGCCGCGTCTGTTGTCCCAACAAAAGCGCAACTGGCCGCTCGGGGTCGTGCTCGCTGACGGCCCGAGCGTGAGTGATGAGCGCAGCTCGGAGCCCGGTGAGAACGAGCCCGAAGCCAAGTCAGAGGAAATCGTCGCTACCTCCGTGCTCAGCGCGGTCAGCGAAAGCGCACTGCGGCTCGGCGTCCGCGTCGGGCAAACCTTGACGGAGGCACGCGCGCTGGCGTCGCGTTTGGTCGTGCGCCGCGTTTCACGAGCTCGGGTCGACCAGGCGCTCGGGCGCGTGGCCGAAATTGCGATGGCGTTCGGGGCCACGGTGTCGTTTGCTGCGCCCGATACGGTTTGGGTCGACGTCAGCGGCGCCGCTCACTTGTTCGGGGGCGAAGCGGGTCTGTTGCTCGAGCTGCTCGGCAGGGTGCGGGAAGCGGGGCATCGCGTGCGCGCCGCGCTGGCTTCAGGGCCGTGCTTGGCGCAGGCCTTCGCGCGACATGGGGATGTCGGCAAGGCCGGTTACGTGCTGGTTCCGAGCTCTCAAAGTGAGCTCTCTCTCTCGAGCTTGCCGGTGCGCGCGCTCGAGTTGCCGATGGAGCTCGAGCGCTGGCTGATTCGTCTGGGGGTGCTCACCCTGGCCGAGCTACGCGAATTGCCGAGAAGCGCGCTGTCCGCTCGCCTCGGGGAGCACGCGGTGCGCGTCCTTTCGTTCATCGCGGGGCGCGATTCCGCGCCGCTGGTTGCCTACACGCCGCCGCGCGTGCTGTGTGAAGAATCGAGCTGGGATGACCCCAGCGCAGGCAGTGAGCCGCTTTTGTTCGTGCTGCGCGGGCTCGCGTCGCGGCTCGGCGCGCGGCTCAGTGGGCGGGGGGAAGCGGCGCGCGCGCTACGGCTCGAGATCGTGGCTGATTCGGCGCTCGCTCGCTTTCGCGGGGTCGCTCGCAGCACTCGGCTGGATTTCGCGCTGCCAAAGCCGCTCTGGAAAGCCGAAGAGATCAACCGCATCGTCGCTTCCAAGCTGGAACGGGTGGAGCTCGGTGCGCCCTCGGTGGGGCTTCGCCTCGAGGTAACTGAGCTGACCGAGGCGCAGCCCCGCCAACTCGAGCTCGGGCTCTGGGGTAACGACGCCTCTCAAGCGCTGGATGAATTGCCCATCGTGCTGGCTGAGCTCGCGGCGGATATCGGGGAAGAGCGGGTGGGGGTGCTGCGGCTGGTCGACTCGCATCGGCCGGAGCTTTCGTCCGAGCTCGGGCCGGCGCTGCGCGCGACGGGCCGCTCAGCTAGTTCGAAAAAGCGCACGCGCCGGGTGCAATCGCTGCGCGTCGTGGCGCCCGAAGGGGGGTTCGAGCTCGCGCACCGGCTCAATCGACTTTTGCCCGAACCCATTGCCATCGAAGCGCCGCTGCGGCTTGGCGCTACCCTCGCGCTCGGCCGCAGGCTTTACACCATCGAAAGCCTGCGCTTCGAGCAGCGGCTCGAGGCCGTGGAATGGTGGACCGGCGCGGTCAATCGCGACTACGTCCGCGTGGGCCTGCGCGGTGCCGAGGGGGTGCTCGAAGGCCTGGTGTACGTCGATCGCGAAAGCGGAAAACGCTATTGGCAGGGCGTGGCTGATTGATCGGCGCGCCGTTGCTCGCACCGTTCACTACCTTTCGTCTCGGTCATTAAGAGCGGAGGGTGAGCGGCCGTTCTCTAGCTCGCCAAGAATGGTCCTCCTGCGGTCGAGAAAATACGCATCTTCTGTGTTGGTCGCCCTCGGCATCGCCGCGGGCTGCAGCGGCTCTCCCGATCCTGAGCCGAGCGACGCAACTTTCGGCGGCGAAAGCAGCGGAGGCAACGGCGGCAGCAATTCGAGCTCGGGCGGCGCCAGCGCGACGAGCGGCGGCACCACCATCACCGTGACCGGCGCCGGCGCCGGCGGTGACTCCGGAATCGGCGAAGAGTGCGCGCGCTCCACGGCCAAGGCCGAGCCAGCGCCGGCCAATCTGCTGTTCGTGATCGACAGCAGCGGCAGCATGAACTGCAATCCGCCCGACGGTGACGCCGCGCTCGGCGCGCGCTGCGCGCGCTTCCCTATCAAAGAAGACAAGACCCGACCCTCGAAGTGGGAAGTCACCAAGCAAGCCTTGGTGAACGCACTCGGCGGGCTGGTCGATCGCCCGAAGTTACAGGCTGGGCTCAGCCTATTTCCGAGCGGCAGTGAGTGTGGAGTGAGCGCGTCACCCAGTGTGCCGCTCGCAGCCCTCGATCCGTCTCAGCTCTCCACCATTCAAGACGCGCTCGACGCGGTGACGCCGGACGGAGAGACCCCGATCGCAGGCGCCACCATACTGAGCTACGCGCACCTGGCGGAGGAGCTTCGCGCGGGGCGCTTGACCGGCAATTCATTCGTGATTTTGCTGACCGACGGCTCCGAAACCTGCGCGCCCTCGGTGCTCGAACCCATGGTGAGCACCGACATTCCGAACGCGCGCTTGTTCGATATTCGCACGTTCGTGATCGGCGCGCCGGGCAGCGAGCAGGCGCGCGGGCTGCTCTCGCGCATGGCTTGGGAGGGCGGCACTCAGACCTCGGAAACCTGCGACCATGCCGGCGCCGCCGATGACGAAGGCGATTGCCACTTCGACGTCACTCAGAGCACCGATTTCGAGAGCGAGCTCGCGCAGGCGCTCGATCGCATCAGTCGCGTCGAGCAGATTGCCTGTGCGCTCGAAGTGCCGAAGAACCCCGACGGAGGCGCGGTCGATCTCGAACGCGTGAACGTCAGCTTCATCCCCAAGGACCAGGCACCGGAGCGCATCTTGAACGACGAGAGCCACGGCTGCGGGGACGGCGCCAACGGCTGGCAATACTCGGCCGACCGCAGCCAAATTTTGCTGTGCGGCGAGGCGTGCAGCCATGTCCAGGAGCAGCCGGGCGAGCTCGAGATCGTGCTCGGCTGCCCGACCGAGATCGTGCGCTGAGCGGCGCTCGAGGCTAGGCTCCGCATTCGATGCAGCCGACAGTGCTCTTGTTCGATATCGACGGCACGCTGGTCACCACCGGTGGCGCCGGCCGGCGCGCGATGCAGCGCGGTTTTGCCTCCATTCACGGCCGTCCGGAGCTCCTGGGGTTCCCCTTGGATGGGCTCACCGATCGGCTGATCGTGCGTCGCGCGCTGAGTGACTTGGGCGGCGAAGTGAGCGAAGACGCCATTGATCGAGTGCTCGCGGCCTATGTCGAGGCGCTGCGCGAAGAGGTGCACTTGGTTCCGGAAGAGCGCTACCGCGTTCACGTCGGCATGCGCGAGGCGGTGGAGCTCGGGCACGCGCGTGGCGCGGCGGTCGGTCTCGGCACCGGCAACGTTTTGGAAGGCGCGCGCGTCAAGCTCGGGCGCGTCGGGCTCTTCGAGCGATTTACGTTTGGTGGCTACGGCTCCGACGCCGAGGCGCGGGTCGACGTGATTCGAATCGGCGCCGAACGCGGCGCTGCCGCGCTCGGTGTGCCGCTCGCCGAATGTCGTGTGGTGGTAATCGGCGACACGCCGAAAGACGTGGCTGCGGCACAGGGCATCGGTGCGGAGTGCGTGGGTGTCGGCACCGGCAGCTTCACGGCAGAAGCGCTGCTCGAATGCGGCGCAACCGCGGCGTTTCCGGATCTCACGAGCCCAGGCGCCTTGGCGGCGCTGTTCGGCGAGTGAGAGCGATCAGGGCGAGCTCGAAAAGCGTCCGACAATCGAGCGAGCCAGCTCGAAGGCGCTCTCGGGCGCGCAGCCTTCGGCCTTGTTGTTGATCAGCACGAACGCCGGCACCTTGTAACTAATGGCGCGAACCACGAGCTCGGCGATGAGATCGCGAGTAGTCGGGTCGGCCTCGGCGATGCGAGCGAAGGGAGCGTAGCGCGAGCGCGCCTCCTCGTAGGCGTCGCCTGCGCGCAGGAGCCAACGCACCAGCAATGGGCGGCGCACGGGCGCGGGTAAGGCTCTGGCTTGCTGCAGCACGCTGGGCATCGCGCCCCAGGCGTTGTGGCAGTGCACGGCGCCGCCTTCGGTCAGAGCCGAGGCATAAGCGGGCGTCAGCAGCTCGGAATTGCGAATCTCGACCGCATAAGGAACGCCCCGCGGTAGGCGTAAAAGAAAGGTGCGCAGCGCGCTCGCGAACTCGAGCGCGCTACCCACGGCTTGGGGTGGGAATTGGAACAGCAGCAACCCGAGCTTTTCGCCCAACCCTTCGCAAACGGGTCCGACGACCGCGTCGGTGGCGTAGCTCGCGTCGAGAAAGCGCGGATTGAGCGTCGCGCCTTTCTTCCCGTAGCGCGCGTGCGCCGGGAAGCGAAACACGGTGCACTCTTCGTGCGCTTTGACGACGAAACGAAAGCCGTCGGGCACCTGCGCGCGCCACTCGCTGAACGTCGGCGCACGGAGTGGCTCGTAATAAGAGCGGTCGATCTCTACGGCGCCGAGCAGCGGATGCCGGGCGTAAGCCGGCAGGCCCTGATCGGAGAGTCGCTTGGCGTCGCTGTCATTCGAATAGACGCAGCCCTTCCAACCCGGAAAAGTCCACGACATGGTGCCGAGCCGAACGTCGCCGGGCAGCAGCGCCGCGAGCGCTTCGTGTTCGGGGTTCGGGGCGGCTGCAGCGACCCGTGGTGGCTCTGCGAAGAGCGTTTGCTGCGCTGAACGCCGAGCTGCCACGGGAAACCGATGCGCGATGCGCTAAGGCTTGGCCTTGAGCAGATCGCGAATTTCCGCCAGCAACTGCTCTTGCTTGGGCGGTTCGGCGGGCGCAGGCGGCGGCTCCGCTTGTTGTCGCTTGAGGCGGTTGATCATCTTGATCATGAGGAACACCGCGATGGCGACGATCAAGAAATCGAAGGTTGTCTGCAGAAAAACGCCGTATTTGATGGAAACTGGCGGGGCCTTGTCGATGCCTTCGCGCAGCACGAACTCGAAGTGAGTGAAGTCGATGCCGCCAATCAGCAAGCCGAGCGGTGGCATCACCACGTCCGCAACCAGCGAAGATACGATCTTGCCGAAAGCCGCGCCGATGATCACGCCAACGGCCATGTCGACCACGTTGCCCTTGACGGCGAACTCTTTGAACTCTTTGACTAGACTCATCGTCGACGCTCCTCGTACTTCGCGGCGAGGCTAGCGTGAGCCTCGTTTCGGAACGCAGGCCGTGCCGCGGCGCAGAGAATGCCAGGAGCGCGGGCCGCGCGTCGAAGAATGTCAGCGGCAAGTCAGCGATCTCGCTGCACCGTAACTCATGGAAATGACAGGCGCGATGACGGGCCCGCGAGACAGTCTCTAGACACTGAGCGCATGTTCAGTATCTTGGTTAGCCCATGTTTGCCGAGCTCCTCGCCCGTTCTTCGTTCTCGTTTCTGAGGGGCGCATCACATCCGGAGGAGCTCGTGCAGAGGGCGAAGGAGCTCGAGCTTTCGGCGCTCGCGCTGGTCGATCGGGACGGGCTCTATGGGTCGGCGCGCGCGTTCACCGCGGCGCGCGAGCTCGGTCAGCGGGTGATCGTGGGCGCCGAACTGTCGGTCGGAGTCGGGCCCCGCCCAAAACAACTGGCTCCCGCAGGGGAAAACCCGCCGGAGTCGCCGACGGTAGTGCTGTTGGTCGAGCGACACGAGGGTTACGCGAATTTGTGCCGGCTGCTCACGCTGGCCCACAGCGAGCTGCCGAAGGGCCAGAGCCGGCTCGAGCTCGGGTGGCTCTGCGAACACTCCGATGGGTTATTGGCTATCGTGCCGGCTCCGCGGCGGCCGGGTGACGCGAGCCAGGCGCCGCCCGCATTGCTCGAAGCGGTGCGGGGCGCGTTCGGTGACCATGCCGCGCTCGCCATCCATCGTCATCTCGACGGCTTCGATAAGGCACGGCGGGAGTTGGTGAAGGGTTGGTCCGAGCGCTATGGCCTGCCGCGTATCGCCAGCGCGCGTCCTTTTTACCATGACCCAGCGCGCAAACAGCTCGCCGATGTCTTGCACTGCATTCGCGAAAAAACGGTGCTCGACCGCGCCGGCACTGCGCTTTCGGCCAATGCCGAAGCGCACTTGCGCTCGGAAAGCGACATGCGAAGGCTGTTTTCGGATGAGCCGGAGCTGGTCGAGCGCAGCGCGGAACTGGCAGAAAATCTGGTATTTTCGTTGTCGGAGCTGCGCTACCGTTTTCCGTGCACGCTCGCGCCCGGAGAAACCGCGGACGAAAAGTTGCGCAGGCTCACTTTCGTGGGGCTGTCGGAGCGCTATCGAGACGGCACGCCGCCGCGCGTGCTCGCTCAGATAGAGAAGGAGCTCGCGCTCATCCAGGTGCTCGAAGTGGCGCCGTATTTTTTGAGCACCTGGGAAGTGGTGCAAATCGCGCGTGCTCGGCGCATCTTGTGTCAAGGGCGAGGGAGCGCCGCCAACAGCGCGGTTTGCTACGCGCTGGGTATTACCGCGGTCGATCCGGCGCGGTCGAATCTGCTGTTCGAGCGTTTTCTCAGCAATGAGCGTAGGGAGCCGCCGGACATCGACATCGATTTCGAGCACGAGCGTCGAGAAGAAGTGATTCAGGAGCTTTATCAGCGCTACGGCCGGGATCGTGCGGCGATGGTGTCCGAGGTCATCTGCTATCGCGGGCGCAGCGCGCTGCGCGAAGTGGGGAAGGCGTTCGGGCTTTCGCTCGAGCAGGTCGACCGCTTGAGCACGACCATTGGTCACTGGGACGGCTCCGAGCGTGCGGGGGAACGGCTCGGCGAAGTCGGCTTCGACCCGACCGATCCCCGGCTCGTGCGTGTGCTCGAGCTGGCCCGAGAGCTCGAGGGCTTTCCCCGTCATTTGTCGATCCACGTAGGCGGCTTCGTGCTGTCGGCCACCCCGCTCTACGAAGTGGCGCCGGTGGAGCCAGCGCGCATGCCCGATCGCAGCGTGATTCCTTGGGACAAGGACGACCTCGATACGCTCGGCTTCTTCAAGGTCGATGTGCTCGGCCTCGGCATGCTCACGGCCATTCGCAAGGCTTTGGCGCTGATTCACGAGGATGGGGGGCTCGACGCGGTTTCGAACGAGCCGTTCGATCCGATTCTGAGCCTGGCTCGGCTGCCATCCGAGGATCCAGCGGTGTACGAGCTGGTGAGCCGGGCGGACACGGTGGGCGTGTTCCAGATCGAGAGTCGCGCGCAAATGGCCATGCTGCCGCGGCTGCGCCCGAAGTGTTTTTACGACTTGGTGATCGAGGTCGCGATCGTGCGTCCTGGGCCGATTCAGGGCGGAATGGTGCACCCTTATCTCAAGCGGCGGAACGGGGAGGAAGCGAGCGAGTCGCCGCATCCGGAGCTAGCGCCGATTTTGCAGCGAACACTCGGGGTGCCTTTGTTTCAGGAGCAGGTGATGCAAATTGCGATCACCGGCGCCGGCTATTCAGGCGGGGAAGCCGACCAACTGCGCCGCGACATGGCGGCTTGGAAGCGCAACGGCAAGCTGCTTCGCCACCGAGAGCGTTTGCTCACGGGCTTCGCCGAGAAGGGCATCGATCGCTCGTTTGGCGAGGCCCTGTTCGAGCAAATAAAGGGCTTCGGCGATTATGGCTTTCCGGAGTCGCACGCCGCTTCGTTCGCGCTCTTGGTGTATGCGTCTTCTTGGCAGAAGGCGCACTATCCGGCGCATTTTGCGTGCGCGCTATTGAATGCGCAGCCGATGGGCTTTTACTCACCAGCCACGATCGTGGCCGACGCTCGGCGGCATGGGGTCGAAATCCGGGACGTGGACATCCGGCACAGCTACTGGGACTCGGTGCTCGAGCCAGCTGGGGAGCGTACGGGCATTGCCAGTGGAGCACCGGGCGCTCGCCGTTCCTTGCGGCTTGGTTTTCGGCTGATCAAAGGCTTCGGTGAGCAGGCCGCGCGGAGGATCGAGGCCGCGCGGGCCGAATGGCGCTTCAGCAGTATCGACGACGTCGTGCGTCGCGCTGTGCTCAGGCAAGACGAAGTCGACGCTCTGGCAGAAGCGGGCGCCTTCGAGCCACTCATGCAAGGGCGGCGGCAAGCGCTGTGGGCGAGCCGGGCGCCGCGGGTTTCCGGGCTGTTCGCGGACGTATCGATGCGCGAGCCGAAAGCCCATTTGCCGGCGCTGCGTTCGTCCGAGACGTTGCTGCTCGACTATCACCGTAAGGGGCTCGCCGCCGACGATCATCCGATGAGGCACTTGCGTGCTCGTTTGAAAGAGCGAGGGGTCTTGAGGGCGACCGAGCTCGGGAGCACGCCGCAGCGCCGGCGCGTGCGCGTGGCCGGGGTCGTCATTTGTCGACAGCAGCCGGCTACGGCCAGCGGCGTGGTGTTCGTGACCCTCGAAGACGAAACCGGCTTTGCAAACCTGGTTTTGTGGCGACGTGTGTTCGACGAGTATCGGTTGGTAGCGACGCGCGCCGCGATTCTGCTGGCCGAGGGCGAAGTCGAACGCCAAGTAAGTGGTGGGCCAGGTTCGAACGCGGGGGAAATAGTGCACCTGATCGTCAAACACCTGGAGCGCTTGGACGTACCCGGTCGAGATATCGACAAGGTGTCTCGAGACTTTCACTGAAGCTTTTCGTGCGCCGATATTTTCGGCAACTCGGGACCGCGCGCGACCGACGGGCTCCCCATGAAGCGGCCCTTGTCATTCGCCCGATTCCTGCTCTTCCTCGGCCTCGCGAACGCTTGCGCCGATCTGACGCCTCCGAGGCCAGAGCTCGGCTCCGACGACGTCGAAAAAGGAGGAAGCACTGGCAGCTCGCTCCGCGGCGGGTCGACCGGTAAGAAGAGTACGGCCGGCGCAGGCAGCGGTGGAACGACGAGCAGTGCGGGCCGTGCGTCGACGGTGACCGGAGGAAGGCCGCCGGCAGGTACGGGTTCCTCCGGTGCTGTGGCTACCAACAACGGCGGGCGCGCCAGCGCCGTCAGCGGAGGCGCCGCTGGCAGCGGCGGCAAAGTCAGTGCAAGCACCGGAGGAACCACTCCGACCATTGCTGGCGGTCCTGCGAAAGACAGCATGCCCGGCGGCAGCGCTGGTTTCGGTGGTGCCAGTGAACGATCGCGGCCGAAGCCGCCATTTTTCAGCGAATACGTCGAGGGCAGCGGCAGCTACAAAGCGCTCGAGCTAGCCATTGCGGAGCCGGGCCGACTCGAAGGGTGCGCCATTCGCATCTATGCGAATGGCTCGCTCACCGCCTCTCGCACCATTGCTCTGACGGGCGTGCTCACTCCCGAGACACCTTTGGTGATCTGCTCGTCGCAACTCGCCGCATTGGGCGGCGTGACCTGCGACCTCAACGAGTCATTGCCCTTCAACGGCAATGACGTCGTCCTGTTGGTCTGCGACGAAGACGTGGTCGATGCCTTTGGTCAACTCGGCAACGATCCGGGTAACGCCGGTTGGGGCAGCGCTCCGCTTCGAACCCAAGATCAGACCCTGCGCCGAGCGTGCACCATCACCGAAGGCGATCGTGAACCCAACGACCCTTTCGATCTCGCCGCGAACGGCTGGCTTTCCGCCGGAACCGACGTTTTCGACGGCCTGGGCTTACGCTGTGAACCGCACGACGATGATCCGGATGATCCCGGTGTGGGCGGCGCAGGTGGCACGCCCGGAACCGGCGCTGCGGGCGCCAGCTCGGGCGGCAAGCCCACGGACGACGCTGGGGACGCGAGCGATGACGCTCAGGCTGGAGTTGCGGGCCAGCTGAGGTGAGCGACGAAGCTTCGAGCAAGAGCGCGTCGCGGCTTGCCGCCGCGACGCCGACTACGCTACGCCAGCGACCGCCTCTGCCTGATCGGCCTCGGGCGCGGTCGAAACTACATCGCGTGGGCCAGAAGTGCGGGCAGCCATGGTGTCGCTGCGCGCGCCCGCGGTCTCGTTGACCTTGACGCTGACGATGCGCGAGACACCGGGCTCTCCCATGGTCACGCCGTACAGCACGTCGACCGATTGCATGGTCTTCTTGATGTGCGTGATCAGGATGAACTGCGAGTGCGAGGTCATCGACCGCACGATCTCGTTGTAACGAGCCACGTTGGCTTCGTCGAGCGGGGCGTCGACCTCGTCCAAGATGCAGAACGGGGAGGGGCGATGCTGGAAGATCGCGAAGATGAGCGAGACAGCGGTGAGCGCCTTCTCTCCGCCGCTGAGCAGGTCGATGGTGCCGACCTTCTTACCCGGGGGTTGGGCGATGATTTCGACGCCGCTGCCCAGCATGTCCTCGGGATCGGTGAGCTGGAGCTCGGCGCGACCGCCGCGAAACAGCTTGGAGAAGGTCTTCTTGAACAGGTTGTTGACCTCTTCGAAGGTCTCACGGAAACGCCGGCGCGATTCGCGGTTCATGTGACGAATCGCGTTGTCGAGCTCTTCGAGCGCCTTCTCGATGTCGACCTTTTGGCCATTCAGCTCGGTGAAGCGCCGCTCGGCGTCGTCGTGCTCGGCCTTGGCGTCGAGGTTCACCGGACCCATGCGATCGATGAGCTGCGTGAGCTCGTCGATGCGACGGCGATGCTCCGCATCCGGCGCCGGACGCGCATGGTAGTCACCGACGACTCGCGGCAGTTCGAGGCCGCGGAACCGCTCACGAATGCCAGTGAGTAGGTGCTCGCGCTCGAGCTCGATGCGCTGCACGGCCATCTCGTGCTTGCGCGCGCTCTCGTCGATCGCGCTGAGTTCCTCGCGCTGCTGGCGCAGTCCGCTCTCCTGCGCGTTCAGGGCATTGCGCACGGTGTCCAGGCGCTCGCGCGCGCTTTCGAGTGCCAAGTGCGCCTCGCGGGCCAGGCTGGTGGCCACGATCCGCGCTTCGCGTGCGTTCATGATGCGCGCGGCGGTCTCACCGTAGGCGAGCGCGGCCTCGGTCAGATCCTGGTCGAGTCGATCGAGGCGCTGGTCGAGTTCGGCGAGCGCGTTTTCGACGCGTTCCCCGCCAGCGCGAGCCGACTCGAGCTGCTCCTTCACCTGGGCCAGGCGCACGCGACGCTCGGTGACCAAGGAAGACTGAGCCGCGACGCGCTCGCGCCAGGCGCCTGCGTTCTCCTCGGCACGGTCGAGCGAGTGTCGAATTCGCTCGAGCTCGGCCCGGGCAGAGTCGAGCTGGGCGCGCGACTCGCTCTCGGTCTCTTGAGCGGCCGCGAGCATGCGGTCGATCTCTGCCAGCTCGGAGTCGATGGCGGACAGGCGCGCGGTAGTGCGCACGATGTCCGAGAGCGCGCGGGCCAGATCCTTCTCGGCCGTGACGTGCGCGAGCTCTCCCTCGTGCGCCTCTTGCCGCGCGCGATCGAGCGCGGTCGACACCTCCGTGACCCGGGCGCGCACCGCGTTGAGCTCGGCAACCAAGCGCGTCGATTCGCCTTCCAGCCGCGCGACTTCTTCGGCGAGCTGGTTCATTTCGCGCTTCTGTTCGAGCATGGCCGAAGCCACGTCGTCGCCGCTGCCGCCGCTGACGATGCCGTCTGGGCGCGCCACGGTGCCGTCGAGCGCGACCGCGGTGACACCCGGGTAGCGCCGCGCGACGGCCGCCGCGTCCGCGGGTGACTGCACGAGCAGGGCGTCACCGATCAACGAGCGAACCAGCGCTTCGTCGGCCTCGGCGTAGCTCAGGCGATCGGCGAGACGGCCGAGCACCTGCTGATCGCCCTGCGCGTGACGCGCAGCGCCTGCGATGTAGCCGGGACGCTGAGCAATCACGTCAGCACGCCCGCGCTCACTTTGCGCGAGATCGGAGAGCAGCGCGAGGCCAGCCTCCGGATCGGCCACCACGATGGCTTGCAAGCGGGTGCCAAGCAGCCCGGCCGCGGCCAGCGTGACGTCTTCGGGGACTTCCAGGCGGTCGGCAACCATGCCGAGCACGCGCGAATCGCCCTTCGAGAGCAGCGCGCGGGCGCCGGCGCCGACACCCTGCAAACGGCGATGCAAGTCTTCCAGAGCTCGCAGACGATTTCGGCGCAGGCCGAGCTCGTTCTTCAGCGCATCGACCGCACGCTCGGACTCGAGTTGACGCGCGCGCAGCCCTTCGATTTCGACCGCGAGCGCTTCGCGTTCGGCCTGGGTCAGGCGCTTGCCCTCGCTCAGCTCGGCGACGCTCTTTTCGAGCGCCGCTTGACGCGCCAGCGCGGTGCTACGCTCACCGTCGAGAGCATCGCGTTCCTGCGACAGGCGATCACGGCGGGCGCGCGCGTCGGACACGCGGTTCATCACCCCGTCGACGCGGGCTTCGAGCGAGGCGGCTTGTGCGCTGAGCTCACCCGACTGCTTGCGCAGCGCGAGCACTTCTTCGTTCGCGCGAGTCTCTTCGCCCTGCAACGCGCTCAGCGCTTCGGTTTCGGCGAGCGCATCGGCTTCACGGGCGCGCTCGTCGGTGGACAGCTCGGTGACGCGGCTGCGCAGCTGCTCGAGCTCGGACTCGAGCCCGAGGCGTCGGCCTTTCAGCTCGTCGACTTCGATGCGGCCGGTCTCGAGCCGTTGCCCGAGGTGGGTGAGACGGTCCCGCGCGCGCTCGATTTCGGCGTGCAGCGAGGTCACCTCGTTGTCGGCTTCGAACGCCCCCTGCGATGCGCTGTCGGCTTCAGCCTCGATGCTGGCCGTTTCCGCGCGGGCCGTGTCGATGACGGCCTCGGCTTCGCGCAATTTCTCGCGTAGCCCGGCGGTCGATTGCGAAGCCTGTTCGTAGGCCCCGCGCTCGACCTGGTCGGTGACGATCAGCTCCAAGAGCCGGTGGGACGCCTCGTGCAAGACCAAGTCGTCGAGCTCGCGCCGGTATTCGATGAAGCGCTCGGCCTTGGCGACCTGGCGCTTCAAGGAAGCGCGGTTGCGGTCGATTTCCGAGACGATGTCGGTGATGCGCAGCAGGTTTTGCCGCGTCAGCTCCATCTTGCGTTCGGCTTGCTTGCGTCGCTGCTTGTACTTGGTGATGCCGGCCGCTTCTTCCAGGAACAAACGGCGGTCTTCCGGGCGGGCGCTGACGATTTGCCCGATGCGGCCCTGCTCGACCACGGAGTAAGCTTTGGTTCCGACGCCGGTACCGAGGAACAACTCGGTGATGTCGCGCAGGCGCACCTGAGTCTTGTTGATCAGGTATTCACTGGTGCCGTCGCGGAATAGCCGGCGCGCGATCGCGATTTCCGGGTAGTCCTTGTACTCGAGCGGGAGCGTCTCGGCGTATTCGGGGTTGGTGTTGTCGAAGGTGATCGTCACCTCCGCCATGCCCGCCTGCGGGCGCGACTCGGAGCCGTTGAAGATCACGTCTTCCATCGCGCGACCGCGCAGGTGCTTGGCGCTTTGTTCGCCCAAGCACCAACGGATCGCGTCGACGATGTTCGATTTGCCGCAGCCGTTTGGCCCCACGATGCCGATGACGTCGTGGTCGAAGTGGATCACAGTCCGGTCCACGAAGGACTTGAAGCCTGCGATCTCGAGCTTCTTTATGTGCATCGATAGCTACCCTCGAAGACAGAGCGGTTATAGCAGCCTGAGGCAGTTCCCGGCGGCTGGCCGATCGGGAAGGGCATGGCAGGCGGCGTCACGGCATGACATGTATGGTCACGCGCTGTGTCCTTTCTTTCTACGCGCCTGAACGGATGCACACAAGCGCAAACGTACAGCCAGATCGCGTTTTAGGCCGGAATCTTCGGTTTTCGCCGTTAAAACAGGGGCCGGCTGGCCGGGTAACGCCACCCGACTCGGAGGCGCCGTGGCGCGAGCGAGAGCGCCGGCGGTGAGATCTGCATGGACGCCTCGAGACAATTCAAGTCCGCGTCCACGGGCGCGCGAGGCTCCCCCGAGCGACCTTGGAAAAGAAGCCTGAAGCTCCGTGACGTGGGTCCTGCGAGGAGCCAGAGTTGACAGGACGCTCTGCGCGACGCATTGCCTGCGAGTAGAGGACCCCGAGCATGACCTACGAGTACGTGTGCACCTCCTGTCAACACGCCTGGGAGGAGGAGCAGCGGATCAGCGAAGCGCCGCTAACGACCTGTCCCCAGTGCCACCTCGAGACCGCCAAGCGTCAGGTATCGGGCGGCGCTGGATTCATCCTGAAAGGCGGGGGTTGGTACGCTGACTTGTACAGCTCCTCCAAAGGGGGCGGCTCTTCTTCGAAGGACAGCAGCAGTTCGACCTCCAAAGAGAGCAGCAGCTCCTCCACCAAGGCCAGTGATTCCGGCTCGAGTTCGACCTCGGCCAGTAGTTCTTCCGATTCCGGCACCAGCTCGGGCAGCAAGCCCGCGGGGGCAACAGCGACTTGACCATGGCCGATCGTCGACGCGAGGTGCAGGAGCTCCGGGAGCGCATGGCGCGCATCGATACGGAGATTCGCGACCAGCTCGACGCTCGCGCGCGGTTTTCCCAGCAGATCCACGCGCTCACGGAAGCGGAGCCTTCCGCTGACGGGGGCGAGCGGGAGTGGCTCGAGCGCCTAGTCGGCGGATCGAGCGGCGACATGCCCGCCGAGAGCCTGAAATCGATCTTTCGCGAGATACGCGCCGCGGGGCGAGCCATCGAGCAGACCGTGCGAGTGGCGATGGTAGGGCCCGACGGCGGGTTCGGTCACGAGTCGACGCTGCAGCTGTTCGGCGCGACGACGCAAATCATCGAGTGCCAAACCACCGCCGACGCGCTCACCGAGGTGGTGCGCGGGCGCGCTGCTTTTGCGGTGTTTCCCTTCGAGTCGTCGGCCGAAGGGCTCGCGCAAGCGTCCCTGCTCGCGCTGGCTCAGACCGAGCTCGTGATGGTGGGGGAGCGCTTCAACCCGGCGACCTACAACCTGATGTCGCTCTCGACCGACACGGCCGTGCTCGAGAAGGTCTACATGACCGCGATCGCGCGTGCGGCCTGCCAGCGCTACTTGGATCAGGAGTTGCCGCGCGTGAGCGTGATCGACGTCCGCTCACCGCGCGTGGCGGCCGAGCTGGCCCGCGAATCCGCGAGCAGCGGGGCGATCGTGCCCGAGCGCTGCGGCCGCAACGCCGGCCTCGAGCTCCTGCGCGAGAACGTAGGAGAATTCGCGGATCTGCGGGTTCGCTACGGCGTCGCGGGACAAAGGCCCGCCGCTCGAACCGGCAACGACATTACCTGCCTGCTCTTCAGCACCGAGAACCTGCCCGGCTCGCTGTACGAGTGCCTGCGCCATTTTTCCGAGCGCGGAATCAACCTGCGCAAGCTGCAGTCACTGCCGGCGCGCCGCGAGGGCTTCGACTACTACTTCTACGTCGAGATCAGCGGCCACGCCTCGGATCGCTCGATGGTGACCGCGCTCGAATCGGTCAAGCGCTCGGTCCACTACTACCGTCTGCTCGGCTCGTTCGCGGCCGCGAGCTGAGCGGGCCCGAGCTCGGCGCGCTCGCTCGGCGGAGTGCTGGCGCGTGAAGCGTGGTACGCTGCGCCGCGCATGATGAGTCACGCCGAAATGAAGCCAGCTGCCGCGCCTGCCAAGCCGGGCTCCGGGGCCAAGCCAGAGGCTCTGGTCTTGCCCTCGGTCGAGGGTCTCGCGCCCTATGAAGGCGGTAAGCCGCTCGAGGAATTGGCGCGCGAGTTCGGGGTCGTGGACGCGGTGAAGCTCGCGTCGAACGAGAACCCGCTCGGGCCAAGCCCCAAAGCCGTGGAGGCGGCGCGCGCACAGCTCGCCAACGTGCACCTCTACCCCGATGGCGCTGCCTACCGGCTGCGCGAGAAGATCGCGTCCGTGCACGGCATCACCATGGCCGAGGTGATTCAGGGCAACGGCTCGAACGAGCTGCTGGATCTGTTCGTGCGCACGTTCGCGACGCCCGAACACCACATCGTGTTCGCGGAGCCGAGCTTCGTCGTCTATAAAATCGCCGCGCTCGCCGGCGGCGTCCCTTTTACGGCCGTGCCGTTGCGTGATCTCACGCACGACCTCAGCGCGATGGCTCGAGCCATCACCGACCGCACGCGCCTCGTATTCGTCGCGAACCCGAACAATCCGACCGGGACTCACGTCGGCCGGGCCGAAGTGGAAGCGTTTCTGCGCGATGTCCCCAAAGAAGTGATCGTCGTCATGGACGAGGCGTACATCGAGTACGCCGACGCGCCGGATTTCCCGGATTCGATGAAGCTCCGAGGGCTTCGGGAGCGCCTGTTCGTGGTCCGCACCTTCTCCAAGATTTATGGCCTCGCGGGCATGCGCGTCGGCTACGCGGTCGGGCCGGCCCAGCTGGTCGACTACGTGAATCGGGTGCGGGCGCCGTTCAACGTGACTGCGCTGGCGCAGGCTGCTGCGGTCGCTGCGCTGGATGACCAAGAGCACGTCGAGCGCAGCCGGGCCTTGAATCGCAGCGAGCGAGCGTGGCTTTCGGAGGCCCTGACCGAGCTCGGTCAGCGCGTGGCGCCGAGTCAGGCAAACTTCGTGTTGGTCGACGTCGGCCGGCCTGCGCGGCCGGTGTACGAGCAGCTCTTGCGCAAGGGCGTGATCGTGCGGCCGTTCGCGAACCTGCCCACGAGTTTGCGCGTGACGGTTGGAACTCACCAGGAAAATCAGCGATTCCTCGCCGCGCTGCGCGAGGTGTTGGAGTGATGCGCCGGCGCGCGCGCACGTGGGCTCTGGTCGCGTCGTCTGTGTTTGCGTTCGCGCTCGCTGCGTGCGCCAAAAAAGACGACGTGGTGGTGCAAACCGGCGCCGGAAAAGAGCTCACGTCGACGGCGATCGACGCGGACGCGCTGGCGCTGTTGCCGCCCAACGCGGTCGGGGTGCTCACTGTCGACGCGCAGGCGCTGTTCGCGTCCAGCTTCGGCGCGCGTATTCTATCGATTACCCAGGCGCGTTCGCCCTTGCCACAGGCGGCCGAGTTCGAGCCGAAACGCGACATTGACCGCGTGCATTTGGGGATCTACTCGATGCAGGGGGCTGATATCGCGGGTGTGGCACTTGGCCGTTTCAAGCCCGAAAAAATCGCCAAGGCGGCCGAAGAGAATCCGCGCACGCCGACTGGCGCGCCCGTGACCAAGAGCGAGTATGCCGGCCGCGCCCTGTACACCTCGCGCGGTATCGGCTTCACGGTGCTCACCGAACGCACTCTCCTGTTCGGCAACGAAACCGGCATGCGTCGAGCGCTCGATCGCATTCACGAGGGGCGCGCTCGCCGTCAGCTGCCCAAATGGATGGCCGAGATGCTGGAGACCAAGAGCGCGCCGCTCGCGGGTGGTGCCGATCTCACCAGTCAACCGGTGCCGGCAGCAGCGCGGGACCAGCTCGCGTTTCTGGACGGCTTGAAGACTGCGTCCCTGCTCGGCAATTTCGAGGAGCCAGGGCTGAACCTGGCCGGCACGTTGAGCTACGCCGAGCCGGAAGGCGCAGCGCACGGGGCAGACAACTTGAAGCAGCTCCACAGTCGCCTCGCTACCTATGCTCCGTTCATGGCGTTACTCGGTTTTCCGCAGCCGGTTCGCTCGCTCGAAGTCCGCGCCGAAAAGGAGCAGGTCAAATTCGTGGCCGGCGTCGATGGCGCGGCGGTCGCGGTCTTGCTGGAAAAAGCGGAGAGCTACCTGTCCACCCTCAGCGCGAACGCGCCGGCTTCACCGCCGACCCCCTGACCCTCGAGATGGCGCGACTCCTCGTTCGTCCTTCCAAAGAGCCGCTGCGAGGCAGCGTGCCGGTGCCGAGCGATCGCAGCGTTACGCATCGCGCGCTGATCGTGGCCGGCCTTTCGAACGGCCCGTGCGAGCTGCGCGGCTTCGCTTATGGCAACGACAACCTGAACACGCTGCGCGCCCTGGGCGCGTTGGGCGTGCGCCACGAGGACGACGGCCGGGGCACGGTCCGCCTGCGCGGTGTGGGCCTCGCCGGCTTGCGCCCGGCCGAGACGGACATCGATTGCGGGCATTCGGAAACCGCGCTCCGCTTGCTCACCGGAGTGCTCGTCGCACAGCCATTTGCGTCGCGTTTGGTCGGGGCCCCGCGGCTTTCACGACGCGACGCGAGCTCGGTAATCGAGCCGCTGCGCCGGCGCGGCGCACGAATCTCGGCGCGAAAAGACGGCGAGCGCCTGTGCGCACCGCTCGAGCTCGCGGGGGTGGAGCCGGGCACCCGACTCGGGCCCCTAGAGCACGTGTTGCTCAGCGCGAACGACCACACCAAGGGCGCGTTGCTCCTTTCGGGCTTGTTCGCCTCGGGCACCACCACGCTGCACGAGCAGGTGATCGCCCGCGATCACACCGAACGCTTGCTGAGCGCGCTCGGCATCCCGATCGAGACCGTAGGGACCGTGTTGCGCTTGCACCCGCCTGCGGATCCGCTGTCGATTCGCGGTTTCGTGTTCGATCTACCCGGGGACATCGCTGCGGCGAGCTTCCTCTTGGTGGCCGCGCAGATCGTCCCGGACAGCACGGTCAGCACCCGACGCACCGGGTTGAACCCCACGCGTGCGGCGATTCTCGACATCATCCGTCTGTTCGGCGGGCGCATGGGCATCACTCCCGGCGGTGACAGCATGGGAGAGCCCTTCGGAGACGTGAACTCGCGTGGATCGGTGCTGCGAGCGACGCCGCTGAGCGGCGAGCTGGCGCAGCGCGCGCTCGACGAGATCCCGATCAGCTGCGCGCTCGCCGCCCGAGCGCGTGGAATAACCGAAATTTCCGACGTCGGCTCGCTGCACGCGGACGAGCCCGACCGTATCCAGGCGTTGGCCGAGCTGCTCTCTGGGTTCGGCGTCGCGGCCGAGGCCCGCGCCGACGGGCTAGCCATCGAGGGCCGGCCGGATCAGCCGCTCACAGCTTGCCGCGTGGCGAGCGGCGGCGACCACCGTATAGCGATGACCGCCGCCGTGCTCGGCTTGGTGGCAGATGGAGAGACCGTGATAGAAGACGCAGACTGCATCGCCGTGAGCTTTCCGCGCTTCGTCGGAACGCTGAAAGCGCTGGGTGCCGATCTCGAGGTGGTCAAGTGAGCGGTCGCGCGCGGCCGGTCGTGGCCATCGACGGGCCGGCTGGGGCCGGAAAATCCACGGTCACGCGCGTCGTCGCGGAGCGGCTCGGCTACCACCTGATCAACACCGGAGCCATTTACCGCGCGCTGGCGCTCGCGGCGCAGCGCGCGGGGTTCGGCTTCCACGAAGCGGAGCCGATCGGCGAGCTGGCTCACGAGCTCGTCAAACGTGGGGCGATTCAGCTCGTCCCGGCCGATGGCATCGAGTATCGCGTGATGCTCGACGGTGAGGACGTGTCGAGCGCCATTCGCAGCCAGGTGCTGGGTGAGGGGGCGAGCAAGGTCTCGGCCATACCTGCGGTTCGCGATGCCCTGCTCGAGCTACAACGCACCTCGGGTCGCGCTGGCGGCGTGGTGCTCGAGGGGCGCGACATCGGCACGGTCGTTTTTCCGGATGCCGAAGCCAAATTCTTCCTCACCGCGAGTGTGGACGTGCGCGCCAAGCGACGCCACGATGAGCTCGTCGGTCGGGGCAGCCAGGCGCCAACCCTCGAGGACGTGCGACGCGAAGTGATCGAGCGGGATCGCCGGGACAGCTCGAGACCAGTGGCGCCTTTGATGCAAGCGCCCGACGCGCAGGTGCTGGACAGCTCGGCGCTCGACATCGAGCAAGTCGCGGACCGCATCGTCTTGCAAGTGCGGGCGATCGAACAGCGCTTGGCTCGCTCGGGCTCGTGATGCGCGCCTGGGCTCCGCGTCGGGCGGCGCCGTACCTGGTATTCATCGTCTCGCTCCTGGGCTACGGCTGCGCCCAGCGCCAGATCGCCGCGCCGCCGCCCGGGCCGGTCGTCGATGAGCCGGCTCTGATGGTGCCAGGCGACCTCGATTTGGTGGTTCGGCTCGACCTTGCGCGCTTGCGTGCAGTGCTTGGCCTGGAAGGCGCGGAACTTCTGGCGCAGCTCGCGCGGCAGACACCGGTCGATGAGCCCGACCTCGAGACCGCGCGTTTCACGCTCGCGTTGTTCGCGCACGCCGAGACCGCTTGGATCGGGGTTCGTCCCGGCTTGGCGCCCGAGCTCACGGACAGCGTGGTCGTTTTGCGGGGCAACTTCAAAGGCGTGGTTCCGGCGAGCTTGGGCGGCGCGCCAGCCTGGGGACGTCCGGCGGATCTGGGCGGGGCCGTGCTGCGCTTCTCCCGAACGGCGCCCAAGCTGCGCGCTGCCCCTTCGGTGATCTACGCGCGCGGTAGCGACCTCGTCGTGATCGGAAGCGAAGCAGAGGTCGACCCGCTGGAACTCGGCTTTCAGGGCAAGGGAGGTGAGGGCGCTTTGCGTGCACCCGAAAGCGGCGTGGTAGCGGTCGCCGCGCGCCTCGGCCTGCTACGGAGGCGGATCGAAAAGCGCGCTCCCACGCTGTCCCGACTGTTCGACGGCGCGGATCGGCTCTCAGGAAGCGTGAACCGCGAGGGCCAGAGCTTCCGCGTGCGCGCCGAGGTCGCGTTCGACGCTCCTCAGCGGGCTGCCGCGGTCGCGGATGCTCTGAACGCGGTCAAGAAGGCGCTCGGAGGGCGTGGGCGCGAGTGGCTCTCGCGCGTAGGGATCGACGCGCTCGGGGACACTCTTTCGCTCAGCCTGGACGTGAGCGAAACCGAGGCGCTCACCGCGATTCGCTGCTGGCAAAGTGCAGGCTGCTGAGCGCGTGGTACGGTCCGCGCCGTGAACAGCGCGCCCCTCGAAAAACCCGGCGTCAGGCGATCGTTTCGGGCCGTGGCTCTGGTGTTCGTGGCGCTGCTCGTGGTCGGCTTCACGCTGGGCGTGGTCGTTTACGAAAAGTACGTCGCTTACCCGCCTACCGCTGCGCAGCACGTTCCGCCTGATGCGACCGTGGCAGCGCGTATCGACCTGACCCACGTGATGCTGTACGCGCCGTTTCGAACGTCGATCATGCCCTTGGCCGATCAGGGCGACTCGGCGGCTGCGGGCCGCGGCAAGCGCCTGGCCGCGCACGGCGTGCGCCTGGGCGCGGATGTGCGCGAGTTGATGGTCGCGCTGGGGCCTGCGCCCGGGGATTGGGTCCTGGTCGTCGGTGGGCAACTGCCGCGAACTGGGCTCGCGGACACCGTGCGCGCCGTGCTCCAGGAAGAGTCGCGCGTGGTCGAGGCACGGCCGAACGGTGGTTACTTTCTCGCACCTAGTGGGCCCTGGTTCGGGCAGGCGGCGGACGGGGCATTTGCCATCGCCTCGAGCGAAACTCGCCTGCGGGCGGCGCTGCCGATTCGGCCTGGCGACGCGGCCCTGGCGGAGGCCGCGGGCGGGTTGTTCCTCAGCCGGGCCTGGCTGGGCGGGCCCTTCAAGTCTTTGCGCGCCAACCTTCGGGCGGGCTCAGTGGTGGCGGCGGACGTGCATGCCGATTTCAGCGATCCGGCCTCCGGAGAAGCAGCCCTTCGCGCGCTGCTCGACAGCCTCGCTAAACTCGATCCCACCTTAACGGTACCGACGCAAAGTGCCGAAATTCACGCCACTGGAAGCGGCGCGACCGTTCGCCTGAACCTGCCACGTGAGGCGGTCGAGCGGGTCGCCTCACTGACCGCGGCGCGCGTGTCGAATCAGTTCTCTCGAAGCTCGAATTGACCCCTTTGGGCCGGCCCGCGGCCCCGGCTTCTCCAACGTTGCTGTTTGACTCGAAGGTCGGGGTGCGCTACCTCACCGCCTCCCTAGGCGAGGCCGAGTCCTTTTGCATCTTCGCAGCCGGCTGTGCCTTACTGACGGATTCCCCGCGACTGGAGGCTACGTTTCCTTCCATGACTGACACCCAAACCATCACCCAAACCAACAACCCACTGTCGGGTTTCGCTGCCTTGTTCGAGGCGAGCGAAGAAAAGGCAGACATCGGAAGCGAAGGTGAGATCGTCTCCGGCATCATCGTGCAGGTAACGCGTGACTCCGTGGTCGTCGATATCGGCGGCAAGAGCGAAGGCGTGATTGCTCGCGATGAGTTCCTCGATGCTCACGGAACGCTGACGGTCAAGCCGGGTGATCGGGTTGACGTGTACGTGGAGAGTCGCGAGAGCGACGATGGCCTGATCTCCTTGTCCAAGGAGAAGGCCGACAAGATGAAGGTGTGGGACGAGATCTCGAGCGCCTGTGAGCGCGACGAGATCATCGAAGGCACCATCAGCCAGCGGGTCAAGGGCGGCCTCTCGGTCACCATCCGCGGCGGCGTGAAGGCGTTCTTGCCGGGCTCGCAGGTGGATCTGCGCCCGATCCGCAACCTCGAGAAGTTGATCGGCCAGACCTACGAGTTCAAGGTCATCAAGTTCAACAAGAAGCGCGGCAACATCGTGCTGTCGAGGCGCGTGCTCCTCGAGCGCGAGCGCGACGAGATGAAGGCGAAGACCCTCGAGACGTTGACCGAGGGCATGGTCGTGAAGGGCACGATCAAGAACATCACCGAGTACGGCGCCTTCGTCGATCTCGGCGGCATCGACGGCCTGCTTCACATCACGGACATGTCCTGGGGTCGCGTGAACCACCCCGGCGAGGTGTTCAAGGTCGGCGACGAGGTCACCGTCAAGGTGCTCAAGTACAACGCCGAGACCGAGCGCGTCAGCCTGGGCCTGAAGCAGACCCAGGAAGATCCCTGGAACCACGTCGACGAGGCTTACCCGATCGGCAAGCGCGTGCGCGGCAAGGTGATGAGCCTGACCGACTACGGCGCCTTCGTCGAGCTCGAGGCGGGCGTGGAGGGTCTGATCCACGTCAGCGAGATGAGCTGGACCAAGAAGATCAAGCACCCGTCCAAGCTGCTCGAGATCGGCAACGAGGTGGAGTGCCAGGTGCTCGAGGTCGATGCGCGGGCCAAGCGCATCAGCCTCGGCCTCAAGCAGCTCGAGCCCGATCCCTGGTCGCTGTTCACCGACAAGTACAAGCCCGGCGACAAGATCCAGGGCAAGGTCCGCTCCATCACCGATTACGGCGTGTTCGTCGGCATCGAAGAGGGTGTGGACGGCATGGTCCACAAGACCGACCTGTCCTGGACGGTCAAGGTCAACAACCCCGCCGACCTTTACAGCAAGGGCGACGAGGTCGAGGCCATCATCCTCAGCATCAACCACGACGAGAAGAAGGTCAGCCTCGGCGTGAAGCAGCTGTGGGACGACCCCTGGCAGACCACAGCCATGGACAAGTTCAAGCCCGGCGTGGTGATCGACGACGCCGAGGTCCTGAGCGTGACCGAGTTCGGTGCGTTCGTGCGCATCGGCGAGGGCGTCGAGGGCCTGATCCCGATCGGTGAAATCCCGGCTGCGGCGCAGGTCAGCCGTGGTGAGCGCGTCAAGGCCGAGATCTCGAACATCGACGCCATCGACCGCCGCTTGACCCTGACCATGCGCGCCCCCGGCGAGAGCCAGCAGGCCGATCAGGTCATGGCGCTCAAGCGCGAGCAGGCGGGCAAGGGCGCCACGCTCGGCGACGTGCTCAAGGAGAAGCTCGAGAGCATGCGTAAGAGCGCACCGCCGCCGGCGCCCGCGGCCGACGACGACGAGGAATAAGGCGTAGGCCGAGTTCCAGCACAGCTGCGCCCCAGGTCGGAAGCCCGGGGCGCAGTTGTTTTGTGCACTCATCGCACGCTTGTGCGGGTTCTCGCGAAACTCAACTCGCGTTAAGGTCGTACCGCCGTCGTGAACCCCCTGGACAGCGTGCGTGAACCGCCGTCGAGTCGCATGAGCGGCGGCTGGTCGAGAAACCGGATCGTGTGTCTCGGCGTCAGCGCGGCTGTCAGCTTGGCGGTCCTCGTCTGGGCGCGCGAGGTGCTGCTGCCCTTCATCATGGCGATCATCATCGCCTACGTGCTCACGCCGCTGGTCGAGCTGTGCGAGCGCGCGCGCATGCCGCGGGCGGTGGCCATCATCTCGGTCTACGTCGCGACGTTCGGGCTCATCTACCTGTCGCTGGCGGCGATAGCGCCGCGCATCTGGGAGGAGGGCGGCAAGCTCACCGCCGACGCGCCCAAGCTGGCGCGCGAGCTGTCCACCAAATGGGCGCCGCGCTTCGAAGACTGGGTGCGGGGCGTCATGGAACGCACGCACCTGACCGAGAAGACGCCCCCGCCGGCGCCGGAGCACCCGCCGACGATCGACATCCGGCCGATGGACGACGGCTCTTACCGCATCGACGTGGGCGACGGGCTCGACATCGTGCAGAACGGCCCGGGGCACTGGCGCGTGGGGCCCGGCGTCAGCCAGCCCACCGCCAAGTTCAGCGTCGGCGATCTGACGCAGAAGGGCGTCGACGAGTTTTTCGGCTACGTGAAGCGCAACGCGCTCGAGCTGTTGACGACGCTGCAGGCCGTGATCGGGCGGGTCACGCGCAGCTTGTTTCTGTTCTTCTTGACGCTGATGGTGGCCGGCTACCTGATGCACACGCGCGAGTCGGTGGTCGGCTTTTTTCGCTCACTGGTGCCGCCGATGGCTCGCATCGGCTTCGATCGCCTGCTCTGGCGCATCGATCGCGGCCTGGCCGGCGTGGTGCGGGGGCAGCTCTTGATCTGCCTGGTCAACGGCGTGCTGTCGGCGATCGGCTTCTGGATCTTCGGCCTCAAGTACTGGCCCATCCTCGCCATCGTTGCGGCCGTGATGAGCATCATCCCCATCTTCGGCTCGATCCTGAGCTCGATCCCCGCGGTGATGATCGGCCTGACCCAGGACTTCTGGACGGCCCTGTGGGTCCTGCTCTGGATCATCGGCATCCACCAGGTCGAGGCGAACCTGCTGAACCCCAAGATCATCGGCGTGGCCGCCAAGATCCACCCCGTGCTGGTGGTGCTGGCGCTGATCATCGGCGAGCACTTTTTCGGGCTCTGGGGCGCGCTTTTGGGCGTGCCGGTGCTGTCGCTGCTGCAAAGCATTTTCAATCATTTCCGCTTCGAAACCATGCCGGACGCGCCCCCCGACAGCCTATTACCGCCTCCCGGTACGGCCCGGATCTCG
>DASZQI010000068.1:0-142002 GCA_035549735.1 Polyangiaceae bacterium | reverse complement strand
TTCAAATCCCTTCTCCCGCTCTACGAACCGACGCCCGGCGAGAATTCTCGCTGGGCGTCGCTGTATAGGGCGTCGGGGGGCGGAGCGCAGCGGGCTTCGCCCGGCTGCTGTAGGCATGCGTGGTGGCGCGTCGAGGGTGTGCTCGGCCCCCAGGGACGGGGCCTGCGCGACCTTATGTGGGCCACGCGTGTGACCGGGGTGCGTCGGACGTTCGTAGTGGTTCGTCCATGCGTTGATGGTTTCAAATCCCTTCTCCCGCTCTACGAACCGACGCCCGGCGAGAATTCTCGCTGGGCGTCGCTGTATAGGGCGTCGGGGGGCGGAGCGCAGCGGGCTTCGCCCGGCGCTGGGGGGCGTGCGGAGCGCTGTGAAACCGACGGCTGGCGAGAAGTGCGGGCGGCGCAGCGGGCTTCGCCCGGCTGCTGTGCGCATGCGGGTGCGATGGCTCCTAGTCGCGGCGGGCAAAGGGGAGGGCGAGTGCGGCTTGGCGGGCGCCCGGATCGATTTCGACGGTGCGGCCTCCGGCGTCGTTTTCGCGGGTGGGGGCGGGGGCGTTGCTGCGGCGCCTCCACCAGGTGCGTGCGCGATCGGGGTTCCAGGCGGTGGCGGCGGTGCAGGCGGCGAGGGCGTGTTCGAGTTCGGCTGCGGTGGGGTAGCGGTCGGTTGGGGATTTGGCCAGGCAGCGCAGGACGATCGCTTCGAGGTCGGCCGGTACGGCGCGGCCCAGTCGCTCGCTTGGTGCGACGGGGGTCGAGTGCAGGTGTTGCGCGCAGACTTCGAAGGTAGTGCTGCCGGCGAACACAGGCTCGCCGGTGAGCAAATAGTAGGCGACGGCGCCGAGCGAATAGATGTCGCTGCGCACGTCGACGAGGGAGGTGTCCTTCAGCGCTTCGGGAGAGATGTAGAGCGGCGTGCCGAGGACCACGTTGTGCGCGGTGACCGAGGTCGGCGGAGCCGAGCTGTTCTTGGCCAGGCCGAAGTCGAGAACCTTCACGGCGTCGGGTTCGCCCCACCACCGGCACACGAACACGTTCGCGGGTTTGATGTCGCGATGGACCAAGCCCACGTCGTGTGCCTCCTGTAGGCCACGCGCCGCCTGCCTGATGATGTGGATTACTCGCTCGGCGGGCTGCGGTCCGTCGCTAGCGGCAAGCTTTTCCAGGTCCATTCCGTCGAGCAGCTCCATGGCGTAGTAAAAGGAGCCGTCGGCGGTGCGACCGTAGTCGTGGACCGTAACGATGTTCGGATGGTTCAGGCCGGCAAGGAGCTGCACCTCCTGCTCGAAGCGGGCCAGGCTCGCGTCGCCCGCGTCCGCCAGGAGTTTGATCGCCGTGGGGCGGCGCAGCATCGCGTGGCTCGCGCGGTAAACCACTCCCATACCGCCCTCGCCGAGCTTCTCTCCCAGGGTGTACTGCCCGAGCCTTCGTGCGTCCCGGACCTCGCGTCTCAGTCCGTAGAGCACGGCGGAGGCCACGCAGGAAAAGATCAGGGCGATGATCGACCAGTTGATGCTGAAGCCCACCACGGTGATCCACGACAGCACCTGGTCGTCGAAGCGATGCGGGCCGACCGCAACACCGAGGATCGTCGGGCCGCACATGAGGATGCCGCACAGCAGCGTGCGCTTGACCGTGCTCGGGACGATCAGCGCGCGGAAAAGCAGGATGCAGATGAACCCGATCAGGTTCTCGAAGACCCCGGAGATCGTGCCGAGGTCGCCGAGCATGAGAAAGACGTTGTCGATTCCGATCGCCAGGCTGCCGGCCACGTCGGTGGCCAGAAGGAGGGGTGTCGGGCGCGGTTGTCCGCGGGCGACGACCCAGTAGAGCGCGTAAATCGCCGTGAGCAGGATCACGTCCCACGACGCGATGTGCCCCAGCGACCGCTGGAACCCGACGGTTGGTCCCCAGATGATCGCGTAGATCAGCCAATACAGGATGCTCTGGGCGACGAGGACCTTGCCGAACAACGACAGACGACGCTGTAGCAGCGTGTGCCCGCCGACCTCGCTCGGCTCGAGCGCGGGATCGCTGTGAAGACCCGTATTGCCGCCCGGGGCGAACCTCGCGCGCATCGACGACACCAGACCCGAGTCTAAGGGCCGTGTCGAGAGTCTGGTGGGAGGGGAAGCCGCGACCCCGTATTGACGTTCGAGTCGGTCCCGGGGCCGGAATCGCGGTCCAAGCTCACGGAGCGGTTCGCGCACTACGGGGCGTGTTCGGTCGCAATCTCCGCGGTGTTCAGCCTACGGACACACGTATTGGGCCTTGTTGGTGCCGCTCAGTGTGCAATTCGGAAAGGCACCTTTGCCAACGCCGGCCCCGGCGGTGACCGTTGCCTGCGTGCTGTTCGGCGAGGGGTCGAGCGCGTACGGGTAGGTGGGGAGGGGAACGCTGTTGGTGTTGAGCGTGTTCAGGTCGAGCTTGCGATTGCCCCAGTCGGACACGATGGAAGACCACGCTGCGGCGCTGAAGATGTTTTGGCGGCGCTTGTCCGTGAGGGTGTTGGCGTCCCAGGGGGCCAATACGGTTGGCGGCAGCGGGTCGTCCATGCGGATTGGGTTCTTGCCGTCGAAGTAGGAGCCTTCGACGAGGAGCTTGGCGCTGCCGCGGCCGTCGAGGCCATCGGTTACGTTGAGCCAGGCGCTGTTGATGAAGTGCGCGCTTTCGCCGTCGATGGCCGGGTTGCGGCCGTGCCCGTATTGAAACAAAGCGTGGTCGAAGGTGAGCGAGGGATCGTTGGTGGTGAAGAACGGATAAGGCGAGTCTTCCGCGCCGCTACAACGCCACTTCTCGCTGGCATCGATCGCGATCCAGGAAAAGGTCATCCAACCGCAATCCCGGTAAGTGTAAAAAGCAGTCGAGCTGGTGCTGACGCGCGTTCCCGAGAGCACCACCGCGCCGCGGCCGAAGCCGGCGAACGAGAGGTGGTCGAGCCAGACGTGGTCGCCTGGGTAGAACAACAGTGCGTCGTCCCACGCGCGCACGTCGCCGGGCAGCTGTCGAAATGCCAGGTTCCGCAAGATGAAGTTGTAGTTGCGGATGACTCGCAGCGAGAGATGCGTGAAGTTCGCGCCGCTGCCAAGGCCGATCAGGGTCTTGTTCGAGCCGAGATCGATGGTGCGCGTGGCGTCGCGGTACCCGCCGGTGGTGCAGGTCGTGCTGCTGCAATTGCAGAAACCACCGACCTCCTTGTAGGTCTGACCGTTCGAACAGGTTCCGGTGCAGCTATCCACCGTCGCCGGGGTCGAGAGCGAAAAATCGTAGTTGCCTGCTTCGAACAACAGAATGCGCGCGGTGCTGCCGGACGCCGCCGACGCCACGGCGGCGATCGCGGTTTCGCGACTTGCGCCGGAGAAATCCGCTGGTTTGAACCAAAAGACGTTCGAGAAAGTGTTCGCTCTGGCACGCTCCCACGAGCCTCCGCCCGTCGTACCGCTCTGGGCGCGCGTCGCCTCGTCCCCGTTCGGGGCGGCGTTGTCGGGAACAATGACGTTAGCGGACAGGGTCGCCCAGCCGATCGCTCGTTCGTCCACCACGACCGCCAAAGGATCCGCGTTGCCCGTGGCCAAGATCTCGAGCGTCGCAGCGGTCGCGCCCAGCCCGAAAGCGGCGGTGATCGAGAGCTTTTGCGGAAACGAGGCCAGCGTGTAACCAGGTGAAGCCGAGCCGGCATAGGAGAATTGCTGTTCGGGCGCGTTGGTGCACTCCTTGAGCACCAGGCTATTGCCGGAAGCGGTCAAACACTGTCCGGTCGCATTGTCGACGAGCGTCAGGTATTGCGAGCTCAGCACCTGGACGCGAAGGTCCTGATTGCTTCCGCCGCAGGTCGCGAGCGCTACGCCGTTGCTCAGAGTCACGCAGTTTTGGCTGCCAACCACATGAATACGAATGACGCGATAGCGCAGCGATGAACCAATCGCGGTTGCGCTGCCGCCCCCAGCGCTGCCACCAGTAGCTGCGCCGCTGGCGCCAGCGCCGGAACCGCCGTTGCCCGAAATTCCGCCGGTTGCAGTAGTGCCAGCGCTGCCTCCCGTGGCAGCGCCTCCGGCTCCGGTCATTCCGCTCGCCGCTACGCCTCCGGTCGTGTTGCCTCCGTGCGACGAAGCTTCACCGCCCATCGCGAACGAACCCGCTGCACTTCCGCCGCTGGCTGTGGTGCCGCCCACGGGGGCTCCGCCGACTGAGTTTGCGCCTGCGGAGGGCGTTCCTGCGGCGGCGGGCGGTGAGCCTGCCAGGTTCGCTCCACCGCTGCTCAGAACGCCACCCGTAGCGGCGCCGCTGCTACTCGCGGTACCACCGGTTCCGGGTGCGCCTATCGGTCCGCCGCTCGAGTTGCTGCAGGCGAGCGGCCCCACGAGAAGTGCGAAGGCGCCACACAATCGAAGTGGTTTCAAGATGTCGACAGGTCGTCGCTCCGACCAACGACGGCTCGCGAGATTGCAGGGGAGTGGAACCCGCTAGAACAAGTGCCCGGCGCCCGCGCTCGCTTGGACGTCAGTGGAGACACTGCTCGCGGCTGCCGCCAAGGTCACCTCGTACTGCTCGCTGCGGCTACCGGACGCCGTGGGCGCGGCGATCGTGAAGCGGTGTCCGGTCGTGCGCGCGGGCAGCGCGAGGCCGGCGCCGCTCAGGGGCTGGTCATTGACGTCGAGCATCGAGCTTTCGTCGAGCAAGTTGTCTTCATCGCTGCCACCTTGGGTGGGCGCGTACACCTTTCCATAGAGCCCGTCGGCACAGAATTTCCAAACCGGCAGACCGTCGTCATTGTTGTAGAGCGCAGATTTGGTCGACTGGAAGACGTTACCTTGCAGCAGTGCTGCGGCTCCGCAGACGGCCGACGCGCCCGTGCCGTCGATGTCCGACCACAGATTGTTGAACAAGTGCGCCCAAGTTCCCGGGCCGAAAAAGTAGCCATTTCGCTGGCTGGAGCGGTGAAACCAATTGTATGCCAGCGTGAGCGCCGGATTGCGGCTGGTGCCGAGCACGAACGTGCTGCGCTGGCCACACAAAGCCTCGACCCGGCCGTCAAAATGGTTGTGAGTGAGCGTCATGTAGCCCGATTCGATGGTCAGGGCCTGATCGTTTTCTTCATCCCAACTCGAAACGATATTCAGATAGGCGCGGGCGATGTTAGCGATGGTCAGGTGATCGAGCCACACATGGTCGGTGGGCCACGCCGAGAGACCGTCACCGCCGCCATTGACGGTCGGGTTCAGATCGCGAATGGTCAGATTGCGCAAGATGACGTTCGAGCTACCGCCGAGTGAGATCGTGACGTTTCTCAGTACTGCGCCGTTGCCGAGGCCAATCACTGTCTTGTTCTTGCCGATGCGCAGGATCTCGTGCGTGTCCTGATACTCGAATAGCTTCTCGCCATTGGTGCAGCGGCTTTCGAGTCCGAGTTGAGAGGGGACCGGCGTATTCGGATCGCAGGTTTGGGTGCAAACCATCAAGGGGACCGGTTCGACCGCAAAGGTGTACGTTCCTTCCGCGATCAGAATCACGGTCGGGATATCGCCGCTCACTCGCTCGCGCAGCGAGTCGATGCTGTTCACGATGAACAAGCGGCCCGCGCTCTGCGCGGAAGCATAAGTTCCGCCTCCGGTGGTCATGCCATTCAAGCTCGCGCCGCCGATCGGGCGCTCGTCGATGGCGGCGACGACCGCGGCCGTCACGGGGCCACCCCCAACGGGTGCGTCCCCCCCGCTGCCGCCCGATGCTCGACCGCCGCTGGTTGCGCCGCCTTGCGATCCGCCCGCGCCAGCCGAGTTCGACGTGATGAGTCGGCTATCCTGGAAGGAGCAGCCCGTCACGACGACGGCGCAGAGCGCCAGGCCGAGCCACGGCGGTTCTTCAAAGGATTGGATTGGCTGGCGGGGCATGGACCGACCGAGTCGTGCTGTGCAGGTCGTCAGCGCGCCGGGCAGCGGCTCGGTTTTGCGCTGCTGACCGGAGTGAGGGATTCTCCTAGCGCGAACAGTGAGCCGAGCGGAGCACCTAAAACGACCTGAGAGGGGAATGCGATCTGCCTCTGACGCCGCGCGGCACGCCTTCGCCAAACCGCCCGCGGCGCGGCGGGCAGTGGAGTTCGCTGGCGACCGGGCGGCCTTGGTTGCGGCGCTTCACCGAGGCGACGAGGGCGCTGCAGTCGCTCTCTTCCATGAGTATGCGTCGCTGGTCGAGCGAACCGCTGGCCGGATACTCGGTGTCGATGACGAGCTGCCCGACGTGACCCAAGAGGTGTTCTTGCGCGCCCTGCGCTCGATGAGTCGCATTCGAGATCCGCAAGCGCTCACCGATTGGCTGCTGCAAATCACGGTCTGCACGGCCACCGATTGGATTCGTCGCCGCAAACGGCGACGCTGGTTGGTCCCGTGGGACAGCGGCAAAGTCGAGGAGCCCGTGACCCACTCGGTGGATGACGTTGCGCGCGAGGCGTTGCGCGCGACGTATCGGGTGCTCGATCGTCTCACGGTGGAGGAACGCGCCGTGTTCACGCTGCGATACCTCGACGGCATGGAGCTGACTCAGGTTGCGGTGGCCTGCGATTGCTCGCTGGCGACGGTGAAGCGCCGCTTGAGCCGTGCAATGGCTCGTTTTGCGGCGCTCGCCACGCACGAGCCCGCGCTCGGCCCCTGGCTGGGTCACGCAGCAGCGAGAGGGGGCACGTGATGCGCTTCGATGAATTGGGCCATACGGTCGCTCGGCTCCAGGACGGCGATCGCGACGCGCTCGGGCGTCCGGAGCTCGCTGCCGACCGTTTCGTTCGCGCATTCCGACGCAGTCAGTCGCGGGTGCGCGGGGTTTTGCTTTGGTCGGCGGCTGCCGCCTTCCTGCTGGTCGGTGGGCTCGGCGTGGTGTGGGTCGGTTCGGCGAAGCGCGCACGGCTCGAACTCGCGGAGCAGCCCGGAATTCGCGTCGGCGAGCCGATCGTTGCTCCCAGCGCGAGCTCCATTCCCCTGCGGTTTTCGGATGGTTCGCGGGTCGAGCTTGCGGCGGGAACGAAAGCAAACGTGGTCGAGTTGAGCGAGAACGGCGCGCTGCTCGAGTTGGAATCCGGCGCGGCGGAAGCGTCGGTCGTTCATCGCGCATCGACTCATTGGACGCTGCGCGCCGGGCCCTATCGAGTGCTGGTGACCGGGACCCGCTTCCAAATGCTGTGGTCCCCCAATCAAGCCCGCTTCGAACTCGTGCTCACGAACGGTTCGGTGGTGGTGACGCCCGACAACAGCTCGCACGCGGCCGTGACGATGAAGGCACCCGAGCGCCTGGTGATCGAGCGCGGCGAGTGGCAGCTTAGTCCGATGATCGGCGAGCCGAGCCCTTCGCCACCGACAGCGGCAGCTGAGCTGCCCCAGTCTGCTGGAACCGCAAGTGCTTTGCGGGCTCGAGCGGACGCGGTGCCCTCGGCGCAGCCCCCCTTGCCGCCCGCTGCTTCGACTGCGCTCGTTTCCGAATGGCAACGCCTGGGCAAGCAAGGTGCGTTTCCGGCGGCTTACGAGAACGCGCAACGCTTTGGCATCGCCAACCTCGCGCAGTCCGCTTCGGCGGCCGACTTGCTCACTTTGGCTGAGGTCTGCCGCTTTACAGGTCACCAGAAAGAAGCGCTCGAGGTGCTCACCAAGTTGCGACAGCGCTTTGCGGGCCGCGATGAGGCGGCGATTGCGGCGTTTCAGTTGGGTCGCCTTTCAGGCGACGGGCAGCGCGCTGCGTCGTGGTTCAGAACCTACCTGAAGGACCGACCGACGGGTGGGCTCGCGCGTGAAGCGTCTGGTCGCCTGATCGAAGCGCTCGATCGCGCTGGAGACCACGCGGCAGCGGTGGGAGCGGCCAAGGATTACCTCGCGCGCTACCCGTCGGGGCCACACGCCGATTTCGCTCGCCGGCTCGCCTCTCCATGAGCGCGAGCCTGCTTGCGGGAGCGAGTGATTGCCTGTTGCTCGGCGCGGTGCTGCTCATCGCTTCGCCCGCATTGGCGCGAGCGGCGGTCCACGACCCAGACGCCAATGGTGGCCCGAACGAAGCGGCCGCTGAGTCCGACCGCGAAACGCCGCGCGTGCGAGCGATTCTAGAAAGCACGGCAGACGCGAGTGAGATCTTGCCGCTCCTGCGTGCGGAGCTCACGGCCCTCGGGGTCGACGTGGTCGAAGCAGCGTCGAGCGCGATGGGCAGCAATGCCGGCGAGTCGGCCACAGCTGTGTTCGAGCACGATCCGCGCGTGTGCTGTCGTATCGTCGTCAAATTCGACAGCGTTGCGGTCTGGATCTTCGAGCCCAATAGCCGGCGCGTAATCTTGCACGAAGTGTTTGCTCGCAGCGACGGCTCCGCGGTCGAACAGCGCACGGCCGTGCTGCACGCGGTCGAGTTCTTGCGCTGGAGTCTACGTGAAAGCGAGCGGCGCTCTGCACAAGAGGAGCAAGCGCTGAAGGCTGCGCAGCTCGCGCCGAGCGCCCCGACGAGCGCGCCCAAAGCCTGGTTCGCGGGCCTCACTCCTTTGCTTCTGTACAGCCCGGGCGGCACCTCTCCGGGTGTCGGCGCTGCCCTCGACATTTGTTTTCGGCACGAGCACGCGGCCATGCGGCTGCTCGGAGCGAGTTTGCTGCTGCCCAATCAGCTATCCGGGCCGGAAGGGGTCATCGAAGCAGTCCCGCGCTGGGTCGCGCTCGAAGGTTGGTGGCTTCAGCTCCGACCGCGCACTGGCTTTTCGACCGGGGTGGGTGGCGGGGTCAGTGTGGTGAGCACCGAGTTGCGCGCGACGGCCGAGCCCGGACTCACCGCTCATCGAGACAGCGTCTTAACGGTGGCGCCGCTGGCGGAGCTCGGCGGCGAGTACGTGTTCGACGATTCCTTTTCAATCGGCCTGCAGGTTGCCGGTCTGTTCCCATTGCGCGCGGCGCGCCTTCACATCGACGAGCGCCGCATCGGCCAATTCGGGCGGGTTTTGTTGACTGCTGGCCTCGGTTTGCGCGTCGCCTTGCGCTGAACCCTCGCGTTAACGATGCGCGCCGCGCGCGCGCGGGAATGCCCGGCATGTGGAACCGGTTCCCGTTTCGATGTATCCTCGTCGAAACGCCATGGAACTTCGTTTCTGGAATCTTCCGCTCGTAGTGCTTGCGACCTTCACGGCTTGTAGTTCTCCGTCCTCAGATGGGACGGGCGCGAGCGGTGGCTCGGTGAGTTCGGGCGGTGCAAGTACCGGCGGTTCGAGCCCAGCGAACGGTGGCACTCCCGCTTCGGGCGGCGTTGCCACGGGTGGTAGCTCGACCGGCGGCTCCGCTACGGGTGGCTCATCCGGCGCTGGCGGGTCGACCACGGGCGGCTCGAGCAGCACGGGTGGGGCTTCCCCGAGCGGCGGGAGCGCGGGTGCACCCGGTGGCTCCACCAGTGGTGGCGCGGCCACGACCGGCGGCGCTGGCGCAGGCGCAAGCGGCGGCCCTGGCTCCATGACGCCGGTGGGTTTGCACGGTTCGCTGAAGGTCGTGGGAACCAAGCTCACCGACGCGCACGATGTCGCGGTGCAGCTCAAGGGGCCGAGCAGTATGTGGCTGAACTGGGAGAGCCAGAAGTTTGCAGAGGACAAGGAGGGGGTCGCCTGGCTGCGGGACAACTGGAAAGCATCGGTGATTCGGGCCGCCATGGGCGTCACCACCACCGACACCAAAGACAAGGACTACGTGACCGCACCCGACGTAGCGACTGCGCAGGTCGATCAGATCGTGCAGAACGCGATCGACAACGGCATGTACGTCATCATCGACTGGCACGACAGCAACGCCGATCAACGAAAAGACTTGGCGATCGAATTTTTCACGAAGATGGCCGAAAAGTGGGGCTCGTATCCGAACGTCATTTACGAGACGTTCAACGAACCTTTGAAGCAGTCGTGGGCGACCGTGATCAAGCCGTATCACGAGGCGCTGGTGAGCGCGATTCGCGCGAAAGATCCCGACAACGTGATCATCTTGGGCACCGGTAACTGGTCACAGGACGTTGACCTGGCAGCGGACAGCCCGGTCGCTGGCACCAACCTGATGTACACCCTGCATTTCTACTCCTGCACGCACACCGCCATGCTGCGCCAGAAGGGGCAGGCAGCGCTCGACAAGGGCTTGCCACTGTTCGTTACCGAGTGGGGCGCTACCAACGCCGACGGCGGAACCGCACGCAACCCGGATCTGTGCCTGGACGAGGCGCAGCTCTGGCACGACTGGATGAACAGCAACCGAATCAGCTGGGCCGCCTGGAAGTTCGATCGCTGCGCCGACAAGACTTGCTATTTCGCCTCTACCGCCACGGTGCCGACCACCGGTGGCTGGACCGATGCGATGCTGAGCGGTCACACCCCGTTCGTTCGCGATCGCATGCGCGAATGAGGCAAGAAGGGGCTTTTTGCCTCGAGCTCAGAACGATTTAATGTGCAACTAAATGGTTGCGCAACGGTCGTGCGCTGTGTATATCAGCAACCAAGAGGTTGCACATGACATCCACCGACAAGATCGAAAAGCGAGTCACGCTGCGGGCACCGGTATCGCGTGTTTGGCGCGCCATCGCCGATGCGCGCGAGTTCGGGCGCTGGTTCGGCTTCGAGTTGCAGGGCAGCTTCGTCGAAGGCAAACCGATGAAGGGCGTGTTTCAGGGCAAGCTCGACGAAGCCGCGCTGATCGAGCACCAGAAGAGCTTGGGCCTCAAGCCGTCGAAGGTGAAGCTGCCGGACGCGAACACCACGTTTTGCACGGTGGAGCGCATCGAGCCGGAGCGATACTTCAGTTTCCGCTGGATCCCTTATGGCATCGATGCCGAGGCGGATCTCGAGAACGAACCGACCACGTTGGTGGAGTTTCGTCTCGAAGCAGTCGACGGAGGCACCCTGCTCACCATCGTCGAGTCCGGTTTCGATCGGCTGCCAGTCCATCGGCGCGAGCGGGCGTTCCGCATGAACGAAGGCGGCTGGGCCGCCCAAGCACAGAACATCAAGGGCTATGTCGAAGGCGCATGAGCGGGCGGTCGCGGACGTCTTTTTTGCGCTCGGGGACAGCACACGGCTGTCCGTCGTGAGACGCCTGGGTGAAGCGGGCGCGCTCTCGGCCACGGCGCTGTCTACGGGCACCAAGGTCACACGCCAGGCGATAGCGAAGCATCTTCAGGTGCTAGAGGATGCCGGGCTGGTCACGCGAGAACGGCAGGGGCGCGAGGTCCTGCACAGCCTCGAAACGCGGCGGCTCGAGGTCGCGCGCGCCTTCCTGGACCAAGTCTCAGCTACTTGGGATCGCCGCATCGATCGCTTGCGTTCACTGGTGGAGGAGCCGTAGACCTCGTCGCCCTCAGAAAGTTTCGCAAGGATTCTTCACTCGGCGCACTGACCTCTCGAACGGAGGTTGTGGATGTCGAAAAGAATCAACGGTCAGCGCCTCATTTCGCTGGTTGCGTTCGGTGCGGGGCTGTTCGCAATCGGTTGTGGGAAAGAGGGACCGGCAGAAGACGATAGCGGGGCGTTCAATTTGGGCCGCTGTTACGGCACCGATTGCGCGGCGAGCGTGCAGGCCACAGTGGGGGCCGAGACCGAGATCCGCGATTGCTCGGAAGCAGCGGTCGGCACGGTGGAGGAGGAGCTGGTTTTTCAAGCACCGGCATCGGTGCCCAGCACGGAGAAGTTCACGGTGGGGCCGGATGGCAGCGTGTGGGCGCTGTCGGGGTTGGGTGACACCGACGAAATCGTGCTGAGTCACTATTCGGCAGAAGGCGTGTATCTCGGCAGCACCGAGCCCCTCGCCGTGCGCGAGCCCTATACGTCATTGACCTCCAATTTGTCGGTCGATTCGACGGGTCAGGCGCTGGTGGCGATTTATTCGGTGTACGCCCCGACCGCTGACGATCCGTTGACCGAGCGGCTAGTGATTCATACGATCGCGGGTGATCTCAGCGCGGCGCGTGAACCGCTGCTGTTTCGCGGCTCGGGAGACTCACTGTTGGCTGGGGGCAGCGGCGACTCGTTCGTTCTCGCCGGCAATGGCTTGAATAACGCGCCACACGGTGTTTTGGCCCGGTTCACCGGGGGCGAGGCGGATTGGGTTCAAACTGCGGTGCCGACCAGCGGGCTTGGGGCAGGCGTCGGGGTTTCCGCGCTAGCTCTGAGCGCGAACGGCGAGGCAGCGGTGCTCGCACAGCGCAGCCCGCGCTGGGAACCGGGCGCCCCCGATGAATTTCGATTCGGTATCGCGCGCTTCGACCAAAATGGGGCCATGCTCTGGAATCTGGAATTGCCTTCCCCTTATGCGGGCGGCTTTAGTGCTGGAATGGCGTCGACCCCCGCTGGCGATGTAGTGATTCGGGGCGTGATGCCAGGTCCGAGTTTGAACCAGCAACGCGTGCTCGCGCGTCTGGTGACGAGCAGCGGAACGCTCGGCTGGGCCTTCAGGCTGCCGGGAGGCTTCGACGAATCGCTCGCGGTCGACTCGGTCGGGCGCACTGTCGTGACGTCGTTCAACACGGTGGCCATCATTTCAGCGAATGGGGAGAGTTGCGATCAGTACACGTTGCCGGTGCCCGAAGGCGCACTCGCGTTTGCTCGCGGGGTGGTGGTTCGAGGTTCGTCGTTTTATGTCGATTCCGGCAGCGGGGTGCGCCGCTACCGGATGCCCGCAGGGTGAGTGTTGGGTCAAAGTCGGGGAACCGGTCGTCCGCCCGGTTCCCCAATTTCCAGGTTTTTTCGGGCTCTCCCCAGAAAGTTTCGCAAGCACTAGCCTGTGCTCGCACTGACCTTCGGAACCAAGGGTGCCGATGACCAAGTCCATCAACGGTCGCAGCCGGATCGCGCTGGCAACTTTGGGGGCCAGCCTGCTGGGCGCGGGCTGCGGGGGGAAGGACGTGTCGGTGGGTCAGGAGAGCGCGGTCTTCAACCTCGCTCGCTGCTACGGCACCGAGTGCCAGACCAGCCCGCCAGCGTCGATTGGCTTGGAGACGGGGATTCGAGACTGCCCCGAAGTCGTGCTCGGTGTGCTGGAGGCAGAGCAGGTTTACCAGCCGCCGTTAGGCGCACCGACTATCGAAAAGTTCGGCGTCGGGCTGGATGGTAGCGTTTGGACGCTGTCGGGGCCGCAAGGGACCAATGGGATCGTACTGAGTCACTATTCCGCTGAAGGGAGTTATCTCGGCACTACCCAGCCGCTGTCCGCTCCGTTCGACGCCTGGGTACCGCTCACCGGGATCTCATTCGACTCGGCGGGTCAGGTGCTGGTGTCGATCTACGTTTCGTATGCTGCGACGGCCGATGATCCGGTCAGTGAGCTGACGGTGGTCCACACCTTCGATAGCGAGCTCCATGCAGTGCGCGAGCCGTTGTCTTTCCGCGGTGTAAGCCATTCGTTACTGATGGGCGGGGCGACGGATTCATTCAAATTGGCCGGCAATGCCAGCGACAACGCGGCGCGCGGCGTGCTGGCAGGGGTCGCAGACGGGGATGCGGAGTGGGTTCAAACCGCCGTGCCAAGCAGCGGAACCTACGCGGGCGTCGGCGTTTCAGCCCTTTCGCTGAGCTTGGAGGGCGAAGCTTCGGTGCTGGCTCAGCGCAGCCCGCGCTGGGAGCCGGGCTCGCCCGATACGTTTCGCTTTGGGGTCGCGCGCTTCGATGCGCGCGGAGCTTTGCTTTGGAACATCGAAATGCCGACCGCATACGCGGGCGGCTACGGGCTGGGCATGGCATCGACACCGGCTGGTGACCTGGTGCTACGCGGTGTGTTGCCAGCCGAAGACGTGAATCTGCAGCGCTCGCTCGTGCGCCAGGTGACGCGGGCCGGGGTGTTGGGCTGGGCATTCAGCCTCGCGGGTGGTCCCGATCAAGCGCTCGACGTCGACTCGGCGGGCCGCACGGTGTTGAGCCTGTGGAACACCATGGCGATCATCTCCGCCGACGGGCAGCGCTGCAACCAATACGAGCTGCCGGTCGTCGCGGGCGGGTTGCGGCTTGCTCGCGGCGTGCAGGTAATGGCATCGTCGCTGTACGTGGACGGTGGCGGCTTCGTGCGTCGCTACCGAATGCCGGAAGATTGAGCGGGGCGCGATGACCGTCGGAGGACTGCGCTAGTGGGGCATGCACGACGATGCCTGGGGGCAATGCGGCTGGGTGCGCTCACGCTGACCTTGTGTCGCGTGGCGGAAGCGCAGTCTCCTTCAGCAGAGGCTGAGCCCTATCGGCTCAGCTGGGTGCGCGAGCGCGGCGCCGAGAGTTGCATCTCCGGCGCCGCGCTCGCGCGCTTGTTGGAACAGGTGGTGGGCCGTGGTGCGTCGCCGGTTGGTCGAGCCACGGTGGTGGAGGGACGCATTGCGCCGGCCGAGGCCCCGCTGCGCTGGCGGGTGAACGTTCGCGTCAGCGACGCCGAGGGCGAGCTCTTGGGTGAGCGTGAGCTCACGAACGCCGAGTTACCCTGCTCCGCGTTGACTTCGCCGGTGTTGCTGATCTTGGCGATGAGCATCGACCCGAATGCGGCGCGCGACGGGCTGCCGGCCGCGGTGGTCGAGGAGCTTCGTCGTGACCAGGCCGAAGATGTGGACGTGTGGCCAGCGAACGAGCGGCGCGAAGCGCCTGCCACTCTCGCGGAACGAGCAGCCGAAGCGCCCACCGCGCCCGTCGAGGTCGCTCCTCTTGCTCGCGAGGTCACCCCAATTCGGGCTGATCCGGAGTCTGCCGAGCGGTCGCGCGCCGCGCCGTCCGTGGAGGTTCTCGCTGGCTTATCGCTCTCCGTGGCGCTGTTGCCGGAGCCGTCACCGGGCGTCGCGCTCGGGGCGCGCGTGTTGCTTTCTCCGAACTGGTCGCTCTTGCTCAGCGGTTTGGCGTGGCTGCCTCGTGAAGTCGCGATTGAGGGGCCCCGTGCCGAGGCGGATGGCGTGAGCTTTGGCGCTACGCACCTTTCGAGCGCGCTTTGTCGCAATCTCCTGGTCGCGTCGGTGCTTCGCGTTGCGGCCTGCGGCGGTGGCCTGGTGGGGTTTCGTTGGGTGTCGGCCAGCGCGCTCGGTCAGGAAGACAATCCCACGCGTGCTTACTATTCGCCGCTGCTCGGCGTGGAGCTCGAGCTGCGCGCGGGCGAACGCTGGTTCTTACATGGCGGCGGGACGGCCATGATGTCGTGGCCGCGGGATCGCTTCACGTACCGTGATCACGCGGGAGAGGTGCGTCCGCTATTCGAGCCGCGTCTGGTGTCTGGATACAGCCTGGTCGGCTTTGGAGCTCGGTTGTGACGATCGAGCTGGCCGAGCTGGTGATCGAGCACTCCGCCTTCGTGTGGCGAGTGCTGTTTCACCTCGGTGTGCCCAAGCGTAGGTTGGAAGATGCGAGCCAGGAAGTGTTCGTAGCGATGCTGCACGCGCTGCCGCGCTTCGAGGGCCGGTCGTCGCTGCGTACTTGGATTTATGGAACGTGCCGCAATGTGGCGCGGGCCGAGCGGCGACGCGCGCGCGAACACACCGAAATTCCGACCGCCGAGCTGCCCGAGAGCGTGGTGCAGCCCGCTCAGGAAGGGGAGCTCTGGATCAAGCGCGCCCACGAACGACTGGTCGCGGCGCTCGCGTCGCTGGAGGAAGAGCAGCGTCAGGTGTTCGTGCTGTTCGAGCTCGAAGAGCTGACCATGGAGCAGATCGCTCGCATGCTCGGTGCCCCGCTTCGCACCTGCTATTCCCGGCTCGAGAAAGCGCGCGAGAAGGTGCACGCCGAGCTGCGTCGACGCTCGCTCTCCGAGCGTGTTCGTCAGGAGAATTCGCTATGACAGATCCCAAGCGCTGGTCCGAAGGTGATTCGGAAATCGATCCGGTGCTGCGCTCCGTGCTTCGCTACGCCAAGGATTTCGCGCCGACGGCGAGCGAAACTCAGGCGCTGCTGCGACGGGTCAGCGCAGCGGCAACTGAGCGTCGTAGCGACTTAACCCTGCGCGTCACGCCTCGACGGCGGATGAGCCAGGGCAGGGCAGTTGCGTTCGCGCTGGCCTTGGGGGCAGGGGCAGGCAGCGTGGCTTGGGCAGGCTATGCCACGTACCTGGCGCGCTCGGACATCGCTGAGGCGGCGCGCGCGCCGCGCAGCGATGAAGCGTTCAAGTCGCCGAGCCCGAAGGGAAGGGCAGAGCCGGCCCTGCCCGCGTCGGCGGTGAGCGCGGCGGAGCCTGCGCCGGCAGCACCGGGCTCGGCTCCGTCCCCCAGGGCCGGCGACTCTTCGCGCGCTTCGAATGCTGCGGCGGCGGTGCAGAGAGGCGAAGGGTCGTTGCAAAGCGAAGCCGAGTTGCTGCAATCCGCACGGGCTCGGCTGAGCTCGGATCCAAGCGGGGCTCTGAGGCTGACGGTCGAACACGTCGAACGATTTCCGAGCACCGCGCTCGCCGAAGAGCGAAGCGCGCTCGCGATCGAAGCAAAGCTTCGTTTGGGTGCCGGCGCCGAAGCCGAGAGCGCACTGCAGCGATTCGAAACCGACTATCCGCGTTCCCCGTACCGGCGGCGGCTACGCGCACTGCTCTCCAAGTGAGCAGAAGGCGCGGGCGCGGCGCCTTGCAATTCCCGCTTAGGCCTGCTTCGCTCCGCTGGCCATGAAGCTCTGGTCCAGCTTTTTCATTCCGACGCTCAAAGAGAGCCCGGGCGACGCTGAAATTGCATCGCACAAGCTTTTGATCCGGGCTGGTCTGGTGCGCAAGCTCGGCGGAGGGCTCTACACCTATCTGCCGCTCGGCTTGCGAGTGCTGCAAAAGATTTCTGCCATCTGTCGCGAAGAGCTGGACGCTGTGGGTGCGCTCGAGCTCTGGATGCCACACCTGCACCCGGTCGAGTTTTGGCAAGCGGGGCCGCGTTGGAGCGCGGCGCGCGAGATCATGTTCCGGGTCGATCACGCAGGCGCCGGCCGGCGCCTGCCCCCAGAACCGGAGTTCGTGCTGGGCCCGACCCACGAAGAGGTGATTACTCCGCTCGCCAAAGGGGAACTTACGAGCTATCGCGATTTGCCCAAGAATTTCTTCCAAATTTCGACCAAATTCCGCAACGAAATTCGCCCGCGCTACGGCCTCATGCGCGCCCGCGAGTTCGTGATGATGGACTCTTACTCGTTCGATGCAGACGACGACGGAGCCGTGAAGAGCTACCTCGGCATGAAGGCTGCTTACGAGCGGTTCTTCCGCCGAGTGGGTCTGCAAGTGATGCCCGTCGAGGCGGACACCGGCGTGATGGGTGGCAGCTTCTCGCACGAGTTCATGGCACCCGCCGCGGTCGGCGATGACGACATTTTGTATTGCGAGGCCAGCGGCTATGCCGCAAACCGTGAGAAAGCACGCAGCGCTTTGGTGCCACCCGATTTCGTGCCTGCACCGCCAGAAGGCGAGCTCGAATCGTTTCCGACGCCTGGCGTGGTGACGATCGCCGCACTGGAGGCACCGCCGTACTCGGTGCCAGCCGCCTCGCAGTTCAAGACGCTGGTCTGGATAGGTGACGGGAAACCGTTCTTGGTCGTGCTCCGCGGCTCGGACGAGCTCGAGGAAGCCAAGCTCGGCGCGCTCGGGTTCAACCTGGTGCGCCCGGCAACGGCCGCGGAAATCGAGCCGATTCTGGGCGCGAAACCAGGCAGCCTGGGAGCCGTCAAAAACACCATCCGGCAGCCCGACGCGCTGGCTGGCGTGTTCGCGGACCACGCGATCCGTCTGATCGCGCGCGGCACCACCGGCGCGAACCGCGACGGCGAACACTTGCGCAACGTCAACGTGGAGCGCGATCTGGCGATCACCCGCTTCGTCGATCTGCGGCGCGTGCAGCCGGGCGAGCCCTGTCCGCTCTCCGGAGAACCGCTCGCGTCCCGGCGCGGCATCGAGGTCGGTCACATTTTCAAGCTCGGCACGAAGTATTCGGAGAAGTTCGGCGCGGTGTACACCGATTCCCAAAAACAGCCGCGGCCGCTGGTGATGGGCTGTTACGGCATCGGAATCAGCCGCACGCTGCAGGCCATCATCGAGCAGTCGCACGACGCAGACGGCATCGTGTGGCCATGGCACGTCGCGCCCTTTCAGCTCTTGGTGTGCGTGCTCGACGCCGAGCAACCCGAGGCCATCGCGCTGGCGCGTCAGCTCGGCGCGGTCGCCGAGCGCGCGGGTGCCGACGTGCTGATCGATGATCGCGTCGAGCGTCCAGGCGTGAAGTTCAAGGACGCCGACTTGATCGGCGTCCCGCTGCGGCTCACGGTGGGCGGTCGCGGGCTGAAGGAGGGGCGGGTCGAACTCAAATGGCGGAGTCGCAAAGAGCTCCTGCAAGTTCCTTTAGCCGACGCCGAAAGCCAGCTGCTCGAGGCGCTGAGCGCGGCCCGGTCCACTGGATAGAGGCCGGAACCGGAACCGGTTCCAGGACCGACGCCCAACTCGTTGTTTGGTGCCACTTTTTCGGCCTCATGGTGGCGATTCGGAACGACGCGGTTTCGCTTAAAAAATCCAGTTTCGTGCGCGCGCGTCCCCCCTGCTGGCCGAAACTCGTTCATTCACCGGTTGCCAACGGCAAGATTTGGGTTTACCGGATCGGCACCCATGGTGACAGTCTTCGCTCACTCCACGTTCAAGTCTCTTTCTGGCAGCTCGGCAGTGCTGGGGCGCGTCAGCGCCGCGGCGCTTTGCCTGGCCCTCGCGGTCGGTTGTGGTGCTCCCGCCCAGAACCAGGCCCAGTTTGGCGCGCCTCCGCAGGCTGGTGCGACCACGGGTCTGACGCCCACCAGCGATCCGGGCCCGGGCGACGACATGCCGATCACCGAATCACCCGTGCCGCCCAAGGCGACCGGCAATCCGCTGAAGGGCGTGAAGCTGTGGGTCGATCCGGAAACCAACGCGGCCTTGCGCGCCAACGCGCTCGAGAAGTCGCAACCCGAGGTGGCCAAGGCGTTCCGCGAGAAGATCGCGAAGTACCCGCAAGCGCAATGGCTCGGTGAGTGGAACAGCAACGTGTACCGCAAAGTTCGCTGGGACACCGATCGCGCCGCCGCCAACAACGAGATTCCGATCTTCGTCGCGTACAACGTTCCGGGCCGCGACTGTGGTCAGCACTCGGCCGGTGGTTTGAAGTCGAAGGAAGCCTACCAGCGCTGGATTCGCAAGATCGCCGCCGGCATCGGCGATCGCGGCGCGGTGGTCATCCTCGAGCCCGACGCGCTCGGGTTGCTCGAGAAGGAAAACTGCCTCACCAAGGAGCAGCAAGAAGAGCGACTGTTCTTGCTCAAGGACGCGATTCGCACGTTGCGCAAGAACCCGAAGACCATCGTCTACCTCGACGGCGGTCACTCGAAGTGGCACCCGGTCGAGGTGCACGCTCGCTTGCTCAAGGCGGGCGGCGTGGAGGAGGCGCACGGCTTCGCGCTCAACACCTCGAACTACCGCGGCATGGATGAGCTCCTGCCGTTTGCCAAGAAGCTCAGCGAGCTGCTCGGTGGCGCGCACTACGTGATCGACACCAGCCGCAACGGGGCAGGCCCGGTGGGGGTGGAGTGGTGCAATCCTCCGGACCGGCGCTTGGGCTTGCCGCCGACGACCGAGACCCCGGATCCGGCGATCGACGCTTACCTGTGGCTGAAGCGTCCGGGTGAGTCGGACGGCGCGTGCAACGGCGCGCCCCCCGCAGGCGTGTTCTGGGACAAGCAAGCCCTAGAGCTCGTCCAGTAAGCGAGCACGGAGGGCAGGGCCTCGAAAAGGGGCTCGCGGTGCGGCCAGCCAGGAGCAATTCTCGGCTGGCCGCTTGCGTTTGAGCCTAGGGCCGCGGGTCGCCTGCGCGACGCCCGAGGCTCGAGCGTTGTTCGGCGTGTCTTTCGGCGGCGGGATCGGCGGCGCGGCGCGGTAGGAACGAGCGCCGACCACGATTTTCGCGGAACAAATGGCGGAGCCCGCCCAGCGTGGTGACGTGATGCTGGTGAGCGATGAAGGCGTGCACGCGGCAGAGGCGCACGGTCCGCTTGCCGAAAGGCACCTCGCTGACGCCCCGGGCGTTTTCCAGCAATTTCTCGCGAGCCAAGAATTGCTCGCAAATTTCGCAACAGGTCGGCATGTGGAAATCGTGGCCTCCCGCGGGCCAAGCGGCCAACTTCTGGCGATCGCTCAAGCGTGTTGGTGGTGGAGGCCCGGCCGCTCGGCGCGGATGTCGGCGAGCAGCCGCCGTGAGACCACGACGTGGCCGAAAATGGCCAGCACGACCATGACCCCGGGCAGCCAAACGTAGGGGAAATAGGCTACCCAATCGTTGATCTGGTTGGGGCCGAGCGCATGCACGAACGGCGCGGTCAGCACCGCAATCACGAAGATTGTAATGAGCGCGGCGATGCCCAGTGCATTCCAGGCCACCAGCAATGCGCGCGGCACCCGATAACGAGCAAGGAACGGAGCCAGCAAGAGCGCGGAGCTGCCGGTGAGAATATCGAAGTTGTAACCAGAGAAGGAGAGCGCGCTCGGCATCAAGCCGTCCTCGGCCGCGCGATGCATGACCAGCTCGAGCGGCAACCGGAACGCCTGGGAGCCGACCAGCAGCCAGAGCGGCAAACCCGTGGCCATCCAGCCACCCACGCGTGAGAAGCCGAGCACGAGGCCGGCCACCAAACAGCCCAGGATCAGCACGGCTAGTGGCGGCGGGCGCAGGTCGAAGCGGGCGAGCAGGCCGCTTTCGGCGGCCACGGCGAGAAGTCCCAGCCAGAGCGCGGTAGCGCCCGCGACCAACGCCGTGCGCCGTTTGCGTTGCGCAGGAGCGGCCGACGGAGCCGAGCGCGCAACCGCCCAGACGAAGCCGAGCGAGAGCAGGAGAGCAATCAGCGGAATTCCGAGAGCAGCCACAGGTGAATCAGCCATGGCGCGATTCTGCTTTAGTTTTTAATAGTGTCAACTTTAAAATATGATAGTGTCGGCGTGTGGCCGGAAAGAAGAAGAGTTATCGACAGTTCTGCGGCATGGCTCGAGCCCTCGATCGGGTGGGGGAGCGCTGGACCCTCACGATCGTACGAAATCTGCTGCTGGGTCCGCGCCGCTATAAGGATTTGCTCGACGAGCTGCCGGGGATCACCACGAATCTGCTCGCCAAACGCTTGAAGGAGATGGCAGCGGCCGGGCTCGTCGAGCGAACGCTGAGCGCCGCGCCGCTTCGCACGCCAGTCTATTCGCTCACTCCGTTAGGGGCAGCACTCGAGCCGGTGATCATGGAGCTCGGGCGCTGGGGCACCCGCTTTCTCGCCGAGCCCGTGGGCGGCGATACCGTGAACATTGGTTGGGCCCTGCTATCGCTCAAGCGCCGCTACCGCGGAGGGCTTGCGCGGAGCGTGGGGTTTCGCATTGGAGAACGGAGCTTCGAGCTGGTCTTCGAGCGCGCGTATCTGGGTGTGTTAGAACGGGAACCGACTCGTAGCGAGCTCGTGGTGAGCGGCTCGCTCGAGGCGTTTCAGAGGTGGCTGTTTCGCGGGGTGCCCGCGGCGGACCTGCGTGCAGCCGGCGAGCTGCAAGTGTGTGGCGACGAGGCGGTCTTCGAGGAGGTCGACGGGGCGTTTGCGCCACTGCGGCTGACCGGTTGAAAAGGCTTCACGCGGGCCGGCTTTCTCGCCAGGTTTCGCGCGCTGGCTAGTCGCGATAGGCTCCCCAGTCGCGCAGCATGTCCCTCGATCTGAATTTCGCCTGGCTGGTAGTGCGCGAGGTCGCCAAGCGAGCGCGCGCGGGCGAATTGCCTGCGGAAGGCATCGGTTTCGATTTGGGTGAGAGGGGGGCTGTCCACGTGGTTCACCCCGAGCGGGCAGCGCTGTGGATCGACCCGCTGGGCGACCCCTCGTTCAACGCTCGTGCGGAGCTTTCGCCCGAGGCAGCGTCGCTGCTGAGGCTGTACTTGCCGCTGTGCCTCGCTGCGCGTTCTCGGGAGCTCGTGATTCTGCACTTGGGGCAAAGCCTGGATGGGCAAATCGCGACCGCCAGCGGTGAGTCTCGCTATGTGACCGGCAGCGAGAACCTCACGCACGTGCACCGCTTGCGAGCGCTGTGCGACGCGGTCGTGGTGGGCGCGAGCACGGTCGAGCGCGACGACCCCATGCTCACCACGCGCCTGGTGGAAGGCGAAAATCCAGTGCGCGTGGTGATCGATCCAACCCTGCGCACGAGCTCGGCCCGGCTCTGGAACGATCAGGCCGCGCGCTCTCTCCTGATTTGCGCGCACGGCGCGGCGCGGGCGGGTCGTATTCCGACCTCGGTCGAGGTCATTGAACTGCCAGAAAATGAGCGAAGGCTCGATCCGGCGCGCATCGTCGCCGAGCTCGAAACGCGCGGGTTATCTCGCTTGCTCGTGGAGGGCGGGGGCGTGACTGTATCCCGTTTTCTGGAAGCGCGCGCGGCCCATCGCTTACACCTTTGCGTCTCGCCGCTGCTGCTCGGCAGCGGTCGCCCGGGCCTGGCGCTGCCGCCGATCGAAAGCTTGGCGCTCGCGATGCGACCCAAGGTACGGCGATTCGACCTGGGCGCAGACGTGTTGTTCGATTGCGAGCTCGAGCTGCAGGCGACGCGGTGAATTCGGCGCAGGCGGCCGAGCAGCTCTTCGTCGTACCCGACCTCGGAGGTCGACCGACGGGCGGCACGCTTTACAATCGGCGTCTACTCGGGGCGCTGTCGCAGCTCGGATTCACGGCGCGCTGGTGCGAGCTCGAGCGCGCCGAGTTTGCGCTTCGCGAAGAGCAACCCCGCATCGTGTGGCTCGACAGTTTGTACCTAGCCGGGGTCCCAGCGCTGAAAGCAAGGCTTTCAGGTTCGGCGCGCTTGGGCTTGCTGCTGCACTACTTGCCCGCGTTGGTTGCGCAGGGTCGACGCGTCGAAGCGAGCGAGCTGAGCGTAGCCGAGCGCGCGGCGCTTTCGCTGGCAGATTGCGCGTTGGTTCCGAGCGAGTTCATGCGCGAGGTAGTGTCCGGGCTCGGTTTCGGCGATCGGCCCATTCTGTGCGTCGAGCCGGGTTGCGAGCTCCTACCTGGGACACCGGCGGCAGCCCGCGCCGAGGGTGTGCGCGCGCTGCTGGTAGCCCACGTAGTGGCCGGCAAGGGCATCGAACCGCTGCTGGCGGCGCTCGCGGTTGCGCTCGGCCCGAGCGACCGCTTCGAGCTTTGCATCGTGGGCGATCTCAGCGTGGAGCCGTCGTACGCTGCGCGCTGTCAGGCGCTGGTCGCGGCCGAGCCGATGTTGGTCGGGCGAGTTCGCTTTCGTGGGCTGCTTTCGGAGCGGGATGCGCACGCTGCGCTGTTCGCAAGCAACCTCCTGCTGTCGGCGTCGTTCATGGAATCCTACGGTATGGCACTGGCCGAGGGGCGCGCTGCTGGGCTCCCGCTGCTGGTCCGCGATGGCGGCAATGTGCGCTTTCACATCGAGCCCGCAGCCGGTGGTGAATGCGTGGCGAGCGCGACGGAGCTCGCGCAGGCTTGCGTTCGCCTGTGCCGGGATCCAGGCGAGCACGAACGGCGCCTGTTGGCGGCGCGAAATCACGCGGGGCCAGCGCGCCCGTGGCGGCGTGCGGCCGAGGAGTTCGTAGCGGCGATTCAGCCGCTCTTCACGTGAGCCGAGGCGCGTGCGAGCAGCTCAGCCCGCCGTCGATACCAATAGCGGCCGCTGCGCGCGAAGGACAGTGTGACGGCGATCGTTCCGAAGATGGCCGCGACGTCGGCCCACGCCGCGGTCGAAGCGAGCGGGGCGAGCAGGCCCAGCGCGAACGCGAAGAAAGCCCAGCGCCCCCAGCGCGAGCGCGGCTCTTCGCCAGCGGCGGGAAGCGCCCATAGCCACAGCACGTAGGCGGGTCGCAGCACACCACCCAGCAATATCCAGGGACCAAGTCGCTCGCGGGTCCAGAGCACGAACGCGAGCGTGAGTACGAACAGCGCGTCGGTCTCCATGTCGAAATGCGCTCCGAACGCGGTCGCGCTTCGGGTCCGGCGCGCTACGAAACCGTCGACGCCATCGAGCACCAGGACCAGCCCGGCCGCGATCGCGCAAACGAATAGAGAAAACGCGCCGTGGCTGCCGGCCAGAGCAAGCACGAGGGCGAGTCGAAGCAGCGTGATGCAATTGGCCACGCTGCTACCGGTGGCGCTAGAAAAGCCCTTCCGCTCGCGCCCGAACAGGACGAGGAACGAGACGAAGCCGAGCCCAGCGAGCGGGAGCGTGCGGCCCATGAGCGCGGCGATGCCGCCACCGGCCGCCAGTAGCGCGGCGTTACTTCGGCTCCAGGCTTCGAGCCGTTCGGTGGGCTCGCTGTCGCTCTGGGTTTCGGCGGTTTCTGGCATCGCGGGAGTCTGGGCAGCACCCAGCCACCGCTCCATGTTAGACCGAGCACATGCCTCGGTGGGTAACGCCTTGAATCGCGTTTCGCGCGCATTCTGGTTGGAAGGGCCCGGGCGCGGAGCCATCCGCGAGGAAACCTTGCCCGCCCTCGGCGAGGGCGAAGTGCGCGTCGAAGCACGTTTCAGCGCGATCAGTCGGGGCACCGAAGCGCTGGTCTTTCAGGGCCGCGTTCCGGTGAGCGAACGCGAGCGCATGCGCTGCCCTCATCAGGCGGGGGAGTTTTCGTTTCCGCTCAAGTACGGCTATGCGAGCGTGGGGCGAGTGGTCGAGGGCCCGACCGCCCTGCTCGGGCGCTCCGTGTTCTGCCTTTATCCGCATCAAACCGAATACGTGGTTCCGGCCGACGCGGTGCTGCCGTTGCCGCCGAAAGTCTCGGAGTCGCGCGCGGTGCTCGCCGCGAACCTCGAAACAGCGGTGAACGCCTTGTGGGATGCCCGGCCCCTGCTGGGGGATCGGGTTTCGGTGGTGGGCGCTGGGGTGGTTGGCAGCCTGTGCGCTTACCTGCTGCGCAAGCTGTGCGCCGTCGAGGTCGAGCTCATCGATGTGCGCGGCGAGCGAGCGCAACTAGCCAAGGCGCTGGGCGTCGATTTCTCGCGGCCGGACAACGCGCGCGCCGGGCGCGACCTGGTGTTTCATGCGAGTGGCAATTCAGAGGGCCTGCGAACCGCGTTGAACCTGGTGGCGGACGAGGGCACCGTGGTCGAGCTCAGTTGGTTCGGCGAACAAAGGGTAGAGCTTCCGCTCGGTGAGCGTTTTCACTCGGGCCGGCTGACGCTCACTTCCTCGCAGGTCGGGCGACTCAGCCGGAACGCGAGGGCGCGCTACGACCATCGCGCGCGGCTCGGGCTTGCGCTCGGGTTGTGCCAGGATCCGCTGCTCGAAGCGCTATTCGAGGACGAAACGCCGTTCGAGTCGCTGCCGGAGGCCATGCCCCGGCTCTTGGACCCGGCTCGCGGTGGCCTCTGTCACCGTATCCGCTACGGCTGACGAGTAAGAGGAGAAGGAAGAAAGATGTTCACGGTTTGTGTGCGAAGTCACGTCATGCTGGCGCACAGCTTTCACGGAGAGCTGTTTGGGCCCGCACAGCGGCTGCACGGCGCAACCTACGTGGTCGATGTCGAGTTTCGTCGGCCGGAGCTGGGGCCAGAGGGCGTGGTGGTGGACATCGGCCGCGCGAGTGAAGCGCTCTCTTCGGTGCTCGGCGATCTGAATTTCAAGAACTTGGACGACGATCCGGCCTTCGCTGGCAAGAACACCACCACGGAGTTCTTGGCCAGCGTCGTGTTCGAAAGAATGGCTAAGCGTTTGACGGCAGGCGAGCTGGGACCAGGAAGTGAAGCAATAACGTCGATGCGGGTAACGCTTCACGAATCGCACGTCGCCTGGGCGGCGTACGAAGCGAAGCTCTGAATCAAGAAAGCTTTTGAATCGCTTCTGCGGTGAGGCGACGCGCGATGCGGGTGCGGGTCGAAGGAGTCATGTCGTGCTCTTCACGGCGCGCACGGCTCGGAACCGCCATCTCGAAGGCAATCCGTTCACCGTTGCGGAAGACCTCGAGCGCGAGCACGCCGCCGCTGCGATCGTGAGCGCTGAGGAAGTCGTTGAAGGTCGTGGTGGCAATGCCATTCACTCGCGTGACGATGTCCCCGTACCGGAGGCCCGCGCGGTCGGCCGCGCTGCCGGGCAGCACGCCCAGGATGGGAACTCCGCCCAAGATGTTGGCGATGGTCTGCAGTTCACGGGGATTTTTCATGGGGTGTTGCCTGGGTTCTGGTTGCGACGGGAAGGCGTCGCGCTTTCGTGACCAGGACTTATTCACGAGGCATGCCAGCGTTCGAATGGGCAAATTGATCAATGAAATCAATAGAGTGTCCAGATTCCGCCAGGTGTCTCGATTTGCACAAGTCGTCTCGGTTCGAGAACGAGTCGTCCCGAGCAGAGACGAAACTCAGGGCGGGCTATATGACTGCCCGATAGCCATGTCCCCGCATCCGCTCGCCGGTAGCCCGGCCCCCCTCGACCGATTGATCGACCCCGAGCGTTTGATCGCCGCCTACTACCGAGACACGCCGGATCCTGGTGTGGCCGAGCAGCGCGTGAGCTTCGGCACGAGCGGACATCGCGGCTCAGCACTCCAGCGCGCGTTCAACGAAGCGCACATCGTCGCCATCACTCAGGCGATCTGCGAGTACCGCGCTCGAGCGGGCACCACCGGGCCGCTGTTCATGGGCAAGGACACGCACGCCCTCTCAGAGCCGGCGGAGCGCAGTGCGCTCGAGGTGCTGGCTGCCAACGGTGTCGAGACGATCTTGCAGGAGGGCGGCGGCTTCACGCCCACGCCGGTGATCTCTCATGCGATTCTGACCTACAACCATCAGCGCAGCGCAGACCTCGCCGACGGCGTCGTGGTCACGCCCTCGCACAACCCGCCGGATGACGGCGGTTTCAAATACAACCCGCCGCACGGTGGCCCGGCGGACAGCGATGTCACGCAGTGGATTGAAAACCGCGCCAACGACTTGCTGGCAAACCAATGCCGGGATGTGCGACGCGTGCCGTTCGAGAGCGCGATCAAGGCCGGCACCACTCACGCGCGCGATTTGGTTCAGCCTTATGTGGAAGACCTCGGGAACGTCATCGATTTCGAGGTGATGCAGGGGAAAAAGCTGCATCTCGGCGTCGATCCGCTGGGCGGCGCGAGCGTGAGCTATTGGCAGCGCATCGCGGAGCGCTGGGGCCTCGATCTCACGGTGGTCAACCCCACAGTCGACCCCCGCTTCGCGTTCATGACCCTCGACCACGACGGCAAGATCCGCATGGATTGCTCGAGCGCGTTCGCCATGGCGAAGCTCGTGGGCCTCAAGGACAGCTACGACGTCGCCTTCGGCAACGATCCGGACGCGGATCGTCACGGCATCGTGACCCCTACGGCAGGGCTCATGAACCCAAACCACTACCTTGCGGTGGCGATCGAGTACCTGTTCAGTCATCGCCCGAATTGGTCGCCTGCGGCGCGCGTTGGAAAGACGCTGGTGAGCAGCAGCCTGATCGACCGCGTCGCGCGCGGACTCGGGCGTGAAGTCTCCGAAGTTCCGGTAGGCTTCAAGTGGTTCGTGCGTGGTCTGACCGACGGCACGCTCGCCTTCGGTGGCGAAGAGAGCGCCGGTGCCAGCTTCTTGCGCCGTGACGGTCGCGTCTGGACCACGGACAAGGATGGGTTGATCTTGTGCCTGCTGGCAGCCGAAATGACCGCTCGCACCGGCGAAGATCCTGGGGTTCGCTACCAGAAGTTGGTGGCCCGCTACGGTACGCCTTACTACACGCGGCTCGACGCGCCCGCGTCGCCCGCCGAGAAAGCAGCCTTGAAGCGCCTGTCGCCCGACTCGGTGAGCGCGTCGGTCCTCGCGGGTGAGCCGATTCGCGCCCGGCTGACCGAGGCGCCCGCCGGCGGGTCGATCGGCGGCCTCAAGGTCACGACCGACAATGGCTGGTTCGCCGCTCGGCCCTCCGGCACCGAGAACGTGTACAAGATTTATGCTGAGAGCTTTCAGAGTCGAGCGCAGCTCGACGTGATCGTCGCCGAAGCCAAGGCGATCGTAGGTCGGGCGCTCGCGAGCTCGACTTAGCGCGCAGGCTCAGCCTTGGGTAACGGCTCGCTGGTGGCGTCCAGATCCCACGCGGAGAGCTTTTTCTGCGCGGCTACGGGGCGATAGCGGCTGCGCTCGTCGCTCTCTACGCGCGCTGCGGCGACCTCGGGATCGTGCGTGAACAGCAAGAAGCTCTGCCGGTACTCGAGGTCGCAGAAGAGCTCGGCCTTCTCGTCGATCAGCTGCTCGGGGAAGCGATCGTAGCCCATCGTGATCGGCAGATGCACCCAAGCGCTGCCGGGCACCAAATCAGCGCAGAAGAAGGCCGAGCCCTGCGCGCCGCGCACCTCGGCGTGCAACATGCCCGGCGTGTGCCCGGAGGTCTCCCGGCCGTGCCAATGCTCACCGAGCAAACGCTGCAAGTCGCGTTCGCTCTCGACCAAATCCAGGCGGCCGCTCGCCTGCAACAGCCCGGGCAGCTCGGGGATGAAGGAGGCGCGGTCGCGTAGGTGCGGGTTCAGGTTTCGTTCGAAGGCGGTCTTGCCGACCACGTAGCGCGCGCGCGGGAAGAGCAGGCGGGGCGGCTCTCCCGCTGAGTGCGCAGCGAGCAAGCCGCCCGCGTGATCGAAATGCAGATGGCTCAGCACGACGACGTCGATGTCCGTGTGGTCTAGGCCGAGCTCTGCCAGCGAGTCGAGCAGCACGTGCCGTTCTTCCACCACGCCGTAGCGCTCGCGCAGGGCTGGCTCGAAGAAAACGCCGATCCCGGTCTCCAACAGCACGCGGCGGTCGCCGTCTTCGACCAAGAACGCGCGACAGGCGAGGGCGATGCGCCCGAGCTCGTCCGGCGTGGCCCAGCGGCTCCACAGGGCGCGCGGGGCATTGCCGAACATGGCCCCGCCGTCGAGGCGTTGCGAATTACCGGAGAGAGAACTGAGTTTCAGCATGGTCCGAGGCGCGCCCTGAATGCTAAAAGGTTTTCATGGCCGAGACGATCTTCTCCCGGATTTTGCGGAACGAAATTCCGTGTCACAAGGTCTACGAAGATTCCCACGTCCTTGCCTTCTTGGACATCAACCCGCTCAGCCGCGGTCACGTTTTGGTGATCCCGAAGGAGCCGGCCGAAACGCTGGACCGCCTGTCCGACGAGGCCAGCGCCGCGATCGGTCGCGTGCTGCCCCGGCTCTGCCGCGCGGTGATGCAGGTTTCCGGGGCGCCCGCCTACAACGTGCTGCAGAACAACGGGGCGCTCGCTCACCAGGCCGTCAATCACGTGCATTTCCACATCATCCCCAAACCCGACGACGTTCAGGGGCTAGGCGTGGGCTGGGCGCCGCGAGCGCTCGAAGGTGGCGCGGAGCTGGCGCGGCAAATCGCCGCGGCGCTCTGAGCACGCCGCGGCCGACGGTTACCGGGGCGTCAGCTGGGACGCCGCCGTGCGCGGTAACGCCGCAGCAGCGTGTTCGTCGAGCTGTCGTGGCTGAGCGCGGGCTCGCCCTTCTCGAAGAGTTCTCCCGCGACGCGCTTGGCGAGCACCTTGCCGAGCTCGACGCCCCACTGATCGAACGAGTTGATGTTCCAGATGACGCCTTGCACGAACACCTTGTGCTCGTACAGCGCGACCAGGCGTCCGAGCGCCGCTGGGGTGAGCTCGTCCAGCAAGAGCGTGTTGGTCGGGCGGTTGCCGGGGAACGTGCGGTGCGAGACCAGCTCCGCGCGCGTGCCTTCCTTCGCCACTTCATCGCTGGTTTTGCCGAAAGCGAGCGCTTCGGTCTGAGCGAACAGGTTCGACATCAGGTGGTCGTGGTGCGTCGGGAGCGGATTCAGGCTGCGGCAGAAGCCGATGAAGTCGCAGGGCACGAGCTTCGTGCCCTGGTGGATCAGCTGATAGAAGGCGTGCTGTCCGTTGGTGCCCGGTTGCCCCCAGAGGATCGGACCGGTTTGATAGGAGAGCGGGCGTCCCTCGCGGTCCACCCTCTTGCCGTTGCTCTCCATGTCGAGTTGCTGGAGGTAAGCCGGGAAGCGAGCGAGATACTGATCGTAGGGCAGGACGGCGTGCGATTCCGCGCCGAAGAAATTGTTGTACCAAATGCCCAGCACGCCCAGCAAAACCGGCAGGTTCTGCGCGAGCGGCGCGGTCCGGAAATGCTCGTCCATTTCATGGAAGCCGGACAGCATTTCTCGGAAGCGCGCGGGCCCAATCGCGACCATCAAAGAAAGGCCGATCGCCGATTCGTAGGAGTAGCGACCGCCGACCCAGTCCCAGAAACCGAACATGTTGCTGGTGTCGATGCCGAATTTGGAGACTTCGGCGGCGTTGGTGCTCACCGCCACAAAGTGCTTGGCGACCGCCGACGCGTCATTGCCCAAGCGCTCGAGCAGCCACGAGCGCGCGCTCTGCGCGTTGACCAGGGTCTCGAGCGTGGTGAAGGTCTTGGAGCAGATGATGAACAGCGTCTCTTCTGCGTCGAGGTCACGCACTGCTTCGGCCAGGTCGGTGCCGTCGATGTTGGACACGAAGCGCAAAGTCAGCGCGCGGTCGCTATAATGGCGCAGGCTCTCGTAGGCCATCACCGGCCCCAGGTCGGAGCCGCCGATGCCGATGTTGACGATGTTGCGGAGTCGCTTGCCGGTGTGCCCGCGAAACGTTCCAGAACGCACGGCCTCGGCAAAGCCCGACATCTTGTCGAGCACCTCGTGCACGTCGGGCACCACGTCCTTGCCGTCCACCAAGATGGAGCGCCCACGCGGCGTGCGTAGCGCCACGTGCAGTACGGCGCGGCCTTCGGTGTTGTTGATCTTGTCGCCCCGGAACATGGCGGCGGTGCGCTCCTGAACGCCCGCCTCTTCGGCCAAGCGAACGAGCAGCGTGAGCGTCTCGTTCGTGACGCGGTTTTTCGAATAGTCGAGGTACACTCCGGCGGCTTCTAGACACAAGCGCTCGCCGCGGCCTGCGTCTTCGGCGAACAGCGCGCGGAGCGATGAATGCTGGAGCTTCGGGTAGTGCGCTTCGAGCGCTTTCCAGGCGGCGAGCTGAGTGAGTTCGGGGCGGTTCGAGGTCATGGCTTTGGTTCCTGCAGCGGCGAAGCGAGGATCAGAGCGCCGTGATAGCGCATTTCGCTCAGAGCAACAGCAACTCGGCGACCAGCGGCAAGTGGTCCGACGCGGAGCGCGCCAGGTTCGTGCGCCGCGGCCCGCAGCTCGCCGCCTGCAAATCCCCCCGCACGAAAATGCCGTCCAAAGGCCGAAGCGGCATCATGGCAGGGAAAGTATTGGACAGGCTGCCAGCCCTCGAAAAGCCCGCAGGGGAGAGGAAGCGCGGCCCCAAGGAGCCCCACAGGTCGTTCAAGTCTCCGCCCAGCACGATCGGCGTGCGGGCATGCAGGCCCGCGAACGGGTGGCATTCGAGGAAGCGGGCGAGCTGGGTCGCGCGCTCCGAGCCAGCCAACCCCAGATGCAAATTGAACAGCACCACGCTGCGCTGGTGCCCGTCGTAGTGAACGTGGCTGCGCGCGGTGATGACTCCGCGTTTCTTGCGCCAGCCGACGGTGAGATCGACGTGGTGCACATCGGTCAGCGGGAACTTGCTGAGAATCGCGTTGCCGTAGCCGCCGACCTTGAAACGGTGCTCGCGCCCGTAGGCGAGGTGAGGCATGCCGAGCGCCTCTTTGAGCAGTTCGGCTTGGTCGTGGAAGCGCGCGCTCGGCATGCCCTCCGCGACCTCTTGCAGCAAGGCGATGTGCGGCTTTTGCTCCGCGAGTACGTCGGTGACTCGCGAGAGGTCATAGCGCCGATCGACGCCACCGATCGCTTTGTGGATGTTCCAGCTGACGACCCGAAGCCGCATCCAGAGGGCGAGTATGGCACAGGCTGCCCGAACCTGCGCGCGGCTCTCGGGCCAATCGTGCGTGGGATCGACTGCTACACACGGTCTGAGATAGAATCCCGGGGCGCATCGCGCGCCATCACATGACCGCTGACGGCTCCCCAGAATACGAGGGAAAGATCATCGCCGGTCGTTACCGCGTGGAACGGCTTCTCGGCCAGGGCGGGATGGGCTCGGTTTGGGCCGGCCGGCACCTGACGCTCGACCAACTGGTCGCCATAAAATTCATTCACCCTCGGCTGGCGACCAGCGTCGAGGCGCTGCGGCGGTTCGACACGGAGGCGAAAGCCGCCGCGCGCCTGAAAACGCGCCACGCGGTTCAAGTCTACGACCACGGCGTTACTGCGGACAGCGAGCCGTACATCGTCATGGAGTACCTCGACGGGGAATCGCTGGAGCACGCGATCCGCCGTCGAGGTCCGATTCCGCTAGCCGAAGTCGTGAGCATCGTGACCCAGGCTGCCCGCGCGCTCGAAGCGGCGCACGAGCAGGGCATCGTCCATCGCGATTTGAAGCCGGATAACGTGTTCCTCGCGCGCGATCGGGACGCCGGCGCGGCCGGCTACGTCGTAAAGCTCGTCGATTTCGGCATCGCCAAGATCGTCGAAGACGACGCGGCCCGGGGCGCAGGCACGACTCAAGCCGGCATGGTGCTGGGCACGCCGCACTACATGAGCCCCGAAGCGCTCACCGCATCGGCCCCGGTCGGTCCGGCCTCCGACATCTGGTCGCTCGGAGCGTGTGCCTTCGCCGCCGCCTGCGGTCGCGTGCCGTTCGAGGGTGAGGCAATCGGCGACGTCGTGCTGAAGGTGTGCGCAGCTCCCTTGCCGCAGCCCTCGCGAGTGGTGCCTGAGCTGCCCAAAGCGTTCGACGACTGGTTCGCAAAAGCCTGCGCGCGCCGGATGACGGAGCGCTTTCCTTCCATCGCTGCGGCGGCGAACGCGCTTTCATCGCTCGACATCTGGCGGCAGCGGGAGCGCGAGCAAAGCGCCTTCGAGCTTTCGGCCCGACCGGCGACGAGCGCAGCGCTGGACCTCGACCCGCCGCAGCCCTCGCGGCGAGGGCTGGTGTTGGCCGGGATATTGGTTGGCGCGAGCACCATGCTGGCGGCGCTCGGCTACTACGTCGTGCAGCGCACGCGCGCCGCGGACGCCGAGGGCGCTTCCTTGGCGGCCAGCGCGCGGGCCCTGATTGAAGGCGAGAATGCTAGAAAACTGAAGGAAGCCGAGGACGCCTTTTGGGCCCGGCAGGCCGACGCCGGCGCGCCCCCGAAGGATGCGGGAGCGCCCCCGGCGCGCCGTCGGAAGCGCCACTGAGCGCGCGCTGCGCCTCGAAAAGTCCGGGCTGCTCGCACAATGTCCGAAGCCGTGGAATGACGAGCGGTCTCGGGCTATATCCGAGGCCGCGGAGTGGCCACGCCGCCATCCGCGAAACCACACTCGATTGGGTAGAAGCGATGATCGACGAAGTTCTAGCGGAGTTGAAGCAAGCAGCCGAGCGCTCGAAGGAAGCGCTGAAACGCGACCTCGGTAAGCTTCGTACCGGCCGGGCTCACGCGGGGATGCTCGATTCGCTACGGGTCGACTACTACGGCGTGGTCACCCCGATCGGGCAGATGGCCACGCTCAGCGTGCCCGAGCCGCGCATGATCACGGTCAAGGCCTGGGACAAGTCCCAGGTACAAGCGATCGAGAAGGCGATTCGCGAAAGCGACCTCGGTCTGAACCCTCAGGTCGACGGCGATTTGATCCGCATCCCGATTCCCGCGCTGAGTGAGGAGCGACGTAAGGACCTGGTGAAGGTCGCGCGCAAGCAGGGCGAGGAATCCAAGGTCGGCGTTCGCAAATCGCGTCACGAAGCCCTCGATATGCTGTCCGAGATCAAGGAAAACGGTGATGCGAGCGAGGACGAAGTCGAGCGTGCCAAGAAGAAGGCCGAAGAGGTCGTCTCCGATGCGGTCTCCAGCATCGACCAGATCATTCAGCAGAAAGAAAAGGAAATTCTCACCATCTGAGGCGGGGGAGGGTGTTTCGATAAGGCCGGTCAGACAGGCGCGAGAGGCGGGCAAAGTGCGAGTAGAGTGGCTTCGGCCAGCGGATTTGGACCGCCCTTCGGCGGCGATGAGCTTGACAGCCTGGCCCGCTCATGAAACTTTTTTCGGAGTGCCGGGCCAAGGTCCTCGGAAGGAATCGGTAGAATGCGTGCGGTAGCGGCCGGAATTACCGATGTCGGTCTGCAGCGCGACCACAATGAGGACAGCTTTGCCATCCTGAAGGAGCACGCCCTCTACATCGTGGCCGACGGCATGGGTGGGCATCGCGCCGGCGACGTGGCGAGCCGCTTGGCCACCGAGGCCATCGTGGATTTTTTCAGGACCACCGCCTCCGACGACTTCACGTGGCCCTTCCACTTCGACGCGCGGCTCTCCGAGGAGGAGAACAGGCTGCTCACGGGTATCAAGATCGCCAACCGGCAGATCGTCGATCGCAGCAACCGTTCGCGCGAGTACCAGGGGATGGGCACCACCGTCGTCGGCGCGCTGTTCAACAGCAAGCGCGGCAAGATGTACATCGGGCACGTGGGCGATAGCCGCGCCTACCGAGTGCGCAACGGGCAGATCGTGCAGATGACGCGCGATCACTCGCTGGTGAACGACTACCTGCTCGCCATGCCGGAGCTCACCGACGAGCAGCGCAGCGAGCTACCGAAGAACGTGATCACGCGAGCGCTCGGTATGCAGGAACAAGTGGCGGTCGATCTGCAGGGCGACGACGCCGAGATCGGCGATTGCTACGTGCTCTGTTCCGATGGTCTGAGCGGCATGATCGACGACGCCGAGATCGTGCAGATGCTGCAGAGCACCACCGATCTCGAGGAGATGTGCCGGCGACTGGTGGCGCTCGCGAACGAGCACGGCGGTGAGGACAACATCACCGCGCTGATCGTGCGCATCGAGCCGGATGGCAACGACACACAGCGCGTCGCGGACACTCTGCCCGCCATCGTCGGCGCTAAAGATCGCGCGCCGACCGACGCGACCGCCGATACGCCGCCCGCGAGCGCGACCGCGCCCAAGACCGGCGGCTGAAAAAACGAGCTCGTTACTTCGAGCAGTTTTCGAGCACGACTTCGCCGTAGGCGCCGCAAATCGGGCTCGGCACGTTGATCAGCTTGGAGCAGTTGAAGCGGGTCCAGATCGCGCCCGGCTTGACCTTCAAGCCCTCGCTCGTGGACACCACCTGCAGCGTGCACGGCGTTTCTGGAGGGCTTTGCACGGTGATGCCGATGCCTGCGGTGGACAGGCCGATCGTCGCCATACCCGCGCCCGCGGTCACCGTCGCATTCTGAATGCTCATGGCAACGCGGGGATTGGTCGAAGAAATCGACGCGCTCACCGTGTACGAATCGTTGCCGGCGGCGCGCACGCTGCACTGCACGCTGACACCGCCCTCGCCGTCGAAGATGCGGGTTCCGACGCCGGCGCTCCCGGTGCTGTCGGGAGGCGGATTGCCGATGTCATCCGGCAAGCCCGTGGTGATGGGACAGCTTGCCGACTGGGTGACGTTCACGGTCAGACCGACCGCAGACGAAGCCGGAACCGGGTCACTACAGCCGAGCACTCCGAGAACCGGTACGAGTGCGATAACCCGGTCGAAACATCGCTGCATCACATGCCTCCGTGATCAGTCTACTCCGACTCCGAGCCGGAATGCGGCAAGAGAATAGAATAGGGCCAACTCGAAGAGCGGCCTTTTGCTTGGGGTAACCGACGGGGCTTGAACCCGCGACCTAAGGAGCCACAGTCCTTCGCTCTACCAACTGAGCTACGGCTACCAAACGGCCCATTTTCGGGCCTTCACGTCTCTGTTCACTGTCCCAGGGCGGGCGAGCCCGTCCGGGGGAGGGGCATTTAGCGCAGACGGCTGGGGGCCTGCAACCCTTCCTTCGCTGGCCGACTTCTATACCTGTGGAAGGGGGCGAATTCGGCCTTTTTGCCGGGGCTTTCGAAAAAAGCTAGGCGAGGTGCCAGTAGCTTCGCAGCGCCCGCTCGGCGAGCGCCAGATCGCTCTCGTGCGCCGGCAGCAGCTTGCCCTCCAACTGCGGCGTCGGAGAGGCCCCGGAAAGAGAGGAAAAGCTGGCCGCGAGCGCACCCTCGAGCCCGGCGAGGTCGTAGCCGCCTTCGAGCACGAGCCCAACTGGTTGCCCGGGGGGCAGGGTGTTCGAGATCGCACGAGTCAGCCAGGAGTAGCCAGCATCGCTAATGGCCATGCCGCCCAGCGGATCGCGTTCGTGAGCATCGAAGCCAGCGCTGATTAGGGTCAGCTCGGGCTTGTACTGTTCGACGATCGGGCAGACCAAGCGCTCGAAGGCAGCGCGATAGGCCGCATCGCCCGCGCCGGCCGACAGCGGCACGTTGACTGTGTAGCCGCGCCCTTCGCCCACCCCGAGCTCGTCGCTGTGGCCGGTACCCGGGTAATACGGCGCCTGGTGGAGCGACACGTACAGTACGTTAGGGTCCGCGTAGAACATTTCTTGGGTGCCGTTGCCGTGGTGCACGTCCCAGTCGAGCACGAGCACACGCTCGAGACCTCGCGCCCGCGCGTGTGCGGCCGCGACCGCCACGTTGTTGAGCAAACAGAAGCCCATCGCCGATGACGGGCGGGCGTGATGCCCCGGCGGACGAACCAAGGCGACCCCCCACTGGGAAGTGCGGGAGAGCAGCGCATCGACGAGCACGACCGATGCGCCAGCCGCGCGTCGCGCCGCGGGAATCGAGGCCGGGCAGACGAAGGTATCGGCGTCCAACATTCCCCAAGCTCCGGCCGCTTGGCCTAGGGTCTCGAGGTAGTCAGCTGTGTGCACGCGCACGAGCTCGTCGTCGCTTGCGTCGCGTGCAGTGAGGGTCTGCCAGTTCACGTGCTCTGCGCAGCGCTCGGTGGCCCGTCGCGCGGCGACCAACCGCTCGGGTCGCTCGGGGTGCGAGCCGCTTGCCTGATGCAGCAAAAACAAGGGATCGTCGACGAGGAACGCGCGCATCTCAGGACATCCTACTGCGCCCGCGCCAGCGGGAGCGTGCGGGGCACCATTCGCAAACCGCCACCACACCTGGCGTGCGGGGTCAATCGCGTGCGTTGGAAGTCGCCCATGTGTGCGCACGCCTTCCCGGCGTCCGGTCGCGAAAAGAATCGAGCAGCCAAAGAACCTAGAGCTCCCGCGCGCGAAGTAGTAGCTTCACGGAAGCGCGCTTCGCGCGACCCGACGTGGAGTCGCACGACGCGGCAAGCGGAGCTGCTTTTAACGCCAAATGGCGGCGGAAGCGCCACAAGGGGCCAAGAATGCGTTGGAAGATCATCGTCGTAAACGCCGGAATCCTGATCCTCGTCGGCCTGCTCACCTACGTCCTTCTCGCGACTTCGCTGCGCGAGATCGTGGCCAACCCCGCCGAGCGCAAGCGCGAGGCCGAACAGGCACTGCGCGCAGCGAGCGCCCAGCTCTCGCTCGACGGCCTGCGCATCGAGCGCTGGCTCGAGCAGCAGGCAGGCGCCGAGTCGACCCGCGTCGTGTTCAGCATCAGCTCGCCGGAGGCCCGCTCGGAAGCGGCGACGGTCGAGGCTAACCGGTTGCGTGACGCAGCGGTGGGCGAAGCTTCGTTCGCCAAGATGGCTCCCACGTTGGTGCTGTTCGTGGACGAGCAAGGGATCGCGATTGGGCGTAACGGGTCGGCGCTGATGCGCGGTGACAACATCGCGGCGGTCTACCCCGCTATCTCCAAGGTCCTGAAGGATGGCACCACCGGCAGCGCCGTGTGGCTCAATCGCCAACGGCAGGAACAGCTGCTCACCAGTTACGCTGCCATCCACGGTGACGGCGGCAAGCTGCTTGGCGCGGTCGTGCTCGGCACCCCGCTGAACGACGAACGCATGACCCGCACCAGCGAGCTTACCAGCGGGCACACGCTCATCTTCGAGGTGGCGACCGAGAAGGGCACCGAGTTGCTCGCCGATAGCAACAACGCCGGTTCGGATCTGGTGTCCGCCGCCAGCAACCCTGCGGTCGCCGCCGCAGTGCGCGCCGCGCTCGCCTCGGGCACCGTGGTGCACGCAGAGGGTGAAGTTGCCGATCACGTTTTTGGCGCGATTGCCGTGAGCGGCTACGCCGAGCAAAAAGCAGTGCTGGTGGCGGCGGTCGCCTCGTCCCTGGTGGGCAGCGTGAGCGGCGTGCTGTGGCCGGTCTTCGCGGTCGTAGGCCTCGGCTTGGTGCTGGTCGTGATCGGCGGCACGCTGCTCGGCAACTACATCTCGGGTCCGGTTTCGGAGCTGGAAGACGGCTTGCTCGCCATCATCAATGGCACTTCCGATCTCAGGTTCCAGCTCGAGCACGACGAGCTCGGCGGCTTGGTGTTTCGCATCAACTCGCTGCTCAACGCCTTGATGGGCGTGGCCGAGGACACCACGGACGAGCAGGGCCGACCGTCGTACTCACCCCGTGCGCAGGACTTTCAGGAGGCACTCGCGGTGGACGAGAGCGCGGTTCAGGGCCAGGCGGATCCATCCGTCGCCGCCGCGCTCGCCGGTGAGCCTGCGGACCAGTACTATCGGCGGCTCTTCAAGGAGTACATCGCGGCCAAGCGCCAGTTGGGCGATCCGGTCGACCACATCACTCCGGCCGCGTTCGAGGCCAAGATCCGCGCGAGCGAGCAAGAAATGGCGCAGAAGCACGGGCGTCCCGTGCGCTACCAGGTGCAGCTCCGTGGCAATGCGGTCGTGCTGAACGCCGTTCCGCTGCCGTAAATTCCAGACGCGGCAGCGTGTAACTCGCCGAAAGGCGCGCTATACGTGCGCCTCGTCGGGTTTTCGACGCAAAGGTGCCATGGGACTGTTCGACCTGTTTTCGAAGAAAAAGACCGAAGCTCCGCGCGTCAGCAGCAAAGAGCTCGCTCGCTACGAGCGCTTGCTCGGTAGCAAGCTGTCCCAGAACATCGATCGCCAAGAGGCCATCGACGCGCTGTGCCGTATGGAGAGCGGAGCTGCCGCCGCGGTGTTGCTCAAGCGCTTCGACTGGATGCTGGACCCTTCCATCACCGACCAAGAAGAGAAGGAGACCTGCGTGCGCGGCATCGTGGCTGCAGGCGAGGCCGCAATCGGCCCCGTGCGCGCCTACTGCAAAAAGGCCGAGAGCATCATGTGGCCTTTGAAGGTGTTGAAGGGCATCGTGCCGAGTGAGTCCTTGGCGGAAGAGCTACTCGCGCTCCTGGACCAGTACGACACCGAATACGTGCGCAACGTCGAACCCAAGGTTCAGCTAATCACCGAGCTCGGCCACCACAAGTCGGACGACGTGCGCGTCGCGCTCGAGCCATTTCTGCAAGATGCCAGTGAGCCCGTGCGCTTCGCGACCGTGACCAGCGTGTTCGAGCTGGGCGACAGCGCCAGTGTGCCGAGCCTGGTCGCGGCGCTCGCTGCCGAAGAGTCGCAGCGCATCAAGAACCGCATCGCCCAGCGCCTTTCAGAGCTCGGTTGGTCCGTCCCCGAGGAACTTTCGGCGGAGCTTCGCGCCGCTTTGCCCTCGGGTTACCGCCTCGACGGCGGCAAGGTCAAAGCGCCCGGCAATTGAGCTGAGCGCCGCCGTTCCAGCGCTGACCACAAAAGCAAAACGCACCCGAAACGCCTTGGGCGTCGCGGGTGCGTCGTCGTCCGAACGCTATTCGCTGATCCGGACCTTGGTCGGCAGATAGAAGCTGAAGCTCACCGTCAGCATCTGGTTGAACTTGAACCGCTGATCGTCTGCGGTGATCGAGTTGTCGGGGAACTTGTTGTCCTTGCCCGTGCCCGCGGTGTCGAAACCGGCGGTGTTCCAGGCGAAGGGCAGCGCGCGCCACTCGAAGCCGACCGCGCCCCACTCGAGGCCGCGCGGGAAGAAGTTCAACCCGAGGCCGAAGGTGGGAGCAATCGCCATGCGGTTGGCGCGATTGAACGAACCTGGCACGTCGCACTGCTCGCCCTTCGCGTGATCGCAGTTCTTGCGCTCGAGCAGGTTCACGAACGCGGGGCCGCCGAAGATGTAGAGATCGGTGTCGAGGTAGATGCTCTGGAACAGCGCGATCTTGCCGCGGAACGGCACGAGCGTGAGCTGAGGAGCGATGAACCAATCCATCCCACCGAGCTGCTTCTTGAAGTCGGTGCCCAGATTGACGCCGGTGAGACGTCCGGTGAGGGTCTGGGTGTAGTCTTGGCCGTTCGCTGCCGCATCCGCGCGCCGCTGCGCGTTCACATCCTGAATGTGGTCGCTCAGCGCGGTCGGGATGCGGATCAGCCCGCCGTAGGCCCCGAAGACACCGATGCCGAGCCAGTCGGTCAGGTTGTAGTTGAGCCGCGCGCCCAGGAAGATCGTGCGCTGATACTCATCCAAGAGGGTGAAGGAGACTGCCGGAGCAATCTCGAACCGGCCCTGGCGATGAAGCCTCAGTTTGCGCACGGCGGGGGCGCCGGCGAGAGGTCCGGTGAGTAGGATTTCCTGAGCTTCCGCGCGCTCGGCGAATGCGAAGAGCGCAAAGCTGGCCGCCAGAGCTGACAGGAGCCGCCTGGTAGTCTTGCCTTTGGTCGTGTTCATGCTTCGCCCTTCGCTCACTTCGGCAGCCGGTACTCGAACGAGAACGGCAAGAAGATGGATACGCCGACCTGCGCCTGAACGGCGTTGGTGAGGCGCGCTTTCTTTTCGTACCAATCGCCCTTGGCGGTCGGATTCGCCTCGTTAATCGTCAGACTCTCGAGCTTGTCGGGGAAGATGTAGTCCCGCATCTCGAGGTCCGCCGCGAACCAGCGGTTGAAGAAGATTCGGAGGCCGATGCCAGCGTTGAACGCGATCTTCGTGTCGAACTCGAAGTTGCGGTTGTCCGGATCGATGACCGGAATTGGCCGCGTCGAGATGGCACCGACGCCGCCGACCACGTAGGCGTCGTAGTGGAAGATGAAATCACCGAACCCCGCGAACTTGCCGTACGCGGGCACGTAGGTGAAGTTCAGGTTCGCGCCCCAGTTGTACTCGGTGAGGGGCACCGCGACGCGCGCCGAACGGCGAACCTGCGCGTTGAACTTACTGTCGACGTTGAACAGGCCGAAGTAGTTGCCGTTCACGCCGATAGCGAGAACGTTCGTGATGTAATAGTTCAGCCCCAAACCAGGGCCGGGGTGGCCGACGAACTGGTCGTTGAAGGTGAAGCCCCAGTACGGCATCAACTCGAAGCGACGCGCGCGCAACGCGAAGATCTGCTGCATCGCGTAGATGTTCTCGCGCAGCGGGCGGGCCGCCTCCTTCTCCATATCGAGGTTCGGACAGGCCGCCGGATCGATCTTGCAGATCTCTTCGAGGCCGCCACCTTCCGCGGGCACTTCGCCTTCATCCGCGGGGGTGGAGCCATCTCCTTCGCCCGCTGCTGGCTCACCCCCCGCTGGGGCAGCTTCTCCTGACGCCTCTGCTCCCGCGGCTTCTCCCGATGCGGCTGCACCCTTGGCACCTTTACCCTGCGCCCAGCTGGTGGCGGGGAGGATGCCGAGGGCTGCTGCTACGAGGAGCCCGACGCGACTTTTCTTCATCGATGCCTCTTTCGGTTTCCCCTTCGACGACCGCTGCATATAGTCCGCAAATACATGGAACTATTAAATAATTCCGCCGTCCGAAAACGCCGGCGCACTATATCACGCTCAAAATCTGGCAATCAACAAGCAAAGAAATAAGGCAATGAGTTAACCGTAGAGGCTGATATTGGTTAGCTGGCTGTACTACTGCGCCAACTGACCGGCCTCACGACCAAGCAATGCTTCAATGAACTCGACTGCTTTGAACTCGTGAAGATCGTCGGGACGCTCACCGAGCCCGATGAACCGCACGGGAAGTTTGAGTGTATGCGCGATACCGAGCACGACGCCGCCCTTGGCGGTGCCGTCGAGTTTCGTAAGCACGATGCCGCTGAGCGGGAGCGCCTCTTGAAACTCACGCGCCTGCGCCAGCGCGTTCTGACCGTTCGTTGCGTCTATCACGAGTAGCGTCTCGTGTGGCGCGCCAGGTAGCGCTTTTTCAGCGGTCTTAGCGATCTTCTTCATCTCCGCCATCAGGTTGCTCTTGGTGTGCAAGCGACCTGCGGTGTCGGCGAGCACCACGTCAGCGCCCAGCTCCTGAGCACGCTTGATGGCCTCGAACAGAACGCTGCCTGGATCGGCGCCGTCTTTGCCGCGCACGACTTCGCACCCGACGCGTTCACCCCAAACCACGAGCTGCTGCACCGCAGCAGCGCGGAAGGTGTCGCCCGCTGCCAGCACGCACTTCTTACCCTGGCCGTGCAGTTTGGTTGCGAGCTTGCCAATCGTGGTGGTCTTTCCGGCGCCGTTGACACCGACCATCATGACCACCGTGGGCTTGCTGCGAATCTCGATATTTCCGCTGTGTCCTCCGACATCCAGCAGCGCTCGCGCTTCGGCGGCGAGCGCGTCCCAGACCTTTTCGGGGTCCGAGTGCTCACCCTGCGAGAGCTCTTTCTGCACGCGCTCGAGCAGCGCCTTGGTGGTGTCGACGCCGACGTCGGAGGTGAGCAGGACCTCCTCGATCTCGCTCGCGAGCTCGGTGCCAATTTCCGCCTTGCCGCGGAACAGCGCGCGCAGACGACCGAAGAAACCCTCGCTGCTGCGTGAGCGCGACAGCCCTTTGCGCAGCTTCTCGAGCGCGCTCGGAGCGGGCGGGGGGGCCGAAGGAATGGCGCGCGGCGGCTCGCTCGGCCTGGCGCCGACGGACGGTGGAGCGGGCGACTCCTTGCGCTCCCGAACCGGGGGAGGGGGAGGTTCTGCGGCTGCAGCCTCTCTCCGAGTCTCTTCTGCCGCGGGCTGAAGTGGACGTTCGGACTTCGGTCGCGCGGGACGCTTCGATTTCTCCCGAGCGGCGGGCTCCGGAGGAGGTGCGGCAGGCGCGGACGGGTGGCTTCGCTTGAAGAGTAAGAAGTAAGCGCCGACGAGGACGACCAGCGCAATGAGGACGTGAACGAGCTCCATCTAGTCAGCGAAAATGTGCGAGGGGCGCGCGACTATAGGAAGTCGGCTTGAGCTCCGTCAACCTCCGCGTGCCCGGCTGGCCGTCGCGGCGCAAACAGGTTTCATGCGCTCGACACGCGGTTTCGTGCGTAAGTGGGAGCTGGGGGGACAAACGGCTCGCGCACCCGTGCCCGCTCCCTGAAAAAGGACTAGCTCGGGGGTTCGAGCGAGCGTACTTCCGCCTCGCGGTCGGAATCGACCGGCGCCGGGCCGAAGACGGCGGCTTCCACCTCGCCGGCCCAATTGGCGACTTCTAGCTGCCCGGCGCGTTCGCTGGCGTGCCGCAAATCGGCCGGCGTGGGCTCCTTTGGGCCGAGCCCCGGCGGCAACCCGCGCCGACCCGACCATTCGACGAGGCGGCCGAGCAGCGCGCGCCGGCGGGTGACCAGGGACACCGACAGACGGCCGGGAGGCGGCAGAGGTCGTTCCAACGCTGCGTGCCAGCGGGCTTCGACCCGAATGATGCCGGCGTCGGGCACGGCGCCCTGGAAATCCAAGGTAAAGTCGCCGCTCGGTCCGCTCGTCGCGGTGAGCGTCGCCCCGTGCGGCCACAGCACCTGAATGTTAGCGCCGGCGACCGCCACTCCGTCGTGAGCGTCGAAAACGCGGCCCGTCCAGCCCTTGGCCTGGGTCGCTTCTGGAGCCCAAGCGAGGGCCGGCTCAACGGCCTGCGGCGGCGTGACGTTGCTGTTCGGCAGCTCGTGGCGCGTTGGGCGGCGCCACGCTGCTAGCACCCAAGCGGCAATTCCAAACAGCCCGAACGCCCACGGCAGCCAACGCCACGGGCTGGCGGGCGGCACCGTGAGCACGAGCTGTTGCTCACCACCCGGCGTCCACCACGGCGTCGCCGACAGATAACGAATCGTCACGGTTCGTTCTCCCGACCTCGGGCCGAGTGAAACGGGCAGGTCGGCGCTGCCGCGTACGACGGGTGCGATGCCCGCGGTACGGCCTGCGACGATGGCTTCGACCGTGCCCGACGGCACAGCGCCGAACCCCGAGAGCACGCGAACGCGGAGTGAGGTCTCCCCTTCAGCGTTGACCGCCGGCGCGGCCGGAAGCTCCAGCTCGACACGCGCCGTCACCGGCACCGGAGCGCGGGCTTGCACCGAACGCGAGCCGAGCTCTGCGCTCGCGATGAGCTCACCGCTGCCCGGCCCTCCGAGAAGTGTTGGCGAGAACGAGAGTCTGAGTGCCTCTCCGGCACGCAGCTCACCGCTCGCCAAGCGTGTCGTGCTCCCACCTACACGCGCCCAACTGAGCGCCACGGGTACGCGCTCGGAAGTATCCGCCGAGCGCGCTTTGGACTGCACCACCACGGTGACCTCGGCGTCGTCGGCGGAGATGGACCGCGGTGCCGGCGCAAACGCGATGGTGAGCGGTGGACTACGCTCGAGCTCGACCACCAGCGAGCTCGGGTCGAACAGCTTTCGCTCGTCATCGAACTCGAGCGCCAGGCGTCCATGTGGCAGCTCCACTGACCAGCGTAGGCAGAAGTGGCCGCGCAGGTCGGTTTCTGCGAGGGCCTCGTCGCCGGCTTCCGACGGGCCGCCTTCGGGCGGGGGTTGCTGCGGCTCGCACGGAGCAGGCCGGGGCAGTGGCCGCGGACCCGCTTCGGTCAGCAAGCGAACTCGAATGCGCGCTGCGCTCACGGTGCGACCCGCGTCGTCGCGCACCGAACCGATGAGTTCGGTGCCGCGTGGGCTCACCGTTGCTGCTGCCTCGATGTGCGATGCGCCGTGGACGCGCAGCCGGGCCTCGGGGCCGGCGCTCGCGCTTGCTGCCCACGTCAGCGCAAGGCCGAGCAGAGCAGCATCCGCAAAGCGCCGTTCGGGGAGCATGTGTGCCAGCATAGCGCGCAAATAAAGGCATGAAGAGCGGGATGTTCCCGTCCGTCCAAGCAGGTAACTCAGACTTGGCGATTCCCACCTGCTCCGCGTTCGTTCGAGCTCATTACACCTATTGCGACGTCGAGATCGATCCGCTGAGTGGGGGCAGGGAAGCATGATATCGTCGAAAGTCATGCACCGATGGCTGCGTTGGCTCGTGGCGCTGGGGCTGCTCTTGGTGTGTCCGCTCGCGCTGGCGCAGCAGGGGGACCTCGACAAGCTGCTCACCAACCTGCGCCACGAGGACTTTCGCGTGCGCACCCAGGCCGCCCTCGCGCTCGGCGCCTCGAAGGATCAGCGCGCCACCGCACCGCTCTGTAAGGCGCTGGAAGACGGCAATGTCAGCGTGCGCGCAGCGGCTGCGGCCGCCCTCGGTCGTTTGGCGCTCGGCGGCGACGAGTGCTTGGATAAACGCTTAGCGAACGAGCCGAGCGCATCGGTGAAAGCGGCCATCGAAAAGGCCCTGGAGCAGCTCGATGGTGGCGAGCCGGTATTCACCCCGGAGGTGCGCTTCTACGTCGCGCTCGGCAAGCTCGCCGACAAGAGCGGCCGCACCGGCAACGCGCTCGAGCGCTTGGTGCGCAAGGGCATGGTCTCGGCGGGTGGCGCGAACGGCAGTTTTGCTTTCGCCCCTGGTCACGAGACGCCGCAGCGCGCCAAGGAACGGATGGGCAAGCGCCCGAAGGTCAAAGCGTTCTACCTCGCTCCGCGGCTGCCTCCCTTTGACTACTCGGACGGCAACCTGACCGTTCGCCTCGAAATCGCGATGTTTTCTTACCCAGACAAGGCCATGGTGGGAAACTACAGCGTGCGGCTGACGCAACCGGACGTCACCAAACCGGACCCTGATAGCGAGAACGACTTGGTTTCGATGTGCGCCGAGCGCGCGATCGAGAAATTCGCGCACATCGCAGCCTCGCTCTAGCCGGATCTTTCACCTTTGCGCGATCAACCAGCTAACCTGAACCTTTCTGCGGGCGCCGCGGCTTGACGCCGTGGAACCCGACGCACGAGGAGTCCTAGGCCATGACAGAGTCGCTCGGCCCGTCGATTCCCGCTGGCGGCCGGCACCAGCGGCGGCTGCGCAACTACCTGCTCGATCCGCCGTTTCAGCTGAAATATAGCGGCTATCTGGTTGGCATCGCGGTGCTGCTCAGTTTGGGCCTCGGCACTTTCCTTTGGCGCACTGGCGAAGCGGTGATCTCTCAAAGCCGAGAAGCGGTGCAACAGGGCGAGAACGTCGTCGCGCGCGGGCGTGAGGTGCTGGCCGAGAGCCAGAAGGTCAGCGCGGTCGTGCAAATGAACATCGTGCGCGATCCGGACTACAGCCAGAACCCAGCGCTGCTCGAAGCCTTCAAGGCGGACGCGGAGAAGCAGGACGCGCGGCTCGCCGACCAACAAAGGGCGCTCGAGCAGCAGGCGGCCTCGCTCAAGCACCAGGCGAGCGAGCTCAGCGCGCGCCAGCGGATGATGTTCTTCACGCTGTGCGGCGCGCTCACCTTACTGGTCATCCTGATCGGCCTGGCCGGCATCGTCGTAACGCACCGCATTGCTGGCCCCGTCCACAAGATGAAACGGCAGATTCGCGAGGTCGGCCGCGGTCATCTGCAGATCCCGAGCAAGCTCCGGCGCGGAGACGAGCTCACGCACTTTTTCGACGCCTTCGAGCACATGGTGATCGACCTGCGCGAGCGCCAAGGTCGTGAAATCAGCGAACTCGAGAAGGCGATTGCCACGCTCGACGGGGTAGTCGAGCCGGCCGCGCTCGAGCCGCTGAACCGGCTGCGCGACCAAATGAAGGCGGCTCTGGACTAGGGCGCCCGTCCGCCGGCGCTCAGAAGGCCGCAGGCGCGTATTCGATGTGCGGCTCTCCGTCGCGGAAGGTGACACTGGCCGCGTCGAAGCGCAGCCGCTCGGCGCTCGAGTCGTGACGATAGCGGCGCTGCCAGAGGCGCTCACCAGCCAGCCGAATGCGCCGGCGTTTGCCAGCGTCCAGGCTGCCAAAGCCGGTCGTCCAGGCGCGCGCGCCGCGCGAGCGTACCTCCACCACCACGATGAGCGGTCCGGAACGAGCCACCACGTCGAGCTCGTAATGCCCGACGCGCAGGTTGGTGGCTACGATGTCGAAGCCTTGCGTGACGAGCCAAGCGGCAACCGCTTGCTCCGCGGAGCGGCCGTTAACGCTGGCTGGTTGATGTCGGGTCGACCCGCTTCCGGGCGAACGGGTTAGCAGAGCGGACGGGCGCCGCTCAGAGCGGCTCACCGGTGTCGCTCACCTTGCCGCAGTCGCCTTGGGTATTCATGCCCCGCTTGCTGAAGAGGCAAACGTCGGAGAGCACTTCCTTGCCCTTGACGTAGTTCGAGCCTTCGCGGATGCAGTAGCTACCGGCGAGCTGACCGCCCTTGCCGAGCGGCAGCTTGTCGACCAGCTTCACGCAGGCGAAGCCCGACGGGCACTCACAGTAGCGCGCCTTCGAGTCCGGACCGTCGCAACGGCAGGAGCAGTAAACCGAGTCGGAGGCCTGGCGCTTGTAGATCTGCGGATCCACGGCGACCGGGGTGCCGTCCGCGTTCTGAATCGGATCACCAGAGCCCGGAATGCGACAAAGGCCCGGCTTCTCGGGCGGCACTTTGTTCGCGTTGATGGTGCTCGTGTCGTTGCCGTAGGGGCAACTCACGCGGCCCTGGAAGTGATTCACCAGGCAGATGCGCGTTTCGCACTGGAAAGAACGGCTTTCGACGTTCACCTCCTCAACGCTGAAACCGCTGAAATCCGGCTGGTACTCGTCCTCCGGCGTGCAGGGGTCGCCAACGCCGCCAGGCTCACAGCCGGCGTTCAAACCCGCAAGAGCAATCCCAGAAACGAAACTGAAGATGCGAAAGGTTCGGTTCATTACGCCCGTCACCACGAACAGACCGTTTTACGCCGTGAACGCTCGAGTCGCAACTCGACCGGCGAAGGCCTTGCGACCGGGCGTACGCTAGTCGACGGCACGGAATTCCGTCAACCGCGAAAGCGCGCCATTTTTTGGTGCGGACGCCGGCCCCAGGGGTCCCAAGGAAAATTCGAGCGGGCGTGTCCCATGCAGAACTCTTCCCGTGCCCTCATCCGACGCCACACACCACGACACGCGCACCAGGCGTCACGTCTCTTTGCGTCAATCGACGCGTCATGAATTGCCCGCGGGGTTTTGCCTTAGGACCGTGTCACTCCTCGGCGTGTGGTTCGTCACACGCGAGCAGGGTGGTCGCGGCGAGGGCGACCGACAAAGGCGTCAGTTCACGTTGCGTAACGAACGCGCGTGTGCGCAAGCTTGAGCGCGCAAACTAGAGCGCGCGCTGCATCTTTCGCAGCGCGCGAATTTTCTCGCAGCGTAGAACCTGCGAAAAAACCCTGCGGCCTCGCCCCGACGACGCTTGACAACGCTCTTCGCCACTATCTAACATGCCGGCGGCCGCAGTTCGGTATCTAGCGGTAGTTATTAGGTTTTTCTTGGTTCCCCGGTTTCGGGGTCCCGCCCGACGCAACAACGAACGCGGCGCCGCCCAACTGGGCGGGATGTCCAAAGAGAGGATTCATGTTTCGAAAGCGCCTCGCCGTCTGCATCCTGGCTACTTTGGCTGTCCCTGGCATGACGACGTGGGCGCGCGTTGCCCACGCGCAGGACGTCATCGACCTGGACGAAGAGCCGTCCGCGAAGAAGGGCGGCAAGAAAAACGGCAACGGCGGCGCAAAGCCGAGCGGCAAGAAGGGCGTCGACATCGATCTCGATGAAGGCGGCTCGTCCGCTTCGCAGGCGCCGGTTACCGCCGGGCAAATGACCGAAGCAGCTGCCGCGGCCAAACAGCTGTTCGACAAGGAGCGCTGGAACGAAGCCGCGCAAGCTTTGCAGCGCGTGGTCAGCGGCGAGACGGGCGACGACCCGGGCAACAAGCAGCTCGCCGAGTACTTCCTCGCGATCTCGCTCTACCGCCTCAAGTTTTACCAGGCGAGCTACGCCATCTTCAGCGTCATCGCGGACAACCCGAGCCATCTGAAGTTCAAGGAGACCCTGCTGTGGCTGGCGAAGCTCGCCACGCAGCTGCCGGAGCCCGCGGACATCATCGAGCGCGTCGGCAAGTACAGCGACGAGCAGGTGGGCCGCTTCGACAACGAGCAGCAGCGCGACCTGTACTGGCAGCTGAACTACATGCTTGGCCGCTACAAGTACCGCAATCGCCAGTACGAAGAGTCGATTCGCCTGTTCCAGATGGTGGATCGACGCAGCGACTACTACGTGAAGGCGCAGTTCTTCACCGGCATCAGCTACGTGCAGCTGCGCAAGTCGGTGCCCGCGGTCAAGGCCTTCCAGCGCATCATCGACGCGCTCGACGAAGGCGTCACCGGTGTGGAGGACGAGGACCGCATGCGCGACCTCGCGAACCTCTCCATCGCGCGCACTTACTACTCGGCGTCGATCAAGCTCGATGCCGAAACGAACGCGCCGACCGTCGACGAGCGTCACCTCTCGGCCGCGGTCAAGTACTGGAACTCGGTGCAGCCGAGCAGTGAGTACTGGCTCGACGCGCTGTTCGAAGAGTCGTGGGCCTATTACATGGCCGGGCAGTACCCGTTCGCGCTCGGCAACATCCACACCATCCAGGCGCCGTACTTCCCGACCGCGTTTTACCCCGAGGCCGACATTCTCAAGTCGGTCATCTACTTCTTCAACTGCAACTACGACGCGGCCGTGACCGTGGTCGCGCGCTTCAACAAGAAGAACACGCCGATCAAGGACGCGCTCACTCAGACACTGAAGCGCTTCTCCGGCGAGAACCAGGAAGAGGCGTTCTTCAAGTTCTTGCTGCAGGTGCGCGAAGGCAAGGCGGACCTCGACCCCAAGATCAAGCCGATCGTGGAGGCCGCGCTCAGCGACCGCCAGCTGCTCCGCAACATCGAGTACGTGAAGCTACTCGACGAAGAGGAGAAGCGCTTCAAGGCTTCGCCGCCGAGCTTCCAAGGTTCCGGCCTGGGACAGCAGGTGGCCGACGCGCTGAAGCTCGCGCGTGACTTGGCCGTGCGCCAAGCCGGCGAGCTCGCGATGCAGCGTTATCGCCGCAACGTGGAAGAGCTGAACGAACACTTGCGTAACGGCGAGAAGATCTTGATCGACGTCACTGCCGCGCAGCGCAACATCATCGATCAGAAGATCACCGCGAACAACGTAACCCAGGCGGAAGCCAAGATTTACGGTGTCGTCAAGCCGGACGAGGAGCACGTGCTCTGGCCTTTCGACGGCGAATACTGGCGTGACGAACTCGGATTCTATCGGCAGGTCGTGCGATCTGCCTGTGGGAGGTAATGGTAATGAGCTCGAAGAGAGCGGTATCCCTCCTCGCGGTCGCCGCGAGCGTAGTTTTCTCGGTTGGCACGGCTCTGGCGGCGAGCGACGCGGGCTCGACGAACATCAGCACCGAGTGCGTCGGCGCCGAAGCGCCGAAGAACTTGGCGGCTTGCCCAGGCGGCCCCGAGAAGTTCGACATCGACCGCAAGAAGCACGCTGCGGCCTTCAAGAGCGCCCCGCCTCCGACCGAGGTCAAGAAGCGGACGGACGACTCCAAGCCGGTCAACCCGGACGAGCTCAAGAAGTACGCCGAGCGCGATACGCGCAAGACGCGTCTTCAGGCTCGTGCGCGCCAGCTGCTGACCGCCGAAATCTCGGGTCTCGAGCGCCTGTACGCTCAGACCAAGAAGAACTCGGCGGATCGTCCGCAGCTGATTCGTCGCCTCGCAGAGGGCTACGTCGAGCTCGAGTCCGCTGCGCAGCGCGACAAGATCGCGTCCGACATCAAGGCGCAGGACGCGAAGAAGGCCAAGAAGGACGCGGGCAAGTTCCGTCAGGAAGCCGCGCAGGCCGAGAAGATCGCCGTCGCCGCTCGCGGCAAGGCGATCAACTACTACACCAAGATGAAGGACGAGTACCCCACGTACTCGAAGATCGACGAAGTCCTTTACTACCTAGCGTACGAGCACGAGCAGGCGCAGGACTACAAGAACGCGCGCGCCGTGTACTTCGAGCTGATTCAGAAGGCGCCGAAGTCGCCGTACATTCCGAACGCCTACCTCGCGTTCGGTGAGTTGTTCTTCCAGGAAGCGCAGGGCGATCCGTCCAAGTGGGACCTGGCTGCGGCGGCTTATCAAGAGGTGATCAAGTACCCGCCTCCGAACAACAAGGTCTACGGCTACGCGCGTTACAAGCTCGGCTACGTGCACTGGAACAAGGGCGAGTACGCGCCGACCTTGAGCGAGTTCAAGAAGGTGATCGAGTACGGCGATACCTACAAGGATCTGCCGAACGCGACTCAGCTCTCCAAGGCCGCTCGTCGTGACTTGGTGCCGGTCTACGCCGTCAGTGGCGCGCCGGACAAAGCGTTCAACTTCTTCCGCCCGCTGTCTGGCGACGCCAGCGGCGAGACGAAGAAGACGATCGACATGATGAACGAGCTCGGTCTGAACTACCTCGACACCGGCCACTACAAGGAAGGCGTCGTTCTGTACAAAGACCTGATGAGCCGCGACTCCGGCGATCGCACCTGTTTTTACCAGGGGCAAATCACCGCAGCCACGCAGGCCATCTACTCGGGCGACAAGGAGGTCGTGAAGAAGGAGCTCGATCAGCAGCTCCGCGTTCGCGCCGACTTCAACAAGGCGAGCCACCCGGACAAGAACAAGCTCGAGTGCTCGAACAAGACGGCTGAGCTGGTCGCGGAAACCGCGATGAGCTGGCACTTGGAAGCGGTCGGCTCGGGCGGCGTCCGCGGTACCGGCGACAAGAAGACCATGGATCTCGCGGCCTACCTTTACAAGAAGGTGACCGAGAACTTCACGGCTCAGGACTTCGCCAAGTTCCAGTTCCCGCGCATCGTCAAGGAAGATTGGCCGACGATGTACAAGATCCGCTACGCAATGGCGGACCTCCTGTACTTCCAGCAGCGCTGGGAAGAGTGCGGTCCTGCGTTCGACTCGGTGGTGGACGAGGATCCGAAGGCGCCGGAAGCGGCTGAAGCCGCGTACGCCTCGGTGCTCTGCTACCAGAAGATGTACGACCAGATGTACAAGGGCGAGGCCGACCGCAAGGGTAAGGGCCTCGGGCCGACCGGCGACGAGAAGGATCGCCAGGCTGGCAAGAAGGGCGAGTGGGAGAAGTTCAAGCCCAAGGAACTGACCTCCATGCAGAAGGGCATGGTTCAGGCCTTCAACCGCTACGTCTGCTACATCAAGCCGCCCAAGGGCGACAAAGAGGCCGAAGAGCAATTCGTCGAAGTGAAGTACGCCCGTGCGCGTACCTACTTCGAGGCCCAGCACTGGGAGGAAGCGGCCATCGCGTTCCGTGACGTGGCCCTGAACCACGCCGACAAGGACGCTGCCATCTTCGCGGCGCAGCTCTACCTCGAGGCCGTGAACGTGCTCGGCGCGAAGGCCGAGCCGCCGCGTCCCGCGTGCTTCGACGACATGGCGCGTGATGTTCCCTCGTTCATCGAGCTCTACTGCAAGGGGCAGAAGGCCGAGGACAACAAGGAACAGTGCGAGCTACTGACGCGCATCCAGTTCGATATTCAGCGCCTCAAGTCGCAGAAGATCGTGGAACTTGCCGATTCTCAGAACGAGAAGGGCAACTCGAAGGAGAGCCTCGATAACTATCGCAAGGGTGCCGAAGCGTACCTCACGCTGTGGCGTACCTACTGCGAGGAGCCGCTCAGCAAGGGCGAGAAGCCCAAGCAGTGCGAGAAGGCGAGCGAAATCGTCTACAACATGGCGCGCGCCTACCAGGCAGCTCGCTTGCTCGCTAAGTCGATCCAGGCTCGACAAATCCTGCTGAACCCCAAGTACGGCATGAACGAGTCGGAGTTGGCCATGAAGGCCACCTACGAAATCGGCGGAAACTACCAGGCTATCGCGGTTTACGATCGCGCGGCCGAGTGGTTCGAGCGCTACGCGAAGGCCACCACCTACAAGGGTGAGTTCGCCGACCAGGCGCTCAGCGACGCCGCCGTGCTCCGGCTGGGTCTCGGTCAGGAAGACGAGGCGATCAAGGACGCGGGCGACTTCAACCGCTACTACGGCGCGAAGAAGCCGGCTCAAACGGCCCAGCTCGCGTACGCGGTCGCCGCTCACTACGGCGAGAAGAAGGACTGGGCCAACGTCGAAAAGCGGCTCGGTGGTTCGATGCGTCTCATCGACACCAAGGCGACGCTCGACATCCGGCTCCAGGCGCACGCCTTGCTCGCACGCTCCTACGTGAAGACCAACAAGGGCGCCACGGCCGAGAAGGAGTACGCCGCGGTCGCCAAGCTGTGGTCCGATCCGAAGGCGGCGGTCGCGCAAATCGAGGGACAAGAGGGCGACCCGGCCACCAAGCAGCGTAGCTTGGGCCGCGCGCTCGAAGCCGTCGGTGAGGCGACCTTCTACTTCGCGGAGCAGAAGAAGGCGAAGCTCGATAAGCTCAAGTTCCCGGAATACAAGGGCCCCGGCACGGTGCCCGAGGTGTTGAAGCACATCAACACCAAGGTGAAGGAGTGGATCGGCAAGAAGGTGCCGCTCATCAAAGAGGCCACGGACGACTACAAGAAGATCATCGACTTGCAGCCAGTTCCGCCTCCGCGCTGGGTCATCGCCGCCGGTTCGCGCGTCGGAGAGATGTGGGGCACCTTCGTGAAGGAGTTCCGCGCCGCCCCGATTCCGGACAAGATCAAGAAGGACTACGAGCTTCGCACCGCGTACTACGGCGCACTCGACGAGTCGTCCGAGCCGCAGAAGTTGATGGCCAAGGGCGCGTTCGGCACCTGCCTCGACTACTCCGTGAAGTACCAGTACTTCGACGAGTTCAGCCGCGCTTGCGAGGAATGGCTGGCCCAGAACTACAAGAACGAGTTCCACCTCGTCGATGAGTTCCGGGGCTCTCCGAACCGCGTGAACAGCGTGCTGCGCGAGCAAGGCAACCCGCTGCGCATCGGTGGTGAACCGATCGCTGCCACCGTGAACGAGGCTGCCAGCGCGCCGAAGAAGAAGACCGAAGACAAGCCGAAGGAAGAGAAGTCGGCGAACGACAAGGCCATCGACTCGAAGTTCGAGAAGAAGGCCGACAAAAAGAAGAAGTGACCTGCGAGCGCGCGCCTTCGGATCGCCAAGGCGCGCGCTCACCTCAGATTTCGGTTCCAGGAGAACGGACCATGATGCGTACGAAGAGCCTGATTCTCGGTGGCCTGCTGCTCTCTCTTCAAGCCTGCGGCGGTAGCCTCACGGCGGGTGGCAAGCTTTCACCGGACAAGGTCGCGGCCGGACACAAGACCACGAGCGGTGGTCAAGTGAGCAAGGAGGCCGCTGCTAGCTATGACGGCGCGCTCTCGGCGTTCCTCGAGCGCGACAAGAAGCAAGACTGGGCCGAGGCCAGCTGCACCGGCGTCGCCAAGCAGTTCGAAGACGCGGCTTCGACGCAGAAGTCCGACACGGGCAAGCCGTTCGCCGAGGCGCTCTACAACGCGGGCCTCGCCTATCAGCGCTGCGGCAAGGACGAGCAGGCGCGTGAGAAGTTCGAAGCAGCTTCGCAGGCGGATGCGGGCTTTCACCGCGCCAAGGCGCAGCTCGCCCTCTACGACTACGCGAAGACGAACGACCTGGACGGCACGATCTCGAAGCTCGACCAGATCATTCACGACGCCAAGTTCCAGAACGCCGAGGCGCTAGTCAGTCTGGCGGCGCTCCAGATGGAGCGCGACAGCGACCAGTCCGATTCGGACGGCAAAGACGACCTCGAACGCGCGCAGAAGAACCTGCAGCGCGCGCTGGCCGTCGACGACACCTACATGCCCGCTTTCAACCAGCTCTCGGTGTACTACCTGGAGCAGGCGAAGAAGAAGGCAGGTGCCAAGGAGAAGACCCGGCGCGGCAAGCGCGGGATGGAAGTCTCCGGCGGTCATCGTGCGGACGTGAACGAGCAGCAGCTGGACCTGGCCGCGCTCGTGGCGTCGCAGGCCCAGCGCAAGAACCCGAACTATGCGCCGATTCTGAACACGGCCGGGCTGATCCAGGTCGAGCTCAAGAACTTCAACGGCGCCGTGAAGAGCTTCTCGCGCGCTCGCCAGTTGGACCCCAAGTTCTTCGAAGCGCAGATGAACTACGCCGCAGTGAACCTCTCGTTCCGCGGCTACGAAGAGGCCGAAAAGGCCTATCGCGAGGCGCTGCGCCAGCGTCCGAAGGAGTACGAGGCTTGCCTTGGTCTAGCGCTGGCGATCCGCGGGCAAATCGGCGACAACAACTTCGACAAGGCCGTTAGCGAAGCCCAGAAGTACCTCGACGAAGCGAAGAAGATCGATGGCTCGCGCGGCGAGGCCTACTACAACGAGGCGATTCTCACCCACGAGTTCCGCGCCAAGCGCGCAGGGGAGAAGGCGATCCCGGTGCTCGAGAAGGCGGCCGAGCAGTACCGTGACTTCGTCACCAAGGCGGGCGACGAGCCGGTGTTCGCCCAAGCCGTGAAGCGCTCGAAGGAGCGTATTCAGGACATCGAGGACACCATCAAGTTCCTCCGCGACGGCGAGCAGGCCAAGAAGGACGCGGAAGAGGCCGAGAAGGCAGCCAAGAAGGAAGCCGAGGAAGCCAAGAAGCAGGCGGACGCCGACAAGAAGGCGGCCGAGGAAGCTGCGAAGGCTGGCAAAGCGGTTCCGCCCGCACCTGGCGCCGACGGCAAGCCTGCCGACGGCAAGGCTCCGGCCGATGCCAAGGGCGGTGACGCCAAGGGCGGCGGCGACGCCAAGGCTCCCGCTCCCCCAGCAGACAAGGGCGCCAAGCCCGCAGGCAAGAAGTAATCTTCCAAACCAGCGCCGGAACAGCTCAGCAACGAATTCAGATTTTTCTGGGAACCTTCTCCGACTGCTCTTGTCGGAGTGGGTTCCAGAGAAGTTTATCGGTTGACGGCCTACACTCCGCGCACGTACAATATCACTGTAAATAGAGTCGATAATTCCGAGGAGACTGAAATGGCAAAAGCGAAAGTCGCTCTCTCCGTAGTGGTGGCGGGGTTCTCCTTGCTGGTTGCGGCGCCCGCGTTTGCCCAAGGGGCGAAGGATGCAGCCGCGGCAGGCGGCGGTGAGAAGGGTGACGGCTACGGCTACGAGTTCGAGGACGATCCTCTGAACGCCGGCGGCTTTGGGCCCAACGACGCAACCATCAAGGTTCGTCCGCGTGCAGCGCGCACCACGCTGATTCGCCCGCGTACGTCGTTCGTGACGGAGATGCTGAAGTCCGTCGAAAACATTTAGCAGTTCGTGACTGAGAATTCGGGCTCCTCACGGAGCACCTGACCGCGACTGGGCCGCTCGAGAGGCTCGCTCGCAGGCTCGCCAGAGTAGGAAAAGCATCGCATGGCAAAGGCTGTTCTGACATTCGCGCTCTATCAGTACGACGCGCTCCAGCGGCGCGAGACGGTGACCCAGGACATCGTCAAGGTCGGTAAGGATCCGAAGAGTCATCTGCGTGTCGACGACGAGCTGGCCTCGCGCATGCACGCGGTGATCGAAGTCGCGGGTCCAGAGGACATCACGCTGATCGATCTCGGCAACGAGCCGGGCACGATGGTGAATGGAGCTCGGGTCAACAAGTGCAAGCTGCACGTTGGCGATCAGATTCAGGTCGGCGAGACCAAGATCGTGCTCGAGAGCGCCGAGCCAGCAGGTGCCGAGGCGCAAGCCGCCGCGGGTCATCGCGGGCCGTCTGCTCCCTACGCGGCGCCGCCTCCGAACCCGTTTGGCGCCGCTCCGTCCGCGGGGTATGCGCCGGCGCCCGCTCCGTTCGCGGCTGCCGCGAACCCGTTCGCGTCGGCTCCGGTCAACCCCTTCGGTGGCCATGCGGATCCGATGGCGGTGCCGGATGACGCGCCGCCCGGGACCTACACCTACACGATGATCAAGAGCGGCCCCGACGTGAGCCCCGACGAAGTCGAGCTCCCGTACGTGCAGGCCGTTGAAGTGATGGTGCTCTGGGGCACGAACGTGCTGCACGTCTCGCACCTCACGCCGCCCCGCAGCTTCTACGTCGGTGAGGAGCAGGGCAAGCTCTCGTCCTGCGACTTCTTCATCCCGAGTGAGCGCATCGGCACGACGCGCTTGCCGGTGGTGGTTGGAGACCGCATGGGCGTGTCGGTGGTGATTCCGCCGGCCGCGCGGGGTTACGTGGACATTCCGGGCCAGCCCCGGATGTCGCTCGACGAGGTTCGCGCGCGCGCGCAACCCACTGCCGAGGTCACGGGCGGACACCAGTTCCAGCTGGCCGGCGGCGCGAAAGCGCGGGTCGAGCTCGGTGACTTCGTGTTCCAGGTTGCTGCGGTGAACGCAGGCAAGCCCCTGAAGCACGGCCCGGGCAGCACCTGGGATTGGACCGTGGCGCTGTATTTCGGTCTGTCGTTCCTGGTGCACGCAGGCTTCATCGCTGCGATGGCGTTCTTCGTGCCCCCGCTCGGTCTGACCGACGATGAGGATCTCGACAAGGACCGCCTCTATCTCATGCAGCAGTTCCTCGATGCCGCGGCCGAACGCGAGCAGGAGGAAAAGGAGACCGAGGTCGTCGAGGAAAAGGCCGACAACAAGGAAGGCGGCACCGGTACTCGCGCCAAGGGTGAGGAAGGGTCGATGGGTAATCCCACGACCAAGGCCACCAACAAGCGTTACGCGGTCCAGGGACCAAAGGACAATCCCGATCCCCACATCGCGCGCCAGGCGGCACTGCGCGAGGCCATGGAGTTCGGCATGATCGGCCTTCTGAACACCGGCGCTGCCGGCGATCCGAACGCGCCGACCGCGCCGTGGGGGCGTGATACCTCGCTCGGCACGGATGAAGTCAGCGCCCGCGGTAACATGTGGGGCGACGAAATTGGCGACGCCTTCGGTGCAGGCGGTCTCGGTCTGTCCGGCATCGGTGAAGGTGGCGGTGGTCGCGGTGAGGGCATCGGCCTCGGCAACATCGGCACTTTGGGTCACGGCGCGGGCACCGGCACCGGCCAGGGCTTCGGTGCCGGCCACGGTCGCCTCGGCGGTTCGCACGCGACTCGCTCGCCGAAGGTCCGCATGGGCGCAACGACGGTCAGCGGTCGTCTTCCGCCGGAAGTCATTCAGCGTATCGTGCGCCAGAACTTCGGCCGCTTCCGTATGTGTTACGAGCAGGGGCTCGGTCGAAACCCGAACCTCGAGGGTCGCGTCGGCGCCCGCTTCGTGATCGGCCGTGACGGCTCGGTTTCGAACGTGTCGAACGGTGGCTCGGACTTGCCGGACAGCGGTGTGGTCAGCTGCGTGCTCTCGGCCTTCTACGGCTTGAGCTTCCCGCAGCCCGAGGGCGGTATCGTCACGGTGGTCTATCCGATCATGCTCGCTCCGGGCTGATCGAGGGACGCCGGTCCGCGCGACGGCGCGGCGGAAGAGAGGGTGCGCGCTCCGGCTCGCACCCTCTTTCGTTTTGTGGCGTGTCGCACCGTGTGTGCGAGCGAGCCTTGCTCGCGGGAGTCAGAACCGCCACGCGCTTAACGCGGCGCGTGGGCTGTCGAACGCGGACGCTCGCAGGGCAGGGAGTCTGCTCGAACAGTGGAGCTTTGTGTGCATCGCGCGATGTTATTGGGTCGAGTTCCACCTTTACTTCAAGGTAGGCGTCCGCCTATGCTCAGGGCCCCTTTTGAAGGGGCTTCGTTCGAAGAAGCCACCTTTTTCTCGAGGCAACCGTGCCCCGAGTCTTCTGAAACAGCCAATTTCCAATCAACCGCCGCGCTGCCGAGGAACCCCGGATCGGGATGTTGAGAGAGGTAAAGCTTGCGATGAATCTCTTGAAGCTCACCAACGTTGCCGTGCTCACCATGGGCTTGCTGACCGCCACTGCCTGCAGTCGCGATCACATCGAAGCCATCAACCTGGCCAACGAGGGTGACCAGTCCGTCAAGGTCAACGTCGAAGGCGCGATTCAGAAGTACGAGCAGGCGGTCCAGCTCGATCCGACGAACCATCGGATCTTGTGGAAGCTGGCGGCTGCGTACGAGAAGAAGGAAGACTGGGACAAGATGGCCTCGACGCTGGCTCGAGCCGTTCAGGTCGCGCCGGACTTCGCCAACTACTGGTACAAGCGCGGTGAAGCGCTGAACTACCAAGCGGAAGCGGGTAACCCCGATGCCTACGAGCAAGCCAAGGAGCCGCTCAAGAAGTGCATCGAAAAGGATCCCAACATCGCCGAGTGTTACCACCTCCTCGCCGAATCCTATCTGTGGACCGACGATGAGCAGGGCGCGATCGAGAGCTACCAGAAGGCGATCGAGCACGACCCGACGAAATCGTTCTTCTACCCGCCGCTCGCGGAAATTTATATCACGCTCAAGCTCGTCAACGAGGCCGAGCAGGTACTAAAGGAAGGTGCCCGTCTGGTGCCTCCGAGCGAGAAGAACAACCCCAAGATCTACAGCATGTACGTCCTCCTCGCGAACGTCGCGCAGATGAAGCGCGACAAAGCCGCGCAACTCTCGGCGATGGAGCGCGCCGAGCAATTCGCCGGCGATTCTCACCCGGAGTTCGGCTTCATGCTCGGCAGCACCTACGCCACCATGGATCCTCCCCAAAAGGAGAAGGCCGTTCGCTTGCTCGATCAGTTCACGAAGAAAGTGTGTCGTGGCGCTGCTTCTGCGAAATTCAAAGAGCAGTGCGAACAAAGTGCGTCACTGGTCCAAAAGCTGGGTCAGTGATCGAGCCAAGAATGTCGACGGCCCTCCACACGAACCACGCTAGGCGGCGAATCGTGTGTGTCCGCTCGACGGGCTCCCGGCGTGGAACGCCGGAGCATGGGGTCCACGGCCAGTGGGCGAAGGCGACCGTTGATCACGCGTCGCCGGCCCCTGGCCGTTTCACTTTCGAGAACTCGAGAAGTCGAGCGTGGCCCACGTGGCCGCGCCCAAAGTCGGCCAGTGGCTCCTGCGCGTCGCGCCAGGCTCTGCCGCACGATCGAAAACAATCCGTCCGTCCGAGCGATCGCTTCGCGCTCCGAAGCGATCGCCTACCTGTGTTCAGCTTGCCCGAGGGAGCATGGATCTAGAGCAGCGACTCAAGCAGCTAGAGGGCTACCACGACTGGAATGGCGTGGTCGAAGCTCTCGAGCAAGGCGTTCTCGCCACCGACGATGCAGCCAAGAAGGCAGATTACCATCTGCGCTTGGGGCGACTTCTGTACCGGCACTTGCTGCAGGGCGTTCGCGCGCTGAAGCATTTCCAGGACGCATACAAGCTCAACCCCACCTTCGTTGGCGCGTTGAGTGAAGCGCGTGCGATCTATTGGGAGCTCGGCAAGCTCAACATGGTTCAGAAGCTGCTCGAGCTGCAGCTGAAGAACACACAAGACGCGGCGGTGCGCGCGCGGCTCGCTTCGGAGCTGGGCGACGTCGCGTTCGACATGGGCGACTACGACCGCGCTCGCGACTCGTACGCCAAGGCGTCGAATGGCGCCGCCGGCGGGAACTCCGACGTCGCGGAGCGTCTGAAGGACGCTCAAGCCGGCGCCGAAGACTGGCAGGAACGGGTCGCGCTCCTGCTACGTCAAAGCCACGAGCGTAAGTCGAGCCAGGAGAAGGCCGTGCTGTTGCTGCGCGCGGCGCGTATCGCGCGTCGCTTCGCGCCGAGCGAGCTGGAAGAGCTGCTGGTCAAGGCGTACCTCGCCGATCCGACTGATCTGAGCATCGCGGCCTTGTACGAAGGCCTTTTGGTCGAGAGTCAGCGCACCGACGCCATCGTCGAGACCCAGCGGCAGGCGCTCAAGGCGGCGGAGCCCGAGCGGCGCGCCGAGCTAGCGCAACATTTCGGCGCGCGTTGGGCGCTCCGTCACCAGAATCCGGAGCTCGCCGCGCAGTTCTTGGAAGAGGCGCTGCGCCTCGAGCCGAAGCGCGAGGAAGCGTTCACGTTCGTGCGTGAGTTCTTCGGCGTGCGTTCGGGCAATTGGGACTACGTGATTCGCATCGCGGACGAGCTTTCGGATCGCTCCGGGCTCGGCGCCGAAGGTGCCTATTTGCTCGCGCTCGGTGGTTTGATGGCGTGGCGCGAGCGGGGCGATCTGAGCCTTGCCAAGCGCTTCTTTCAGCGCCTCGCGCAGGTCGAGCCGAACAACCCGGCGCTGGCTGCGTTCGAGGCTCAAATCGGCGAAAAACTCGGCGGTTCTACGCCAGCACCCGCTGCCGCGGCTCCCGCTGCGGCAGCCCCCGCCGTACAACCCGCGAAGGCGGCACCCGCGGCGCAGCCCGAGCCCGCGCCGACCCCCGCGCCCGCTCCTGCTGCCGCCGCGCCCGCGCCTGCGCCCGCGGCCGCCGCTCCGACACCTGCTCCCGCGGCGGAGCCGGTGGTCGAGCGTGCACCGGCATCGACGCGCGCGAAGTCGAAACCCCCGTCCGTCGCGCCTTCGGGCCCGGAGGACGCGCGGTTGGTGGCCGAGCTGCGCGAGAAGCTCGCGCAACAGGAGAGCGCGAAGCGCTACCACGAGTACGTGAAGACCTTGCTCGCCCTGGGCGACGCGGTCTCCAACCCTGCCGAGCGCGAAGCGCTGTATTCGCAGGCCGGCGAGCTGTACGTCAGCAAGTTCGCAAACCAGGCCGAGGCGGTCAAAGCCTACGAGAAGGTGCTCGAGGTCAACCCGAGCAGCAGCGCCGCGATCTCGTACCTGCGCGACATGTACGAAAAGCGTCGCGACTGGGAGAAGCTCATCCAGCTCAGCACGCGCGAAGCCGAAGCGCTGCCGGCAGGTCCGGAGCGCGCTGCGGCTTTCAAGCAGATTGCGACGCTCGCGGTCGAGCGCGTGAAGAAGCCCGAGGTGTGCATCGAGCTCTGGCGCGACGTGCTCGAGAACGACGCCGAAGACGTGGATGCGCTGAACGCGCTTTCGCAGCTCTACGACCGCGCGCGCGATTACGAGAAGCTCGCGGACGTCCTGCAAAAACTGAGCGAGGTCACCTTCGACACCGCGCAGCGAATCGAGCTCCTGAACAAGCTCGGACAAGTCACGGGCGATCGTCTGAAGGACGAAGAACGTGCGGTGGAGGCGTACCGCCAGCTGCTCACGCTGCAGCCGGACGACCGCCGCGCACAGGAGCAGCTGAAGAAGCGCTACGTCACGCTCGGTCGTTGGGACGACCTCGAGGTCTTCTACGCCGAGAGCGGCAAGTGGGACGAGTTCATCCGCGTGCTCGAGAGCAACGAGAGCCGCGCGACCACGGACGCGCAGCGCATCGGCATGCTGATGAAGATCGCCGAGCTGTGGATGACGCAGAAGGGCAAGGCCGATCGCGCCGCCCGAGCGTACGAAAAGGTGCTGGGCTTGGATCCCAACAACCGCGACGCAGCCGCGCATCTGATCCCGATTTACGCGAGCACCAATAACCCCAAGGGGTTGAGCTCCGCGATCGAGGTCAAGCTTTCTCATTCGGACGATCCGGAAGAGCGCTTGGGTCTGCTGCGCGAAGTGGCCTCGCTCTACGAAACGCGCATCAACGACAAGGCGAAAGCCTTCGAGCGCTATCTGGCGGCCTTCGAAATCGCTCCGGGTGATCCGCAGAGTCAGGCCGACGTGGAGCGCGCGGCGCAGGTGACCGGCAATTGGAACGAGGTCGTGCGCGCCTATCGCGACGGCATCACGCGGGCCGAGGCACAGCGCGACGCCGTCACGGCCAACGTGCTGCGGCTGCGGCTCGGACGAGTGCTGGTGGACGAGCTCGACCGCGTCGATCTCGCGCTCAGCGAGTACCGCGCGGTGTACGAGAACGAGCCGGACAACGAGACCGCGCTCGGGGCGTTGGAAGGGCTGTACCGGCGCGCGGAGCGCTGGCGCGACCTGCTCGACGTGTACGAGAAAAAGCGCGACTTGGTCGGCGAGCCCGAAGAGCGGCACCGGATTCTGTTCGAGATCGCCAAGCTGCACGAAGAGCAGCTCGGGGACGCTCGCAGCGCGATCGAGACGTACTCGTCGGTCTTGGAGGATGCGCCCACGGATTACGCGGCGCTCGCCGCGCTCGACCGGCTGTACCTCGCGACCAAGGAGTGGGAGCACTACGCGGACGCGCTGCGCCGTCGCATCGAGGTCGAAACCAACGACAAGGTGCTGGTCGACCTGAAGTTCCGCTTGGCGGAAACGCAGCACTCGCACCTGGGCGACGACCCAGGCGCGCTCGACAACTATCGCGAGATTTTGTTCATCGACGGCGATCACGAAGGCGCGCGGCTGGCCCTCGAACGCATGTTGAAGAACCCAAATCTGCGCGGCGAAGCGGCGCGCATTCTGGAGACCATCTACGAGGCGCGCGGCGACTGGAACAAGCTGATCGAAGCGCTGGAAATTCTGGCCGCCACGGCCGAAGACAGCGAGCGCAAGGTCGCGATTTTGCGCAAAATCGGCGGTATTGCGGCGAGCCAGCTCGGCGCGCTCGACCGAGCGATGGACGCGCACGCGCGCGCCCTGAAGGAAGATCCGAGTCAGGCTGGCTCGCGCGAGGAGCTCGAATCGCTCGCGCAGCAAGCCCAGGCTTGGGACGGGCTGATCGGCATCTACAGCGACATCGCTGGCAGCCTGCACGATCAGGAGCTCGCCCGGCTGTACTGGATGCGTCTCGCCTCGATCGAAGAGCGCTTGGGCAAGGTCGACCAGGCCGCCAAGAGCTACGAGCGCGTGCTGGCCGCGGATCCTTCGGATGGCGATGCGCTGGCGGCGATGGACGCGCTGTACCGGCGCACCGGGCAGCACTGGCCGAAGCTCATCGGTGTCTATCGGCGCCGTATCGAGCTTTCGCAGGACGGTTCGGAGCGAGAGGCCTTGTACGCGCAGATGGCGCAGGTCTACGAGGACAAGTTGGGCAAGCCCGACGAGGCCATCGCGGCGTATCGCGAGGTGCTCGCGCTCGACCCGACCAGCACCGTGGCGCTCTCCGCGCTGGATGCGCTCTTCACCCGGCGCAGCCTGTGGGAGGAGCTCACCGAGAACCTGGAAACCCAGCTCGGTTTGGCGGACACCGACGAAGCTCAGCTGTCGTTGATGCTGCGGCTGGCTGCGCTGCGTGAGCAGCAAATGGGTCAGATCGACGCGGCGATCGACGGCTATCGCAACGTGCTCGAGCGCGATCCGGTCAACCCGCAGGCGCTCTCCGCGCTCGAGCGGCTGGCACAGACCGAGGGCAATTCGCTCGCGATCGCAGAGATTTTGGAGCCGCTCTACCGCAGTCAGGGCGACTACCAGAAGCTCATTCGTGTCAACGAAGTGCAGGTCGAGCGAGCGGACGATCCGCAGCGCAAAGTCGAGCTGCTGCATCAGATCGCGAGCCTGTACGAGGACGCGGCGTCGGATCTGAACGCGTCGTTCGACGTGATGGCGCGTGCGCTCGCCGTGGATCCGGCGAACGAGTCGACGCAGGAGCACCTCGACCGTCTGGCGCGTGCCACGGGTCGCTTTCAAGACCTGGCGACCGTATTCGAGCAACTCGCTGCGGCGCAGCGTGAGCCCGAGCTCGGCAGCGCGCTCTACGCCGCGGCGGCCCGCGTGTACGAGCACGACGTGCGCAATTTGGAGCGCGCGATCGAGCTTTACCGCAAGGTGCTGAGCATCGATCCGATGAACCTGGGTGCGACCGAGTCGCTACAGACTCTGTTCCAGGGCTCCGAGCGCTACGGCGACATGTCGCTGATTTTGCAGCGGCGCGCGGAGATTCTCGAGGATATCGACGCCAAGAAGGACGCGCTGTTCCAGGCGGCGATGCTCGAGGAGGAGGTGCTCGAGCGCCCGGACAACGCGATCGGCGCGTATCTGAAGGTGCTCGAGATCGACGGCGAAGATCTGCGCAGCATCGACTCGCTGATCAAGCTCTACCTCGGCCTTTCGCGCTGGGAAGAGCTGCTCTCGGTCTATTCGAAGAAGGCCGATCTGGTCGTCGACCCCGAAGAGAAGAAGCACATTCTGTATCAGGTTGGCGCGGTCTACGAGCGCGAGCTCACCGACGTGGCGCGCGCGATCGACACCTATCAGAAGGTGCTGGAGCTCGATCCGGACGACTTGACCGCGCTCGGGCGCTTGGACGTTCTGTACCAAACCGCCGGCAACTGGCAGGAGCTGCTCAGCATTCTGCAGCACGAGGCGGAGCTCACCGCCGACCCCGCGGAGTCGGTCAGCTATCAGTATCGCATCGCGGAGCTATACGAGCGGCACCTGAGCGACGTGGATCGCGCGGTGGAGCTCTACCGCGACATACTGAACGTGCAGCCGGATCACGGCCCGACCCTGCAGGCGCTCGAGGGCATCAAGAACGGAGAGCGGAGCCAGCTTGCGGCCGCTTCCGTACTCGAGCCGGTGTACGACGCGTCGGGCGACTGGAATCGCCTGATCAGCGTGCTCGAGGTTCAGGTCCGCTTCAGCGAAGATCCGTTCGCGAGCGTGGAGCTGCTCCACCGCATCGCGCATTTGTACGAAGAGAGCCTGTCGGATCACCGCAGCGCGTTCGCGACCTACGCGCGCGCAGTGAGCGTCGATAGCGCGAACGAGGAGTCGCTCGGCGCGCTCGAGCGACTGGCGATGATGATCGAGTGTTGGCCGCAGGTGGCCCAGCTCTACGACGTCGAGCTCGAGAAGCTCGCCGACGGGGACGCACCCGAGCGTTTCGTCGAGCTCGGCCTGCGCGTGGCGCAGGTGTACGAGGTGCAGCTCGAGAATTTGGACCAAGCGGTGGCGCGCTACCGCCGCGTGCTATCGGTCGATCCCGAGAACCAGAGCGCCGTGCGCGCCTTGGATCGGCTGTTTTCGCAGACCGAGAAGTGGCACGATCTGGCGGAGATTCTCGCGCGCGAGGCCGAGATCGGTCAGAGCCCGGACGAGATTCTCGAGTTCAAGTACCGGCTCGGTCAGGTGTACGAGGTCCGGCTCGGTGATTTGGACAAGGCGATTCAGGCGTACCGCGAGGTACTGAGCGCCGCGCCGGAGCACGCCGAGACGCTGCGTGCGCTCGAGGCACTGTTCGAAAATGGCATAAAGCAGCCCGAGATCGCGCAGATCCTCGAGCCGCTCTATCAGTCTTCGTCCGAGTGGGAAAAGCTGATTCGCGTTCGCGAGGCCGGCTTGGTCCACGTGCAGGATCCGGAAGAGCGCCTGGCGACCTATCACCGCATCGCGGAGGACGCGGAGGAGCGCCTGCTGGATCCGGTGATGGCGTTCGACGTGCACGTGCGCGCCATCAAGGAGAGCCCGCTCGATGAGCGCACGGGCGAAGAGATCGAGCGCCTGGCAGCCATGCTCGACGGCGGCTGGGAGCAGCTCGCCAACGCCTACGCCGACGTGCTGAGCCTCGAGGGCGTGGAGACCACGACGCAGGCCGCGATCGGCAAGCGCTTGGCGCGCGTGTTCGAGGAAGAGCTGGCCGACGTGGCCAAGGCCGAAGAGACGTATCGCTACGTGCTCACCGTGGCGCCCGAGGAGCACGACGCTCTCGCCAATTTGGACCGCATCTACACCTCGCTCGAGCAGTGGCCCGAGCTGGCCGGCGTGCTCGAGCAGCGCGCGTCTTCCGCCGAGGACGTGTCCGAGAAGGTCGAGCTCTACTCGCGCCTCGGTCAGGTCTACGAAGAGCGGTTGAACCAGGTGGGCAACGCAATCCGCGCCTACCGCGTGATCTTCGACGGGCTCGCGCCGACCAACGAAGACGCGATCTTCGCGCTCGGCCGTATTTACGAGCAGACCGAGAACTACACCGAGCTCGACCGCGTCTATCAACGCGAGCTCGAGAACGCCGTGGGCGACGTCCAGGAGGCGGAGATCCGCGCCAAGATGGCGCACATCGCCGCCGATCGCTTGGGCAACGTCGAGGGCGCGATCGAGGGTTGGAAGCGCGTGCTCGACCTGCGCGGTGAGGATCCGGAGGCGCTCGGTGCGCTAGCCGGGCTGTACGAGCAGCAGGGAAAGTGGGCTGAGCTCACGGACATGCTCGAGCGGCACTTCGACATCGCCGACAGCGACGAGGAGCGGGTGGCGGTCCTGATCCGGCGCGCGCGGCTGTTCGCGGAGCGGTTGAATCGCGACGACGAAGCGCTCGAAACCTGGCAGCGCGTGTTGGACATCGACTTTTCGAACGTGGCCGCGCTGCGCGCCATCGCCGACGTCTGGCGGACGCGAAAGGATGCGAACGAGCTCGTCACCGCCTTGCACGCGACCATCGATCGCGCGGCGGCCTTGCTCGATCCGACCGAGCTCAAGAGCATCTACCGCGAGCTCGGCAAGACCTACGGTGAGGCGCTGTCGCAGCCGTACGAGGCGGCGGACGCCTGGCGGCACCTGCTCGAGGTGGATGCCGGCGATTTCGAGGCGATGAGCGAGCTCGAGCGTATCTACCGCGGCGACGATCGCTGGGTGGACGTGATCGGCGTGAAGATGCAGCGCGCCGAAGCGCTCGAGGATCCGAACGAGAAGATCCGAGAGCTGCTCGAGGTCACCGAGATCTGGAAGAAGGACGTCAACGACTACGACCAGGCGACGCCGGCCTTCGACAAGATCATCGGCATCGAGCCCACGCACCAGGAAGCATTCGAAGCTCTGGAGCGCCTGCACACTTCCGCAGGGCGCTGGGAAAACCTGGTCGAGCTCTATCTGAATCGGCTCGAGTCGCGCGAGACGGTGGCGGAGCGCAGCGATCTGTTGCGCCGCATCGCGCGCGTGTTCGACGAGCAGATGTCGGACAAGAACCAGGCGTTCGACGCGCTGCTCAACGCTTTCAGCGAAGACTTCGGGGACGACGAGACCGCCCGCTACCTCGAGCTGATGGCGCAAGCCACCGGCCGCTGGGGCGAGCTGATGAGCACCGCCAACGCTTGGCTGCCGGAACAGACCGAGGATCGTAAGAAGATCCAGCTCTGCCTGCGCATCAGCAAGTGGTACGGCGAAAACCTCGGGCACCCCGAGTACGCTCAGCCCTATTACCAGCAGATCATGGCGCTGGACCCGAACAACGTTCAGGTTCTGCGGCAAATGGCGGCCATTCACCGCCAGTCGGGTCAATGGCAGAAGGTCGGCGAGACGCTGACTCGCGCTTACGACGTGGCGGTCGCCAACGAGGATCGCAAGGTGATCCTGGTCGAGCTCGGCGAGCTGCTCGAAAAGAACATGGGTCAGCTCGAGCAGGGCATCGCGTACTACAAGCGCGCGCTCGAGGTGGATCCGCTGTACCTGCCGGGCCTCAGCGCGCTCGAGCGCATCTACGAGGCTGGTGGTCAGCACTCGGATCTCGTCCAGATCTTGACCAGCAAGGTCAAATCGCTGGGCCAGTCCGATCAGGTCCCGGCTTACAAGCTCAAGGTCGCGAACCTGTACGAGAACCAGCTCGGTGATTTCGAGCGCGCCGGCAAGACGTACCGCGAAGTGCTCGAGCTCGAGGGCGGCAACCTGGCCGCGCTGCGCGGCCTCGAACGCATCTGCGAACGCGTCAACGACTGGCCGGATTTGGTCGACGTCTTGGAACGCCAACTCGAGGTCGTGGAGACCGAGCGCGAGCGCGTCGAGGTGCTGCTCAAGCTCGCTCACATCCAGGAGGAGCATTTCCTCAAGTTCGACCTGGCCGCGCAGCGGCTCGAGCAAGCGCTCGAGATTTCACCTGCGGAAGAGCGGGCGTACGTGGCCCTGGCCCGCTGCTATCGCCGGCTCAAGCAGTGGTTGGATTTGATCAGCACCTACGAGCGTCACATCGCGGAGGCGGCCAGCAACGCGACCAAGGTCGAGCTGTACGGTCAAATCGCGCTCATCTACTCGGACGAAGTGGGCGACGGCGATCGCGCGATCGACGCGTACCGCAACATCGTCGACATCGACGACGCGAACGTACCCGCGTTGGAAGCGCTGAGCAAGCTGTACGAGAAGCAAGGGGACACGGCGCAAGCCATCGACTCGATGTCGCGCGTCGCGGACCTGACCGCGGACGGCAAGCAGCGCGTCGAGATGTATTACCGTATCGGTAAGGCGCTCGACGAGAAGCTCGGCGATCGCCCGCAAGCGCAAGAGCGCTTCGAGATGGCGCTCGATCTCGATCCGTCGCACTTGCCGACCTTGGCGGCTCTCCGCACCATCGCGATCGACGAGTCGGACTGGGACCGTGCGGCCCGCTACTTGGAGCAGGAGCAGGTCAACACCCAGGCTCCGCGCGCGAGGGCGCGGTTGTTGGTCGAGCTCGGCAAGCTGCGCGACGACATGCTGGGCGAGCACGACCTGGCGATTCAAGCTTACGAGCTGGCGATTCAGTGCGACGAAGACTGCGAAGAAGCCGCTTTGCCGCTGGTCGAGGAATACGCGCGTAGCGCGCGCTGGGCGCAGGCCGAGCCGCTCGCCGAAATGCTGGTTCGCAAGAGCAAGAACAAGGACCGCGGCGAGCAGCACAACCTGCAGAAGCTGCTCGGCAAGGTGCACGCGGCGCTCGGTAACTACGACCGCGCGCTGAAGGCGTACCAGACCTCGAACCAGCTCGACCTCACCGATCAGGAGAGCATCCGCGGCGTGGCCGACGTGGCCTTCGAGCTTCGAGATTGGCCGACCGCGCTCACCAACTACCAGAAGGTGCTGACCGCGCTCTCGGAAGACGACACCGAGGCGCGCACCGACGTGTACTACCGCTTGGGCTGCATCAAGCGCGAGCAGGGTCAGGCGCGACAGGCGATCAACAACTACGAGAAGGCGCTGGCGCTGAACAGCGGCCATCGCCAGACGCTCGACGCCCTGATCGGCGTGTACGCCAAGAGCAACGACTGGAAGCAAGTCGCGGCCTACAAGCGTCAGATCCTCGACGGCGTCTCGGACGAGGAAGAGCGTTTCCAGATCCTCAACGAGATCGGCGAGATCTGGGGCGAGCGCGAGAAGAACCCGCAAAAGGCGATCGAAGCCTTGGAAGAGGCGCTCGACTTCAAGCCGCGCGATCACGTGCTCTTGCACAAGCTCTTGCAGCTGTATCAGTCGGCCGGCGATTGGCCGAAGATGGTCGGCGCGCTGGAGTCGATTGCGCGGCTGGAAGAGAAGCCGGATCTGCGCGCTCGCTACCTGTTCACCCAGGCCCAGCTGTACCGCGACAAGATTCAGGATCTGGATCGCGCAGTCGAGCTCTTCAACGAGGCGCTCGATCTGAACCCGGGCTACCTGGAGGCGTTCGAACGTATCAACAAGGTTCTGACGCAGAAGAAGGACTGGAAAGCCCTCGAGCGTTCTTACCGCAAGATGCTTCATCGAGTCGCCGGTAAGGGCAACGCGGAGCTCGAGCACACGCTCTGGCACCAGCTCGGCCTGATCTATCGCGACCGCCTGCAGCAGACCGAGCAGTCGATCGAAGCGTTCAAGATGGCGGTTACGACCACGCCCGGTGACGTGGTCGCTCACCAAATCTTGGCCGAGCTGTACGAGGTCAGCGAGCGCTGGGACGAAGCGATCGAGGAGCAGCGGCTCATTCTGGACACCGACGCGCTGAAGGTGGACGCGTACCGTTCGCTCTATCGGCTGTACCTGCAGAAGCAGTCGTACGACGAGGCTTGGTGCCTGGCTGCGGCCATGGTGTTCCTGAAGAAGGCGGATCCGGAGGAGAACCGCTTCTTCGAGGACTACAAGCCGCAGGGCATGCTGCCGGTGAAGGGCCGACTGAACAACGAGCTCTGGGTGAAGCACGTCTTCCACGAAGACGAGAACCTGTACGTCTCGAAGATCTTCGAGATGATCGCGCCGGCTGCGCTGCAGGCCAAGATCGTGCAGCTGCAGTCGCAGGGCAAGATGCCCGTGCTGGACAAGCGTTTCCGTCAAGATCCGATGACCTCGACGGTGACCTTCGCCAAGACCTTCGGCTGGGCGGCGCAGGTGCTCGGCGTGCAGCCTCCCGAGCTGTACGTGCGCAACGACGTGCCGGGTGCGATCGTGGCGGTACCCGCGCTGCCGCCAGCGTCCGTGGCCGGGCAAACGGTGCTCACGGGCTTCTCGCCGCAGGAGCTCACCTTCATGTGCGGGCGGCACCTCGCGTACTATCGCGGCGAGCACTACATCCGCACGCTGTTCCCCACGCAGGCCGAGCTCACCATCATGCTCTTCGCGGGTGTGATGCTGGCGGCGCCGAGCACGCCCATGCCGCAGGACATGGCCGCGCAAATTCGCGCCACCGCGCAGGAGCTCGCGAAGCACATGCAGCCCGTTCAGCTCGAGGGGCTGCGCATGGTGGTGAAGCGCTTCATCGACGAAGGCGCCAAGGCCAACATCAAACGCTGGAATCATGCGGTCGAGATCACGGCGTGTCGCGCCGGTCTGATCGTCAGCGGGGATCTCGACATCCCGCGCAAGATTCTGGCGGCTGAGCCGCAGCTGCCGGGCGATCCGTCGCCGGCGGACAAGATGAAGGAGCTCCTGACTTACTCGGTCAGCGAGCACTTCTTCGAAGTGCGGCGTGCGCTCGGCATCACGATCGTGACGGGCTGAGGCTCGCCGCGGCGCGGGAGCCCGGTCACTTTGGCCGGGCCCGCGCGGGCTACTTTCCCTGCGCGTCGAGGATCAGGCGCAGGCCGACCGAGAAGCTTCCGTACACCGTGGCGTCGCGGTTTTCCGGGCGTTTGGTGAAGCTGCCGAGTGAAAGCTCCGCGTATGGGCCGAAACCTACCTGGCTGAGCGCGTACCAGGCGCCGCCGAGCTCGAGCTTCAGCCAATCGATGCCGGTGTATTTGTATTTCCGGTCGCGCGTGGTCGCATCGAGCGTGCGATAGCCAACCCCCAGGGCGATTTGCGGGTCGAAGCGCACGCCCTGCACCAAGTGGTAGCGAACGAACGGACCAAAGGCGAGCGTGGTCGCTTTGCACGTGTCGCAGTCTGACGGGTGCCCGAAGGCGGTGTATTCCGCGAAGCCACCGAGTGAAAGGCCGCGGGAGACACCGATCCCGAGTTTTCCGCTGGCGCCGATGCCGAGCCCCCCGGCTTCGCTGAAGGCGGTCTGCTCGTCGAGCCGGGCGAAGGGGACGGAGAGCAGGGGCCCGGCGTTGAGCAATAAGTGGCCGGCCAGCGTGTCGGCTGCGGCTGCAACTGGCTCGGGTCCGGCGTCCGAATCGGCCGCGTCGCCTCCGCTAGCTTCGGCGGTCGCCGGCGGTTCTACCGCGGCGGCGAGGGGGGCGCCGAGGAGTACGGCAAGGAACGCTAGGCGGGGGCCGATCATGCGCAGCCTGTTAGCACCGGTTCGCCTCCGCGGAAAACCAGAAACGGGGCGCGGCGCTGGCCGACTGAGGGGCATGGACGCTCGAGGAGAAGGTGACGACGCCTGCACGGACGATACGGTCGAGCTTCGCCGCGCGCTGGGCAATGGGCCGTGGGTGCTGGAGGTGGGGTCGCCGGAAGGGGGTCACGCTCGGCTCTTGCGCTGCGGGGACCGCGTGAGCGTGGGCAGTGGTCGCGGCGCCGATTTGAAGGTCGACGATCCCGCGGTCAGCCAATGTCATTGTCGATTGAGCGTTCACGCGGACCACGTCGAGATCGAGGATCTCCGCTCCAAGAACGGGGTGTACATCGGCGCGGTACGGGTCGGTACCGCCAGCGTGGTGGACACCGGTGCGTTCGTGATCGGCCGCACGAGTATCGTGGTGCGCTCGGGGATTGAAGAAGACGTGCCCTGCGCGGATCCGGTGCCCGGGCTGGTCGGAGGCTCGCTCGGGCTCCGGCGCGTGGCTGCCGAAGTGCGCCGTCACGCGCGCACGCGCGCCCCGGTGCTGCTGCAGGGTGAATCCGGGACCGGCAAGGACGTCGTGGCTCGCGCTCTGCACCAGCTGAGCCGACGAACCGGCGGGTACGTCCCGCTGAACGTGGGCGCTTTGCCCGAGTCGCTCGCTGACGCAGAACTATTCGGCCACCGCCGCGGCGCGTTCACGGGCGCATTGCACAGTCGCCCTGGCGCTTTCGAACAAGCCAGCTCGGGCACGTTGTTTCTCGATGAAATCGCGGATCTTCCGCTCAGTATCCAGATCAAGCTCTTGCGCGTCGTGGAGGACGGCTGCGTGCGTCCGCTCGGAGCGACCGCCGCCACTCAGGTCGACGTGCGAATCGTCTCGGCGAGCTGGGCGTCACTCGAAGAGCGCGTCGAGGCCGAGCGCTTCCGTGCGGATCTGTATCACCGGCTGGCAACGGTCGTGATCCAGATTCCGCCGCTGCGCCAGCGCAAGAGCGACATTCCGGAGCTGTCGCGCGCGCTCTTGCGGCGCATCCGCGACGAGGTCGGTGAGAAGCAGCTGACGAGCGCGGCGCTTTCGCGGCTGGTTTCCCACGACTGGCCGGGGAACGTGCGCGAGCTCGGCAGCGTGCTCTATCGCGCCGCGATGTCCGCGCCCGCTTCGGAGATTCAGTCGGAGCACGTGCAGATCAGCAGTGCGCGCGCGCCGCAGCGCGTGGCGCCGCTCGGGCCCGAGGACGCGAGCGGCCTGCTGCGCGAGCACCACGGTAACGTGAGCGCGGCCGCGCGCGCCGCTGGCGTCGCTCGCAGCACGTTCCGCGCCTGGCTCGTGCGCGGGGCGCCCGAGAACGCCGAAGCCTAGAACGAGCCGGTGACGAACAAGCCGCGTTCGTTGCCCGAGAGCCAGGGCGCTACGCTCGCCGTGACCTTGCTCGGCTTCTTGCTCGCGGACCCGGCGGGCTCGGTGCCATCCACGAAATAGGCGACCGCGGTTCCGGCGATCGCCACGCCGGCAACCACCCAGCTCACGATCGACACGGTCTTGAACGTGTCTCCGGTGTCGACGGTGTCGCGATACTTCTTGCAGGCGTATTGGTACTCGCCTGGATGCGCGGTCTTGTTCTGTCGCGCAGCGTCGCCGCAAATGCCGGCGGGATCGGCGCCAAAACCCGGCACGAGCAGCGAGTCGGCGACCACTGCGGCGCGGATCTGCGAGGCTACCTCGTCGGCGTTGTCGTAGTTGTGCTTGGAGGCGAAGGCGAAGCCAACGCCGCTGCCCACGCCCACCACCGCCAATGCGCTACCTGCCAACCCAATCGGGGAGTGGGTGACCCATTCGATGAAGGGCTTGCGTTGGCGCCCGGGCTCCTCGCTCGGCGGAGTCGAGGATTCGGCAGGTTGCGACGAGGTGGCCTCCGGCTCCTTGGGGGCCTCGCTCTTCGCTGGCTCCGCAGTTGGCTCCTTGTCTTTATCGGGAGCCGGCGCCGCGGCAGCGGGGGCCGCCTTCTTCAAGCGCAGGCTGGTCGAGGAGCTTTGCCCCGTCGTCGCGTTGACCTGCGCGCTAGCTTCGCGGCCCTCTTTCTTGGCGGTGATCGTGTGGGAACCGGGGGACAGGTAAACCGGGCCCGGCAAGGGGGTTTGGCCCTCGGTGTTGCCGTCGACCGCGACTGTCGCGCCGTCTTCATCGACGCTGACGGTCATCTCGGCCACCACCGCTTTGGCGGAGGACAGCCCGGACTCGGCGGCTTGGCGCTCCGCCTCCGTAGCGTCCTTGGCCTCGCGCAGGTACTGCGCGAAGTGTTTTGCGGCGTCCGCTTCGTGATTGGAGCGCAGCTCGCTCTGGGCGAGATTCAACAACACCGCGGGGTGTCGCTTGAGCGCATAGGCTTGCAGGAAGGCGGCGCGCGACTTGTCGTACTGCTTCTGATCGAAGTACTGCACGCCTTCTTTGAAGCGCTCGCGCGCCACCGCGGTGGTCGCGTCATCGTCTGCGTGCGCCAGTCGCACGGGTAGGGCCGAGAGCGCAGCCAACGCCAGCGCAGTCGACAGGCCCGTGCGAAGCAGGCTGCGATGAGAACACCCTTCAGGGTGAGCGGCCCGCGCGGTGCGACGCGGTTTCGTCACGGTCGTCCCTGACTCCTGCAAAGTTGCTCTTCGCATCAGCATTCTGTCTCTCTCAAACTCCTGCTCGGGGCGCGTTTCGTGCGGCGAGGTTCAGAACGGAGATTCGCGAACGATGACGCCCTTGCCCTTGGTCGCCGGCGCCGAAGTGGTGCCGGCTGGCTTCTTGGCTGCCGGTTTCTTTGCAGGCGCTTGGACCTTGGCCGGCGCGGGCGCCTGAACCTTGACCGGTGCGGGTTTGCGTACCGGCTGCTGAGGCTTGGCGACTGCCGGGGGAGCGGGGGCCGCGCTTTCGGCAGCTGTCGGCTCCGCCGGCGCTTTCTCGGCGGAACCTTCGGGTGCTGCGGACGCCGAGGGCTCGGCGGAGGGAGTCGGTTCGGCCGCGGCCGATTCTGCGGGCGCAGGGGTTGGTGCTGCACTGACCGCTGCTGGCGCTGCTTCCGGAGCCGCGGCTGCGGCCACCGGCTTCGGCTGCTTTGGTCGTAGAACGAAGAAAGCGCCGGCCACAGCCGCTATGGCGAGCAGCAAGACCACGACCACCAGAGGCTTTCGCGACGGCTTCATCGCCGCGAGATCCGAGTCGATCGGCTCGATATCAGGCGTGATGTGCGGCCCGTGCGGAACCACTCGCACGGTGCCGGGAATAGTGGCCGAGTTCACGCTGCGCGCAGCGCGGCCGCGGCGTGCTGCTGCCTCTGCCTGCGCGGCGCTCGCGCCCGCTTGCAGCGCGGCCGCTTCGACCACGACCGCAGGCGTATTCACGTCGTCCTTCGGAACGTAAGGCTTGGCGACCCCGGTTGGCCGTGACGGTTCGGCAGCGGGGGCCGCGGCAAGCCGGTTGATCGAAGGATCAGAGCCGCTGCGCGGCACTTCGACTGGAGTCGGTGCATCAGCGCCGCTGGTAGGTCGGTGGGCAAGGTCCCAGCTCGCATCGGTATCTGCGGAAGGGCCTTTTCCGGCGGGCACCAATGGCTCGGGCGAAGCCATGCCGAGCAAGGTGGCCTTGATGGGGGCACCGCCCGCGGTCGCCACGGGATCGGCCGCCGGAACGTTAACCCCAGGCGGCGGAATCGGCTCCGGGGGAGACGCCATAGCGAGCGTCCCCGTACCTGCGGCTGCAGCGGATTGAGCAGCCGCAGCGATGGCGACGGCATCCGGCGAAATGCCGAGCAGAGTTCCCTTGCCGACTGCGCTCGTCGCCGGCGTCGGTTTGGCCTCGACCGCCGGCGCGACATCCACCGTGACCTCGATCGGGGTAGGCGAGGGGGCCGAGCTGACAGGTACTGGCGCTGGCGCGGCTTCCGGCGAACGTCGCACCGCCGGTTGAAGGCCCATTAGCGTTTGCTTGTTCGAGCGGCCCGAGCTCGATGGTGGACTTTCGGGTTCTGCGCCGGGAGTCGGCGCCTTCGCGGTGACCGCCGGAGGGTTGGTGCCTGCTGCGGCTTGCGCTGCGTTGGGAGCAGGTTGACCGGAAAGCGGTTGCGTAGGGACGGACCCCGCTGCCGTGGTCGTCGGAGCCGGAGCTCCGGCTGCAGGAGAAGCGGCCGCGGCTACCGCAACCGTCGGCGCGGTTGGCGCCGTCGGTGCGGTTGGCGCCGTCGGCGCGGTGGGCGCCGTCGGTGCGGTGGGCGCGGCTGCCGGAGCCGTTGGGGCGGCCGCGGTTGGCGCTGCGGCATTGGGACTAGGTGCGGCTGGCGCTCCACCCGCAGGCGCTGCATCAGGTGCGGCAGCCGGCGCTGCCGGTGCAGTGGCGGGCGCCGCCGCTGCAGGCGGTTGCCCTTGCGGGGCTCCCGCGCGCGAACGCACCGGAGGCGGCTCCGGCGGAGGGGGAGGAGGCGGCGGAGGTGCCGGACGTGTGCCGGCGCCGGGCGACTGAGTGATACCCAGCTCCCAGCTCGGTCGAAAGAACTCCGCTAGGCGATCAGCCTCTTCAGTTGTCGGCGGCCCAGCATTCGGAGGACCATCTTTCGAGCCATTTGCCATTCGGCGCTGCGCCAGGCTAGCACCGGGGCAAAGGGCAAAGCAATTCGCGCCAACCGCGCTGTGATAGTGAATTCGAACAGGAAAATCCGCGTGTCCGTGTACATCGCTTCGGGACCGCTACGCGCATGGGTGTGCCATTGCTGCGTTGCAGCGTTTTCGCTGGGCGTGCTCGCCTGTCGCGGATCCTCGGCGAATACGCAGGTTAGCGGCGCCCCGAGCGCAGCGGCGCAAGTAAAGTCGCGTGCCGAATCGGTCGAGCAGGCCGACCGGATGGCCTCCGAAGCGAGTCGCGCATCGGGCCAACGCGCGGTGGAACTTTGGAGCCGCGCCGCGCAATTGCGCGAGCAGCTCTATCGCACCGAGCACAAACCACTCGACGCGCTCGAGTCGATTGAGGCGTTGAAGGCGCTCGAGCGGCTCGAGGCCAGGCCCTGCGCCACTCAGCTCAAGCGCACCCTGTTGGAAGCGGAGCTGAAGCGCGAGCCCGCGCAAGCGTACAAAGAAATTCACGCCTTCCGCGAGAAGCAGAGCGATCCCGAGTGTCGCAAGAGCGCGGAGCGAGCCTTGCACGTGCTCACGGCATATCGCCCGCTACCAAGCGTGCTGGCCGAGCTTTCACGGAGCGACGCGGGCGTCGCGCCCGCGGATTCCAGCGCCAAAGGCACGCCTGCAAGCAGCGCTGAACCGATCGTGATGCCGCCAGCGGTCGCAAGCGACGGCCCGGCGCGCGTGACCGGGATCGAACGCTATGGAGCGAAAGACGCCGCGCGCGTCGTCGTATTCGTGACGCGCCCAACACGCTTCGAAGTGGGTGAGGTGGAAGCGCGCAGCGAGCATCCACGCGTCTTCGTCGACATCGAGAACGCGACCGTTTCTGCGAACGCGAGCTACGACGTGGGCGGGCTCGTGCAGCGCGTGCGCACCGGCGTGCAACCGCGGGGCGCGCGCGTGGTGCTCGATTTGAACGGGCCGGTGTCTCGACGCGTTTTCTATTTGCCCGAACCGTTTCGTTTGGTGATCGACGTGCAGAAGGAGGCGGAGGGCACGACAACTGGCGAAAAGCGCGCGCTGCGCCGCGTCGTGCTCGACCCCGGACACGGCGGGCACGATCCGGGCGCTACGGGGCCAGCGGGGCTGCACGAAAAAGACGTGGTGCTCGACATTGCACACCGCGCTGCGCCGCTGATTGCGCGTGAGCTCGGCATCTCCACGCTGCTCACTCGAGACGGCGACCAATACGTCGCCTTGGACGAGCGCACCGCGCGCGCGAACGCATTCAGGGCGGACCTTTTCGTGTCCATCCATTGCAATGCCAGTGAAGATGGCAGTGCCAAGGGTGTGATGACATTCGTGCTCGACGCGGGTCGGGAAGAATTGGCTCAGCGCGTCGCGGCCAGAGAGAACGCGGCGTCCTCCGAGGCCGCGGTCGAGCTGGCCAACGCCTTTTCACGGCTCAGCGATCCAGCGAGTCGAGCCGCGTCGGCCCGCTTCGCCGAGTTACTGCAGCGCGCGGCCATGGCCTCGCTCGCGCAGCGCTACCCCGAGGTGCCGAACGGAGGCGTCAAGCGCGCCGGGTTCTACGTGTTGGCGGGGGCCCGCATGCCGGCGGTGTTGTTCGAGACGTCGTTCATTTCGAACGCGGGCGGGGAGGCGAGCCTCAACACCGGAGACTTTCGTCAGAAGATGGCGGACGGGATCGTGAATGCGATCCGCGCCTACCGTGATGGGCTTTAAAAGTGGGTCGTGCCGCCCGCTGCGCCGGACCCTCGGCCGGAAGCGTGCGGCGAATCTGCCTCGATAGCCGCACAATTTCGCCCGTACCGTCCTCGGGCCGGTGTTCTTCGGGCATTGACGGAGTGGACCTCCCTTCTTATTTTGGTGGGCCCCCCTGAAGTCGCCGGACGGTCCGGCCACTTTCAGCGCCCCCGAGCGAAGATGACCAAAGTTCAGCTGAAGAAGTTCAAAGAGATGCTCGAGGCGAAGCGCGACGAGATCATCAAGCGCGCCCAGCAGACGCTCGACGAGGACATGGCGCTCGACGCCAACGACCTTCCGGACGAGATGGACCTCGCCTCGAGCGAGTATTTGCAGTCGTTCACGTTTCGCCTGCGTGGCCGTGAGAAAGCCTTCCTCGACAAGATTCAGAAGGCGCTCGAGAAGATTGAAAGCGGCTCGTTCGGGGTCTGTGACGAGTGCGGCGAGAAAATCTCCATCAAGCGGCTGGAGGCGCGACCTGAAACGACCCTGTGCATTCGCTGCAAAGAGGATCAGGAACGCGTCGAGAAAGACTTTACGTAGCCCCGCTCCAGCGACCCTCGGTTTTGGGGCTTCGGCCCCAAAACTCGGAGTCCAAGACAAAGAGCACGGGGCAGGCCGTTGCGCGTGCGCCTCAGCGCCGACGGCGCTGAGCGGTACGACGTTCGACGGCTGCAGGCTTGGCGGGCGCGCGGGCGGGGCCCCCGCGGTGGCTCTCTAGCGACTGCTGAATGTAGTGGCCGGTGTGGCTGGACGGGACTTCGGCGATTTGTTCCGGAGTGCCGGCCGCGACGATCATCCCGCCGTGCTCCCCGCCCTCGGGGCCCATGTCGACCACCCAATCGGCGCAGCACACCAGGTCGATGTTGTGCTCGATGATCAGCACCGAGTTTCCGGCGTCGCGCAGACCGAACAGCGCGTGCGTGAGCAGCTCGATGTCGGAGAAGTGCAGCCCCGTGGTGGGTTCGTCCAGCACGTACAGCGTGCGGCCGGTGGCCTTGCGCGAGAGCTCGGTGGCAAGCTTCACGCGCTGCGCTTCGCCTCCGGAAAGCGTGGTGGCCGGCTGCCCGAGTTGAATATAGCCGAGGCCGACTTGGCGCAGGGCCGTGAGCTTCTGACGGATGCGCGGGATCGATTCGAAAATCGCGTCGGCCGCGTCCACGGTGAGTTCCAAAGCGTCGGCGATCGACAGCCCGCGATAGCGCACTTCCAGCGTTTCACGGTTGTAGCGGCGCCCCGCGCAGGCGTCGCAGGTCACGTAAACGTCCGGCAAGAAGTGCATTTCGATGCGCAGCACACCGTCGCCCTGGCACGCCTCGCAGCGGCCGCCCTTTACGTTGAAAGAAAAGCGACCCGGCTTGTAGCCGCGTGCGCGCGCGTCGGGCAGCCCCGAGTAGAGCTCGCGCAAGTGGGTGAAGATGCCGGTGTAGGTGGCGGGGTTCGAGCGCGGGGTACGACCAATCGGCGCTTGATCGATGCTGATGACTTTGTCGATGTGCTCGAGGCCCTCGATGCGATCGCACGGCCCGACCCAGCCGCTCGCGCCGTATAGCTCCGCGCGCACCGCACTGAGCAGCGTGTCGACCACCAAGCTGCTCTTGCCCGAGCCGCTGACTCCGGTCACGGCGGTGATCAGCCCGAGCGGGATCTCGAGCGTGACCTCGCGCAAATTGTGGGCTCGTGCACCGACGACGCGCAGCTTTTGGGCCTCCGGCTTTTTGCGGACGCTCGGCACGGGCAGGCGCTTCTCGCCCGACAAATACGGGCCGGTGACGCTGTCCGGATTGCGCATGAGCGCTTCCGGCGCGCCCTCGGCCACGATCTGACCGCCGTGCGTGCCCGCGCCCGGCCCCATATCGACCACGTGGTCCGCGGACAGAATCGCGTCGCGATCGTGCTCGACCACGATCACGCTGTTGCCCTTGTCGACCAGCCGTCGCAGCGCGAGCAGCAAGCGCTCGTTGTCGCGCGCGTGCAGGCCGATGCTCGGTTCGTCCAACACGTACAGCACGCCCACCAGCGATGCGCCGATTTGCGTCGCCAGGCGGATGCGCTGGCCCTCACCGCCCGAGAGCGTGTGAGCCGCGCGCTCGAGCGTCAAATAGTCGAGGCCCACCTCGAGCAAGAACCCGAGCCGCTCGCTGACCGCCTTGACCAAGGGCAGCGCTATCGTCGCGTCCCGGCCCAAAAGCTCGCTGCTCTGCGCGTACTCTTGCAGAAACACCTTGAGGCCGCGCAGCGGTAGTCGGCAAACCTCGCCGATGTTCTTCCCGCCGATACGCACCGAGAGCGCCTCGGGCCGGAGACGCACGCCGCCGCAGGCCTCACAAGTCTGAGTGACCACGAAGCGCCCCAGATCTTCGGGGCCGATCGCGCCGTCCTCGGGCTCGTCTTCATCGTCGGGGAGCTCGCCGGTCTCGAGCATGCGCGTGAGGCGCGGCACCACGCCGTCATAGTCGCGCTGGCGCCCGCGGCGCTTGAGCGGCGCCTGCTCGGTACCGAACAGGATGGCTTTGCGCACGTCCTCGGCGAGTTCGCGGAAGGGGAGATCGGGATCCACGCCCAGCGCTTCCACGACGCGCGCGACCTCGGTGGCAGTGGCGACCGAGCCGCGCCGTCCGAACGCGCTGATCGCGCCTTCACGCAGCGAGCGCGTGTCGTCCGGCACCACACGGCCCACGTCGATCGCCGAGCGCACGCCGAGACCGTCGCAGGCAGGGCACGCGCCGTGCGGGCTATTGAACGAGAACAGCCGCGGCTCCAGCGGCGGGAGTGTGATTCCGTACTCCCAGCTCACCAGCCGTTCGCTCATCACCACCGGCTCGCTGCCGTCGGTCGCGTCGATCAGCAGCGTGCCATCGCCGAGCTTGAGCGCGAGCTCGACCGAGTCCGTGAGGCGGCCTTTGATGCCCTCCTTGACCACGATGCGATCCACGACCACGTCTAGGTCGTGTTCAGTCGACGGATCGACGCTCACGTCGTCGCCCAGATCGACTTGCTGCCCGTCCAAGCGCGCTCGCACGAACCCGTCGCGCCGCAGCCGCTCCAGGTCGTCGCGCAAATCCCCTGCGGCGTGTCGGAGCACGGGCGCGAGCAGCGCCACGCGCGCGCCGTCGCCCCGGTCGGCGATTGCGTCCACGATTTCCTGCACCGTGTACGCGCGCAGGACCTTGCCCGACTTCGGGCAGTGCGGAATGCCGACGCGTGCGTACATCAGCCGCAGGTAGTCCGCGATCTCGGTCACCGTGCCCACGGTCGAACGCGGGCTCTTGCCGAGCCCCTTCTGTTCGATGGCGATGGCCGGGCTCAGGCCTTCGATGCTTTCAACACGCGGCTTCGGGAGCTGGTCGAGGAATTGGCGCGCGTAGGCCGAAAGCGACTCGACGTAGCGCCGTTGTCCCTCCGCATAGATCGTGTCGAACGCTAGCGACGACTTCCCCGAACCGCTTGGCCCTGTAATGACCACCAGGCGATTTCGTGGAAGCTCGCAGCAAACATTCTTCAGGTTGTGCTGCGAAGCACCTCGAACGACCAGGCTCTGCATGGCGCCGCGAGCCGGCACATCTACCACGGTTTTCCGGTCGAAGCGGACGTTCCAGTGCCACAGAAGTGCACAATGTGTGTCTGGCCGGTTGTTCGGTCATTGGGCGCCCATTCGGCCCACGCAGAAGGCCCTCGACCTCGAGCGCCCGGCTCGTGGCTGGCAGCGGCCCGCTCACGGAAAACCGAGGGATTTCGAGGCGCGCCCCGTTGCCGGCGAGGCGCCCTTCGGTTAGCTTTGCGCGCCGTGCCGGTCCACTGCGCCGCCCAAGAGCCGGTTTCTTCTTCTAAAGAGTGCCGAGTCTTGCCACGCGGCGCGGGGCGCACGCACGAAACACACGGGGCCCATAGCTCAATCGGTCAGAGCCCCCGGCTCATAACCGGGTTGTTCCTGGTTCGAACCCAGGTGGGCCCACTGGCCGTCACGCCCCGCTTCATGTGAAGCTGATGCACTCTCTCGTTCCCATTCCGGTAAGCGAAGCAAAGCCCCACGCGGGTGAGCTCGTGCGCCGGCCCCGCTTAGCCCGAAGGAGCCGATTCTGAACGTGACTATCCAGGCGCAAATCGAGGTGCTCGAAGCCCTCGCGGCCGTAGACGCAGAGCTTAAGGATTTGAACGACGCCCTGACGCTGGAGCGCGAAGGACTTCGCAGCAAGCAGAGCCAACTGTCGAGCTTGGACGAGCGGTTCGAGCGCGGCCGGAAGAGCGTCGAGGAAATGGAGAAAATGCGGAACGATCTCGTCGCTGAGCTCCGTCAAATGGGGCTGCAGGTCGAGCGTTCGCGGGAAAAGCTTTCCCGCTGTCGCACGGAGCGCGAGGCCAACGCCGCGCAACGCGAGCTGGAAGAGCTGCGCAAACTGCTGCGCGACCGCGAGCAAGAGATCGAGAAGATCGAGACTCTGCTGACGCAGGCGCGTGACGAGTCGAGCAAGCTCTCGACCGAGCGCACGCAGCTCTCGGGCGAGCTGGGCGCGAGCCAGGGTGACACCTTGAGTCGCCTGGAGGTTTCCGAGCGTGTGGTGGCCGAGAAGACGGCCGTGCGCGACGCGCTCGCCAAGCGCGTCGAGGGCGCGCTGTACCGGCGCTACGAAATGATTCGCAAGCGCAAAGGCAACGCCATCGCCCACACCACCAAGGGCACCTGCAGCGCTTGCCACATGCAGCTTCAACCGATGCTGTTTCAGCAGCTGCTGCGCGCCGATTCCTTCACCCAGTGCCCGAGCTGCAACCGGATTCTTTACTTCCGCGCACCGGTAGCGGGCGAGCCCGACGACACAACGGAGAGCGCCTAGGTGACGTCGGCTGACCGTCACCTTCGCCCGAGCGAGCAAAAGCCGTGAAGGCCTGCCCGCAGTGCGGCCGACTGTATCCGGACGACGCGGGCTTCTGTCCCGTGGAAGGGGAAAAGCTGGGCCGGGCGACGCAAGTGCCGGTCGCGGTGGACGCGAAGGACGCGCGCGTCGGGCAGATGGTGTGTCAGCGCTATCAGATCCGCCGCGTGGTCGCCGACGGCGGGATGGGGCGAGTGTACGAAGCGCTCGACATGCAGCAGCGCCGCAACGTCGCGGTGAAGATTCTCCACGCCGAGGTGGCGATCGACGAGGTCGCGGTCGAGCGCTTCAAGCGCGAGTTCGAGGTCAGTAAGCTCCTGCCCCACGACCACATCGTCGAGGTGCTGGATTTTCAGCCGACGCCCGACTCCACGTACGCGCTGGTGATGGAGTACCTGTACGGGGAGGAGCTACGCGCGACGCTCAAGCGCGAGGGCGTGATCTCGCCCGCGCGGCTCGTGCGCATGCTCAGCCAGATCGCGATTGGGCTCGATCAAGCGCACGCGCGCAAGTTCGTGCACCGCGATTTGAAGCCGGACAACCTCTTCTTGTGTCAGACCAGCGATGGCGACAACTTGAAGATTTTGGATTTCGGTTCGGTGAAAGACAAGGGTGAGAGCGCCAAGAAGCTCACCGTGCTCGGAACCACCATCGGTTCGCCGTTCTACATGGCGCCCGAGCAGGCGCAGGGCCTCGACACCCTGGATCACCGCGCGGACGTGTGGGCTCTCGCCGCGATCGCCTACGAGTGCGTCACCGGGCAGGTGCCGTTCATGGGCAACAACGGCCCCAGCATTCTGCTCGAGATTCTGACCAAGGAGCCGCGACCGCCCAGCGTCGTGGGCAAGGACAAGAAGTACCCGGTCCCGCCAACGCTGGATCCGGTGATGGCTCATGCGTTCAAGAAGATGGCCGCGTTGCGGATCGCTTCGGTGGGCGCGCTGGCGGATGCGATCGGCAAAGCTTACGGCCTCACCGGCGATCACTTGGCCTGGGCCGCTGCGCGCGAGGCCGAGCTGGCCCAGCCGATCGAGGCCCGCCTGCCGGAGCTGATGGCGAGCGCCGTGGCCGCACCCAAGGCCACCGTCGCGGACTCCTTTTTCGGTGAGAGTGAGTCGCTCGGTGAGGCGGGCGATCCGTTCGCCGCTGGACCCGGCACCGTACCGGCCCCTCCGGGCTCCGCGCCCTACGGCGGCAGTGACTCGTTGGTGCCCGCGGGCGTACCCAAAGCGTCGTTTCCGGTTTTGGTTTTGGTGGGCGGTGCCGCCCTGGTGCTCGGTGTGCTGGTCGTGCTCGTGATCGTGCTCATGCGCTGAAAGCTCGCGGCTCAGCGCGTTCGAGCGGGTCCCCGGGCCTGCCGTTTTCCCGAGCTCCGCCCGTGTGGTATCCCATCGGCATGAAGGTCGATTTGCGCGTGAGTGGCCTCCCGTGTGTGCTCCTCCTGGGTCTCCACCTTGGCTGTAGCAAAGAAGCCCCACCCGCCGGCGAACAGCCGCGAAGTCCCGTGGTTGCGGCCGCCACGCCGGAACCGCCCGCTGCTCCGGCGCCCAAGCCCGCGGAGCCGGCCGCGGGCACCCAGCTAGCGGCAGCTAACGGGCCCGGCCCGGCGGAACCCGCTGCGGCGGGCTCGAGCCAGGTTTCCGAGGCCAATTTCGAGCTCAAGATCAGCCCGAAGGGCGCCTATCAGGCCGGTAAGCCCGGTGAAGCCGAGATCGTGCTGGACGCCAAGCCCCCCTTTCACGTCAACGACAAGTATCCCTACAAATTCAAGCTGAAGGAAGCGCCGGGTCTCACCTTTCCCGCGCCTGTGGTGACCAAGGACGCCGCCAAGCTCGACAAGGCACGGGTGACCATGACCGTGGCCTTCACGCCAGCAGCGGGCAAGCACGACCTTTCCGGGCAGTTTGCGTTCTCCGTGTGCACCGACGACAAATGTCTGATTGAAAAGCGCGATCTTTCGCTGGCGGTGGACGCAAAGTAAGAAGGCTCGCTAAGATCGCGACGATGGGTATCGTCGACGAGCTGCGCGAGATTGCGGAGCGGGTCCAGCGTAACTTCGAGGAGCAGCGGCGGCTGCTTTCGTTCCAGGAATACCTGGAGCTGTTCGCGGCCGATCCCGTGCGCTACACGCGAGACGCATCGCGCTACCTGCGCGATGCGTTCGACTTCTACGGCAAGAGCACGGTCGAGCGCCCCTGGGGCTCGTTCACCCGCTATCGGCTGTTCGATCTGCCGTTTCTCGAACAAGCCGACGCGCGACGCGAACAGCTGATCGGTCAAGAGTTCGTGCAGAGCGAAATCTATCGCGTGCTCAGCAATTTCGCGCGAGAAGGCCGCCCCAATCGAGTCACCGTGCTGCACGGGCCGAACGGCTCGGCCAAGAGCACCGTGGCCGCGTGCATCATGCGCGCGCTCGAGCACTACTCGACCGTCGATGACGGCGCGCTCTACCGCTTTCATTGGGTGTTCCCCAATGAAAAAACCCTGCGCGGCGTGATCGGCTTCGGCGGCAAGCGCACGACCCCTCTTTCTCGCGAGGAGAGCTTTGCGCACCTGCCCGAGGAGGAAATCGACGCGCGTCTGTTCATGGAGGTGCGCGACCATCCGCTTTTTCTGCTGCCGCGGCCGGAGCGGAAAAAAATCCTGGAGCGCCTGTACTCTGAAGCGGGTGTCAGCGATCCTCCGCCCGCGTGGGTGCTGCGCGGCGAGCTCTCCCACAAGAGCCGGCAAGTCTTCGAATCGCTGCTCGGCACGTACGACGGTTCGCTCGAGCAGGTGCTGCGCCACGTGCAGGTCGAGCGCTATTTCATTTCGCGTCGCTATCGGGTGGGCGCCGTTACGCTCGGCCCGCAGCTGTCGGTGGATGCCGGTGAGCGCCAGGTCACCGCCGACCGCAGCCTCGGCGCGCTACCCACGGCCCTGCAAGCGGTCACCTTGTTCGAGGTTTTCGGCGAGCTGGTCGACGCGGGCGGTGGCCTGCTCGAGTTTTCGGACTTGCTCAAGCGCCCGCTGGATGCCTTCAAATACCTGCAAATCACGGCCGAAACTGGCGAAGTGGCGCTGCGATCGCAAACGCTGTACGTGAACTGCGTCATGCTCGCTAGCGGCAACGAGGGCCATTTGGCCGCGTTCCGTGAGCACCCGGAGTTCGAGAGCTTTCGGGGCCGCTTCGAGCTGGTGAAGGCTCCCTATTTGCTCAGCTGGCTCGACGAACAGTCGATTTACGACGCCCAAATCGCGCCGCAGGTGCGTCGCCACGTCGCGCCGCACGCGACGCAGATGGCCGCCATGTTCGCGGTGCTCACGCGTATGCGTCGGCCGAACCCGGATCGCTTTCCCAAGAATCTACGCGAGACGCTGAACGAGTTGTCTGCGGTCGAGAAGATGGACCTGTACGCCACTGCGACTCCGCCGGCTCGCCTGGACGACGAGGGCAAGAAGCTGATCGTCAACAGCATCGCGGACCTGTACAGCGAGAGCGACTCCTACCCGATCTACGAGGGCAGCACCGGCGCGAGCCCGCGCGAAATGCGCAGCGTGCTGCTCGACGCCGCGCAAAACCCGCGGTTTTCGTGCCTGTCGCCGTTTGCGGTGCTGGACGAGCTGGATCAGCTGTGCGAACGCGCGAGCGAATACGCGTTCTTGCAGGAAGAGAAGATGCCGGGCGGGTACCACGACCACGCCCTGTTCCGTCGCACCATTCGCGAACGTTTGCTCGACGCCCTCGAGCACGAGTTCAGCGTCGCGAGCGGCCTGGTCGACGAAGCGCGCTACAATCAGCTGTTCGATCGCTACGTCACCAACGTCAGCTTCTGGACCAAGGGCGAGAAAACTCGGAATCCAGTGACCGGCCAACACGAAGAGCCAGACGAGCGCCTGATGCGCGAGGTCGAGGTGCTGCTCGGAAGCCCCGAGCGGCCGCAGGACTTTCGTCACGGCCTGATCAGCACGATCGCGGCCTGGGCCATCGATCATCCAGGCGAGCCGATCGACAACGCGCAGGTGTTCGCCCCCTACCTGCGTCGAATTCGCGAGGCCGTGTTCGCCGAGCGCCGTACCAGCGTGGCCCGTCTCTCGCGCGATATCGTCGTACTCCAGCGCGAAAACGGCGCGGGCTTGGACGAAATGCGCAAGAACGCCGCCACCGCGGCGATGCTCGAGCTCGCGACCCGCTTCGGTTACGAGGAGTCGTCGGCCGTGGACGCGGCCGCAGCCCTGCTGCGCGAGCGATTTCACCAAATTTTGCCGTGAGAGAGCGGGTTTCCACGCTGTCTCTGTTCGCGCTGGGCGTGAACGGCATCGTGGGCGTCGGCATCTTCTTCACTCCGAACCTGGTAGCCGGGCTGGTCCCCGGCGCAGCGGGCTCGCTCGTATTCCTACTGACAGCGGCGCTGTTATTGCCCATCGCCGTGACGTTCTCGGTGTTGGGGCGCGCGTTGCCCGTGGACGGCGGACCCTACGTGTGGGCGCGCGCCGCGTTCGGCGACGGCGCTGCATTTGCCGTGGGCTGGGTCGCCGCGGTCTCGGCCTTGCTCAGTACGGCGGCGGTGGTCGCCGGTCTTCGCGATCACTTGGCTCCCGCGCTCGGAATCGGAGTGGGCCCATTTCGTGCCGTGTTCGCGGGCGGAGTCACGCTCTTGCTCGCGAGCGTGGCCTCCCTTGGTCTCCGTCCGAGCGCGTTCACTTGGGATGCGTTGACCCTGCTCAAGCTGTTGCCGCTGCTGCTCTTGCTCGTTCTGGCATTCTCGACGTCGACGCCCAGCGCGGCCCCGCTGAACCCGGTCGTCTCGTCGTTTTCGAGCTGGCAGCGCGCTGCGCTGCTCGCCATGTTTTCGCTGCAGGGCTTCGAGGCCGTGCCCGTGCTCGCGGGGAGCGCGCGGCGCGCACATGGAGGCCTACCGCTGGCCACGATCGGCTCGTTGCTGTTCGCAGCGGCGCTGTACGTGACCATCCACCTCGGCTGCGCCCGAGCATTGCCGGATTTACCCCAGCATCAGGCGCCGCTCGCCGATGCGGCCCGCGCGCTCGGGGGTGGAGCTGCAGGCAGCCTGGTGTCGTCGGGGACCCTGCTATCCGCGCTCGGCACGGCGTTCGGCATGGTCGTGGTGACTCCGCGCTACGTGGCCGCGCTGGGCGGTGAAGCGGGCTTCGGCGACTGGCTCGGCCGTGAGGACGCCCGCGGCGTTCCGCGCCTGGCGCTCGGCCTCACCGCGCTGGTCGTCGCGGTCCTTTCCTCGGTTCAGGCCTTGGGCTCGCTCTTCGCACTCTCGAGCGCCGCGGTGCTCGCGCAGTATGCGATGGCGATTGCCTCGCTATTGCGGCTTTCGGTCCGGGGCAAAGCCCCACGTTGGGCCGTGGTCCCGGCTTGCCTTGGCGTTTTGACGCTTGGCTTGCTGGTGAAGGCGGTCGAGCTCACCGAGTTGTGGATCCTGAGCGGAGCGCTGCTGCTCGGCGGCGTGCTAGCTCTGGCGCGGGCGCGCACCCGAAGCCTGCCGTAGCATCCAGCCATGTGGTTTGACACCCATTGCCACCTCGACGCCGAGAATTGCCCGGAGGGCCCGGACGCGGTGCTGTCACGCGCGCGCGCCGCTGGGGTGGGTTATTTCGTCTGCATCGGAGTGAGCAGTGAGAGCGCGCAGCGCAACGCGGTCGCGCTCGCTGAACGCGACGCGGGCGTGTGGGCCACCGTCGGCGTGCACCCCCACGACGCCGCGTCGCTCGACGCCGCGGGTGAGGGCACGTTGAACGAGCTGATTTCGCATCCGCGAGTGGTCGCGTTGGGCGAGGTCGGCCTCGACTATCACTACGACCACTCGCCGCGTGAACGGCAGCGAGCGGTGTTCGCGAGCATGATTGCGCTGGCCAAGCGTGCCAAGAAGCCGCTCGTGATCCATACGCGCAGCGCCGGCGCGGAGACGCTCGAGCTGCTCGAGAGCGAGGGCGCCCGGGACGTGGGCGGCATCATCCATTGTTTCAGCGAGGATCGCGCGTTCGCCGAGCGCGCCTTGAATCTCGATTTCGACCTCTCGTTTTCCGGCATCGTCACCTTCAAAACCGCGCGCGCCATCCAGGACGTGGCCGCATGGGCGCCTCTCGATCGCATTCTGGTCGAGACGGATAGCCCGTATTTGGCGCCGGTTCCGCTGCGAGGCCGTCGTTGTGAACCTGCTTACGTGGTGCACACCGCGCGCACCATTGCCGCCCTCCGAGGTACCGAACTGTCCGACCTGTGTGCGGCGACCACCGCCAACGCGGCGCGGCGCTTTCGCCTCACGCTTGAGTCATCGCCCGTGCTGGCTCACACTTGACGGGTGCCGCCGTCCAGAATGGGTCCGGGAGCGCTGATTGCTTCGGCGATCGCGCATTGCATCCTGGTCGCCAGCGGCGCTCTGCTGCTCTCGTCCCGTGCCACGCGCGCTCCACTCGAGAGTGACGTCGAGGTGCTGCTCGAAGCGGCCCCCACGCCGGGGGTCGGAGTGTCCGCTCCTGACGCTCGCTTCACGAAGATCGCGCAACCGGTCCGTGACCCCGAGGCCCCGCGCGTGCCGGCTGGAGGCGAAATGCACGCGCGACCTGACGTGGGCGCACCCGGTCGTGGAGGCACACGAGACGGGCAGCGAGCGACCAACCTCGCGAGCACCGTCGCCCCGCTGACTCTCGAGCGCGACCTACCGAACGCCCTGGCGCGCAGCGAACTCTCGCGACTGCGTACGGCCCGCCAGCGTCGCACCTGGGATGATCGGCGCGCCACACCGAACCCGATGGAGCTCGACTTCGTCGCGAGCGGTCGCGGTCGCGACGCACTGCGCAGGCCGCTCGCGCTCTCCAGCCCGAACCAGGGCAGCGCCAGCGGCTCGGTGCCATCCCTGGTCGGCGCGCGTCCTGGCGCTGCAGACGACGCGGGCTGGGAGGGCCCGCGGGGCGCGGCCGCGGCAGGCGCCGAGTTCGCACCCGCCGCCGGTCTTCCGCGCGCGGCACGCGGGCCGAGCAGTCACATCAGCGCGCAGGTCCTGACAGCCCGGCCCTGGCTGCCAGCAACACGCGCGGCCGTGCCCGCTCAACAACAGGCGCAACCGCGTGACACCGTCGACAGTCGGCAGCGCATTGCCAGTCGAGTAGCATCGCTGCTCGATGCCAGCTCCTACGGCGGCCCGTCCACGGCCGGGTTCGGCGGTGAGCCAGCGCCCGCGCCGCCCGCGGTCGGCAATGGCGACAAGGTTGGCTCACAGTCGCAGCCCTCTGGCGGCGGCGGCCTTGCTGGCGACCCCGACGATCCCAGCTTCGACTACTACCGCAGCCTAATCGCTCGGCTCGAGCGCGCGCTTTCTGGCACCTTCCCCGGTTGGGCGATCCTCGAGGGCAGGGGAGGGCTGGTCGTGTTCGATCTGGCCCTGTTCGAAGACGGGCGCGTTGCCAGCGTGTCCCTGGTGCGACCGAGTGGCGTGGACGAGTACGACCGCAACGTCGTGCACGTCGTTCGCCGCATGCCCACCTTTGGTCGCGTGCCTCCGGCGCTTGGCGCCAGCGCGGTCTTCCGCATCAGCTACGACTCGCGAAACCCTGCGGTTGGGCGCAGCGGCCCAGGCCCCGGCCGCGTTTCGAACTAAGCGAGAATGTCCGAGCGCATCACGCCGGCCAAAAGGCCGACTTGACAGACATTTGTCGAAGATAATATTCGGGCGCCCAAGTTTGCCGAAGTAGCTCAGCTGGTTAGAGCACGCGCTTCATAAGCGTGGGGTCGTCAGTTCAAGTCTGACCTTCGGCACCCCAAGAAGCAGAGCAGTAGGGGCCGCGCGGAAGAGCGGCTCGGCTCGCTGCTGTCGCAGCGCGGGGGAGCACCCTTGACGCTCGGGCGTCGCAGGCGCTTGTTCTGTGCGTGCCCCCGCGTGACGGCCAGCTGCCACTCGAATCCCTCCGCGACCTCATCGGCGTCGCTCGAGCCCTCTACGCCGCGTGGAAGAAAGAGCGCGTTGGACCGATCGAGCTCGAGGAGCTGGCCGCGGTAGGGCGAGACCTCAGCGCAGCCCTCCAGCTGGCGCGGAAGACGAGCCCAGGCACCCTGGGCCACCGCGCCGCCTGGTCGCGCGCGGAAGACGCCGCCAGGCGCCTTGGGCACCTGGTGGGGAAGCTCGAGCCCCTGCACCGCACGCTTGCTGCGGCGACCGAGCGCGCGCTGGCGAGCCAATCGGGGGGCGCCACGGGCCTCACGCTGGCCGAACGCGACGCCAAAAAGCACCACAATCGGATGCGGAGTTAAGTGTCCGGCGCTTGTTCGTTAACGTGAACAGTTGCGGTAGCTTGGGAGCGAGCGCGCCGTCGGCCTTTAAGCCGGTCGAGGGGTGCTTCGCGCCTCAGTTTCCGTTCGCGGATCCCGGTTTCGCATGATATGACTGAAAGTGCAGGGTCCGTACCGCGGTTTGCCCCCCATACACACCCCCCCAAACAACCCCCCGCCTGCGGTGCGGGCCCTGCGTTAATAACCGCACTTGCCGTAAGCCGACCGAGCAGCAGCGCTCGACTGGGGCTCGCGAGCAAGAGACGCGAGACACGCATTGAAGGTGCGCGTCACGATGCTGCGCGTACGGCAGTCAGACACGCGAGCGCGCGCGTGCCCGAGCGATGCATTTCGCAAAGCGCGGACGGGACGAGTCACGCTTATTCGGAAACGCGAAGGGCGGAGCGACGTCCATGGTCATTTTTCCAGGAGCGTCGTCACCCGCGAGCGAGCACCTGTTTGCGCCCACGCGCGCGAGCGGAGCGCGCGCATCGCCACTGCACAGCGACCTGCCAGCCACTTCTAGCGCAGCGGGCAGAGTCGCGTTCAGCAGGGCAAGCGCAGCGCGCTCAATTGTTTCCGAACAGATCGTGAATCTTCGAATCGAGCGCGATCGCGATCTTGTACAAGCTGGAGATCGACGGGCTCGATTCTGCGCGCTCGATTTGCGAGAGCAGCGAGATGCTGAGACCGGTGCGACGGCTCATTTGTTTGAGCGTCAGCTCCTTCTCCTTGCGCAGCGTGCGGATCGTGTCGCCGATGATCTTGTGAAGCTGCTCTTCCGGGGTGCGCGCGAGCCCCTTTTTCTTCATCACCCGCGAAAGCACCTCGCGGAACTCGTCCACGTTGAACGGCTTCTTGATGTAGTCGACCGCGTCGAGTTTCATCGAAGCGATTGCCGTCTCGAGGTTCGGGTGAGCAGTGAAGATGATGACGGCGATGTCGCTGTCGATGGAACGGATTCGCTTCAGAACCTCGATGCCATCCAGCTTGGGCATCATCAGATCGAGGATCATCACGTGGTAGTCGCCCTGACGAATCTCGTCTTCGACGAGCGTCGGGTCGCTCAGCGCTTTTACGACAAACCCGTCTTTCTCGAGCAGCGTCTGCATGTATTCGCAGATCGCGCGGTCATCATCGACGATCAGGATTCGAACGCTGGGTACTTCGATCGCCAAAGGCGTGCTCCTTTGCAGGCCGGCTGCAGCCGCTTTCAGTGACACTATAAAGGCATGTGGGTTACCACTCCACTAGATTTTTGTCTTTTTTGTTCGGGAGTTCATAAAGACTGAGATTTGCTGAGATTTTTTGAGGCGTCCGCGAGTGCTTCGACGCACTTCTGCGGGGCATTCGGGCGACTCGCACTCGACCTGTGGGGCTGAGTTGTACGCCTGGGCGTCGACGAAATTCCGTCCAGGGAAAAGAGTGGCGGCTACGCGCCAAGCGCGCTCGCGGGGCGCTCGCGCAGCTTCGGTTTTTTGTCGTCGGAACGGAGCCGTAACCAGGCGCCGCTCGCGCGCCACAACAGTGAAGGCTGAATCCGTTCGGTGGTCGCCTTTTGGCGCGGTACGCCCGAGGACCGTGGCTCGGCTCGCCTGCCCGGAAGGAGGACATCGACGATGCGAGGGCTGGGGGAGGCGCGCGGTCGGTAGCGCGCTCCGCGCCGACACCGTTCCGGCACGCGAACCCGAAGCGAGCTATCGACGCGCGCTCTGCTCGCTTCGGACTCGGCGCCATGCGTGTCGGTAGCGTCGTGTTCTTCGACGGCCAAAGCGTGACCTCGTTCACTGAACGCGACCTGACACGTTGCTCGCGAGCGATGCCGCTGCTCCGCAACAACATACAATACTGAAGATTCGCGGCTCGCTATCCATAGCAAGTCAGCTCGCGTCTCGGCCCGCGTTCGAATCGATCTTCGAACGCGTCGGGACGTGTCTGCCCGCAAAAGGAAAGAACCATGAGCCATCCGATTTACGCGTCGATTTCACGCTCTATCCCGCTTCGTCCCTCCGCACGCGCGACGCTGCTCGCGTTTTCCTTGGCGGCTGGTCTCGCCTTACCGTTGTTGGTGAGCTGCGCCGGTGGTTCAACGAGCAGCAGCGAGGTTTCGACTCGCAACGAGTTGAAGGTGGAGGGAACGCTGCTGTACGAGGAGCAAGTTGGCGGAGTTCACGTCGGATTTTGGGAGACGCCCTCTGGCCTGCTCGGCATTACTCAAGCCTCCGTCGACGGTCCGGAATTGTCGAAGCGCATCGCGGAAAGCGTGAAGCAACCGACGCTCAGTGAGGCTTACCGCGCGCTGCGCGCGGTCGCCGGCGGCGGAGCCATTTCGGTGCCGAAAGCGTTGAGCGACGCGGACGCGCGCTACCCGCTCGCGCGCGCGGAAACCAGCTTCGATACGCCGGAGCGGTTGCCGGGAGCCGCGACTACGATGCCGTCCGAAGGTGCGACGAGCGCGCCCGGCGTGAATCCGCGCGCTCGCGCGTCCGGGGACGTAGGGGTGCTCTCTCAACCGGTGACTTGGGCCGAAGACGATGCCGCAGTGGGCACCTGGTTGTGTGTTTCGAGCCAAACCTGTCAGATCGGGTTCGGGTCCATCTACAGCGGCTGGATTCAAAACAAATCCTCCTACCGCGTGCAGCTGTTCAACAACAGCTACGATACGCCGGCAGCGTACGGCAGCCGCTACCGAGTCAGCAATCGTCAGACTTGGGTGACGTCGATGTCGGGGCGCCTTCAGCCTCGGTACGTGGTGGAAGGGACCTACTACGGGGGCGTCGGCATCTTCGCTCGCGACTCCTATATCTCGGGTTGGGAACCGAATCCGATTACCCCGACCAGCACGAGCGTCACGTTCGACCAGACCAAGCCACTCGGCCCCGGCATGCGCGTGTCGATGGCGCAGTCGTGGGCAGATCCCTCGCTGAAAGCCTTCGTCGGGGGTTCACCTCAGACCCACAGCTTTTGCGTTAAGGACGTGCCCACCGCGTTTTCGAGCTTCCCGTTTCATCCGAGCGGCAAGGTTCGTTATCGCTCCCAAGGCGGCAGTACATTGGCCCCATTCAATGCCAAGCTCAATCTGTTTGGGTCCGGTTCGAACGTGCTCGGTATCTGCGGGGATCTCAAGGCGACCTGGAAGAACCACATCCAAGGGGTCGGCCGGCTTCGAACCACCAACAACGACAATCGCTGGTTCGTGATGTCCAGAGCCACACCCGGCACTGTCGGCGGGTCGGGTATCTTTCTCGCTCAATTCGCGGACGACGCGATCGGTAACCCTGAAGGGCGCTTGGTGGCCGCTGGCGCGGACTACAGCGGCGAGCCGCCCTCGAACCGTCGCACTTGGTACTACTACCCAATTCCCGACACCGACCATCCCGGTGGCTTTCAAGTGGTCGGAGGTTTGCTGGCGATCGCGAGCGAGGGAGCGGGCTCGGCCCCCGGAATCGTGGATTTTTACGACTTGCGGGTGCCCGGCTCGAAGACCGCGTGGTTTCAGCGGCTACTGCTCGATGGCACGCACGGCGAGCCAACTGGAGGCAACAACGGCAAACCCTCCGGCGCTGGCCTCGTAAAGCTCGCGAACGGGCTGTATCTGCTGTTCGTGCTGAACAAGGATGACCAGTATTCGGGTCGCTTCTACTTGAGCAGCTCCGCCACGCTGGACGTCAACACGCGCTGGCAATGGCTCTCGGACGCGTCTTGGTCAGGACGCAAATACCAGAATGCAAACTTCATCACCGACTGCAATGGGACCTTGTACCTGGCGATGACCAACAACGAAAACTACGAAGGGTACTGCGACTTCTCCGGCTGCGTTCTGAACGCGGGTACCAACACCGCCGATCTGTACGGCGTGGCGTTCCAAAGCGGTACGTTCAATATTCAACTCGGCCTAAAGCGCAGCATGAACTTCGGGATCGATGACGACGGCTACGACCAGTTCCGCGCCGCCGCCAACTTTTACGTCGGTCGCGACAACAAGCTGCTCCTCTACTCGCACGCCCATCACGCCAACACGGACATCTGGGGCTGCCCCGACTCGAAGCTCAAACTCTCCGAGTTTGCGTACTGATCGGGCCGACGCCAGTTTTTCCCGCTACGCGGCCTGTTTTTTCACGGCCTCGACGAAGGCAAAGTAGTGCTCTGGCTTACCGGTTCGGTAAAGAGCGTACCAAGCGTCGAGGGCGGGGCCGGAGAACACCTGCAGCTTTTCGAGCAAGTGCTTGGCAAACTCGAGCGATGCGGTGGCCGGCGCGGTGATCACGCCGTCGTCTTCCACGACGGGTTGGTTCACGTAAAGGCTGGCGCCTGCATACCCGGTACCGGCGAGGAACTCTGGAGCGTTGCTGGTGTGGCGCCGGGTATCGAGCAGACCCGCCCGCGCCAGACCGAGCGTGGCGCCGCAGATGGCGGCTACCGGGACGCGGGCTTTTACGAACGCCCGCGCCTGGTCGAGCGCAGGGTCGGTCCTTGGGTCCGCCCAGATATCTGCGCCCGGCAGTATCAAGAGGGCGCTGTTGGCCGTTGACAGCTCCTCGACCGTCAGGTCAGGAAGGATACGAAGGCCACCTTTGGTCAGCACGGGTTCGCGGTTCAACCCAACGCTGCGTACGCGGTACTTAGACGGCATGCCCAACGCGGGTTGGTTGAGGTGTGCAATGGCGAGCCCAGGCTCCCAGTCGGCCAACGTTTCCAGCACGAGCAAATGAACGTCTTTGGTTTCCATTGCTCCGTTCGTCAGCATCTTGCGTGCCAGCGGCGCGCGCTTTCGTGCTGCAGCGCGCACTTCAGATAACTCTACTCGCCATTGGGCGCAGCCACTTCGACCGCTTGGAGGCAAAATGCAACGCGCATCCGGTTGGTCACGCCGCAGCTTTGCCGACCTCGAATCGCGCTGGCGCGCGCGCTCGATGGTCAGGGCTCCACGTAGCGCCAAACGCCCGCGGCCCACATCGTGCCGACGAAGACGTTGTGCTCACCGTCGCTGGTCACCACGATGTGGTTGGCACCGATGTTGAGTGCAGGGGGGACGGGGGGCTTCGTGAAGGCGGTGCCAGCCGGAAGGGGAGCTACGGCGAAGCTCGCGCCGAGGTCGCATTTCGAGCAGGCCCAGCCCCACATCGCGTAGACGTTTTTGGCCGTGCCCCAAGCGATCGATAGCCCTCCATCGAGAACCTTGGTGAAAGTCCGCCCCTTGTCCGTGCTCTTGTACAGGCCGTCGCCTGGGCCGCCGGTGCCCGGAACGAAGAGCGAATCCCCATGCTGATAGATCTGCGCGTTGCCGTGCGGATGGGTGAAGCCATTCAAGCCCGTTGGGATCGTCCATTGGGTGCCGGCGTTCGACGTCATGACCGCGCTGCCACCGTCCTGCGCGATCGCGAACCAGGTGTCGTGCGTGGTTCCGGCTACACCGGTGTCGATGAAGAACGCATACCAGGACTTTCCGCCGCTCGGGAAACCGCCTTTTCCGACGTATTTCCAGCTGTCGCCCCCGTCGTTCGACTCCACGATGCCGTCCACCTCGTGCAAGCCACTGATGAGATGTTTGCCGTCGTACGGGTCGATCTGAATCGAATAAAGCGAATCAGGAAAATCGAAGGGGAGGTCCGTGAACGTCACTCCTCCGTCGGTCGACTTGTGCACCACCTTGTACCCGGCCACGAGCACGGTCGGCGGCGTAGTTCCGGGAAGCACGGCCATGACATAGCCCATCGGAGCGTAAGGAATGGAGGTGTTGATTTGGGCCCAGGTGTTGCCGTAGTCGCTCGACTTCCAAACGCCGTCGCCCCCGCCGGCCATATACAGGTCACTCGGCCGCGAAGGATCGCCTACGATCGGACCTGTTCCGAAATCGAGCGCTTTGGCATTGGCCGGCGTGACATTCACCCAAGTGCCCGGAGGACACGAGTTGCGAGCGATGCAGGGATCGGGAGGCAGCGGTCCGCCCCCGGCCGAGCCGCCCTGGCCCGCTTCTGGATTGCCACCGGTGCTGCTCACTCCGGCGGTCGCTGAACCACCGCTCGAGCCCGTCGGGTTCCCGCTTGCACCCGCTCCTGCCTGAGACGAGCCCCCAGCCCCTCCCGAACCTCCATGGTTCGAATCCGAGGAGCAGCCGAGGTTGGCGCACAAGATCGCCGGTGTGACTGCCGCGAGGGTATGGTGGAGTCGAGGCATCCATCAGGATCTCTATCGGATCCGCGCCGTCTTTGCATTTTACGAGCGGTCGCGCGCTGAATCCTCGCATCGGCTGGCGTTCGAAGGCTAGCTTGGCGCGGGTCGAGGTCAGCTTCTGCTGGCAACCGCGCGCGCAGTTTTCGAGCTTGATGTCGTAAAACCAATTGGTATAGTAAACCATATGGTTTTAGATCGCTCGCCCCGGCTCGATCTCGTGTTTCACGCCTTGGCCCACCCGGCCCGGCGGGCGATCATCCGGCAGCTCTCCGCTGGGGAGCGCAACCTCAGCGAGCTCGCTGCGCCCCTCAAGATGACGTTTCCAGCGGCCACGAAGCACGTGCGCGTGCTCGAGCACGCCAAGCTCGTCCGGCGCCGCGTCGACGGGCGGCAACATTTCTGCCGACTCGACGCCGCGCCGCTCAAGGAAGCCACGCTCTGGACCGAGTCGTTCCGTCGGTACTGGGAGGCTCGGTTCGAAGCGTTGGACTCGCTGCTCGACGAAATGAAATCCGAGGAGCAATCGCGCGCTCGCCGCTCATGAGCCTCTCATCGCCCCGTACTCGCCCGTTCCGACTGTCAGTCACGAGGACTACACCATGAACGCCTTCGCCAAGAGCCTGCAAATCTCCACGCCCACCGATACGACGCTCGTCCTTACCCGCACGTTCAACGCCCCCCGTCGGCTCGTGTGGGAAGCCATGTTCACGCCGGATAGGATGCGCCGTTGGATGCTTCCTCCCCCTGGCCTGACCTTGACCGTCTGCAAATGTGAGCCTCGCGTGGGCGGCGTGCTCGAGGTGGCCTGGAAGAGCGACGAGGCCGACCCCTTCATGACGCTGCGGGGCACGTTCACGGAAGTGGTGCTGCACGAGCGGGCCATTCACACCGAAATCATGGCGCTGGGGTCCGGGCAGACGATCGGCTCGCTGCTGGAGAAGCACGAGTTCACCGAGCACGGCGCCGTCACCGCGATGACCATCACGCAGACGTACGCCTCGAAAGAAGACCGTGACGGCGCGCTCGCTTCCGGCATGGATCAGGGCATGGAGGCCTGCTACCAGCAATTGGACTCGGTGCTCGCCGACCCCGCGTAGGCGATCAAGCTCCGGCGGTGCTGCACCGAAAGCGCCAGCACTGCTTGCAGCGCGCTCGAGTGACGGAGCGCGGTCATGCGCTCCGTCGAGTTTCTCCGATCACGCAGAAGCCGTTGCCGAAGGGGTCGCTGCAGAAAGCAGCAGGCATCGGGCCTTCTGTGCGGAATTCGTTTTCGATCATGCCGTTTTCGCGAAGGATGCGAGACAACGCTTCGTCGAAGTCGTGGACGTGAAAGTCGAGGTGGACGGGGGTCCAGTGGCGCTCGTAGCGGCGCGTGTCGGCGCTGCCGGGGGAGCTGTGGGTTCCGGCGTGCTTTTCGTGCATGCAGATGGTGACGTTGTTGCCGTCGAGGATGGCCATCGTCGAAAACGGGCGGGACTTTTCGACGAAGCCGAAAACACGGCCGTAGAAGCTGAGGCCGCGCTCCAAGTCGGGGACGTCGATGCTGACGTGAACAGAGGGAGTCATGCGACGACCGCCCGGTTTTCGCCCGCGAGCTGACGCTCGAGGCGCTGGTAAGAGGCTTCCATGCCGCGCTCCATACCGGTCGCGAGCATGGACTTGCGCGTCTCGGCGTTGGGGAGGGTCATGCGCATCGTCATCAGCGTCCCGGTACCGTCGGCGACGAAGGTGGTTTCGACGCGGTTATCCGGCGTGGGACCGGGCATGTGCATGCGCTCGACGTGAACGATGCGCCGTGGCGGATCGAGTTCGATGAACTCGCCGGTGAGCGAGAACCCGCGCCCCTTGCCGTCGGCCCACTCGTAGCGGATTTTCCCGCCTGGACGCGCCTCGACGATGCAAACCGGCATGGTCCAACCGTCGGGGCCGAGCAGCCACTGCTGCAGCATTTCCGGATCGGTGTGCGCGCGGTAGATCTCCTGCGGAGGTGCTGCGAAGCGGCGGGTGACGACGACGTGTCGATCGCCCTCGGTCTCGAGTTTCATTTGCGTCATTGCGAACTGTCCTTTCTTTTCTGGCGCTCCGAAAGCAAGCGATCGAGGCGCTGATAGTTGGCTTCGAGTGCCCTGCGCAGCAGAGCCAAATACTGATCGAGCTCGGAAAGCGCGTCCGGCGCGAGTCGGCATGGACGCCGCGTGCCCTCCACGCGCTGCACGATCAGACCGGCGTCGGTGAGCACCTTGATGTGACGAGAGATGGCCGGCTGTGAGATCGCGAACGGTCGCGCCAACTCACTGACCGTGGCTTCCCCCTGCGCGAGGCGCGAAAGGATTGCCCGCCGCGTGGGGTCCGCGAGCGCGCCCAGCGTTGCGTCGAGTGAAGGCTGCGTCTGCACGACCCATTGATAACATATACGTTATATAACGCAAGTGTTAATAACTCTATTTTTGCGGGCGGGCGCGGCGGGCCGCCCCCCGGCTGGCCGCCCTTGAGCGTGCGGCGGCTTGCCGTGGGATCCCGCGCTCGCCCCAGGGCGCAGGCGCCAACTGGCTTCTCTGTTTGCCGCTCTGCTCTCCATCGACGGCGTAACGGCCTCGTCGGACATCCGTCTTTAGAGTCTCTGACCGGCGCCAAGGTCGAGCCGTGCGGGTGGCAGCAGGCTGCCTCGAATGGGCCGCGCATGCACCAGTGCGGTGCGACGCGCCGCTCGCGGACGGCAGCGAAGCCGTGAAAAGAGACGGGCAGGCGCGGCCGCTGCGTGTTGATGTGACTTGCAGAGCTGCCCGGTGCGGCACGTCTCGAGCAGCGCGCTCTTTTCTACGCGGCCCCCAAAAAAAGAACCAGCTGCCTGCACGTCCCTTCGGTCCGGATCGCCGGACACCGTAGTGGGGGCGCGCGCGAAGCTTGGAGCTCGGCGCATTCATCTGCGACCGCTCAAGCGTCGCGTGTAGCGGCTGCTCGCTCGGTTTTCGAGACCCCGGGCGCGCGTCCAGCGGAGGAGCGCGCTCTTCCGAATTCGCTCGTGATGAAGCCGATCACTCGGATACGCTCGCCCTATGAAAAGCCTTGTTCGCACCCTCTTTGGTATCAGCCTCGCCGCCGCCTACTTCGTCACGGACGTGCCTCGTGCGTTGGCCTCACTGACGCTGAGCGGCTCGCTGCCGGGCGGCACCACGCCGGTCGTCATTTTGCAGGCGCATGGGCAAACCAGCGCCACCGGCGTGGTCAAACTCTTGCTCTCGGCTCCGACCGCCGGCGCTTACGCCCTGAACTTCTGCGTGGGCCCGGCCAGCAACCCCTGTGGGTTTTCTCCGCCAACGTCTTACGTCGTCAACGTGCCAGGCGGTCAACAGAGGTTGGCGGTCATTTCTGCCGCGCAATTGGCGAGCAATGTCCTGGTCGTGGCGCAAGGCACCACGTCCGCCAAGCCCTACACGGTGACCATCGAGTAAATCGGGCGCGTAACGTGCTGGCTCGACGCCAGCGCGGCCAACTACTTCCGTCGCGGGCGGGGAGGCGCGGGCCGCGGCGGGGCGATGACGGGTGCGTTCGGCGCCGGAACGGGCGCGTTCGGCGCCGGAGCTTTCACGGGCCCCTGCTCGTAGAGGAAGTCAGCGTCGTTCATGCTGAAGGTCTTCTCGACGGGCGGTGGCTCCGCGGCCCGTTGCGGAGGCGGCGGTGGCTTGGCTGGCGAAAGGCCCACGCGCTGCAAATCATCCTCGCCAAGTTCGATCGTTGCCTCCGCAGGTCGCGCGCTTCCCGGTCTCCTGGGCAACTCAGGCCGGCGTGGTCCGGGGGCTGCTCCGGCATCGGGGCGACGCGGCGCGGTCGCGCTCGCGCTCGCGGGCAGAGCTTCGACTGGTGTGGCGTTGATTTGAAACGCGCTGCGGGCGAGCGCCTCGCGCGCGAACGACGGCTCGTTCGTGCTCTCGGCCGGCTCGACTTGCGGAGCCGGCTGGCTTCCGCCCGCGAGCTTTTGCATGGCGCCCTTGGCTGCCGCCCAGAACGAGTGACGGCCCGCCCGATTCGGCGGCTGGACATGAAACACCGAGAGAAACGCGTTCCACAGCGCCCGCACGTTGCCAAAGCGTTGATCGCGGTCGAGCGCGAGCGCCGACTCGACCCAAGAGTCTGCGTCGCGCGGCAGGTCCGGCCGCAGCTTGAGCAAGCTGGGGCGAGCGCTGGTCGTCGCCGTGACGAATTTCTCGGCCACGGTGTTGCCTGGGAACGGCAGCTCACCCGAAAGGACCAGGAACAAGATCACACCCAGGGAATAGACGTCCACTCGCTGGTCCATCAAGTCCGAGACGCCCTTCCAGGCTTCGGGCGCGATGAAGCTGGGCGAGCCCATGACCGTACCCGCCGCGGTGAGCGGCGCCGACTTCTTGAGCCGAGCCATACCGAAATCCAGCAAGCGCACGCCGCCGCCCTCGGTGAGGAAGATGTTAGCCGGCTTCAGATCACGGTGCAAAATGCCGGCCGCGTGCGCAGCCTCCAGCGTGCTCACGACCGGATCGAAGATCTCGGCCACGCGCGTCAGCGGCATGCGCTGCTTTTGCTGCTGGAGTTCGTAGAGGTGCTCATCGAGATCCATGCCCTGCAAGAGCTCCATCACCAGACACAGCTCCCCATCGTTTCCACGGCAAACGTCGAACAGCTCCACCGCGGCCGTGCCTTTGAGCGCGCTCATCGCCTGCTGCTCGCGCATCAAGCGCTCGAGCACGTGGGGCTCGCGAACGGCTTTCGCGCCCAGCACTTTCATGGCCACGGTTTGCTTCGTCCAGCGATCGAGCGCGCGGTACACCGTGCCTTGCCCGCCCCGGCCAATGATCGCTTCGAGCTCGTAGCGCTGCCCGACGATCTGACCAACGCGATTCGGTTCCTTCGTCACAGGGTGAAACTTACCACGCTGGACCGAGCGCGCCGGGCCCGCTCAGCCGTGCTACCAATGGCTCGTCATGCACGAATGCCTCGCTTCGGAACCGCTGATGGCCTTCTTGGCGACGGCGGACGCCGCACGCTCGCGCACGTTTTACGAGGGTAAGCTTGGCCTCACCCTGGTCAATGAAGATCCGTTTGCGCTCGTCTACGACGTCAACGGCACCCCACTCCGCATCCAGCGTGTCGAAAAGGTCGTCGTCGCGCCGTACACCGCGCTCGGGTGGCGCGTCGCCGACATCGCACGCACCGTGCGCGCGCTCGTTGCGGTGGGCGTGCATTTCGTGCGCTACGACGGCTTGGAGCAAGACGCGCTCGGCATCTGGCTCTCACCGAGCGGCACCAAGGTCGCGTGGTTCAAAGATCCGGACGGCCACACGCTCAGCCTCAGTCAATCTTGATCGCTTCGGCTCCGCTGACCGCGGGCCGTTCGGCTGAGCGCCTTACGCAGGCAGGCCGTTGTAGATCGGACCGCCTCGCGCTTGGTAGGCGAGTAGCACGGCGCGCGCCTCCGCCTGCCGGACGCCGAGCACCACTTGGATTCCGCGCCGCTCGAGCTCCGCTACCCAGTCGTCCCGACGCGGACCCTCGTCGAAGCCGATCGCTTCGGCGTCGCCCGTGCGCGCGCCGCACACCAGGCGGCGCGCGCCGGACCAAACGGTCGCGCCTAGGCATTGCACGCACGGCTCGGAGCTCGCAATCAGTTCGTAGTTGCCGCTGGCGAGGCTGTGCGAGCCGAGCCGCGCTTGCGCAAAGGCGATCGCGGCGATCTCAGCGTGGAGCAGGGAAGAGCGCTGCTCGACGACCCAGTTGGCGCCCACCGCGAGCACCAGCCCGGTGACCGCGTCGACGATAGCGGCCCCGAAGGGGCCTCCGCCGTGCTCGATGTTTCGCCGAGCGAGTGCCACGGTAAACTGCATTTTCGCGTCGTCTCCCACGAGCGGCGTGGCGAGATCCAGTTCGGCCGCGACCCAAGCGGGCACGCGCCAAGTGACTTCGTGAACGGAGCTCACGGTTTCTTCCTTCAGGCCACCGCGGCGAGCGGCGGCTCACTCGAGGCGAGATTGCATTGGTGATAGACGCGGAGATCCGTGTGGCGGAGCGAGCCAACTACGCTGTGCCAGAGGCCCCGATTATTGAAGATCACCAGATCCCCGGCGCGCCAAGCGTGCGCATACACGCGAGCCGGCGCAATCGCGGGGCGCATCAAGTCGTACAGCAAACCCCGACAGGTGGCGAGGTCCCCGACGGGCTCGCCGTCGGTGAGCAGCTGCTCCACGCAGTAAGCGTGCACCTGCAACGAACGCCGTCCGGTCAAGGGATTTGCCCAAACCAAGGGCAGCTCCTTGATCTTGCTGTCCTCGAATTCTGGTAGTTCGGAGCGTGACAACTCGCGGCCCTCCGACAAGAGACCGAGCCCGTTCGAGCGCGCACGCGCGCGCTTCATCCAAACGTATGGGTGTGGCGCGTAGCGAGCCACCGTGCGAAGCGCGAAGTCTTGCTGCTTCTCGGACAGGCTCTCGAAGGCTTGATAGCCCGACACGAACGCGGTCGTGCCCAGCTGGACGTTCAGTGAGTCTCCGGTTCCGTCGTCGTAGAGGACGGTCTGCTGGCGCGGCTCGGGCACAGTGAGCGCGAGCAGCGTCGTCACCTTGGGCGGGTGTAAATCGTACAGCGCGGCGTCCATGTGCCAGCGATAGAAGCGGGTCAGGCCCTCTGCTTCTTGCTCGTCACTGAGTGGCGTGGCGTGGAACGAACGATGCGAGGGATGGCGGAGCTCGACCTCCGCGATGCCTTCGTGATCGCGCACGCGACCGTTGCCGAGCAGCTTGACCTGCGGAACCCCGGGCAAACTGACCAAGTCCTGGACCAACACGCTTTGCTTCAAGATATCCGTGCGGCTGCCGTGCCCGTAAGTTTGAACCAGCGGGTCGAAGCGGCGTGTCAGCTCGAACTGATCGCGCGGTGCGAGTCCTTTTTGACCACGCACCACCACGACTTGATGCCTCAGCACGGCCGCTTCCAGCTCGGCGAACTCCGCCTGCGAAAGCCGCGGCAAATCCAGCTCGCCCGCGTCGACGCCGAAGTCGACCTGGGAGGCGGGGCCTGGCAGCGGTTTGAATCGGAGCCGCCGGCCCACGCTCTGAGCTTCGTCGATCAGCGAAGCGTCGGTCACAGCTCTATCTTGTTGTGTCGAAGACCCTGACGTCAACTAGGCCGCGCAACGCTTTGAGGCGCACGAGCGTGATGCCTGCCGTCGGAGCGCCGCGACTCGAGTTATGCATGTATCTGAAACCATCGCGACACCTGAAATGAGGTGTGTTGCAATGACGCGGTCACTCATGAACGAGGGCTTATGATTCCATCGCTCGCGCGTCTGGCCGACGCGGTTAAGCGCGATCTGGAATTGACCGACTATCCGCGGCGCGAGTGGCTCGCGCCGCGCCGAACCGCGGCGGGCGCTTGGATCTATGACGTGGTCATCGTGGGCGGCGGACAAGGTGGGCTCGCGGCCGCGTTTGGCCTGATGCGTGAACGGGTGAATAACCTGCTCGTAATCGACGAAAATCCGCTCGATCGCGCGGGGCCATGGCTGCGCTTCGCGCGCATGCGCACGCTGCGCACGCCAAAGCACGTGACTGGGCCCGACTTGGGCGTGCCGAGCCTCACCGCGCGCGCGTGGTACGAAGCGCAGCACGGCGTGGGAAGCTGGGACGGCCTGGGTCTTTTGCCGAAGGAGAGCTGGGCGAGCTACCTGAGCTGGTACCGCCAGACGCTCGGCATTCCGCTGCGTGCGGAGACCCGCGTGGCCGCGCTCCGTTACGACGAGAAAGACGCGGCCTGGGAAGTGCCCTGCACCAGCGCTGCGGGCAGGGAAGTGGTCTATGCGCGGCGCGTGGTGCTCGCGACGGGCATAGAGGGCTCCGGGCAATGGCACGTGCCAGCAATGATTCGCGATCACTTGCCCGCGCATGCCTACGCCCACACCAGCGCCGAGATTGACTTCGAGCGGCTCTCCGGCAAACGCATCGCGGTGCTGGGCGCCGGAGCTTCGGCCTTCGACAACGCCGCGGAAGCGCTCGAGCACGGCGCTCGTGAAGTGCGCTTGTTTTTTCGACGCCCCGAGCTCGTAACCGTGAACGCTTACCGCTGGGCGGAGTTCGTGGGCTTCCTCAAGCACTACGGTGATTTGTCGGACGCGGACAAGTGGCGCTTCGTCGTGCAGATCTTGCGCATGGGTCAGCTTCCGCCGAAGGACACCTTTCAGCGCGCCAGAGAGCAGCCGGGCTTCCACTTGCACCCCGGAACGAGCTGGAAATCGCTGCGGCAGGCTGGGCAAAGCATCGTGATCGAGACCGAGCGTGGCAGCGTGGAGACCGATTTCGTGATCGCCGGCACCGGCTTCATCACCGACTTGGCGTTGCGTCCGGAGCTTGCCGAGCTCGAGCAGCAGATCGCACGTTGGTCCGATCGCTATCGACCTCCAGCAGCGGATTTTCAGGAAGACCTCTTACGCCATCCCTACCTCGGCTCGCATTTCGAATTCACCGAGCGCAAACCGGGTACGGCTCCGTACCTCCGCTACTTGTACAATTATACCTTCGGTTGTTTGCTGAGCCTGGGCTTCGGCGGCGCCAGCATTTCGGGCATGAAGTACTCGATCGCGCGGCTAATCTCGGGCATCACCGGCTCGCTCTTCCTCGAGGACAAGGACCAGCACTTGCAGAGCTTGCACTCGTTTGCAGAATCGGAGCTGTAACGTGGAACGCTTCGGCCTGAAGAGCACGCGCGTGGTGACTCCGGATTCGATCGGGCCGGCCACGGTGTTGGTCGAGGACGGACTCATCAGCGCGGTGGTGCGTGACGCCCAAGCGCTAGCTCGCGTCACCGACCTCGGAGACGCGGTGCTCGCCCCCGGCCTGGTCGACTGCCACGTCCACGTCAACGAGCCCGGCCGCACCGAGTGGGAAGGCTTCGAGAGCGCCACTCGGGCCGCGGCGGCAGGCGGCGTGACCACGCTCGTCGACATGCCCCTCAATTCGAGCCCCGTGACGACCGATGGCCGCGCGCTCCAGGTCAAACTTCAGTCCAGCGCGGGCAAATGCTTCGTCGACGTGGGCTTTTGGGGCGGAGTGGTGCCGGGAAATGCCTCGGCGCTGAGCGCGCTCGCGGCCGGCGGAGTGCTCGGCTGCAAGGCTTTCTTGGTCCACTCGGGAATCGATGATTTCCCGAACGCCAGCGCCGATGATTTGCGCGTCGCCATGCCGATCCTGCGAGATCTGGGGCTGCCTTTACTAGCGCACGCCGAGCTCGACCTGGGCGCACCGCAGACTGGCGATCCACGGGGTTACCAGGGCTACCTCGAGTCGCGTCCTCCGGAATGGGAGGACGCGGCCATCCGCTTGCTGATCGATCTGTGCCGGGAGACGAAATGCCGCGTGCACATCGTGCACCTCTCGTCGGCGGGCTCGCTCGGCGCACTTCGCCAGGCGAAGGACGAGGGCCTGCCGATCACGGTCGAGACCTGCCCGCATTATTTGTGCTTCGACGCGGAATCAATCCCGATAGGGGCGACTGAATACAAGTGCGCACCCCCCATTCGGGAGCGCGCAAACCGTGAGGCGTTGTGGCAAGCGCTGTTCGACGGCATCATCGACTTCGTGATCACGGATCATAGCCCCTGCTCGCCCGCTCTGAAGTTGCCCGAGGAAGGGGATTTCATGCACGCCTGGGGTGGCATCGCTTCGCTCCAACTCGGGTTGCCTGCGGTTTGGTCGGAGGCGCGCGCACGCGGCGCGAGCCTGTCCGACGTCACGCGCTGGCTGAGCGAGCGGCCAGCGGCATTCGCCGGGGTGGCCAGGAGCAAAGGCCGAATCGCGCCCGGCTTCGACGCAGACTTCGTGGTTTGGGCTCCGGAAGCAGCCTTTCGCGTGGAGCCTGCGCGACTATTTTTTCGGCACCGCGTGTCGCCGTACCTCGGTCGCGACCTGGTCGGCACGGTACAGCAGACGTGGCTGCGCGGCACGCAGGTGTTCGACGGCAGCGCCCATGGGGCAGGGCCGATCGGGAGAGCGCTCTTGCACCGGATGGATGCCCCTTGAGTGATCCGGCCACTTTCGCGGGCTTGGTCGATCTCGCGGCGGCAGATCTCGGCGGAGTCGCGCTGGGCGCGACGGATGACTTTTTTGCAGGAGTCGAGCAGTTGATTCAGCGCGGTCGCGCGCGCTTCGACCCGGATCGCTACACGGACCGCGGCAAGTGGATGGACGGCTGGGAGAGCCGGCGCAAACGCGGCGCCGGACATGACTCGTGCGTGCTCAAGCTCGGCGCGCCGGGTCGGGTCTACGGCTTCGATATCGACACCGCGCATTTCATTGGCAATCACCCGCCGTTCGCTGCGGTAGAAGGCGTCTGGGCGCCCGCCACAGCGTCGCTGGGGGATCTCGACGGCCTGGCTTGGTCCCCCCTGCTCTGGCAGGTGCCGCTCAAGCCCGGCTCGCAGAACTTGTTTGCGGCTGAGCCCAGCGCTCCGGTCAGCCACGTTCGGCTGTCTATTTTTCCGGACGGCGGCGTCGCGCGCTTCCGCGTGTTCGGCAAAGTGGAGCCGGGCGCGGTGCCGCAAGAGTTGGACGACCGAAGCCGAGTCGAAGTGCCAGCAGGCCTGATCGATTTGGGAGCGCTCAGGAACGGTGCTCTCGCGCTGACCAGCTCGGACGCGCGCTTCGGTGACATGAACAGCCTGCTCTCGCCGGGTCGCGCGCGGCACATGGGGGAAGGCTGGGAAACGCGTCGCGGTCGCCCGCCCGATCACGGGCACGACTGGATCATCGTGCGGCTCGCAGCGACCGGCACGCTGCAGGTGATTGAAGTCGACACCAACCACTACAAGGGCAATTTCCCTGAATATTGTTCGCTCGAGGGTCTCGCCTGGCCGGGCGCGAAGATCACCGATTTGATCAGCGCCAGCGCCTGGCACACCCTCTTGCCGAAGGCGCGGCTCGAGGCGGACGCTCGTCGGTTCTTCAAACACGAGCTCGCGTCGCACGGCCCGATCTCCCACGTACGGCTGAACATCTACCCGGACGGCGGCGTGAGCCGACTCAGGTTGTGGGGAGCGCGGGATGCCTGAGCCCACGAGCGACTTTGCCGTTCAAGCATGGCTCGACGCGCTGCCCGTCGAGCCAGCGAGGGCGGCGCTGCTCCGCTGCTGCGGCTCACGGCGCTGGGTGTCCGGCATGCTGGCGCATCGTCCCTTCGGGTCGCCCGAGACGCTACACGACGTCGCGCGCACGGTCTGGGCGTCTCTCGAACGTGAGGATTTTCTGGAAGCGTTCTCTCATCATCCGCCCATCGGCGGCGAGCTCGCCGAGCTGCGCGCGCGGTTTGCGTCCACCGCCGACTGGTCGAGCCAAGAGCAAGCCGCCGTGGTCGGGGCGAGCGACGAAACGCTACTTCAACTGAGAGCGGCCAATCAGGCCTACCGCGAGCGCTTCGGCTTTCTGTTCATCGTTTGCGCCAGCGGCCGGAGCGCGGAACAGTTGCTGGCGGCGCTGCGTGCGCGCCTCGAGAACGACCCGGCGTTGGAGCTGCGCGTGGCTGCCGAAGAACAAGCCAAAATCACCGCCCTTCGACTCGGTAAGCTGAAACCATGATCTCCTCGCACGTTCTCGACACCTCACTCGGCCGTCCAGCCAGCGCGCTCGCCGTTCACCTCGACGTGCTCGAGCCAGACGGGCAATGGCGCCGCATCGCCAGCGCGCACACGAACCCCGACGGGCGCGCGAGTGACCTGGCGGGTGCAAGCTCGCTTACCGAGCGAACGTGCCGATTGACGTTCGAGACCGGCCCCTACTTCGCGCTCACGTCGCGCGCCACGTGCTTCCCTCGGGTCGAGGTGATTTTCGTGCCGGCGGCGGGCGCCGAGCGCTACCACATTCCGTTGCTGCTGAGCCCGTTCGGCTTCACGGCTTATCGCGGCAGCTGAGCCCACGAGTCGAACCATGAGCATTTGGGACGAAGCAGCCGGCGAAATGTCCGCCCTCTCCGAAGCGAACCAGCGCTTCGCGGCCAGCTATCCCGGCGACCGAGCGGCGCGTCAGCCCGTGCACACCGTGTACGGCGGAGCGCAGCTATATCGGGCTGAAACCACGCAGCGCCTCGGGCAGGCGGCCCGGCGCGCGCTCGCGACGTACGCAAAGGACGCCGAGGACTTTGCGGACGCCGTTGCGCTGACGGCGCCCGCGAGCGTCGACCGTGCCTGGCTGGTGAACACTGTCTACGAGCGGGTCGCGCAGAAGCTGGAGCGTGAAGCGGTCGAAGACTTTCGCATCGACTTCGAAGACGGATTCGGCGCGCGGCCTGACGCAGAGGAAGACGCGACCGCCGTGCGCGCCGCCGAGGAGCTCGCGCGCGCCATGGCGTCGGGAATCGCGCCGCCGTTCATCGGCATTCGCATCAAATCACTGGGGGAGGAGTGGAAGCGGCGCGCCGCGCGTACCCTCGAGCTCTTCTTGGATACCTTGCTCGCCAAGTCCGACGGTGTTTTGCCGCAAAATTTCCTGGTCACGCTGCCGAAGATCACGGTCATCGAGCAACCCCGCTTGCTCGTGAAGCTGCTCGACGTGCTCGAGCGACGCCATGGCCTCGCGACCGGCTCGCTGCGGCTCGAGCTCATGGTCGAGACGACGCAGTCCCTGTTTACTCCGAGCGGGGGGCTCGCGTTGCCGGAGTTAGTCCGAGCCTGCGAGGGCCGTTGCGTGGGCGCGCACCTGGGCACGTATGATTTCACCGCCGCGTGCAACGTGACCGCAGCCCAGCAGAGCATGCTGCACCCGCTGTGCGACTTGGCCAAGGGTATCATGGTCGTTTCGCTGGCTGGTACGGGCGTGTTCTTGTCGGACGGCGCGACCAACGTGATGCCCGTCGGTCCGCACCGTGGGGATGCACTTTCCCCCGCCGAGCTGGCGCAAAATCGCGCCACGGTTCACGCTGCGTGGCAGCTCTCTTATCGCAGCATTCGTCATTCACTCGAGGGCGCGTTTTATCAAGGCTGGGACCTGCATCCCGCGCAGCTGCCCGTGCGCTACGCCGCGTGCTTTTCGTTTTTCTTGGAGGGCCTATCCGCGGCGGCGGAGCGCTTGCGGAATTTCCTGGAGAAGTCGGCTCAGGCCACCTTGGTGGGTGACGTGTTCGACGACGCGGCGACGGGCCAAGGCCTGCTGAACTTTTTCATTCGTGCCCTGAATTCCGGCGCGATTGACCTGGACGATGTCGCCCAAACCGGCCTCACGGTAGAGGAGTTCGGACTGCGCTCCTTCGCGAAGATCTTGGCGGCGCGACGAGCCCGCCTCGGAAACGTCCGCGACACCTGATGCCAGGCAAACTGCGCTCCGAGACATGACCTTCACACCCATGCATCGGTTGCTCTCGATTCTCTTCGGCCTTCTCGCGTCGAGCGCGGTCTGCGGCTGCAGCAAGAAGCCCGCGCCGGAGGCAAACCCCAGTGCCGACAGCAGCGCCGCGCCTGCGGCTGCGGCGTCGACGACGGCGGCAGCCGGTCCACTCAAAGTGGCGTTCGCCTATGTCGGGCCCGTAGGCGATGCGGGCTGGACCTTTGCGCACGACCGAGCGCGCAAACAAGTTCAAAGCGAGTTCGGCGACAAGGTCGTCACTACGTTCGTCGAAAATGTGCCTGAAGGCGCGGACTCGGAGCGCGTGATTCGTGATTTGGTCAAGCAAGGCAATACGCTCGTGTTCGGCACGACGTTTGGCTACATGGAGCCGATGCTGCGCGTCGCCGGCGATGCCAAGGCGGTCAAATTCGAGCACGCAACAGGCTACAAAACGGCGGACAATCTGCGCACGTACGACTCGCGCACGTACGAAGGCGCGTACTTGGCCGGCGTCGTCGCCGGCTTCGTGAGCAAGACGGCGGCACTCGGCGTGGTGGGTTCGATCCCAATCCCGGAAGTGATCCGCAACATCGACTCGTTTACGCTCGGCGCTCAGAGCATCAACCCGAAGGTGAAGACGCGCGTGGTCTGGATCAACAAGTGGTTCGACCCGCCGAAGGAAGCGGAGGCCGCGCAGGCCTTGATCAACCAGGGTGTGGACGTCTTGATGCAAAACACGGATTCGTCCGCCGTGCTGCAGACCGCAGAAAAGGCCAAGAAATGGGCCTTTGGCTGGGATTCGGACATGAGCAAATACGGCCCCGGCGCTCACTTGGCCTCGGCCATCATCAATTGGGCGCCCTACTATCACCAGGCCGTCGAGGACGCGCTGCAGGGCACCTGGAAGAGCCAGAAGACGTGGTGGGGCGTCAAGCAAGGCGCGATCGATCTGGTGTCTATCTCGGACAAAGTGCCGGCCGACGCCAAGGCCAAGGTCGAGCAAATCAAGGCGGGTCTGAAAGACGGCTCGTTCGCGATTTGGAAGGGCCCCCTCAAAGATCAAACCGGCAAGGAGCAGCTCAAGGACGGGCAAGTCGCGGACGACGCCTTCCTGTCCGGTATCAACTTCTACGTGCCAGGTGTGGAGGGAAAGATCCCGTCGCAATGACCGCGCGCCTGTCGCTTCACGGAATCAGCAAGCGCTATCCCGCCGTGATCGCCAACGACGACGTGTCGCTGGCCGTAGAACCAGGCCAGATCCACGCGGTGCTCGGCGAAAACGGCGCTGGCAAGTCCACGCTGATGAAGATCGTCTACGGCGTCGTGCGTCCGGACGCGGGAGAGCTCCGTTGGAACGGCAAGACCGTCCAGGTGCGTAGCCCCAAAGAGGCGCGCGCGCTGGGCATCGCCATGGTGTTTCAGCATTTTTCCTTGTTCGACACGCTCACCGCGGCTGAAAACGTTTGGCTCGGGCTAGACCGTGCGGACACGCTCGCGTCGGTGACCGAGCGTGTCCGCGTGCTCTCGATCGAATACGGGCTCGATATCGATCCGCTGCGCCCCGTGCACGCCCTCTCGGTCGGCGAGCGGCAGCGCGTCGAGATCGTGCGCGCGCTGCTCGCGAAACCCCAGCTGCTCATACTCGATGAACCGACGAGCGTGCTCACCCCTCAAGCCGTGCAGAAGCTATTTCAGACGCTACGCCGGCTGGCGAACTCCGGCTGCTCGATCCTGTACATCAGCCACAAGCTCGACGAGATCCGCGAGTTGTGCGAGCGCTGCACCGTGCTGCGCGGCGGCCGCGTCACGGCTGACGTCGACCCGCGACAGGAAAGCAACGCCAGCCTGTCACGGCTCATGATCGGTGCAGAGCCTTCGCGCGTGTCGCATCCGCCCGCGATCGACGGCGGCGTCGCGCTCAAAGTGAGCGGGCTGCGTTTGCCTCGCAGCGATCCCTTTCGCGTCAGCCTCGAGGACGTGGAGCTGGAAGTGCGCGCGGGAGAGATCGTGGGCATCGCCGGCGTTTCCGGCAACGGCCAACCCGAGCTGATGGCCGCCTTGTCCGGTGAGGACCAGCGCGCGCCCGCCGGCTGCATCTCGCTCTTTGGGCAAGACATCGCCAAGACCTCGCCCGGCGCGCGCAGGAGCGCCGGCCTGCATTTCGTGCCTGAAGAGCGGCTCGGCCGCGCGGCGGTGCCCACGCTGTCGCTCGCGCAAAACACCTTGCTCACGCGGCCTCTGGCCGTGGGCCGTCTCGGGCTCTTGAAGCCGTCCCGTCTGACGCGCCTGGCCAGCGAGCTAATTCGAAAATTTCGGGTCAAGGCCAAGGGCGCGGACGCGCTCGCGCAAAGCCTCTCGGGCGGCAATTTGCAGAAGTTCATCGTCGGTCGTGAGCTCGACGCCGAGCCGCGCCTGCTCGTGGTGTCGCAGCCAACCTGGGGCGTCGACGTCGGCGCCGCAGCCGATATTCGTGCCGAGCTCGTGCGCTTGCGCAACGCTGGCGCCGCGGTGCTGGTGGTGAGTGAGGAACTGGACGAGTTGTTCGAGCTCAGCGATCGCCTCGTGGTCATGGCACGCGGCCGGATGTCGCCCATGATCGCCACCAGCGCTGCCACGGTCGAGCAAGTCGGGCTCTGGATGAGCGGTCTGTGGCCTGGATCCGCGATGAGCGAGCTCGCCAGTGCTTAGAATCGAGCGGCGCGTCGAGCCTTCGCGCGCGATGTCCGTGCTTTCGCCGCTGCTGGCGGCGCTGGTCACCCTGCTGCTCGGCGTCGCCTTGTTCGTGATCCTGGGCAAAGATCCGCTGGCGGGTCTGAACGTGTTTCTGGTCGAGCCGCTGAAGGATGCGTCCGCACTCTCCGAACTCGCTGTCAAAGCCACGCCGCTCGTGTTGATCGCGCTGGGTCTCGCGCTCTGTTTTCGCTCCAACCTCTGGAACATAGGCGCAGAAGGCCAGTTCATTCTGGGCGCGCTGTGTGCCGGTCGAGTCGCGATGCTGGCGACGCCGCAGACCAGCCCGTTCATCGTCGTGCTGGTCCTGTGCGCCGGCGTGCTCGGCGGCATGGCCTGGGCGGCTATCGTCGCGCTGCTTCGGGATCGTTTTCACACTAGCGAAATCCTGGTCAGTCTCATGCTCGTGTACGTGGCCGAGATGTGGCTCGGCTACTTGGTGAGCGGACCGTGGAAAGATCCACACGGTTACAACTTCCCCCAAACCGTCACGTTTGCCTCGGTCACCGAGATCCCGCGGCTGATGGACGGCTACCGGGTGGATATCGGTGTGCTCATTGCGCTTTCGTTGGTGGGCATCTTCTGGGTGTTCATTTTCCGTACTTACGTGGGCTTCCAACTGGAAGTGAGCGGCCTTTCGCCCGCGGCCGCGCGCTATGCCGGCTTCTCACCGCGGCGCGCGGTCTGGACTGCGCTGCTCACCTCCGGGGGCATGGCGGGGCTTGCCGGTGCGCTCGAGGCCGCGGGTCCCTTGCGCCAGCTCACGCCGTCGGTGCCCTCGGGCTACGGCTTCGCCGCGATCATCGTGGCCTTCGTTGGGCGCTTGCACCCGGTCGGCATCGTCTTCTCCGCCATTTTGATGAGCCTATTCTATCTCGGGGGCGAGCTCGCTCAGTCGCGCCTCGGGTTGCCCAAATCGGTCACCGGCGTGTTCCAGGGACTCTTGCTGTTCTCGCTCTTGGTCTGCGACACGCTCGTGCGTTACCGCGTGCGCCTTCAGCGCGCGCGCTTTTTGCGGGCAACAGAGCCCGCAGCGAGCGCCCAATGAACGAGCTTGCCGCCATCATCGCGTCGACACTCAACGCAGGCACCGCGCTGGTGCTGGCGGCGCTCGGCTTGCTCATCAATGAACGCTCCGGCGTCGTGAACCTGGGCGCGGAAGGCATGCTGCTCGTCGCGGCGATCGCCGCATTCGCAACCGGCGTGCACACGGGCAGCGATACGCTCGGCTTCATCGCGGGCGCGCTCTCCGGCGCACTCTTGGCGCTCGCCTTCGGTTTGCTGGTGATCTGGCTGAACACCAACCAATATGCGACTGGCCTCGCGCTCAGCTTATTCGGCAGCGGTCTGTCCGCTTTGGTCGGCGCGCCGTACGCTCAAGAAAAACTCAGCGAGCGCGCCTCACATCACCTACCGCTGCTCGCTGATTTGCCGTTCCTCGGCAGCGCGCTCTTCCGGCAGCATCCGCTCTGCTACGCATCGATCCTGCTCGCGCTCGCGCTCGCCTGGTTTTTTCAGCGCACTCGCCGTGGCCTGATCGTGCGCGCTATCGGCGAGTCCCCCGAAGCCGCGCACGCGCTCGGCTATCCCGTGCGGCGCGTGCGCCTGCTCGCCGTCGTCACCGGGGGCGCGCTGTGCGGACTCGCTGGCGCGTACCTGTCGCTAGTGTACACGCCACTTTGGGTCGAGGGTATGGTCGCCGGGCGCGGTTGGATCGCACTCGCGCTGACCACGTTCGCCACGTGGCGCCCGGCGCGGGTCCTTTTGGGCGCATACCTGTTCGGCGGCGTCACATTGCTGCAGTTCACCCTCCAGAGTGAAGGCGTACAAATCCCGAGCCAGTGGTTGACCATGCTTCCTTACCTGGCAACCATCCTCGTGCTCGTGCTGATCTCCCGCAAACCCGAGTTCATTCGCAACAATCAGCCCGCCTCCCTCGGCAAACCATTTTTCCCAGATTCCGGTGTGTGAGAAGTGGCGGTGAGGAACGGCGATGCGCGCGGTAACCGACCCGAGCGTTCGGGACGTGTACTTGAATCTCGGCGTCCTGACGTGCGTCGCGCGCTATCCGAGAATGACTCGGTCCAAGCTCCACGCTGCGCAACGCAAGGTGCCCGCCACCGCGGCTGATCTTCGGGACGCGGTCGGGTGGCTTGCGGGTGACTAGTGGGAAACGAAAAAGACCCCAGTCGCCTTGGTCTGCGACTGGAGTCTTCTTTCTTCCTACTCGGTCGGGGCGGGCAGATTCGAACTGCCGACCTCACGGACCCGAACCGTGCGCGCTACCAAACTGCGCTACGCCCCGAATAGGGACCCCCTCGGGCGAGGGGCGCCGGAAGATGGTCTTTCCCCTCTAGTCTGTCAAGCAAAAGCCGCCCCGAATGCAGGCACTCCGGGCGGCTTTTTCAACGCGGGGGGTCAGGCTTTTCCGGCGCGGCGGCGCTGGAGCTCGCTCACCAGGGCCGGGACGGCCTGGAAGAGGTCGGCGACCAAGCCGTAGTCGGCTAGCTGGAAGATGGGCGCCTCGGGGTCTTTGTTGATGGCCACGATGACCCGCGAGCCTTTCATTCCTGCAATGTGCTGGATCGCGCCGGAGATGCCGACGGCGACGTAGAGCGCCGGCGCGACGATCTTTCCGGTTTGCCCGACCTGGAAATCGCCGGGCGCGTAGCCGGCGTCGACCGCGGCTCGGCTCGCGCCGAGGCCCGCGCCGAGCGCGCTCGCCAAGGGCTCGAGCACTTCGAAGAACTTCTCCTTTAATGCGCGGCCGCCGGAGACGACCGTTTTTGCTTCGGTGAGCTCAGGCCGCTCGCTCTTCAACGCGTCCAGGCTCACGAACTCGACGCGCGCCGCCGCGCCGCCGACCGCAGCCTTGCTCACGGCCTCAATCGGAGCCGCGCCTCCGCCCGGGGTTGCTGGCGCGAACTCGCTTTGGCGCGCGGTCGCGACCTGAACCGCGGTTTCCAGCGTGCAGGTACCGAACGCGTTGCCGGCGAACATGGGCCGCCGGTAGGCGAGCTTGCCGCCTTCAGCGGACACGCCCGAACAATCACCGGCGTAAGCGGCATCGAGCCGGGCGGCGACGCGCGGCATCAGGTCCTTGCCGTAACTGGTGGCAGTCGCGGCGACCAACGTGAAGCCCTTGGCTACCGCCGCGACGGTGGGCGCGAAGTGCTCCGCGGTGTAGTGCGCGAGTGAAGCGTCCTCGCAACAGTAGATCTTGTCCGCGCCATAGCTGGCGAGCTCTTTGGCCGCGCCGCCGGCGCCGGGGCCGCCGAGCACCAGGATGGAAAATGAGCCGCCCAGCGCGGGCAGCGCAGCTTTGACGAAGGTGATGGCGGACAGGGTGCTCTTCTTGAGCGCTCCGTCTTCCGCGAGCTCAGCGACGACGAGTGCGTTTGCCATGGTTTCCTCAGATCACCTTGGCTTCGTCGGCGAGGCGCGCGACGAGTTCGGCGACGTCTTTGACCTTGATGCCCGCTTTGCGTTGGGCGGGGCGCTCGAAGCGTTGGTACGGGTTGGTGAGCGCGGCGCTCGGCACGAGCTCCGCCAGGGTCTTGGTTTCCAGCGGCTTCTTCTTCGCCGCCATGATCGCCGGCAGGGGAGCGAAGCGCACGCCGTCGTTGTACTTGAACGCGGTCTCGGTGTGGCGTGAGCGAACGCTCGCGCCCGCCACGATGCGCAGATCGACCGTGACCAGCGCGGGCAAGCGCAGTCGCAGGTTGAGCACGCCGCCGTCCACTTCACGACCGACCAAGAGCACGTTCTCGGCCTCTTCCCGCACAGTCGCGGCAAAGGTGGCCATGGGCCAATCGAGCAGCTCGGCCAGGCGTTGACCGACCTGATTCGAGTCGCCGTCTACGGCCTGCTTACCCATCACGACCAGGTCGGGCTTCTCGCTCTTTACAAGGGCCGCGAGAGCCTGGGCGACCAGGCGCCCGTCGAGCTGATCGTCGGTGGCCTCGATGCGCAGCGCGCGGTCGGCGCCGGTTGCCAGCGCCGCACGCAGCATGGTCTCGGCCTCTTTCGGCGCGAGGGTCGTCACCACCACTTCGCCCAGTCGCGACTTGGGGGCCTTCCCGTTTTCGGTGAGACGCAGCGCCGCCTCCAGGGCGTACTCGTCGAACGGGTTCATCTTCCATTCGAGGCCCGTGGTGTCGACCGCGTTTCCGGACGGTGCGATCTTGATTTTGTTGGCGTTGTCGGGATCGGCGACCCGCTTGATTGGAACCAGGACTTTCACCTCGAATCTCCCTTCGTTGCGGTCGAGTCGTGCGGCTGCATTGCCCTCATTCTGAGCTGCAAACTCGCTTCGAGTAAAGAACCGGGATCGGCCGAACGGCCGACGGTGCTGCCGGGCGCTTCACATCGGTGGTATGACGCCGCTCGCTCATGGCTTTGAAGACCGACTATCTCGTCCTCGGCAGCGGCGTCGCGGGCCTTTCTTTCGCACTTCAAGCGGCTCGGCACGGTGAAGTGCTGGTCGTCACCAAGCGCGAAGCGGATGACACGGCGACCAGTTGGGCGCAGGGCGGTGTGGCGGCGGTGCTCTCCGCCGAAGACTCGTTCGAGAAGCACGAGGCCGACACCGCGACCGCGGGCGCTGGCTTGTGTCACGACGTGGTGGTCGAGCTCTGTGTGCGCGAGGCGCCCGGCTCGATTCGTTGGCTCAGCGAATTGGGCGCGCACTTTTCGGAAGGCGCGGAAGGCAGCTTGGATTTGGGTCGCGAAGGCGGCCACACCGAGCGGCGTATCGTGCACGCGGGCGACATCACCGGGCGCGAGATTCAGCGCGCGTTGTGGGCCGCGGTACGCGAATCGTCCAACATTCGCGTGCTCGAGTGGCACATGGGCATCGATCTCATCACGCTCTCGAATTTCGGCGGTCCGGACCGCTGCGTGGGTGCCTACGTGCTCGACGAGAAGAAAGGCACGGTCGAGACCATTTTGGCGCGGGCCACGGTGCTGGCCACCGGCGGCGCCGGCAAGGTCTACCTGTACACGTCGAATCCGGACGTGGCGACCGGGGACGGCATCGCGATGGCCTATCGGGCGGGGGCCGAAATCGCCAATATGGAGTTTTATCAGTTTCACCCGACGGTGTTGTACGAGCCCAAGGCCAAGAGCTTTTTGATCAGTGAAGCTCTGCGCGGCGAAGGCGCCATTTTACGGCTCCCAGGCGGGGATGCGTTCATGGCGCGTCACCACGCCATGGCCGATCTGGCGCCGCGCGACGTGGTGGCGCGCGCCATCGACTACGAGATGAAACGCACCGGTTCCGAGCACGTGCTGCTCGATATCAGCGGGCGCCCGGCTGATTTCGTGCGTGGCCGTTTTCCGAACATCTACGCGCACTGTTTGCACTACGGGATCGACATCACCGTCCAACCGTTTCCGGTCGTGCCCGCGGCGCATTACATGTGCGGCGGCGTGACGTCGGATCTGCACGGTCGCACCACCTTGCCCGGCTTGTGGGTGATCGGCGAGACCGCGTGCACCGGCTTGCACGGCGCCAATCGCCTGGCTTCGAACTCGCTACTCGAGGGGCTGGTCTTCGCGCGGCGCGCCGCAGACAAGCTGGAAACGCAGATCAACGAGCTGCGTTCGCTGGCGGTGCCCGGAGTGCCGGAGTGGCAAACCGGATCGGCCGTGGCCAGTGACGAAGCGGTGGTGGTGACGCACAACTGGGACGAGCTCCGGCGCACCATGTGGAACTACGTCGGCATCGTGCGCAGCGACACCCGGCTACGTCGCGCTTCGCGGCGCGTGGCCATGCTCGAGCAAGAGATCCGCGAGTACTACTGGCGCCACCTGGTTACCCGCGATCTACTGGAGCTCAGAAACATCGCCACGGTGGCGGAGCTGATCATCAATTCGGCCATGAGCCGGCGTGAGAGCCGCGGCCTCCACTACACCATCGACTATCCCGACACGGCTCAGGAATTCGCCGCCGACACGGTGACCAAGCGCGGGGTTTTGCCGCATTTGCGCGGGCGCTGAGCGCGAGAACCGTGACCTCACGGGTAGTGTACGCGGTCTCGTTCGCAGGCTTGCTGACGCTTTCGAGCGTGGGCCTGATCACGATCTTGCTGTCGCTCGGGGCAGCTCGCCTCGGGGCTTTTGGCGGCAGCCTGGTGTTCGGCGCGCTGGTCGAAGGGCTCGTGTACCTCGCGCTCTCGCTCTGGCTGGCGCGCGACCTGACGTCGCCGGGGGCACGGCTCGGGTTGGTCCCTGTGCCCGTCGTGCTGCTTTTACTGGGTGTGGGGCTCGGTATCGCGCTGCACGGCCCCGCTGATTTCATCGAAGCGCTGGTCGAGCGCTGGTTGCCGCTGCCGGACGCGGTGGCACTCGAGCGGGTGCGGCGTCTGTCGCCCAGCGATCCGCTCGAGCGCGCGTCGTTGCTGGCCGCTGCCGCGGCGCTGGTGCCGCTGGTGGAGGAGCTCTTTTTTCGCGGCTCGCTGCTGGCCTGGCTCGAACGCGTGAGCACGCCGCGCGTCGCCGCGTGGCTCTGCGCCGTCTGCTTCACGCTGAGCCACGCAGAGCCGCGTTCTTGGCCGGCGCTCGGGCTCGTCGCTTCCGCGCTCGGATTCTTGCGCTGGGCAAGCGGCGCCCTTTTGCCGTGCATCTTGCTTCACGCGACGTTCAATGCCACGACCCTTGCCGTGCTTTTCGTTCAGTCACCGAAAGCGCTCGCGCACAGCGAGCCGGCGTGGTGGCCGTTTTTGGGCGGTAGCGTGCTCTCCGCGGGGCTCTTGCTCGGGGCCTGGCGCCTTCGCCAGCCAGCGCCGAGGTTTGCCCAATGAGCCCGCGCATCGCCCTGTGTCTGCCCGGTGGCGGCGCGATGGGCGCGCTGTATCAAATCGGCGCGCTCGCCGCGGTGGAAGACGCGGTGGAGGACTTCAACGCGAACTCGTTCGACCTTTACGTTGGCAGCTCGAGCGGGGCTAGCCTGGCCGCAGCGCTGGCCGCTGGCGTTCCGGTGCAGCGGCTCTATCGAGCTTTTCTCGACCCCGCCGACCAATATTTCGGGCTCGAGCGGCGCCACCTGTTGCGCTTCGATCTCTCCGAGTGGCGTCGCACGCTTTCGACCGCGGTGTCCGCGTTGCGGCACGCCGCGGGCGGCGTGCTCGCGCGCGAGTCGAAGGCGCTGCCCTCAGCCGTTTGGCAAGAGCTCGATCGTTTGTACGATTCGCTGCCGGCGGGGCTATTCACTCTCGAGGTTTATGAGCGCTTTCTCGAGGATTTCTTCGTGCGGCGCAGCGTGCCGAACACGTTTTCCGCCATGCCGCGTCCATTGCGGGTGCTCGCGCACGACCTCGATTCGGGCGCCCCGGTCTGCTTCGGCGATCCGGGCTACGAGGCGGTCCCGGTCACTCGCGCCTGCATCGCGTCCATGGCAATTCCTCCGTTTTTTTCGCCGGTGCGCATCGGCGACCGACACTATATGAACCCCGGCGCCGGGCAGATTTCGCACCTCGACGTGGCCATCGACGCGGGTGAGAAGGTGATCTTCGTGGTGCACTCGATGGTGCCGGTGCGCGTGAACAGCGTGCCCACCGGTCACGGTCACTGCGATAGCTTGCGCGACAAGGGCATGATGTGGGTCTTGAACCAGGCCATTCGCATCGGCATGCAGCGCTTGCTCGACGAGTCCTCGCGCCGAGTCGACGCGAACCCGGATTTGGCCCTGCTGCGCATCGAGCCGAACCCCGAGGACGGCATCTTGTTCATGTACAACCCGAGCAGCTTCGAGGCCCGACGGCGCATGCTCGAGCATGCGTACCGCTCGACCCGGCTCGCGCTCGCGCAGCGCTTCGCGAATTCGGATCCGGCGCTGGCCCGCGCTGCGCTACGGCCGCGAGCGAGCGCTCGTTCGATCCCGCCACCCCCGCTCTGAAAGCCGTTCACCGATGCGCGGCCATAGCCTTCTCTTCGCGCTCGCATTCACGCTGCTGGTCGGGTGCAAGCGGCCCTATCGCATCGGGGAGCACGTGCTCGTGGAATGGGAAGAGGGCAGCTCGCAGTACTACCCCGCGTACATCCTGGAGCGGGTGGGAGCGACGCGCTACCGCGTGCACTTCGAAGGCTACGACTCTCGCTACGACGAGGACGTCGGCTTCGACCGCATTTCTGGTCGCGTGGAGGGTCCCGTGCCGACTCCGCCACCCCCGCATAAGGTCGCGCGCGCGGCCGGCTCACAGACTCCGGCAGACGGAGGCGCGCCGGTGGTGGCAAACCCTTACAAGCCAGGCGATCGCTTGCGAGTGCGCTGGCGCGGCTCGATCTACCCGGCAACCGTGATCGAAGTGGTAGCGAAGGACAAAGTCCTGGTCCGTTACGACGGGCATGAGAGCGCATGGGACGAGGTCGTGCAGCTCGACCGTATCATCGGGCGTCGCTAGCCTCGGGCTCACTCACCCGGCATTCGACCCAAGCTGCGCCACGCGGAGAGCAGCCGACCGCGTTCGGCGTGGTTCAACGTAAGTGGCTGCACGTCTACCTCGCGTTTGACCTGGCTGAGCCAGCGATCCGCGCTTTCCGCGTCGCCCAGCGCGAGGTCGGTGAGCCCGCGGTAGAGCGCGTAGTGAACGCGCTCGTCGAAGCTCAGTTCGGGCAGGTCGGCCTCCAGCGTGCGAAAGCGCCGAGAAGCCTGCGCGTGGCGTCCGCTCTCGAAGTCTTCGACCGCGCTCGACAGCGCGGAGCCGCAGCCGAGCGAAAGCAGTAGGCACGAGCAATACAGGGCGAGTCGAGGCAGCACGCGCTCGGGTCGGTCCGCGTCACGCGCTGGTTGCGTGTCTATTTGCGAGTCGGGGGTGCCGAGGACGCGTTATCTTATCAACATGCTCGACCGTTTATCGGCAAGCTTGGCGGAAAACCTTCGGCGTCTGCGCGAAGCGCGCGGTCTCACTCAGCAAGAGCTGAGCGACGCCTCCGGCGTGCCGCGCCCGACCTTGGCCCACCTCGAGTCGGGCTCTGCGAACCCGACCCTTTCGGTGTTGGCGCGCGTCGCCGTCACGCTGGGCGTGGCCATGGAGGAGCTGGTGGCTGCGCCGCCTGCGATGCTGGCCTTTCACGCAGGCGGAAGCTTGGTCCAGCATGAACAGGCTGGTGCGCGCGTGCGCGAGCTCTGCCCAGATAGCGGGGGCGGCGTGGTGATCGAGCGCATCGAGCTTTCGGTGCGCGCACGGCTCGAACGCGCCCCCGGACGCCAAGCGGATCGCACCTACCTTGCCTGCGAGCGCGGAGAGGTCGAAGTGGTGTCCGCGAGCGAGCGTCACGAACTCCAGGGCGGCGACGTGGTGGTCGTCCGGCGTGGTTCGGGCCACCAATTCGTGAATCGCGGTCGGGGCGTCGCGATCGTCTACAGCATCCGAACTGGCGCTTGGACCAGCTGAGCGCCCGCGTTTCCAGCCTGGGCAGACGGTTCCGTACGGCAAATCCTGCGGAATAGGCGATTTCTTCAGCTATTCGTCGCGGTTTCCTTGCTCACCGGCCGGTGTCAGCCAAGCTTGCGCCCCTCGAATGCCCAGCCAACGCGAAGACATCCGTAACGTCGCCATCATTGCTCACGTCGATCACGGCAAAACCACACTGGTCGACGCCATGCTCCGGCAGACCGGCGTATTCCGAGCCAACGAAGCCGTGCAGGAGCGGGTGATGGACTCGGGCGATCTCGAGCGCGAGCGCGGCATTACGATTTTAGCGAAGCACTGCAGCGTTCGTTACAAGAACACCACCATCAACATCATCGACACCCCCGGCCACGCCGATTTCGGTGGGGAAGTCGAGCGTACGCTGAAGATGGCGGACGGCGTGCTGCTCTTGGTCGACGCTGCCGAAGGACCGCTGCCGCAGACACGCTTCGTGCTCAGCAAGGCCATCGAGCTCGGTTTGACGATCATCGTCGTGATCAACAAGATCGATCGCGCCGACGCGCGCCCGGACGACGTGCTGAGCGAGGTGTTCGACCTGTTCTGCGAGCTGGAAGCCAGCGACGCACAGACCGATTTTCCTGCGCTTTACGCGATTGGCAAAGAAGGCACGGCCAAGCTCAAGCTCGAGGAAGAAGGCAAGAATCTCGAGCCGCTGCTCGACACCATCATCGCGCGCGTGGCGCCGCCCTCGGTCGACCTCGACGGGCCGCTTCAGATTTGGGTGCACAACATCGAGCACGACGACTACGTCGGCCGCCTGGCGATCGGCCGCGTGAAGCGCGGCAAGCTCAGCGTCGGGCAAACGGTGTGCTGCATCGGAGACGGCACCACGACGAATCAGCGGGTGAGCGCGATCTACGCGTACGAGGGCACCCGCCGCGTCAAAGTAGAGAGCTCTGCCGCCGGCGACATCGTGGCGCTCGCGGGCTTCGAGGAGGTGCAGATAGGCGATACCGTCGCTTCGGTCGAGCAGCCCGAGGCGCTGCCGCGCATTCAAGTCGAGGAGCCGACCATCAAGATCCGCTTCGTGGTCAACACCACGCCGTTCGCGGGCAAGGTGGGCAAATGGGTCACTTCCCGGCACTTGCGCGACCGCCTGTACAAGGAAGCGCGCCGTAACCTGGCTCTGCGCGTGGAGGACACCGAGGAGCCGGATACGTTCGTGGTGTTCGGCCGCGGCGAGCTGATGCTCGCTATTTTGGCAGAAACCATGCGCCGCGAAGGCTACGAGTTCGGGCTCGGCATGCCCGAGGTGGTGGTCAAGGACGTGGACGGCGTGCGCTCGGAGCCGGTCGAGCGCGTGATCATCGACGTGCCTGAAGCTTACATCGGCGCGGTCACCACGCGGCTCGGCGAGCGGCGCGGCCAGATGCAGAAGATGGCGAACCTCGGCTTCGGGCGCGCGCGTATGGAGTTCCGCGTGCCGTCGCGTGGGCTGATCGGCTTCCGCTCGGCATTTTTGACCGAGACGCGCGGCATGGGCCTATTGAACTCGTTGTTCGACGGTTGGGAACCCTACGCGGGTCCCATGCTGCGTCGCCCCAACGGCGCGCTCGTTGCGGACCGAACCGGAGACACGACGCCGTACGCATTGTTCCACTTGCAGCCGCGCGGCGTGCTGTTCGTGGAGCCGGGCACCAAGGTGTACGAGGGGATGATCGTCGGCGAGCACAACCGCCCGAACGACCTCGACGTCAACGTGGTTCGCGAGAAGAAGCTCACCAACATTCGCGCCGCCGGGCGCGATGAGAACGTGGTCTTGTCTCCTCCGCACGTGCTCACCATCGAGACCGCGCTCGAATTCATCGATCGCGATGAGCTGGTCGAGGTCACGCCCGATGCGGTGCGCGTGCGCAAGCGCGTGCTCGACGCCAACCGCCGCCCTCGTCGCGACGACGAGTCGCTGAAGTAGCCGCCGAACGCCCAGGTTCGCAGCGAATTTCGGCTGCGCCGAGGGCGTTCGTCGCTAACCGACCTCGGCGAGCTCGGCGCCGTTCGAGCGGCTCGTGGGCACGGATTCGGTCAGCTTGGTGAGCAAGCGATCGACGCCATTGCCGTCGAGGGCGCTCACGCACACGCCGGGCAGGTGCTCGAACGCGGCGCGCTGATCCGACTCGAGCCGGTCGACCTTGTTGAACACTCGCAGGCGCGGCTTTTGCTCGAGCTCGAGCTCGGCCAGGACCGCCTCGGTCGTTTCCAAGTGTTCTTCGTATTCGACGTCGGAGGCGTCGACTACTTCTACGATCAGATCCGCGTCGGCGGCTTCCTCGAAGGTAGCGCGGAAGGCCGCGAACAGATCCTTGGGCATGGCCCGAATGAAGCCCACGGTGTCCGTGAGCACGGCTTCACGCCCGCCGGGTAAGCTGAGCCGTCGTGCGCGCGGATCGAGGGTCGCGAACAGCCGATCTTCCGCCAAAACGCCGGCGTCGGTCAGGCGATTGAGCAGGGTGCTCTTGCCCGCGTTGGTGTAGCCCACCAGCGCGATCACGGGCAGCTCGCCCTCGGTACGCCGCTTGCGGCGCTCGCGACGCTTGGCGCCGAGCTCTTCCAGCTCCTTCTCCAGGCGATGAACGCGCTCGCGCGCGCGGCGGCGGCCAATCTCCAGCTTGGTCTCGCCGGGACCGCGGCCGCCGATGCCACCCGTGAGCCGGGACAGCGCGTCGTCCTTTTGCTGCAGCCGCGGCAGCGCGTACTTCAACTGCGCGAGCTCCACCTGCAACTTGCCGTCGCGCGACTCCGCTCGCTGCGCGAAGATATCCAGAATGAGCTGGGTGCGGTCGATGATCTTCAGATCGGTTTGCTTCGACAGGCTGCTCGATTGAGACGCGCTGAGCTCGCAGTCGAAGATCAAGGTTTCGGCGTCGAGATCGATCGAGCGCATCACGATCTCGTCGAGCTTGCCGCGGCCAACCACCCAGCGCGGATCGGGGTGGTCGCGCAGTTGAATTACCGAATCAGCCACCTCGACCCCCGCGGTCTGAGCCAAGCTGACGAGCTCCGACAGGCGGGACTTGGCCCGGGACATGGCGGCCTTTTGGCGCTTTTCCCCGACATGGATCAGGATCGCGCGGCCGTCTTTGCCCCGGACGGTTCGCGCGCGACGAAGCTGGGCGAACTCGGCCTCGAGGGAGCTTATCAGCTCGCCGAAGTTCGGTTGCGGCTGCCCGTATGGTACGGGCCCAACGATCTCGTAGGGACGAGCTTGGTCGTCGCGCGATGGAACGTTGTAAGCCCAGGTGAGCGAGCGCGGCTCGCCTTCACCGTTGATCAGGATCGCCGCGACCAGGTCGAGTCGCAAGCGAGTGAGATCGACCAGATCATCCTGCGTCAGCGGCTCACCGAACAGATGCGTGTGCACCAGCCGGAGCGCTCGAAATCGACCTTCAGCGGCCCGCAAGCGTCCGATATCGGGCAGGAGCAAACCGGTGGCGTGCCCCACGATCACGCAGTCGACGTCGCCGGAGCGATGAACCAGCGCGCCCACTTGGCGTTTGGTCTCGTTCGAGGCATCGACGAGCGAGCGGACGAGCTCGGGCGTTACGATGCGGTCGCTCGGCACGCGGCGCCGATACACGCGTTCGAGCGCCTTCAATGCCCCCGGCGCGAGCCCGCTGGTATTTCCGAATACTTCTCGCATGGATGGGTGAGGACGCTTGGCAACCTGCCACGAAACCGCGCTTGGGGCACGCAGCGCAGTGGCTCTGGGCATGGACGCGAGGTTCGATTTCTAGCGGGATTGCTGCTACGACGGCTGGGGGAGGCGTGATTCGCCCCACTCAGCGAGGTGGTTTGGGATGACTGGTCGATTGGGTTCCCTGGTGGTGCTCGGGCTGCTGATGTCGTCGGCCCTGCCGGTTGCCTGCGGTGGCGATGCCGCGTCTTCGTCTCCCGAAGGCAGCGGTGGCTCCGGAATGGGTTCGGGGGGGAGTGGGCAGCAATGGACCGGAGGCGTGACGAGCAGCCCTGCAGGCGGAGGCCCGCATACCGGCGGAGCGACTGCAAGCGGCGGGCAACCAAGCCCGACCGGCGGCGCAACCGCGAGCGGCGGCTCAGTGGTGTCCAGCGGAGGCAAGGCGAACGGCGGTGCAGTCAGCGGTGGGGTGCCCGCGCAGGGTGGGCAGGAAACCGCGGGTGTGCCCGCGGGCGGCGCAGCGGAAGCCGGGGCGGGCGGTGCAGGCGCTGCGGGCATGGGCGGTTCAGGCGCTGCGAGTGCCGGCGGAACAGCCGCAGCGGGCAAGGGCGGTGCGGCTTCGGGTGGTGTCGCCGCTGCAGGGGCGGGCGGTGCAGCGGCGGGCGCGGGCGGTGCAGCCGCTGCCGGTGCGGGCGGTGGCGGCGGTGCGGGCGCGTGCATTCAGACGCGTTCGTCGCGCAGCGCGCGGAGCGCGGGCTTTTCAGGCTCGTACCAGACCAACTACTACGCGCTTTACAGTACGAGCTGCGTAACCCCTGCGGATTGCGCGAGTGCGTGCGTGACCGCTGGCGGAACACAGGCTTCCTGCGCTGCATCGGAGTGCATCGACAGCACGCCCGACTATTGCTTGCCGCCCACGTATTGGTTCGATTTCGATCGGCTGCTGGTCGAGGCGAGTAGCGAGGAGTCCTCGGCCTGGATCATCATGGTGAACAACCCGTATCGCGACACCTTGCTGGTCACGAACTTTCAGTTCGAGCTCCCAACCGATGCTGTCGTGAGGGGCGTGCGCTTTTCCTTCAATGAAAGCGCGGATAGCCCTGACGCGATCGGTGACTACAGCGTCAAGGCGCTGCGCGCTGGCGCGACCGTGGGCCTCGATCGGGGCAAGTCGACGGCATGGAGCACCGGGTTTCACTACTCAGATTATGGCGGGCCCAGCGATCTCTGGGGCGTTTCTTGGACTGCGCTGGACATCAATTCGGATCAGTTCGGCGTCTCGCTCACGCCGCTCTACTTGGACACGGCTGGCAACGCCCGCGCGTACATCGACTTCGTCAAAGCGACCGTGTACTACGACGCAGCGCTCTGCAAGTAGCGCGTCAATCCGCGACGTTCAGCACGGTGGTGAGCGCGATGTCCGCCGAGGACTTGCCGATGCGCACCTCCACCTGTCCGGGCTCGACCTCGAAGTGCCCGCGCGACTCGTCCCAGTGCGCGAGCGCCTGGGCATCGAGCACGAACTCCACGGTGCGCTTTTCACCCGCATCGAGCGTGACGCGCGAGAAACCCTTGAGCTCCTGGAGCGGTCGCGCAATTTTGGAGCTCGGTCGCCGCACGTAGAGCTGCACCACGTCATCGCCGCTGCGGGTACCCACGTTCTTCACGTCGACCGAGACCGTCACGCTACCGGTTCGCGTCAGTGAACGCTCGCTTGCGTGCAGCGCCGAGTACTGAAAGCGGGTGTAGCTGAGGCCGAAGCCGAACGGGTAGAGCGGCTTCTTGCTCGAGTACAGGTAGGTTCGTCCGTGACGGAGGTCATAGTCCAAGATCGGCGGCAAATCGTCGATTGAACGCGGCCAGGTCTGCACCAGTCGTCCGCCCGCGTCGCTGTCGCCGAACAACACGTCGGCGAGCGCGTTGCCCTGCTCCTGACTGGCGTGGGTCATCTGCAGGATCGCGGGCAGGTGCTCCTGGCTCCAATTGATGGCGTACGGAAAGCTCGAAACCAATACCAGCACGGTGCGAGGGTTTGCCTTGTACACGGCCTGAACCAGGGCTTCATCCTCGAGGGTGATTGATGCGCGGTCGACCGCCTCTCGGCCGTAGCTGGGCTTTTTGACCTGTGCCCACGCGCCGGTATCGCCCGTCGGATGGTTGCCGACGCAAACGATGGCTACATCGGCGCTCTTGGCCAGCGCGGTTGCGCGGCCACCGCTGTCGTCCGCCGCAAAGTCGACACGCACTTTGTCCCCGAGCCGGCGCTGGAGCGCTTCGCGCGGTGTTACCGTGTAAGGCGGCGTGCCGCTATACCAATCGAGCAGCACCTCGTCCGCGCGCTGGCCGATCAACGCGACCGATTTGAGCCGCGCGGGTACGAGCGGAAGCAGGGCACCCTGATTCTTCAAGAGCACGATCGAGGCGCGCGTCACCTCGCGCACCAAACTGGCGTTTTGCGCAGATTCCCAGGCCGCATCGCGCGCTTCCACTTGGGCGTAAGGGACGCGTTCCGGTGGATCCAATAGGCCGAGGCGCAGCATCACCCGGAAGTTCCTGCGCACGGCCTCGTCGAGGTCGGCCTCTTTCATGAGACCGCGGCTCAGCGCTTCGGTCACCGGCCCTGAGAAGTTATCCAAGAATTGGCTGATGCCCGCCTTGACCGAGGCTGCGGCCCCGGTCGGAAAGTCTGGCGAGACCTTCTGGGACCGCACCAGGTTGCCGAGCGCACCGGCGTCGGTGCAGATGATCGGCTCGAGGCCCCAGCCACGCATGGTGACCTCGCGCAACATCGGGTGAGTCGTGCAGGGCACGCCGTTGTGAAGGTTGTAGGCGGCCATGAATGCGCGCGCGCCGCCCACCTGCATCGCTTCGCGAAAGGCCACCGAGTAGTACTCGTGGAACAAGCGCTGGTCGAAGTCGGAAGAAGTCTTGTCCCGGTCGTTCTCGTTTTCGTTGGCCAAGAAATGCTTGAGCAACGCCGCGGCTTGCCAGTACTTCGGGTGGTCGCCTTGCAGCCCGCGCACGAACGCGGTCGCCAGTTTTCCAGCGAGAAATGCGTCTTCACCGTAGCACTCCTCGGTTCTGCCCCAGCGCGGATCGCGGCCCAGATCCGCGTTCGGGGCGCGAATCACCAGGCCTCCGCGCCCTTTGACGTGAAAGGCATAGCGGGCCTCACGCCCTTCCAGCGCGGCGACCTTCTGTAAAAGCTCACTGTTCCAGGTTTGCGCGAGGCCGATCGCTTGCGGAAAGGTGGTGGTGAGCACGGGGTTTCCACCGCCCCAGTTGCCGGGGCCGCCGAGCGCGAGCCCGTGCAGGCCTTCCACATGATCGGTCGCGTGAATCCCGAGGCGCGGCACGCTGGGGTCGGTGCCCAGGCACTGAATCTTTTCTTTGAGGGTGAGCTGGGCCAGCAGATCGTCGAGACGGCGTTCGTCCGGCAGATCGGCATCTTGAAAGGCGTAGTGGCGAACGGGTGCTTCGGGTGCCAGCACCGCGACGGGCGGCACGGAGCCAGGTCCGGGACCCGGAGCGTTGGGCTCGCACACCGCTTCCCGGCAGCTCGGAAGCAAGCGGAGCAGCAGCAAGCAGAACAGCTTCGCTCGAAAGGTCGAGGCTGGGATGCGAAGGCGAGTGCCGGTTTCTCTCACCGCCTTTCGATACCAGAATTCCGCGCGGGAAAGCTCTCCCTTCCGTCAGGGCGAACGGGGTGCTATCCGGGCCAGCGCCATGGCACGGCTTTCGGAATTGTCGCTCGAGCAAGCCCAGGCGCTCGGCGCTGAATTTGGGCTGAGCGTGAGCTCGGTCGAGGCGCTCGACCTCGGCTCGGTGAACTCGAATTTTCGTTTCACCGGCAGCGACGGCGCCCAATACTTTGCTCGCCTGTACGAGGAGCAGGCCCTCGCCGGCGCGCAGACCGAGGTGCGGCTGCTGGCGACGCTGTCCGAAGCCCAGGTTCCGGTGGTCGACCCGCTCAGCACCAAGGGTGGCGAGCGCGTCGTTTCGCATCGAGGCAAGCCGTTTGCGATCTTTCCCTGGGTTCAGGGTGACTGGCTCTGTCTCAGTCAGGTCACGCCCGACTACTGCCATTCGCTCGGCGCGGCGCTCGCGCGCGTGCACGCGGCGAGCGAAACCGTGGGGAGTCTACCAGAAGGTCGGTTTCGTCCGAGCGATATGCTGGCGCGTCTCGAGCGCGTCGAGCGCGATGGACACGCGCGGCTCGCGCCGCAGATTGCCAGCATTCGTGCGAGCTATGCGCGCTATCTGCCGCTGCGCGACGTTTCCCTGCCGCGCGGCGTGTGTCACGGCGACCTGTTCCGCGATAACGTGCTGTGGCAGGGGTCGCGCTTGTCCGCGCTACTCGACTTCGAGAGCGCCGCTTGGGGAAACTTCTCTTATGACCTGATGGTTACGGCGCTGGCCTGGTGTTACCGGGATGCGCTGGTGCTGGAGCACGTGAAGGCGCTGTTTTCGGGCTACGCGAGCGTGCGTTCGCTGAGCGCGGCCGAGCGCGCTGCGCTGCCGGTGGAAGGCGCGCTCGGTTGCCTTCGCTTCGCGACCTCGCGCATCACCGACTTCGAGCTTCGGGCCGCCCCGGGTGCCCCGCCAGCCCGCGATTTTCGGCGATTTTTGAGTCGACTGCAGGCCATCGAAGCCGGCGCGTTCGCGCCGGCCTGGTCGAGCCTCGGCGGATGAAGCGCCGGCTCCGAGTCTTCGGCTATGGGTCGCCTTTGCTTGCCCGCGGGAGCGCGGTCAGAATGCGGCCGCACTGCGAGAGTAAGTCAAAATGACGGTAGCGCGAGGCGGTAGGCTCCCCCAATCGATCGACGCCGCGATGGAGCGGCTCAACACCAGCGTCGACATCGACAGCGAGCTATGGCTCGAAGACATTCGCGGATCGATCGCGCATGCGCGCGGCCTCGGGCGCACCGGTATCATCCCGCAGGCCGAAGCCGACGCCATCGTGTCCGGGCTCGAGCGCGTGCGAGGGGAGATTGAACGCGGCGAGCTGGTCTGGGACCGCGCCAAAGAAGACGTGCACATGAACATCGAGGCGCGGCTCACCGCGCTGATCGGCCCCGTCGGGGGAAAGCTGCACACGGGGCGCTCGCGCAACGACCAGGTCGCGACCGATTTGCGGCTGTACTGCCGTCGTCGCGGCGCCGAAGCGTTGGAAGCGTTGACCGACCTCGGTCGTGCGCTGGTCGAGCGCGCCCGCGGTGAGATCGACACGCTGATGCCGGCTTACACGCACCTGCAGCGCGCCCAGCCGAGCCGGCTGTCGCATCACCTGATGGCCTGGCAAGAGCTGTTGCTTCGTGATCGTGGGCGCCTGCGCGACGCGCTCGACCGCGCGAACGAATCGCCGCTCGGCGCCGGGGCCGTCGCGGGCACAGGCTTTCCGCTCGATCGCGAGGGCGTCGCGCGCGAGCTCGGCTTTTCGCGAGCCATGCGCAACTCGATCGACGCCACCGGCAGCCGTGATTTCTTGATGGAGATCGCTTCGGCGCTCTCGATTCTCGGCGTGCACCTCTCGCGCATCGGCGAGGAGATCGTGCTGTGGTCGACCAGCGAGTTCGGGTTCATGACGCTGAGCGACGCGTTCTCGACCAGCTCGTCGATGATGCCCCAGAAAAAGAATCCGGATGTCGCCGAGTTGGTGCGCGGTAAGGCCGCGCGCTTGATTGGCTCGTTGACCAGCTTGCTCGTGCTGGAGAAGAGCCTCGCATTCGGCTACGGACGCGATCTGCAAGAGGATAAGCGTCCGATTTTCGACGCCTTCGACGCGGCCATCGTCAGCGTACGGGCGCTCACGGGTGCGCTGCTGACCGCGACCTTTCACGCCGAAGTGCTGGAGCGCGCGCTTTCACGCGGTCACCTGTGTGCCACCGATTTGGCGGATTTCCTGGTTCAACGTGGCCTGCCATTCCGCGACGCGCACCACGTAGTGGGTGGGCTGGTACGGGAGGCCGAGACCCGCGGCGTGCAGCTCGGAGAGTTGCCGGGCGAGTTCTTGCGCAGTGTTCACCCCGCTCTGGAGGGGCCGGAGCTCGCGCTCGCTCTCGATCCGAAGGCCGCGATCGAGCGGCGCGCGTTGGTCGGGGGCCCGGCGCGCGCGCGGGTGCTTTCGGCGATCAGCGACGCAGAACGTGAATGGGGCGAAGCGAAGTAACGTCGCGCTAGCGCAGGCCGTCGTAGCGCCAGCGCTCCCGGGTGTCGCCGCCGCCTCCGAACACCCCGGTTTCGAGTAACACCGCGCCGGCCACTGCCGCTGCGCCCACGGAAGCGATCGCGTAGGTCGCCCAGCGTGGGAAGCTGCGCTGCGTGAGCACCTGAGCGGGTGGGGCGAAGGGCGAAGGTTCGAGCGGCGCCCGGTACCAATCTCCGCACTGCGAGCCTCGGCAGAGCGCGAGTTCGAGCTTGCCTTGGTTGGAACGCGCGACTGCCCACTGTGAGCACATCACTTGCGGCGGCGCCGTGGGGCCGCGCTCGCCATTCAGCGTTCCACCGAGGTCCTCGGCGCTGCACGCCGCCACCGGCGGCAGATTCAGCGCTAGTTCAGTTGCGTTCGCACTCAGCGAAACCCAGCTTGCCCAGACCACGCGCTCGCCGCGCAGCACCCGCAGCTGGTGCTCTCCGGCGCCGGTTTGCACTGGCGAATTTCGAGCCTCAGAGTCCCATTCGAGTCGATCGCTTGGCCCGAGTCCGCGCACGTCCACGTTCAGCGGAGTCGCAGATCCGGGGTCGATGTCGGCGGAAGTGCCCTCGCGAAACGGCGCGACACGGGCCCCCTCGAGCGCCGCTGCCCGTGCGACGTACGCGCGCGCGCCGGCTGAATCTCGCGTACCGAGCAGCTCCGCGCGCAGCCGATGACATTCAGCCAAGAGCCAGGCGGCTTGCGGAAACTCCGGATGCGCTTGAATGAGGCGTTCGGCCTCGGCCAGTGATTGGCTGGCTTCGCCCGGATCGAGCGCGCCGAGCGCGCTTTGTGTGGCGTCGAACAGCGCTTCGATTCGCTCTACCGCGTTGCGCTCGGGTTCGAGCGGCCCGCTCGATTGCGCGGCGGCGAGCGCGGGCACGGCCGCGAATCGCACGGACCAGTGGGCCGAGAAACGCGCGAGCTCCGCGGGTGCGGGCGGCGCGCCTACACCGGATACGCCTACATGGAGGACCCACAGCGGAAGAATCGGGTTCACGTGCTCGCCATGATGATAGATTGATTGGTTGGGTGTGCGTTAGGCTCAGGTTGTTTTCCGAGTGGCCGTTTAACCCCCACGTGAGGCTTTAGTGCAGCTGGACTTCGTCAATCGGGAGCTCACCATCAAGCTCGTTTATTACGGGCCGGCGCTCAGTGGCAAGACCACGAACTTGCAGGCTTTGCACAAAGCCGCGGCGCCGGGCGCCAGCGGGCGCCTGATGACGCTGGAAACACGCGATGATCGCACGCTGTTTTTCGACCTGTTGCCGCTCACGTTCAAGAATCAAGGCAACCTGGTGGTGCGGCTCAAGGTGTTTACCGTCCCTGGTCAGGTGATTCACGCCTCCACGCGGCGACTCGTGGTGCAGGGTGCCGACGGCATCGCGTTCATTGCCGATTCGCGCGTTGCGGAGACTCAGCACAACGCTGAGGCCTTCATGGATCTGAAGCAGAACTTGAAGGAACACGGTCTCGCGCTCAAGCAGATGCCGCTCATCATTCAATTCAACAAACGCGACATGCCGGAGGTGCGCCGCGACGAAGAGATCGCGCAGTTGGCCGCGCAGGGCCGTGAGCCGGTGTACATGGCGGTCGCGACCCGCGGTCTTGGAGTGGTGGAGAGCTTCATCGGCCTCTTGCACCTGACCTGGAGCGCGCTCGACGCCGAGCACGATTTGAACAAGAAATTCAGCTTCGACCCGCAAGCGTTTCTCACTCAGGTCGCCGAGAAGCTCGGCCAAAACCGCGCGGTGAAAGACATTTTGCGCAGTAGCGTGGGCGGCGCGCTGGACGTGTTGCGACCGGAGGCAGGCTGATGACTACGCCTGTCGTCACTCGCTCCTTCGATGAATTGACTCTCGGTAATGGAGTCAAGCTGGAGGAGCTCGTCGACCGCGAGGTGCTGGGTGAGATTCTCACCAGCGCGCACGATCTGTTTCAGATTTCGCTGCGCATTTTTTCGGACGAAGGCAAGCTGCTCGCCGACGCCGGGCGTGAAATCGAGCTCTATACGTACCTTTCGGGTTTTCGCGGCGCGCGCAGCGCGCTCGACCAAGTGATCAGCGCGGTGAAGAGCAAGCTGCCGGGCGCTGACGGGCCTTCGCTCTACACTTGCGTGACCGGCGCGGAGTACCAGATCGCGGCGCTCGAATACGACGGCCGCGTCGTGGGGCGGATGATCTTGGGACCCTACGCGCCACCCAGCGCGCCCGCGCCGAGTGCGGGTTTGTTCGCTCTCGATAGCGCCATCGACCGGGAAAAGGCCTCCGAGCTGTTCGCGCGCCTGCCGCGTGCTTCCAATGAGCTGATCGGCAAGATCGTACGGCACCTTTCCGGCATGCTCGAGCTCGTGCTGTTCAGCGAACACCGCGCGCTGCTCACCAGCAACATGCATTTGGCGAGCGTGCGCGAGAGCTTTCGGGACCTCGAAGACAAGACCCAGAAGCTGCAAAGCGCCTATGACCGCTTAAAAGAGCTGGATCGGCTGAAGAGCAACTTTCTCGCCACCGTTTCGCACGAGCTTCGTACGCCGCTCACGTCCATCATCGGCTACAGCGAGATGCTTTCGGAGGGCCTGGCCGGAGATCTGAGCAACGAACAAAAGGAGTTCGTCCAAACAATCCGCGAAAAAGGCGAGCAATTGCTGGGGCTCATCAAGGGGCTCTTGGATCTGTCGAAGTTCGAGAGCGGCACCATGTCGCTGCGCAAGACCAACACCGACGTGGCGAAGGTTGCCCGCGAGGTGGTCTCCACGCTGCAGCCCACCGCACTGAAGAAGGAAGTGCGTTTCGAGCTTTCGGTCGAGCCGGGGCTCCCCCGGCTGTGGGCGGACCCCGAGCGCCTGCGGCAAATCTTGCTCAATTTGTCGGAGAATGCGGTGAAGTTCACGCCTCCCGGCGGGGTCGTCAGCATTGGCGCCAAGCTCTCGGCGATGGATCCGGTGTCCATGCCCGAGGCCGGCGGCATGGTGCTGCTCGGTACCAAGCGCACCGCGGTGGAGTTTCGCGTGGCCGACACGGGTATCGGCATTCCCGAGCGCGAGCGCGAGCGGGTGTTCGACGCATTCTATCAAGTCGACTCGAGCTCCACGCGCGAGCAGGGCGGCACCGGGCTCGGGCTGTCCATCGTCAAGCGTCTGGTCGATGGGCACGACGGTACGGTTCACATCGAGAGCAATGAGCCACAGGGGACCGTGTTCGTAGTGACGATTCCCATCAAGCGTGCCACCATCGCCTGAGCTCGGTGCTTTCGCACCAGAACTCAGGCCGTGCCCACGAAATCTCGCTCCGAATTCCAAAAGATCGCGCTGATCGAGCGCGTGCTTGGCGACGCTTCGCGTGCGCGCGGCGTCGAGCTCGGCATCGGCGACGACGCGGCCGTGCTTCGCAGCCCTGGGCGTCTGGTCTGGACGATCGACACTCAGATCGAAGGCAGTCACTTCCGGCGCGCCTGGTTACCGCTCGGTGACATCGGCTATCGCTCCTTCCAGGCGGCCGCGAGTGATCTGGCGGCGATGGGCGCGAAGCCGGTGGCTGCGCTCTCGAACCTGGCACTCCCGCGGCATTTTTCGGACGCAGATCTGACGCGACTCGTTCTTGGTCAGGCCGATGCTGCGTCGAGCTGCGGCTGCCCCGTGATCGGTGGGAACCTGGCTCGGGCACCCGAGCTCGCGATTACGACCACGCTGCTCGGTGTTGCTGAAAGACCTTTGCTGCGCAGCGGGGCACGCGCTGGAGATGAGCTGTGGCTGTGGGGGGAGGTGGGCCTTTCGGCGCTCGGTCTCCGAGCGCTGCAACGTGGCCTTTCACGGCGCGTGTCGCTTCGTGTCGGAATCGAGCATTGGCGGAGGCCGAAAGCGCTGCTCGCGGAGGGTCAAAAGCTGATCGGCCGCGCGCACGCGGCGATCGACGTCTCCGACGGCTTGGCGGGCGACGCGGCGCACCTTGCTCGCGCAAGCAGTGTGCGCGTGGTGTTCAATGCGACCCGACTCGAGGCCGCGCTCGCGAAAGAATTGCTGCAGGGTGCAGAAGTGCTCGGTGAAAATGCGCTTTCGTTGGCGCTGACGGGGGGCGAGGACTACGCGCTGCTCGCCGCTGGCCCCGCGCGGAAGCGGCCGCGCGCTGCGCGCTGCATCGGCCACATCGAGAGCGGGCGCGGCGTCTTTCTGGAGCGAACCGGCCGCCGGCAGCGGCTCGGCGCAGGTTTCCAGCATTTCGCGGCGACACCGGATTTCCGCAAACGATACTGACTTCTGGGGCCCGCTCGGGGTACTTCTCTCCATGCGCCGCAGAGTTCGACCTGGCGGCGTGAGGCTTCGCATGCGCAGATCGTTTCCGCCCAGGACCCTGCGTTCCGCCGTTCAAGCGCTGTTCGTCGCTTGGGCGCTTTTGTTCGTCTCGCTCTTGGCCAGCAGCTGTGGCCGAACCCCGTTGGTGGAGTGCGGCACCGATTGTGACCCCGACGCAGTAAGTGGCGGGGTGGCCAACGGAGGAGCTAGCGGCGGAAGCGCAAATCGCGGTGGCTCCAGCCCGAACCCACGGGGGGGCACCAGCAGCGGTGGCACGATCGGGGCAGGTGGCGGTAGCGCAGGCGTTCCGACCGCGGGCGGTAGCTGCAATGGAACGCTGTGCAATGGGTCGTGCGTCGATCCGAAGTCGGACGCCAAGAATTGCGGCAGGTGCGGTCGAGTGTGTCAGGGCGCGCTCGTTTGTATGGCGGGCGAGTGCAGCGCGAACTGCGGCGCAGGCACGGTGCGTTGCGGCAACTCGTGCGTGGATGTCCGCGATGACCGCTTCAATTGCGGGGCATGCGGGCTCACCTGCGGCCCGGGTCAGTCCTGCGTCGACGGGGCGTGCACCTGCTCGGCGCCGGGACGAACCGCGTGCGCCGACGGCTGTGCTCTCACCTCGAGCGACCCGGCGAACTGTGGGGGCTGCGGCATGGCCTGCCGCAGCGGCGAGAGTTGCGATGGCGGTGCGTGTGCGTGTCCTCAGGGCACCGATGTTTGCGGAGGACTCTGTCGTCCGCTCGACAGTGACCCACAAAATTGCGGAAAGTGCGGGCTCGCCTGCGGTGGCACGACGCCTTTCTGCGAGGCTGGCGCCTGCACCTCTGCTTGTCGCCCCCCGTTCTCGAGCTGCGGATTCAGCTGCGTCGATCTGAGCGCCGACCCGCTGAACTGTGGCGCGTGCGCGGACGCTTGTGAGGGCGGAAAGTCGTGTGATCGCGGCGCTTGCGCGTGCCCGGCCGGCTTTCGCGATTGCGCGGGTCGATGCGTCGACGTCAGCGCGGACGCGGCCAACTGCGGCGCATGCGCTCAAAGCTGCGGTGAAGGCGGCACTTGCCTGCTCGGCAAGTGCCAGTGCGCGTCCGACCAAATGAGCTGCAACGGCGTCTGCGTTGCGACGAGTGACCCCAACAATTGTGGTTCCTGCGGCAACAGCTGCCCTGTGGGCCAAGTCTGTGCGGCAGGCAAATGCGCAAACACATGCCCGATGCCGCTCAGCGCGTGCGGGCGCGAGTGCGTCGATTTGAGCGCAGACAGCGAGCATTGCGGCGCTTGCGGGGTAAGCTGCGGTGACTCCCGCACCTGCCGGGGAGGGAAGTGTGCGTGCCCCGGGTCCGAGCTCGATTGCGGCACATGCGTCGATTCGGCGAATGACCCCAACAATTGCGGTGGCTGCGGCGTTACTTGCACCACTCGGGCGAGCTGCATCGTCGGCGCCTGCGCTTGCGACGGCGGCGCTACGGCGTGTGGCGGCGAATGCGTCTCGCTCCAGACCGATCCGCAACATTGCGGCGACTGCGCAACTCGCTGCTCCGCCAATCAGGTTTGCGGGCAGGGTCTGTGTCTGGTCGGCTGCCCGTCGGGTACCAGCAATTGCGCGGGAGCCTGCGTCGACCTCACGTCCGATATCGAAAATTGTGGCGCGTGCGGTGACGCTTGCGCATCCGGCGAGCAGTGCGTGGCGGGTCAATGCGGGTGCCCGCAAGGTACCGCCGCCTGCGACGGTCGCTGCGTCAGCGTGCTCAGCGATCCGCAGAACTGCGGCGCTTGTGGCAATGCGTGCACGGGCGGCAAAGCCTGCAGCGGCGGTCTGTGTGTGTGCCCAACCGGCGCGGTCGATTGCGGCGGAGAGTGCACCTTCACAGCCACCGATCCGGAAAACTGCGGTAGCTGCGGCGTCGCGTGTGGCAGCGGAAAGCTGTGCAACGCCTCCAAGTGCGCGTGCCCCGGTGGAGAGCTCGATTGTGGGAATCAATGCGCGGACACGGCCATCGATCCCAAGAACTGCGGGGCCTGCGGCAATGCTTGCGCTGCGGGTGAAAGCTGCGTCGCTGGCGTGTGCTCATGTCCCGGCGGCTTGGGTGCGTGCAGCACCGGTTGCGTGGACCTGGGTAATAGCTCGGACAACTGCGGAGTTTGCGGTCGCGCCTGCGGCAGCGGCCAAGTGTGCGTCTCGGGAACCTGTCGCTGCTCACCGCGCACCGTATTTTGCGGCGATTCCTGCGTCGATCTACGCAGCGATCACGAAAATTGCGGAGCCTGCGGCAGGGCTTGTGCCGCGGACCAATTGTGCAGTCGCGGTCAATGTCGCGCGAACTGCAACGGGAATACCACGCAGTGTGGAGAATCCTGTATTCCGCTGCGCAGTGATCCCAACAACTGCGGCAGCTGTGGCCACGCTTGCTCCGACATCGAGAGCTGTCGCAACGCGGAATGCGTCTGCCCGCTCGCGCTGCGAGTCTGCGGTGACACCTGTATCGACCCGCTCAACGACGCCAAGAACTGCGGCGCCTGCGGTAACGCCTGCGCGCTCGGGCAGGCCTGTGCCGGCGGTGTGTGCAGCTGCGTCGCCGGGGAAGTGGCGTGCGGCGGCGTCTGCTCGAACACCCAAACCGACCCCGCCAACTGCGGCTCGTGTGGCCTGCGCTGCAACGCCGGCCAGCGCTGCACCGCCGGAAAGTGCGTGTGCCCCGCCGGCCAATCCCAGTGCGGTGCGGCTTGCGTCGACCTCAGCGCCGATCCTTCGAATTGCGGCGGCTGCAGCAAAGCGTGCCCCGCCGGCGCTTCGTGTCGCAACGGCGCGTGCGGTTGCAGCGGCGAAACCAATCTCTGCAACGGTGCCTGTGTGAACGTGCTCACCGATCCGCGTAACTGTGGCGGCTGCGGCAAGCTCTGCGCTTCTGGCCAGACCTGCGGCAACGGCAGTTGCGGCTAACAGCTCCGGCAGGGGCCGGGGCTGCCACGAGCGACGCGTCGTCGCGACGCTCGAAGCCTTCTCGGCGAGAGCGTCGCGACCAGTCCTGAACTGCTTACTTACAAGCCGTGGGCATACCCGCCCCGCGCAGCGCGGCGGTGATGGCACCCGACGGAATCGCGCCCGACGCCCCGACCGCGGCGTTGCAGATCGCGGCGGCTTGCAACATGTAGGTCTTGTTCGGCTCCGGCGCGCTCTGAGCATTCTGCGTCAGCGCAGCACAGCACTTCTTCAGGGAGCTTCCACCGCCACCGCCCCCCGTTTTGACCGGCTCGGCGCTTGCGGACGCCGAAGGCGCGGGCGCCACTTCCGGCACCAGCTCCAGCGGTTGCGTAGGCGGGGGAGGCGTCGTCGCCACGGGCGCTGCCGAGGGCAGAGGCGGCGGTGGCTCATCCTTCTTGCACCCCGCTGCCTGCAGCGCGCACAGCGGCACTACCAGCGACAGGAGGAGAGGGGCGAGCACTCGGGCTTTCGTCGTCTGCTTCATAGGCGTCTCCGACTGCGGGTCACTCGCCCGCGAATCCCACCCTTTTACTAAGCCTCCTCCTAGACTTCCAGAGTTTCGGCTCGTCGCCGCGCGGGCCTGCACGCGCCGCGTTGGGCCCTTCCCCGTGGAGGGTTTTGCTGCTGTGCCACGGCTGGCGGCCTTGGCGCTAAAGATCCGCTGCGTTTTGCTGCGGGGGCCCTTCCCACGGCGAGCGTGGCACCAGAGACGTGCGGCCACCGAGACGGTAAGCACCCTGCACGACGAAAGCGCGATTGCTCTCGCTCGCCAAATCCGCGCCGCGCTCCAGCTCCCCCAGGTCGCAACGCTGCGCAGCCACTGTGCCCCGAAGTGCAGAACGTCTCAAGGAGTCGCGGTGCTCTGCGCGGCGGAGCACGGGAAGGGACCCACCCCCAGAACCTTCCCGTTCTTTAGCGTAAGGGATCGCTCGTGGCCGAGCGGCCCGACGGCATCCAGCTGGGAAGGGCCCCGTGCGCAGCGCGCAGAGCACCGCGACGACGAGCCGTCCCCGTCAGCTACAACCCATCGAGTTCCCGCAATTCAAGCACTTATAGCAAGCGCCGTTCCGCACCGTAATGTGCCCGCAGCCATCGCAGACCGGCGCGTCGCCCATCATTTCTTCGAGCTGCGCATCGAGCGCGCCATGCGCTTCGTGCGTTGGCGCCATCGTGTCGCGGGTCGGAGTTGGTGCAGGGGGCGGTAGCGAGGGCATTTCCACGGCCACGATCTTGGGCACCGTGGGATCTTCGATCGGGCTGGTTTCCTCGGCGGGTTTTACCTGCGCGAAGTCGTAGCGCTTCAAGTATTCGACGCCGATCACGCGGAAAATGTAGTCGACGATCGAGGTCGCGAACTTGATGTTCGGGTGGCCCGAGACCACGCCGTGCGGCTCGAAGCGCGTGAACGTGAATTGCTCCACGAAGGTCTCCAGCGGCACGCCGTATTGCAGGCCCACCGAGACCGCCATCGCGAAGCAGTTCATCAACGAGCGGAAGGCGGCGCCTTCCTTGTGCATGTCGATGAAGATCTCGCCCAGGCGGCCGTCTTCATATTCGCCGGTATGGAGATAGACCTTGTGGCCGCCGACAATGGCCTTCTGAGTGTAGCTCTTGCGGCGGTGGGGCAGGCGCTCGCGCTCATGGGCGCGCACCTTCTCGATCACCCGCTCGACGATGCGCTCGGTGACCACGCGCTCGCGCGGCGTCTCGGGCAGCTCGTCGTCGTCGTCCACGAAATCCATCACCTGGCTGGCCA
>DASZQI010000067.1:0-114142 GCA_035549735.1 Polyangiaceae bacterium | reverse complement strand
CGCGGGCCGTCCCTGTACGAATCGGTGATGTCGCAGGCGGGGCATTCGCCACTGAGCTGTATAGGGAAATCGCGGTTTGCGTCGGAGCCGGAAAATGACGCTGGGACGGATGGTCGACCGATTTGCGCGCGGGCTCGGCTTGCTTTTGCTGGCCGGCTGCGGCTCGGTCGATTCGTTTGTGGGCGCAATCGGCAGCGGCGGGACCGGGTCAGGCGGCGACGGCGGCGTGATCATGGCCGGGCGCGGCGACCCCGGCGGTACGGGCGCGCTCGGCGGCGCGTCGACAGGTGGCGCGTCGACAGGCGGCGCCGGGCGGCCGGGAAACGTCGGCGGCACGACCGGAACCGATGGAGGCGCGGGTGCTGCCGGCGCCGGCACCAGCTCGGGAGGCGGCGGGTCGACCGGCGGAAGCGGGACCGTGACCGAGACCGAACCACCCCATTGGCTCGCGTTCAGCAACGAGCAGGGTGTGTTCGTCTACGACCTCAGAACCTTTCCGGATCCAGGCTCGACGGTGCAGCTCGCGGGGGCGCAGGAATTTGGCGGCGCAGTGCAGTGGTCACCCGATGGTCGCACTTTGCTGTACCGAACCACGCTCGACCTGTTCGCCGTAGATATGGCCGGCGACAGGCCGGGAGTGCCGCGGCTCTTGGTGAGCCAGCTTCCGATCTTCGCGATGGAGTGGTCTGCCGACTCTCGCTCGGTCGCCATCGCCACGAACGACGAGCTGGCCGTGTTCGACCCGACCCGCGCGCGGCCAACACTGAACGCCGTTGCCATGGGCGACGGCTGTTCTTTTCAGTGGGCGCCAGTCGGCAACAAGTTGCTCTATTCTCGCGCTGGGGAAGCGCAGCGCGTGGTCAGCGTGGAATCGGGCGTGCCGAGCGCGCCGATCGCCGTGTTGCTCGAGTCCGGAATTTGGTCGCCGGATGCGCGCACGCTGGCCGGCAATCTAGGGGGCAAAGCGACGCTGGTCCGGTTGGATGGCAATGCGGCGCGCAGCGAGACGTTGGCCTCGGGCGACGCGCCGTGGTTGAGCTTCAGCCCGAATGGCCAGCGGCTGGTGTTGCAGCTGCAAAACCAGGAGCAGTTGCCGGCGCGCTACTTCGACCTGACGCAGCCCAAGGCGGTCGCGCTACCCGTCGGCTCGAACCTGGACCTGTGGGAGACCGAGGTCGCGGGCATCGCCAGTGTTTCTCCTTGGAGCCCTGACAGCCAATCGCTTGCCTTGCTCGTGCAAGGGTTCGAGGCACGATTCTTCGCGGAAAGCGTGGCCGGTGGATCGCCGGTTCCCATGACCGGGCGACTCAGCCAATTGAGCTGGTCGCCCAAGACCGACGAAGCGGTTCTTTATGGGCTGCGTGACTTGGTCGAGGGCGGCAACGACCTGGTCCGGCTCGATACGTCCCAGGCCGACGCCAAGCTTCAGTGGTTGTACGCCAGCGAGGGTCTGGATCTTCTGGTCGATTACGCCGTGGATCCGAGCGGCGCCCGCGCCATCGCGAGATCGCCGACTATCTCTCACTTGGTCGACGTACATCATCCCACGGCCATTTCACTCGAGTATCCCATCAAGGCCTATCGCCGATTTTCTTCGGACCATGAACTGGCTGCCGCGGTCTGGTCGCCGGACGGTCGTTTCATCGCCATGGGCGACGCCCAGGCACGACCCCACCTGATCCGGTTCGATGGCGTAAACCCGATCGACGCGCTCAGCTGGCAAGGAGAGGGAGAAGCCCTTTCCTACGCTTTTCAACCGGGCAAGGTGAAACTCGAACCGGTCACGGCTGCTCCGCCGCCCGACAGTAACAAGGTGAACTGCGATGGAAAATACGCGGGCAACGTGGGAATGCAGCGCGACCTGTCGAGCTACCAGCTGGATCGCAAGCTGAGCGACATCACCACGATTAGCGAGCTCAAAGACTTTTGCAACGACCTCTGGGGTGGGAACGTCACGAACCCCGACATCACGGTTGCCGATTGCTTGTTCGACCTCGCTTATCAGGGTGTTCGCTGCCAAGCGAAGTTGCGCGACTACGTCTCGTACGTGAGACAGCACGATTGTTCCGGTCTCGAGCCGGTTTGCCCCGGCATTTTGGCGGCGAATGATCCACCCCGCGATGACGAAGTGCCGCGCGAAGGACCGCCTGGGCTTTCAATCAAGGGCGAACTCGCGGAGCAATCGTTCTCGCTGATCTCCGGTAGAGAGGGCTATCTGAATAGCTACGGGGCGGACGGGCTCTTCCAGACGGACGGGTACTGGGACGCTTCGTCGTACATGCTGTGGGGCTCGATCGTCACCAAGCAGTACAAGGCAATCCTGCGACTGGGCCCGCCCGACGTGACAACCACTCGCTTGGTCTGCGTCGACGAAGCGCACGCGGCGTTCGAAAAGGAAGCGACTTATCCGACCATTGCGCGCAAACTCGGCTTGTTCGACGGCAGCGGTCTGTCCGAGCTCACGTGCAACGCAAGCGCTGGCTCCCCGGTCGATCTGGAATACAGCGACGAGGCCGGAGGCGGCGGAACGTTGCACGGCGCGCCGGTCACTACACTCGGAATGCTTCCGCTGCGCTGCGCTGGAGAGCTCTGCTACCTGGAGCTCGCGCTGAACGGCGCCGTGGCAGCGCCCGGCAAGACGTCGACTCTGGTACTTTCGGTCGACGCGATCGCCAAACCGGTGATCCGCGAAGATGGCGCGCTCAGCGAAATCGAGCAGCCGTTTAGCGCTTCTCACCTGATCGAAACCGACGGGGACGGCCAGGTCTCGTGTGGCCTCGGCGGTACCGTCGTCCAGCGCACGACGCGCAGCTTGGACGAGCTTGGACAGGAGCAATCCTCGGTCGAGATCGCCGTCCACGTCGATAGCCTCTCGCTACCGAGCAGCTGCCCCGGAAAGCCCATCGCAGGCTCGTTGAAGGGCGCCTCGAACTGAGCTCCAGCCTCGGCGTCCGCGCCGTGGCCGTCACTCCGCGCGGAGGTTGGCGACGAAGCCGTTCGCTCCGGAACCGGGCTCGGCGACGCCATAGGTCATGGCGATCGGATCGAAGGCCGCGCTCGGAGCGCGCTCGGTCGTTGCTGCCGAATTCGGCGCGAGCTGACGCTCGTGCTCGCCTTTGACGGCGGGCGCCGACTCACGGGACGCGGCGGAGCGCGCCTTTTCGAGGCCAGCTTTGGTTTGCTCGAGGACCCCGGCGAGTTCAGCGAGCAGCTTGCGATCCGCGCTTTTGACCGGCCTCGAACGCGACGGCAGCGAAGGCGCATTCGGCGTGGAACGCGGGGGCTCCCCGGGACCCGCGTAGTCGACCCAGTAGGCGGAGTGATCGCGCACGTCGAGGTGCACGAAGCTCGAGTTCGGATAGTAGCCCACGCCCACGTCTTCGAGCTCGCGCAGGTACTCGCACACGACCGCGTTCGGCACCCCGATCACCAGAAAGTCGATGGCCGAGCTGACTTTGTGGCGCGAATCCTGATAGTACGACGCAGTTCGATAGCCGCTCACGAGTCGCAGCGGGCGGCCCCCGAAAGTGTCGCTGACCTCAATCAGCAGTCGAATCAGACGCTCTGGTAGAGCCGGGTGGCTGCCACCCGCGCCGAGCAACTCGTTCAGTGCGCGCACCGCCTGCGAGCGCAAGCGTCCGTCCGGGTCCAGAGCGGGTCCGCTAAACTGAGAAATGGGAGTCGAAACGTCGAGGTAGCCTTTCAGCTTCGGAGCTCTGGCGTACGGCTGCCAGGACTTGCGGGCTCCCTTGGCGATGCTCGGCAAAACCAGCATCTGGCCGACGCGTAGCGACTGGCCTTTGGCGAGCTTGTTGCTTTCGGACAGCACTTCCACCGTAGTGCCAGCGCGGCGAGCAATTTCGCTCAGCGTCTCGCCCTGGCTCACCCGGTGGCGAATCGGGGCGACCGCGCTCGAGATTACGGCGGCGCGCACGATAGCGGGTTTGGTCTTTTCCTCGACTTCGACGGGCCCGCGCGCAGCGTCGAGTCCGCGCTCCCCCGTAGGGACGCTCAGTCGCTGGCCGACTTTGAGCGTTGCATTCGAACGAAGATCATTGGCTTTACGCAACTGTTCGACGGTCACCCCGTAGCGCTTGGCGATCGAGTCCAGCCGCTGTCCGCTGCCAACGACGTGAACCCGAGTGGTTGCCTTCGCGGTCGCCAAAGCCGGGGCGGCGACGAACGCTGCACAAAGGGTCAGCTGGATGAGCACGGAGGGCTTCACGGATTGCGAGCGCTCGCATGCCCCCGAGCCAAGGGCCAACTTTGTGGATGCCCTACCGGTCTACGGACCTGGCGCGAAGACGAGCGCGGCGTTGGTGCCCCCGAACCCAAACGAGTTCGAAAGCGCGCAGCGAACGACCCGCCCCTTGGCCTCTCGCGGGACCAAGTCGATGCCGGTCTCGGAATCCGGCTGGCCAAGATTGAGGGTGGGCGGCACCACTTGGTCACGTAACGAGAGAATGCTGAATATTGCTTCGACCGCGCCGGCCGCACCCAAGAGATGTCCGGTCGCCGATTTGGTAGACGACATCGAGAGCGAACGCGCGTGGTCCCCGAACAGCGCCTGCACGGCGAGCAGCTCCACCGGATCGCCCACAGGCGTAGAGGTCGCGTGCGCGTTGATGTAGTCGACTTCGTCCGCGTTCCGCCGCGCCCGTCGGAGCGCCGCTTGCATGGCGCGGCGCGCGCCGTCGCCAGTTGGATCTGGCGCGCTGAGGTGGTGTGCGTCACCGGAAAGGCCGTATCCCGCGAGCTCCGCGTAGATCGGCGCGCCACGGCGGCGCGCGTGCTCGGCCTCCTCGAGCACGAGCACACCCGCTCCTTCTCCGATCACGAAGCCGTCGCGCTCGCGGTCCCACGGACGCGACGCCTGCTCCGGCGCATGATTGAACGAGGTAGAGACCGCCCTCATGATCGAGAAGCCCGCAAGAGTGAGCCGACAAGTCGCGGCTTCGGTGCCTCCGGCCAGCATGATATCGGCATCGTCGAGCGCGATCAGCCGCGCTGCGTCGCCCAGCGCGTGCGCGCCGGTCGCGCACGCCGTGGCCACGGCGTGATTCGGGCCGCGTAAGCCGTGTTCGATCGAAACCACGCCGGAAGCTTCGTTCACCAAGCTGCCCGGGATGAAGTAGGGCGAAATGCGGCGCGGCCCCTGCTCCTGCAGCTTGATCGCGTTTTCCGCGATGCGCGGCAGTCCGCCAATGCCGGAGCCGATCAGCACCCCCGCGCGTTCGCGTGTCGCGTCGTCGAGCGCGCCGAGCAAGCCTGCGTCGGCCATGGCTTCACGCGCGGCGGCCAGCGCAAAGACCATGAAGTCGTCCATGCGCCGCAGCTCCTTGGGCGAAACGACCCGCGCTGGATCGAACTCGGACGGCTCGGTTCCGCGCGGCACTTGCCCCGCAATCTGGGTCGGCAGGTCGCTCACGTCGAACTGCGAAATGCGCCGAATTCCCGAGCGCCCGGCCAGTAAGGCGGCCCAGCTCGCCCTCACCCCGACGCCCAGAGGAGAAACCATGCCGAGCCCAGTGACGACGACGCGCCTCATGGCGCCTCCGCCCGGGGCGCGGCCGCGCCCAGCACGACGCCGCGCCGTAAGCCTTCACGAAGGGCGGGGCTCGCGCACGGCCCCGCGCGCAGCGCCACCTCACCCGGCAGCAGCTCCCGCCGCGTGCTGCGGTCGACCAGTACTGGATCGAGCGCGCGTCTGGTCTTCGGGTCCATGCATTCGATGGCCACCTGGTCGGGCATCAACCAACGATTGCCCCAGGCCGCGAGCGCCAAGATGACCGGCAGAAGCGCGAGACCCTTTTCGGTGAGCTCGTACTCCTCGCGCGGCGGCCGGGCTTCATAGCGATGGCGCGTGAACAAGCCGAGGCTCACCAGCCGCTCTAGCCGGCGCGTCAGTGTGTTGGGTGGAATGCCGAGCCGCGCCTCGAAGTCGGCGAAGCGGCGCGCGCCCAGGAATGCATTGCGCAGAATGAGCAGGGTCCAGCCGTCGCCCACCTCCTCAATCGAGCGCGCGATCGGGCATTCCATCTCGGCAAAGCTCTTTCGTTGCATGTAAAGCACTAACTATCATGATGATAGTTAGTGCGCCAGCCGCAATTTGCGCGGAATGGTCCAGATTTCTTTGCTTTACCCGCCCCCGGTGCCAGAAACGCCGCGTGACCGTCCCCTCCCCGTCGGATCCTGCAGCGAACGCTGTGCTGAGCCAGCTCGGTCAGCGCGAGCAGGCGCGGCTCGCGGAGTATCTCGACCTCTTCTTGCACAGCGCGCAGCTCTTCAACCTGACCGCGATCCGAGATCGCGACGAAGCGTGGGCGCGCCATGTGGTCGAGAGCGTTCGTTTGGTTCCGCTGTTGGGGGGCGGTAAGCGTTTGATTGACGTCGGATCGGGCGGTGGGGTGCCGGGGTTGGTGCTCGCCATCGCGTGCCCGGACATCGCCGTGACACTGCTCGAAGCGACCGCGAAGAAGGCGCGCTTCTTGGAGCAGACCGGCAAGGCGCTTGGGCTCGAGAACCTGACGGTGGTGTGCGATCGTGCCGAGTCTGCGGGCTCGGTCGGCTCGCCGCAACGCGAGCGCTTCGATGTGGTCACCGCGCGAGCGGTGGCGCCGCTGCGCGTATTGCTGGAGCTCACGTCGCCGCTGGCCAAGGTCGGTGGGCTGATCGTCGCGGTGAAGGGCGAGAAGGCGAGTGAAGAGCTGGGGGCCGCGGCGACCGCGCTCAACCGCCTGCACGTGACGCACGAGCAGACAGTGCGACACCCCACCGCGTCGGTCGTGCTGCTGCGTAAGACCGCGGCCACTGCGCCGAAGTATCCGCGGCGAGCCGGCGAACCGACGCGCAGCCCCCTCTGATTCGCGCGGCCCTCTGGGATGCCGCTTGCCCGGGCAGCGGCGTGGAATTTTTCATCTCAGACGAAGCATGATCACCCAGGGGTGTGTGATCGGCTCTTCTACAAGACCGTGGGATCATCAAAATTTCTTCCGCTTGCCCTGAGGTCGTCACACCGGGCGCGCTGGGGGCTGGTGCACGCCTTGCTGGGCAGCGGGGTTTTCTGGGCCTGCTCACCTAGCAGCACTTCGAATGGGCCGACCGGTGGCGTTCCCGCGTCGAGCACCGGTGGCAATGTCAGCGCCGCCGGCGGGTCGACCGGAACCGCAACCGGCGGGTCGACGAACGCCACCACCGGTGGATCCGCCAACGCCGGGACGGGCGGCAGCTCGAGCACGACCGGAGGCACACCGACCATCACAAGCGGCGGCAACACGAACACAACGAGCACGGGCGGTGCGGCAAGCTCCGGAGGCAGCGGAGGCGCGCCCCCGAGCGCGACTGGAGGCAGCGTAACGACCGCTGGCAAGAGCGGAAGCGGCGGAGGAAACAGCGGCGGTAGTAATGGCGGCAATTCGAGCGCCACCGGCGGCAGCACGAGCGCAGGCACGGCCGGCGCAGGCGGCGCTGGCCCCGATCTCTCGATCGAAGTCTACGATTCCACCAAGTTCCCCCGCTTCGACTTCGACCTGCCCGCGGCTTCCACGACGGCCTTGAATGCCATCAAGAACGCCGACGATCCCAATCAGAACACCTATGTGACCGCGACCTTTACTTACGACAAGGGCGGCAAGAACGAGGTCGTGAACAACGTCGGCATCCGCCTCAAAGGGGTCGGCAGCTTCCAGCCTTTCAACAAGAAGCCCGCGTTCAAGGTCAAATTCGACGAGTTCGTGGACAAGCAGCGCTTCCGCGGCCTGGCGCGGCTGGTGCTGAACAACCTGTACGACGACGGCTCGTTCGTCGCGGAGCGCTTGGCCTACGACGTGTATCGCGCGGCGGGCGTGCCCGCGCCACGCGCGAACAGCGCCAGCGTGTACGTCAACGGCGCGTTCTACGGCGTGTACACGAACATCGAAGCCGAAGACAAGCACCTCATCTCGCGCTGGTTCCAAAAAGAGGGCGGCAACCTGTACGAAAAAGAAGGCACGCGCGATTTCGTGAGCGCAGCGTTGTCCGAGTTCAACCTCGAGACGAACGAGACCGCCAACGACACGACCGATCTCAAAAATCTGATCAACACCATTCAAGCCGCGACCAACCCCGACACGCTGCTCGCGGATCTCGGCAAGAACATGGACACCGCTAATTTCCTGAAGTTCACCGCGGTCGAAGCCGCCGTGAATCAATGGGACACGTATGCGTACACCGTGTTCTACGTGCACAACTTCCGGCTGTACGACGACCCCGCCACAGGGAAGTTTCACTTCATCCCTTGGGGACTCGATCTTTCGATGAAGCCGTTCGACGGCAACGTAAAGTCGTACATCGAAGCCTTCAAGCTGGCCACCGACCGCGCGAAGGCGGGGGCCCCGGTGACAGCGGGCCTTATCTTCCAACGCTGCATGGCCAGCCCGAGTTGCAAGTCGAGCTACAAGGCCGCGCTGCAGCAAGTGGTGACGGTTTACGAAGGGCTAAACCTGGAAGCAGCTGCCAACCGCTACTACATGCAGATCAAGGATCAGGTAGCGGCAGACACCCGCAAAGCAACCTTCAACGGGCCGCTCACCGTGCAGCAATTCGACAGCGCGTTTCAGTCGGTCGTCACGACGATTCGAGGTCGGGTGGCGGCGCTGCGCGCGGACATCGCCGCGAACTGAAGGGCGAGCGAATGCGGCGCGCCTGCGGTGAGGCGCGCCGTTCTTGGCCTTTCGCGACTACTTTTCTCGGCTGCAACAAGCGCAGCCGTCGCACTGGCACGGCGCGGCGCAGCCGCAAACGGGGGCGCAGCGGCAGCCGCGCTCGGCGTTCGCCTTGCACGCGCAATCCCCGGTACATTTGTTACAGGCGCAAGCGGGCGTGGACTTCTTGGACATTGGCTTCCATCTCCTTCTCGAGCACCGTCAGTGCTCTCTCACCCCTGCTGACGCGACGCCCGGTTCGGCATTACACTCGGAAAGCGATGGAAGACCCTGACGCCTCCGACTTGGAACCGACCGCTGCCGAGCTCCCACCCGACGTGGTGGCCCAGCTAGCTGGTAACCATCGAGAATTTCTATCTTTTCTCGAGCGTCGACTCGAAAGCCGGGCGGAAGCCGAAGACATCTTGCACGAGGCGTTCGTGAAGGGCGTCGAGCGCCTGGGCGCGCTTCGGGAGGGCGAATCGGCGGTCGCCTGGTTCTATCGCGTGCTGCGCAACGCCGTGGTCGACCACTACCGCCGGCGCGGTTCAGCAGGTCGCGCGCTGTCCGCGTTCGCGGACGAGCTCGAGCAACAGGTCGAGCCTTCGGTGGAGGTAAAAGACGCGGTGTGCGCCTGCGTCCAGCGGTTGTCGACCACGTTGAAGGCCGAGTATGCCGAGGCGCTACAACGGGTGGAAGTCGAAGGGCAGAGCGTGCAGAGCTACGCCGCAGAGCGCGGCATCCAGGCCAACAACGCGGCTGTCCGGCTACACCGCGCGCGTGCAGCGCTGCGGCGTCGGGTCGTGGCATCCTGCGGAACCTGCGCCCAACACGGCTGTATGAATTGCACTTGCCACCAAGCGAGCGGCGAGCCCACGAGCTGACGAGTCAGCCCTCGCGGGCCGCGCTGTGTTACACCGAAGCCCGCGTATGGCCCGCTATCGAAACCCAATTCTGCCCGGCTTTCACCCGGACCCGAGTATCTGTCGGGTGGGTCACGACTACTATTTGGTCGTAAGTTCGTTCGAGTACTTTCCGGGCGTTCCGATTTTTCAGAGTCGCGATCTGACGCACTGGCGTCAAATCGGGCATTGCCTCAGCCGCGACTCGCAGCTCCCGCTCGTGGGGCTCAAGAGCTCGGACGGCATTTACGCGCCCACGCTCCGCTACCACGACGGCACCTTCTACATGGTGACCACCAACGTGCGGGGCACCGGAAATTTCTACGTGACTGCGCACGACCCCGCTGGGCCTTGGTCCGAGCCGGTTTCGCTCAGCGGCGTGCCAGGCATCGATCCCTCGCTATTTTTCGATGACGACGGTCGCGTCTATCTCACCCGCCAAGGCGGCGGCGAACGCGGCGGAATCTACCAACAAGAGCTCGACATCGAGCGCGGAGCGGTCGTCGGCGAACCTCGCATGATTTGGTCGGGCACCGGCGGCACCTGGCCCGAAGGGCCACACCTCTACAAAATCGCGGGCCGTTATTACCTGATGATCGCCGAAGGCGGCACGGGCTACGAGCACATGGAAACCATCGCGCGCTCGAGCTCGCCGTGGGGGCCATTCGAAGGCTGTCCGCACAATCCGATCCTCAGCCATCGCGAGCGCAAGGAACACCCGATTCAAGCCACTGGCCACGCGGATCTGGTGGAAGCCGAAGACGGAGCCTGGTGGCTGGTGTTCCTCGGGATTCGACCGCCCGACGGTGAGCATCACCATCTCGGACGCGAAACGTTCTTGGCGCCCGTGGTTTGGGACGAAGCTGGTTGGCCGGTGATCAACGGCACTGGTACCGTGGAGCTCGAGCTCTCTGCCGAGTCGCTTCCGCCGCAAGAAGCGCCACCCGCAAAGCCCTCCCGCGATGATTTCACGGCGCCCGCGCTCGGGATGGACTGGAACTTCGTGCGCAATCCGGACCCGGCCAGCTGGTCCCTTTCGGCGCGCCCAGGTTGGCTACGGCTTTCGGGCTCGGCGACGTCGCTCGACGACATTGGGCAGCCCGCACTCGTCGGTCGGCGGCAGGAGCACCTGTGCTGCCGGGCCTCCACGCTGCTCGCGTTCGACCCGCTCGAAGACTCCGAACTTGCAGGGCTGGTCGTGCGCGCGAGCGAAGGGAACCACTACGATCTGGTGCTGCTCGGCAGCGGGTCGAATCGTCGGGTCGAGCTTCGGACGTGCGTCCGCGGCCAGCGCGAAGTGATCCGCGTCGTTCCGGTGCCCGCCGGGCCGGTAACGCTCACGATCGACGCTGAAGAGGAGCAGTACGAGTTCCTGTGCGCGGGCAGCGACGGCGCCACGCACTCGCTCGGCAAACGCCCGACCGCGCCGCTCTCGTCCGAGCAGGCCAGCGGCTTTACCGGCGTCTATTTCGGGCTGTACGCGTGCAGCGGCAGAGCCGGAGTCCGCTCCGGCCCTGCCGATTTCGACTGGTTCGACTACGTGCCGAACGCGTTCGAGGCGCGGTCCTAGGCGCTCGGCCCACGCGGCGGCAACTCGAGACCGAAGTAGCTGGCAGCGTTGCGGTACGAGACGTCGCGCACGAGCTCTCCAAGCAGCTTGCGATCGTCGGGCCGTCGACCGCGCACGACATCCCTGCCGAGCAAGTTGCAGAGCAAGCGGCGAAAGTACTCGTGCCGCGAATAAGAGAGGAAGCTCCGCGAGTCGGTGAGCATGCCCACGAAGCGCGAGAGCAAGCCCAAATTCGAGAGCGCTTCCATCTGGCGCTCCATCCCATCGAGCTGATCCAAGAACCACCACGCGCTGCCGTATTGAATCTTGCCCGGAATGCCGCTGCCCTGAAAGCAGCCGATTAGCGCGCCCATCACCTCGTTGTCGCGCGGGTTCAGATTGTAGAGAATGGTCTTGGCGAGCTGGTCGCTACCGTCGAGCCGATCCAGAAAGCGCGCGAGCGGGCGCGCCACTTCGAAATCGCCGATGGAGTCGAACCCGGTGTCCGGACCGAGCTTGCGCTGCATGCGCGAATTGAGGTTTCGAATCGCCCCGAGGTGGAATTGCTGCGTCCAGCCACGCGCGTGATCGAAGCGGGCCAGGTCGTAAAGCACGGCGGACTTGTAGCGCGCGGCCTCTGCGGGGCTCACGACCTCGCCGGCGAGCACACGCTCGAAGGTGCGGGCCACTTCGCTGGCCGTGTAGTCCTCGGCGTACATGGTCTCGAGGCCGTGATCGGAGAGCCGGCAACCGAGCTCGTGGAAAAACGTATGACGCTTCTCCAAGGCTTCGATCAGCTGCTCGTAGCGCTGAATGCCGAGCCCGCTCGCGGCTTCGAGCCGCTTCACGTAAGCGGCGAACTGGGTCGGATCTTCGATCGCGAGCGACTTGTCGGGGCGGTAGGTCGGAACCATGCGCACGAAATCACTGCCCGGGCTCGCGCGGTAAGCTTGATGGTGCGCGAGATCATCCGCGGGGTCGTCGGTCGTGCACACCACCGCGACGCGGAAGTGCCGCATCAAGCCCTGGGTCGTGAAATCATCGGTCGCGAGCAGCTTGTTCGCGTGATCGTAGATGCCTCGTGCAGTGCTGGGGTCGAGCAGACGATCGCGAATACCGAACGGATCCTTCAGCTCGAGGTGGGTCCAGTGGTAGAGCGGGTTGCGCAGCGTCTTCGGCACCGTCGCAGCCCAGGCTTCGAAGCGCTGGTAGTCGTCCGCGCCGCCAGTGATGAGCTGCTCCGGCACGCCGTTCGTGCGCAGAGCGCGCCACTTGTAGTGGTCGCCGTCCAGCCAAATCTCCGTGAGCGAGCGAAAGCGATGGTTCGTCGCGACTTGCTCGGGCGGCAGGTGACAGTGATAGTCGATGATCGGCTGGTTTTTGGCGTGCTCGTGATAGAGCTCCTGCGCCACGGGGCTTTCCAGCAAGAAATCTTGGTCGTAGAGGGGGATGGATTTCTGAGTCACGGCCCGACGAGCATAGCCCGTTCTCATCGCGTCTCAACGTGCGCCGAGCCGACGCGACAATCTCAGACTCGCAATCGGGACGATTCGATTGGAAAGAGTCTTGCTTACGAATGACTCACAGGAATCTGCTGCGAGCAGCGCTCGAAAGCGTGCGCTCCGGCGCGCCGCCACGCGCGACCTCGAGCAGTTCCACGCGCTGCGCGCGAAGCTCACTCGACAGGAGCTCGATCGCCCGCGCCGGCCGCACGTCCCCACAGGTGTAGAAATCGACCGCGGCGTAACCGCGCTCCGGCCAGGTGTGGATGGAGAGATGGGACTCCTCGATCACCACCACACCGGTTACGCCGTGCGGCGCGAACGGATGGAACACCTCGTTCACGACCCGCGCGCCGGCGGCTTCGGCGGCCCCTCGCAGCAGGGCCCGCAGCGTTTTTTCGTCGTTCAACGGCTCGGGATCGCAGCCAAAGAGCTCGACCAAGAAGTGCCGGGCGGAAGTGTCCACACGGCCTCGCTAGCACGATCCCGGGGCGAATACAGAGCGCAGGCGACTACTCCCGGCAGAGCTCGCCGAGCCGGCGCTCGACCGCCCGTGCGCTGGGCCGGCCGCGGAAGACGTACAGAGCTGCGTGCTCGCCATCGAACACCGCCTCGCTGACGCGCAGTTTGGAGCTGGCAGCGAAAATGACCTTTTGCGAAAGGCCGTTCTGCACGAGCTCCAGCCGGCGGAAGACCGCGTCGCGACTCCAGTAGCCGAGCAGCTCCAAGTACACCGGTGCCTCCCCTGCCTTGCGGCGAAAGGCCAAATCGGGGACGCACAGCCCGACGCCCGGAAGATCCAAGATTTCCTGCGCGGGCTCACAGCGCCAGCTCGAGCCGAGCTCGGCAAATTCCTCGAGCAACACGCGCACGTCGTCGCGCAGCTCGCCGTCCTGGCCACGCGGGCCGCGCGTGGTGACGTGCCGGTATTCGAAGCGCAGCGGGCTGCGGTTCTTGCCCCACAAGACCTTGGCGGTCAGCTCGAGCACGTCGCAGGCCTCGAGCGCCGGCAGCGTCAGCGCGAGCTCGAGCCCGTATTTGGTCACGGCCTCGAACAAACTGAACGGCCCGTCGATGGTGACTCGATATCCACCATCCGAAAGCGGCTCGAGCTGGAACAAAAGCTGCCGGAATTTCAGCTTCTGAAACAGCGCCCGATACCCGTCCGGATTCGCGCAGCGCACGTCGGCGACCACGCTGACCGCGCGCAGCAACAGCGCCTTCACCTGCGCGCTCTCGTACTCGGCAACCAGCGAGGCTGCGTCCAATAGCGGCGGTGCGATCAGCCGGTGCGCACCGCGGAGATCGGCGTACAGAGCCGGCTCGAGCGCATCCAATTCGAGACCTAGCGCCGCCGCGCTCTCCGCGAGCACTGCGCTGCGGTCGAACGGCGCCTCGAGCGTCGCTGCGCGCCGCGCAGCGGCGGCGCGCATGAAGACCTCGCTCCGGAGCGCGGCCGGCTCGGCCACGGCAATTTGTTCGAACTCGGTGGCGTCCTCCACCAGCTTTTTGAGCCCTTCGACCAAGCGCCGCTCGCTCGGCTTGAGCTCGATCAGCGAGAAGGCCTGGGCGAGCTCACTGCGTGTCTTACCGTGGTGCGCTTGGGTCGCCGCCAACAGCTGCTCGCCGAGCTCGAGCGCCCGGGCACGGGTCTTCGCCGACAGCTCCTGCAGCAACAGCCGATCGCCGTCGCGCCGGACACGAACGTGGTCGGGGCTCAGCATCGGCTCGAGGACCGATAGGCGTCGTGTTCGCGGCGCCGCTCACTGGTCGAAGTTTCGCCGGTGCCGGCGGAAACGAGCTCGTACAGGATGGCGCGCTTGTCCCCGCGGCGCCGCAGAATACGCCCGAGCCGCTGCACGTGCTCACGCACCGAACCGCTACCACTGATGACGATGGCCACGCTGGCCTCGGGCACGTCCACACCCTCGTTCAAGACCTTGGACGTTGCCACCGCCGAGTACTCGCCGCTCGCAAAGCGTTCCAGAATCTGGCTGCGCTCCTTGACCTTGGTTTGGTGGGTGATGGCGGGCAGCAGGAACCGTTGCGAGACCTGGTAAGCGGTCGCGTTGTCTTGCGTGAAAATCAAGGTGCGCTCGGCTCGATGCTGGTCGAGTAACGCGGCCACGGTGCGCAGCTTACCGGAGGCCGCGAAGGCGAGCTCACGTTGGCGCAAATAGGCTTCGAACGCGCGCCTTCCGGCGATCGAGCGCGCGGCGCGTTTGATGAAGTCGCCCCAGCCGCTCGGCCCACCCATGCGAATGCCCTGCGCGCGCAGGAAGTCGATGTAGATCTTGCGCTCGGCTGCGTACTCTTCCCGCTCCTCTTTGGTGAGCTCGACGTCGATGCGCACCGTCTCGTAGTCCGCCAGATATTCCCCGGATAGTTCGACGATGTCCTTGCGATAGACGATCGGGCCCACCAGACGCTCGAGCTCGGCGTCGCGACCGTCCGGGCGCTCGGGCGTCGCGGTGAGCCCCAGTCGAAACGGCGCAAGGCAGAACTCGGCGCCCAGCTGATAGGTGTCACCCGGCAAATGATGGCACTCGTCGAACACCACGAGGCCGAAGCGGTGCCCGATGTGCTGCATGTGCAGATAGGCCGAGTCGTAGGTGGTCACCGTGAGCTCCTTGAGCTCATGGCTACCACCGCCGATGATGCCGACTTCGGTACCGAAACTCGTGCGCAGCAGGTCGTACCATTGGCGCACCAAGTCGAGGGTCGGCGCGACCACCAGGGCGCTGCGGCGACGGTCTTCGATCGCGAGCACTGCGACGTGGCTCTTTCCCGCGCCGGTCGGCAGCACGACGAGCCCCCTGCCCTGCGCCTTGCGAAACGCGCTCAACGCTTCGCTCTGAAACGGACGTGGCTCACGATGCAACGTCAGCCGACAGGAGAGCTCTGCGTAGCTGCGCGCTCGGTCGTCGTACTCGAGCTCGAGCCGGTGCAGGCAGCGCACCACCTCCGCGTAGGAAAGCGCGGGCGCGCGGTAGCTGCGTGTTCGCGCGTCCCAGCGGCAGGCCGGAGGGAGCTCGATGTCCTCGGGCACCTCGCGGAGCTCCAGGGTTCCGGCAGCGAAGGTGAGCGTCAACACTTGCGCTCGCTTTTGCCGCGCGGAAGTTTCAGAATGCCGGTCTCACCGAGGTTCACGTGGTCGACATCGATATCACCTACGAAGGCGAGCTGCACTCGGGCGCTGTTCATCGGCCCTCCGGGTCGCGGCTGGAAACGGACGCTCCGGTCGACAATCATGGCCGGGGCCAGTCATTCTCACCCACCGATCTGGTCGCTACCGGCCTCGGCACCTGTATGGCGACCACCATGGGCATCGTGGCGCGGAAGAAAGGCTACGTCATCGACGGGCTGCGTGTTCACGTGCGCAAAGTCATGACCAGCGCGCCGCCGCGCCGAATCGCGCGCCTGGAGACCGAGCTCAGCCTCCCGAAAGCGCTCGGCAACGCGCTCGGACCGGAAGCGCGAGCGGAACTCGAGCACACCGCGCACACCTGCCCGGTCCGGCTCAGCTTGCTCGATGCCATCGAAGTCCCCGTGCAGTTCGACTGGGAGCGCGCTTAGCGCGGCCAGGCGCGACGGGCTACGGGCTTTCCCAAACGGTGGCAACACCCAGGCATCTCTGAGCGGTCCCCTGGCTCACGCAGCGCACCGCGACCACGTCGGCCGCCCCGAGTTGACCTGCAGCAATGCGCAGCGCTTCCCGCGCCGAAAGCTCGCTACACGCTTCGCAGCGGGTTTCGAGATTTCCGAGCGGAAGCTGGGCGGGGCCGAGCGTGGAAACCTCGCGAACGTTGTGCGGTGCACGCGGCGAGCGTCGCCCGGGAAGCCCGCTCGACTCGAAGCTCACTAGGACCTCGGCGCCGAGCTCGCCCCGTACGTCTTCGATTGGCCGGCCTTTTACGCTCGGCGCTGACCCCTGCTCGCGACGGGCAAGGGTCGCACGACAAGAGATCGACGCGCGCTGCTCGCAAGAAAGCTCGGAAAGCACGTCTCCGCCGTGCTCGGAAGCGGCCTCGCGCAGCAGCCGTCGCAGGCGTTGCTCGCTGCAATCCACATCGAGCAGAGACAGCTCGCTGAATGACTCATCAGGCACGACCGGACGGCAGCGCACGAACAAGCGCCCCAACCGCTCGGCACCACGCGGCGTGGCGCTCACCTCGATCACGGCGTCCGCCGAGACCACGCGCGCGGAGGACAGCCCCTGAAACTCGACCGGACGAGCGTGGTGAGCACAGCCGGGTAGCGAAAGCGCCAGAGCGAGCAACCAGCAACGCACCATGGCTCGACAGCTTGTCACCGCTCGCGCCTAGCCAAAAGGCAGCAAATAAAAAAGACGGCGCAGTGGAATGACCACTACGCCGTCGTTAGGTCTGGCACTGGGGGAGAGCAAACGCGGTCCCGGGCCGCGAACGCTCAGCCTGCGCGCCAGTGCGGTGCTCAGCCGCCCGCGCCGCCGCCACCGACGGTCTCGCCGCCGGTCGCGCCAGTGCCGCCGCCGCCGACGGTCTCGCCGCCAGTCGCGCCAGTGCCGCCGCCGCCGACGGTCTCGCCGCCGGTTGCGCCAGTGCCGCCGCCGCCGACCTCGCCGCCAGCGCCAGCACCGCCCGGACCCTCGCCCGCGGTGGCCCTGCCGCCTGTGGACGAAGTGCCGCCAGTCCTGCCGCCAGTCGTGCTGCCGCCGGTGGTGGACGTGCCGCCGGTCGTACCCGAGCCACCCGTGCTGGTCTTGCCGCCGGTGGACGAAGTGCCGCCGGTGCTGCCGTCGGAGTCGTCGTCGTCCCCGCAGCCGACAGCCACGACGCTTGCACTAAGGGCAACCGCCGCGAGCAGGCTAGTTAGCTTATTCATGTTTCTGATCCTCCGAAATAACCTAGGTTATGCATAGACCCGAAGGCCCGCGGCGCCGGAAGCACACATTGTGCCGCACCTGACGGCCTGGCCCCTGAGTTAAGTTAAGTTGTGGAATTTAATAAGGAACGCTTGCCTGCCCGCCTGGCCGGACTGAATGCCCGAGCAGCGCTAGCTAGGACTTTGCTGTCATGGTGTGGGCGCTTCTACGACGAACGCCGACAGATTGCAATCAGGTGAGGGCATGAATTCCGGCGTGGGAGCGCGATCGCACACATAGCTAAGCCTGATTCGTGCTGGATTCCAGCGGGAGCGGCGGAAAATCCGCCCAGCACACGCAGCGCGCGTCGAATCTCGCCGGAACTCGCGCGAACGTTACTCCGGACGGGCGCGTTCCTCGGCCAAACCCACCCCGGGCACGAGTCGCAAGCCAACTGCGCCGGTGGACCCATAGCGGCTCTTCAAGATGTTGAGCTCGACGTTACGGGCGCCGAGGGCGATTAGCGCTTCTGGGATCACTCCGCGCGCCGAGGCCGGCTCCGTGATCTGGACTAGCGCGTCGACCGCGGGAGCGAGCAGCTCGGCGTGACGCGCGAGTGCGGTCACGACCACCGCACAGCCTTGCTCGGCGATCGCTTTCAAGTCGAACGCCACCTGGGCGATGCGGCCTTCCAGGGTCGCGTTGACCGCCGCCTGTTTGCTCGCGCTGCCATCGGCGCTCGCGTAGAAGCCTTCGATATCGTCGACCACGAGCAAGACTCGCTCGAAGCGGGACCAGAGTTGCGCGGCGCGCTCCGCCAGCCCTCCGGTGGGCTCCAGGCTCGCTGCTCGATAGAGATAGAGCTGCGTGCCGACTTTGCGCATCACGGTGTCGACCGCGGTCATCACCAGCGGCAGGCTCTCGGGCTCCTGCTGAGATTGGCCTGACCAGATGGCGCCGTAAGAGACTTGCGCGTCGGGGCGCTCGCGATGAAGGGCGCGCGCCGCGAGCCGCGCGACGATCTCGGTGTCGTCCAACGTGACCCCGCTGAACAACGCGGCCGCCCGCGAGCGTGCGGCCATGTACGCCATCAGCAGCGCCAGCGTCGTGCGGCCCGAGCCAGGTGCCGACACCAGAGCAAGCACGTTACCCGGCCTGAGACCTCCCCCGAGATGTCGGTCCAACGTGGGCAACCCAGTGGTCATGGCCAAGCGGGGCACCCCCAGGCGGGTGGTCACGTCGATCTGGATGTTCGCTAGCGCGACCGCCCCGGGGTGGGGGGGTCGACCCGGCTCGTCCTGGCTCACCTAGCGATTCTGCTCCGCCTGGGCCTGCCGTACCAGGCTGGGACCCGCGGTCGCCCGGTGACGGGCCCGTTGTTCCGAAGCGAGACGGGACGCCGGCGCCATCTGCATGGAAATGCGGGATTTCTTGCTGGCACGCGGCTCGCAACAGACGACGCCGACAACAATGGCCAAACGCCGCGCCGAACAAGCCCCGGTTGGAGTTACGTCCAACGGCATCCTTATCGTGAACGTCCTGGGGCTGCTCAGCGCCCGCGACGCCCAAAAGGTCCGCAAGGCCCTGCCCACCCAACTCGGAAACGACTGGTTCGTTGGAACCGCCGTGCGCGGGCGGGAAGTGGTGAAGATGCTGGCTCGCTTCGACGATGCCGCAGCCGAAGCGGCCGCCCAATTTGCCGGTAGAGCGCGCCGCCCGCAACGCAAAGCGAAGTAGTGGCGTTACTGCGCACTGACGCGCGCGAAACCCGGGTTTTTGGCGGGCTCTCGCTGAGCCAGAATTTTCCGACTCCGATACACCGAAAATAATCCTCGGGCGTGTCGTTGCCCCGTTGTTGCGCGCTCGCCGCGCGACATAGGATGGCCGAACGTCAAATGGCCAAGCAGAGCATCGGGGAGTTCACGTCCAAGTCGAGCCTGGGCTCAGGTCCAGAGCGCTTTCTGTCCGAAGCGGTCTCGCACGCGCTCGACAATGACTGGCGCACAGCGGACGACTTCCTCCGACAGTTCCCGCCTGTCGACTTGATGAAGGGACTCGACGCGGCGCCCGATCTGCGTGGAACCATCCTGACCAAGGCCGTCGGGTTTCACGAACGTATCGCGCGCAAGAAGACCGCCGAGTCTGCCGCGGAAGATCTGCGTATCGCGCTCGAAGAGGGTGTGACCAGCGCGCAAGACATCGTTGCGCTGGTGTCGCCCGACGATCGCGTGCGCTACTTGGATCGCGCACGTCTATTCTCCTTCGCGGTCGACCCGAAGTTCTTTGCCTCGACGAAGAGCGGGAGCGAGCAAGACCGCGCGGTCGAGCGCATGGCGTTCCTGCTGGAAGCGGCGCTCGGCGAGGGCTTGATCACGCTCACCGATCTTACCGACGGCATTACGATCGAAACCATCGCGCGCTCGCTGGACGCCGATGACCTGCGCAAGGTCGTGGAAACCGCCTTGCACCTGGGCCGAGACAAAGAAGCGCTCACCGAGGAGCGCCTGCTCGACGTGGTCCCGCTGCGCTCGTTGCTCAGCAATCTCCCGCTGGATTTGATTTGGAACCGAGTGCTCCTGAGCAAGGTGGCGGAGCCGGCCGGCTTCGTGCCAAAGGGCACTGCGCCCTCGGTCGCCCCCGCCAAAGCAGATCAGGCGCCCGACTCGAAGAGCGCCAAGTCGCCGCCGCCGAAGCCCGCGACCGCCACGCGACCGCCGGTCGCCAACGGCAAAGCGAAGCCTGAGCCAGTGGCGGCGAGCGCGCCGAGCAGCGAGGGCGTCGAGGCAGTCGAGATAGAGGAGGATACGGCGCGGCGTCGCGTGCTCGATCGGCTGACCAACGTCGGCCGCTTGCCGCCACGTCACAGCGACCTATCGACGCAGATTTTGTTCGAGATCGATTCGATGTACGCCGAGTTGTTCGTGGCCACGAACGACGAGGATCGCGAAGAAGCGATCCGCGACTCGTTCCCGAACGAGCAGCACATGGCGACCGCATTGCTCGCGCTGATCGAGCTGCTCGAGCCCACGATTGACGTCAACGACCCGGAGATCGCCAAGGCGGACGTCGATTCGCTGATCAACGTGTTCTTGATCGAGGAGCGCGACCACCGCGAGCGAGCTGGGCAAAAGGCCTCCGCTCCGCCGTCCGCCGCCAGCGCGGTCGGCGCCGTTGTCCCGCCCCCTCCCCCGCCGCCAAAGCGGACGGTACCCCCGCCGCTCCCGCGCGGAGCGAGCCCCATGCCGCCCCCCTTGCCGGCCGGAATGGAAAAGTCGCGCTGAGGGGCTTGCCGAGAGCCCACTCGCTGCGGTAGACCCCGACCCGCAGTTGGGAGCCCCGGCTCCCAAAGTCTACGAAGTTAGAGTTGCCAAAAGCTGACGTGGCGGAATTGGCAGACGCACGTGGTTCAGGTCCACGCGAGGTCACTCTCGTGGGGGTTCAAGTCCCTCCGTCAGCACCGGTTTTTCGGGGACTCCGTCCCCGCGCCCGCCGAAGCGCCCCCTTCGGGGTCGACGCGCGTAATTCGGCGGGCCCACCCCCGGTTCGGGGCCTCGGCCAAAACTGCGCGAGCACGCGCTCCGCGGCGTGTCTGGGTGAATTGACACCCGATCAGGTTTTAGCGGCCGCTCAACCGTTGAGCGGGAGGGACCCCTGCCCGCAATCTGACTGATTGGCCGAGCTCGGTCTCGAGGGTTTGGCCCAGGACTTCGAGCGGAGCGCGGGCGAGCGCGGGCTAACCTCTTGAAGGCGTTACAGGGGTGGCCAGGCGCGGCTGCCGCGCGGAGGTGCGACGCTTTGGGTGGCCTAGCGCCGGTCGCGCCGCGGAGCGCGCACTTTTCCGCGAGGGCAACCCTTGAGGGTGCCTGATTACGCGAGGCCCAGGCGGCGACGGAGCACGAAGGCGCTTTCGCTCACCCAGAAACGCACGAGGTCGTGCGCGATGCGAGCGCCCTGTGCGAGTGCGTTGCCTTCGGCGCCCGAGAGATCGCCTTCGAGCTTGCGCACGAGCGTGACGCTGCTCGGAAGGTCGTCGGCGAGGATCGCGGCCGCGCGGGCGGCTGCGATTTTCACCGCCAAGGTCCAGTCGGCGAGATCGCGGAGCGGCGCCTGAGCGTAGGCTCGAGCCGCGTCTTCGATGGGCCCGCGTCCGAGCCAAGGCAACGCGCGCGAGAGTTTGCGTGCTTGCACCGAGAGGTATTCCTCGTCGAGCGCGCCTGCCGCAAAGTTGGGCTCGACCAAGCGCGCGCCCGCCGCAAGCAGGATCTCGAGCATGGGCGGTGGCAAGCGATCCACGGGGGCGAGCCCGCGCGCCGCGGTGGCGAGCGCGCGGCCCAAGAGAAACGCCTGTTCGGCCTCGTTCAAGCTGGTGATCGAAGCAGGCACCAGCACGCTCACCGGGTCGGTGAGCTCGAGCTCGACCAGACCGGAGTGCGAGCGGTGCAGGTACAAGTCGTAGTCCCCGAGTCCGAGGATCGCTGCCAAACGGTCGGCGAGCGCGCGCGTCGGATGGCCGGACTTCGCGCCGAGTCGGTCGCGCGAGCTCACACCCCAGCGCTCGAGCTCGGCGGGAAACATTTTGCTCGGAATGTCGCCGAGGGCGGCGAGCAAGCGGGCGGCCGGGTCGTCGCCGGTGCGGGGCGAAAGAGAGGCGAGCTCGCCTTGGCCGAAGGAGTCGGGCATGGCGCCCGCGGTGCGGGCGACGCGCGTGCTCCAGGTCGCGCGCTCCAAATCGTTGGCGAAGCCGAGGGCCATCAGCGGCGCGATGCCCACGCTCGGGTCACTGGAGCGTTGCAGGCGCGAGAGCCCCTCGGCCAGCTGGCGCCAGGCGGCTTCGCGGGTGGGATCCTGGGTGACCACGCGCTCGAACTCGGCGACCGCGCGTTGGAATTGGCCGGCGCGCAGCAAACGCTCGGCGAAGCCAGCCCGTAGCTCGATGTCGCCCGAGTGCACCGCAAGCCCGCGCTCGAGCCAGGACAGAGCCTGCTCGGGCTGATTCATGTGTTCGGTCAGGGTGCGCGCGAGCTCGACGAAGGCGGCTGCCGGGGGAGCATTGGTGCTCTCGGCATAGCGAACGAGCGCGCCGAGGTAACGACTGAAGGTCGGGCCGTCGCCCGGGCGCGGCGTGGACACCAGCTCGCGGAATTCTTTCGCGGCCGTCCCTTCGACGCCCATGACCGCGACGGCCTGCTCGTAAGCGTGAGCCGAAGCGTCGAATTGACCGCGCTGGCGCTCGACGCGACCGAGCAACGTGAGCGCGCCGACGCGCGCCTTGATCTCGGGGCTCATGCGCACCAGGCGCTGTGCGGTTTCGGCGGCCTGGTCGAGCTGGCCGCGACGCAGCTGAATCATCGATAGCCGCTCGAGCGCGCCGCGGTGGTTCGGTTCGCTGCTCAGCACGGCGTCGAGGTGGGTGAGCGCGCGGGCGGGGTCGCCCAGGTGCTCGTCGATGATCGAGCCCAGTCGGAAGTTGGCTTCGATCGCGGTTTGCGCGTCGGGCTTGCCCGCGAGCGCCTGCTTCAATCGCTCGACCGCTTCCGCCCACTGACCGTCGCTGGCGTACAGATCCGCGAGCTTCACCAGAATCGGCACGTGTTTCGGGTGCAGGCTCTGCGCGCGCTGCAACACGGCCAGCGCCGCGGCGAGGTCGCCCTTTCGGCTGGCGTGCAGATCGGCGACGTTGGTCCACAGGGCCGCGGCGCGCTCGACTTTCTTGGCTGCGCCGGCCGCGCGGGTCAGAAGCGCGAGCAAGCGATCGACCTCATTTCGAGACAGCAGGAGCTCCGAAATCCGCGCGGTCGCGATTTCGTGATCGGGATCGATCTCGAGCGCTCGGGCGAAGGCCTGCGTGGCGCGCTCGAAATCGCCGCTGCTCCAGAGGCGCTCGCCGGCCTGGACCAAGCCGGAGGCGGCGCGGCCCACGTCGAGGAGCACGCGCGCTTCACGCTCGGCCGCTTCGCCGAGCAGCGCGGGATCACCGCTGCGCTCCGCGATGCGGCTGAGTCCGCGCGCAGCGCCGATGCCCTCGGCGTCGCGGGCGAGCGCCGCGCGAAAGACGTCCAGGGCCTGCGGATCTCCGGCTGCTTCGAGCAGCTCACCGAGCCGGGTTTCGTGGGTCGCGACGCTGATTGGATCGGAAAGCGCGGCGGCGAGGTTGGAATCGACGTGGGCGAGCAACTCGCCGTCACCGCCTTCGAGCGCGATGCGCTCGAGCGCGAACAGCGCACCGGTGTCACCCGGAATGAGCTGCAAGATCGCACCGAATGCCTGACGACCGTGATCGGGGGTCGCGACTTTGCCGCTTTGTTGCAGGCGTCCGAGCTCGCGCAGCGCCGCCACGCGCGCGTTCTTGTCGGAAAGCACGCGGGCCTCCGCCGCGTACACGTTGGCGAGCGCATCCCAGGCGCCGCGCTCGGCGTAAATCGGCTCGAGCGCTAGCAAAGCTTCGACGTGAGACGGATCGCGCTCGAGCACGGCTTCGAAGGCGCGCACGGCCTTGCCCGGATCGCCGAGGTCGTCGCGGTAGACCTCGCCGGCGCGCAGCAGCGCCCAGGTCGCGAGCCTGGCGTCACGCTGCGCACCCGCCTCGCGCTCGAGCTCGTCGACCAAGCGACGGTAGTCGCGCGCCTCGGTGAGCAAGCGAATTCGACCGTCGCGCGCGGGGGCGAGCTCGGCGTCGAACGAGAGCGCCTGCTCGTACGAAACGAGCGCCTTTTCCGGCGCGCGCAAACGATTTTCGCACACCTCGCCGATGCGCAGCAGGGTGCGAGCCTTGAGCTTCGGCTCTTCCGCCACGGCGAGCTCGGCCTCGAGGACCTTGACGAGTTCGTCCCAGATGCCCTTTTGCTCGAGCTTGCGTTCGAGCGCGCGCACCGCTGCGCGGTGATTGGGATCGGCTTCGACCGCGCGCCGGTACGAGCTCAGCGCGTCCTCCTCGTGGCCCAGCCGGTCTTCGTAGATTTGCCCCATCTTGAACTGGAGCGCGGACAAGGTTGGCCCCTTCGACAGCAGCCGCAGCTCGTTCTTGTAGGTGTCGACGAGCTCCTCCCAGCGACCCGCCTTGTAGTAGAGGCGCCCGAGTGAGGCGTAGGCCGGCGCAAACGATTTGTCGATCTCGACCAGGCGCTTGAACAGGCTGACCGCGAGCGCGTCGTCCTTGAGATCGGTTTCGGCGACCTCGCCAGCGCGATGATAGAGCTCTAGCTTTCGTCGCTTGTCCGGCACGCGTTCGGCTTCGAGCTCCAGCGCCGCGATCAAATCCTTGAACAGGTTGGCCCGCTCCGCCGCGCGCTGCAGTGAGTGAATGGCGCCCACTTCGTGGGGCGCAATTTCCAAGATACGCCGGTAGGCCACCAGCGCCTGCGCCGGTGAGGACAAGGCGTCCTCGTACAGGCGCCCGATCTTGTACAGATAGAGCACCTTGCCTTCCGGATCGGTGGCCTGGTCCACCGCGCGTTCGTAGAGCTCGACGAGCTCGGGGTACTTTTGCGCCTGGGTCAGCAGACGCACCAGCGCCTTGAACGAGGATGCGTACCCCGGCTGCACGCCGAGCGCGCGGGAGTGGTACTGCATGGCCTGCTCCGGGCGGCCGAGGTTCGTCTCGTACAACTCGGCGACGCGGGCGAACGCCGCAGCGCGCCGCGCGGGGTCGGTCGAGCCTTCGGCTTCCCCCGCGTGCACTTCGACGAGCTTTTCGAACTCCGACTTCTGCGTGTAGAGCTCGGCGAGCGCCTGCAGCACCGGGATGTAACAGCGGTCGACCGCGCGAGCGCGCTCGTACCAGACGATGGCCTTCGAGTCGTCGGACAGCCGGGTTTCGTACAGCTCACCGATGCGCAGGAAGCAGGCGAGCTGATCGGCCGCGGACGAGCTCCTCTCCGCGAGCCGTTCGAGCACGAGTGCCAAATCCGCGTGACGCCCGGCGAGCTCGTACAGTCGAGCTAGCTCTTCCAGGATCATCGGATCGTCGCCGCCCTCGCGCGCGGCGCGCTCCATGGCGCCGAGCGCGTCATCGACGTTGCCCAGTCGATCGAGCCAGAGCCGGCCCATGCGGTAGTACGACAGGGCACGCACCCCGGGATCGGCTGCGAGCTCGGCTTCTCGCTCGAGCACGGTGATCAGATCGCGCCAGCGCTGATGGCCGTAATGCAGTCGCTTCAGCGCGTGCAGCGCGGACGAGTTCTTGGGATCGCCGTCAGCCGCGCTCTTGTAGAGCTCGACCGCAGTGGCAGGATCGCCGCGGTGCGCCTCGAGCAGTCGCGCCCGCGCGGCGATCAGCGCGGAGCGATGCCGGGGATCGTCCTTGATCGCGTTGGATTCGCGCTCGAGCGCGCGACCGAGCGGCTCCCAGGCGCGCGCCAGAGACTCGGCGCGTTCGATGCTTTTCACGCGCGTGGCGTCGCCCTTGCCGAGCTCGGCCGCGATCTCGAGCACCTCGCGGGCCTCTTTCTTTTGGCCAAGCAGGTCTTCGAGCACGGACGCCTTGTCGTACAGGACCTGCGCTTTTTGCTCGGGCTCGGCGGTGAGCTTCAGCTCGGCGTCGAACAGCGGCAGCGTTTCTTGGGCGCGACCGAGCGCGAGCAGCGTGCGCCGCGCGCCACGAATCGAGGGCAAATGGTCGCCGAGCAGTGAGTGCGCCTTGAGAAATGCTTCGGCCGCTTCCTTGAACTCCCCGAGCGGGGACTCGTGCAGCCGCCCGGTCTCGAAATACAAACGCCCGGCGCGCATCGGCTTCGGGTGCTGATCGAGCTCGACCTTCAACGCCGAAAGCAGCTCGCGCGACGCGCGAACCCGCGGCTCGATCGGCACCGCGCTCGGCGGAGCGACGACCGGAGTCGGCCCTGGCAACCGAAACGAGGTCGTTGCGTCGCTGGTCACGTCGACCGCGGACTTGGGGAGCTGCACCGGGCTCGCGGCGGGCTGCATGGGCACGCGCGGCTTCGAAGGGGGCTCGGGCCCGAGCGGCGGCAGGTTCGGCAGCGGAAGTGGCGACGCGGTCGCAGACCCCGAGAAAGGCGGGGCGCCGAGCGGTGCGCGCGGAGGAGGTGCCGATACGCCGCCGGGCGACGGTGGCCGCGGCGGCGGCTTGGGGACCGGGCGCGACGGCACTGGTCTCGGCGCGTCGTCCGCATCCGGCTCTGCTAACAGCTCGACCTCTTCGACCGGCGTGGCCCCCGGATTTTTCAGCGGCGGTCGCGGCGCTGGCCGCAAGCTGCCCGCCTTCGAGGGTGCGTTCGGCGCGCTGGCGCGCATGCTCGGCGGAGCCGGGCGCAGGCTCTTCGCGAGCGGCGGCCCACCTTCGGTGGTCGGCTGGGAGCGCCGCGGCGGTGGCGGCGGTTTACTCACGACCGGTCCGTGCGACGGGCTCGAAATCGGAGGTCCGTGCGACGGGCTCGAAGTCGGTGCCGCATGCGACGGACTCGACTTCACCTCCGCGGAGGCATCAGCCCCGGAAGGCTTGTCGGCCTCCGGCTTGTCCGGAAGGACCGGACCCTCCGACGTCGGCGCGGACGGCGGCTTCGAGGGACGTATCGAGGCCGAGGGGGCGACCGAGCGGCTACCGGCCGGTCGCGGTGGGCTCGGCTTGTTCTGACTTTTCGTGTCGTCAGCCATCGTTTTTGCCAGGCGCTGGGGGCAAAGCCGCGTCAGCGCCGACCTTGGACCCAGCGTAACATCACTCCCGGCATTTCAGCACGCCCGGACTTCTCCTCCTTCGTCGGGCTCCCCCTGCACCGGCCGAGCGCCCCATGCTATCAAGCGCCGCCGTGCCGCCCGACTTGCTTGTGATCTCATCCGTTCGAGCCCTCGATCCTGCGCTGGGCCTGGACTCCGTCGTGGACGTAGTGGTGGAAGCGGGGAAAATTCGGCGCGTCGGCCCGGCAGCCGCCGGTGACGCAGCGCGCTCTGAGCGGGCCCGGGTCATCGACGGTCGCGGCTTGTGGCTCGCGCCGGCCTTCGTCGACCTACATGCCCACCTGCGTGAGCCGGGTCAGGAATACAAAGAGGACATCCGAAGTGGCCTCAGCGCGGCGGCGGCCGGTGGCTACGCGCACGTGTGCGTGATGCCCAACACGCGGCCCGTGAACGACACGCGCGCGGTCACCGAGCTGATGTTGACCCGGGCACGCGAGTGCGGCGGACCCACGCTGCACCCGATTGCCGCCATCACCATGGGGCAAAAGGGTAAGGAGCTCACCGAAATGGCAGAGCTTCGCGACGCTGGCGCGGTCGGCGTCAGCGACGACGGTGTGTGTGTCACGTCGAGCGGCGTGATGCGGCGGGCGCTCGAGTACGCGAAGAACTTCGACCTTACCGTAATCCAGCACGCGGAAGACCACGAGCTCACCCAGGGCGCCGACATGCACGAGGGCGAAGTCTCTGCGCGGCTCGGTCTGCGCGGCTGGCCGCGGGTCGCCGAAGACGTGATCATCGCGCGCGACGTGCTACTCGCAGAGTACGTGAAGGCGCGCTACCACGTCGCTCACGTCTCGACGCTTGGGGCAATCCGCATCATTCGCGAGGCCAAATCGCGCGGTCTGCCGGTGACGTGCGAGGTCACGCCGCACCACCTCTTACTCACCGATGCCAGCGTGATCGGCTACGACACCGCCTGCAAGGTGAACCCGCCCCTACGTGAACCCGAAGACGTGGCCGCCCTGCGCGAAGCGCTCGCAGATGGCACAATCGACGCCATCGCGACCGACCATGCGCCCCACACCCCACTCGAAAAAGACTGCGAATTTTCGGAGGCCTCGCCAGGCATGATGGGCCTCGAGCTGTGCTTCGGGCTCTTGCTCTCGCGCGTGGGTGAGGATGGGCTCAAGCTCGAGCGCTTGCTCGACGCCTTGTCTGCGCGCCCCGCGCGGATCGCCGGCATCGAACGACCGACGCTGCGCGAGGGCAGCGTGGCCGAGCTCGTGTTGATCGATCCCGAGGCGCGCTGGGTTCCGCAAAAAAGCACGCTCAAAACCAAAAGTCACAACAGCCCCTTCTTGAGCCGAGAGTTGAAAGGAAAGATCTTGATGACGCTGTCTCGCGGGACGATCGTGTTCGACGCCCTGGGGAGCGCGCGATGAGCGGCCGCAGCGGCTACTTAGCGCTCGCCGACGGAACCCTGTTTCCGGGCCGCCTATTCGGCGCCGACGCCAGCACGACCGGAGAGGTCGTGTTCACCACTGGCATGACCGGCTATCAAGAGGTGCTCACCGATCCGTCCTATTGCGGCCAGATCGTGACCATGACCGCGCCGCACATCGGCAACACCGGCATCAATGCGGAAGATCCGGAGAGCGTGGACGACAAGCCGCAGGTCGCGGGCTTCGTGGTGCGCGACAACAGCCCGATCGTCTCCAACTGGCGATCGCAGGAAACACTGGACGCCTACCTGGCGCGCCACCGCATCGTCGCCATCGCCGACGTGGACACGCGCAAGCTCACCCGCCACCTGCGTGACAAAGGGTCGCAAAACGGCGCCATCGGCAGCGAGGCCCCCGAAGCCCTGATCGAGCGCGCACGCAAGGCGCCCGACATGGAGGGCCTCGATTTGGTGGCGCGGGTGTCCCCGAAGGCGCGCTACGCGTTCACCGAGTCGCGCGGCCGGGAGTGGAACTCCGGCATTGCGGCCAGCGAGGCTGGCCCGCCCGGGCCAAAGCCGAAAGTGGTGGCCATCGACTTCGGAGCGAAGCGCAACATCTTCCGCTGTTTGGTGGACACGGGCTTCGATGTCACGGCCGTGCCCGCCACCACGTCCGCCGCGGATATTCTAGCTACGAACCCCGACGGCATCTTTCTCTCCAATGGCCCCGGCGACCCGGCTGCGGTCACCTACGCGATCGACACCATTCGCTCGCTGCTCGGCAAGAAGCCGCTGTTCGGCATCTGCCTCGGCCATCAGCTGCTCGCGCTCGCGCTCGGCGGCAAGACCTACAAGCTGAAGTTCGGTCATCGCGGGCTGAACCAACCGGTCAAGGATCTCACCACGGGCCGCGTCGAGATCACTCTGCAAAACCACGGTTTCGTGGTCGACGTCGATTCGCTCAAGGGCGTCGGTCGCACCACGCACGTGCACCTGAACGATGGCACCAGCGAAGGCTTGGAGGCGCCGGATCTGAAGGCCTTCAGCGTGCAATATCACCCTGAATCGGCGGCAGGCCCGCACGACTCGCTGTACTTGTTCGAGCGCTTCCGCTCCTTGATGCTCGGCCGATGAGCGAAAAGCGGCCCAAGAAGAGCCCGCAGGCCGTCAGCGCGCTTTCGTCCGAGGCTCGCGAGGCTTCGGACGAAGAGCGCACGATTCACTTCGTCAGCTTGGGTTGCCCGAAAAACCGCGTCGATACCGAGGTCATGCTCGGCCTGGCCGAGAACACCGGCTATCGCCACGTGGACGACGCCGCCGACGCCCGCGTGATCGTGGTCAATACTTGCGGGTTCATCGACGCCGCCAAGAAGGAGTCGATCGACACCATCCTCGAGTTGTCTGGGCACAAGCAGACCGGCGTCTGCCAGCGGCTCGTGGTGACGGGTTGCTTGAGCCAACGTTATCCGCAAGAGCTCGCCGAGGGCTTCCCTGAGGTCGACCACTTCCTCGGCTCGAGCGACATGCTGAAGCTCGAACAGGTTCTGGCCGGCGGCGCCGAGCGGATGCTGGTCGGGCACCCTGCCGACTGGGTGGTGAAAGCCAGCGATCCGCGACGGATTTCGACGCGCGGCGCCAGCGCCTACGTCAAAATTGCGGAAGGCTGCAACCGCACCTGCTCGTTTTGCGTGATCCCCCAGCTACGCGGCAAGCAGCGCTCTCGCGCCATCGATGACGTCGTGCGCGAGGTCGAAGCGCTGGTCGCGCGCGGCGTGCTCGAAGTGAACCTGGTTTCGCAGGACACCGTTGCGTACGGTCGCGACCTCGAGGACGGAACCAACCTCACCGAGCTCGTGCGCAAGGTCGCCGATGTGCGTGGGTTGCATTGGTTGCGCCTGTTCTACCTTTACCCCGAGAAGCTCGACGACGAGCTGATCGAGCTCATCGGCGGTCATCCGCGGGTCGTGCCTTACGTGGACATGCCGCTACAGCACGCGGCCGACGGCATGCTGCGCCGGATGCGCCGCGGACACGGCGGGCGCCGGCTGTACGAGCTGGTCGACCGCTTGCGAAAGCGCGTCGAGGGCCTCACGCTGCGCACCGCTTTTATCGTCGGCCACCCCGGCGAAACCGAGGAAGAGTTCGAGGAGCTGCTCGCCTTCGTGCGCCACGCCGAGTTCGACCGCGTGGGCGTCTTTCGCTATTCGGACGAACCGAGCGCGCGGGCCAACGCATTCGAAGGCAAGGTGCCCGAGCGCACCGCGGCCGCGCGCGCTCGCAAGTTGATGCAGCTGCAACGCGGTATCAGCAAGAAGCGCAACGACGCCATGGTCGGGCAGACGCTCGACGTGCTCGTCGAAGGGCCGAGCGACGAAGGCGATTGGGTCATGGTCGGTCGTCACCCTGGGCAAGCGCCCGAAATCGACGGTTCGGTGTTTCTCTCCGGCGGCGAGGTGCGCCCTGGGGAGATTCGGCGTGCGCACATCGTGCAAGCGGCCGACTACGACTTGGTGGGCGAGGTCGACGAGGCCGAGCCACTCGTCGCAGCGGCTGCGCAGAGCGCGCAGCTCGCTGCGATGCCGCACGTCGCTCACCGCAGCAGCGACGGCCGGCGCGTGGTCTTGAAGACCCTTTCCTGAGCCGGCGGGGCGCGCTCCACGGGCGCGCGTCACTGCATCACAATGTTCACGGCTTCTTCAGCGTGAAAGTGAGCGCCTCACTCCCCTCGCCGTCGAGCTCGTACCACATCACGATCTCGTCCCCGACGGTGCCGCGTAGCTCGAGATCGTAGTGCCCGTTGTCCTCGGCCGCCGCAAAGGAGCCGGTCTCGGTGGCGCGGTTGATCGCGAACACCCAGGCGGTCGGGCGCACGGTCCCCTGCAGATGCACGACGCCCGTCTCGTCCGGTCCGGTCACCATCGGCTCCGACGGCGGCGGTAACGGCAACGTCGGAGACAAGCACGCCACCGCAGTCAGCGCGGCTGCGACACAGAGGAGCCGGCGGCGCCACGGCGATGCCATGCGAATTCGGACCTCACGGTAGCACTGTTCGTGCCGCCCGGAGGCCGGACCGCTACAGTCGAGGGGCACCGAGTGGTTCCGCAGCGCCTCTCCATATTTAAACCATTGATAGTACTCCTATTTTCGACCAACCAACGCGCTCTCCGGGCCAGCCGAGGCTGCGTGCGGCCCAGCAAACGCGCGCCCCGTCCCCGGAATTCGCCTCAACTCAGTTTGCTGGAGCGTCAACTCGGTTGGCGACCAGGCGCGGCGACCCAATGACCGCGCAACCCGCCTCTAACAATTCACTCGGGCAGCGATTTGCCCAGAAAAATGGCCCATTTGCTGCAGGGGTGTTAACCGCCGAGGTCGCCGTGCCCTGGCCGCTGCGCAGTTCGGAAGATCGAGAGGCTCATGCCCGATGAGGTCGTGAGCCCGGCGCCGGACGTCGATCCGGCAGCGCCGGAGCCCGCCCCTGCCCGACGGTCGCTCTGGTCGCGCATCCCACCGGAGTGGCGCCGGCTGCTCGCGCAGACGCGCCCGCTCCCCGTACTGCTCGCGATTGCCTACGTGGTGCAGCGCGCGGACAGCTTGCCGGCGCGGGTCGTGGCGGAGACCGATCGCGAACGCGGCGTGCAAGCGGCCTTGGCCGCGCGCGGCCTGGCGACGCGTCTCGAAGACATCCATTTCGTGTCACCGACCGAGCCCCTGATTCGCTCACCCGTGGTGCGTGAACGGGCGATCTTGCGCGCGCTTCACCGCGGCGAACCGAGCGACATCTACGTGGTGGACTTACGCCGTTCGCCCGAAGGTCATTTGATCGACGTGGCTGGTCTGTACAACTTGACCAGCACCTCGGCGGCGGACGAGCAGAAGCTGGTCGTGAGTAACGATCGCGCGGCCTGGGTGATCGCTCAGGATGGCGCCATCGCCAGCGTACAGCTGGTGGATTTACGCGCGGAGCCGACGCCCAAGGGCGCCGAGTGGACGCGCGCACCGCGTATTCAGAACGCGGTCACCAACTATCAGGATACCGGCCAATTCAGCGGTTTCGGCCGGCGTTCGTTCAAGCTCGAGCCACCGGCTTACAAAGTGGTGCTCGGGTTTGCCAACGACGCGCTGCTGGTGGACGCCGACGCACACAAGATCCGCATTCCGTTGAACGGCGGCCGCATCGAAGGCGGGGAGTACGTGCGCGACCAAACTCCCCAGAAGGCGCGGCCGGGCAACCTGGTGACCTGGGCCGTGGACCGCGTGCGCGCGGTGCCCTGGTTCGGCGACGAGAACATTCAACTCTTGAAGGCGGTGGCTTTCGAAGGCGTCGACCAATTCGAGCAGATCGTAGGTACCGTAACCGGTGACGACGGCGCGCAAACGGTCAAAGAGGAGCTCGGTTCGCTCTATGCGGCGCCCGCGGCCGACACCACCGATCCCGAGACCGGTTGGCCACCGCCGCCGATGGAGCCGATGCTGGACCCGCCGCTGAAGGGCGAAGGCAAATGGGCCAGCCTGCAGAACGACCCCTTCATTCTGAAAAACCCGGGCGCGCCGACCCCGTTCGTATTTTCGTTCATTCGCACCGATCGCAAGCGCACTTACTCGCAGGTGTTCGTCACGCTCTGGGATCCACGCCAGATCGATTTGCACATGGTGAGCGGCACGGTCGAGCCGAAGAGCGCGACTGGCGAAACGGGCACCGGCCTAGTGCCCCGCGACGAGAAAGTGCTCAGCCGTTTCGTGGCGGCGTTCAACGGCGGGTTCCAGACCATTCACGGCGAGTTCGGGATGATGGCCGATCGCGTTCCGTATCTGCCGCCCAAGCCTTTCGCCGCGACCGTGGCGCGCCTGACCAACGGTTCGACTGCCTTCGGAACCTGGCCGGAGGACAGCAAGGTTCCGGACACGATCGACTCGTACCGTCAGAACATGACGCCGCTGATCGTGGACGAGGTGGTAAACCCGTACAAGCGTCATTGGTGGGGCGGTGTGCCCCCCGGCTGGACCGAAGAAAGCCGCACCGTGCGCAGCGGCGTGTGCATGACGCGCGAAGGCTTCGCGGGCTTTTTCTACGGCGGCAGCGTCGATCCCGACGTGCTGGCGCTCGCCATGCAGCGGGCGCGCTGCACCTACGGCGTCCACCTCGACATGAACGCCGGTCACACCGGCCTCGAGTTTTATCGCACCGGCCGCAGCGGAACCCTGCCCAAGCTGCCGCGAAAGTTGGACGAAGTTTGGGAGGCGTCGGGTCCGATTCCAGACGCGCCCGGTTGGGAGTTCATGGGGCGGCGCATGATCAAGTACATGGCGCTCATGAACTTCCCGCGTTACGTGAACGCGGAAGCGCGCGACTTCTTTTACATGACGCTGCGCCACCTGCTGCCGGGTGATCCTGCGCCTACGGCAGTGGCGCCGCCCGAGGAGGGCGAAGGAGCATGGCGAACACAAGGGTTGCCCCAGCACGGTTGGCCGCATGCAGTGGCGACCACCAACGTGCGCCCCGACGCGACGCGGCAGTACGCGCGCGTCGGCTTGATTAAGATTGATCCAAAATACGTGCGCATCGAGCGACCCGGTGACATCGCGCCTCAGCGCATTCTGGAGTTCCGATCGGTCATCGACGAAGGCCCGAGCGCGCTGTGGCACTCGGAGACACTCGGCTTCTCGATTGGTCCCAAAGCACCGGAACCTACGGCGCTACGCGTCACGGCCGGCATCCCGGGCGCGGGAGGAGACGCATCGCGCGCACAGGCTGCACTCGGTATCGACGCGGCCGGAATGTTGATATATGCGAGAGTGACCGAGGGTCCCGAGCCGGGACGTGACGGCGTTCTGCTGCTTGGTCTGCTCGCCCGTATGAAGTGCGAATCCGTGCTGCTGCTCCCCCACCCTCTCGGCGCGGTGCTTTCGAGCGACGCGGAAGCTCAGGCGCCCGCTCCGGAAGCGGTGACCATGGTGCGCGCCGAGGGTCCCGGTGCGCGTAGAATTTTCCCGAACACACCGATCGTCCTCCCCAAGCGCTGGGCGCCCCTCCAGCAAAAGCGGGTGCGAGAAGAAGCGAGCGACAGGTGATCAAAGGTAGCCAACCGCCGACGAATTCCCGACAACGCCTCTCGCCAACCGCGTTAAATCAGGTTATCCTGTGTGGTCGAAATTCATAGCAGTTGCGACCGCAACGCATGCCGGGCGGCCGGCTCAAAATTAACCTGACGCAATTTTGCGCAGCGATTTTCGGTTCGAGCATCTTGGTTGAGGCAAGGCTCGGCCTGTGGATTACAGTAGAAAGCAAACTGCGATGAGCGATAAGGCCAGTTCGGACCTGGATATCTTCGACGGGCTCGCCACCAAGAAGTCCCGGCCACTCGCGGGTGTCCCCAGCGTCCCTGCCCCGCCCGGCTCTCGAGTGCCGCCGCCTCCGTCGATGGCGCGGCAAAAGACTCTGCTCGGTCTGTCCGCACCCGGTGCCGCGGTCAGTCGTCCCCCGGCGCCTCCGTCCATTGCGCGCGCTGGAGGTCCTCCGCCGCCGCCCACGCCTTCGCGTGCGCCGTCGCCTCCGCCGCCTCCGCCCCCTCTCGGTATGGGGTCGACCGCGTTGATGACACCGGTTCCGCTCGCGCCGCCGCCTCCGGCGTTGGCCGCGCCGGCTCCGCCGCCACCACCGCCGCCCAAGCCGCGCGCTTCGGACGACGAGACCACACCGGCGCCGGAGGTCCAAGCCGGTGGCTCCCCCAAGACCAATGGCGCGCCCAAGGGCGGCGTCGACATCGATTGGGACGACGAAGACGAAGCGACTCAGGTCTTCGATCGCAGCCAGGAAGACGCGCTGCGATCGCTGCTGCGAAGCGCACCCCCACCGCCGCCGCCCGCGGCTGGCGCGCCGCCTGCCACTCGCCCGCCGCCCCCGCCCCCCGCGGCTGGCGCTCCTCCTCACTCGCGCGCGGCCGGCTTTCCTGCCCCGCGGGCGAGCAGCCCGCCACCGCCCTCGCTTCCGCGCGGGCCGTTGCCGCCCCCGCCGCGCACCATCACATCGTCGATGCCTTCACCGCCCGCGCCGGTCCACGCGCGCGCGGGCACTTTTGGTGGGGGCGTCCCCGCGCCCGCACCGTTTAGCTCGGCGACCATCTCGGAGCCTTCACCGTTCGAGCGCACCGGTCGGCGACCGGTGGTCTACGCGGTCGCGATTGGCATCGTCGTCGCGGTGGTTGCCGCGGTGTTCCTCTTGCTGCCAAAGCAAGGCTCTCTCGTTGTTACGGTGGCAGGTCCAGGCAACAAGTCGATCAGCGAGCTGGAAGTGCTGATCGATGGTCAGAAGCGCTGCGCGACCTCACCCTGCCAGGTGAAAGAGTTGAGCTCGGGCATTCACCTCGTGAAGGTCACTTCGCCCGGCTACCAGAGCACCGCGGATCAAGCGGTCAAGGTCGCCTCGGGTGACGAAGCGGTGCTGAACGTCTCGCTCACGCGCGGCGGTGGCACCGGCCTCACCGTGCGCTCCGAAAGCCGCGGCTTGAAGCTGTTCGTCGACGGCAAGGAAATCGGTCCCCTGCCGCAGGAGCTTCCGGATCTCACGCCCGGTGAACACCAGGTCAAGATCGAAGGCGGCGATCGCTACGACGTCTTCGAGAAGCCGGTGTCGGTGAGCGCCGATCAGGTCACCACGCTCGAGCCGAAGCTCAAGGTGAAAAAGGGCCTGGCCACCATCAAGCCCGGGCTGAACGCCGACGGCGCCCACGTGGTGCTGGTGAGCGGGAACGAGCGGCGCCCGGTGCCGCAGCTGCCGCTGGCCGTCGACATTCCGGTCGACAAGCCCTACAGCATCGTGGCGAGCAAGCGCGGCTACCAAGACTTCGAGCAGAAGCTCGAGTTCGAAGACGGCCAAGCCGAACGCACCTTCGTGATCGACATGGTGCCGCCGGTCGCGAGCGCGCCGCCTGCTGACTCTCCGCGCTCCAGCTCGCCCTCTGCAGCGGCGCCGCACCGTACTCCGTCCGCGCCAGCGGCTCCGGCAGCGCCGGCCGCGCCAGCGGCTCCGAAGGCTCCCGCCGGGAATGGTACGCTCAACCTGAACTCTATCCCGGTCTCGAACGTGATCCTCGACGGTCGTCCGCTGGGCCCGACGCCCAAGCTCAACGTCAGCGTCACGCCCGGCGCGCACACGGTGATCTTCGTTCACCCCGAGCACGGTCGCAAAGCGAAGAGCGTCAACGTCACCGCCGGCAAGACCGTGCCGGTGGTGGTGAAGTTCCCGTAGCGAACGCGGCTCAGTTCCCCGACTCTTGTCGTTCACCCCAGGCGCGGAAGCTCGTATCGCAGTTTACCGCGCTTGGGGCGGCCAAACCCGCGCAGCGCGCTGGGGAAAAGCGCGGCCCGAGTAAGAGCAGCGTTTCGAGTGAGACGAAGCGAAGGTCACGAGACCACACCGCGCGTAGACGCCGATTGCGTTCTTCCGCCCGCTCGCGCTCGCCTTGTCCGAGCACACGGCCGAGATAGCCTCCAGCGAGCGCCTGAATCTCGGGGTCGTCCGACACGGCCATGACGCGCTCGAGGAAGCTGCGCATCACACCGCGGCTGCCCGCCTGATCGAACAAGCGTGCCGCCGCAATGCAGTGGTACGGAATGTTCTCGTTCGAACCAATCAGCTCGCACGAGCGGGCGAGCTTCTTCGCCCCTTCCAGGCGCCAGGCCTCGCGCTCGGCTTCCGGAACATGCGGGCCCGCGAGGTAGGCCAAATACTGACCAGCGATGAGCCAGAGCTCGCCGTCATAGGGAAATTGCTTGAGGCCGCGCTCCAGCAGGCTGCGCGCGGCGCGATAGTCCTCGAGCCGCGGCGCGGCCGGCTGCAGCACGATCAGCGTATCTGCGAGCCGGTAAGGTTCGCGGAACTTGGGGTCGAGCGCGACGATGGTGTCGAGATAATTGGCGACGAACTCGAACCGACGCTTTTCCTGGAAATGCACGCCCTGGCTGACCAGCACGTGCGCGAAGATCAGATCGGCGAGCGCCGCGCGGTAGCCCAGGCTGAGCGCGACGGTCAGCGACGGCGACGGCAAGACGTAGCTGTCGTTCTCGCGCCGTACCGTTTGGTAGGTGCTGGTGAGCAGCGAACGAGTTCCGGCAATGCCCAGAGCAGCGAGCGCGAGCAGACCCGCTGCCAACAGTGTTCCGAAGGGACGCGAGCGCGGCGCGTCACTCGATCTCATGCTGGACATCCATCGCGGAGAGCTCGGTCGGCGCGCCCGGCTTGTAACTGCCGTCGATTTGAATGGTGCTGAGCACGGCGTCCCCGTCCAGATCGCCGTGCGCGTGCACTTTGAACTTGGCAAGCTCTGGAGTCCGATCAGCGTCGAACGCGAAACTGTAGGCGTGCGGGGTGTCGAGATAGAAGCCGAGCGCGCGCCACGTCGGGTGGTCCCAGGTTCCAGGCGGATCGCTCACGCGCGTGCCGCGCGGAACGCTGGCGGGGGTCAGCGGTGCCGAATCGGGCAGCGCGCTGGTCGCTTGTTCGGCCTCCAGGCGGGCCGCGCTGCGCGCAGCGATGTCGCTGACCCCGCGCGTCGCTTCACTGACGTAAGAAGCGTGCACGTTACGTACGAACGACGGCACGACCACCGCCAGCACCGAGCCCCCGATTGCCACTAGCAACGCGGCTTCGAGCGGATTCAGGGGGCGCATGGCTGGGGCCGAGGGTAGCAGCGGCCTCGCGCCGCGGCGACCAGAGAACTTGCCTGGGCGCGCGCGGACTGCCTAGCCTTGGGCTGTGCAGCCCCCAAGCCCATTGCCAACGAGCTGGGCTTTCCCCCTGCGCGAGGCTTATGCGCGAGTCGGGCTGCTGGTCCCGCTCGGCCTGCTAGCGCTCGCGGGGGGCGCTTGGATTCAACACGTTCGGCCGGAGCTGCCGAGCGTCTACACGTGGCTTCAACCGTACGACACGCTCAAGGTGATCGTGCAGATGAACGGCGTGCCTTCGGCGGTCGCTTTCGCGTACCTTCTCGGCGCGGCCGCCCGGCTCGAGCTCAGTGGTGTCAGGGCTTGGTTCGCGTCCCTGCGACAAATCAAACTGACGCCCGAGCGAAGAACGCCGGCGCTGCTCCGAACGCTGATCGGTGTGGTGCTGGTCGCGCTCGACGTTGCTTTCCTGCCCTATCACGGGCCGCTCGACGCGATCGCGGTGGGCGTGCTGGGCGGACTGCTCGCCAAGCCGTATCCGCGTGCGGCCTGGCAGCGCTTCGTCGGGCACACGGCCTGCGCGGTCCTGCTCTTCACCGCAGTTTGTTACTGGTTCACGGTGGTGAAGGCGCTCACCTTCGTCAATGCCACCCAGCGTGACGCCAACATCGTCGCGCTCGAGCACGCGATCACTGGCATTTATCCGCACCGCTGGGTCGCGGCCTGGGCATCGGAGCGCCCGACCTGGGTGGAGTGGTTCGATTGGGCGTACCTGCGCATTTTCGACCACATGGCGGTCACCACCGCGTTCCTGCTGGGGCTACGCGATCTGCGCCAGCGCACTGAGTACCTGGCCGCGCTCGCGATTTGCTACCTGCTCGGCGCGCCCCTGTATTTGCTGTGCCCCGCAGCAGGGCCGGCTTACTTCGATCCGGCGCAGTTCGCGTTCCTGCGCGAGCAGCCGCTAGCAGTGACCTACGTGCAGGCGGCGCTTTACAAAAACACGGTGGCCGTGAACGAAGGCCACGCGCGTTTCCTCTCCACGTGGAGTTATATCGCGTGCATGCCGAGCCTGCACATGGCGCATGAGAGCGTGATGCTCTACTACGTCCGCGCATCGAAGCCTGCGCTGTTGATTTCGACCGCGTTCATCGTGCTCACCGGTGTCGCGGTAGTAGCGCTCGGCTGGCACTACCCGACCGACATCGTGGGTGGCTTCGCGCTCGCGGCCTTCTCGATCTGGCTGTCGCGCCGGCAGTCCGCGCGGCTCCTCCCGCGCTTTTTGGGCGTATAGGCCTCAGGGCAAGCCGAACGTCCGCCGCGGATCGGCGGCGCGCACCAGGGTCACGTACTCGGGCGGCAAGTCGGGCGGCAGCCGATGACGCGGAAAGGTCGCGAAGCTCGCGAGTTTGAGCAAGTTGTCGCGGGCATGATCGAGCTTGCTCACGTTGTAGCGAAACGCGGAATACTCGAGGTGCCGATTCGAGTCGGTATTGACCACGAAGGACTTGAGTAGGAGCATCCGATTCACCTCGCTCGGCGCCAGTAGACGGCTCGACAGCGCCGAAGTGAGCACCGCGCGCGCTGCTTCGTCGCTCAGCCCGAAACTCGCGGCGTTGTCGACGAAGCGCTGCATGCCTTCACGGCTGAGTAGCAGCGGGCTGTCCGAACAGACCAGAATGCCCTGCCCCCCGAACACCCAAAAACTCACGAATTTGAAGGTTTTCTGTGCCGTCGCAATCACCGAGCCCACATCCTCGATGCCGATGTGGTGCATTTGAATCCACTGCTGAAAAACTCCGCCGGGCGCCAGTCGCTTGAACACCAACTGATAGAACTGGTGCGAGTAGAGGTTGGTCGAACCCGCGAACCACACGCTGGACACCTCCATCGTGACCAGATCGCAGCGCAAGCTCGGCTCGAGCAACAGCCAGTTCCGCCCGTCCTCGAGCCGCAAATGCACGTTGGGGTGGCGCAGCACGTCGCCGTTCATGGCCTTGAAGAACTCCGCGGCGCGTACGATCCCCGGCGCGATCTCGGCAATGTCGACACGCTTGAAGCCGACCGCCTCGGGGACGTGTGCGCTCTGCCCGGTGCCGAGCCCGATGACGCAGGCGCGATCGAAGCGGTGCGTATACACCAGCGGGATCAGTGCAAACCCGAGCTGTGCTTGGGCTTCCCAGGCGTCATTGCCCTGGAATTTGCCGTTGGTGAGCAGCGTCCGATAGGGCCGCCGCTGACCGCGCACGCCAGCCGGGTTTTCGACCACGGTGGTCATGCCGCCGTGCGTGTCCTCGTCGAAGAACAGGAGCTTACTCTGTGGCCACACCTGGTTTCGAGCGAAGTACATGTGCTGCCCCGAGGTAAGCTCGAGGCGATCCCAGTTCGGGCCGAGCGCAGCCAGCGCCACGCCGAACACCGAGAAGCCTAGCAGCGCGCGGCGCGCCGCCGACGCCGACAGAACCAACGCAAACAGGCCCGCGGACGCAGCGCAAATTCCCGTGAACAAGCGCAAGCTGCGCTCCGAGCCGAGCCAGGGGATGAACAGAAAGCCGGTCAGCAACGCGCCGGAAATGCAACCGAGCGAGTTGACCGCACCGATCAGGCCCGCAAAACGAGCGCGGTCGCGCTCGGGGAATTCCTGGAGCCGAAAGAGGGCCGGATAAACGTAGCCCAGCGCAGCCGCGGGCGGCAGCAACAGACACGCCGCGACCAGCCAGCGAAATGCTTCTGCTTGGAAGAAAGTGGTGATGGACGGCCCCGCCGCCGAAAACCAATCGGGTATCTGCTGCCAGAGCACGCGCTGCAGCCCGAGCGTGACCGCGCCGGCGCCGCAAGCGGCGCCCACGGTCCACGCCGGAACCGCCTGGCGCGCGCGGAACAGCAACGAAGAGAGCGTGCCACCAAACCACAGGCCCGACAGCACGAGGCCGAGCATGGCCGCGAAGGAGTACACGCTGTTGCCGAGCACCGCGGACATCAGGTGCGTCCACAGCACCTCCAGCGAAAACAGCACGAAGCCCGACGCCAGCGCGACGCCGACCAGTGCCAAGACTCGGCGAGAAAATGGCGCGCGCTGGTCTTCGACGGCCTTGGCTCGTGCGCGAAAGCGCCACTTTCGTTGACGGCTCAGGAAAAATACGGCGATCGCCGCACTGACGTCGAGCACGACGCAGAACACCAGCGTGCCATCGAGCCCCCATCTCGGAAACGCGAGGTACGGGCCGAGCAACGAGCCGAGCACCGCGCCGGTGAGATTCAAGGTATAAAAGCGGCTCATCGCGCGCTTCGCCGCGGGCACGCGCAGCATCTCGAGCGAGTCGACCATGGCCGGAAAGCTTCCGCCCATGAGCACGGTCGGGGGCAGGATCCAGACGCACGCAACCAGGGCGCGCGCTCCGAGCAGCAGGCCGGGACTACCCGCGGCGGAGGTCAGAAACGGAACGAGCGCAGTCGTCAGCCAGCGCTGCCCGAAAACCAGGAAACAGGCCCAAAGCGCGACGCCGGCTTCGAGCAGCGCAAACACTTGCAGCGGGTTTCTCACGTACCGCGCGCAAGGCCCGTAGGCCGCGGCGCCCAAAGTCAAACCGAGGAAATAGATCGAGAGCACCACTGCGGCGGCAGGAGTCGAAGCACCGAGCAGCGCGCCGAGCAGTTTTTCGAACGTTTGCTCGGCGAGCAACGCGGCGCAGCCCGTCGCCACGAACACACAAGACAACAGGATCAGCCTTCGCTGCGGCCGCTTCAAGCTGGCCGTTGCCGCAGCCGGCACGCGTACGCTGAACAGTGGTTCGGAGAGCCGAGCCCAGCGACGCACGGCGAAGGCCACCAGCGCTGCCCAGGCGAGACCCGCAATGATGTCGATGCCGTAGTGGAAGCGAAGCGCGACCGCCGAGAGCGTGACCCCCGTCGGGGCGATCACGGCTAGTGCTTTCAGCGGCCGATTCAGACGCGGCCACGCCACCCAAGCCAGAGTCCACGGAATCGCAGTGTGCAAGCTGGGAAAGCAGTCCCAGTTGTAGCGAAAGGTATCGAACACCAGCCGGTGCACGACCGGTTGAGTGAGGATCGGCGTGCTGAAGCGCTCGCCAACGTAGAACAACGGACCCGCAACCGGCACCAGCAGATACGAAACGTAGCCACCCAAGAGACCGAGGACGAGGGCTCGCCGTAGCTGCAAGAACAGGCGTTCTTCACCCAGAAAAAAGGCGGTTCCAAGCGCGATCAGCGGCCCGAGGTAGTAGACCCAAACATAGAAAAACCACATCACCTGCGTGAAGGCAGGCGTCGACCAGCTGTCGAGCCAGAGCGGCAGCACGCGGCCGAAGAGCGCCTCGTCCACGCGGATCATCAGCGGATCTTTGGGCGCGATGCCGAGCCACTCCGTGATGCGATTGGCGTGCAGGTGCTTCATGCTCTCGTAGATGGCGAGAGCCGCCGGTACTTGCCAAAACTGCGCGACGAGCCGGCGAGCGCGCGGCAGGCCCAAGCGCCAGACGGTGAGCAACGCCAGAACGGGCAGGCCGAGTAGCGTGAGGTAGGTGAGCCTGCTCTTCGCGACCGGCTCGAAAATCGTGCCGTCGAAGCTCAGCCCCAGCGCGAGCAAAGCCAGGAAAAACAGGGCTATCAGCGCGACTTCGACGTGAACCGGCAGCCGAAGATCGGGCGAAGATTTCGAGCGCAAGGCCGGGCCAGGATACTCCGAACGGCGCGAAGAGCCTCAAAGTTGGTAACGCTCTTGCGCGCTTCTGCGCTGAATTCACATCCTCCGCGCAACCCGCACACCCGCGCACACTCGAACAGCTCTTCGCACGTGACGCATCTGGGCACCCGACCCAGGCCAGCGGTGACAAAAATGGTCACTCAAACCACGTGGGGAAACGTAGCAGCCGGCCGGAATGCCCTTAAGTTGCCGTCGGGCATGCGCGTTGCTTAGGCTGGGAACGATATGAAAGCGGTGCGTTCAGCGAGCGCTGCGCCTCGGCGAGGCTTCACCTTGGTGGAGCTCATGGTCGTCGTGGCCATCGTTTCGGTCCTCGCGACGCTCGGTGTTTACGGCACGCGACGTTACATCGCCTCTTCGAAAACGGGCGAAGCCATCCAACTGCTAGGCGCGATCAAGGCCGCGCAGGAGTCCTACAAGGACGAGACCTTCGGTTACCTGCCCGTCTCCGGCACCGCGTTCGCGGACGACAAATACTATCCGAAGAATGGCAAGCCGGGCCAAGCGAAGGCCATGTGGGGCGGGACCGACGCCCTGTCCGAAAGTTGGGGCACGCTCGGAGTGAACCCCAACGGGCCGGTGCTGTTCGTGTACGCCTGCATTGCCGGCGGCCCGGGCGATACGGTCGCTTCACCGGTCGAGAGCAACGACATCAAGATCGACAACTGGCCGAGCGCCGCGCTCGGCACGCCCTGGTACGTCGCCAAAGCCAAAGCAGATCTCGACGCAGGCGAGCCCCACACGGTCTACGTCGCTCCGAGCTTCACCACTCAAATCTTCTCGGCCAACGAAGGGGAATGAGAGCGCTCTCTCTCCCCGACCACGCGCAGCCGCGTAAAGCCCCCAGAACCCCCACAACGCCACAAAAGGAAAGCACGGAACAATGATTGCTCATCTCAAACGTCTGAAACGCGGTTTCACCCTGGTGGAACTCATGATCGTCGTCGCGATCATCGGCATTCTCGCCGCGCTCGCGATCTACGGCGTCACCAAGTACGTGAAGAACGCCAAGACCGCCGAGGCGCGCGAAGCGCTCGGCCGCATGTCGAAAGACGCGAACGGCGTCTACGAGCGAGAGAGCATGACCTCTGCCGTCATGGGCCTCGGAACCTCCACCGGGATCAGCCGGCGCTTGTGCGCGAGCGCGACGAACAAGGTCCCCGCCTCCATTCCCAAGGCTCAAAAGTACCAGAGCAGCCCCTCCGAGTGGGGTGGGTCGGCGACCGCCGGCTGGCAGTGTTTGAAGTTCTCCATGAACGATCCGCAGTACTTTCAGTACGACTACCAGGCCACGAACCCCACGGCCGACGGCTCGTTCTCGTGCCTAGCGCACGCCGACCTCGACGGCGACGGCGCTTCTTCGACGTTCTTCATGCAGGGCGCGGTCAAGACCGACTCGAAGGGCAAGAAGGCCGCTGTGCTCGCCCCGAACATCGGCGAGATCAACCCCGAAGAATAGCCGCGAGTTTCCTCGCTGCTCTGCAGCGCGCCGAGAGTTTTGCGACTTTCGGCGCGCTGTGCTCTTTTGTGAGCGCCGATGAACGAATCGAACGAGGGAATCGCAGCGCGCAGAACCGCCGCTCCGCGCCCGTGGATTCTCGGTCTTGCCGTACTCATCGCCACCTGGGCGGTCTACGTGAACTCGCTCGACGGGCCGTTCATGTGGGACGATCATCAGCTGATCGAGAGCTCGTCGCGCATCAGCGAGCTCCGGCCACTGCGTGAGTACTTTCAAACCCCTTTCTGGGCTTGGAGTGATTTTCAACCGGGAGGCCGCAGCTACTATCGCCCGCTCTCGATCCTGAGCTTCGCGATCGATCACTTTCTGCACGGCGCGAACCCTGGTGGCTTTCATGTCACGAACCTGGTGTTTCACGGCGCGAACGCGGCGCTTCTGTTCGTGCTCTTGCTCCGCCGCGAGCTCGACGCGACGCTCGCAGCGTTACTCGCGCTGGTCTGGGCGTGCTTTCCGCGTCTGACCGAGGCAGCCGCCTGGATCTCGGGGCGCACCGATGTTTTGGCCGCCACCTTCGTGTTGCTCGGCTTCCTGTTCACCTTGCAACGAACCTGGTTCGGGCGAGTTTCGGCCGCTCTCAGCGTGCTGGTCGGGCTGTTCGCAAAAGAGGTCGCCGCAGCCGGGCTTCTGGGTGTCGCGGCCTTCGAATGGCGGGAGTCGCGCGGGCTACCTCTACGAAGCCGTGCCGCTCGTTTGCTTCCGATCGGGGCCGCCGCTGTGGCCTACGGCGGAATTCGCGCGTGGGGCATCGGGCCGAGCATCCAAGAAAATGGTCTGTCGCCCAAGGAAGTCGCGCTGGCGGCGTGCGAAGCCACGGGCCGCTATGCCTTCATGCTCCTCGATGGCTGGCAGCCCTCGATTCGAATCGGCAACCTGGGTTTCCCGGATATGCCGTTCGTGATCCTCGGCGGGCTGGTTTTTCTGCCAGCCGCGTTCGCTTCCTTTCGCTTCGCGAAGCGCGCCGACGCCACGGGGCTGATGATGCTCACGACCGCTCTCGGCAGCGTTGGCCTCGTGCTCCACATCCTGCCCATCACGGTCAACGTGATCGCCGCCGATCGCTTCCTGTACTTGCCGCTGGCAGCGATCGTGCTGGCGCTGGCGCCAGGCTTGCACCGCTTCAAGAAGCGCAACGCCGCGATCGCGCTGGCGCTTCTTCTGGCGAGCTACCTGCCGGTGACCTGGACCCGCATCAAGATTTGGGCCGACGAGGTCGATTTTTGGACGACCGCACTGCGGGAACAGCAGACTCACAATGCCGGCTCCCGGCTCGAGCTCGGCAATGTCTACGGCCGCGCTGGCATGCACTCGCACGCGCTGAGCCTGTATCTCGACCCCGACAGCGAGGACATCACCAACTACCTCCTGGCGCGGGCCAACGCCGGCACCGCGTTGATCGCGCTTGGCAGACTGGAAGAAGGGCGCAACGTGCTGCTGGAAGTGGTGCGAAACGCGCCCCAGGTGCCCCGGTTTCAGTTCGGGCTCGCGTTCGCACACGTGTCGCTGCAGGAGTTCGATGAAGCCGAGAAGCACCTGAAGGTCGCGCTCCAGCTATTTCCAGATTCGATTGCCGCAAAAAAACTGCAAGGCATCGTCTCGAACCTGCGAAAAACCGCGAATGATCCGGTGCCGGACGCCACCACGCTCGGTGGTCGACTGACGCTGGCACGTCGCTACGTAAACCTCGGTCGATCCAAGGACGCGCTGAACCTGTTGGTGGAAGCCAGCGCAGACCCGCAAATGGGGCTGCCGGAGGTCATCAATGCGCTGCTCTACGCTTTCGACTCCGGGACTCCACGCCAACTCACCGCGCTGTACGAAAGCTACACTCGCCGCGGAGGCAATGACCCCGCTGCCCGAGCCAATTACCAAGCGCGCATGGAGCGCGTGCGACGTCTGCGCGAGCTCTGGCCGACCCTATCAGCTCACCGTACCAAGAAAGAGGACTAGGTGGGCTTCGGGCCGATGCCCGCTATTCCCCTTCGTTCTCCATGAACACTTCCGGGGTCCAGCTGGCGGCAACCACGTTGCAATACTTCTCGTCGTCGTCGTAGTCGGCGCGGGCCTGAATGACGTACCAAGGTTCGGTCGGTGTTCCGATCACCGGGTTCTTGGTGAGCTGCAGCGTGGGCGGTGCCTCGCCCGAGCGGCCGGCGTTCACCAGGTAACCGAACTGCACGGGTTGGGTGACGCGCGCCCCGAGCTGTCGCCACCTCACGAGATCGACGTGCCCGCCGTCCTTGAGCTCCCAGGAACGCGCGACCTTCCCGAAATCGCTGCTCGGGTACCAGTCGTTGTTGCTGGTCGAGACGTCGAGGTACAGCTGATTTTCGCTGCGGTACGCTTCCTCCGCGGCGCGGATGGCTTGAATGACGCTGCTCGCTTCGGTGGTTTTCGAAGCGGACACCTGCCGTCTGAAGGAGGCGATGCCGATGGCCGCCAGAATTCCGACCATGGCCACCACGACCATCAGCTCGGTCAGCGTAAAGCCACGCGCCTGCGCGCGCTGCCGGAGCCTAAACCGAGACGCGGAGCACATTGGTTTGACGATAGCACGGCTCCCCTCGCGAAAGGGGCTCCGCGCTCACTCGGACTCCGAGTCGTCGTCTAGATCGTCACCCAGACCGTGCTTTTTCAAGCGGTAGCGGAGCGAGCGGAAGGTCACGCCGAGGAGTTCCGCGGCGCGGGTGCGCACACCGCCGGTGCGCGCCAACGCATCGAGGATCAAGCGGCGCTCGATCTCGGTCAAAACCTCGTCGAGGCGCGTGCCTTCCTTCGGTAGTTGCCAGAGCGCCGGTGTCGGTGCGCCGGTGATACCGCTGAGCTCGGGCGGCAAGTCGCCGAGGCCAATCACCCGCGCCCCGGCCAGAGCGACTGCGCGTTCAATCACGTTTTCGAGCTCGCGCACGTTGCCCGGAAATGGGTAAGTCTGCAGCGCCCTCAGCGAATCGGGCGTGAAGCCCGCGATGTCCTTGCCCATCTCGCTCGCGAACTTTTGCACGAAGCGCTCCGCGAGCAGTGGCACGTCTTCTCGCCGCTCACGCAGCGGCGGGAGCTCGATGCGGATCACGTTCAGACGGTAGTAAAGGTCGCTTCGAAACTTGCCGCTAGCAACGTCCGACTCGATGTCGCGATTGGTCGCCGCGAGCACCCGCACGTCCACCGCGCTTTCCTGTGTCGCCCCCACTGGCCGAACCGTTCGCTCCTGCAGCACTCGCAACAGCTTCACTTGCAGCGCCGCGGGCAGCTCGCCGACCTCGTCGAGCAAGATCGTGCCGCCTTCGGCCTCGCGGAACAAACCGCGGTGGCGGCTTTGCGCGCCGGTGAACGCGCCCTTCTCGTGACCGAACAGCTCGCTCTCCATCAACGCTTCGGGCAGTGCGCCGCAGTTGACCACCAGGAACGGGCCCTCGCTACGCTCCGAAAGACGATGAATCGCCCGCGCCACGCGCTCTTTCCCGGTGCCGCTCTCGCCCGTGATGAGCACCGTCGTACGCGTCGGAGCAATGCGCTCGACCAGATCCATGACTCGGCGAAGTGCTTCGCTTCGCCCCACCAAGTCACGCGTACCCGCCGTCAGCAACTGCGCGCGCAAGCGCAGGTTCTCGAGCACGATGGCCTGCTTTTCGAGCGCCTTACCGACCAGAGCTACGAGCTCCTGACCCTGGAAGGGCTTGGCGACGAAGTCGTAAGCGCCGTTGCGCATCGCCGCGATGGCGTTCTCGAGCGAGGAGTGCGCGGTGATCAGGATCACTTCGCTCGCCGGGCTGCGCGACTTTGCTGCGGCCAGTACATCGAGCCCGGAACCGTCCGGCATTGCCAAATCGGTGAGCACCAGTGGAAACGGCTGCGGGTTTTGGGCAATCGCCTCGAGCGCAGCCTTGGCGCCGGGCGCCGCAACCACGTCGTAGCCTTCGCGTCGGAAGAGAATCCCCAGCATTTCACGCAGCCCCGGCTCGTCCTCGACGATGAGGAGTTTCAGCGAGGGCGGCGCAATCGAGGTCATCTGACCCGATCTTAAGGGAGCAAGGCGCAATTCGCCATGCGCGGCGGCGATGGCTCGATTAGGCTTGGCAGAAGGCTTGCTTCGCATATGACGGCACCGCGTCGACCGACTGGAAGGCCCGCATTCTGGGCGTGCACGTTCCTGCTCGCGTGCGCCGCCGCGGGCTCGGCCTGCATGGGCAGCGACGCGCAGCGCTCGGACCCCGGCAATGTGCCCAGCGCGACCGGCGGGATGCCCCCTGCCCCGCAGCTCGAACTAAAGTTTCAGGACACGCCGATCCAGGTACTCCCTCGAGAAGAGCGTCGAATCACGGTCGAGGTCTCGCCGCCCAGCGCATACACGGTGCGATTCGCGCTGCTTGCGGGCGAAGCGCCGGGCGCCGCTACCCCGCTCGACGCGGCGCTCGATCGAAGCGAAGTCGTAAGCGACGCTTCTGGCATCGCCAGCGTGATCCTGACTGCTCCGAGCGCGGCCAGCGACTTCTCCCTTCGCGCGCAGGTTGGCGCAATTTGGACGGCCACCGCGATCAGCGTGGTGCCCGGAGCGCTCGTGAGCTTGGCCGTGCGCCCGAGCTACCTCGGGCACCGCGTGGTCTCCGAGGCCGAGTGGACCGCGAGCGTGCATGTGGGGGTCGGGTGCGAGGACTTCCGTGACGGCACCATCCCCGACAGCGCGCTCCTGGTGCGCGGCACCGGGGACGCCCCGTTGCGGCTCGAAGACGTCCCCGCGGCAACCAAGCTAGCTGTCACGCTGCGCGCCGACTCATTTGCGCGAGGCTGCACGACGCTCGATCAGCCGGCCCCGGGCATGGACACCGAGGTCACGGTGACGGTGAATGATCTGCCCATCCTGCTCGAGGAGACCACGCTGCAAGTGTCTCTGGGCCTGGACGCGAAGGATCCGGCCTTCAGCGTGGAGTTCGACGCGGCGCTCGCCGCGGTGCAGCTCGCGCTGCGCAACGACGCGGCGAGCGATCCGAGCGCCGTGCTCGACGACATGCAGGCGTCGCTGAATAGCGGCAGCGCCATCAAGTTCGCGCAAGCCCGGGAAGAGGCGGCCTGGGACGAACAGCTTTCGCTCGCGCTCGGGCGCGGCGCCGACACTCGCCTCAGCGACGCGATCGCTCGCTACGCCCGCGCTGGGCGCGCGCCGCTGTTCTCGCCGCAAGCCTTCGAAGGGCGACTCAGCGGAAGCGCGCTGTCGGAGGCACCGAATTTCGAGATCGAGCGAGTCGCGGGCATCTCCGCGCAGGAGCTCGGACTCCGGGTCGCGGCGAGCGCGTGGAGCGTCGACTCGATGGATGCTCTCTCGTTCTCGAGCTCGCTCAGTTGGCCCGCCGCGGCTTTGGTGGCAAGCCTGTCACAAGCGGCTGCGAGCGCAGAAACAGGTGCGCCCGACGTTCCGGCCGCGCTCGCCCAAGTTCTGAGCTGCGCAAAGGTCGCGGAGGCGCTCGCCGCAGATTCCGAAGCGGCGAGCGCGCTCCTCGCCGTGTGTGCCTCGAACTGCCTCGAAACCACGTGCGAGGCCGCGTTGACCAGGATGTGGGATCGCGCCCGCTCCGCTTCCGACAGCCTCAAAACCTCGATGGACGTGCTGGCAACCGGCACGGCTCACGTGGGACCCGAGCGACAAGCGGTCGAGCTCGTCGATGGCGCTTGGGTTGGCCGCCTGACGCGCGAGGAATGGACTGCGCAGAGCGGCGGGAGCCTCACCGGCGTGGCGCCCCGCTGAGAGCGTCGTTCTGCGCGAGAAAGCCCGCTTCAGGCGCCGATTTTCGCGCGCAGCAGGCGGGCCTCGATGGCCGTCGCGTAAGCGCGCAGGGCATCGAGCAACCCGGGAGCACGACCGCCGCGCACGTCTCGCACCAGGGCGCGAAGCTCGAGATAGCGTTGGCCATCGAGGCCGAGCAATAGCAGCACCGTCGCCGGATCACGCGGAGCATCCTGAGCGCCTCCGAGCAGCGCGCCAGCGCTCGCGAGCGTGCGCGCGACGAGCCGGTCCGCGCCCGCGAGCGAACGCGCGTAGTCGCCCGCCACCAGCGCTTGCTCCAGCTCTTTCACCAAGGCGCGCTCGGTCGCGGTCGGCCAAAGCGCTTCGAAACTGAGACCCGCAGGCGCTGGCGTCACGGGAGCCTCGGGAACCGCCGGAACGCGCGCCGGCTCCGGAAGTGGAGATACCGGTCGTACTTCGGGCGCGCTCGGCAGCACAGGCGGAGCGGGGGGTCGAGTGTCGCCTGCGGCCGCGCGGGCGGCTGCTTCGCCCAGATCCACGTCGGGTAGCTGAGAAAGACGCATCATGCCGCTGAGCCGCTGCGCCGGGCCTGGTTCGAGCGAGCCGGCGGCTTGTTCGGGATCGGCCTCGGCGCGGCGCAGCGCTTCGACCAGGCCGCCTTCCGCCAGTTCGAGCTGCGCTGAGGCGCCGCCGCCGCGATTTTCCGGCACCCGGCGCTCGAACTCGTCGAGCACGGCGCGGGTGATGGCTTCGAGTGCTTCGTACACGCCTTCGCCGGAAGTGGCAGAGGTCGCGAACGACGGAGCGCGCTCACGATTCAACTGCCGATCGAGCTCTTCGATGCTGAGCACGTCGTACAGGTCGCGCTTGTTGTATTCGATCACGTGCGGCACGTCGCCGAGGCCCTTGCCGTGAGCACGCAGGTTTTCGTTCAGGTTCTCGAGGCTCTCCAGGTTTGCGTCCATGCGCGCACGCTGCGAGTCGAACACCAACACCACACCGTCCACGCCGGTGAGCACCAACTTGCGCGTCGCGTTGTAGTAGACTTGGCCGGGTACCGTAAACAACTGCAGCCGGACGTTCATGCCGCGGACGTTCGGCAACCGAATCGGCAAGAAGTCGAAATACAGGGTGCGATCGACGGGAGTCGCGAGGCTCACCATCTTCCCGCGATGCTCGGGTTTGGCCGTCGCGTGGATGTATTGAAGGGTCGTCGTCTTACCCCCGAGCCCGGGCCCGTAGTAGACGATCTTGAAGACGAGCTCGCGCGCAAGCGGACTGACGACGGGCATGGTCGGAGCGCCGCGAGCATAGTCCCTGTGCGGCGAAGCAGTACAGGTTCATGGCAATCGAACCCGGGTCGAAAATGGGCGCCTCCGCGGCAGCCAGCGGGGAAATCCTCGGAAATTGCTGGCCCAGAACAGCGCTGGGCTCGGCCGAGGCGTAAGGCGCGGGCCGCTCGCACGTTCTGAAAGTGTGAGCGTCGTCGCCCTCTCCACCTGCCAGAGCTGGTCGCCCCCATTACGGTTGGGCCAGACGGCCGTCTCGATCCGGCCGAGCACGGGTACTACAGTCGTTCGGGTGACGGACGCGGGTGACGCGGAGCTCGAGCGAGAGCGCACGCTCTGCGAGCGCGCCCGGGCGGGGGAGCGCGAGGCGCTCTCGCAGCTCTTGAGACTTCACGGGCCGCGGCTCTATCGCAGTGTACTTCTGCCCCGCCTCGGCAGCGCGGCTGCGGCCGAGGACGCGCTTTCGACCACCTACATCAAAGTGGTCGAGCGCATCGCGCAATTTTCCTGGCAGAGCGTCGGCTTTTATCCCTGGCTGCGCCGAGTCGGGCTTCACGTCGCCATCGACCAGCTGCGCAAGCGCCGCCGGGAGACGCTGTTCGACCCGGTCGATTTGGAACGCGAGCTGGAAAACGGTAGCGACGACGGGCAAAGCGCCGACCACCTCGAGCAGCGGGACCTCGATGTCGCGCGCCGCCGCGTGCACGCGCTCATCGACTCCCTGAACCCGCGCTACGCTATGGCCATTCGGCTCAGAATCATCGAAGAACAACCGCGGGAAGCCGCCGCGCAGGCGCTCGGCGTCAGCGTCGCGACTTTCGACGTGGTACTGCATCGCGCGATGGCCGCGCTGAAGCGAGTCATGCAAACCAGCGAGGCTGACGCGCCATGAGCGGGCCGAGCGATCCTTCGAGCCCGCCGAGCGCGGGCGATGAGCACGATTCCGAGCTCGGCGCTGAGGAAGAGGCCCGCTTGCGGGTCGCGCTCCTGGCAGCCTATTCGCCGACGGCCATCGCCGAGGCCCGTCATGAGCAGATCGTGCGCGAGGCATTGGAAGATCCTCTCGCAGAGGCCAGTGACGAAGAGCTACGCGAAGCCGAGGCGCTGCGGCTCGCGCTCGAGCAGGAGGGCGATCACGAGCACGCACGGCTCGCACGCGCGCTGGGACATGCGCTCGGTGCGCCATCCGAGGAGAGTCGTGCGACCGAGCGGGCGCTCGAGAGAGCGCTGGAAAAGCCAGCTGCACGCGCGAACGTAGTCTGGGTCGCGTTCGGAGTGGCTGCGAGCGGCTTGGCCTTGGCCGCCTCCGTCATGCTCGTGATCGGCGGTGCACAGCGCGGCGCGCCGGAGTCCGCCTCCGCCCTCGCGCGCGAGTCGCTCACCCCTTCGCGCTCACTCGCTCCGCTATTGAACGCCGACGCCGAGCAGCTCAGCGCGAGCGAACGCATGGACCGCATCGCCAGCGTGCGCGCCCGAGAGCTGCGCCAAAATCGCTACGCGGCATGGGGCGTGCGATGAAGCCGGTCACGCTCGTGCTCGCGCTCATGCTCGCGCTCGGCGGCTGCTCGCGTGGCCCCTCCCCTGCGCCCTGTGGAGACGCCGACGCCGGCGCGCCCGTGGACGCGACGTTGCTCGCCTTTCTGAGCCGTGCGCGCGCAGCCCACCATCTGGCGGACCAAGCCGAGGCCGCGCACGATCTCCCGCGCGCGGTGAGCGCGCTCGAAGCGGTGACCGCCGGTCCTTTGCCTCCCGGGAAAGGCGAAGCCGCACCCGAGGTGCGTGAAGTGCTGGCAGACACGTTGGCCAGGTTGGCGGATCTAACGAGCCAGCAAGGCGACGCCGAAGCTGCCGGCCGCCATCTCGAGCGCGGACTGCGCCTCGTGCCTACGCCCACCTACTTTAGAGGACATCTGTTCGAAGTCCGTGGTCTGGTCGAGGAGCGAAACGCCGCGCGCTTGGAACGAGCAGGCGATGCCGCGCAGGCCGCGCAAGCCAAAGCACGTGCGCTCGAGGCGCTCGAGGCGGCGATGAAGATCCAGGCCGAGGTGATCGGCAAGGGCGCCGACCCGAAACCCTAGTCATCGCGCGACCGGAATCGGCCATTTGGCCAAGCCAGGAAGGTTCAAGCGGGAACCGAAAGTGCTAACCTCACAGGCTCGGAGCGCCGGGGTCCCTCGGCGCATTCAGCAAAGACCGCGTGGCGACTGCAGAAAACCGCCTTCCGAGGCTCGTCGACGGAATCGACGTTAGAGCGCTGCCGATCGGGCCAGCCGATGCGTTCGTCTTGTCTCGTGTCGACGGCAGCAGCAGCGAAGCGGACATCGCCGCAGCGACCGGGTTGGAAGTGCAAGCGGTGTCGCAGACCATCGCGCGCCTGCTGGCCCTGGGCGCGATCGAAGTTCGCAGTAAGGCCGAACCCGCGCCGCGAGCGCACCGCGCCCCGATGCCGTCGTCGAGCCAGTTTGGCGCCAGCGTCGAAGAGCGAGTGGTGCACAGCAGTCATCACCCCGGCGCCAAGCTCTACGATCCGCGAGAGCTCGAAGAGCCCGCCGACCTCGACGAAACTCGCAAGCGGGTGATCCTCGACACGTTTTACCGCCTCGAACGGCTGGACCATTACGAGCTCTTGGGTGTCCCACGCGGCGCAGACAAAAAAGCGATCCGCACGCGCTACCACGAAGTCATCAACGTCTATCACCCGGACCGCTATTACGGAAAACAGCTCGGAAGCTTCAAGGCCAAGCTCGAGCGCATTTTCCAGCGGGTAACGGAGGCACACGACGTGCTTTCGCGCAGCGAAGCGCGCGCCGATTACGACTCCTACCTGAACGCCGGACTCAGCACGCGCGAGCTGGAAGAGCAGCTCAAAGACGAGGAGGCGGTGGCGCGCGAGCTCGAGGCGGTCCGCGCCCGAATCGAGGCGGAAGCACAGCATGCGGGGGCCAACACTGCCCCGCCGGTTGCGACCGGCTCGGCCGGCGGGGTGCCGCGGGCTACTCCGGTCGTCGCCGGCAGCTCACTGCCCCCGCGTGCGAGTCCGCTCCCCTCGATGCCGCCGAGCGACGCGCCGCGGACGGGTTTCGCCAAGAGCGACGCCGAGTCGCGGCGCCGCGCCCTGGCGCGCAAGCTCGGGCTGTCCGCGCCACCCCCGGCGCCCGACACACGCCCGAGCCCGACGCCATCCCCACAAGAAAGGTCCCCGCAAGAAAGCACGGCGAGCCACGAGCGCGCGGCGCAGGATCTAAAGCGCCGCTACGAACAGCGGATGGTCGACGCAGGTCGACGACAGGTCGACGAATACGTCGCCCGCGCCGAGGCCGCCCTCGCAAAAAAACAGCTGGTCGACGCGGTGAACGCCCTGCGGATCGCAGTTTCTTTGGCGCCCAACGATGTCGCGCTCCGGCAGCGGCTCGAGGACCTGCAGAGCGAGGCAAGCCGGGAGCTGGCCGGCCGATATCTCGAGCAGGCGCAGTACGAGGAGCGCGAGCACCACTGGCCGGAGGCGGTGCGCTCCTACGCGCGAGTGCTGCAAGGTGCGCCGAGCCCGCAGCTGCACGAGAGGCTGGCATTTTGCCTGTTGGCGGCCCAGGGCGATATGAAACAGGCCGTCGAGCATGCCCGCAAGGCGGTGCTCGGGGCGCCGAACGAGTCCAAATACCGGCAGACTCTGGCCCGGGCCTACGCCGCGGCCAACATGAAAGAGAGCGCCCTCGGGGAGCTCGAACGCGCGTCCGCGCTTTCGCCGGGCGATGATACTATCAAGGAACAGATTCGGCGCGCGCGGCGCGGCGAGTTTTAGTCGACACGGGACCTCAGCCTTACGAGAACAATGACAATGGATCGCGTCATCGGCATCGATCTCGGAACGACCAACTCCTGCGTGTCGATCTTGGAGGGGGATCAACCGGTCGTCATACCCAACCGCGGCGGCTACAAGACCACGCCCAGCGTGGTGGCGGTCACCGAAGCGGGCAAGCGTTTGGTTGGCCACATCGCCAAACGACAGGCCATCACCAACGCCGAGAACACGGTGTACGCTGCCAAGCGTCTGATCGGGCGAAAGTGGAACTCGCCCCAGGTCAAGAACGCCATCCTCACCTCCAGCTACACCATCATCGAGGGGCCCCACGGTGACGTGCGCATCAAGCTGCGGGACAAGACCTATTCGGTCCCCGAGATCAGCTCGATGGTGCTGCAAGAGATGAAGATCATCGCCGAGGACTACCTGGGCGAATCGGTGAAGAAAGCGGTGATCACCGTTCCGGCATACTTCAACGACAATCAGCGCCAAGCGACCAAGGATGCGGGCGCCATCGCCGGCCTCGACGTCATCCGCATCATCAACGAACCGACTGCGGCGTCGCTCGCCTACGGCTACGGCAAGGACATCGATCGCACGGTCGCAGTCTATGACCTCGGTGGCGGCACGTTCGACGTGAGCATCCTGGAAATCGGATCGACCGGCGTATTCAAGGTGATCAGCACCACCGGCGACACGTTCCTGGGCGGCGAAGACTTCGACGCGCGCATCATCGACTGGCTGGTGAACGGCTTCCAGCAAGAGCACAACATCGATTTGCGCCAAGATCGCATGGCTTTGCAGCGCCTGCGCGACGCAGCCGAAAAGGCCAAGTGCGAACTTTCGAGCGTTAAGGAGACGGAGATCAACCTGCCCTTCATCATCTCGACCGGTCGCAACGAGGCGCTGCACCTGCAGCGAACGCTGACTCGCGACACGCTCGAGAAACTGAGCGACGACTTGGTCGAGCGCACCGTCGAGATCTGCCGGCAAGCGCTGGAAGACGCGCGGCTGCACATCGACGAAATCGAGGACGTGATCTTGGTCGGCGGGATGACACGCATGCCCGCGGTGCAGTCGGCGGTGGCCGAGTTCTTCGGCCGCGAGCCGAACAAGAGCGTGCACCCGGACGAGGTCGTGGCGGTAGGTGCGGCCATTCAGGGCGCCGCGCTGGTTCAGGATCGCCACGACGTGATCCTGCTGGACGTCACGCCGCACGCGCTCGGCATCATGACCTTCGGCAGCCACTTCGAGGAGCTGATCCCGCAGAACACCACCGTGCCCACCAGCCGCACCAAGATCTTCACGACCAGCCGTGACGATCAGACCGCGGTGAAAATTTTGGTGATGCAGGGGGAAAGCAAGCGCGCTACCGACAACGAGCTACTCGGCGAGTTCATCCTCACCGGCCTGCGCAAGGCGCCGAAGGGCCACGTCGAAATCGAGGTCGCCTTCGAGATCAACACCGACGGCATCGTGAGCGTGCACGCGAAGGACTTGGAGACCGGTCAGGCTCAGTCGATTCAGGTCACCGCCACGAGCGGCCTCACACAGGACGAGATCAAGAACATGATGGCGACTGCCCAGGACTACCTGGTCGAGCGCCGGACCGACGAGCAGTTCGAGGGCGCCAAGCAAGAGGCGGAAACGCTGATGGCGGAAATCGAGCGCATGTTTCCGGAGATTGAGCGCGTCGTCGGTACAGCGGATTTCGGCCGGGACGCCATCAACAAAGCCCGCGGAACGTTGGACAAAGCCCGAAGCGCCATTTCGGGCAAGGACACCCAGGCCGTTAAGCTTCAGGTGGAACAACTGCAGCGAACCCAACGCATGTTCAAGGGTGTCGTCGCTCGCGGATAAGCGTGTCGTGAAGCATGGCCAAGAGTGACGGAAAGGAGAAGAAAGGGTCCCGACCAGCGTCGGAACCTCGCCCTCCGTCGCTCGCGCCGATGGACGTTACTTGGGACGACGACACGGTGCCTCGGCTCGACTTCGACGATCCGGGCTTCGACCGCGTCACGGCCATTCCTGAGCTCCCGAGCGAGCTCTTGGCCAAGCAAATGATGATGGACAGCCACCACCCGGGCGAAGGTGACCCGGTCTCGGGGCTGTTCGACAAGGGCGGGCCGAAAGCGCCGGACCTGCCAGCGCCCGGTGCACACTCTCCGGTGCCGTTCGAGCTCGAAGGGGCCCTGCACGCTCCGCCCCCGGGCACGGCAACCGGCACTCAGGGCCTCTCGCCCGGGCGCGATACGCGAGAGCCGCCCGCGGCGGGCCAGTCGACCGCGCCGCCCCCGCGTCGTCAGCGCGAAGAGCCGTCGCTGGAGCTCGACGAGCGCGCGCTCGACTCTGCGCGCGGCCAACGCAGGCCGCCCCAGCGTGCCACCGCGACCAGCGAGGGTCCCGCATCGCTCGAACTCGACCTGACTGGCTTCGATGGCGGTGCGCCCCCGCCTGTCTCGGATCCGGGCTTGCGTGCGATCGTCGATCGCTATGCCACTGGGGATTTTTCGGGCGCTCTGGTGCTGGCCGAAGCCCTGCTCGAGGGTGATCCGGACCACGCCGAGGCCCTTCGCTACGCCAACAAGTGTCGCGATGTGCTGATGCAAATGTACGCGGCCCGACTGGGTCCGCTCGACCAGGTGGTGACCATGTCGATCCCCAGCGAGCAGATCCGCTGGCTATCACTCGACCACCGTTCGGGCTTCTTGCTCTCGCTCGTCGACGGCGTTTGCAGCCTGGAAGAACTACTGGACATCAGCGGGATGCCACGCCTCGACGCGCTGCGCATCATGTACGGCCTGTTCCAGGAGCGGGTGATCACCCTCTCCCCGCGCTAAGGCTGAGCGCCACGCCCGCGGCGCGCGCCCGCCAAATCTTTCTCGCCTGACCCGCGGATTTACCGCTAGGTTCGGGGCGTGCCCGTCGGAGACGCAAAGAAGCGCGCCGCTCTCGAGCTGATCCTCGGTTCCAGCGCGCTGCTCGTCGCGGTCTGGCTGGTGCAGCCGAGACCGACTCCGCCGGTGCCGGCGAGTGCGACCGTCAAGACTCCCCTCCCGCCCGAAGAGCGCAGCGCTCCCGCGAGACTCGCCGCGTCGTACACCCTCGAAGCCCGGCTCGACGCGAAGAGTCATCGCATTTCGGGCTCGGGCACGATCGATTGGCAAAATACCTCGCGCTCGGGCGTGCGTTCACTCTTTTTTCACCTCTACCTCAATGCGTTCAAGAACGACCGAACGCTCTACTTGCGCTCGCCGTTCGCGGCGGGGCGCGGCGGCGCGCACGCCAGCGAGTTCGGCTACATCGATCTCAAGTTCTTGCGCGCGCGGGAGCTCGGCGGCGGAGACTTGTGGCCCTCGCGTGCTCGCCATAGCCCCGGGGATCCGGAGGACGAGACCGACATCGAGGTGCCTCTGCCGAGCGAGGTGCCTGCGGGCGGACGGTTGACCTTGGAGGTGTCGTTCGAAGCGCAGCTTCCGGAGATCGTTGAACGGTCGGGCTACTCGGGCAGCTTTCACTTCGTGTCGCAGTGGTTTCCGAAGCTGGCGAAGCTCGAAAATGACGGCAGTTTCGCGCATTTTGCCTTCCACCCGCAGGCCGAGTTCTACGCCGATTTCGGCCGCTACGACGTCACGCTCGACGTCCCCGACGGCTTCGTGGTGGGCGCGACCGGGGCGCGCGTTGAGGACAAGCGCGAAAAGGGCCGGCGCCGGTCGCGCTACGTCGCCGAGCCGGTGCACGACTTCGCCTGGACCGCGTGGGACGGCTTCCGCGAGCACCACGCGCGCGTCGGCAAGGTGGAGGTCACCTTGCTCACGCCGCCAGGTCACACGAAGACGGAGGCCGCCACACTCGATGCGATCGCCTTCGCGCTGCCGTACTTCTCGCGAAAATACGGGAGTTATCCGTACTCCACGCTCACCGTCGTGCACCCTCCAGACGGCGCGGAGTCGGCGGGCGGAATGGAGTACCCGACGCTGATCACGACCGGTGCGCCTTGGTACATGCCCTACACCGGGGTTCGCGCGCTCGAATCGGTCACGGTGCACGAGCTCGGGCATCAGTGGTTTTACGGGCTATTGGCCAGCAACGAGGCCGCTTCACCGTTTCTCGATGAAGGGTTGAACAGCCACGCCGAGCTCTCCGCACTGTTCGCGCAGCACGGGCAAGGTTCGTCCTTCGCGTGGGGCGGGCTCAGCGTCGAAGGGCACAGCCTGTTTCGCGTGTTCTCTGCCGCGCGCGGGCACGACGAAGCGGTCGCCGAGCCGGCGGCCGAGTTCGCCAGCTTCCGTAACCTGGGCGCGCTCGTGTACAGCCGAACCGCGACGTTGCTCGAAACCGTGTCGCGTGTTTGGGGGCGAGAGCGCACCGAACGCGCCCTGCTCGCCTACGCCGAGCGCTATCGCTTCGGCCACCCTACCCCGGCCGACTTTCTCGGCGTGATGCGCGAGTTCTTGGCGCCCGAGGTAGCCGAAATGCTGAACGTCGCGCTGTTTCAACGGGGCAGCGTCGACTACCTGGTTCGCGACGTGGAGAGCGCAACCGAGCGCAGTCCAGCCGGATTCTTCGAGCGCCCTTCGGGACGTGAGAAGGTGACACGCACGCCAGAAGGAGCGCCGCGCTATCGCGGCCGCGCCACCGTATATCGCCGCGGAAGGCTCGAAATTCCTGTAGAAGTGCTGCTGATTGGCGAGGATGGCACGCGCACGCTCGAGCGCTGGGACGGCCGGGGATTCCTGAAGACCTTCGAATATACCGGCGCCCGCCGCCTTTCACACGTCGTGGTGGACCCCGATCACAAGATCTTGATCGACGACGACCTGCTCAACAATCAGGCGGCCACGCGCACGGCCACGCTCGCGCGTGTGCATGAGCGACTCGGCTATTTTGCGGCTGTCGCGCTGGGAGCGGGCCCGTGAGCTCGAACCTGTCGGTGAGCCACCTGGGCCCGCGCTCGTCGCTCGGCTGGGTTTTGCTCGTGAACTGGCTCTCGCGACTGGTGCTCGGTTGGCTGGTCGCGCTGCCTTTGATCGAAGCGGTCAGCACCAGCGGCGTCAGCGAGTTGCCGCAAGCCGACCGCGCGCTGTTCGAAGCCGGGGGCCTCTGGCTGGTGGAGCTCGTGTTCCGGGAGATGCACGCACTCACCGCCGGGCTGCGCGCGGGGCTGTGGCTCGGGCTCGCGGCGTTGCTGCTGCGCACGCCGGTGATCGCCCTCCTGTTTGCGGCGAGCTACGAGCCCAAGGCCGCGCTTTCGGTCGCATTTCGCCGCGCACTCGGCCTATTCCGCCGTTTTCTCGGGTTGTCGGTGCTCGAGCTGTGCGGCCGCGGGCTAGCGATCGCGCTCTCGATGTTGCTCGCCTACGGCCTGGAAACGCTCGTCCCGCGGCCCAAGAACGAGCTACTCGCGGACTGGCCGACGCTGTTTACGACCGTCGTCTGCTTGCTCTTGGTCGGTGTGCTCTCGGTGTTCTTCGAGTGCGGTCGAGCGCTCAGCACGAAGGACTCGAAGCTCCGTCTACGCGAGGTTTTCGCGGCCGCGGCCGTCAGCACCCGGCTACACGCGGTTTCATGGCTGGGCAGCGGCGCGCTCTATCTCGGCGCAGTGGCGCTGCTGCTGGCGGCCAGCGGGCGGCTGGTCGAGGCCATCGACGTGGGCCAAGCCGGCGCGCACCGTGTGCTCGGCGTTTCGCTCGTGCACCAAGCGGTGCTGCTCGGCTTGTGCGTGTTCCAGGACGCTTGGGTGCGGCGCGTGCTGTCGCTGACTCAGCCGGGTCCGGCCTCGCCGAGCGCCTTGCGATAGAGCTGCACGTAGCGACGAGCCGGGCGGTCCCAACCGAGATCGCGACGCATTACGCGCCGCTGCAAGCTGACGAAGCGCGCATCGCCGTAGGCGGAAAGAGCGCGCTCGACCGCACCGACCAGCCCATCGGGCGTCTCGAGCTGGTACAAAAAGCCAGTCCCGGTCTCGAGCTCCGCGTCGATGTCGATCACCGCGTCCGAGGTACCGCCGCTGGCGGCCGCGATCGGCAGCGCGCCGTAGCGCTGCGCCGCGAGCTCGAGCGGGGCCGACGGTGCATGCGCGCGAATCGTGAGCGCAAAGTCCGCGGCCGCGAGCCAACGCCGGAGCTCGACGTCCTCGGACTTGAGCGAAACACCGAGATCATCCGGCGAGTCCTGCTTTAGTTGTTCGAGCTCGCGCTGGAGCTCGGGCTCGGCGGCGCCGGCCACGACGATGGCTACGTCCTGATCGAGCAAGCGCGGAAGCGCGCGGAGCAGCTGCGAGCATCCTGCTGCGTCGACGCCCGAGAGCAACGCCACCAAGAGCGGGCGCTCCAGATCGACCCGGAGGCCAGCCGCGCGCAGCAGCGCGGTCTTGCAACGGCCCTTATTCGAGAGATCCTCGGCGTCGAAGCGGCTCTCGATCGCCGAATCGGTGGCGGGGTTGAAAATGGCGTAGTCGACGCCCTCGAGCACGCCAGAAAGCGGCTCGCGCTGCGCGGCGAGCAGCGCCGAAAGCGGCCCTTTCGAGAGCGCTTCCGCATAACCGGCCGAGACCGTGGTGAGCGCACGCGCCGCGCCGATCCCCAGGCGCAACGGCGACACACGCGAGCCGAGGCGAGCCCGCGCGTCCTCGACGAGCGCGCCGAGCCCCGCGAGGCGGGCCGGTTCGAAGGTGCGCTCCTCGGCGAGACCGTGCACGGTGAGCACGGTCGGGGGCGCGGCGGCGTCCCCCGCGAGCAGGGCGGCGACGGGGGCCGCGGGCCAGTCATGGAGGTGAACGACGTCGACCGGCCTGCCCTGCTCCTTACGCTCGCGCGCGTAAGCTGCAGCAGCGCGAGCGAACAAAGCGTAGCGCGCGCCATCGGCCTCCGCCTCTGCGCTGCCAGGCGCCCCGAACACGCCTCGTTCGGTCTCGAGCCCCGGCGCGTCGAACAGCACGATGGCAACCCCGGAGGCCAGCTGCCCATCGAGCACGGTCACTTCCAGCCCGGGCTCAATGGTCAGTGGGCTCAGGCGCCGCGCCAACAGCAGACCGGCGTTTTGAAAGCCGTTGGTCCTGGGCAGTGCCACGGTTACCGTGTGCCCCAATTGGCGAATCGCTTTGGCCAGCGCCGCGATTGAGTCGGCGGCAGCGGTTGCCCGCGCGTGAGGGCCGAGCTCGGCGGCCACCATCAAGACGTCCATCGAGCGCGGGTCTACACCAAGTCCGCAGCAGGAACCAACGGCGGCGCAGTATCCTCCGGAAACCGGCGCCCCATGCCAGTCGTAGCGGAAACTGGAACGCCGGGTTTAGGCCTGGTGCCGCGTCGCGCGCCGGCGGCTCGGGTCCGAGCGCGCCCAGGCCTGCCGAGCCGTGCCCGGGACTGGGGCCACCCCGGCGAGCATGATATAGGGGGGCGCCCTTCCGATGGACGACCTCATCCGCAAGGCGGCAGTGCTCGAAGAAGCGCTGCCGTACATCCGCCGCTTCCACAACCGCACCATCGTCGTGAAATACGGTGGTCACGCCATGACCGACGACGCTCTCAAGGAGAGCTTCGCCAAGGACGTGTGCCTGTTGCGCTACGTCGGGATCCGCGTCGTGGTCGTGCACGGCGGCGGTCCACAGATCAACGCCATGCTCGACCGCGTGGGCATCAAGAGCGTCTTCAACGCCGGCCTGCGGGTCACCGACGACGAGACCATGGACGTCGTGGAGATGGTGCTGGGCGGTGGAGTGAACCAGGAAATCGTCGGAATGATCTGCCAGAACGGCGGGCGTGCGGTCGGCCTGTCCGGCAAGGACGACCGTTTCATGCGCGGCCGCCGCTACGACCCCGTGCGTGCCAAGAACGCCGAAGGAAAAGAGGTCGAAGTCGATCTCGGTCGCGTGGGCGAGGTCGAAAACGTCGAATCGGCGCTGGTCGAGCAGCTCTTGAACAGCGGCTTCTTGCCGGTGATCGCGCCAATCGCGGTGGATTCAGAAGGACGCTCGCTGAACGTGAACGCGGACACCGCGGCTGGGAGCATCGCGGGCGCTCTGCGCGCGGCCAAGCTGGTGTTGATGACCGACGTCGAAGGCGTGAAGACTCGCGACGGCGAGATGGTACGTTCGCTCGACGCCCCCGAGGCCGAGCGTCTGATCGCAGACGGCGTGATCACCGGCGGAATGATCCCGAAGGTGCGCTGCGCGCTCGACGCAGTCCGGCTGGGCGTCGAGAAGGTGCACATCTTGGACGGCCGCCGCCTGCACGCCATTTTGCTCGAAATTTTCACCGATCAAGGCGTCGGCACCGAGATCCGCCGCAGCCGTTGAGCCGGTCGTGGCCAGGCACAAGCCCGACGATCTGGTGCGACCCGCTGGTGTCGCGCCCGACGCCATTCTGCGCGTGCTGCGGGTGCCTTCCGAAGCTTCGGGCTCCCGCGTGGACGTCTTCCTGAGCTCGCAGCTCCGGCACACGAGCCGCACCCGCGCCCGTAGCATCATCGAAAAGAGCGCCTATTCCTGGGACGGGCGCAGGCTGTCCAGCGGGGATCGTTTGCGCGCGGGCGACGTGGTCGCGCTTTGGCGCGAGCCGTTCGAAGACGACGAAGAGCAGCCGCCGCTGCCCGTAGTCTACGAAGACCCGCACTTGCTGGTGATCGACAAGCCGCCCCTGGTCGTGGTGCACCCGACCGCGCGCTACCATCGACACACCGTCAAGGTTCGGCTCGAAGCCGAGCGCCCGGGCGAGTTCTTGGCCCTCATCCACCGCATCGATCGCGAAACGAGCGGGCTGTTGATGCTCGCGCGGACGCCGGACTCGGAACGCGCATTCAAGCTGATGCTCGAGGTTCGCTCGCTGGCCGCGAGTGATGGCGGCGAAGAAGAGAGCTCGGCTTTCGACAAAGAATATTTGGCCATCGTACGCGGTACGCCCGCGGACTGCCTGCTCGAAGAACCGCTCGAGCTCGACCCCGAAAACTCACTGCGCGTGAAGATGCGCGTGGCCGCCCCGGGCACGGGCCTACCGGCGAAAACCGGCGTGCGCGTGCTCGAAACCCGCGGGGCCTACTCGCTGGTCTCGTGCAGCCTGCACACCGGGCGCCAGCATCAGATTCGAATTCACCTGGCTAACCAGGGCCACCCGCTAGTCGGCGACAAACTGTATGGCCCTGATGAGCGTCTGTTGGCCCGCGCTGCCGACGGCGAGCTGACGAGCGCCGACATCGCTTTGCTCGAGCTGCCCCGTCACGCGCTGCACGCGCATCGTTACCGCTTGCGTCACGCTGTAACCGGAGAGGCCCTGGAGCTGGTTTCCCCACTTGCAGGTGATCTGGCGCGCTTCTGGCAGAGCCTCGCACTTTAGTTCGTAGCGCGGCGCCGCTACGCGTCGTCGTTACACGATGCGGCCGTTTTGTCGCACCAGAACCGTTTTGTTCGCGGAGCGTGCGTGTTAGAGTTTCCGGTCATGCAGAGGCCGGGAATGAGGGCGTATCTTCCGCTCAGCTGCGCGCTGGCGTTCACACTCACCGCGTCGGCTTGCTCCTCCGACAAGGAGGACTCGAAGAACACGGGCGACGGCGGCATGACCGCGTCGACTGGCGGCAAAGCCGCGACCGGCGGCGAAAGCACTGCCATGGGCGGAGACGGCGCCGCAACCGGCGGCACCAACTCGAGCACGGGCGGAGCACGCCAGACCGGCGGCACCAGCTCGAGCACCGGCGGAGCGCGCCAAACCGGCGGCGCCAGCTCGAGCACGGGCGGCACGGTCGGCGCGGGCACCGGCGTGTGCGGAGCACAGAAGGGACAGCTCTTCGGGGCCGATTATCCCTTCAACCAGCGCATCGACAGCACGCCGCTCGACTCCGAATCGGCGGCGATCATCGGTTATCTGCAGCAAAACCACACCGGCAGCGCACGCTTTCGCATCGACGGGCCCAGCGACGAAGTGAACAACACCTATGGCATCGTGTTGCTCAAGGCCGACGCCAGCACGATGCGCCAGAGCTTCACCCAAACGGATGATTTCTATTCACCGGATTGCGATCCGGCGCCGATGCCCATCCCCGCGAACGGCGCGACCGAAGGCGAAACCGGCTACGCCTGCGAGAACGATGGCGATTGCCACCTGATCGTGGTCGATAGCGCGCAATGTCGGCTGTACGAAATGTGGCGAGCGAACCGGGTCTCCGCCTCGTCTTTCCAGGGTGGGTGCCTGGCCGTGTGGAACCTCTCGGCCCCCTACTCCCCCACCCTGCGCGGCGACTGCTGCACCAGCGCGGACGCAGCGGGCCTACCCATTGCGGCACACATGTTTACCGCCGACGAGATCGCGGCCGGCGAGATCCCTCACGCCATTCGCTTCACCCTGCCGAACCAGCTGATGCGCAGCCGCATTTACGTTCGGCCCGCGACGCACTCCACCCAGGCCACCTCCGGTCCGGCAAGCGCGCCTCCTTACGGTGCACGCATGCGGCTCAAGGCATCGTTCAACGAGAGCTCGCTGAAGCCCGCGGCGCGCGTGGTGGCAGTGGCCCTGAAGCGCTACGGCATGATCCTGTCCGACGGCGGGAACCTGACCTTCACCGCTGCCAACGATCGCTTCACGACCGCGAAGTGGGCGGACGTCGGCCTGTCACCCGGCGACCTGACCAGCCTGACTTGGAACGACTTCGAGGTGCCCGAACTCGGGATGCGCTACACCTGGGACAACTCGTGCGATTGCCAGCGAACCCCCATCAGCCAGTGACCCGGACAATGCCCCAAATGCGCCCCATTTTTGCGCTCGCAGCGGCCCTGCTCGCCGCGGGTTGTTCGTCGAGTGACAAGGACGGAAACTCGAGCGCTACAGGCGGACAGAACGCTAGCGGCGGGGCCACCTCGTCGGGCGGCAGCAGCAACGGCGCGTCCGGCGGAAAAAGCGCGTCCGGCGGCAGCGGTCCGTCTGGTGGAACGAGCGCGTCCGGCGGCAGCAGCTCCGGCACCGTAACCTGGTCCGAGCACATCGCGCCGATCGTCTATCGCGAGTGCATCGGTTGTCACCGCGAGGGCGGCATCGCGCCGTTCTCACTCACCGACTACCTCGACGCGAAGCCGCTCGCGGATGCCTTGGCGGGCGCCACGGCGGACCGCGAAATGCCGCCCATGCCCGTAAACGGCAGCGGCTCGTGCAACACCTTCGAGAACGCGCGTTGGCTCAGCGACGCTGAAATCGCGCTGTTCGACGCCTGGGCAGCGGCGGACGCGCCCGAAGGTGATCCCAAGCTCGCCCCCGATTTACCGCCCCCACTCGCAGGGCTCCCCAGCGTCTCGGCCACGCTCGACCCCGGCGCGCAATATTCCCCGAACGCCGCGCTGAGCGACGACTACCGCTGCTTCGTGGTCGACGCAGGGCTCACGAGCGACACCTTCCTGGTCGGTTACGAGGTGATCCCGGGCGACGCGCGGGTCGTGCACCACGCCATCGTGTACGCGCCGAGCAGCGACGCCGAAGCGGCCAACGCGGAAGCGCTGGATCGCGCCGAAGCCGGGCTCGGTTACACCTGTTTCGGTGGCGCGCGCGTGGACGGCGACCCGCGCGTACTGTGGGCGCCCGGAGCCGGCGTCACTCGATTGCCGGCGGACACCGGTTTGCCGCTCGTCGCCGGACGCAAGCTTGTCCTCCAAGTGCACTACAACCTCACCTCCGGCAGCTTCCCGGATCGGACCGTGGTGCACCTGCAAACCTCGGCCACGGTGACCCACCCCGCCGCCTATTTGCCAGTCGCTGACACCAAAATGTCGGTGGCCGCGGGTCAAGAGTTGGGCACCACCACGCGCAGCGTGAATGGCATCAACTCAGCGGTGAAGGTGTACGGCGTGCTCCCGCACATGCACACGCTTGGGCGAACACTACGGGTCAACGCGCTCTCCGGCGGCACCAGCACGTGCCTGGTCGACGTCGATCGCTGGGATTTTCACTGGCAAAACGCCTGGTGGTACGAGAAACCGCTCGAGTTCGCGAGCATCGCATCGCTCAACATCACCTGCGGCTACGACACGCGCACGCGGACCACGCCGGTCACCTGGGGTGAAGGCACGAGCGACGAAATGTGCCTCAACTACGTGTACTTGACCGCGCGCTAGTCACGCGGGCGCGTCAGCGCGTGACCTGTACGCGCTCCCCCTCGGTCAGGTCGACGCTCGCGATCTGCACCACGCGATCGTTGGCTTCTATCCCGCTCCGCACCTGAACGGTCGCGCCCAAGTCGCGCTCCAGGCTGATCTTACGGAATTTCAGGGTGTTCTCAGGCGTCACCACGGCCACGCGCAGCCCGTCCGCGTCGTTCATGAGCGCTGTGGCGGGCAACTCGTACACCCGCCGCGGAACCGTGAGCGTCAGCTGAACCTCGGCGTACATACCCGCCAGTAACTTGCCGTCGGGGTTCGGCACCTGAATCTCGGTGTTCAACGTACGCGAGCTCGAGTCGAGGGCACCGGCGGTGCGCGCCACTTTGCCCTCGAACACTCGCCCCGGAAATTCTCGGATCTCGATCTTCGAAGGCATCCCCGGCTGCACACCGGGCGCCGCGCTTTGCGGAACCTGAATGAACACGCGCACGATATCGGTCGACGCCAAACGAAACAAAGGCGTGCCGGTGCCGGCCGTTACCAGGCTGCCGCGCTCGATCGAACGCGCAGTGATGACCCCTGCAAACGGCGCGGTTACCCGTGAAAATCCCTGCAAATCACGTAGCCTCTGAATATTGGCCTGCTGCGCTGCGACCGCCGCCTCGGCCACGTTCACGTTGGCTTCACCAACGCTCGCCTCCGCGCGAGTCTGATCCAGATCCTGAGCCGGCGCGACGCCCGCCTCGACCAGGTTGCCGGTGCGATCCAAGCGACTCTTGGCCAAGGTACGGCTCGCTTCGGTTTGAGCGAGGTTTGCGCGTGCTTGCGCCAGCGCGGCGCGCCCCTGAGACAGCTCTTGATCGATTTCGGGCGTATCGATCTCGGCGAGCAGCGCGCCCTCCTTCACGCGCGTGCCGATGTCGACCAGCCAGCGCCGCACGTAGCCGTTGGAACGCGCGTAGATCACCGCTTCTTCCAGTGGCGTGACGTTACCCGATAGACGCAACGTGTGACCGTCCGCGACCAATTTCGGTGTCACCGCCGACACCCGCGGTACGGCCTCTCGGCTCGCGGCCGCAGACTGCGCCAGGGCCCCCGCGGCACGACGCTTGGGCAAGTACGCGAAGGTGAACGCCGCGCCCAGCAACGAAACCGCCACGAGCCCGACGAGCAGCAGCCGGCCCCGCGAGAAGCTCGCCGGTGGCGGCAGCGAAAAGCCCAAATCGTGGGCCGCGCCGTCTGCGGCGCCCTCGATTTCTGCGTGATTCGGACTCGAGCTCACGATTCCTCCAGTTTCAGGGGCGGCGCCGGCGGCTTTCGCTTGAGCAGCGAGTATGCCACCGGCACGAACAACAGGGTCGACAGCGTCGCACAAGCCAAGCCACCGATCACGGCGCGGCCGAGAGGTGCGTTCTGCTCACCCCCCTCGCCGAGACCGAGCGACATCGGCAACATCCCGATGATCATGGCCAGGGCAGTCATCAGCACTGGCCGAAGCCGGGTCATGCCAGCCGCCAGCGCGGCGTCGCGCGCGGAGCTGCCTAGCTTTCGTCGATCGTTGGCGAACGAGACCACCAAGATGCTGTTGGCGGTGGCCACGCCCACGCACATGATCGAGCCCATTTGCGCGGGCACGCTGAGCGTGGTGTGCGAAACGAACAGCATCCAGGCAATGCCCGCGAGCGCGCCCGGGAGCGCCATCAGAATGATCAAAGGATCGAGCCAGGACTGAAAGTTCACGACCATCAACAAATAGACCAAGAGCACCGCCGCCAGCAGGCCCCAGGATAGCGCGCGAAACGAGCTCTCCATGCTCTCGGCTTGACCCTTCAGGTTGATGGTCATGCCACGGGGCAAGCTGGGCGTCGCCTTGGCCACCACGTCGCGCACACCGCGCGCCACCGATGCCAAGTCCGTACCGTCTACGTTGGCCTGCACGTCGAAAGTGCGCGCCACGTTGTAGTGCGTGATATTTTGCGGACTCCACATCCGTCGCACTTCAGCCACGTTCGAGAGCAGCTGCGGAGCGCGTTCGGAGCCGAGCGAGATCGGGGTGGAGGTGAGCGCATCCATCGACGCAATTTGGTACTGCGGCGTCTGCACCGCGACCAGGTATTGAACGCCCCGCTTGGGGTCGAGCCAGAAGCTCGGAGCGACCTGGCCGCTCGACGACAGCGACACGAGCAGATCGTTGGCTACGTCGCGTTCACTGAGCCCGAACTGAGCGGCCATGCTGCGATCGACGTCGACCGCGAGCCCAGGCGCGCTCGGCACCTGCGCGATGTGCACGTCGACCGCGCCCGGAATCGAAGAAATCGCGCGACGCAGCTGACGCGCGATGGCGTAGGCCTGCTCTTCGCGCCCCGGCGGGCTCACGATTTGCACGTCGATCGGCGCGGCCAAACCGAAGTTCAACACCTGCGTCGAAATGTCGGGTGGCAGAAAGAAGATGGTCGACTCGGGAAAACGTTCACCGAGCACGTTGCGAAGCTTGCGCACGTACTCGCTCGTCGGCGCGTGCCCCTCCTTGAGCGCGATCAAGATCTGACCGTCTGCCGAGGAAATGAGGGCACCTTCGCTGAGCGACAAGTTCAACCCGCTGTAAGGCACGCCGATGTTGTCGATCAGTGTTTCGATCTCATGCGGAGGAATGACCTCGCGAATCGTGTCTTCCACGGCCGCGAAATGGCGCTCGGTCTCCTCGATGCGCGTGCCCGGCGTCCCGCGCACATGGAGCTTCACCAGGCCAGCGTCCACGCTCGGGAAAAAGTCGCGACCGACCAACGGGAATAACGCCAACGACAGGACCACGAACAGCGAGAACACCGCGACCACCGGCGCCCGTCGCGAAAGGAGTAGCGCGAGCAGGCGGCCGTAGCTCGTACGCAGCGCTTCGAAGGCGCGTTCGAAGCGCGCGAAGAAGCGCGCCCCCAGGCCGTTCTTCCGCGCACTCTGCGCGTGCGCCTGTGCTTCGCCCGCGAGCAGATAGCGAACCAGCGTCGGCACCAACGTGCGCGACAGGAAGTACGACGTCAACATCGCGAACACCACCGCCTCGGCGAGCGGGGTGAACAGATACTTGGCTGCGCCCGTGATGAACACCACGGGCACGAACACGATGCAGATACACAGCGTCGAAACGAACGCCGGCACCGCGATCTCTTGTGCACCGTCGACGATCGCGCGCAAAAATGGCTTTCTGAGCGCCATGTTGCGGTGAATGTTCTCGAGCGCCACGGTCGCGTCGTCGACCAGAATACCGACCGCGAGCGACATGCCGCCCAGCGTCATCACGTTCAAGGTGTGGCCGAGCGCGGAGAGCAAAATCAGCGACACCAAAATCGAGAGCGGGATCGAGATGACCACGATCAAGGTGCTGCGGAAGCTGCCTAGGAACAAGAAGATCATGAGCGCGGTGAGCCCGGCCGCGATCACCGCTTCGCGAATCACGCCGTCGACGGCCGCGCGCACGAACAGCGACTGGTCGAACAGCATCGACGCCTTGAGCTCGCTCGGCAGCTTGGCCATCGTAGCGGGCAGCATCTCGCGAATGCGACCGACCACGTCGAGCGTGCTCGCGCCGCCCAGCTTGAGAATGCTCATCAGCACCGAGCGACGGCCGCCCACGTGCACCATGCTGGTTTGTGGGGAGTTTCCGTCGCGCACGCTGGCGACGTCGCGAATGTAGACAGTGGTTCCGCGCACGGTGCGAATCGGAATCGCGCCGATTTCGTCCAAGAGCGCGGGGCTGCTATTGACCACCACGGGGTACTCGGTGAGGCCAATTTTGGCGCTACCGGAGGGCAAGACCACGTTGCCGAGGCCGAGCGCGTTGTTCACGTCGCGCGGCGAGAGGCCCCAGGCGTAAAGCTTCTGAGGGTCCAGATCGATCTGAACCTGGCGCTGCTTGCCACCGTAGGGCCAGGGGATCTGAGCGCCGGGCACGGTGGCGATATCCGCGCGCACCGAGTTGACGCCGTAGTCGAACAGCTGTTGCTCGCTCAGCGTCTCGCTACCCAGCGCCACCTGAAGAATCGGCACGTTCGACGCGCTGTAGCGAATGATGAACGGCGGCGTCGCCCCAGGCGGCATTTGTCGGAGCACCGTCTGTGAGATGGCGGTGACTTGTGCGGTGGCCGCGTCGACGCTGGCGCCGGGCTGGAAAAAGATCTTGATCACCGAGACGCCGGACAGCGTCTGGCTCTCGATGTGCTCGATGTCGTTCACCGTGGTGGTCAGCGCGCGTTCGTAGTTGCTGACGATGCGACGCTCCATCTCCTGCGCGTTCAAGCCGCCGTAGTTGAACACCACCGAAATCACCGGAATGTCGATGTCCGGGAAGATGTCGGTGGGCATACGCAGCAAAGTCGCCACACCCCCGATGACGATCAAAAGCGCCATCACCACGAAGGTATACGGGCGCAACAGCGCGATTCGAACCAACCACATGTCTACTTCACAGGCATTTAAATGAATTAAATCAGATGGTTATGGTTCCGGCAGTAAAACCGGAAAGGGATATGTAGAGACCGACCTGTTCGACGTCCAATATATCGCCGAGCACTGTTTGATACTCAGAAGGTATTGCACTAACGTGCCCGCGTGGAGCTTCGGCATTTGCGTTACTTCGTCGCGGTCGCCGAAGAGCTGCATTTCGGGCGCGCCGCGGAGCGGCTCGGGATTGCGCAGCCCCCGCTCAGCCGGCAGATCCAACAGCTGGAAGCGGAGCTCGGCTTTCTGCTGTTCGAGCGCAGCCGTCCGCGCGTCGGGTTGACCGCGGCGGGCAGCGTACTCTTGGAGCACGCTCGCCGGGTGTTCGAGGGCATCGACACCGGCATCCGTGACGCGCGGCGCACCAGTCTAGGCGAGCGCGGTCGAGTCAACGTGGGCTACCCCTCCTCGCTCGCGTACAGCGGCCTGACCGAGCTGTTGCGCGCTTTTCGCGCACGGTTTCCGGACGTGGAGGTCGGTCTTCGCGAGCTGTCCATCGACGCGCAAATCGAAGCGCTGAAGAGCGGGCAAATCGACGTCGGCTTCGTGCGCGGGCGCCTGGACGATCCCGCGCTGGCGACCGAGATCGCACGCCGCGAAACGTTCGTGCTGGCGATGCCGCTCGACCATCCGCTCGCCAAGAAGAAGAGCATCGCGCTCTCGAGCGTGGCCCTGGAACCGTTCGTGTTCTTTCCGCGTGAGCGGGGCCCGGCCTTCTTCGACCAGCTGATCGCGCTCTGCCGCGAGGCCGGCTTCAATCCGAGAATCGCTCACGAGGCGCCGCCGCTCGACGTGCTGAGCCTGGTCGGCGCAGGTTTCGGGATTTCGATCGTACCCTCCTCCGTGCGTGAAAGTCGGCGCTCGGACGTGGTCCTCCGGCCGCTAACGGGCGCGCCGGTGAGCGAGCTGTTCATCGCCTGGCGCCTCTCGGACCTTTCGCCGTCGCGCCGCCAGTTCGTCGAGCTCGTGCGCCGAATCGGGGTTCGCCACGCGCGGCGCAGCTTTTCCCGTTGACGGCGCCCGGCCCCTTCGATACCGGGGCCGTACATGTCGATTCGTCGTGCTTTGCTGTCTGTCTCCGACAAAACCGGAATCATCGAGTTTGCTCGCAGCCTCGCCGGGCGCGGGGTGGAGCTGCTCTCGACCGGCGGCACGTACAGCACGCTGGTCGCCGCCGGCATCAAGGTGGAGAGCGTCGAGGGTTACACCGGCTCTCCGGAAGTGATGAGCGGCCGAGTGAAAACCCTGCACCCGCGGGTTCACGGTGGGATCTTGGCGCGCGCTGGCATCGACGACGCGGATCTGGAGCGTATCGGAGCTGCCCCCATCGACCTGGTGGTGGTGAACCTTTACCCCTTCGAAAAAACGCTAGCGAAATCCGGCGCTACCTACGAGGAGCTGATCGAGAACATCGACATCGGCGGCCCGAGCATGCTGCGCTCGGCGGCCAAGAACCACGAGCGAGTGTCGGTCGTTTGCGATCCGAGTGATTACCCGACATTGCTCGAGGAGTTCCTGCGAGACGGAGACGTCACTCGCACCACGCGCGCGCGCCTGGCCGCCAAGGCCTTCGCTCACACCGCCGCCTACGACGCGGCGATCAGTGGCTGGCTGAGCAGCCGGGGCGAAGAGGATGGCTACCCGCGCTACTACTCGGTCGTGCTCGAGAAGGCCTATGGCCTGCGCTACGGGGAGAACCCACACCAGACCGGCGCGTTTTATCGGGATCGCGCCGCGGTGCCGGGTTCTTTGGGCATGGCCGAAAGCCTCGGCAGCGGCGCCAAAGAGCTCAGCTTCAACAACTTGGTCGACGTCGACGCGGCGCTGGACGCAGTGCGCGAGTTCGAAAACCCGGCGGCCGTGGTGGTCAAGCACACGAACCCGTGCGGCGTGGCGACCGCTCCCACGCTCGCCGACGCCTATCGCAACGCGCGCGAGGCCGACGCGATGAGCGCGTTCGGCGGCATCGTCGCGCTGAATCGCGAAGTCGACGATGCCACCGCGCAGATTCTGGCCGAAACCTTCCTCGAGTGCATCATCGCCCCGGGCTTCTCGGCGGGGGCTTTGGAGCGCCTGCGCGCGAAGGCTTCGCTACGCTTGCTCGCGACGGGCGATTGGCTGTTCGCCGATCACCCGGAACGCAGCTTCAAGCGCGTGGGCGGCGGCTTCGTGGTGCAAGACCGTGACCGCACCTGCAGCGGCGAGGTCGAACAGGGCCGGATCGTCACTCGCCGTAAACCGACGCAGGTCGAGCTCTCGTCGCTCGATTTTGCTTGGCGCGTCTGCAAGCACGTGAAGAGCAACGCCATCGTCCTGGCTGCGCCCGGGCCCAGCCCGGGCGTGTACGAAACGGTCGGCATCGGCGGCGGACAGAGCGCCCGCGTCACCGCGGTGCAAATCGCCTGCGAAAAGGCCGCCGAACGCGCGCGTGGCGCGGCGCTGGCCTCCGACGCTTTCTTCCCCTTCCCCGACGGCGTGCAGAGCGCCGCGCGCGCCGGAGTCACCGCCATCGTTCAGCCGGGCGGCAGCAAGAAGGACGACGACGTGATCCGCGCGGCCGATGACGCCGGCGTGGCCATGATCTTCACGGGCGTCCGGCACTTCCGCCATTAGTTATCGGAGGACTTCGTCCTCCGCCCCGACCGGCGAAGCCGGATCGGGGCCCCACCTCCTACTTTGGGGCCCCGGCCCCAAAGGGAAATTGAATGGGGTGTGCATCCGCAAAATTTGGCCCGTTGGGGCCAGTCGTCTTAAGCACTTCGATAACGACTGGACCAAAAGCATGGCGGCCAATACTCCCCTTTGCAGCGTTTGCGGCGTCAAGTTCGAGCTTCATTTCAGCTACCAGGTCGAGGCTCACGCCGACCCGGAGAACCCTGGAGCCGAACGTCAGGTACATTTTTGCTCCCAGCGTTGTCTGGAAGCGAGCCATCGCGAACGCGCCGATGGGCAGGTAAGCTGCGAGGCTTGCACGCGGCGCTTCGAGGTCGAATACGCGGCGCAAGTGCTGTTTACGGGCGGGCGCCGTCACTACGCCTGTAGCCAGCTGTGTCGAACCCGCGTGCTGGAAGGCGTGCGCTCGGTGCGGCTCGGTCAGATTTTGGACCCCGCCTACCCGCTCGGCGAAGACAGCAGCCGGGGCGCGGCCGCAAACGAGCCGGAGCTCGAATTCGTGGCCACGCCCGCTCCGCCCGCGCTTTCGGCGGCCGCGACGCCCGCTCCCACTCCGCCGCCTAGCGGGGTGGCCGAAGCGGTGTCGCTCAGCCCCAAGCCGCGCAGCGCGAACGCGCCCGGAACCAGCGCCCCCGCCCGTGCCGAACGCCCGCGCGGACGCACCCCGCGGGTGCTCGCAGTGTTCAATCACAAGGGTGGAACCGGCAAGACCACTACGTCGGTTCACATGGCCGCAGGGCTCGCGGCTTCGGGCAAGCGCGTGCTGTTGGTCGACACCGATGGGCAGGGCAACGTGGCCACATCGCTCGGGCTCAAGTTCGAGCGGTCGCTCTACCACGTGATCGTGATGGGCCTCGATTACCGCGAGGTGGCGATCGAGGCGCGCGCCGGCCTCGACGTCGTCCCGGCGAACGAGACCCTGGCTGCCGCGGAGCTGTACCTGGCTGGACAGCGCCAACGCGACCGGCTCCTGGCTCACCGCTTCGCGAGCGCTCGCAGCAACTACGACTTCGTCGTCGTGGATTGCTCGCCGAGCCTGTCGCTGATGAACCAAAACGCGCTGGTCATGGCGGACGCAGTGCTGTGCCCGGTGGCCTGCGACTACCTGTCACTGGTAGGCATTCAAAAGGTCGTGCGCACGGTCAAGAACATCAACCGCTTGCTCTCGCACCCGCTCACCTTCTGGGGAGTGCTGCCGACCTTCTTCGACACCCGCGCCCGCATTTGCCACGAGGCGCTGGACACACTGAAAGGCCACTTTCACGACGTGTGCTTGCCGCCGATTCGCTTGGCGAGCCGCGTGAAAGAGGCGCCGTCTCAAGGCAAAACGCTGTTCGAATACGCGCCCGGATCGAGCGCAACCATCGACTATCAACGTGTCGTCGATCGGCTTCTGAGCGAAGCCGAAGGCGAACTCAGCCCGAATGCGAGCTTGGAAGGTGTAGCATGAGCGACCGACGAGATCTGCGTGAAGCCACGGCGCGCGTGCTCGATCGCGACGAAGTAGACGGCGTTTTGAGCTCGGCGTTCTACGCCTCGCCGAAAGCCACGGCGCCCGCCGAAGGCAGCGCCGACGCGAACAACGAGAAGCCGCTTCACTACAAGGTGATTTGCATCTCGATGTACACCGACGATCTGAAGCGCCTCGACGGCATGGTCGACGAGCTGAAGCTGCGCGGCCTGACCAAGGCCAACCGCAGCGCGCTGATCCGCTACGCGCTCGGCGCTGTCGATCTCGATCGAGTCCCAAAGGGGCTGTGATCCCGGCGCTCGACGCCGCGAGCTGGGCAAGGCAGCTTTCGATCTCGCGCGAGGCGGTGGAGCTTTACCTCGCGAGCGAGGTCATCGATCTGCACCTCGACACGTTCATCTGGGCGCGGTCGTTCGGCTACGATCTCACGCGGCGTCACGGTCGCGCCCCGCTCGGCGGGTGGTTCCTCGGGCACGCCGATTTTCCGCGCGTGCGCGAGGCGGGCCTGGCCGCCGCCACCTGGGTGATCACCACCAATCCGCTGCGTGAGGCCGGCGAGCGCTTCGCGACGCTGCTCCAGAACCTGAAGACCCTGGAGGAGTTGGTGAAGGGCCAAGCCGAGGATCTCGAGCTGGTCCGCACGCTGAGCGAGTACCGCGCGGCCCGAACGCGTGGCCACCACGGCGTATTCGTGGGAATTCAGGGCGGAAACGCGCTCGACGGGACCGATGACGCGGTCGAGCGCCTGCCCCCACTCTCGATCCTGCGCGTGACCCTGGTGCATCTCTCGAGCTCACGCATCGGCGTCACCAGCTCACCGCTGCGAGTCGGCCCGGACCTCGGTCTCAGCGATTTCGGGCGCTCGCTCGTGCAGCGCTTGAACGCCTCCCGCATTTTAGTCGACCTCGCGCACATCTCCCCAGGTGGATTCTGGGACGCCGTGCGCGTCCACGATCCGTCGCTGCCAGTCGTGGTCACGCACACCGGCGTTTCTGGAGTGCACCGCCATTGGCGCAATTTGGACGACTCACAGCTGCGCGCGGTAGCCGACAGCGGCGGCTTCGTCGGCATCATGTTCCACAGCGAATTCCTGGGCGATCGGCTGTGGTCTGGCCGCGCCGAGAGCGTGGTCGATCACTTGGCTCACGTGGTGCGCGTCGCGGGCGAAGACTGCCCGGCGCTGGGCAGTGACTTCGACGGCGCGATCGTGCCGCCTCGCGATCTAGCGAGCGTGCTCGAATTGCCGCGCTTGGTCGAGCTGATGTTGAAGCGCGGATTTCGACCGGAACTCGTTCAAAAGATTCTGGGGCGAAACTTTCTGCGCGTGCTCGGCGCGATTCGCCCCTGATCTTTCGCTGGGCCACGCGCGTCCCGCGCGGCCCACTCCCCCCGAGCCTCTCGGCTTTCAGGCGTCGAGCGCGATCAACTCGGCCTCGGCCGAGCCCTTGCGCGCGGACGTTTCCAGTACTTCTTCCGCCTCGTCCTCGTCGTCGTCCGGCGTCACCGCTTCGCTTGCGGAAAGGCGGGGCAATCGGCGCTTGCCGACCGGGCCCTCGTCCACGTAGTCGCGGAGCGCCATCATGTCACGGAGTGCTTCGAGCTTGGCCAGCGCCTTGACCTCGACCTGACGAATGCGCTCGCGGGTCAGGTTCATGATCGCGCCGACGTCCTCGAGCGTGGTGCCACCGCGGTCGGCCACGTCGAGCGCGCACGACTCACCCAGGTCCCACACTTCGAGGTCCGGGAAGTTCAGCTTGATCGCGCCGGTGCGCGGCGAAACGTCGATGTAAAGGTGGTGCTTGCAGGAGACGAACGGGCACGGGCGCGGGCCTTCGGCGCACTCGGCGCGCGTGCGCGGCTTCCAGTACGCCTCTTCAGGGTAGAGCAGGCGGCCGATCTCGAGTTCGCGCTTGGTCATGCGCTTGACGCTGATCGTGCGCGCCCGCACGTCGCGCTTACGACGCGAGCGGCGCTGCTCGCGAGTGATGCTTTCTTCGTCGCCCTCGACGTCGAGCGCGCCCTCGCTCTCGATGTCGAGCGCGAGCGCGCCCTCGATGGGCAGCTGCCCCGGCTTGGCTGTGTCGTTCGGCCCGTTAGAGTTGTTCGAATCCATTCGCTCCTCCGCTGTCTCGCTCGGTCATGGACGGATCTCGCTCACGGCGCCTGGAAGCCGGCCCGGCGCGCTCACGAATCCGCTCGATCGAGAGCTCGAAGCCCTGGCTTTCTTGGTTGCCCAACGGACCCGCCGTGAGGGCACTGCCGCTTCGCGCTCTGTTTGATTCTATGGCTGAATTTGGCTCCAGACTGCGCTGGAGCCCGGCGCACCCAGCTCTTCGCTAGGACACCGCGACTGTCTCCATCCTCGCTCTGCTGGTCAACTTGGTTTCGATGGCCGCGAGGCGGGCCAATAAGTCTCTGCTCAATGAACGCGCGTCGACCACGTCGCGCGCGACCGTTTGGGCGCTGTGCTCGCGCTTACGGGCGCGCAGCACCTCATCCACCTTCTTGAAGATGCCATCCAGCAGCTGCTCGAGTTGCTCGACGTCACTGCGGATGAACAAGAACTCTTTCTGAATCTGCTCGATGGTATAGCTCTCGGCCATCATCTGCTTGATGCGCACGATCTGACGGATGACACCGACCGGGTAGACGCCCTGCGAACCTTGGTGCTTGCCCTTCTTGCCCACGCGCACGCTGCGCGGCAGGAGCCCGAGCTGAACGTACTTGCGCAGGGTGGCCTCGCTGAGCGGAACGCTGTGCCGCGCGAAGACGTCCAGGATTTCAGCCGAAGTGAGCCCGCGTGCGTGGCTCCTTTCGATTTGGCTGAGAGCGGCGTCGTCGATCACGAGGGTTTGGGCTTTCGGGCAACGGGTTGCTGGAGAATGGGCCGGTCGATCCGTGCCTAGCAAGTGAAGGCGAATATATTCCACTCAATGGATCGGCCAAAGGACTTCTCGTCCTAAAATTTGTGAAATTTCGCGGGAAGCAGCAGGGATGCGGCTCCGCGCCCGCGGTGTGACATTGAACGTCACATCTTGTGCATTGTCCATGGAGCTCATAAACCGTCCATCGCACCCAGGACGACACGGGAAACAGGCGGCTTCGTCAGCAGCAAACGAGCCTGCGAGGCCGGCCCTCCCGCTGGGGCGAGAGCGTCAATCGGGCCGTCCACTTGACAAATCGAGACGTCGGGACCTTCCCCCGAAACACGGTCCGAGTAGGCTTCGGGAGCAGATGCAAGCCCTCGGCGCGCCGGAACCGAAGCCGACGACCGGCCCCGCGCATAGGGACGTGACGGCGAGCGGCATCCGATTGCGCGTCGTGGAGCAAGGCGACGGTCCACCCGTGGTCTTGGTTCACGGGTTGTTCATGGATCACCGCACTTGGGATGGTGTGCGCAGCGAGCTGTCTCCACGCTACCGCGTGATCACGCCGGACCTGCCGGGCTTCGGGCAGAGTGAGAAGCCAGCGCCCAATCGCTTCGCCTACGACATCGACGCTTTCGTAGAGGCGATCACCGATCTGTACGCCGGGCTCGAGCTTGGGCGCGCGGCGCTGGTCGGCCACGGCTTGGGCGGCGCGGTCGTGCTCACCGTCGCTGCGCGTCATCCCGAGCTGGTCTCGCACTTGGTCTTGGTGTCTCCGCTAGTTCCGCCGGAGCGCCCGTCGCTCGAGAGCCGGCTCGCTCGGCTACCCTTCGTCGGTAACCTGGTGTTCCGGCAATTGGTCGGGCGCGGGCTATTTCGGGCCTATTTTCGCGAGCGAATGCTGTCGAACGCGGCCGGCGCAACGCCCGAGCGTATCGATGCTTTCTACGAGTCGTTCAACTCGCCCGCGGCGCGCGGTAGCGCCCTGGCCACGCTGCGCTCGTGCGCGGACACGCGCCCGGTGCTCGCTCAGACGAGCCGCGTTCAAACGCCCACGCTCGTCATCTGGGGCCACGGCGACGCACTGTCACCCGCTCGCTTCGGTCAGCGCTTGGCGCGCGAGATCCGCGGCTCCGGCTTCGAGCTATTGGACGCAGGCCACGCGCCCCAGGAAGAACGACCGCGCGAAGTCGCGCGGCTCGTGGCGCGCTTCCTCGACGCCGGGCCGGCGGAGCCAGCACGACCGCGACGCTGAGCGCGGGGCGACATCCCGAGCGCGGCGGGACCGGTCTCCCTTCCGCGGCCGGTTGGTCCGATTTCCGCAAACTGGGCCGGAGCCGTTGGCCTGCGCTACCGTTCCCTGGTCGTGAAATTCCGTCTCGTCTTCGTGGCCCTGGTTGCGCTCGGCTGCGGCCGCAGCGCCATCTCGAACGTCAGCGCGCGTTCAGAACCGGCGCCTGCCGCCGAACCGCTCGCACCGACGGTACGCGCGGCGCCGCGAATCGGACCCTTCGCCGGCGCGGGCTCCGGCGTGCGTCGCGTCGACGTCGCCCAGCGCTGAACGCGCGCCGCTTCCCCCGCAACGACTTATCGCTATTCGACCGGGAAAGACGCGGTCGGCGGGCGACCGGTGACCGGATTGTTGGCTCGCGGCGGTGGGGACGGCCGCCCTGCTGCGGGCGGCGTGGCCGCGGGCGGGCCGGCTGCCGGTGCGCTCGCGGGAGCACCGAGCGGCGGGCGAGCGGCCCCTGCCCCAACCCCGACCGGTGCCACTGGGGCGCCTTCGCCGGCACGAGCCGGCGCGGGCGGAGCTTCTGCCGGCAGCGCCATCGTCGGTAGCTCGGGCTCTTTGCCCGGCTCCTCGGGCGGCGGAGCCGGAATCAGTGGCTCACCCGGCTTCACGGCTGCCGGAGCCTGCTCGCCCTCGTGCACGGGCTCGGAAGCAACCGGCGGCTCCACCGGCCGCGTACGTCGCGCGTTCCAAACGGCCAGAACCGAGACCGCCAAACCGAAGCCGATCACCGCTGCGACCATCAGGATGAAGTTGCGCCGGCGCAGCTCCTGAGCTGGGGTTCGCGGACGAAGCGCCGGTATCGTGTCGAGCGTCTGGTGATCGAAGTCTTCTTCGACGGCCGCAGGGATGAGGGACGCCGGGCCGCCTTCGTAAGAGCCTTCTTCGCCAGCGGAGAAGAACTGATCGTGCAGATCTTCCGGTTCAGGTCGGGAGCGAGGCGGATGCTCGTCTTCGTCGTCGCCTTCATCGTCCGCGTCGCGGAGCGTCGGCCACTGCACGGGAAGCGGAGCGGGGGGCGATTGCACGCCGCTGCTTCGCTCATCGCTCGCGGGCGCCGCCGCCTCGCTCGCTTCATTCGTCGAGCCAGCCATCAGCGTTTTGGCCGCGGGCTTGGCCTCCGCGACTCGGGGCGCCACCTCGGGCGGCGGGGGCGCGGGAGTGGGTGCAGGAATCGGCGCGGGCGGTGGCTCGCTCGGTTCGCGCTCGATTCTGCGCACGACCGCCGGCTCACGCTTGGGCAACTCGGGCTCGCGCACGGGCTCCGGCATGTCCGGCGGAGGATCCGATGCCAGGTCGTCGTCGCGCCGCGTCGGGCTCGCGGGAAACCGAATCAGTTTGCCCTCACCCGCTCGCGCTGCGGATAGATCGCGGGCAGTCGGCGGTGCGTGCAGCGCGGCACCGTTGCCGCTCGCGCCGTTTGCAGTCGCGGCCGGCGAAGAGACCGTCGGCGCAGCAGGTTCGACTAGTGGCTGCGCGGTGGGCTGCGGCTGCACCACCGGCGCTTGTACCAGGGGTTGCGTGTGAACGAGCGGAGGCGGAGCGCTCGGCTCGGCCGGCGCTGCGCGCGCGACGGTCGGCTCGGCATCGAGTGATGCGGAGGGCCCGAGGCCGGCCTGAGTGGTCGCTCGCGTCCTTCGGCCCGCTTCGGCTTGCGCGGCCAACGGCTCGTCGGGGCTCGGCAGCACCACGCGCTGTCGCACGGACGGCGCCACCGAGGGCATTTCACGCGCTGGAGTCGCGCTCGGCACCGGGCGCGGCGCGCGCTCACCTGGTAACGCCAGCGGCTCGATCAGCGGCGCAGACGGTCGCCAGGACGGTTTCACCGATGGCGGCGGCACCGACTCGGCGATCGCTAGCCTCGGCTCGCTTCCGCCAACCACCATCTCGTCCTCACCCCCGCGCGACTCGCGGCCGGGCTCGGGTTGTTCGACGCTGGGCACCACGTCGTCGTCCGCGACGTTGGGAGAAATGATCAGAAGCCCCTCGAAATAGAGCTTGGTGATGGTGGCGAGAGTCGACAGATCTTCGAACGGCGACTCGTCCACCACCTCGAGCAAGGTGCGGCGGCCGTCGAACAAACGCAGGATGCCGTTGAGCTCGTCCGGGATCTCGTTCAGGCGCTCGATCAGCGCGTCGTGCTCGATCTCGAAGATGGTGCTGAGCGGTGGCAGCTGCTCGAGGAGGCGGCCCCACTCGTCGACGCGCCGCATGCCTTCCATGAGCAGGCCTTGCGTCGTGGTCGGGATGATGTCCTCGTTGCTGACCGGGCAAAATTCGACCGCGAACGTACCGGTATTCCAGATCAGGGCTCGATACACGGCCTCTTCGCCGCGTAGCCGCGCGAGCTCCGCGTCGACCACTTTGCCGTCGCGGAAGTAGATGCGGGTCTCACGGCGACCATCGTTGATGCGCGCCACGCCGCTCTTTCGGCTGACCTCGAAGGTTTGCAAGAGATCCACCACGCCCATGTCCTCGAGGGAGCCGCTGAGACGGGTGCGCCGACTGACGGGAATGGTAGTCGCGATGTTGTCGTGCGTGCGGCGAGCGAGCAGCAGGTTCACCCGCGCGATCAGCTCGCGTACGAAAATGGGCTTGGTGAGGTAATCCTCAACGCCCAGCTCGAGCCCGCGAATCTTGTCTTCGATCGAGCGCTGGCTGGTCAGAAACACCACCGGAATGCCGGCATAGTCCGGGCGTTCCTTGATCTGGCGCACTAACTCGTAGCCATCGAGCCGCGGCAGACGAGTGTCGGTCAGGATCAAATCCGGCGCGGAGAACTCCACCTTGCCGAGCGCGTCCTGACCGTCCGTCGCGGTCGTAACGCTGTACCCAGCCTTTCGGAGGCTGACCTCCAGAACCCGCACGCTGCGCGGGTCCGCATCCACGAGCAATAACTGCTTCTTCGCCACGTCACACCGCTATCTGGTCGTAGCCCGTCGTCCCCCAGACGACGCCGCTCGAGCAGACCCCAAATGAAACCACCGTGACCCACTCCACGAAACAGGGCCCGCCGCCCCCTTCGAAACCTGGCTGTACAATCGCACCGTTCATGGACCTGGCCCTGGAACAGGCTGAAGCGTTTCGGTGATTTGCCGCTGTGTCAAGGCCGCGATCGCGCTGGGACAGGCCTTGGCCCTCGCGCGGTGACGCAAGGGTCAGCGGTTTGCCCACGGGTCGATGATGTCTCCCCGCCGTGCAGGCTTGCGAACCGCGGCCTCGTTCGCCCGCAAGCGGGGCGGATTTGAGGGAGGCCGACGCGAGCTAAGCATTTCCGCCGGTTGCGCGCTGGGCTGCGGGGCGGAGCTTGCCCCCCCGACTGGGGGAGCGGCCGGCTCGCGAACAATCACCCTCGGCGTGGCAGATGGCGCGACCGTTACAGGGCTCGCCGGGGACGCGCCGAGCGCACTCGACGCAGGCGCCGCCGCGCGGCCCAGCATCGTTCGGGCAGCCAGGCCCCCCAGCACCGAGCACGCGAACAAAGCGCCCAGCGCCAGCGGCCAAAAGCGGCGCTCCGGCAAGAGCGGCAGTCCCCCGCTATCGAGAACGCCGCGCGTGAGCTCGTCGCTCGAGAGCGGTGCGGCCACGCCGAGCGGCTCATTCGGCAGCGACGCGAGCGGAATCGCGCTGAGCGCTGCCACGAGCTCGGTCATGGAAGCGTAGCGCCGCGCGGGTTGTTTCTCGAGGCAACGCAGCGCCACCGCCTCCAACGCTTCCACGCCCTTCGGGTGACCGAGCCGCGCGCTCGGCGGCACCGGCTTCATGTAGATGTGCTGTGTGAGCACGCCCATGTACGTGTCGGCCTCGAAGGGCACGCGACCGGTGAGCATTTCGTACAGCACCACTCCGACCGCATAGACATCGGTGCGCGGATCGATGCTTTCCCCCGAAGCTTGCTCGGGGCTCATGTAATGCGGCGTGCCAAACACCACGCCAGCTCGCGTCAGGCGGCTGCCGCCCACCACTTTGGCCAGACCGAAATCGACGATGCGCACCTCGTCCCCTGCGTCGGTCTCCCGAATGTGAATGTTGTCGGGCTTCAAGTCGCGATGCACGATGCCGGCCTCGTGCGCCGCCTGCACCGCTTCCGCAGCCTTGCGCACGATCGCAGCCGCGCGCGCGGGCGAGAGCGCGCCATGTCTCCTTAGCAACGAACTGAGCGGAACCCCTTCGAGCAGCTCCATCACCAGATAGGGCTGGCCCGTGGGCAGCGTACCGAAGTCCGAAATCTGGACCAAGCCCGGATGCGACACGCTGGCCGCGGTGCGCGCTTCGTGGATGAAGCGCTGCGCGATTTCGCTGTCGCTCGCGAGATCGGCGCGCAGCGCTTTCAAGGCGAGCGGCTTGCCGAGCAGCACGTGGCGCACCCGATACACGCGGCCCATGCCGCCCTCGCCGATCACCGCTTCGACGTGATAGCGGTCGTCGATCACCCGGTCGAGCAGCGCATCGTTCTTCGGATCCCAATCGGTCGCGAGCACGAGCGGCTCCCCATCGAAGGGACAGAAGCGACCATCGGGAGAGAAGTGCTGACCGCAGCTCGGGCAGCGCGTGGCAGTCGCATCCTTCGCCGGCTCGGGGTCGGCGACGCGCTGACCGAATTGAAGCTGGGTATCGCCCAAGGGCCTTGGGCCTAAGAGTACCGCGCGCGAGCGCGGATCGCGCGTGGAACTACGCGCTCACGGCGAAAGTCGCAGCCCACATTCTGCGCAAAAGCGCGCACTCGCCGGGTTCTGCCCACCGCAGCTCGCGCAGCGCCCGGCAACCGGCGCTGGCGCGCCCGCGGCCGCTCCGGGCGCTGGCGCGGGGGCGGGATTCGGCGGGGCGTACTGCGCTGGAGCCCCGTGCGGGTACGGGACGGGCGGGTAACCCGGCGGCGGATAGCCCGCTCCCGCGGGCGGATACCCTGCAGCGGGATAGCCGGGCGGCGGCGGGTAGTAGCCAGGCGGATACCCGGGCGGGGCGGGATACGCCGGCGGCGGCATCGGTCGCGCTGCCGCCAAACCGGCGCCGAGCGCGAGCCCCTGCGCCATGCCCGCTGCGGCGGCAGCGCCGCCGGCGCCGTCCCCACCGCCACCGTGCGAAAGCCCTTGGCCAAGCCCGAGGCTCGCCTCGGCGGCAGCGAATTGCTGATAGCGCCCCATGTCGAGCTGATTCACGTAGCGCGCCCGGTTCATGAAATCTTGATCGAGTTGAAACTGCCTCGCCTGGGCTTCGGCCTCTGCTTGCGACACCGCGATGCGCGCCTTGCGCGCGGAGAGCTTGGCTTGAACGATCTGATCTTGCGCGGCGTCGATGCGCCGCTGATCTTCGTCGTTCAGGTTGATGTTGAGCTTGGCGATCTCCAGCACCTGCACGCCGATGTTGGCCAAATCCGGGCAGTTCTGCACGACCGCGCGCGCCACGTCGGGGCCGCAGGTACCGAGGTCCAGCAGCGTCATTTCGCCGCTCTTGATCAGCCGGGTCAGCGTCGACCGCAGACCCATGAACAGCTGATCTCTCACCCAACGCAGTGAAGAATCCGGATCCCCGCTGGTTTGGCCGCGAAAGCCGACCACAAAGCGCAGCGGATCGACGACGCGAAAGGAATAGGTGCCGAACGCACGCGGCGTGACGCGAATGTCGAGCTCCGGATCACGCATCGAGCCGATGGTGTCACCGAAGCCTTGGTTGTACAGCGGGCGCGTGGTGACGAAGAACAGCTCGCTGATGAACACGTTACCGCCGGTGAACTTGTCGACCAGCGCGTTCAAAAACGGAATGTTCTGCGTCTGCAGCGTGTGACGGCCGGGCGGCAGCGCGCCGACGTAGTTGCCGTCGCGAAAGAACAGGCACACCTCGTCCGAGTCGACCGTCAGCTGACTCCAGAACGGGAAGGTTTGGTCGGGGTGCTTGTAGACGACCTTCTCTTTGTGCTCGTCCGGGCGCGCGATCATCATGCGACCGACGCCACCCTTCACGAAATCCATGATGCCCATGCGAGCAAGGTAGCTTTGCGAGGCTTTCCCCGCAACCCGCAGCGATGCTACCAATCGGTAATTGGCATGAGGGTGTGTGTAGCGGCGATCGCACTTTTCACGAGCTCCCCGGCGCTCGCTGCGCCTCCCGGCGGGCCCCCCGTGCACATGCTGGTGCGCGAGTGCGACGGCGTCGTCGAAACCGAGGTCGAGCGCGTGCTCGCGGCGGATCTCGGCGCCGAAACCGGCGCCGACGATCAAGCGCAAGACCCGACCTGGATCGTGGCACGCTGCGTGGGCAATCGCGTGATCATCGAGGTCAGCGACGGCATCAGCCGCAAGACTCTCCGGCGCAGCTTCGATCTCGGTGCAGCGCCCGTGAGCACGCGCGGGCGACTGATCGCGGTCGCCGCGTCGGAGCTAGTGCTGGCCGGCTGGGCCGAGCTCGCGCTGCGTCCCAAGCTGCGCGTCGAGCCCGAGGGAGACCCCCCCTCTGAAAGCCGCGTGCGCGCCGCGGTCGAGCGTGCACAGCAAGCGCGCATCGCCACGAGCACCGAGCAATGGCCAAGCGAGCCCCAGCCCGAAGCCGCCCCCGCGGCGAGCCAAGCGAGCGAACCGCGTGAAGCGCGCGACCACTCCGAACGCAGGGGCAATTGGTTCTCCCTGCAGCCGCCCGAGCGTCGGATGTTTCGCGTCATGCCGCTCGCTTCCCTGCGCAGCTTCATTGGTCACGACGGCGCGCTCTGGGGCGGCGGGCTGAGGTTCGGGGAAGAGCGGCTCGTGAGCACTGGTTGGGCGATCGACGCGCTGGTCGAGTCGGGGCGCATCGACGCGTTTCACATCGACAACTACACGATCGGCGGCGAGCTCTATCTCTACGTCAGCTCGCGTTACGCCGCGCTGCGCGGTGGCGCTGGGCTTCGCGCCGGGCTCGCCACGTCTTCCCCCAGCGCCCCGAGCGAAAGCATGCCCTTGCAGGAAGCGACCCGTACCCCCGCACCCTGGGGCTGGCCGATGCTCGCGGTCTCGGCAACGCTCGGCCAGAAAGGGGGTCCCGTCCTCGAAGTCTCGGGTGAAGCCGGCTACGTCGCCCTCCCGGTCACCTCTGGGCGTTACGGAGAGTCCATTCGCGGCCCGTGGTTCGCCCTACAGGCTGGGGTCGGCTTCGCGCCCTAGGGGCGGGCCGCACTTGGCGCGAGCGAATTCCGGCGGGGCGGCGGCAGCGGCAACGTGGGTTGATTCACGCGGCCTTCGTGGGGACCACACGAATGGGCGGCTCAAAAAATTCTTCGTGAGCCGTTTTGCGATCGGCGCCACACTCAGGGGCCAGTATGCGTCCGGCCCGCGTAGCCCTGGAGGTCGTCTCGGAAGCCCGCCCCGCGCTCGAAGCGACGGCGGTCGAGCTCGATTTCGACGCGGTATTTCGACGCTACTCGCCGTACGTGGCTGCCGTTGCGCACCGCCTACTCGGTCGCGACGCGGAGGTGGACGACACCGTTCAGGAGGTGTTCCTGGTGGCCGTCCGCGGCCTTTCCAGCATTCGCGATCCGCTGGCGGTAAAATCGTGGCTGGCGCGAATCGCCGTGCGCGTCTCGCGGCGCAAGCTGCAGGTGCGCCGTTTTCGCAGCTACCTGGGCATGGAAGGGCCGGCCGCCTACGACGCGATCGCCGATGACCGCGCGAGCCCCGAACAGCGCGCGCTCCTGCAGCGCGTGTACCGCGTGCTCGACGGCTTGCCCGCCGATCAGCGCATCGCCTGGACCCTGCGTCACATCGAAGGCGAGCAACTCGAAGCAGTCGCCACGCTGTGCGGCTGTTCGCTGGCGACCGCCAAGCGCCGCATCTCTGCGGCGGCCCAAACTTTAGAGGAGGCTTTTTCGGATGAGTGAGTGGCTCGAGCGTGTTTCTGACGCGCGCGGGCGGGTTAGTCCCGAATGGACGCCCACCCGCGAGCGGACCTTGCGCTTTCGAATCGAGCGGGGGCTCGTTCGGCGGCGCATGGCCGTGCGTGCGCTCGGGGGTGTCGTTCTGGCGGTGGCGGCATTGTTCGTCGGGCATGCGGGGTTCGAGTACGCAAACGGGCAAGGGCCCATCGCGGAGCGCTTTTCGGCGCGCCGCGATGGGCCGCGCCTCTTACAGCTGGCAGACGGCACGGTGGCGACCGCGGTTTCTGCGAACACTCATCTCGAACCGGTCGAGGTGTCGCCGAGCGCGGTGACCGTTCGGCTCGACTCGGGTGGCGCTCACTTCGACGTCGCGCCTCGCAAGGATCGGCGCTTCCGAGTCGAAGCGCGCGACGTCACCGTCACCGTGCTGGGCACGGCCTTCACCGTTCAGCTCGCCGGCGAAGGCGTGCGCGTGCAAGTCGATCGTGGCCGAGTCGATGTGGCCTTCCAGGGCACGCATCGGGAATTGGTCGCGGGCGAAGAGCTGCTCGCCTCACCCAGCAATCGGCCCGCGCCGGCGTCGAGCCAAAGCCCAGCGAGCGACGATGCCAGCGCGAATCTCATCGCCAACGACGTCGAGACCGTCCCGCAGCCCGTAGCCAGCGCTGCGCCGCCTGCGGCGCACCCGGCTGCGCCGGCTGCACAGACCTGGCGCGCGCTCGCGCAAGATGGCGACTATCGTGGCGCGTTCGCTCGCATGACCGCCGAAGGCCCTGGCGCGGTGCGTGACGAGCCGGGCGATCTACTGTTCGCCGCCGACGTCGCGCGCTTGAGCGGCAACCCAGCGCTGGCCATTCCGCGACTGTCGCGAGTGCTCCAAGCACATGCGAATGACTCGCGCGCGCCGCTCGCGGCGTTCACGCTCGGGCGCACGCTGCTCGATGGTTTGGGCCGGCCGCGCGAAGCAGCGGAAGCCTTTGCTCGCGCTCGGCGCCTGGCTCCGAGCGGCGCGCTCGCGCAAGACGCGCTCGCTCGCGAGGTAGAAAGCTGGTCGCGTGCCGGAGAGTCCGGTTTGGCGAGACAGCGCGCGCTCGACTATCTGAAGCTCTATCCGGGCGGCCGGCGCGAGAAGGCCGTGCGCTATCACGGTGGGCTCGAGTGAGCGATGCGAACGAAACTTAGGCCGGGGGCTCGGGGGTAGTCGGGGCGGGGACGTGCAAACGGGAAAAGGGGCCAGGGAACGGGGCTCGGGGTTGCGGGCGGAACGAGGGGGGGATGCGCGTCTCTCGGCCGCCGCGTGGGAGCTCGGTAGAAACGGTGTATGCTGATGGGCTCTCGTCCGCTCGCCGGCGGGCCCTTCGACAGCGATGACCTCCGACATCGACCTCACGCAGCTGCCCGCGCCCGCTCAGAAAGTCTTCGCGCCGGACGCGCCCGCACCCCTGCGCATGATGGCGGCGCGCGGCGTCCTGCCCGGGCTCAAGCCGGCGGAGATCGTGCAGGTGGTCGGGCTGTTCGCGACCGGCAGCGACGAGAAGCTCCGCGAAACGGCCGCAGCGACGCTCGCCAAGCTGCCGGAAGCGATGCTTTCCAGCGCGTTGTCGGTCGATTTGCCCGCCTCGACCGTGGGGCAGTTGGCGCGCGCCTACGAGAATCGCCACGAGGTGCTGGAGCGCCTGCTGCGCATGCCGCGCATCGACGGCGACACGCTCGAATATCTGGCGGTGGTGGCGGACGAGCGCAGCGGCGAGCTGATCGCGACCAACGAAGAGCTGATGCTCGCCTACCCCCGGGTCATCGAAAAGCTGTACATGAACAAGCGCGTCCGCATGTCCACCGCGGACCGCTTGATCGAGCTCGCCGTACGCAACGACGTCGAGCTCGACATTCCGGCCTACAAGGAGGCCGCGCAAGCCATCAAGAACGAACTCATCGCCGAACCGTCGGAAGAGCCGACCTACGACGACATCGTATTCAACGAGTCCGAGCAGGCTGCGCAGAAGGCCGACCTGGGCGAGGACGAAGACACGCACGAGGTCGACGACGAGGGCGAGGAGCGGCTGCGCGAGAAGTTCGTGCCGCTATACGCGATCATCGGGCAGCTCACGGTCACGCAGAAGATTCGTCGCGCCATGCTGGGCACGGCGGCTGAGCGCTTGCTTTTGGTGCGCGACTCGAACCGGCTGGTGGCGGCGGCCGCGGTAAAGAGCCCGCTGATGCGAGACAACGAAGCGGTGCAGATCAGCGCGAGCCGCGCGGTGTCCGAAGACGTGCTGCGCGCGATCGCTCAGAAGACCGAATTCATCCGCAACTATCAGGTCAAGGTGAACCTGGTCAGCAACCCGCGCACGCCGTTCGCGTTTTCGTCGCGCTTCGTTCAGCACCTGCGCGACAACGACATTCGCGCGCTCGCAAAGAGCAAGAACGTGCGCGGGGACATCGCGCTCGCGGCAAAGCAGCACATGCTGCGAAAACAGGGCAAGACCTAGCGAGAAGGGCGAGTTACGGCGCTCATTCTGCCGGCGCTGCCCGACGCGAACCGCCACGCTTGCCCTCGGCGGCGAGCCGCGCCGCGCGCGTGAGCTCGGCTTGCTTCACCTTCTCGGGGTCGACCAAGAACGGCGCCACGCGCTCGTTGCGCTCGAACTGCGCCTTGTACTTTTGCGCCTCGAGCCGAGTCTTGAACGGCCCGATGCGAACGCGTTGCCACAAGCCACGCTCGGGCACGTAAGCGGCCTGGCGAAAGGCGCGGTGCCCACGCTGGCGCAGCTCTTCGACCAACTTGTCGGCTTCGCTCACTTCTTTGAAGCTCGCGACCTGCAGCTGAAAACCGCCGTCGCTGCCGGCCGCGGCGAAGGCACCGGTGTCGGCTGCACGCGCTTCGCCCGCAGCGCGCGCCGCGTCGGCGGCGAGCGAGGTCAGGCGATCCTTCGGTTCGGTGGTGACCGGCGTGGCGGTGAGCAGCGTACCCACCGGCAAAGGCACCACCGGCAAGCGATCGGTCGGCGGAGGCGGAACTCCGAGCGTTGCGCTCGGCGAGTCATCGCGCGCAACCAGGCGCCCGCGCTCGTCCTTCACCGCCGCCAGGGCAGTGGTTGGTTTTTCCTTGTCACTGAGCACGGACGGGAAAGTCACGTCACGACCGTCGAGGCGTTCGGCCGGCGCTTGGCTCTTTGCGTTCGACACCAGCTCGCCCAGCGGATCGGCGCTCGAGACCGCGGGCGGGCCTTTGCGCTTGGCCATGACCACGCTCGAGGTCACGATCGCCGCGGAAGCGAGCGCCGCGAGCAGCAGCGCGCCGATTCGCGAGCCGCGCCGGGTGCCATCCTGCTCTTGGATCTGCTCGAGATTGCGAACGTTGACAGACTGCATGGGGAGCTCTGACGCCGGCCGGATTTCGACCAGCGGCTAGCTTCCGGGTTACCTGCGACCTGCCGTTTAGGCCTAATTTCTGGCTGAGGTCGCGGCCAGCAGGCGCAACAAACGTTCGGCTTTCCACAGCGTTTCCTCGACTTCTCGCTCGGGAACGCTGTCCGCCACGATTCCGCCCCCGGTGAAGTACTGGCCCCGGCCCTCGACCGCGCTCAGGGTGCGGATCGCCATCTTGAGTTCGACGCCGCCGTCGTGAGCCACGAACCCGACTACCCCCGTGTACAGGCCCCGACGATACGGCTCGAGCTCGCGGATGAGCTGCATCGCTCGGCGCTTGGGCGCGCCGGTCACGCTGCCGCTCGGCAGAACGGCCGACAACAGCTCGGCCCGCGAGAGTTCCGGGCGCAGCTTCGCCTCCACCGTGGCGACCCGATGATGAATGCCCGGCAGGGCCACCACGTGCGGCGGCACGCTGAGCCGCACGCTGCCGACCTCGGCGACACGCCCGAGGTCATTGCGCTCCACGTCGACGATCATGGTGAGCTCGGCGCGCTCCTTGGGGTCTTGGTCCAAGTCTTGGGCCAGTCGGGCATCCTCGGTCGGATCCTCGTGACGCGGCCGTGTGCCTTTGATCGGGCTCGTCAGCAGGCCGCCTTCCGCGTCGAGTGACAAGCAGAGCTCGGGCGAGGCTGCCACGACCGAGAGGTCGTCCGACTCGAGCGCGAACGCATGCGGCATCCGCCCCGTGCCTTCGAGCTGCGCCAATAAATCCCAGGCAAGCCCCCGAACCCGCAGCGAAAAGCGACGAGCCAGGTTGACCTCGTAGATCTCACCGCGCGCGATTTGCTCGAGCGCCGCGCGAACGCGCACGAGGTGCTGGAGCTCGGGTTCGGCCGGCTCGGCGAGCTCGAGCGACACCTCGCTGGCGCGGGCTGGAGCGGCAAGATTTCGCAGCAAATCTCGAACCGCACCGGGGCTTTCGCCGATGACCTCGACTGTCTCTCCAATGCGAGCCACCGCGGGATAGCGGAGCCAGAGCGGCTCGCTCAACTGGGCGGATGCGCGCGAATCCGAATCGAGGTCGCCCTCCAGTCCGCGCACCGCATCGTACGGAATGAGACCGAACCAACGCGGTGTTTGCCCAAGCGCCTGCCGCTGCCGGGGCAGACTGGGCTCAGGGTCGAGCGTGTGTGAGCGCGCGCACGGATCGCAGGCGAGCACGGTCTGCTTTCCGCCTTCGACTCGCGCCAGCACGACGCCGGGGCGCCCCGCGAGGCGGCGCGCCAACTCCGTAGGGTTGGCAGGCAGCGCGGCGCGCTCGACAATCAGGCTCATGCTCACGCGTTCCTAGCAAATCACTCGATGGTTGAGCGGCACTGAGGGGTCGCGTTGATTTCAACCATCACGTTTTGACTTCAAGATTGCGGCCTAAACATTTGTAGTATTTAGGTTTATTACCCTGCCCGAAGGCAGTACAATCGCGTCACTGAGCGGCGCTCGGCACTTGGCTCGAGGCAGAACCACCACGCGCGACAAGCTCCCCTGCCCTTCCACCTCGGCGAACTCGCCGACCAGCGCGCGGTCGAGCGTGACCTCGCGAGCGACTCGCGCGTTCGAAGCGACGAAGCGCGTGATTTGCCGTCGTTCGAGCCAGTGAAGGTTCGCCTGGAACAGACCCGGAACATCGTCGCCGGCGAACAGCGCGGCACCGGGGAACGGAAAGGTCGAGACGCGGCCGCCCGCGCGCAGCACCGGCAGCGCGTAGTCCCCAATCAAGCACCCGAACTCCGGCAGCTCCGCGAGTGCGCGAGTCCCGAGCGCGCAAAGGCCGACGTACTCGCCTCCGGCTACCTCGCGTCCGAAGCGCTCGCCACGCAAGCGCACGACCTCACCCTCGGCCCCGACGCCCAGGTTGCCGGAGCCCGCCGACCGGGGTTGAATCGCGAGCACCAAGCCGCCATCCCCGGCGCTGTCCACGAAATCGGGAGGCACTGGGTCGAGCAACGCATCGCCGATCATCACCGCGATCGGGGCCGGTCCAAGGCGCGCGCGGGCTCCGGCGATGCCCCCGGCCGTGCCGCGCAGGGTGGGCTCGAACACCAGCTCGAGCTGAGCGCTAAAAGACGCCAAGCGACGCTCGAACTCGCTCGCCAGGTGGTGCACGTTGACCACCAGCGACTCGCCCAGACCCGCTCCGCGAAAGGACTCGATGGCGTGCTCGAGCAGGGAGCGATCTCCGATCGGAAGTAAGGGCTTCGGTAGCTCGTCGGTCAGCGGACGCAAACGAGTGCCGAAACCGGCCGCAAGGACCATGGCGCGGGGCACGGCCCCAGTGTCCGCGACGCTGGGCCATGAGGCAACCGCTTGCCAAAAGGTTCACCCTCGGCGGGCGTCCGTGCTAGCGACGGCGGGTGATGATCCGGTCTCGCGCCAGCGCCGTTGCTTTTCTTGCGGCCAGCGTAGCCGTTGCGCTGCTCACGGCTCCCGGCTGCGGAACCGACGCGCATGGGGTCGAGGATTGTCGCAGCATCGAAGCGGCACGCTGCGCGGCAGCCTCCCATTGCAGCAACGCCAAGGGCATTCCGGTGGTCAGCGACGTGGAGAGCTGCCAGCGCTTCTATCGCGACCAGTGTTTGCATGGCACCACCACGTCACCGCCCGACGCCGTGAGCGCCGACAACTGCGTGACCGCAATCCGAGCCGCGGGCGACTGCGCTGCCGCGGACAGCGACACGCAAGACGAGCTGTGCGCGGCGTTCCAGACACCCGACAGGGCTTGCGACCTGATCTTGCAGCCCGAGCGACTCGATGACTGCCAGTTCCTCACCCCGACCCCGAGCGAAGGCGGGAGCCCGAGCATCCCGACGGCCGGCGCCGGCGGGCAGCCCGATGGCAGCGGCTCGAGTGAAGGCGGGATGGTGGGCAGCGGGGGGACCAACGGCGGCTAATCCGCCCCGCGCTTGGCGAGCCACGGTCGATGGGCTAAGGCTCCGCCCCGTGAACCCGAAGCTTTGCCTGGTCGTGAGCTGCGCCGCGCTGGTCGTTTCCGGCTGTGGCAGCGACTCGAGTACCGTGACGGTCGAACCGCATCCGACGATCATCGAGCTTGCGCCGCGCGACTTCCTCGGTTCGCTGAAGTGCGGGACCGAAGAGGGCAACCTGCAGCGCTACGTCGCGACGCTCACCGACGTCACGCGGGTCCACGAGGAGGGCGCGGGTGGTGGCCCGGGCGAGCCACTCGAATTCGTTTTGCCAAGCTCGCTGCCGATCCGCTGTGAGCAAGGGGTCGCGTTCGGGCTGGTCGTGCCCGGACACTTCTACACCGCGCAAATCGACGGCTACGACCGGGGCGACCTGGTACCGATGGCGCCTGGCGCGCCGATCTTGGTCGACCCGAATACCAAGAAGCCGGTCGCGCCGCGTTGGACCACCAGCTGCGGAACGCCCTGTACTCAGGGCAAGGCGTGCCCGCCCGAACCGCTGCCGCCAAACCCCAACGATACCGGGTATTCGTTCGCGGTGCGCGCCGAGTACGAGCTGACGCGCAAGCTGCAGCCGTGCTGGGCGTGGCCAAGCCCGTAGCTGCGGCGGCTCACGGTCCACGCTTTTTTGCCGCATACCTGCGTTCGCGTTTGCTTCGCCCAGCGAGCCGCGCAACTCTAGCCAGGTGAACGACTACGACAGCCCGCTCGCAGCGGCGTTTCCGCGACCCGGCAAGACGCTGCGCATCGTGTTGATCGTCGTGTTCGCGCTGTGGCTGGCGTTCGCGGTAGGCATCAATTGGGCGGGTGCCTCTGGTTCGGTGTTCTTCGCGCTGTGCGGAAACACCGAGCGCATTTTGCACGGCGAGGTCTGGCGGCTCGTTACTGCGCCCTGGATGCACATGCCGGTGGGCACGCTGAGCCACGTGCTCTCGTCCATGCTCGGCTTGTATTTCTTGTCGCCGCAGCTCGAGAGTCGCTGGGGCGGCGCGCGCTTCGCGCGTTTTCTCGCGCTGTCCGCGCTGTGCGCCTACCTCACGCAGATGCTGGCCGAGCTCGTTCTGCCAGCCTCCATTGCGACTCGCATCGCCGGCGAGGGCGGCTATTTTTTCGGCGCGATGCCGGTGGTCGAAGCGATCGCGATCGCCTGGGCGCTCAGCTTTCGTGGCCAAACCGTGCGGCTGTTCTTCGTTCTACCGGTCACGTCCGCAGGCCTCATCTGGTTCGTGATCGGGACCAGCCTGATGTACGTGGTCATCGCCCAGGGCGGCCCCTCGGGGCTAATCTCGCCGTTTGGCGGCATGCTCGCGGGCTGGCTATTCGGAAGCGGGTCACCGTCGCCCATGCGCCGGCTGTGGCTGAAGCTGCGCCTGGCCAAGCTCGACGCCGAGGCTCGCGCGGAAGCGCGCGACCGCAAGCGCCGCGCGAGCAAGTCCGGGCTGCGCGTGATCAGCGGCGGGCGCGACGGAGACGAAAAAGAGCCAGATTCCCGGGACCGGGACGGGCGCTGGCTGAACTAGCGTCGCCCCCCGCCTCTAAGCGGTTTGCGCGTTAGTGGGGCCCCACGAGCCAGGCGCCGTGGTATAGGCGCGAGTCGCCGATGCAGGTGTTGCTCGATGCCGACAGCGTGGACAGAAGCCTTCGCCGGATTGCCGGGGAGATCGCCGAGCGCACGCGCGGGGCGGAAGGCCTGCTTCTAGTTGGAATCCGGCGGGGCGGTCCGCGCTTGGCAGAAAAGCTAGCCGCGTTCGTGCAGGAGCTCGAGCACCGCAGCGTTCCGATCGGCACGGTGGACATCACCTTCTACCGCGACGACGCGGCCACGCGCCTGCCCAACCCTCGCATCGGCCCGAGCGACATTCCGGGGCAGCTGGACGGTCGGCACGTGGTGCTGGTCGATGACGTGCTGTTCACCGGTCGCACCGTGCGCGCGGCGCTCGACGCTCTGCTCGATTACGGCAGGCCGCAGCGCGTCGAGCTCGCGGTCTTGGTCGACCGCGGCGGGCGCGAGCTCCCGATCCAGGCAGACTACGTCGGCAAAGCATCGGATGTGGGCGCGTTCGACCGCGTGGACGTGGTCGAGGTCGATGGGCGCTTGACCGCCATCGTGCAGTCGGCCGACAGCCCTTCCCTGCCGCCACCACCCGGAGGGCCCGTAGGATGAGCGCAACGCGGCTACGACACCTGCTCGGCATCGAAGATTTGAGCGCAGCCATGGCCGAGCGCGTGCTGCAAACGGCCGAAGCATTTCACGAAGTGTCGCGCCGCCCGGTCCGCAAGGTGCCGACCCTGCGCGGCAAGACCATCATCAACGTGTTCTACGAGGCTTCCACGCGCACGCGCACTTCGTTCGAACTGGCGGGCAAGCGGCTGAGCGCGGACGTGGTGAACATCGGCGGCTCCTCTTCCTCGACGAGCAAGGGCGAGAGCCTGCGCGACACGGTGTCGACGCTCGACGCGATGCACGCCGACGTGATCGTGCTGCGCCACTCGGTCTCGGGCGCCGCGCACTACATCGCGAAGAACACGCGCGCAGCGATCGTGAACGCCGGCGACGGGCTGCACCAGCACCCGACCCAAGCGCTGCTCGACGCCTTCACCATCCGCCGTCACAAAGGCCGGTTGAGCGGGCTGCGAGTGGCGATCTGCGGAGACATTCAGCACAGCCGCGTAGCGCGCTCGAACGCGCTGCTGCTTCCGCTGCTCGGCGCGGAAGTACGTCTGTGCGGGCCGCGCACCTTGCTCCCACACCGCACCGGCGCACTCGGCGTGAGCGTGTTCGACCGCATCGAGCCCGCCATCGAGGGCGCGGACGTGGTGATGATCCTGCGCATTCAGAAGGAGCGCCTGGGCTCTTCGCTGCTGCCGAGCCTGCGCGAGTACGCGCGCTACTTCGGCCTCAGCGCGCGCCGGCTCGAGCTCGCCAAGCCCGACGCAATCGTGATGCATCCGGGGCCGATGAACCGCGGCCTCGAGATCAGCGATGACGTCGCCGACAGCACGCGCAGCGTGATTCTCGATCAGGTCGAGGCAGGCGTCGCGGTGCGGATGGCGGTGCTTTATCACTGCGCCAGCGAGCCCGGCAGCGAACCGACTTGATCCGCGGCGGCCCGCGCGACATCTTTGCGAGGTGCAGAGAGCGCGTCGAGACCCAGCGGCCGTTTACCGGAGCGCGAGCGCGTGTCTGGCAGGCGTGCTGGCCCTGGCCGCCTGCAGCGCACCGAGCTCCGACGAAGACACGGGCCCGATCGAGGTGTTGCCGCCCGACTCCGCTCAGGATCTTTCGCTCGCCTTCGACGGCAGTGACGACTACGCGAGCACCGGCACCGCGGGCTTCCCGTTTGCGCGTTTGCCTCAGACCGTCTCGTTCTGGCTGAAGGCCGCGGCCAGCGGGGGCACCGAGCAAACCGTGATCACCCTGCGCAAGGATGCGGAGAGCGGCGTGCGGGTCGGGCTGTGCGGCGGAGCACTGTGCGCGAAGAGCATTTACTCGCGCAATGTGTTCGCACAGGCGACGACTCCGCTACCGGCCGGCGAATGGCACCACGTGGCGTACCAATTCGACGGCAGCGACGATGCGCCGCATCACACCATCTATCTCGACGGGGTTTCGGTCGCGACGGGCACCGCCATACCCGAGAAACGCACGCCCACCTCGGGTTTTCTGGGCAGCACCGACGGCAGTGAGCTGTTCTTTTCGGGTGAGCTCGACGAGCTCAGAATCTGGTCGGTTGCGCGCAATGCCCAGCAAATCGCGGCCGAAATTGCCGGTCAGGCCCCGGAGCAAGAGCCGCCCGACCTGATCGCTTATTACACGTTCAACGAGCTCGGCGGCGCTCGCGTCATCGACCGCTCGGGGCGCGGTAACCACGCGCTGCTCGGTGACGGGGTGAGCTCACGCATGCCCCGACGCGTGCTCTCGGGCTTCGCTGCGGGGCGACCGTAGTCGCCAAGCCTACCTCAGTCGGAAGCGTGCAGCCGACCAACGGGCGTGGTTCGGCTCCTGCTGATCACCACGTCATCGACGTAGAGATCGACCGGGCTGGGGTCGAGATCGAGCAGGAAGCTCGAAACCATGAACTCGAGCGATTCGGGCGCGACCGTGGGGCGACCGGTCAGCTCGTACACGCGCCTGCCGTCGAGCCAGACCACCATCTTTCCGGTCACGTCGCTCGCTGCGCGAAACTCGGCCTCCACGTGAAACCAGCGCCCGACGGGCACTTGCGGCGGTGGATCGGACAGCGGCGCGAGCAGGTACGCCTCGTTGTGAAACAACGCCTGCAGCACCAGGCCGCCGTCGGGCAAGCTACGCAGCTGCAGATCGACCCCGCGATCGTAGATGGTGTTGGTCATCGTGAGCGAGTCAAACTGCATGATCGTCCAGTACGAATGCGTTTGATACGCCACGGGCACGAAGTACCAGGCGCTATAGAATGCTTCCGCAGGCAGGCCCACCCGCACCAGGCGCGGGCCGCCACCGCGGGACACGCTCGATGCGTCGACCTCTTTGGACAGCTTCACCGCGAAGCTCCCGGTGTGCACGTGCTCCTGCGTGAGATCGACGGTCCCCTCGCCTTCACCCAAGTTATCGGCGCCGGCAGCGCCATCCGCCCACTCGGACAAGTCGCCCACCTCATGCTCGGCGGACCAAATCACGTCGCTGCCGACGTACACACGCTCGCCACAGGCGACACCCGACCCTGCGAGCAAGAGCACGATTGCGGCTGACTTCCGCACCCGGCAAACCATAGCGGAGATTCGGGGAGCGCGGCGGCTCACCCGCCGAGAACCCGCGCCAATCCGCGGCCGGCGCTAGTTCTGGTTGCGCTTGCCCCGCAACCGCGGCAGCGCGCGCGGCGCGGCGTTGGCGGGCCCTGCGGCGGGCGGTGCCGCCGTGGCCGGCACCGCAGGCGCAGGATCCGCGGCGGGCGCCGGAGCTGCGGGGGCGGCTGGGGCCGCGGGAGCTTCGGGGGCGGCTGCCGGGGGAGCTGCGGGGGCGACCTGCGTGGCGGGCCCGGTTGCGGATGCGGCTGGCACCGCGCTGGCCGCCGAGCGCGCCGCGCCCGTGGCTCCGCGCGCTCCGGACGCACGCGGCGCGCTCGTATTCGAAACCAGCTCCGACGAAGCCTGAGTGCTCGCAGCGGGCGAGCTACCTACCGGCGCTGCGGAAGCGAGCGGTGCCGCCGGCACGCCCGACGCTGTGGGCCTTGGCGCCACGGTCGCTGGCGCGCCGGGGGCATTCGCGCCGACCGGCGCAGCCTCCGCCCGAGCGTTCGCGGACGGAAGTGGGCGCTCTTTTTCAGAGGCGACCCGCGAGCCCACGAACGCCCAGAGCGCGGCCGCCGCGGCCAGCGATAGAAACAACCCGACCGCGATCAGCACCCAGACGACTGCGCGCGACTTGCGCGTTTCAGCGGCGGGCACCCCCTTCGGGCTCGAGGGGCCAAGCGCCTCGTTGGGATTCGCGTGCCCCGCTGACGGATAGGTGTGCCCGAGCCCGACGGGCACGGCAGCCGGGCCCCCAGCGGAGATGCCGGGTGCGGCGCCAGCCGAAGGATAAGTCGCGCCGAGCACGGCTGGGGCGCCGCTACCCGCGGGAAACGTCTGCCCCAGCCCAGCCGGCGCGTGCGCGCTACGGGCAGGAAACGTCTGCCCCAACCCGGCCGGCGCAGCGGCGCTGCCGGCAGGAAAGGTCTGGCCGAGCGCCGGAGCGAGCGGCGCACTGCCTGCCGGAAAAGTCTGCCCCAAAGCCGGTCGCGCCGGGATGTTGCCCGCGGATGGGAACGTCTGCCCCAGGTGCGCCGCAGGCGAGAACTGGGGAGGCAGCGCAGGTTGCGGTGTCGCCGACGGGTAGGTGGCTCCTAACCCTGCCGGGTGAGAAGCGCCGTGCGGGGAGGTTTGCCCGAACTGCAGACCCGCACGCTCGGAGATCGCGGCGGCTGCTGGGTGCTGCGCGAGCGGCACCGTCCCGCGCGGACCCTGCACCGATGAGATGGCTGCGGGGTCGAAAGCAGGCTCGGCGCGCGTTTTCTCGTCGCGTGTCGCCAAGCGTGCGTGCGCGTAAGGGGGCAGAGCACCGCCGCGGAACGCGCGCACGTCCGCCTGCATCGTCGCGGCGTCGGGGTAGCGCGCGTCACGGGAGAACGCGAGCGCGATGTCCACGATTTTACACAGGTCTGGAGGAAGCTGCGGACAGACGCTGCCGAGCGGAGGCGCTGCCTTCGACGCCATCGCCATCAGCAGCTCGGCCTCACTCGGCGCCTCATGCACCTTACGGCCGGCGAGGATGCGGAACATCGTGGCGCCGAGCGCGAACAGGTCGACTCGCCCGTCAATCTCCGCGCGCCGGCCCAGCGCTTGCTCGGGCGCCATGTACGGGAGCGTGCCGAGCGCCACGCCTGAACGCGTGCGGTGATCGTTCGGCACACCGTCAGCCAGGCGAGCCAGTCCGAAGTCCAGGATCTTGATCTGTCCGCTATAGGTGACGAACAAATTGTCGGGCTTCAGGTCACGATGAACGATGCCTTTGTCGTGCGCGGAGCGCAGCACGTCGAGCACCTGGTCCGCGATGTCCAAGAGCTCCGGGATGGGCAGGGTCCCCGAGCGACGTACACGCTCGGTCAGCGTTTCGCCCTGCAAGAGCTCCATCGCCAAGTACGCGCCGAACTCGCCCGCGTCGCCGTGCTCGATGACATAGACGACGCCCGGGTGCTGGATGCTGTTGGCGACGTAACCCTCCCGGTAAAAGCGCTCGCGCACGTCGCGTCGCACGCTCATCTCGGGATGCAAAATCTTGATGGCCGCCCAGGAGTTGTCGGCAGCTCGGCCCGCGTAGACCGCGGCCATGCCACCGACGCCGAGCACCTGCTCGAGCCGAAAGCGCCCTACGGTCCCGCCGACGCGGCGCGCGGCCAGCGCCGCATCACTCTCCACGCTCCGCTCCATGATCTTCGGGCCGACTCAAAACGGCTTGGGAGCCGCATCCTCGCAGATCTCGCTCCACTGTCCACGAACCTTTGGCGCGCGGAGTGTGAGCGGTTCTACGGCGCACCCCATCCCACTCTTCCCAGCGGCCAGCGGGGGCGATTCCCCAGGCCTTTTCGTGGGTCGGCCCGCAGACAGGCCGCCGGGACAGTCAGTCCGCTCGGTGCACCGACCGGGGCAACGCCCCCCTCGATGGCCGGTGACTCAGCTGCCCTTTCCCATCGCGTGGTAGCCCTTGTCGACGTACACGGTGGTACCGGTAATGCCCGTCGCCAGCGGGCTAGCGAGGAACGCAGCAACGTTGGCCACCTCGGCCGGCTGGAGCTTCTCGGTCAGCGGCGCGTTCTTCGCGTAGTACTCGATGACCTCGTCGATGATGCCGGTGACGCTGGCGGCGCGCGACGCATACGGCCCTGCCGAAATCGTATTGATGCGAACGCCGTACTTGCGCCCCGCCTGGTGAGCGAGCACGCGCGTGTCGCTCTCGAGCGCGGCCTTCGCCGCGTTCATGCCACCGCCGTAGCCGGGGATGACCCGTTCGCTCGCCAGATAGGTGAGCGAGACGAACGAACCACCCGGACGCATCAGCGGGCAGAACCTGCGTACCATCGACACCATCGAAAACGCGCTGACGCTGACCGCAGCCAGGTAGCCGGCGCGACTGGTCTCGAGCAAATCCAGGTGCACTTCCGGACCGTTGGCGAGCGAATGCACCACGATGTCGAGCGGCTTCTCGCCGAAGTCGGCGACCAGCTTCTGGGCCATGCCGTCGATCGTGAAGTCCCCTCGCCCGGAGTAGCGCTTGTTTTCGCGCACGGACTCGGGCACGTCGGCGAGCGTGTCGTAAGCGGCGTCAAACGGATACACTCGCTCGAAATCGAGCAGGCTGCCGTTCGACATCTTCCGGGAGTCGTCGAGCTTCCCGCGACGCAGCAAAGTCTCGAAGATCCCCAGCGCCGGAGGCCAAGTGCCCACGCAAACGCTGGCACCCGCCTCAGCCAATACCTTGGCGATTGCGAACCCGAATCCGCCGTCGTCCGCAACACCGGCGACGAAGGCCCGACGACCCTTCAAATCGATGGCAAGCACGGCGGCCATATCGCCCATCTTCTCGCTCGTTGCAACAGTAGCCCGCACATAAACCGGTCAGCCGGGTGCGAGCGCGCCTTCACGCGGGAGCCAGATCGACGAGCTCGATCTCCGGCACTTCCCCGCCCAGAAAGCGGCCCGCCACGGCTGCGAACGTCTGTGGGCGGTCGGTAACGAGCAATTCGAGCCCGGATTTCTCGGCGGAATTCGCTAAAATTCGCGACTCTGCGATCCATTCGCGCACCGCGTCAGCGGTGGCGGCGGCGCTGTCGACGATCGGAATCGGCGCCCCGGCGAGGCGCTCGGCCTCATCTGCAATCAGCGGCGCAAGCAGCGGGTAGTGCGTGCAACCGAGCACGATCACCGACGCACCCGCGTTGATCAACGGTTCCAGATAACGCCGCACGACCAGGCGCGGGACATCGCCCTCGAGCCAGCCCTCTTCCACCAGCGGCACCAAGAGCGGCGCCGCTTCGGCGATCACCTCGAAGCGCGTGCTCAGCTGCCCCACCGCGCGCGGATACGCGCCCGAGGCCACCGTGCCTGCCGTGCCCAGCACGCCGATGCGTCGCGGCCTCGGTCCGGGCGTCGCCTGCTCGACCGCGCGGACGGCCGTGCGTGCGCCAGGCTCCACCACACCCAGCACCGGCAAATCGAACTCGGCGCGCAAGAGCTCGACCGCGACGGCGCTCACCGTATTGCAGGCCACGACCAGGGCCTTGATTTGGCGCTCGATCAGGACGCGGGCGCAGCTACGCGCATAGCGGATCACGGTCTCCGCCGAGCGCGTGCCGTAGGGCACACGCGCAGTGTCGCCCAGGTACACGATGCGTTCACCAGGCAAGCTCGCGCGCAGCGCGCGCACCACGGTCAGGCCCCCGAGCCCGGAGTCGAACACGCCGAGCGGTGCGGAGCCGTCCGGCGCGCCCGCGCCGCTCACACGTCCTCGACGCGAATCAACCGCGGCGGCACCTTCAGATAAGCTTCGGCCTCAATCGCGCGGAGCGCGCGGCGAACCGCGCCTTCGGTCGTCACGTGCGTGAGAAGGCAGACCGGCACCGAGTCGCCGTGCACACGCGCCTGGCCCTCTTGCACCATCTGCTCGATGCTGACGCCTTCCTTGCCCAGCGAGGAAGCGATGCTTCCGACCACGCCCGGATGATCGCCGACGTCGAAACGGAGGTAGTAGCGGGTCGAAATCTGCTCGTTGGGCAAGAGCTTGCGCTGCGACAGCTGGATGCTGCGGGTGGAAAGGCCGGGGTTGCCTTCGAGCCGCGAGCGCGCAACGTCCACGATGTCGGCCACCACGCTGACTGCGGTCGGCATGTCACCGGCGCCGCGACCCACGAGCAGGCAGGGGCCGAGCGCGCGGCCCATCAGGAACACGCCGTTCAGCACGCCGTCCACGTTGGCGAGCACGCTATTTTTGCGGATCAAGGCCGGGTGCACGCGCAGCTCGAGCCACTCCCCGCGGTCGTGGCCGATGCCCAGGTGCTTCAGCGTGAAGCCGAAGCGATCGGCAAAACGGAAATCGATCTCGTCGATCGCGCGAATGCCCTCGACCAGCAGCTGGCTCGGGTCGACCCGCGCGTCGAACGCGAGCATGCTGGCCACCACCAACTTCTGCGCGGCATCGTGGCCGTCGACGTCGAGCGTCGGATCGGCCTCTGCGTAACCAAGCTTCTGCGCCTCACCGAGCGCTTCCTGAAAGCCGAGCCCGGCTTCGCGCATGCGTGTGAGGATGTAGTTGCAGGTTCCGTTCAAAATGGCGTGGACGCTCGCGACCGAGTCGCTGGCCAGCGCCTCGCGAAGCGTGCGAATGATCGGGATGCCGCCGCCGACCGACGCCTCGAACGCCAGATCGACTCGTTTCTGGATGGCCGCGTCGATCAGCTTGGGGCCATGCTTGGCGATCAACAGTTTGTTGGCCGTGACCACGCCTTTACCGGCGGCGACCGCGCGCTCGATGTAGCTCTTGGCGGGCTCCTCGCCGCCCATGACCTCGACCACCACGTCCACGTTGGGATCCGCGAACAAGTCGTCCGGGTTGGTGGTGAGCCACTCGGCCTTGCACTCGCTGACGCGCTCCTTCTTCGGATCGCGCACCAGCACGTGCGTCACCTCGATGGGCGCGCCCACGCGCAGCTCGAGGTAGCTCTTGTTCTCGTTCAGCAGGCGGATCACGCCGCCCCCGACCACACCGCAGCCGAGCAAACCGATTCGGACCGGGGTTGCTTTGCGTTCTTGACTCAAGGGGGCCTCCACAGGGGCCCGTAGTGTTGCCGCGAGCCTTCCCCCAAGGTCAAGCAAGAAGGCCGCGAAATGGCTCAGCCGGGGGTTGGGGCCGCGCGTTCGGGCTCGCCCTGAGCTTGACCGAAGATCCCCACCAGGCGCTCCAGCCAGGCGAGACGCGGGCGAATTCGGGCCACGATGCTGCGGCGCGGCGCGCTTTCGAGCTCGGCCTCCCAGTTCCGGATCCGGGGGCGACCGGCGTTAGCGGCGACCAGCGTGGGCATGCCGCTCAGCGGATCGGCGGCGAGAATGAAAAACGAGTGATAGTGAAGGCGTTCGTCATCGCGCGGCCCCAAGATCGCCACCACGTCGCCGGGCCGGAATTCACTCCGCCGCTCGAACAAGCGCTGGAAAAAGCGCCGGCGCCCCATGAAGGGGACGCGCTCGCTCTCGGGCACCTCGAGCAGCTCGAACCAATCCGGACGCGAACGGGCAAAGTCGATCAGCTGCTCCACGCTGCGCCGGTTCTCGATGCCGAGCTCGCCAAAATCGAGGCGCCCGAGGTGCCGACCGCGACCTTCGTCGCGGCTCAGCCAGCGGGTGCCAGCCATGCGTTCCCAGGTGTCGACGATGAAATCGACGCATACCTGAGGTGTGCGCGGCCGTCCGTCCGCATCGAACACCTCGTAGCGATCACCGTTGAAGCTGAAATTCGAGCTCCCGCGCAAGTAAGCGGTACGCCATTCCGGCCGCAATTTGCCGTCCTGTTGGCCCTCTTCGGTTTTCGGCTCGTCGAACGGCAGCGCCTCTTCGACCTGCTCTCCGACCCGAGCCGAGAGCTCGACGAGCACACGAGCCCAGCGTTCGGCGCCGCTGCGGGCCGCCTCGACCTCGGAGCGCGCCGCATCGCTGAGCGACTCACACTCGAGGGTTAAGCGTCCCTCGTCGAGGGCGAGCACCGCCGGCACGCGCAGCGCCCCGTAGCGGAGCTGAGCTAGCGCGGCCCCCGCGGTGAGCCGCTCGATCTCGATGGAGCTGGTCCCAAGACGAAGCGCGGAGAGCGAGGCGTGTTTATTGGGCCCTAGTTTTTCGGAAAGAACCGAGACCCGATCGAACAGCCAGAGCCGCGCACGCTCCCCGTGCTCGGGACCATCGGCCCAGACGTAGTCTCCGCGAACGCGCGTCGCGCGCAGCGCGCGGTCGCCGCGCACCACCAGCAGTTCTTTCTCGGAAAATAGCTGAGATAACGCGACGCCGCTGGCCAGCAGCGCGGCGGTGGTCGGCTGCTCCGCGTACAGATAGCCATCGGTCAGAAGCACCTGTCGAAGCTCGGATGGGCGCTTCCGGAAGCGCTCGAACGTCTCTGCGAACGCCGCCCAAGGCGCCGGATCCGTGAACAGACGGGCGCGTAGTTCGGCGATCGCCCGGCTCATCGACCCGGCCTCCGGCGCTTGCAGAAACAGCACCGGCTCCGCGCGAGCGCGAGCGAGCAGCTCCGCGCGGGCCGCCTCGAGCCCTGGCGCGCCCGGCAGAGCGGGCAGCGCAGCGATCGCGCGGCGTCGCTCCTCGCAGGCGTCAATGCGGGGGCTCTCCACCTCGCGCGCCACGTGCACTGCGGGTGGCTCGGGAGCTCGAAAACTGTCCCTGGGCGGCGCCGTGGAGCCACCCAGCGAAAGGCCAGCCAGAGCCGCAAGGAGGGCGACAAAGCTCGGCGCTTGCGGCCAAATGCGCATGGAGCCTTAGATTTTCGCCCGGTGGCCGATGGAACGCAACCTACGGGTAGAATCCTTTTCTGAGTGGCGGAGAAAGCCGCAAAAGGTAACCTCCGGCCCCGATGCCCTCTCCGCGCCCCTTCAAGAACCCGGCGGCCCATGGCCCCCGCCTCCTGCGCCAGCACGCGATCGTTCGCGCCAAAGCCCGGGCGGGCTCTCAGGCCGAAAGCGTTTTCACGCTTAGCATCGACATCGGGGGCACGGGTATCAAGATGATCGTGCTCGACGCGGCGGGCGAGCCAGTGAACGAGCGCGCTCGGCTACTGACGCCCCAGCCAGCCAGCCCGGCGCCCGTCCTGGAAGTGATTCGCCAAATGCTGGCTTCGCAGCCGCACTTCGACCGCGTCAGCGTCGGCTTTCCCGGCGTGGTCGTGCAGGGCATCGTGCAAACCGCGCCGAACCTGGACAACGAAGGTTGGAAAAACTTCGACCTCGGCGCCGCTCTCACTCGCCTCACCTCCGTGCCGGTGCGCGTGATCAACGACGCCGATCTTCAGGGCTACGGGGTCATCGAGGGCAAGGGCGTCGAGCTGGTGCTCACGCTCGGCACCGGCCTCGGCGCCGCGCTGTTCGTGAACGGACACCTGGTTCCGAATCTCGAGCTCGGGCATCACCCTTTCAAGAAGGGCAAGACCTACGAAGAGCGCGTCTGCGACGCGGAGTTCCGCCGCCTCGGCAAGAAAGAGTGGAGCGAGCGGGTGAAGGAAATGCTCGACCAGCTCGCGCCGATCTTCAACTACAACACGCTCTACCTCGGTGGCGGCAACGCCGAGCACCTCAAGATCGATCTCCCGGCCAACGTGCGCCTGTTCACCAACGTCGACGGCATGACCGGCGGAATTCGGCTCTGGGACGACGAGTCGTGAGCGCTTCGGAGCGCTGACGCGTCGAGCGCCGGCCACCCTGTGGGATGACCGGCGCCCGCCTGAAGCCGCCGTCGACGCTCGGAGGAAGCGCCGTCGACGCCTGTCAGTTCGTGGAGGGCTGTGCCTCGCGTTTGGCCACCTCGTCGAGGTAGCTCTGTGACGGCTGCGGCATTCGCTCGAGCGCGGACTCGAGCACCTCGTCGAGCTTGTGCACGAACACGAACTCGAGCTCGTCGCGCACTTCCTTCGGCACCTCTTCGAGGTCCGCCTTGTTCCGCTCCGGCACGAGCACGCGCTTGATACCCGCACGGTGCGCAGCCAAGGTCTTCTCCTTCAACCCGCCGATCGGCAGCACCCGGCCGCGCAGCGAGATTTCGCCGGTCATGGCCACGTCGTGACGAACGCGAATTCCGGTGAGTAGGGAGACCATCGCCGTGAACATGGTGATGCCCGCGCTCGGTCCGTCCTTGGGCATGCCGCCGGCGGGAATGTGGATGTGAATGTCGCTCTTCTCCAGGAAGTCCTTGGAGATACCGTACTTCTCGGCGTTGGTGCGGACGTAACTGAGCGCCGCGTGCGCGCTCTCTTTCATGACGTCGCCGAGCTGCCCGGTGAGCTGCATCTTGCCGGTCCCGAACATGCGCGTGGCTTCGATGAATAGGATTTCACCGCCCACGCTGGTCCACGCCAGGCCCGTCGCCACGCCGGTCTCTTCGGTGCGCTCCGCGACTTCACTCGTGTACTTGATCGGACCGAGGAACTCGCGCAGGTCGTCCTCGCTCTTGATCGTGCGCGGAGACGTGTCGCCTTCGGCCACCTTCACCGCGACGCCGCGGATCACGCTGGCTATCGTGCGCTCCAGACTGCGCACGCCGGCTTCGCGGGTGTAGTGCTCGATCACCTCTTCCACCGCCTCGTCGGTGATGGTGAGCTGATCGGGCTTGAGCCCGTGCTCCTCGAGCTGCTTCGGGATCAAGTGCTGTCGCGAGATGGACAGCTTCTCGCGCCGCGTGTAGCCCGGGATTTCCAGGATTTCCATACGATCACGCAGGGGCGGCGGGATGGGGTCCGCAATGTTCGCGGTAGCCACGAACATCACGTTCGAGAGATCGTACGGAATCTCCAGGTAGTGATCGGCGAAGGTGTTGTTCTGCTCGGGGTCGAGCACCTCGAGCAGCGCCGCGCTCGGATCACCGCGGAAGTCGTGACCGATCTTGTCGACCTCGTCCATCATGAACACGGGGTTCACGGTGCCGGACTTCTTCATGCCCTGGATGATTTGCCCGGGCAGCGCGCCCACGTAGGTGCGGCGATGGCCGCGAATCGCAGCCTCGTCGTGCACGCCGCCGAGCGACACGCGCACGAACTTACGCCCGAGCGCGCGACCGATGCTGCGGCCGAGCGAGGTCTTGCCCACGCCGGGCGGCCCAATCAGGCACAAGATCGGACCCTTCTTGTCCTTCTTCAGCTTGCGCACGGCCAGATACTCGACGATGCGCTTCTTCACCTTCTCGAGGCCGTAGTGGTCTTCGTCGAGCACGCGGCGCACCTCGGCGATCTCCATGTTGTCCTCGGTCGAGGTCGACCAAGGCAAATCGAGGATCCAGTCGAGGTAGGTGCGAACCACCGTGTATTCGGCGCTGCCGACCTGCATCGAGCGCAAGCGCTTGAGCTGCTTCTTGGCCACGCTGTCGGCTTCGCTCGGCAAATTGGCCTTGGCGATGCGCTCTTCCAGCCCGTCCAGGTCGCCCTGATCGCCGTCGTCCTCGCCGAGCTCTTCCTTGATCGCCTTGAGCTGTTGACGCAGCACGTACTCGCGCTGGTTCTTGCCCATCTCCTCTTTGATCTGCGAGTTGATGCGCTCGCGCATCTTGAGGACCTCGAGCTGGCGCGTGAGCAGCCGCAGCACCTTGCGGATGCGATCCTTCACGTCGACCGACTCGAGCAGGGAAGCCTTGTCGTCGACCGGGGCTTCGAGGTTCGCCGCGACCAGATCCGCCAGCTGGCCCGGTTCGTTGATCGAGTCGATCAGCGAGCCGGCTTCGCGCGGCAGCTCCGGCATGAGCTGGATGACTTGCTTGGCGGTGTCGCGCAGGCTCATCGCGAGCGCTTCCGTCTCCACGTCGTCCTGCCGCGGCTCTTCCATGCGCGACACACGCGCCTTGAGGTACGGCTCGTCCTGCGTGAGCCGCTCGAGGCGGACGCGGGCGAGGCCCTGCAGGATCAGACTGTAGTTACCCGTCGAGTGGCGAAGCGCTTTCAGAACGCGAGCGGCCACGCCCACGGTGTGCAGGTCTTCGAGACCTGGATCGTCGGTTGCCGGATCGCGCTGGGCAAAGATCACGATCACGGGTTGGCTCTGACCTTCGAGGTCCTCGACCAGGGCGACGGACTTCTCGCGGCCGACATCAAACGGTGCAACCGAGCCCGGGAAGAGCACGTGGTTGCGGATCGGCAAGAGCGGTAGCTCGTCGTCGAGGTCAATCTCTCGATTGTCGACTTCGAAGATCTTCTTGTTGTCTTCTTCGTCCATGGCGTGCGTCGTAAAGGTAGCGTCTGGCGTCTTCGGAACTCGTGTCGCTACTGGTCGTGGGTGCAGCGTCGGGGAGGCACCCAAACAGAGAACGTGACTCGCTCGCTGTCACGTCAGCGGCGGCGTTTTCGCCGCGAACACCCGCTGCCTTTCGGTTACTTCCAGGGAACATAGTCAGCTGCCCGGCCCAGCGCAAGCAAGCGCTTCGCACGCATTCACTCGCTCCAAAACCTCGTGAGCGCGTCGTAATTTGCGTGTTCCGCGGGGCATGTGATCTGACGGAGCACATGCTCGAAAGGGGAGTGACGGATTCCCTTGCAGCGAAAACCGAGGCGTGCCTGCAAGGGCGGCTCGACTTTTTTCCTGGGTGGGTGCGAGTCGTGTCGATGATTCCGATCTGAGCTGCTCGTGTGGGTATACTCGCTGGCCTTCGCGACCCAACCTCGTCGCGACCGAGGCAAGTGATGAGCTCCGATACAGATGCAGGCGGTGCGGAACTCGCATCGCAAGCGGGTAGTGCACTTCCGAAGCGCAGTGCCAACGATCAGCGGCGAGTCATCGCAATCACGGGTGCGATGACGTTCTTGGGTCGCAGTCTCGTGCGACTGCTAGCCGATGCAGAGGGCGTGGCGCGCGTGGTCGTAGTCGACCTCGAGAACCCCGACACTGCGGGTCCTTCGACTACGTTCTACGCAGTCGATCTCACACAGCCGGGCGCCGACGCGAGGCTCGCAGAGATCTTGCAAGCCGAGCAGATCGACACGCTCGTGCACCTCGCCTTTCTCGAGGCGCCGACTCCCGCGGTCGGTTGGGCGCACGAGCTCGAGAGTGTCGGGACCATGCACGTGCTGCGCGCTTGTCACAAACACCCGATCGAGAAGCTCATCGTCGGCAGTAGCTCGCTCGTGTACGGACCGCACGCGGACAATCCCAACTATCTCAAGGAAGATCGTCCACTTCGTGGGCTGCACGATGCGTCGTTCATCTCGGACAAGATCGACGTGGAGCACCAAGTCGCGCGGTATCGTCAGGCACATCCCGAGTGCACCGTGACCGTGCTTCGACTGGCAGCGTTGCTCGGGCCGAGTGTCCGCAACTTCGTCGTTCGCTGGTTTTCGCGAACGGTCGTGCCCACCGTGCTCGGCTACGATCCGCTGTTGCAATTCGTCCATGAAGTGGACGCTCTGACGGCGTTGTGTCTTGCGGTCGAACGCGATGTGCCGGGAACGTTCAACATCGCGAGCAGTGGCGTATTGCCACTCTCCACTGTGATCCGACTCTCGGGTGGATTGTCGTTCCCCGTTCCGTACGTGGCACTTCGTCGCTTCAGCAAACTGCTCTGGAGCTTCCAACTCTGTGAGACGCCTCCCTCATTCGTTGCACTGCTCAGGCATTTGTTGGTTGTGGATACGACGCGCGCACGGCAGTATCTGGGTTTCCAACCCGACTTCAGTACGCGGGATGCGGTGTTGGACTTCGAGGCTGCGCGTCGCGCGCGGGCCGCTAGAGTTTTGAGTGCGACTCCTTAGACGAGGGATTTTCTTCATTGGCGCAGACTGGCAGCACGCTGAGGTTTACCGATGAGCAACAGCCAAGGCAGTGACGCAGCGCGCAGGAAGAGGCCGGCTGCACGGCGTGCGAGTGCGCGCGCTGCATCGGAGCCGCCGCCTGCTGCGACGACGGCTGAGGAAAACGAGACTCCGACGACCGCGGTCACACCGCGTGACCCCGATGCTGCTTCGCAGCAGGTTGCGAACGCGGGGGCGGAAGTTTCAAACGATACGAAAGCAATTGAACCGCCGCCTGCGAAGCGTGCGACTGCGCGCCGCAAACCGGGTGCGCGTCCGAAGCCGCAGCCGGTGCGTCCTGCGCGGCCGGACCAGGACACGGTCGCGGGTGACCCGCAGTTCGCGCCGTTTTCGAATGCGAGCACGGCCGCCGCTCTGCGCGGCAAGCCGCTGCAGATCACTACGGACGTCGCGCGGCCGAGGAGCCTCACGCGAGTGCACATCCATCATCACGTCCGTGAGGCGGCGAGCCTTGCGACGCGCCTCGCGGAGGGCGACACCGAGCCGCCGGAGCACAGCTCGTTCATCCGGCGCCTCACGCGTTTCAGGTTCTTGCAGCATTCGGATCAGGTCGATGATTTCGGGCTCGATGCGGCGTACGAGGAAAGCGTGCGTCCGTTGTTCGAGAAGCTGTCCACGGACTATTTCCGGACGCAGGTCGACGGCGTGCATCACGTGCCCAGTCACGGCCGCGCGATCTTGGTCGGCAATCACAGCGGTGCGCTTCCGTGGGACGGAATCATGTTGCGCACTGCGTTGAGGCTGCATCACTCCGCGCGTCGCGACATGCGGTGGCTCGTCGAGGATCACGTCTTTCATGCGCCCTTCTTGGGGACGTTCGTGAATCGCATTGGTGCGGTGCGAGCGTGCCAGGAGAACGCGGAGCGTTTGTTGGAGCGTGAGGCGTTGGTCGCTGTGTTTCCTGAGGGCATCAAGGGAATCGCGAAGCCGTATTCGGATCGTTACAAGCTCCAGCGTTTCGGTCGAGGTGGTTACGTCAGGCTCGCGTTGCGAATGGGCGCGCCGGTGATTCCGGTGGCGATCGTAGGTGCGGAGGAGGCGAATCCGCTGCTCTACAAGGTCAACGCGTTTGCGAAGTCGGTGGGTTTGCCCTTCATTCCGGTGACGCCCACGTTTCCGTGGCTCGGGCCGTTAGGTATTGCGCCGTTGCCGAGTCGCTGGCGGATTGCGTTCGGTCCGCCGATCCGTGAGATCGCGAGGCACGACGCCGATGCGGCCAACGACGATGTGCTGGTGCACGAGCTCAACGAGTGCGTGAGGGCGAGTGTGAGGGCGTTGTTGGATGATGCGTTGAGGCGTCGAGGCGAGAACGTGTACGTGGGGTAGGGTCGCGCGTGTCGCGTGGTCAGGCATGTAGGGGGCGAGTGGGCGTTGCGATGCTCGCTCGCGCCGCGGCGCCTGATGAGCGACGCGGGGAGTGCGTGCACCTGCGCGCGATGGCGGAGTTGCGGGCGGGTGGGCGATCGGGCGTGTGATGAGGTTCGTGCGAGCTGAAGGCTCAGCGGCTTCGGCCCCCCGAACCGAGCAACTCGTCCGTTGCGCGACCGCAGTCCACGCTGCAGGCCCAGGCCGCCCTCGATCATGTTGTGACGGGCGCGCATGCCCGCACTCGAGCAGCTCACGATCGGGGTTCAACCGGCGCGCATGCCCGCACTCGAGCAGCTCACGATCGGGGTTCAACAGTGTCGACTCGTTCCGGCGCGAGTACAATGTTGATACGTTTCGCATACGCTCCGCTGCTCCCTAGCTTACCCCGAGCCGATAGCCCCGAAACGACTGCAGAGCATCCCCGTAAGGCCCCCCCTTGGGGGCCGGAGCGCTGAGGATTCATGTCGCCCGCGCTCGGGACCCGCCCCGCAACCGGGCGACTCGATGTCAGCCCGCTGCGGAGTCCACGTACCGCGACGCCGGACGGCGGCCGCAACATCAGCGAGCACCGAATCCCGCTTCGCTCCTCATTGGCCTGACCACGCACTCAGACTCATCGCGCTCGTCCGCAAACTACCAGCGCTGCTGGACGTTCGCTATGAACTGATAGGGATAGCCCAAGCTCGTCGCACTCACCTCATCGAGCTTCGCCACATCCGCCGCCGTGAGCTTCACATCTGCGGCGACCAGATTGTCTTCGAGCTGCTCGAGCGACCTCGCTCCGAAGATCACGGAGCTCACTGTTGGCTTGGTCATCAACCACGCGAGCGCGACCGCGGACGGAGTCGTACTCTTCTCGTTCGCGATCGCGCGGAGCGCATCCAGGGTCTTCCAGCCGCGATCGTTGTCGAAGGCAGCGTAACGGTCCTTGAACTTCTCCAGCCTCGTGCCCGCGGGCTGCGGCTGGTTGCGCTGGTACTTCCCACTCAAGAACCCGCCCGCTAGCGGCGAGTACGGCAAGACGCCGATGCCGAACTCGCGACAGACGGGTACGTGCTCGCGCTCGAGATCACGGACTAACAAACTGTACTGGGCCTGCAACGCCACGAAGCGGTGCAGGTGCTCGGTCTTCGAAATCCACTGGCTGTTCGTCAACCGATAGGCGGCATAGTTGCTCGCGCCGAGGTACAAGACCTTCCCCGCACGGACTAGGTCGTCGAGCGCACGCAGCGTCTCCTCCTCCGGCGTCTCGATATCCTGCAAGTGGATCTGATACAGATCGATGCGATCGGTCTTGAGCCTCCTCAGACTGTCTTCCACGCAGCGGACGATGCGGTAGCGCGAGGCACCGGACCCGTTCGGCCCTTCGCTCATG
>DASZQI010000066.1:0-80927 GCA_035549735.1 Polyangiaceae bacterium | reverse complement strand
TGCGGCGGCTGCCTTGATCAGCTGAATGACCAGCTTCCCGATTTCGCCGAGTTGCAGCGCTTCTCGACCGAGCGCCGGCCCAGCCAAGAGACCCAGGGCCATCGCCACGCCAATCTGCGCGTGGATCGGAAAGCGCGACGCGCGCGCCGCCGCTCCCTGGGCGGTGTCGGTCATGCCCTCCAATCCTATTGCTTTGGCTGCCGCTCAATCCCCGGCGCTTCGCATGCGGGGCCGAAAGTTGTAAAATATCAATTATTTCAAACGTTTATGTCATGTGTGAAAAAAGATCGGGGGGCTTGTCGATCCCAGCCGGCCTGATTCGTCGCGCACGTGGAGGCCGGGCACCGTCCGGACACCAGGAGAATGACGATGCGATTTGCAATGCTGGTCAAGAGTGATGCGAGGTCCGAGGCGGGCGTGCTCCCCGACGAGACGCTGTTGTTCGCGATGGGTGAGTTCAACGAGGCGATGCTGCGAGCCGGGGTCCTACTGGCTGGCGAAGGCCTGAAGGCGAGCTCATTCGGGTCCCGGGAGCAGCGCGGGCGAACTTCGGCGTGACCCGGCATTGCCACGGGCGTGCTAGGGCATGCCCGTGGCGACTTCGGACGCGCATCGCGCAATTCACGCGGTCTTTCGCGTCGAGCAGGCGCGTCTCATCGCGGGCATCGCGCGCATGGTGCGAGACGTGGGTCTGGCCGAGGAGATCGCTCAGGACGCGCTGGTCACCGCGCTGGAGCGGTGGCCCGAGTCCGGCGTGCCGGACAACCCCGGAGCGTGGCTGATGGCCACCGCAAAGCGTCGGGCGATCGACGAGCTTCGGCGCCACAAACGTCTCGACCGTAAGCACGAACAGCTGGGGCACGAGCTCGAGGCGCGCGCGGAAACGTCTGCAGCGGAGATCGAGGCAGCCCTCGACGACGACGTCGGTGACGACCTCTTGCGCTTGGTGTTCACCGCTTGCCACCCCGTGCTGTCGACAGAAGCCAGGGTTGCACTCACCCTGCGCTTGCTCGGTGGTCTCACCACCGACGAAATCGCGCGTGCCTACTTGGTCTCAGAGCCCACGGTGGCCCAGCGTATCGTGCGCGCGAAGCGCACGCTGGCAGAGCAAAACGTGGCGTTCGAAGTGCCGCGCGCCGCCGAATTTCCGGAGCGCCTGGCTTCGGTGCTCGAGGTCATTTACCTGATTTTCAACGAGGGCTACTCAGCCACCGCGGGTGACGACTGGATGCGCCCCGGGTTGTGTGAAGACGCGCTGCGGCTGGGGCGCGTCTTGGCCGAGCTGGCGCCCGAAGAGCCCGAGGTGCACGGGTTGATCGCCCTGCTCGAAATTCAAGCCTCGCGCGCTCACGCCAGGCTCGGCCCCGGCGGGGAGCCGGTGCTGCTGCTCGAGCAAGACCGCTCACGCTGGGATCAAATCCTGATTCGCCGCGGGCTCGAGGCGCTCTCTCGGGTCGAGAAGCTCGGCGGAAGCGGCGGGCCCTACGCGCTGCAGGCGGCTATTGCAGCTTGCCACGCGCGCGCGAAGACCGCGGAAGAAACCGACTGGGCGCGCATCGCGGTGCTTTATTATGCGCTGGCTCAGCGCGTGCCGTCTCCGATCGTGGAGCTCAACCGCGCGGTCGCAGTTTCCATGGCGTTCGGGCCAGACGCGGGCCTTGCCCTGGTGGACCAGCTCATGGACGAGCCGGCGCTTCAGAATTATCACCTGCTGCCGAGCGTGCGCGGCGACCTGTTGTTCAAGCTCGGACGCTTTGGCGAGGCTGAGCAGGAAATGCGCCGGGCGGCGAAGCTCACCCGCAACGCGCGCGAGCAGACCCTGCTCACGGAACGCGCTGCCGACTGCGCGCGTCGCGCGGCGAGCCCGTCCAACTGAGCGCGCTCGAGCTTCACTCGTTGTCGATCAGGCGCACACCGCGGCGGCGCTTGTCGACCTCGGTGGCCGCGCGCACCCGCTCGTACAGCGCCACGACGTCGGTCTTCAGACCGAGCAGAGAGATTTCCGGCGTGCTCTTGTCGACGGTCTTCAAGAGCAGGTTCCCCGTGCCGAGCAGCCGTTGAGAAAAGGGCCGATCGGCCGTGTAATCGTTGATGCGGTACAGGTCGACCTGCTCGAGCCGCTTCGAGAGTACGCCGGTCTCCACCACGATTCGGCGTGTCGTCACGCGGTAGCGAATGCCGCGGGTGCGCCACCAGAGTGGAATCAGCCAGAGCCCGAGCGTGAGCACGGCTAGCAGCAATGCCCCGGCGGATGCGACCAACGCTGGACGCCCTTCGAACAGCACTTCTTCGCTTGCGTCGTTGCTTTCGGGCATGGCCAGGGGCGTACTCATCGGGTTTCCTGAGTTCCGATTCAACTACGTTGCGCGGAGCGGCACAACCCCACCACGACTAGTGCTCACCACCGCTCGTGCCGCGCTCGCTCGGCGACTCCTCGCGCCCCGGGAGGTCCGCGCGAAGCTCCCGGCTCGGCAAACGACCCGCCAAGAGCTCTTCCGCGTCCAAGCGCGTGAGCCAATAGTCGCGCAGCATTTCGATCCAGGTGCTGCTCGCCTGAATTTGCGCGCGTTTGGCCTCGAGCAGCTGAAACAAGCCGATGGTCATGGCGTTGTATTCGGCTTCGCTGCCCGAAAGGATCCGGGCTCGCAGAGGCAGCACGGTCGCGCGATAGCTGGCCACGCTGCTGCGCGTGGCTGCCAAGCGCCCGCTGGTGGCGCGGGCAGCGGCGCGAAGCCGTACCACCGCCGCTTCGAACAGCGCCTTTTCGCGGCGCATCTCGGCGAGCGCGGCGCCGGTTCTGCCCTGACCTTGATAGAACAGCGGCAGCTCGAGTTCGACCAATGGACCCACCGCCCACTCGCTTTGCCGCTCGGCCGAGACGCCCGCGCGGAGCTCCGGAAGCACGCCGCGAAAACGGGCGACGCTCGCGCGTCGCGCAGCCGCATCGAAGCGCGCCCGGATTGCGCGCAGATCGAGGCTGCTCGCGAGCGCGCGGCGCTCCAAGTCCTGAAGACCGGCGTCACTTTCGGGTAGCTCGGGCAGACGCGCGGCGACTGTCCACGGCTTTTGCTCGCCAAGGCCCATCAGCGCTCCGAGTTGCTCGCGGTTCGTGAGCAGCTCGCTTTCTGCGCGGGCAGCCGCGAAGCGTGCCTCTTCGTACGCGCCCTGCTCGGTGGCCAGCGCGAGATCGGTGATGTTGCCCGCGGCTCGCAAGCGAGCGGCCACCTCGAACGACGCTCTGAGCGCGGAGAGCGAGCTATCTCTCAGCTCCGCGAGCTGGAGCGCAGCCTGGTAGCGATAGAACGCGGCACGCACTTCATACCCAAGGGTGATGGCAGCGCCGACCACGCGCAAAGCAGCGGCGCCGAGCTCGGCTTCGGCGACGCCGTGCTCGGGCGCTAGAAAGATCAGGGCGGACAGATCCAGTGTGCCGCTCAGATCGATTTCCGGGCGGGTGCCACCGTCGTAGCGCAGCGCCGCGCTGGCCGTCGGGTTGGGCAGGCGGAGCGCCTCGACCAGCTTCGCGCGTGCGTCGCCCAGATCTTCGAACGACGCCTGCAGGCTCGGGCTGTTGAGGACGGCGATGTGCACCGCGCGCTCCGCGGTCAACGGCTCCGATAGCCATTTTTCGATCTGGTTCTGACGCGCGCGCCGATTTTCTGCGCTTTCTGCTTGGTTCCAGACCGGCTTCACGCCGAGCCGTTCGGCCCCGAGGCGTTGCACGTCGGAGTAGCCAGGGTTCGACGAGACACAACCGAACGCCAGCGCGGCCGAGGCCGCCGCGCCGCATAACCTGCGGCTAGACCTTGATGCCATCGCGTGCCAGCTCCTGAGCGCTTGCGAGATCGGCTTGGCTGCCTTTGGGCATGTCGTACCAGCCCGGGTCTTCGTAGCTCTGGAGTGACTCACGCACCTTCAGAATCGTGAACATGCCGCCCATGGTGATGGTGTCGTATGGCCCGCGCGCGCCCACCATCGGAATGCTATTTTCCGGAACGCGCATGGCCATGTCGCCCATTCCGGTTTGCCCCATGCTCATGTAGCCCGGAACCAGCGAACGAATGCGCGGCTCCGAGGCGCTCAGATCGGCGCCAATCGAGTTCGGAATACCGTGTCCCATTTGGTTCATCACGTGATGCGTCATGTGGCAATGAAATGGCCAATCTCCAGGCGCATCGGCGATGAACTCGATCGTGCGCGTGCTGCCCACCGGCACGAGCACGCTGGCTTCCGGCCACTGCGCGGAAGCAGGCAACGCTCCACCATCGGTCTCCACCAACTTGAAGCGGTGGCCGTGCAGATGAATCGGATGGTGATCCATCGCGCTCAGGTTTCCGAGGCGGATTCGCACGCGCTCACCGAGCTTGCACACGAGCGGTGCGGTACCAGGGAAGACCCGGGCGTTCATGGTCAGCACGTTGAACTCGGTCATCTCGTTCGGATCCGGCCGCGAGGTTCCAGGGCGAATTCGCCATTCGCTTAGTAGCAGCGCGAAATCGCGATCGACGCGGTAGCTCGCGGACTGCTGTCGCGGGTGAACGGCAATCATGCCCATCAAGCCGAGCGCCATCTGCGTCATCTCGTCGTGGTGCGAGTGGTACATGAAGGTGCCGTGCTGGCGGAAGGTCCACTCGTATTTGAAGGTCTCTCCGGGCTTGATCGCGCGCTGGGTGAGCCCGCCGACGCCGTCCATGCCGTTCGGAAGGTAGACTCCGTGCCAGTGGACCGTGGTTGGGGCTGGCAATTTGTTGGTCACGTACACGCGCACGCGATCGCCTTCGCTCGCCTCCAAGGTCGGGCCGTGCACGCGGCCGTTGTAGCCCCAGCATTGCGCCTTGAGGCCGCTGGCAAATTCGTGCCACAGCTCTTCGGCGACCAGGTGAAACACCTTCACGCCGTCCACGACTTTGAACGGCAGCGTCGTCCCATTCGGCGTCACCACCGGCGAGTAATCTTTGCCGGGTTCGCTCGGCCGAAGCGGGGGAGTATCCTGACGTCCGCCGCTGTAAGAGGTGTCCCAGCTGCGCGCCGGCGAGGGAGCGGCACTGGCGGTTTTCGTAGTCGCGAGGGCTGCAGTGGCGGCGGCGGCCGCAGCAAGCGTGCTGGCGTTCGCGAGTAGCTCCCGTCGGGTCGGCATGCCGGCAGTGTAACCGAGCCGCGCTTGACGAGTACCAGGCCGTATGCCATCTACTAGACCCGTTTTCGGAGAAGTTCGGATGCACCTGAATTATCGCGACATGAAGCCGACCGCCCTCGACAGTGGCGTCGGCGTTGCGCCGCAGGTGGCCGACCCGGCACGGTAACTCGAAGTAGACCGTGTCCTCCTCGCCGCCGCGGCGCCCCACGAAGGCCCCGCGGCGGTGCTGTTTTTGTCCCCCCGACGCAGGAGCCAGCTCTGACTGCCGTTCCTTTCTTCTAGCCCTGCGTGACCGTCATGACCCTCAATGTGATCGAATCCAATTCACGACCAATCTTCCACGAAGAGCGGCTCTTTCAAGAGCTCGTGCGGCTTGCCTGGCCCATCGCGGTCAGCGTTCTTTCGTATAGCGTGATGACGCTGGTCGACACCTACTTCGTCGCGCGCCTCGGCGCGGCGGAGGTGGGTGGCGTTGGTTTGGGCGGCCTGGCGGCCTTTACCGTGCTCTGTTTCGGCATCGGACTTTTGCGCGCCGTGAAAATCGTGGTGGCCCAGGAGGTTGGCGCCGGACGCGCGCGCAGCGTGCCCGGCTACCTGGGCGCTGGTTTGTTGGTGGCCGGTGGACTTTCCTTGCTCTTCACTTCGCTGGCGTTGCCCCTCGCCCACGTGTTGCCGCGGCTGGCGGCGGGTGAAGCGGTGGGCCGACATGCGCACGACTACATGCTCGTTCGTATCGCGGGGACACTGCCGGTGCTCGCGGCGGCGACGCTACGCGAAGCTCGCCAGGGGCTCGGGGACACGCGCTCGCCGATGTGGATCTCGATCATCGTCAATCTGCTGCACATTCCGCTGAACTATTTACTGATCTTCCGCTTCGAGCTGGGCGTGGTAGGTGCGGCCTGGTCGACCGTGTGCGTGCAGGTTCTGGAGCTCGCGCTGCTTGCGGCGATCCAGCGCGGCGTGGGCTTTGGCCTCACTCAGGCGCGGCCCCGTCATGCGCGCGAGATTCTGCGCGTCGGGCTCGCGAACGGCATCGAGTTCGTGCTGACTGTGTCGTCCTTTTCCGTGCTGGTGGCGCTGGTAGCGCGGATGGGTGAAGCGGATCTCGCGGCTCACCAGATCTCGATTCAGGTGATCCATTTTGCGTTTTTGCCGCTGGTGGCGCTGGGCGAAGGCGCGAGCGTGCTTTCCGGGCGCGTCGTGGGCGCCAATCGCGACGAGCTGGTGCCGGTGGTCGCCCGCTTCGCGCTGCGCGTCGCGCTTTGCTACGCGCTCTTTTGCGCGCTGGTGTTGGCGCTGCTCGGGCGCCTGCTTCTGGCTCGCTTCAGCAGCGATCCGCACGTGCTGTCGATTGGTGCGCGCCTGCTCTGGGTCGCGGCGGGGTTTCAGCTCTTCGACGCCATCGACATTGTGCTTCGCTCGGTGCTGCGCGGGACTGGGGACGTGCAGGTTCCTGCGCTACAGGCCATCACCTCGGCCTGGATCGTGGTTCCGACGCTCACCTACTGGCTCGGGCTACATCTGGGGCTCGGTGCGGTCGGCGGGTGGCTGGCGCTGACGGTGAACATCATTTTCGGCGCGAGCTTCTTGGGCGCCCGCACGTTACGGGGAGGGTGGCGGGCGTCGGCGAAGCGTTCCCGTGCGCGAACCGCGTTGGCCTAGACGTCCTGCGCGTCTGGGCTACCCCCCTCATCCGAGCATCACCAAGAGCATCCAATCGTGCGACGTCCTGGAGAAGAGGCTAAGCGTCGCGTTTTCGTCGTAGATAGGCCTGTTCGGTCGCGTTCTCGGTGCGCGCGGTGGCGGCGTCATATGCCTCGCGCGCTTCCGCCTTGCGGCCCAGGCGATCGAGCAGGTTCGCGCGGATGGCGTGGAACAGATAATAACTCTGGAGGTCGAGTTGATCGATGGCGGCCAGCGCGTGCTCGGGGCCTTCGACCTCGGCCAGCGCCACTGCGCGGTTGAGGACGACGATCGGGCTCGGTGCGAGCGCCAGCAAATGATCGTAGAGCGTGAGGATTTGGGGAAAATCCGTGTCTTTTGCGACTCTGGCGTCGCTGTGCACGGCGTTCATTGCAGCTTGTAGCTGGTACGGTCCGGGCCGGTTCGTTTGCAGGCAGCTCCGAAGCAGCCGTTGGCCTTCCTCGATCCGAGCGCGATCCCAGAGTGAACGATCTTGCTCGGCGAGCGACAGTAGCTCGCCGTCCACTGTCGCGCGCGCATCCCGCCGCGCGTCGAGGAGCAGCATCAGTGCCAGCAGGCCGAGCGTTTCTGGCTCGTTCGGTAGCAGCTCGACCAATAAACGGCCCAGGCGGATCGCCTCATTACAAAGTGCTTCGCGAATGAGCGTGTTACCCGAGCTCGCCGCGTAACCTTCGTTGAAAACGAGGTACACCACCGCGAGCACACCGCTCAGCCGAGCGGGTAGCTCGGGGAGCTCGGGTACCCGATAGGGGATGCGCGCGTCGCGGATCTTTCCTTTCGCTCGTACCATGCGTTGCGCCATGGTCGCCTCGGGGACCAAGAAGGCTCGCGCGATTTCAGGGGTGGTAAGGCCGCCGAGCAAGCGCAGCGTCAGCGCAACCTGAGCTTCGATCGCCAGTGCCGGGTGGCAACAGGTGAAGATCAGGCGGAGTTGGTCGTCGAGCACGGCGCTCTCTTCGAGGGGTTCATCGGGCACATCGCGGGCGGCGGCTTCGGCGACGAGGCCGTCGTAGGCCGCGTTGCGGCGCAAACGATCGAGCGCGCGATTGCGCGCGGTCAGGATGATCCATCCGGCAGGGCTCTTCGGTAGGCCCGCATCGGGCCAGAGCTTGACTGCGATCGCGAACGCGTCTGCCACCGCTTCTTCGGCGACCTCGATGTCGCCGAAGGTGCGCGTCAGTACCGCGACGGCGCGCCCGTACTGCTCTCGGAAGACGCGTTCGATCTGGGCGGCGCGCGCGTTGCTTTTCTCGGTGCCGCTCGGCTCGGCTTCAGTGATCACCATGGAAAGGTCGAACCTCGATGGGCAGAGTCGTGGCGCGACTCAGCTTCTTCGCCCATTCGAGCGCTGCGTCGAGGTCTGGCGTGCGAACTACCATGAAGCCGCCGATATGCTCCTTTCCTTCCGCAAACGGGCCATCGGTAATGAGTGCGTTGCCTTCGCGTACGCGCACGACGGTTGCCGAGCTCGGGGCGGTCAGACCGCCATTGAAGACCCACGCGCCCGCGGCTTTGCTTTCGGCGACCACGGCGGTCACGTCCTTCATGATGCGCGCGAGCACTTCGGCAGGCGGCGGAGCGCCGTCGGGCTGGTAGATGTTCAGCAAGTATTGGGTCATTTTCCGTTCCTTTGTGCTGGATACTGCGGAGCCTTTGGGGTCGCCCGCTTCACTGCCTAAACGAACGGGATTTCTGTGGATCGACAGGAAACGCAAAATAGGACGCGCAGCCGGACGCGAGCTGTGTAGCCGGACAAGACTGGTGCAAGCGTGGCCGCTTCGGGGCAGCCCTTTCGACCACTTCGCAGTCGCTCCCTTTTGCCACAGTATCGACTCGGAGAGGCGCGGGTTCGGCTGATTAAGCTGATGACGCTTTGGACCGTAGGGCCCGTTTGCAGCGTCCGAGACGCGATTGCCGGTGGCCATGATCGTTTCGAGAACAAGTCAGAAGTTTGGCGCCTGTTTCTTATCGCTGAGCCTGTGGGCGGCTTGTAGCAGCGATGATCGAGCTCCAGCGGCGGGCGCGAGCCGCGGTGGAACGGCGGGCGTCGGCGGTGGTTCGGGTGCGGCGGCGCGCAGCGGCGGGAGCGCTCAGGGCGCGCGCTCGGGCGCGACACATTCCGGTGGGAACGCCGGCGAAGACGGAGGAGGAGAGCCAGGTGGCGCCGCCGGCGCTGACGGCGGTATGGGTGCGGGAACCGCCAGCGGTGGTCACTCGATCGGTGAAGCAGGCGCGGTGAATGACGTGTCGGTCGGTGTGTGCCGATTCGAGCTACAACTCGGGCCGGGCCAGCGTGTCGACATCTCCAGCGCCGCAGCCGAGCTTTTCGGTGCGATCACGCCGGACGAACGGGTCATCGCCTGGACCACCGTCGAGGACGAGTCGGTGCAGCTGCACACCGCGGAACGCAGCGGGGCTGATCGCGCTTTTGGCGCGCCCCGAACGTTGACCATCGATTCCGCGCCGGATCGGGTGGCGATGAGTCCCGACGGGCTTCGAGTCGTGTACGTGGATGCGGACGGGAAAGCGTTCTCGGTCGTCACGCGTGAATCTCACGACGACGATTTCGCCTTGTCCGAGCCGGTCGAGGCGTCGATTCTCAACGGCCCAGACCGCGCGCTCGGCCCTGACGAGTTGTATGGCGATCCGGTCATTTCCGGCAATGATCTGCTATTTTTGTATTCGCGCTTCGGCGGCGGACGCACGCGCACGCTGTTTTTTAGTCAGCGGCAGTCGCGCGACCTGCCCTGGCCCGACGGCGTCGAGGTCGCGGTTCCGGAACGCTTCGAGGCATTCGACGACTACGATCGCTTTCAGCCGACGGGCATGAGCGGCGACGGGAAGACGCTGTTTCTCTGGCACGAAGCCGAGATGAGCGAGTTTGCGGCGGTTTTCGACACTTCCAACGCGAGCTTCGTGCGAACCGCGAACCTCGGTGGGCTGAGTGGTGCGATGCCCAACGGGGATTGCAGTCGGCTTTATTACGATAGCGCCGGTATTTCGCCGGATTTGTTCTTCACCGCAACCCGTTGATTCCAACGAGGCTGTTCGGCGCGGCAAAGCTGAAAGTTTCTTTCTCGCTCTGGAGTGCGTCTGAATTTTGACGCGACCAGCGGTTTGTTACCAATTGTGACCGCCGCGCCTACGGAGTGCTTCAGATCCGGGGTGGAGCGGACGTTTGATCGACCGTGGTAGCTCAACGGCAGGCGGACCTGCGCCGTCGATACGCGTTTCTGCGGACCTTGCAATCCTGGCTGTTTCGGCCTCGGATGCTCGCGCCCCTCCTGCTGCTCGTGGTGGCTTGGGGTTGCAGCACGAAGAAGCGCGCGTCGCTGACCGACGGTTACGACCCCGGCGGCGGTGATTTGCCGGGCAGTCAAGCCTGCGCCGTGGAGGGCGAGATCCGGAGTTGCGGACGAGTCGTGCACATGGACGGCAACTACGTGACCTGTTCCGAAGGTCACGCCACTTGCGTGGGCGGCAAGCTGGGTCCCTGCGTCGGTGATCACTACACCACCAAGAGTCTGCCGAACGCTCGGCTCACGCGCGGTGGCTTCTCGCTGCAGGGGGCGACGACCGGCTCCTGCGGCAACCTGTGTGATCCGAATTGCCGCGCCACCACGCCCGACCCCGCCGACGTGACCTCGACGGGGATCGTGCCTGCCGACGGCGGCGGCGTGACTCTGGAAGAGAGCGATGCTGGCCTGACCACGCCGGGTGCTGGTCAGTGCACCGGGCTGCAATGCCAGTTGGTTACCTGCGCGGGAGGCGGGACGACCAGTATTACCGGTACGGTCTATGATCCCGCGGGCAACACGCCGCTGTTCGACGCCAACGTTTACATTCCGCTCGATCCCGACGCGGCGCTGCCTCCCTTCGGTTCTGGCGCGAGTTGCGACACGTGCGGTGGTGCTGCCGTGCTCGACGCGATTCGCGCTGCGCAAACCGACGCGGCCGGCAACTTCACGCTGAACGACGTGCCTGCCGGGGCGAACATCCCGATTGTCGTCCAAATCGGCAAGTGGCGGCGCGAGATCGTGCTCACCAACATCAACAAGTGCGCGAACAACCAGGTGCAGGCCAATTGCACCGCTCCGGATCCTGCCGATTGCATGCTGCGTCTGCCTCGGAACAAGACCGATGGCTACGATCCGGTGACCAAGACCTATACGCGCGCCGATCTGCCGAAAATTGCGATTGCGACCGGCGGCTCGGACCCGTTCGATTGCTTGTTGCTGAAGGCGGGCATCGATCCCGCGGAGATCGGCGATAGCTCGTCCAACGCCAGAATTCACTACTACACCAGTAACGGCAACAAGCTGGACGCGACGAGCGGCAGCGTGGTGGCAGGCAGCACGCTCTGGAACGACCCGGCAGCGATGATGTCGTACGACGTCATTCTGCTGCCTTGCGAGGGCAGCGCGACCGACAAGCAGAGCGGCACGAACACTCCGTATCAAAACCTGATCAACTACGCGAATGCGGGGGGCCGCGCGTTCATCACTCATTTCGGTTATTCGTGGATCCAATACGCAGCGGGTAAGAATCACGTTCCGCCGCCAGACGACTGGTCCGCAGTGGCCAACTGGGCGCCGACCGGCGCGGCCATGACCTCCAGCGTCAACACTCAGGATCCGTTGACCGGCACCGTCAACGCCGGCTTTCCGAAGGGGGCGGTCTATTCGAAGTGGCTGCGCAACGTGGGCGCGAGCTCGATCTCCGGGCGGCTCACTATCCATGAAGGTCGTCAGGATTTGACGAGCATCGGCCCGGATACGCAGCCTTGGATGACCGCGCGCGACAAGAAATACGCGCCGTATCCCAACTACACCAACCTATTCACGTTCAACACGCCGTATGGCGCGCCGGCCGCGCAGCAGTGCGGGCGCGTGGTGTTCAGCGACTTTCACGTTTCGGCGAACGCTCTGGTGCCAGCGACGAACAGCTGCCTGACCGACGTCGACTGCGGCTACACCGCGACCTGCACCGGCGCCACGCTGGGCGCGGTCGGGCAATGCTCCGAGCCGTGCCAGACCAGCGCGGATTGCCCCAACTCCACCTTCGATTGCCCTGGAGCCACCACGGGCACGTGTCAGCAAACCACGTGCGCAGTGAACAGCGACTGCGGCACGGGCAGAACCTGTCGCTCGGGAACCTGCACTTGCGCGGGCGATTCGGATTGCGACGGGGGTAGCTGTTCCGGGCAGACCTGCAGCCCGACCGCTTGCACTTCGAGCGCCACCTGCGGCCTAGGAACTTGCGGCGGTGGAACCTGCAGCGTCGTCGGGTGCCACAAGAACGCCGACTGCGGTCTAGGAACCTGCGGCGGCGTCGGTAAGAACGGCACGTGCGCAGGCGGATTTGCCTGCCACAAGGACAGCGAGTGCGGTCCCACCGGGACCTGCGGCGCGGGCACCAGCTCGACGGCTGGAAACTGCTCGACCAACGCGACCGTGTGTCACACCAATGCTCAGTGCGACAGCGGCTCGTGTGGTGCCGGAACGGGCTCGACCGCCGGAACCTGCGCGAGCAACTCGACGGTTTGCCACAAGGGCACCGACTGCGACAGCGGTTCGTGCGGCGTCGGAACCGGCTTCACCGGAACCTGCGCCAACAACACGGGTACGGTCTGCCACACGAACGCCAATTGCGATAGCGGTTCGTGCGGCGCGGGCACGGGCTCCACCGCGGGCACCTGCAGTACCAATTCGGCGATCTGTCACACCAACGCGCAGTGCGACAGCGGGTCCTGCGGTGTCGGCACCGGGTTCACCGGAACGTGCGCCAACACCACCGGTTTCATCTGTCACACGAATGCCCAGTGCGACAGCGGGTCCTGCGGCACGGGTACGGGGTCCACCGCGGGCACGTGCAGCACCAACTCTGCGGTTTGCCACACGAATGCCCAGTGCGACAGCGGCTCGTGCGGCGTCGGTACGGGTTTTACAGGGGTTTGCGCCAACAGCAACACCACCGTTTGCCACACGAACGCGCAGTGCGACAGCGGCTCGTGCGGCACCGGCACGGGCTCCACCGCGGGTACGTGCAGCGCCAGCATTTGCCACGCGAACACCGATTGCGATAGCGGCTCGTGCGGGTCCGGCACCGGCTCGGCGCTCGGCGTTTGCACGGCCGGCACGTGCACCACGAATGCTCAATGCGGCACGTCCGGCACCTGCACCGCTGGCAAGTGCGTTGCGGGTAGCTGCGCCAGGGACTCGGTTTGCGGCACCGCAGGCGGAGTTTGCACCGGCGCCAAATGCTCCACCAAGGCGTGCTCCACCGATGCCAACTGCACGGTCGCTGGTAGCGTGTGCAACGGCGCCAAGTGCAGCACTGCGCCGGCCTGCTCGCTCGACAGCAACTGCACGTCCAGCGGCATATGCAACGGCGCAAAGTGCAACGTCAAGAGCTGCGCGGGAGATTCGGCCTGCCCCGTCAGTAACTTGTGCAACAACGCCAAGTGCAGCACTGCGACCGCCTGCGCGGGCGACGCGGGTTGCCCGGCGAGCGGGAATTGCACGGGCAGCAAGTGCAACGTCAAGAGCTGCGCGGGAGATTCGGGCTGCCCGGTCAGTGGTTTGTGCAACAACGCCAAGTGCAGCACTGCGACCGCCTGCGCGGGCGACGCGGGGTGCCCATCGAGCGGGCTCTGTACGGGCAGTAAGTGCAACGTCAAAACCTGTGCGGGCGACGTGGGCTGCCCGGTCAGTAACTTGTGCAACAACGCGAAGTGCTCCACCAAGACCTGCGCGGGCGACGCGGGCTGCAGCGTCAGCAACCTGTGCAATGGCGCAAAATGCAGCACCTCGAGCTGCGGTTTGGACACCCAGTGCCCACTTCTAGTCTGCTCGGGCGCCAAGTGTACGCCGCCGGCTTCGTGCGGCACGGCGGCGGAGTGTGGGACGGGCGCCAAATGCACGGGCTCGGTCTGCAGCCAGGTCGCTTGCAGTTCCAACGCGGATTGCGGAAACGGTACCTGCGGCGGCAAGTGCACGGCGTTCGTGTGCACGAAAGACTCGGATTGTCAGAGCGGCAGCTGTATCGCGGGCACCTGCTCGTGCACGATTGGTGAAGAATGCGGTGGCTCTCAGACCTGCTCAGGAGTCACTCAGGGCGCTTGCCAGCGCGCGTGTACGACCGACGCCGAATGCGCTCCGGACCGCTGCGTCGGCGGCACCTGCGGCGGCTGCACGACCTCCGCCGAGTGCCATGACAACGCCTACGCAGCCAGCTGCACCGGCATTCCGGCCGCGAACTATGGCACTTGCTCCATCTATACTCCCGGCAAATTCCCGGGCGCGTGTCGCCAAGGCACCTTGTCCGCTCAGGAAAAGGCGCTGGAGTTCATGCTGTTCGACCTCACCGCTTGTGTGACCCCGGACAACTTGCCGCCACCGGTACCCGTGCCGGTAAAGAGCTACGGCCCGGCTACCTTTACTCAGGACTTCACCGCGTCTTGCCCCGCCGGACAGGGGCCGGTGTGGCGTGAGTTCGACTGGCAAGCGACGATCCCCAAGTTTGCCTCGATCGTGATCGCCGCGCAGTCCGGCGCGGACGCGGCCAGCCTCTTGCCCGCGACCCCGCTCACGCTTGCCACCGCCTCGGCCAGCACCGACACCGGACCGGCCAACGACAACTACGACGTCGCCTTGATCGACACCGGCCCGGGCGGCACGAGTCCGTTCCGCACCGCCGACCCCGGCGTTGCATCGCAAGATCTGTTGCGCATCACCATCAAGCTCAACCCCACGCCGAGCCAACTCGAAGCCCCGACCCTGCTCGCGTGGAAAGTGCAATACGACTGCGTGGATAACGACTGACCGCCGAGCAGGCGTGGCAAACGAGCTCTCAGCAGCCGTCCGGGCCGCACATCGCGCCTTCAGGGAGCTCCGCGGAGCTCGGCTCACGCTCGGCCCAGGCTTGGTGCAGGGCGCTGAGTAGAATTCGAGGTGACTGCGCGCCGCTGACCGCGAAGCGTCCGTCGAGGACGAAGCACGGCACGCCGTTGATCCCCAGTTCGTGCGCCTGCGCCTCGTCGGCGCGCACGGCCTGAGCATACTGATCCGACGCGAGCACGTCCGACACCTCACCCTCGTCGAGGCCGGCTTCCACGGCAAGTCGCAGCAAAGTGCCGTGATCGCTCATCAGGGCGCCCTGCTCCAGGTAGGCGCTGAAAAAACGCTCTTCGACAGCGCCTTGAACGCCGCGTTCCAGACCCAACTGAACCAGCCGATGCGCGTCGAAGGTGTTGCCCGAGCGGATGTGCTCGAAGTCGAACGCGAGCCCCTCTTGGCGTGCCAATTCGACCAGGCGATCGCTGTTGCGGCGCGCCTGCTCGCTGGTGATCCCGTACTTTTTGGCGATGTACTCCGTGTGCGACACCGAAGGATCGCGCTGCTTTGGCGCCGCGGGGTCCAGCTCGAAGGCGTGCCACACCACCTCGACGTGCGCGGCGTGCGGAGACTCTTTGAGCGCGCTCTCTAGCCGGCGCTTGCCCACGTAGCACCAGGGGCAGGCAATGTCCGACCAAACGTCAATTCGAAGCTGGCTCATTCTCGGCAACGTAAGGCCGAACACGACTTTTGCAAACGCCGCGGAACGCCGTGCAATCGCGAGAAACTGGTGCGGCTCGTGCCTTTGGCAGCCGGCTCCCGCGCCATTTCGGGCGTGCGGAGGCGGCTATTTCGGAATTCTGGCGAACGTGGGCTCAGGTACCTGCGGAAACCGGGGGTGGTCGCCGGAGCCGGACCAGCCCTTGGTACCTAGGGGCGACTCGTCCTCGTCGCCATCACCCTTCTCGTCGCCATCACCCTTCTCGGACAAGGACTTCAGATAGCCGAGCGCGCGACGAAAGCCACGTACCAATCGATCCCAATTCATGCCCCGTGTCTCCTGTGGGTCGCTGACGCGATTGCGCCACGCTGCCATCGAGCAGGTTTCGTTAGAATGAGCACGCTTCGACGTGGGCGCAATGGCCAAAAAGAAGTCGTGCGCTCAGGCCCCTTCGAGAGTAGGGTTCTCGCCTCATCGAGAGTTGCTCGCTGGCGCTCTCTTTCGCGGATTCTGGCACTTTGCACTTTGCGAGGGCGCACTTCGCGGCAAAACGGCCGGCGTGCAGCGACCCTCCGCGCTCAGTCTCGAGCGCGAATCGATGTGCCAGGAGACTCGTCCATGAAACAAATCCGGCCCTTACAAGACCGCGTGATAATCCAACGCGTCAAAGAACAGGACCAAAGCGCGGGCGGCATCTTCATCCCCGACAGCGCGAAAGAGAAGCCGGTCGAAGGCGAGGTTATCGCTGTGGGCAACGGCAAGCTGCTCCAGAACGGGTCGCTGCGGAACCTCGACGTAAAGGTCGGCGACCGCGTGCTGTTCGGCAAATACAACGGGACCGAAGTGACGCTGGACGGGGAAGAGCGCGTGATCCTGCGTGAAGACGAGATCCTGGCGGTTCTCGAGGCCTGATTTCGGCGCCGCGTTCGCGGTAGCCCACGACAAATTCGCTCCGGCGCGAGCCAGACAAGAGGTACGACATGACAACGAAAGACATTCACTACACCGAAGACGCACGAAGCTTGATGCTGGCTGGCGTCAACGCGCTCGCGAACGTGGTAAAGGTCACGCTTGGGCCCAGGGGTCGCAACGTGGTGCTCGAGAAGAGCTTCGGCGCGCCGACGATCACCAAAGACGGCGTGACGGTCGCCAAGGAGGTCGAGCTCTCGAATCGGTTCGAGAACATGGGCGCCCAGATGATCAAAGAGGTGGCCAGCAAGACCAGCGACGTGGCCGGAGACGGCACGACGACCGCGACGGTTCTGGCGCAAGCCATCTGTCGTGAGGGGTCACGCTTGGTCGCGGCTGGGCACGACCCAATGCAGCTGAAGCGAGGCATGGACAGGGCCGTCGAGATCGCGGTCGAAGCCTTGAAGAAGATGGCCAAGTCGACCAAGGACCCGAAGGAGATCGCCCAAGTCGGCGCGATCAGCGCCAATGGGGACCAAGAAATTGGCGACAAGCTGGCAGAAGCCATGGAAAAAGTCGGGCAGGAAGGCGTCATTACGGTCGAAGAAAGCCAGACCGCCGAGACCACGCTCGAGATCGTCGAGGGCATGCAGTTCGATCGCGGCTACCTGTCACCCTATTTCGTGACCGACGCCGAGAACATGCAGGCAGAGTTCGAGAACCCCTACTTGCTCGTGTGCGAAAAGAAGATCTCGAACATGAAGGATCTCTTGCCGCTCCTCGAAGCAGTGGCCAAGGAACAGGTACCGCTGGTGTTGATCGCCGACGATATCGAAGGGGAGGCGCTGGCCACACTGGTCGTCAACAAACTGCGGGGCACCCTCAACTGCGCGGCCGTGAAGGCTCCTGGCTTCGGCGATCGCCGCAAGGAGACGCTGCGAGACATCGCGATACTCACCGGGGCTCAAACCGTGAGTGAAGAGCTGGGCGTCAGGCTGGAGAAGGTCACGCTGGCAGACCTCGGGCGTGCCAAACGGGTGACGCTGGATAAAGACACCACGACCATCGTCGATGGCGGGGGAACCAAGGACAAGATCAAGGGCCGCATCGAAGAAATTCGCGCTCAGCTAGCCAACACCAGCAGCGAATACGACAAGGAAAAGCTGCAGGAGCGCTTGGCCAAGCTGGTGGGAGGCGTGGCCATAGTGAAGGTCGGCGCGGGTAGTGAGATGGCGATGAAAGAGAAGAAAGCTCGCGTGGAAGACGCCCTGCACGCCACTCGAGCGGCGGTGCAGGAGGGCATCGTGGCGGGCGGCGGGGTCGCGCTCATCCGCGCGCAAGCCGCCCTCGACGCAGAAACACTGCCGGGTGAGCAGCAGAACGGCCTTCGCATCATCCGCCGCGCGATGGAAGAGCCCATGCGACAAATCGCTGAAAACGCCGGGCTCGAGGGCTCGGTCGTCGTGAACGCGGTGCGCGCCGGCACGGCCGACTTCGGCTACAACGCGGCGACCGAAGAGTACGGAAACCTACTCGCCATGGGTGTCATCGATCCGGTCAAGGTCGTTCGCACGGCTCTTCAGAACGCGGCTAGCGTCGCAGGATTGATGCTGACGACCGAGTGCTTGATCGCGGAACACCAAGAAGAGGACAAGGGCAGTGCCAGCAGTAGCCAGCGCGCCTCGGCCCAATACTAAACCAAGGGACGGCCGGTAGCAGGCCAGGTTTGGCACGAAAGCGCACATTCTGATTCCTGCATTAGAGAATGAGTAAGCGTGACGGCGCCGCCCGTGTCAGCTGACTAGCTTGGCACCGGCGGCGGTGTGGTGGAGCAGGTAGCTGCGTAGCGATTGCTCCATTTCCGCGGTCGTGCGCGTGCTGAGCAGTCGCTCGAGGTCGACGCGCAGCGGCTCTAGAGTTACCTGGGACAGCCTTTGCTTCAGCTCGGGGATGGCCCGCGGCGTGAGGCTGAGCGTATCGACACCGAGGGCTACCAGTGCGATCGCTACCTCTGGACGCGCAGCGATTTCGCCGCAAACGCAGACCTCCTTCGCCGCCGCGTGCGCCGTAGCGGTCACCCGCTGGATCATCCGCAAAATCGCCGGGTGAAAGGCGTGATGTGGCGAAGAAAGTCGGGGATCTTCGCGATCCACGACCAGCGAATACTGAATCAGATCGTTGGTGCCGATCGAGAAGAAGTCGACCTCGGTCGCCACGTCGCTCACGATCTCGACCGCGGCGGGCACCTCGATCATGGCGCCGAAGCTAGGCGTGCTGATGTTTGCCTGGTTCGGGAGCTGCGCCAATGCCGAGAGTGTCAGCTGCTTGACCCTTTGCAGCTCTTCGAGTGAGCTGACCATCGGCACCAGAATGCGAAGGGGACGTCCGTTTGCGGCGAGGGCAAACGCTTGCACCTGATCGCGCAGGATGTGCGGGTAGTCGAACAGAACGCGGATCGAGCGGTAACCGTGAAACGCGCTGTGCGCGACTCGAAGCCCTCCGATGGGCAAGAACTTGTCCCCAGCCAGATCGAGAATTCGAAAGCTGATCGGCCGATCGGGAAAAGCCGCGTAGGCCTTGGCGTAGATTCGCACCTGCTCGTCGCGGGATGGCACCCCATCGTGTGCGATGAACGCGAACTCGGTTCGATACAGGCCTACCCCCTCCGCACCGTTGGTCACTGCAACGCCCAGATCGACGCCGAGCGCGACGTTGGCTTCGAGCCGGAAGGGAACGTCATCGGCCGTCCGCGATGGCAGGCTGCGGTATCTCGAGAATTCGGTTCTTTTTTGGGCCTCCGCCGCGACACGGCTCGTGTAGTCACGCAGCGTATCGGGACTGGGTCGCAGGATGACCCGGCCTTCGTCTCCGTCGACCACCAGGACGTCGTCGGCCCGGACCCGCGAGAGCAGACCCCCGACGCCAACCACCGCCGGAACGCCCAGAGCGCGAGCCAACAGCGCGCCGTGAGAAGTGGTGCCGCCGTGCTCACTGGCGACGCCAGTGGCACCAAGGACCTTGAGCTCCATGACGATCGAGGGCGACGTATGCGGGCTGACGACCACGTGCCCCGGGCGAGCGGCCTCGCCCTCGACTTCGATCAGATGGCCGAGCACTCGACTGCGCAGGTCCTCCACGTCCTCTGCGCGCTCCTGCAGATAGGGATCCCGGACCTGCCTGAGCCGCCCCGCGATTTCGGCGAAGGCGTCATCTGCGGCGGCCGCGGCCGGCAGCCCGCCTCCGATCCCGACCTCGATCTTTTCGAGCAGGATTGGGTCGCGCAGTAGGAGCAGATGCGCGCCGAAGATCAGCGCCTGTTCTTCACCGAGCTCGCTGGCTGCGGACGCTTGCATGCGCAATAGGTCATTTTCGGTCTTTTGGAGTGCGTCGCGCAGGCGCTCGCGCTCACCGGGCGCGTCACCGCGAGCGAGCTCTCGACGCGCGAGCTCGCTCGGAAAGGCGTGCCGAAAACTGACCACGCCCATGGCGATACCGGGCGAGGCCGCCACGCCTTCGAGAATTTCCTCGCCGGAGGTCCGGCTCGACGGCGCCGCGTCGACCGGCAATGAACCCGGCGTGCCTTTCAGTACCTCGATCAGGCTGGCACTTTCGAGTAGATCGACGACGCGGGATGCGACCGCCGAGAAGCGCGAAAGCTCCTGCTCGGTGAAAGGCTGCTCGCGAGCTGGTCGCTCGATGACCAACGCTCCCAAGCGCCGTGCCCGAGAAACCAACGGAACGGCTCGCCAGCTTCCGGCCGGCGTGTCGGCGCTGCTCGGCAGCACGTTCAGCAGCGCTTCATGCGCGACTCGTTGGGCAGCGTCTGCCGGCTCGACCCCTGCTTCTACGCCGAAGCTTTCGCTCGACACCAGCTCTTCGCCGGACTTCTGAATGAAGAGCCGGCACGACCTGGCACCCAGGTCGATCGCGATCGCGCGCATGGCCAGCTCCAGCATTTGCCGCGGTGCTTGCGCTTGCGCTTGGCTGACCAAGTGCACGAGATAGTCGAGGATGTACATGGAGATAGCGAACTGTCGGGCAGCCCCTGCTCAGCGCTCCGCCGCCGCGGTAGCGTAGTGGTCTTGGCCCGTAGAGTCGTACGCCTCGGGCCTGCCGCTCATTTTTCCACGCCGCCGTGCCCGCGCGCGAACAGCCTTGCCAGGAAACCGGGCGCCTTTTGGGTGAGTTGCTCGAGCTCGCCCGCGTCCAGCCAAACCCCGCGACAAGAGTCGCACTGGTCGATCTCGACGCCGCGCAAAGTCCGCGCAACCAGGGCGATTTTGCACTCCGGGCAGCGCCTGGTTCGATCCGCCTTCAGGCGCTCGCGTTCAGCCTGATTGGCGCGCACCGACTGCTGCAGATTGTCCCATGCCTCGTCGCTGCGACGGTCGGCCTCCTCACGACGAAAGTACTCTTCCTCGGCTGCGTTGGCTCGGGTCGTGATCATGGGCCTCGCTGCACAACGTAGTCATCGCCACGGACTAAGCAACGCCTGCGACCCACATACGCCGGCCGGCCTCACGAAGATATCAGCATTTCGACTCGAATCTTCGAGCAAACACCAATTCACAATTCACGATTCACGTTCGCGATAACCGCGTGCGTCGAGTTCCGCGCGGATGAGCGCGTCTTCTCGCTCCTTTGAGGTGTAAAGCGAGCAAATCGCCAGGCTCTGCGGCAGTTTCAGCGAGAGCAGCTCTTGTCGGTTCAACACCGGGGACCAAATCAGAAGCTGCTCGAGCCGCGGTAGATTCTCCAAGCCCGAAAGGCTACGCAGCGACTTACAGTGCACCAAATAGACGCTGCGGAGCTCGGCGTTGGCCTGCGAAAACGCGATGGCTTCGAGGCGCGCCTGCTGGTCGATCCGGAGCGAGCGGAGTTCTCGAAAACGCGCTAGGTCGCCCAAGTCGACGAGCCCCTTGACCAGGCTGATGTCGAGCTCCGCGAGGTGAGGCAGCTCGATTTCCGCAATGCTGGCGCGCCCGCCCAGAAGCAAGCCCAAGGTGTGCAAGTTGTCGAGCTCGGAGAGAAAATCGAGGCGCGTCTGTTTGCCGATGCGGTTCAGCCACAGGCACTTCAACGAACGAACCGCGGTGAGCGCTTGGATGCCGCGCGTGTGGCCGCAGATGCGTAGCCGCTCGAGCTCAGAAAAGGCGTTCAGATGCGAGAGGTCGAGCGCGTCGCTCTTGGATTCACCGATGGTCAGGTCACGCAGTCGGCGCAGGTTGGGATAAGCAAGGACGTCCGCGTCGCTGAGCTCCTCGATGCCGAGCGAGAGCGTGTTCAGATGCGCCAGTTGGGCAAGCGCCTCGATATTCGATGCGCGTCGTAAGCAATCGATACTGAGGTTAGTGACGGAAGGGATCTTCTCCAGCACCGCGCAATCGAAGCCGCCCGTTTCGTGACCGTAGAAGCGCACCTCGAGCAAGTCGCCGAAGCGCGCCGCCAACGCCCCCACTTCTTCGAGCAATCCGGGCGTGTAGGTCACGTCACTGAACTGGAGCACGTGCGCCTGGTTGGCGGCTAGACACTGCTCCAAGTCACGGAAGTCGGCCGTGGCGGGATCGGTTATTCGCTTGGGAACCATGCGCCAGGCGAGGCTAACAGGCGACGATGGCGCCCCCGATACGATTCGAACGTACGACCTTGGCTTTAGGAAAGCTTCAGGGATGCGGGCCGGGCCTTCGTACAGGACAGCGAAACCTCTTAGGTTTCCGGCGACTCCTTCGCCGTCGTCAGTTGCTCTCTTCGCCCGTTGCCTCGCCGTTGCCCAAAAGGGCAATGGCCGCTCGCAGATCGTTCGCCGTCATGTCGGCGTAGCGCTGCGTGGTCGAAAGCTCGGCGTGGCCCGCGAGGCGCTGAACCGTCGGGGCGCCGATGCCTTTTCGAAAAAGCTCGGTCACGAAGAAATGGCGGAGGTCGTGAAAGCACAAGCCGGAGCGGCCAGCACGGCGCTGGGCACGCTTGAAGGCTTGATTGAGCCCGCTCTCACCCCAAGACTTACCGAGCGCCGTGATAGCGACCGAAGCCCAAGGGCTGGAGCGACTCGAGTCCGCCGCCTCGAGCAGCAAGCGAAGGGGCCCAGCGATCGGAATCACCCGCTGGTCGCCCGACTTCGGCGTCGTGGCCTCGCCGCGCGTCAGCGCACGGCGCACCGTCAGGGTGTTGCTCTTCAGGTCGAGGTCACTCCACCGAAGGCCCCGCACTTCGCCAGCGCGGAGCCCGGCGAACGCGGCCAGCGCGAACGCTAGCCGGGCTTGCGGAGCCGCTTTGACGAGGATTGCGTCCAGGTCATCGCGATGGAAAGGCCGCACCATCTTGCGCCCCACGCGCGGGATGCGGGGGAAGGCGGGCACGGCCGCGAGCATGCCGGCCCCGACCGCCAAACGAACGACGGAGCGAAAGACGATGTGCACCTTCTGGCGGGTCGACGCCTTCAGGCCGTCGGCCGCCAGCTCCGCGTCGAGCGCTCGCGTCTCACCTGGACTCGTTGGAAGCGCCACGACTCCTAGATTAGCTCGTTGGTCGCATAAACAACATGCAGAACACGACGCTGCCCGTCACCACGTGACGGGGACGAGCGATGGAGCAGCAACGGCCGCAAAACAAGAACATCGCCCGCGGCCGCAGCGCATGGCACGTACCGCTCAAGCGGCACTTCCAAAATTTGGCTGTTAGATAAGACGCCATTCCGATGGCTTCCCGGAACAACGCACAACGCTCCTGTATCGCCGTCTGTTGCGTCGAAGTGAACGCGAAGCGCGACTAGCCCGGCCAGCGTCTCCGCATCCAGCTCGGCGTACGTGATGCCGTCGCGGATCCGGTGCTTCCTCTTGGTGGTGCCGGCGATCGCGATGATTCGGTCCTGATGACCCGGTACAGCCCAGTTGGCTCTGGCGTGCTTGTCGAAGAATGTTGCGTCGATCGTAACGGCTCGATCGCCAAGGGCGGCGGCGGCGAGACGGTCGAGGCCGGCCGCTTCCAACTCGCGACGCAGTTCAGGAACCTGACTCAATAGCCCACGTGCGGCGAATGCGCCGCCAGCCCGGTGGCGATCCGGGTCAGCGACGGCGGCGGGAGTCGTCAGGCGCAGCAGCAGGGCGAGGCATTCCGCTCTGACGACGTCCCGCTCCAGCGCAAACCCAGCCTCTGCGAAATTGGACAATACCCGGTTGTGCATCACCGGCCCCATTCAGGCAACCTGCGCCGTGGCTAGTAGAATCTCAAATGGGCCAGCCCTCGCGGCTGCCTTGCGTGATCCCCGCAACGCGCGACGGAGTGAGCTAGCATCGCTTACGGCATGGCATCGGTCCTTCCACCCGGCTGGCTAGACACGCCTCCCACAAGCCGGCCCGGCCCCCCCGTCGTCTCGACCAAACAGGGTCTTCGGTTCGGGGAATTGAGCTGGCCGGACTTTGAAAGGCTTTGTCTTCGCATGGCAAGACGAGAGAGCGATGTCGAAGACGCGCGCCTCTACGGTATCGCGGGCCAGGACCAAGAAGGCATCGATCTCTTCGCTCGGCTTCGTGCGGGTGGCGGATATCGCGTCTACCAGTGCAAGCGTGTCCAAAAATTTACGGCCAGTAGGATTGGCGAGGCCGTCGACGAATTTGTTGCCGGGAGTTGGTATGCGCGAGCCACCGAGTTCTGTCTCTGCACGACTGAAACGTTATCGGAAAAGGCCCGGGCGGAAGCGGTCGTCGCCCAACAGGCGCGGCTTGCAGCGGACGGCAAGCGGCTCGTGGTCTGGGATGCCGAAAGCTTGAGCGAACAGCTCAAAGCCCTTCCCGACCTTGTGGACGACTTCTTCTCGAGGGAGTGGGTGGTCGCATTCAACGGACGCAGCGCAGCGGAGTCCCTCGGACAGCGGCTCAGTAAGACGGACGCAGTGGAGCTGCGGACGCGACTGGCTCGTCTGTACTACAACATGTTCTCGTTGCACGATCCGGGGTTCCGGTTTCGTGATCCAACCGCTCCCAGTCAAGCCGATGTAACGCTGCCAGAGATTCTAGATTGGCAAACCCTTGACGAACCCGACGAGTCGACCGGCTCTCAGCCTTCGACTGCAGCGGCCTCTGACGCGCTACTGGATCCCGATAGCGATGGAGACGACTGGCAGATCGGGCAGCCAAGCGCGGCTGGAATCGAGCGCCGTTCTCCCGCCGAGGGGTGGCTGTCGGCAAGCGACCGATCGTTGATTGTTGGCGGTCCTGGCGCGGGAAAGAGCACCCTGCTCAGGGTCATCGCTCTTGACCTTATGTCAGTTGAACCGATGGTCGCACCGGTCGCGCAGCGCTGGGGCTCTAGCCTCCCTGTGTGGATCCCTTTTGGACGGTGGACGCAGCTTCTCGATGGAAGTGGAACGCCAAGGATGTCGCTCCGCGAGTTTCTTGGTGACTGGCTGCGACTTCACAGCGAGGCGGATCTGATCCCACTCGTGGAACGTGCTCTGGACGATTCTCGTTTGTTGCTCCTAGTCGATGGACTTGACGAGTGGAGCAGCCAGCTCAGCGGTGCCACAGCCTTCGATCTTCTCAGCGTCTTCGTGAGACAGCGCTCGGTGCCCGTGATCGCGACGGGGCGGCCGCACGCGATCGAATCGATAGGTCAATTTTCGAGCGATTGGCAGGTAGGTGCCATCGCCCCGTTGTCCAACAAGCAGCAGCGGCAAATTGCTCAGGCTCTCATGGAAGAGAGGCAGGTCCGCCATTTAGCGGACCGCGGCATTGAACAGAAGCCGACGGCCTCGCTTACCGAGCAGTTCCTTCGCGAAATCTGGCGGAGCGCTGAACTTGGCGCACTCGCAGTGCGGCCACTGATTCTCAACTTGCTTGTCCAACTTTGGTACGACGATGCTGTGCTCCCGGACAATCGCTTCAAGGCCTACGAAAAGCTTGTCGAGCAGCTTCTCATCACGCATCCGGCTCGGCGCAACCGGGCGGCGCAACGCAGTACCGAAAATGAGGACCTTTCGACCGAATCTTTGCGCGAGGCCCTGTCGTGGCTCGCGCTTCAGGTGCAGGAGCATTGGGCCTCCGGTTCAATTCCGCGCTCGTCGGCTCAGGCCATCCTTGAAGACTACTTGCGTGATGAGGACGATGGCCTTGGTCTCAGCAAGGCAGACGCGAAGCGCAGCGCAGCGCGCATCCTGTCCTACGCAACTGACTCGGCGGGCCTGCTCGTCTCACGCTCACCAGCCGACATTGGATTCTATCATCGGGCGCTCCAAGAGTACCTTGCGGCGGAGGCGCTCTCCAGGCGGCCCACTGCTGTGCGAATTGAGCTGGTACGAACCTTTGCAGGAGATCCCCGCTGGCACGAGACCCTTGTGGGACTTGTATGGCTCACGAGGAGCAAGCAGGACGCACTTGCGTTGATCGAGGTGATCAGGGATGCGCCGACAACGCGATTGCAGCGGATGCTGGCTCTCCCGATGCTTGCGGAGATCGCACTCAACGCGCCGAACTGTCCCTCGCGCGTGGCACGGGAGGTTGCAAGCGAGGTCCTCGATGCCATCGAGACCCAGCACTACTTACCCATTCGCTTGCGTCTCCTCGATATTGCCGTGCGCGGGCTCCGAGCCGGTCCGACACAAGAGCAGCTGCGCGTTTGCATCGCTCGCTGGCTTCCGAGACGCGACCTGTTTCGCGAATCGCTGTACGAAACAATTGGCGCGTGGCCACGAACGCTCGAAGCGACGGAATGTCTGCGGCGCGGGTTGGCTGAGGAGCGTGCCGAGGAAGCGAGGAGCGCTGCTCGTGCCCTCGCGGAGCATGCACGAACAGATTCTTCCCTTCGCGATGACCTGGTGGCCCGCGCTGCGGACTCGGACTCTGCGCGAACTCGGGCGAGCATTCTCGATGGCCTGTTGGAGGCGGGAGTTGAACTGTCGGAGCCGGAGATCGACCAGATTGCCGGGCCCGGTGCGAACCTCGAACTAGAGTTCGTCGCAATCAAGGCCCGAGTAAAGCGCGGCACCCAAACGGAGTCCGACCTGGAGAACTTCCTCAAGTTCGGAAACTGGGGAGCTGGATTGGATTCAGGCTGGCGCGGACAGATCCCGGGACTAGTTGTCAGCCGCTGGGGACAGTCCACGGAGCTGAAACGCGCGTGCATGACTTCGCTGGTGGCGTTTGGGTCAGGTTTGCTCGAGCCCGAGTTGGCACGCATTACGCTTGCTCGTGGGTTCCTCTCGGACCCAGAGGTCCAGGAATTGTTCGCCGCCGAGATCAAAGCCGGGCGCATGCCGTTTGATCGCGAACTTTGGCCGATTTTCGCAGAGGTGGCTCGAGGGGCGGTGGGCGCGCAAGAAGGCGTCGCCCTGGCTGAGGGGCCAATACTTGAAGCGATCGAGGCGTGGCTCCCGGGAGTCGAGCACGACCAGGTCAATGCCCATTGGGCTGCGCTGACGGCGAGAACACCGAAGGCGAAGGCGACAATGCTCGCGCGACTCGATCGGGCTTATCCGTCATGGGCCGCTAGGGCCCTGCTGCTCGGCTGGGGTATGCAGGATGAGGAAGTCGCACGCGCCCTACTGCAAATGGCTAACGGAGACCCAGTGCGCACCGGTGAGCTGGCGTCCTTGCTGCCGTCGATCCTCGTAGACACATCCGCATGTCGGGCTCGGCTCCTAGAGCTTCTGGCTTGCGCGGATGTGAAGCGTCCGGACCTAGTGTTGGTCGGCCTTTCTGAGTTGCGTAGCGGCCAGGCTGAACCAGACGTTGTGACGCTTGCTCTGCCAGCGCTTGAACGGCTACCCAGAGGGCTGTTCGGTTGGCACCTAAGCGAGTTGGCTCCCTGGGGAGACGACGCCCGCGTTGCGTCACTTGCTCTGCAGGAACTTGACAGACCCGAGGGGGAAATGACGGCGGTAGCGAAGATCGCCCTTCGCGCGCCGGAATTGCGCGAACCGCTTCTCCGAAGGATCGGAGTCTTGCCGGTGGCTCTTAGGACTGCGCTTTCGGAACGGCTACGAGGAGCGAGCGATCCAGTTGCCGTCGAAGCTCTTGCGCTATACGGACTCGAGTGGGAGGGGCAACCGCGAGCGCAATCCGCAATTGGGCACTACTCCGCGATGACGAGTCCACCAGCGTCCACGCTAGAGAAACTGGCCGTCGAGTTGCGAACGCGCGGCAGCATACACGAGCGCTACCATGAGGCGGCACTCTGCGGTCTGCTCCAACTTGATCGCCTCGACGTTTTTGCCGACGCCAAGGATATGGAGCACCTTGAACAGCCTCTCTCGTTTCGGCTGGGCTGGAGCACGCGCTTCAATCCTGTGTTTTGGCGGGAACTCGTGGAACACTGGAGCTCGATACGGCGAGCGCTTGGTCAAGGGCTGGTCCCTCGCCTAGTGGGTGATGGCGATGCACGAGACTTCTGGGACAAAGTCAGCTGCTTTGCGCGCCCAGGCACAGAGGTCGCTACCGATCTTTTGACCTACATCGAGTCTCTGGAGCCGGGGACGGGACTCACCCTCAATACGATACGCTTTGTCGAACGAGCGGGCGTGCGACGCGACATGCTCCGAGAGACCTGCCTTCGAGCGGTTCAGGAGCGCAGCGCGATGTCGCCAAGGTCTGATGCCTATGACTATCGAAGCATTGCGTGCGCGGAAATTCTTGGGCGCACCTTTGCTGCAGAAGACGATGTCCTAGCTCAGATCGTGAAGGGGCTGCCTGCAGATGAGATACTGCTAACCCCATCGGCAGTTTCGCTTTGCACGGGGTGGGCTGCCTCGGACGCGCTTCATGAAATATTTCTCAAGCTGCGAGAGAAGAAGTCCGAGGTTGGTCGACTCCTTCATGCGACTGTCGTCGCAACAAAGAGCAACACCGAGCGGGCTGTGGGCCTATTCGAAAACTTCCACAAGTGCATTGGTGGAATGCGCCATTGGGAAACAACCGCAGCTAGCAAGTTCGTCGCCCGGAGGCTTCGTGGCGACGAGGAAGTGTTCGATGAGCTGATGCTGCGCGTCACCGGCGACAAGCTCGACCACCTCGACCGGATCACGGCGATTCGGCTCTTGGCAATGGCGCGCGGCGTGCCTCCTGCGCTGCGGACCTTGGTCGAAGCGATGGCGGAGCGAGAAGTCTCGGGGAAGGTCACCCCAAAGATGTTCATCGATCCCTTGTCAGGTCGGGTCCGACCCGTTTCGCACGCGCTCCTAGACATGATTGCGTGACGGCGCTGAGTTTCGGGTTGGGACGTTCCCTAAGGGTTCAGTCGGCGGAAGAAATCTTCCAGCTGTGCGTCGACTACCTGAAACGGATCTTCGCCCTGCTCCCAAAGGCGAACCAGATCGACGACGTCCTCGTCGTTTAGCATCACGATTAAGCGGTCACTTTCAACCCAGGCACGGCGACGCGCGAGGGCGGCCGAAGTCGCGTGCCCGTTGCGAGAAAGTAGGAGACCAAATGATCGAAAGGCCTTGTCCCATAAGTACTGGCTCAGGGATTCAACCTGCCGCTGTTCGATTGGCTCGACGAAATTCTTGAACTCGGCCACTACGAAGCGGCTGCGATACTCCGACCGAACCGTCGACCACGGCGGAGCTGTTCCGCGAACTGGAAAAACGGCGTCCATGATGTCGAGGCCATCGTCCGTGCGGCTCTGCACATCAGGAGCGCCGAGGTGAGGTGTAAAGACGTCGGTTAGGATTCGAGTCCCCAGAATCTCATAGTCGCGCCAAGTGTCTCGACCGGCCGGAAGCGCCTTGAGTTCCGCGGCAACCTGTTGGGAACGGCTCAACAACGGGAACGTTCGAAGGCTCCTAACCGCATCACCAAGTCGGCTTCGGGATGCAGCGATTTCCTGGACAACCGGGACGACGTCTTGGTGCACCGTGAGCAGGCGAAGCACTTCGTTGCGATCCCAGACGGTTATGTCCCCTGAGGCTGCATACTCGCGCGCAGCGTCGTTGAACTCGCTCGACGTCACAAGGATCGCCCGCGCTTGAGGGTGTTGGCCGCGCACTCGCGACATCTCGCCGCTGAGCTGTTTGACCACGGATGTTGGCAGGATCGCTGAGCGTCTGAAGTGCTTCACTTCGACGAGAACCAAAACGCCGGCGTCGTCTGTCGCCTCGAAATCGGCACCAATGGGCGTGCCCTGTTCGGGGGTTCGCCTGATCGAGTAGCCCATTCTCTTCAGCAGCAAGCCCACGAGAAGCTCGAAGGTCTGGTGGTCGAGGGCATCCAAGTCCATTCGGACCGAAAGGTACCTCCCCTCAGCGGCATGGGTAAAGGCGCGCGCCGGCCGACGGCATGTTGGGCACGCACGTTCTTGTTCGGGGGTCGATTGCCGTTGCCCACCTATTGCCCCGGCCCGTGTTCCGTAGCGTCCTCTGGTGTCGCGTCCTGACCAGATCGAGGCGTCTGCGTCGTGCCGCAAACTGCAACGGAACTCGGTCGTTTGTCTGGTTTCGTCGTGTTTGACGCTGGCGCCCCCAGCAAGGATCGAACTTGCGACCTTGGCTTTAGGAAAGCCCTGCTCTAACGCTAAATTAGGCCGTTTTTCTGCGTTTTGGCGATGCGCTACCAGCCGCCGAGGGAAGAGCGGGGGCAATCTCGGCGAGGTGGGCAAATGCGGCGCGTGTCGCGTCCGTCGTTAGGTGCGCGTAGGAGCGCTGTGTCACGGCCACGTTGGAATGGCCGAGCAGCTTGCTCACGACCTCCAGGCGCTCGCCCGAATTAATGAGCATCGTTCCTACATGCCGACGCAGGTCGTGGAAAGTGATGTCCGGGACCCCGGCCCGCTTGGCGACCTTAGCGAACTGCTTTGAGAAGCCGTCAACGGTATATGCCCGGCCGAGCCGGCTACGAAACACCGGGCGCGCGTTGGCTGGGGTCTGCTCCCCAGGCTCCCAATCGGCCAGGGCTTCCTTGAGCAACGTGGCCAAGGGAGGCGTGATCGCGATCTGATGGTTGCGGTTTTGCTTGGTCTCGGAAAGGTCGATGGTCTGCCTTTTAAAGTCGATGGCCCCAGCGCGAAGGCTTAGGAGCTCGCCTAGGCGGCAACCCGTGAGCAAGTCAGCCAGCACAACCCGGCGCGCGAACCGGGAGTCTTTGCGCGTGAAGGCCGCGAGCAGGGCGTCAAGCTCTTTTGGCTTGATTGGACGCTGGCGTCCGGGGGGCTCTTTCAGCATGCCAACCTCCCGGATTACGGCCGCACGCTCGCGCGTCATCCAAGCCCAGCCGGATCGGGCTGCGAGCCCGGACATGTGCTTGACGATCATGAGGCCTTTGTTGATTGTGGCCGGCGCTGTTTCGCCGGTTGCCAGTCGCTTCGACTTGTACGATTCGAGCAAGGCGCCATCCAGCTTGGCGACCGGCACGTCACCCACGGTCGCAAGCCAGACCTTGACCTGACTCTTCCGTTGCTTGTGGGCCTTCGGTCGGTTCGTCTCTACCCAAGCTAGATAGGCGTCGAAAGCCTGCGACAGACGCGCAACCTCCCCCGGCTGCGGTTTCGTGGGCCGCCCCGCAAGCGCGTTCTCAAGCACGGCCTGGGCTCGCAGGCGCGCGGCTCCTGCTGTGATGCCCAGCGGTAGAACTTCCCGGTGCCGTTGTGGGGTGCCGTCGCGGTCAGTACAGCGGAGATCAATCCGGTAGCGGCCGCCTTTGCCCTTGTAGAGGCCTTTGACGCCGGAGCTATTGCTGCGGGACATGCAGCCGCGAGGCTAGCAGGCGGTCAGCTACCTCGGCCAGCTCGCCCCAATCGGAACGGACACGAATCTTGAGCCGTGGGCGGCCGGAGGCGCAGTCATAGACCCTGACCAGAGCTGCATTACCGGCGAGTCGGTCAAGAGCCGCGAGTTGCGTGCCGAGCTCAACGAGGATCGCGGCGCGCTTGGCAGACGCGAAAGCCGGAGCCGTCTGCGAGGAGCTCTAGTGCGTTAGCCGGCGCGCTCACGGCGTTCGGGATAGCACGCGATCGGGAGGCAGCAAGACACTGTTGCGCCCGTCTAGCGCATCAGAGGGGCAAATCAACGAACGGGGAAACCACGCCCGACGACTTGCTCAACCCTCTGGCGGGTCAGTCCGGCCACGGCACCCACCTCGCGGTAGGACAGCCCAAGATCGAGTAACTTCAACATGTCGAGCCGGCTCTGCTGAGTCTGCCGGGGGGTACCTCTGATTACAGCCAGCGCCGATGCCACTCTGGCCTTGAGCAGCCGCCTCGCGGCTGGCAGTGCTGCCCGAACCTGTCGGACTGTCACACCGGAGTCAATCTCGCGGAAGCGCGCACCGGTAAATGCGAAAGTGACCAGCTTGTCGCCCGCCTCCAATGTGACAAGCGGCAATGGCTCCCAGTGTTGCGCGTCTCGTGGGGTTGCGGCCAGGCGCAGACCGCGAGTCACAGTGCGCCAGTAGAATGCGATGGCCGCTGTTTCAATTTCGTCGATCACTTGACCACCTTGACGCTAACGCGCAGCACTTCAGGCTGCGGAACTTTCGCAATTCGAACCCGGATGTGCCGCGTTTGCGGTTCCTCCCGGATTACCTGCGTTTCTACCGTGAGTGTTTGGGCCTCTGAGTCAGGGCCGGAGGACTTTGTGCTCATCTAGTAAGTGTGACACTTATCCAAAAAGTGTCAAGGTGTTGCGCGCCGAGCCCCAAACCAAAAGGGGAAAGGGCCCGGCTGCAACGGGGGTCTAGAGCCCGCCCGTTCAACTGCGAACGGCTTTTCGGGATACAGGCGCGGTTTCCCCGGCGGGGGCTAGCCTCTCAGCTGCCAGGCTGACACACCCGAAAGCTCGGTACCGGATTTCACCTATCAAAGCCGCGAGATCGCCCCTAGCCGGCTGGGGAAGGTCGACGGCTTCGAGGGCGCGAGCGATCCGGCGGAGCTCTTCGGCTGCGAGCAAGAGCTCTGACACGGCATCCGGCTTGGCTGTCACAAGTCACCTCGCCAGATTGCGAGCAGCCTAAGGCGCCCTTGGATGATCGCGCCTTCCGCAGCCTGCAAGCCTAAGAGTGCATCTTCCACGTCGCTCGTGTCGCCGTTGTCCTCGGCCGATTCGATCGCGCACGCTGCGAAATCGCAAGCTTCGGATGCCTCGGTCAACTGGCGACAGAGTTGATAGCTTGGGTGGGTGTGATCGCCACTCACTGCTCGGCTCCGGTTTGAAAGAGAAGCGATCGAACCTGAGCTGCCCTCCGACAGTGCCGCTTGTAACGACGCCACTCGCGAGCCTTGAGGGAATCACATCGACCACCGCGCCGTTGCCTGGCGGTTGCTTGCGTACGCGCCCACGCCCGAAGTGCGTTGCGAGCATGTTCCTGCTCGCGAGCCAACCGAAGTGCCAGCTCACCAAGCGCGAGACTTTTGGTGGAGCTCATAGCCGGCCGCCTTTCGCGATCTCTGCTTCGATCTCGCTGTAGACAGCTCTCTCGATCGCCCGGTCGAACGGCGCTCCAAGGTTCGGCGCCGTGAACCAGCGCTGATAACCAACCCCAGGCAAGGTAGCCTCTATCAGCTGCGCGCCGTGTTTTTTGGCAGCGCGATCGTAGATCTTTCGGAGCGCTGGCTTGAGCTTGGCACCACTGCCGCGGTGAACACCAAAAATGAAAGAGTTGCTCATGCGGCACCCCTTGCGGCAAGAGCCAAAGCAGCAACGGCGGCCACCCGGACACCGCGCGCTATGGTGGCGGCCTCTTGCGGAGCAGCACCAACGGTGATGCCGTCCAGCGCTTGGGCACAATCCCTGAGCGTCGCGGCGATGATCGATAGCCTGGCGATTGCGTCGTCGGACGAGGGCGCCTGAGGCCATTCCACGGCGCGAACGCGCATCCCGCTGGCTGCTCGGGTCATAGCACCACCTGCCCAGCTATCTCCGCCCAAGCGAGACGCACCAGGGCGTGGGCCTTGCGCCTGAGCGAGCTCGGCTCGTAAAGGGTCGCGGTCGCGCATAAATGGTCAATCGCGCGCGCTGCGATCCGAAGCCTGTCGGCTATAGCGGCCATCTCGACCACAATCGCGGTGCGCGGAAACCGATGGCTGTCGATCGGTGCCTGTAGCACTTCGGGCGGAATGTCGACCCCTAAGACCTCATCGACGGCCAGCTTCGGGGCGACGGTTTCAACCCCAGAAATGGCCCGCTCTTCTACTATTTCGCGCGGCAACGGGCTCGGCCCTGGTAGACGCACGCGCCCCTGCAAAGTACCCTGATTTACAGCTCCCATAGGAACCTACCCTTCTTGTGTGAGTTAGGTCCGATCGGCATTGGCGTGCCGGTCGGTCCGTCTATCTGTGATACGCCCGATCGCATCGGGCGCTCAACCGAAAATCATCGCGGGGGACTAGATAGGTGTGTCCATGGAATACATGGAACTACTCCATTCGCGAGTCCGGGCGCGCGAGCAGCAGCGCTTGTGTCTTACGGGCGTTGCCCTTGAGCTACGCCGCGAACTCAGTTATCGAGAAGAGACATTGGCTAGCTCTGGCCAACAGCAGGCGCTACCAAGATCGCAACCGGCACGCCCTCGACATTTAGTACCTCGACAACTCGCCAGCCGAGAGCACACAGCCGGACTAACTCGACTGCTGCAAGAGCGCCATCAATGAAGGTGATATGCCTTGTGACTTGTGCGGTCAAAGGGCAACTAAGACCAGAGCGCGCAAACTCAGTGTTTGCGGACTCGTCGTTTAGATGCCCTATCGCGGCAGCCATTAAAGCGACTTCACCTTAGGGGAATGTCGAAGACAGAAATCCCGCCGGATTGTGTGATCGAAAACCAGGCGGTAGCGCAAAGCGCGAGGCACCGCATACGCAGCAAGCGCCGCTCATGCTGTGGACCGCCTTTAAGCGATCACCAACTTCGACGTTCGCGATTTGCCCTTGGACTAAATCACCGATCATCCCGCTGTGAGCCATGACAGTTTCTTTTGAGCTCGGCGTCTCTGCCGGCGAAGCGGAGTGCGTTCAGCGAACGAACGGAGCTTCACCTTCAAGAGCTCGCGCTCGACCGCAAGCCGCTGAGGTGGCATTGCCCTTGGAGGGGCGCTAACGGAGGCCTCGAACAATTCGGCAAAGGTCATTGCTGCGGCCCCGAGTAGCGCCAGCCAGTCTTCCCTCCGTACGCTTCGACGAAATCCCGGGCGATTTGGCCTGTTGGAGTTGGGTCGAGCCCCGGCCCACCCCGATCGAAGTGAGTTGCATCAATCTGGGTTTCTTTGCGCGCGGGAACAAGACGCTTTCGAGCCTCAACCTCGAGATCCCGGTGGAAGCGTTCGACAGCGACGCAGAGATCCCCGTCGGAGAGCGAGCCTTCGACCACCTCGAGGTAGGCGGGACTGCCAGCGGGGTACATGCCGCAAAAAGTAGCCACGCTGCCCTCGAGAGTAAGAAGCCGAGATCGAGCGCTTGCCGGATCAGCCGACTTGATGACACTGGCCGCATCGTTGATCGGGGGACAGGCCCCGTCGAACAGGCGTTCGGCACTAGGCGTGAAGCCCTTCGCTTTCGCGAGGGCAACAATCAGGTGATGCACGCCGATACGACAGCCAGTCTGCCCGAGTGCATCGGTATCTAGCGAGCGCCAGGCCGCGATCACGACCGCAGCAGCAGCGCGAGTATCTTCCTTGATGAAGGAAGCAACAGGCGCCGAGAGAGCTCCGGGAATGCGTGCGACGATAGCCGCCTTTCGCTTGGACAACTCTTGCTGAAACTCCGCTTCGAGTTCTTTTGCGCGTGATGCAGCGGTTTTCTCGCTTTGGAGGATCTCCGCCTTGAGCCTTTCGATCGCCGCGTGTTTGGCGGCTTCGGTCGCGGCAAGAGCGCCAGCCAGATCGGATCGGAGGGTCTCGAAATTCTTGGTCATCGGTGAAATACCTGGCGAGTAGAAGTCTCAGTGACATGGGGATTAGACTCGTCCGCAGTCATCGAGTCGAGTTTTGCGCGAAGTCGGGAGTCATAATCGCCACAGGGAGACTTCACTGCTACTTGGGGGCAGCTGGTAAAGGTCTGCTTGTAGGCTGAATTGATGACCACGGGCTTGTAGCCGGCGAGTTGACTATCAATCTCTGCGAGCCTTGGATCGGAGTGCACGGTCTGAGCGGCAGAGACACGGGCTTCGCCCTTGATTCCTAACTTTCGCTTCTCTTCTTCGATCTCCGCTCGGAGTTGATCGACCATGGCCTGTAGTTCGGCAACGGTGTAGGACTTGGCTGGCTTTTTGGCTGGCGCCTGGGGTTCACCGGCAGTCGGTTTCAACCAAGCGGTCGCCCGTGGATCCTTGCGAATGATCTCTTGGGCCGCTGCTTCGGGGCTCGATTTAGTGGAGTGGTATAGGGGAAGTCCCGTTGCTTCTGGACAGCTGAAAATCCAGCCTCCGGCAATAGGAAAAAGATTTGGATATCTATTGGTCATTTGGTTAGAGTCGTTTCTGTGAGTTTGAGTTTTCGCCTCGCCCTAAAGCAAGCTTGGTAGTGTGCCTGTTTGATCAAGCAAGTTTTACATCGCGCGTGACCCGGTAGAGCCTTGGCTTTGCAGTAGCAAATAACAGATGCCTGACGATGACGATGCTTTGCAGTTTTGGATAGCGAGGTCACGCGCGATACAATACTTTAGGGTTGAAACGTAATGTATTACGGCCCCGAGAGTCCTTTTAATTGAAAGGGCTCGCACTCACCGGCTAGGGTGCTGCAACATCGACACTTAGGTCTAGATGCCCCCTGACGAGGGCTATCCGACAGGGCACCTCTGGAAAGATTGCCACTCTGCCAAGATAGAGGGACTCGCGCTGTAGCAGGCCAGCTGAGTGGGCTGAGTGGCTTAGATGCCCTCTGACGATAGGGCTCGCGCTGGAACGGGCGCAGTCACACCCCCGAGGCGTTAGTTTGGCTAGGTGCCCTTGGACTGCCGACAGGCAGGGCAACTAGCGTTCAAGCCAAGCCGGCGAGCTGCCTCCCCCCAACCATCCGACCGGGGCTTCATCTCTAGGTGGGCTCCTTTGGAGGGCGGCTAAAGCTCACACCAGCGCACACCAACTGCCACCCCTGACGGCGGGCGTGTGGACTTCCTGATTCCACCGTAGGTGCCCTTGCTCAGATTGCCCAAGCTGCCCAGCTTCGGAGCTGCCGTTCCCCTTAGGTCTGGCTCCCTCGGGGGGCTGAGAAACTTCTCAGAGGCCTCTCAGGCTCTCAAGCTGGCTTTCTCTCAGACGGTGCAATTCTCGGTCAGCCCTCTCGGGGGCTATTCCCCTCGAATATACTGAGTATAAGTCAAGGTTCCAAATCTCTCTGGTATTTCAGCCCCCAACCGAAAAAGTTTAACCAGGCCCGAAGGTCCTCCGAAGCGTCCAGCGCTGTAAACCGCGGAATTTTGCGCGCGCTGGACACCCTCGCTCGCCCGCGTGCCCCACGCACGCATCGGGCGTTGGTTGGCTACTGCCTCGGCAGGGAAGGTGCCGGTGCCAGTCGGTGCCAGTCTATTTCGATCGGCACCCAGAAATACTACCCATCAATCGGAAACAATAAGAAACATACCACCCCCATTTCCAGAGCTCTATAGGACTTTTGACTGGCACCACTGGCACCAGAAAGAATTAGAGCCGAATTGATGCTGAATGAGGGGTGCCAGTGTTGCCTAAATCACTGGCACCTGACTGGCACCTGACTGGCACCCACGATACACACGCGAGCCAAACGCCCCCCACGCTCGGCTCAGGCGGGCGGGAAGTACCGCCTAGGTCGGGCTTTGCCCCTTGATACCCATCCGGCCGACTTGAGGGCGCACCCAACGCGGATCGTGTGTGAGTGAGTCTGTCGATCCGGCTCAATACCTAGCGCATGCTCCGCCACCTCAGAGGCTGAGATGCCGCCGGACACATCGAGCGCGCCCACTAGGTGTCCGAATTCTCGGCGTTGGGGTTTTGCCAGCCACGCCACGACCCGCCCCTCCCAGGGATCCTCAGCGGTGCGTGCGCCTTGTTCGATGCGTGCCGCTTCCTCCTCGGTTTCCGTGAGCCACCAACGATCGCCGGCTCGAAACCGAGCTAGCGCCTCGGCAAAGAGCTGTTCGCGGTCGCGTTCAATACCTGCGAGGTCGACTTTCCCCCTGACCGAGAAAGGCCAAAACCGCCGGCCGCCTGAGCGGTCGTGCAAATATTGTTCGTCATTGGTAGTTCCTGTGAACACACACTGTCGCGGAAAGTTAACCGCTTTTTCGCCGTAGCTGGGGCGGTAGTAATCGGCAGCACTGGAAACGAAGGACTTAATTCGCCTCGCATCCCACTTGTCGAATCCGTCAAGCTCGGCGATCTCAATTAGCCACTTGCCATTGAGACACTGATATGCGTCCTTACTACCGAAATCGATCGGAGTATCAGAGAACCAGGCAGCGACTGGCATCAGTGCGCGCAATGCACTGGACTTTAGTTTGCCTTGAAGTCCCTCGGCGATTGGCATCGTGTCGAGTTTGCAGCCGGGGGTCTCAGCGCGAGCGACAAGTCCGATCATGAATTTTCCGCCGATCGATCGGACGTAGTCAGTGTCTTCTGCGCCCATGTAGTCAACGAACAGGCGGTCAATTCTTGGGGTGCCATCCCAAACAGGCAGTGAATGCAGCCATGCACGCACGGGGTGGTAAGCGTGGCGTTTTGAGATGGCAAACACAGCGGCTCTAACCTTCGACGGATCAATCTCGACACGAAAGAGATCAGTTAGCCATGTTACTGTCCGCGTTGTGTCCTCTGAGCTCCAGTAGCGTGGATACTCGAGCCCTGGAACGCGATCTTGCTTTCGTGTCGGCGGCTCGCGATGCAAAACGATCTCGTTAGCGAATTCATCGTAGCCGATCACATTCTGCCAGGGTTCGGCCTCGGCCAGGACGGTCATTGCATTGCCGATGGTTCCGGAGAATCCGATCACGCGCCCCTTAATGTCTTTTTTTTGTTTTAGTAGCTTCGCCCAAGGAAACCCAACGGCAACTGAGGCCGGCGAGAGTTTCAACAATGAATCGCAAGCTTCCGGGCTGCGTTCACGAGCCTCTAGCTCATCTATCGCGTGCTGTGAACCTCGCTCGGCGCACGTTGAGTGTTTGCAATTAAACCCCCCTAGCCCCCCTGGCTCTTTGGGTGGGAAGATTGCTGCACTCGTGTCACTGGTGCGGGCGTGATGCCCCGTGGGGAGAATGGGGCGCCTCTCCTTATCGAGTGGCGGGTTAGCAATCTCCCAAGGGCAGGTAACCGAGATCCCCACGCCGTTCGGGAGCTCCGAGCCCAGTAGACCGGCCCGCGCGAAAGCGTGAGCTAAGCGCGAATCGTGGGGACTGGTGTTGCTGGTGTTGTCCTTTGGTGGCGGGTCCTGCGTCGGCCTGTCCGCGAGCTCCAACACCCATGCCGGGCATTCGGCTAGGGGGTGTTGGGGGTTCACCCATTCGTAGCGCTTGCCAGAACGGTGCCTAGATGGGGCCACGACGATCTGCGCGCCATCAGCTTGGAAGTCAATTCCGGGGGCGAGGACGCCCTTGGCAACTGGCCGATCGATAGCGAACAAGATATGTCGCCCCCCTCCGCCTGTTTTTGCTTCGAGGGTGGGCGGAAGTTCTCCGTGCTCTGCGATAAGAGCGGCGAGTGATTCGTTACCGCCGTTTCGGGGATCAATGTCGAGCGCTACGAATCCGCTCCGGTGGCCGGTCGCAACGCCGATGTTCCTAAGTCGGCCCTCGCCGTTCCAGCTTCGGATCTGCTTTGGATCAGCGGATGCCGCGTTGGGCCAGTCTTTGACGATCGGCCGTTTGCCCGCGTCGTCCCGAATTTTACCGTGCTCGTCTTTTGCATCGTGGGCGAGTAGCGGGACGACACGCCAGCTGCGCTCGGCATAGGCCAGAGCCGCTCGGATCGGAGCCGGGTTCGCGATCGGTGGGGGTCCGGTTGCGGATTCGGCGCTGGGGTGGGCCTCTTGAGTTGGACTCTCGGGGGTCGGCTGCTCTGCGTTGTCGTTGTTGGCCTGCGCCTCCACAAGGCCGGCCTTTACGAGCTCCGCGAGCAACTCCCCGCGCGCGAGTGCCTCCAGGCGGTCGGCTTCGTCCAGGTGCCAGTCTCGGTCGATAGCGTCGGCTCTGTTCAGCTCTTGTTGCTCTGCCTCAGATAGGCACGTCGGGATAGATGCCCAATCGAACGGCTCTTCCTTCCACTCACCTGCCGATTGGAGGCAGAATGCCAGTTCCAGAAAGTCTGGCCCTGAATGGTTATTTTTAAGCGCCTTTGTGGCGCGACTCGTAAGAGATGCTATATTATTCATGTTGATTGGTCGTTAGGTCGTTAGGCATAGTTAGAAAGCCTCCAGACTGCAAATCTGGGGGCTTTCGGTTATTTGGGGATCTTGATCTGAGCCAATAGTGGTTTGGCTACCGCGACCATTGCGGTTAGTCGTGCTCGGGATCTGGCCTTGGTCGCAGCCTGGAACTCGAATTCATCATCGCTATTGATTGCGTCCCTCAGAAGCCGGTCAGCCGTCGCGTGAGCGCATAACTCGACCTCTTCTTTGGAAGCGGTGCGCCATCGTTTGCCGGATCGGAGCTGCCACTCGGCCTTAGATGGCACCCACCGGAGCTTAGCGCTGTGCATCCGAGCGAATAGGCGAGCGGCGGAAAGATCATCACTCATAGTGGGGCCTCTTCTACAATCACCGGACATTCAATCGCCGGGTTGACCGCTCGGAGGGCAGCTCGCACAACCACTCTGGTCGCATACCGGGTGGGGTCCCCCCGCAGAGCGCGATATACGGTCGCCACGCCCACCTGCGCCTTGACGGCTGCGAGGATGACCTCGCCAGGACCGTAGCCATACTTGGGTCTAGGCTGTGCCCAAAAAGCGCGGCGTTTTCGGTCTCGGTCTGAATTCGAATCTCTCATGCTAATTATATAGGCCCGACACTCATGCTGATTATCGATTATTTTATTTTGCTTCCTGCCTCGCCTCGCGAGATTAGATGTTGTTGCGGGATTCTTCGAGTGCAGCCCCAAGCACCGAGTCGGCAGCAATCCACCTACGAACCATTTTCTCGTTCTGATCTAGGATCCGAGCGGCTTGGGCCAGGTTCCCTCGCGAGATCCGGAGCGCGCTGGTTACTTGCTGCCGAGCTGCCGACCTGACAGCTGGCGGGGTGTGCTGGTCTTTGAGGGCCGTAGTGATCCAATTTCGCGGTAATTTGTTGGCCATATTTGGGATGAATTTCTGGTCAAAAAAAGGGGGCCGCCGAAACTGGCAGCTCTCAGCCTGAAATTTCCTGACCCACGATCTTCGATTGCGCCATCTCGTCATGCCTCCGCGTCGCTGGCGGTCTCAGCTTGCCTTGCCCTTGGCACGGGGCCCATTCACGCTCCGGTCGCATGCCAGGCGACGATGACGATGAGACCAGCGATCCGGAATTCCTGGAGTGGCTCGAATGGTCTGAAGGCCTCGAGAGGGGCGAATCAGATCCCGAGGCTTTCCGCTGGTTCGAGGGCGACGGCTGGATACCGACTCGCAGGATCGTGATCCTTCCTCGCGGGCAGAGCGCGGGGGCGCCGCCCACTACACCTCAGCGGGCGAAGCGAGCACCCAAGGCGTTGCCGGCCTCGACTCCCAACGGCCGGTGGCTGACACTTGTCGAGGCCAGTGAGCTAATCCGAACGCCGGCCGAGACCATCCGCTATTGGGTCTGGCAGGGGCGCTTACAGGCTTTCAAGCCGGGCCGATCGCTGCTCGTCGACCGAGAAGAGCTAGAGGCCTTCGTTGCTGACCGAGAAACGGTCGCGGTCAGAGCCAGCAAGCTGCGAAAGGGCTAACCGCTCCCGTCCAAGGCCGGGGGATATACAGGGGCAAAGATCCCAACGTCGGCCAACAGTTGCCCACGTTTTTCAACGGTTTGCCCTCGGCGCTTTTGGGCTGGTTTTTCGGATAAATCGAGGGAAAAACCGAGCGCCCCCGATACGATTCGAACGTACGACCTTGGCTTTAGGAAAGCCCTGCTCTATCCAACTGAGCTACGGGGGCGTGCTCAATGCTGGCGAGGCGTCGCACGGGTGGGGCGTGAAATCAAGCTGGACGATTTCAGGCGTCGGGGGCGAGGGAGTAGGGGATGAGCTCGGCGAGGAGGGTGTCGAGGGCGCGCAAGACGGCGCGCACGGCGAGCTCACAGGCGGCCCGACAGGTCTCACCGCTCTTGCCGGCGAGGTCCTGGTGGCGGCGCGCGGCCGCGAGCTCCCGCAGCGCAAAGGCCTCCGCGCGGGCGAGGCCGGCAGACGCTGCGCGGGTGTGGGTGGTTTCGTGAATACGTTGCACCGCTGCACAGGCCGACTCGACCAGTGCGCGTGTCTCGGTCAGCGCGGTCGCAGCATCGAGCCGCTGCAGGCGGGCGGCCATAGAGTCAGCGTTTTCGCGCAGCGTCACTACCATGGGGACGAGCGCAATTGCAGGGGGCCGGGAGTTCGGAAGGTTGGCTGGCGACGTGGTCACGAGCTTCCCTAGAGCACGCTGTGTGCCAAATGTTTCAGCACGTCGAGCAGCCCCGCAGAGCGCAGGATTCTCGGGCGTTCCGCGATATCTCGAGGCTCGACGTAAAGCCCGTTAGCTCCAGCTTCTCGCTTCGAGACTGCGACCTGTCGGAACTCGTCTCCGCGCGAGACGAGTGGTTTTTTCGCGCTTGCGAGCGGCAGTTTTAGCTGGAAGCAGAATCCTGGAGTCGAGGGCGCAGCGCGCGCAGGGCGAAGAGTGTGGAAAGGAGGGCTACGGGAGCCAGACTAGCGAGCGTGGCCAGCAGGGTGTTACCTACCGCCGGGGTGAGCGCTTGCCCAGCCAAGCCAATCAGCGGTCCGAGCGCGAAGCCGAGCCCAATCAGCCCCTCGTGCGCGCCGCCGGCATCGACCGATGCGTTCTTTACGAGCAGCGCGTAGTAGAGCGACGCGGTGTAGGTGATCCCGCTCGCTACCCCGAACAACACCTCCCCACACAGCAGGAGCGACAGGTTGGTCCCGAATAGAATCGCCGCAAAACTCAGCGGGAGTAGCGCGATCGAAAGCAGCAAGGGCCACGAACGACCGCGCCAGCCGAGCCACGCGCCTAGTACCGCGAAGCTGACCACGCGCGCGAAATCGAGCAGGCCGGCTGCGGAGGTCGCTTCGCTCACGCTCAAAGAGAGTCGGGAGAGCACGCTGGGCATCAGCGGAGCCAGCAGGAAAAGCAGCGTGTAGCTCAGCAGCATGGCCCAACGCGCAGACAGCAACAGCGAGGAAAAATGGCGTAACTCCCGCGGGTTGGGTCGCTCGGGATGGGTGTGATCGAGGTGTAGCGGCCGAGCGGGCAACGGCAGCACGAAGGCCAGCGCAATCGCGTTGAGCCCCCCAGCCGCGGCGAACAGCGACGCCGGAAAGGCGCTGGCGATCAGCGGCCCTGAAACGACTAGCGCCAAGGGCACCGCGATTGCCCAGGTGGTGTTGAAGCGGCCCAGAACACGCACCAGCTCTGCCGGCGCGCGGCCTGCGCTAATGAAGCTTTCGACGACCGGCCATTTGATGCCCTGCAGCAAGCCGACCAGCGGAAAAGCGGCGATCAGCAGCGCGGGCTGCGGGAAGACGGTGAGCGCGAAGTGAATGACGAGCAGCGCGAGCAGCGCGGTGAGAAGCAAACCGCGCTCGCTGACGCGCACGCACACGCGGTGGCTCGACATCGCGCCGACGACGTAGGTGACGCCGAAGGCGAGCGCGAGCCATAGATTCTTGGCTTCGCTGAAGGCGAGCACGTTCTGGGTGTAGAAGTAGAGCCCGCGCTCGAGCAGGACGGTGCCGACGCTCTCGATGAACGTCAGCCAGTACAGCCTTCGGAGTACTTCTTTCTCTTCGGCGTTGGCGCTGGTCACGGCTGCGAATCAGGTGGGGCAAGGCTCCGCGCCAGGCGGCGCACGGGTGCGGCCAGCGCGGTCACCGACACTAGCGTGATGGCGCCCACCAGCGCGAACACGAAACGATAGCCAGCCTCCCGCGCGAGCCAGCCGCCGCCGACCATGGCCAGGCCCGCGCCACCGTTGAAGGCGCCGTTGAAGGCGGTGAGCGCTCTGCCGCGGCGCACGGCGCTCGAGCCCTCGGCCACCAGCGCGGCCAGCGCCGGATAGGTGAAGCCGTGCGCGACCCCGAAGCCCAGCCCGAACAACGCGAGCAGTGGCAGCTGAAGCTGCGTGGTGAGCAGTAGCACCAAGCCGTAGCCGGCAAGGGCAAACTGCGCGACGCGACGGCGGCCCATGCGGTCTACCGCCCCGCCCAGTCCGATGCGTACGACGAGCGCGCCCACGGTGTAGCCCACGAAATAGCCTGCGACGCGTTTGGCGCCGAGCTCGAGGGCAAACCCTTGGGCGAACGTGATCAAGGTTCCGAATGCGGCGCCGTTGATGGCCGCGGCGTACCAAACGCCGGGCACGGAGGAGTCCACTGCGCTCGGAGTCGAAAGCGCGAGCTTGCGAGAAACCGAGGGCAAGGTGAAGGAACAGAGCATGGTTGCCGCGCCGAGGCTTGCCGCCAGCGCGAAGACCGGACGCCAGCCCCATGCGTGCGCGATGCCTTCACCGAGCGCGGGAGCCACCGCATTGGTGGTGAGCGAGGCGACGCCGAGCAAGCCCATGGCTTGACCCATGCGCGCCGGCGGTGAGAGATCGGCGACGATCACCGTCGCGGCGTTGAAGGCCGTGGCGAAGCCCAGACCTTGAAGGATGCGCAGGAAGTACAGCCACGGCCCCACCGAGCTCACGCTCAGCATGCCGAGCGACGAGAGCAGAATGATGAAGCCGGCTACCAACATCGGCCGCCTGCGCCCGAATCGATCGAGCGCAAAGCCCATCAGTGGGCTGGCGAGCACCGCCGCCACCAAAGGTGTCGCGGTGACCGTCCCCACCACGGACGGTTCGGCGTGCAGCTCGGTAACGAGATACTTCGGCAGCAAGAAGTAGAGCGAGAAGCCGAAGCCAATTGCCACCTGCGCCAGGAGCACGCGTAAGAAGGCGGCGTTGACGAGCGGCGGAAGGGCAGGGGAAGGCTCGCCTAGCGAGCGGCGAAGCTCGGAAGAAGACGCGCTGGGAGTGGGCTGACTTGGGCTGGACATGATTTCGAGCTCCCACCGCCGGTGAGAGGGCCCGAAAAGCAGGAAACCCTCTCGGCCAGGCGGGCGGAGAGGGTTTTGCGGGACTTCACTGGATCAGTTTCCGCGCGCCCTCACCCGCCATCCTTACGGATGAACCAAACCGGGTTCGAGCAATGCGGAAGCTGCTGCATGTGCCGGCAGAAGCTAGTACGAACACGCGCGATCGTCAATGGCATCGCGCATGCGCGAGCCGCGCGTTACTCGAATCCGAGCACACCTTTTTGCAGCAGGGACACAAGGTGTCGCAGTGTCTCACGCCGAGGCAGCGGTGACAGGTCGAGTAGCTCTTCCACGCTCGAGCGGCCTTCCAAACGTGAAAGGAGGAACGCTTGCTCGGGCAGGATGCGCAGTTCACTCGGCCGCGAAGGGACGCGTCGCACGACGAGCCGACCGGCGAGCGAGCCGACGCGACTCTGCAGAATGCTCTCGATGAGCGCGCTGTCGGCGTCGAGGCGCGTGCTGCCGAGCACGCCCAGCGCATCGGCGACCTGCATGGCGCGCTCCACGTAGCTCACGGCGAGGTCGACTTCGCTCAGGCCGAACGCTTCACGCGCGCGCAACAAGGCGCGGTCAATTTCCTCGGGCTCGACGGACGCGGGGTTTTTCGGTGGCGGTTCGGTGGCGACGCCCTCGCTGGCCGGGGTGGTACCGCGATAGCGACCACCGTTGCGGGCGTTCACCGCGCTATTGGGCGGCGGCGTCGAGGTCTCGTCCGCCGGACTGGGGAGCGAACCGTACGCCGCATCCGGCGGAACTGAGCAACCGGCTGCGCTGAGCAAAGCGGCCGCGAACTCGAGCACGCCTTTGAACCGCTCGTCCGGCGACTTGGAGAGCGCGCGCTTCAGCACGGGCCACACGCCCGGCGGCAGATCGCTCGTCAAGCGATCGAGCGACACTGGTTCGCTGTTCAACACTTGCCGCAGCACCGTGACCACGTCGCTACCAGGGAAGGGGGTTTGCCCGCACAACGCCTCGTACGCGATGACCGCGAGCGAGTATTCATCGCCACGCTGATCGACGCGCGAGGTTTGCCCCGCGGCCTGCTCGGGCGGCATGTAGTCCGGCGTGCCGAGCACGTCGAACTCACCGGTGATGCGCCGCTCTGCGCCGGTGCGGACGCTAATGCCGAAATCGAGCAACTTGACCAGGAGGCCCTCGCCTGCACGATCGACGAGGAAGATGTTGGCCGGCTTGAGATCGCGGTGCACCACGCCAGCGCGATGTGCGGCGGCCAGCCCTCTTGCCACTTGATGAACGATGTGCGCGACCGCGCTGACGCTCAGCCGACGTTCGCGCTCGAGCCGGGCCTCGAGGCTTTCGCCTTCGAGAAACTCCATCACGATGTAGGGCTTGCCCGTGTCGGTCGCGTCGTAGTCGACCAGCTGCACGATGTTGGGGTGCGACAGGTGACTGATGATTTCGGCTTCGCGGTGGAAGCGCGCGAGCGCTTGCGGATCCGCGGAGAGGTGCTCCGCCAACACCTTCACGGCCAGACGGCGATGTAGGCGCACGTGCTCCGCTTCGAAGACCGTCCCCATGCCGCCCTGGTCGATGACGCGAACCACGCGGTAGCTGCCGCGCAGCACCGCGCCCAGAAGCGGGTGGTCGGGAGGTGGATCCTCGATTCCGTGCACTGAATGCATGCTCAGGGTGCCAAGGGGGGCAAGTGTAGGACAGGGGAGGATAGCGTCGCCCCTCCCAGCCAGTCCAGCAGTGGGGCAGAAATCAACAAGATGACTATCGAGCTTTCCCGGGTTCGGGCTCATTCGCGGTGCATTCGACCGTGCCGGGTTCGCGTTCCGGCGCTCGTTCGGCCCCGCTGCTCGACGAGCGGCGGCGTCGTCGTTACGTTGCGCGAAGCAGCAATGTCGAAAGCCGCGGGCTCCCGCCCACCTCCGCCCCCTGACACTCGGCCCCCGCCCCCGCCGCCGTTGCCCTCCGAGGGAGCCCCGATGGGCCGACCCGGGTGGCGCGGCTGGGTGGTGCTCGCGTTGCTGCTCTTCACCGCCGCGATTTGGCAGCACTTTGCCACCAACGATCAGGGTGGCCCGATCATCTCTTACACCGCGTTCTACAAAGCGGTGGAGGAGAAGCGGATCGACAACGTAACCATTCGTGGTCAGACCGTTCACGGGCATTTCAAGCCGCCCGCGACGATCGAAGGGCGCACGCTCGAGGTGTTTCGCACACTGGTTCCCGCGCAGGAAGACCGCGACCTGTTGCCGCTGCTCCGGGAAAAAGGCGTGGTCGTCAACGTGAAGAGTGAGGAGCAACCGTTCGCGCTCCAGCTCGTGGGCTCGCTGCTGCCGTTTGTGTTGATCGTTGGTGCCTGGGTTTGGCTTTCGCGGCGCGCGCAAACCATGATGGGACCCGGCGGCCCGCTCGGAATGATCAAGGGCCGGAGCAAGCGGTTCGAAAAGGAGGGCCAGGTCAGCGTCAAGTTCGACGACGTGGCCGGCCTCAAGTCGGCCAAGCAGGACTTGCAAGAGATCGTGCAGTTTCTGAAGGAGCCGGAGAAGTTCAGGCGGCTCGGCGGTCGCGTGCCGCGCGGCGTGCTGCTGGTGGGCCCGCCCGGTACCGGCAAGACCCTGCTCGCTCGTGCGGTCGCCGGCGAGGCGGGAGTTCCGTTCTTTTCGATCAACGGCTCCGAATTCATCGAATTGTTCGTGGGCGTCGGCGCTTCGCGCGTGCGCGAGCTGTTCGAAGAATCGCGGAAGGTCGCGCCGGCCATCATTTTCATCGATGAAATCGACGCAGTGGGGCGCTCGCGCGGGGCCGGCCTGGGCGGTGGCCACGACGAGCGCGAGCAGACGCTGAACCAGCTGCTTTCGGAAATGGACGGCTTCGACCGCAGCGACCTCACGATCGTGCTGGCCGCGACCAATCGTCCGGACGTGCTCGATCCGGCCCTGCTCCGCCCCGGGCGCTTCGACCGCAGGGTGATCATCGATCGGCCCGAGCTCGGCGCGCGCCGCGCCATTCTGGAGGTGCATACGCGCGGCAAGCCGCTGGCCCCGGACGTGGACCTCTCACAAGTGGCCGGCAATACGCCGGGCTTCTCGGGCGCTGACCTCGCAAATCTGGTGAACGAAGCGGCGCTGAACGCCACACGTCGCGGGGCGGAGGCGATAGAGAAGAGCGACTTTACCGCTGCCTACGACAAGATCGTGCTCGGCGATCTGCGCGAGACCAAGCTCGACTCCGCCGAGAAGCGTCGAGTCGCGGTGCACGAGTCCGGTCACGCGTTGGTCGGGCATTTTTCGGCCAACGCCGATCCGCTGGAGCGCGTGACCATCATTCCGCGTGGCATGGCCCTAGGCGTTACGCAGTACGTGCCGGGCGTCGACCGCCACCTGTTCACCGAGCCGCAATTGGCCGACAACCTGGGCATGATGCTGGGCGGCTACGCGGCGGAGCGCCTGATCCTCGGCAACATTTCGTCGGGTGCCGAGAACGATCTCAAACGCGCGACCGAGCTCGCATTCAAGATGGTCGCGCACTGGGGCATGAGCGAACGCGTCGGCCCGATTTATCATGAGCATCGCACCGAGCATCCGTTTCTCGGTCAGACGCTCGGCACCGAAGGGGGCACCAGCGACGCCACCATTCACATCATCGAGGACGAAACGCGTCGCATTCTGGCCAAAGCCCTGTCGACTGCAGAAACCATTCTGCGCGAGCGACGCACTGAGCTCGAACGCTTGGTCGGCGCTCTGCTCGAACACGAAACCGTAGAAAAGGACGAACTCACGCGCCTCCTCGGCCCCGGCTCTGCCGGCTCCGCCCGCAGCCTCGTCGCCGCCAGCGCGTGACCCGCTGGACTCGTCGCTTCCTCACCGGGATAGCGCTAGCCACCCTAGCCGCCTGGCTCGGCCGTCGCGCCCCCACGCCCTCTACCCACCCGACGCCACAAGCCTCCGCCCGCTCACCCCGCCCACACCCGTCCTCCCGCTCTCCCTCTCGCTCTCCCTCTCCCTCTTCCTCTCCCTCTCCCTCTCGCTCTCCCTCTTCCTCTCCCTCTCCCTCTCCCTCTCGCTCTCCCTCTCCCCCCTCTCCGTGGTCCTCATCCGCCTCCTGCCTGAAAGCGGTCGCCTCCGGCGCCCGCCTCGCTCGCCGCCCCGGCCTCGCCCGTTTCGTGTCCTGGAACATCCGCTGGTTCCCTGACGGCGGCCCCGGCAAATCCCCGAGCGAGCACCCCACGGATCTCGAGTGGCTCGCCTGCGCGCTCGCCTATCTGAACGCCGACGTTTTCGCGCTCCAAGAGCTCAAGGCATACCCCGGCGCCCGTCAGAAGCTGGACCGTGTGCGCGCACGCCTCGACGAACTCGCGCACGGTGCTCACCAAACCCGACTGGACGATTGCGACCCACCCGCGGCTCAACACGTCGCGTTGCTGTGGGACGCAAAGCGCATAAGAGCGACCGACTTCGCGATCTTTGGCGAGCTCAATCCGCTCGGTGCGCCGTGTCAGGGTCATTTGCGCCCTGGCTTGGGCGCACGCTTTCGTTTTCCCGCCGGCCTCGACTTGGAAGTGGTCACCGCGCACTTGAAGAGCGGAAGCGACGAACAGGCCGAAGCGCTGCGCGAGCGCTCGGTCGCGCGCCTGCCCGGTGTATTTGCGTCCGTGATGGAGCGACACCGCGACAGCGACCTGCTCGTGCTCGGCGATTTCAACACTGCTGGCTGCCCGAGTTGCTCGCCGGGGCAGAGCGCGGACGACGAACGGCGCGCAATTTCCGCCCAGCTCGGCACGGCCTCAGACGCCCTTTTCGTGCTGCCGAATCAGCCCGGCTGCTCGCACTATTTCTCGCGTCAAGCGGGTCTGCTCGACCTCGCGGTCGCGCCGCGTGCCATGCGCGAGCTCGGCTCGACCCCGGTGGTTCATGCTTCGGGGTTGTGCGAGGAGCTAGGGTGTAAAGCGCTGCCGCACGCGTTGCCAGCCGCATACCGCGAGCTCAGCGATCACTGCCCAATCGTGGTCGACCTGCTCGATCAAGATCTCGACTAACCGCCAGCAGTCGCTCTAGCATCGCGGGGCATGGCCAAAAGCTATTGGTTGGCGAAGAGTGAGCCCTTCAAGTACCCCTGGTCGCAGCTGGTCGCGGACAAGCGCACGGTTTGGGAAGGGGTGCGTAACTTCGAGGCGCGCAACAATCTGCGCGCCATGAAAAAGGGCGACCTCGTGCTCTTCTATCACTCGAGCGAAGGCAAGGAGGTCGTGGGCATCGCCAAGGTCGCGAAGGAGGCCTACGCGGATCCGACGGCGGACGAAGGCGACTGGTCGGTCGTCGAGCTCGCCCCGCACAAGGCGCTCAAGACGCCGGTCTCGCTCGCAGCCATCAAAGCGGACAAGACCCTTTCGAACATGTTGCTGCTTCGCCGCTCGCGGCTCAGCGTGGTGCCGGTGAGCGAAGCGGAGTTCGAGCGGATTCTGGAGCTCGGCGCGACACGGGCCTGAGCGGCCAGCTCAGGCGTCGTCTTTGGTTTCGCGCGTCTCTTTGATGTCGATCAGCGTGCTGAGCGCTTCGATTTCACGCTTGGTTTGAATCTCGCGCTGACGCAGCACTTTGACGTCGGCTTCCATCTTGCGAAGCTCGGCCTCGACTTCGCGTAGCCCTTCCTTGAGCTTGTCGCGTTCGGTCTTCAACAGATCGAGCTCGATCGCCACGATGATCCTCCGTCTTGGGGTGAGCGGATTGGTTAGCAAACTCCGGGCGTGCAGCAAAGGGGAGCGCGAGCGATGGCATTTCGCGCGCGCGCGTCCGGACGGCCGGTTATCCGTTGGAGATCACGCGATTTCGGCCGTTGCTCTTGGCCAAGTACAGCCGTCGGTCGGCGATGCGAATGATCTCTTCGGGCGAGGCTAGCTCGCAGCAAACCACCGAAGCGCAGCCTGCGCTCAGCGTGACGCGGATGGATTGACCACCCACGTCGATGGGCGTGCCCTCGAGCGCAGCGCGCAGCCGCTCCCCCAGGCGCGCCGCGCCGCGCAGGTGAATGCCGCGCAAAATGATGCCGAATTCTTCGCCTCCGAAGCGTGCGAACACGTCCTCCGCGCGCAGCGAGCGCTGCGCGCGCGTCACCAGCTCCTTCAGCACGATGTCGCCCGCCGGGTGGCCGTAGGTGTCGTTCACTTTCTTGAAGTGATCGATGTCGAGCATCACCAGCGACGCTTCGGTCTTATGGCGCGCGGCGAAAGCGATTTCGGCGCGCAGGCGCTCGTCGAAGTGCGAGCGATTGTAGGCCTGGGTCAGCGCGTCGCGAGTGCTCGACTCGTACAGCCGGCGCAACAGATGCTCTTCGCGCGTGTCGGTGACCGTGAACCGAAACGAAACCTGCGCTCCGAACGTGAGCCAGGCTCCGTCGCGCAACCGATGGCGGCGGTTTCTTTCGCCGCCCACGAACGTGCCGTTGCGCGATTCCAGATCTTCGACGAAAAAGCCCTCTTCGTCCCGGGAAATGCGGGCGTGAAAGCGGCTGATGCTCTCTTCGTCGATGCGCAGCGTGTTGGTCGGGTGACGGCCGATGGTGCAGGGCAGCTGATCCACCGCGATGACCGAGCCGGCGTGGACGCCGTCCATGCGTAGCAGCAACGCGCGCTCACCGACGGTCGAAATGGCCGGCTGGGTGCTCGCTTCACCCGTGCGGATGAAGACCTCCATCGTGCGCGCCTCGTCCAAAAAGCCGGGCTCGCGCATTTCCGGCACGCTCGGCAGCGACGCCCTACCGGGGCCGGGCGAAGACACACCCGGTAGCGAAGGACTCCCTCCAGAATCCTTCACCATTTAACCTCCGGGAAAGGCGGGCCCGGGCGCGCGAACAAGTAGCCTTGCAGGTAGTCACAGCCCAGGTCGACCAGCACATCGCGCTCGGCGATGGACTCGACGCCTTCGGCGACCACGATCATGCCCATGTCCTTGGCCAATGCGGTCATGGACCGTACCACCTTTTGTTTGGTGGAGTTCTGATGAGCGTCGCGGATCAGCGACATGTCGAGCTTCACGATCTCGGGCTCCAGCAAGGTGAAGCTGGTGAGGCCCGCGTAACCCGCACCGAGATCGTCGACCGCGATGCTGTAGCCCATCTCTCGCAAGACGGCGACACGTGCGCGCACGTCACGCACTTCGTCCAGCGACGAACGCTCGGTGATTTCGAGCACGACGCGCGTCGAAATAGCGGCGAGCGGCGAGTTCGGCGATGACAGTTGCGGGTCCAGCAGATCCGTCACGTGCAGATTGACGAACAGCTTACCTGCCAGCGGCGCAGACTTCATCGGTTCTGCGACACGATTGCGGATTAGACGGCCGAGTTCTTCCAAGCGGCCGAGCCGCGTGGCCGCGTCTAGGACGGCGCCAGGGTGGGGTAGGGTAGGTTCGTTGCTGCGCAGCAGCGCTTCGTGGCCGTAAACGGTCGACGTGCGTGGATCCACGATCGGCTGGTAGGCCATCCAGAGGTTCTGCATGGCGCGCTCGAAGCTGGCTTCGAGGCCGGCGCGATCCGCGCCGAGGGCGTTGGCGTTGCCGAGTAGCTCCGCGGCTTGCTGCTTGATGCGAGCCATGCGGTGCGTGCGCACCGCCTTCTCCAGCACTGTTTCCAGCGCCTCATTGGCCATCGGCTTGGTGAGGTAGTGGAACGCGCCGTACTCCAGCGCTTGCACCGCCGTTTCGACCGCCGGTTCGCCGGTGATCAAAATGACAGGGACGTTCAGGTCGTGCTCGCGCACCTGGCGCAACAGCTGAATGCCGTTGATTCCGGGCATTCCGATGTCGCTCAGGATCACGTCGAAGGCGTTCTCACCGATCTGGCGCGTCGCTTCTTCCCCGTTTTGCGCAGTGACCACGGCGTAGCCGCGGCTGCGCAGCGAGCGGCCCACGGCGCGCAGCACCGCGGGGTCATCGTCGACCAAGAGAATGCTGGCGGCCTCGCGGTCGCTTCGGGTGGTCGCACTCGGCGCGGCTCGCAATGAGGGTCTCGACACGATGCGGGTTCGGGACACCGTGGCGTCGGTCGCTTCACCTTGTGCCGGCACCGCGCCCGCAGCGGGATCCTTCAATGGGTTCGGTCCGGCCATGCCTCATTCCCTCAACGGACGAACTCGGCAAGAGTGTAGAGGGAGTTACCCGAGTCAGCCCTAGCGGGCTGTTTTTGTAGGGCTCCGCACGAGGCGGCCCCCGGGACCCACCGAAAACTCACTCTTTCGCACTTTTCTCGACGTGGTCGGGCGACGCGCCAGGTATTCGAGCGGGGTTCGGTGCTGCACGAGCGGGCCAGATTCCACCTTGAGCACCCGCGTTCCCCGCGGCAATTTCAGCTCCACGAGTCGCCGCCATACAGTGCCCGGGCCAGTGTCCAGCGCGGTCACAACGGCGCCGGGAAGGGTCGCGGCCGACGCCCAGCTGTCGTTGACACGCACCCACCAGGTCGTACCCGCGGAGCCGTGCGCGACGATTTGCTCTTCGTCGACCAGCTGGACGATTGAAAGGTCGGGGGAGGTCGGACCAGCGCTCACTCCGCGTAGCCAGGCCGCTTGGGAGGTGGGACGACTGCGCCGCCCTCCTCGGACTCGTGATCTGTTTCGCTTTGGGTCGCGGGTGTCGCGCTGGGACTTGGATTTTCGCTCTGCTTGTCCGAGGAGCCGGACGCGCGCGGAGTCGCTTTCTTTGCTACCTGCTCGGCGGTCAGCGCGGGGTGAAGCGGGGGCAAGTTCGCGGGGTCACAGCCGGCGGCGTAGCCTTTCGCGTCGAACTCGGCTTCTGCGTCACCCTTCTTCTCGTTGCCCTTCTTGTCGGTGAAACGTACTTCCAACCGTAAGCGACGTTCGCCCGCGCGTGACGGGGAGCAGTACGAGAACAAATAGTGTTTTTCGTAGTGGTTAGCGACGCGATAGGCCGTCTCCTCGAAGGCCATGGCCACCGTGCTCGCCGACTGGGCTCGGAAGAAGCCATCGCGGCCGATGGCCTGCAGCGACGCGGGCGCCTGCTCGCCGATGCCAATCGAAACCAGAAACGCGTGGTGCTCGTCGAGCGTCTGATCGAGGTCGCGTTCACTCACGCGACCGGCGATGTCCGGGCCGTTCGCGAACACGACCAGGGTGCCCACGCGAATCGGCTTGCGGCTTTGCGCGAGCCGGCTTTCGAGCTCGACGAGCGCGCGCTGCACCGCGCCGTTCAGGTTGCGCGAGAGATCGGTGCTTGCGTTGGGCAGCCGTAGCTCACTCGTGGAGCCGTCGCCCTTCGCGAATTCGCCCAGCAATTTGAGCCCGGCGCTGCCGTCGAAGCCGAACACCGTGACCGCCTGGGTTGCCCGCACCTTGTCGAGGAACACGTTGATGGCGCTGGTCAGCTCGCGGCGCGTGTCGGGCGCGGCCGCAAAGCCCAGGTCGACCAATAGCACCGTGCGGAACGCGCCGGCGAGCTCTCGATCCAAGAGCTTTGCGCGCGTTTGATCCGCGGGCACGGCCTGCTCGTTTTCGTAGACCGTAAAGTTCGACTCCTCCAGATCGGTGACCGGCTCGTCGCCGTCGCTGACCGACACGAAAGCCGCGACGTTGGCCGGCCGTTGCGCTCCGCTGCCGAGCGTCTCGACCCGCAATCCGCCGAGCAGTGAGCAGCCGGCGCTGAGCAGCGCGCACACCATCAGGAGTAGGACGCGTGGCATCGCTATTCCAACCGTGACTTGCCCGCGAGTGCATCCTCGAGCATGGGCGTCATTTGATGAGACAGCTGCTTGGGCAGCTCGGCGCGCGTGAACAGCCGCGCTTCCAAGATTTCGACCGGGTTTTCAGGGCGCCGCGCGGGCGGCTCGATTTCTGCCTCGACGACCACCGTGACGGCGTGAAAACGCGGGTCGCGCCAGGGCTCGGAATAGACGCCGACCAGACGACCGAGCTTCGGCGCTTCGACGCCTGCTTCTTCCAAAAGCTCGCGCACGATGGCAACGTTCAGGGTCTCGCCCCACTCCAGCGTCCCTCCGGGCAGCGCCCACTCGCCCGAGTCAGCTCGTCGAATCAAGAGCCAGCGGTCGTCCTTGGTGTGCGCGGCAGCGGCGATGCCGACCACCGGCCTGCGCAGCACGTGCCGCGCGACTTCCTTCATGATGGTGTAGGCGCCTCGGGCCAGAACGTTCGGTTTCACGCGCCGCCCAGAATGCCGGAGAAGAGCGGCCGCTGCACGCGGAAACCGGCCGATTCGTGTCGGCGGCCCTGTCTAGGGGTTCTGTTGCCCCCGGCCGCGCGGTCTCTCGCCCGAGCGGTTCCCGTCGCGCGCCAGTCCAGTTTGCAGACGCCGCACCTGGGTGAGCACGCGACCGCCTCAGAGCGCCGACTCGTTCACCGCAACCGAGCGGATGGGCTTGGCCCAATTCAGACGCAGCGCCGGTTCGCGCTCTTCGTCCGCAACACCAACCGTCAGGGTGATGCTCTGCCCGGTCGGCCAGCGCCAGCCGCTCGCCTGCTTCTCGCCGTCGGTCCCGAATTGTTCTCCAGCACCTTCGCAGGCGGCGCGTGCGGCGGGCAGATCCATGCCGAGCTCGAAGCCTGCTCCGCCGGTTGGCGCGGGAGCTTTGGGTACGGCTGGCGTCGCGCGCTCGGCTGCAGGGGCGGAGGGGGCGGGGGGCTCTGCCGAAAACCAAACTGGCGGCCAGGCGCGGCTCGCTGAACCGGTTAGCGGCGGACCAGGTTGCCTTGCGCCTTGACGCGACTCCGGTCGCGCACGGTTCCGCGTGGGCACCCCAATACCAAGGCTTGCTCAGTTGCGTACGGTTTTCGCGCGGCGGAGCTGGTAGTGCCGCTTGCCGAACCAGAGCGCGAGCAGAAACAGCAGCGAGAGCGCCGCGATCGCGAGCCACACGTGGAGTGGAGCGTCTTTCAAGAAGTTGAACAAGCGCTCCCCGAAGTAGCTCACGAGTAGGAGCGGGAGCACGTAGCCCGCGAGCGAACCCCAGAAATGGGTCGCGAAGGGCACCTTCGACACGCCGAAGAAGAAGTGAAGGAGGGGCGGCATCCAGAACACGAGCCGCAAGAAGAATACGGTGCTGAACGCGCGCGTGGAGAGTGCTTCGTCGTATTTGCGAAAACGCGCGGGGATGAGCCCGGTAACCAGATCGCGCGCGACGAAACGCGCGAACGAGAAGCCGACCACGCTGGCGATCATCGTGCCCGTCATCGAGAGAGCGAAGGCGACTGGCCAGGGCCAGATCAACGGCGCTGCGACGATGAACACGGTTCCCGGAACGCCGAAGGGTTGCAGCACCGCGTACGCGGCGATGAATGCGAGGTAGCCCGAGAGGCCGAGCTCGCGCAGGGTTCGCGCGAGCTCCGCTGGCTCGGCGAAGCGGTCCAAGATGCCGAGCGCACGCGCGCTGGCCAGCAGAGCGACCACGGCCAGCACGAGGCCGACCTTCCAATAGCGCGCCCGGTGCGCATCCAAGGTTCGGCTGGCCCCACTCACGACGATTGAGCGAGGGGATGGAGCAGCGTGAAGTCGCCGTCAAGGGGCGAGTCGGGCCAGAGTCAACCGCAAACCGCTGCGCAGGGCCGCGTTCGCGCCGGGATTTCGGGGCGAACGGCGCGGTCGAACACGTCGAGCAAGTGACGCCGGGGCCGGAGCCGGTGTATGAGGCGGCGCCGTGCGGTCATCGCTGATTTTTGCCTTGCTCGGGTCGCTGACGTGCGCCTGTTCGCGCCGTGAACCTCCGGGCGCAGAGCATCATCAGCCGCAGGCACGCACGATTGGCAGCGTCAGCGAAAGTCTGACAGCGGAGAAGCCGAGCGTTGCGCCGAGCGTGAGCAAGGAGCAGCTCGGTACCATCGCGGATAACCTGCCGTTCGTGCCCGACGGCAAGAAGATCGGGAGCATCGCCTGGCGCACTTGGATCTATAGTGACGTCGGAGTGAAGCGCACGCGCTACGGCTATTTGCGCGCCGGGAGTGTGGTCGATGCGCGCGGGCCTCAGATCCAAAACGACGGCTGCCCGGGCGGCTGGTACCGCATCAACCCGAGGGGTTTCGTGTGCGTGGGCATGGGGGCGACGCTCGACCTGAATCATCCGGTGCTGGTGGCCTCGACGGTTCGTCCCGTGCGCGCGCAGTCGCTGCCGTACCTGTACGCGCTTTCCGGCGACACCCCGCCCTTGCTGTACTTTCGTCTCGCGTCCAAAGAAGAAATGCGGGACGCGGAGGGTGAGACCATCGGTGCGCGCGCGGCGGCATTCCGCGAGCGCATTCAGGTGCAGGGGCTCAGTGAGTTACTCGGTCCGCTCGGACCACCGCCGGAGTTTTTGTCTCAGAAGCGGGCACTCGAAAAGCCTTACGGAACGAAGGAGAACCTGCACCAGAAGGCGCACGCGGGTCCGGCCCCAGCCGACAGCGGCTTCTCGATCGCACGCGCGTTCGACTGGCAGGGGCGAATCTTCGGGCTTACCACCGAGCTCGAGCTCATCGGTCTGGAACGAACCAAGCTCGTGCGGCCGAGCGAGTTTCACGGCGTCGAGCTCGCAGAGGGCGAAAGTTTGCCGGTTGGCTTCGTCGAGCCGCGTTTCGCGCAGAAGTACAAGCTCGGCGCGAACGGGGAGTTCACACCGAGCGGCGCGTTCGGTTATCGCGAAGCGCTGAAGCTCACGGGCCAGTCGCGGCCCGGAGGAATGGTCGAGGCCCAAGGCGGCGTTTGGGCAGTGGAGGGCACGCTTCGCCTGGCGCGTCCCCGGACCAGCTTCCCGAGCGTTGCCACCGGGGATCGGAAGTGGGTCGACGTTTCGATCAAGGAGCAGACGTTGGTTGCGTACGTTGGCCGGCGAGCGGTGTACGCCACGTTGGTGAGCACGGGCCGCGGTGGCCTCGGCGATCCGGAGACGCAGCAGGCCACGGCGCGCGGCAGCTTCATGATCTACCAGAAGGACGTGAGCTCCACCATGGACGGCGAGGACGACAAAGTCGCGGATTCGATGGCGCTGCGCGACGTGCCGTTCGTTCAGTATTTCCACAAGGGGTTCGCGTTACACGGGACATATTGGCACGACGAGTTCGGCAAGGTGCGCAGCCACGGTTGTGTCAACTTGTCTCCGATCGACGCAGCTTGGATGTTCGAGTGGACCGATCCTTCGGTCCCTTCGGATTGGCACGGCGTGATCAACAAGGACCGCGGCACCGTGGTCTACGTGCACCCCTAGGGCCCGCGATTCAAGCACCTCTCTAGGTTTGGGGGTCCCCGCCCCGCCCCTCCCCAGACGCTTCGCCCCATCGCGATCGACACTGGTGGCCCTTGTTGAGTGTCCGCGAAGTAGCTCGAGCAGGCAGCTTCGGCACGAAAAATAGAGTTGTGTCTCTCGTTTCTGGCAGCGCCCCAGATCTGACCGTCATCCCGAATTCACACTTTCGGAGTGAAGGGTTTTGAAACAAACGACAATGGGCAGCAGCGACGTTTCACTGGAGACGAGTGACTGCGAAAAGAGCCCTTTCTGCTGCCTGGTCAATTGGACTCTGGTGACAACTCTTCCCGGAGGCTTTATGCGACCACTACTAGCTAGAACATGCGTCGTGACTCTCGGTCTGGGTCTGCAGCTCGTTGCTTGCGGCAGCACCGAAGGCGATGACGACACCCTCGGCACGGGCGGCACTTCATCCACCGGCGGCTTCACGTCGACGGGGGGTTTCCCCACTTCGACCGGTGGCTTCAGTTCCACGGGCGGTTTCACCTCGACCGGCGGCACCGTGGGTAACACCGGCGGCTTTGGGCCGGGCACGGACACCGAGACCGGGAAAGGCACCAACACCTTTACTGGCAAGGGCACCAATACCTTTACCGGCAAAGGCACGAGCACGGACACCGGCACCTTTACGGGTAAAGGCACGAACACCTTCACTGGCAAAGGCACGAGCACGGATACCGGCACCTTTACGGGTAAAGGCACGAACACCTTCACTGGCAAAGGCACAAGCACGGATACCGGCACCTTTACTGGCAAAGGCACGAGCACGTCTACCGGCAAGGGAACTAGTACCAGCACCGGCAAAGGCACCAGTACGTTCACCGGCAAGGGCACGGGAACCGGTACAGCAACGGGCACCGGTGGTGGCACGAACACCTTTACGGGGAAGGGCACCAGCACCAGCACCGGCAAAGGTACCAGCACGTTCACCGGCAAGGGCACGAGCACGGACACCGGTACGTTCACGGGTAAGGGCACGAACACGTTCACCGGCAAGGGCACCGGCACCGGAACCGCAACTGGCACGGGCGGTACCGACACGTCGACCGGCACGGGCACTGGAACCGGCCCCTAGTTTCGATTCACCGTCAGGGCGCGCCTCGCCTCCGGCGCCGTGTCGCGAGACCCCAAGCTCGTGGTCACGGCGCCGCGCCCATTGCTGCAGGCCTTCTTTGCTTGCCGTTCCGCGCTAGTTCAGGGTGACCGGCTTCTTGATGCGCGAGATGCGGATGAGCGTCGAGTCGGTGTTCTGGAACTCGTGGACGCTCTGCTTCTCTACGTCGCGCCAGGTATCGAAGCCGGGTAGCGGTTGGTGCGTATCCAGGCTCACCTCCTGGATCATATAAATGTCGTGGTAGAGCGCGCGCGATAGCTCGAACAACAGGTTGCGGTTCGAGTCCGCGGTCGAAATGTCGGAAGCCCCATAGTCCATGATCGTGTAGAGGCCGGGGCGATCGGTGAGAATCAGAATTCGCTTGTCGCCGAGCCTCTCGAAGAAGCGCCAGTTCTCCGCCGCTTCGCGGGTGACCAGCATCACGTTGACGAAGCGGGCTTCGATCGCGACGGGCACGTGGATGGCGAACAGCAGCGCGCAGGCGAGAACCGTAACTGGTGCCTCCGATCTTCTTTGCAGCCAGTGTACGGGGACCGCGAGCTTCCTTCCGAGCAGGGTGAGCGGCCACGCGGCAGCAAAAGCGACGAACGTGTCGAGCCAAATGTAGAGCCGGCAGGAAGCCGGGTGCATCGACTTGCCCCAAAAGTAAGAAAAGCAAATCGCGGACTCGAGCGCGAAGAGCCCCGCGACCAGCAGCGTGATCTGCAGCGTACTGGCTGGGAGGCTGCGCGCGCGCAGCCTGCGCCCCAGGCCGAACAGCACGAGCAGGACCCCCAACGCCGCGAGCGGGATCAGCACCGGGGCATGGGGCCCGTCCAATTCCAGCGGTTTCAGCACGACCGCCAGGTACTCGCGCAAGTTATTGGAGAGGTGCGTCATGCCGAACAGCGAAGCGCTGAGCGGCTGTTCGGCGTCCTTGGCCTTGGCAATCGACTGCCAATAGCGAGGGACCAAGAACAAGGGCAGCACCGAATAAAGCCAGGCATAGGGGCGCAGGTTCGAAAGCGGAACCAAGCGCAAGACCAAGAGTCCCATGCCGGTTGCCAACAAGACCGCCCAGCCTTCGTACCGGACGTGCGAGAGCAAGCACAGGTTCAGCGCCAACACGGCCAGGCGCCAGGGCGCTTTGTCGCGCGTGTACTCGACGAAGCTGTACACCACGAGCAGCAGCACGAAAGTCGACAGAAAATCGAAGCCCGCCGAGCGCGCTGCGACCAACGTGTTCGGGTTCGTGGCAGATAGAATGGCCGCCGCGACGCCGAAAACCTCTCCGTTCAGCCGTTTGCCCAGCCGGTAGCAGGTGAACACGAACAGCACGAAAAGAATCGCGTTGAGATGAAACGCGTTCTCTGCGTGATAGCCGCGAACCAGGTGCAGAAGGCTAACCAGGAACGGGTACAGCGCGGGACGCCGGTCCGAGGCGAGCGACACGTCCCAGTAGTTCTCGAAATACCACTTTCCCGAGACAGCGAAGTTTGCCGTATGTCGAAAAAACAAATTCTTCGACACACCCACCAAATTCGATTCGTCGGCGAGCACTCGAAAGGAGGGTGCCACCGAGCCCAGCACGATCGCGGACACCGCGACCGTCACCAGCAGCCCGATGCGATTTTCGCGGAACCAGGCGCGCGGCGAGAACCCGCCGGGGCGCGCGAGATGTAACCCCACGTAGACGAGCACGAGCACCAGCAGCACGTAGTAGGTGCTCTGGACGAAGAGCGGCTCGTTCAACGCGGGGCGGCGCAGCGTGAGCCCCACGAGCCCGGCGGCCGCGAGCGGAGGCAAGGCCAGCAGACCATGCGACGGTCGAACGCGCTTCAGTAGAGCGGAAGGTGATGCCACGTTATGGACACCCAGCGGCCTTACGCGCTGGCCGAACTTCGTCTATTTCAGCGGTCTCTGGCCGCGCGCGTTCCGTGGTCATGCCTTCGCGAACGGCAGGGTGCGTCAGCGCTCGAACGAGGTCAAGAGGGCCTATTGGCCGCTCGAATGAGACGCTCGGAGCGCGCGAACACGCGACACCGGTGTCGTGAGTACAGTCACCGAAACCGAACTTCGACAGGCAATCGGAGTGCGCGGCTAGCGCGCTGCTGCGCTGCGACGTCCGCGTGCGAGGCTGCTCGGAATATGTTAGGCCCAAGCTCGCCCCGCGGAGGCCGCCATGGATCTTGCTACGAGCCGCATCGTCGTCACCGGAGGCAGTGGTTTCTTGGGTTCGCACGTGGTGGAAGAACTCACCGCGCGCGGGGCGAAGGGGGTGCTCGCGCCCCGTTCGAGCGAATTGGACCTCACCGATGCCGCCGCAACCCAGCGCTATTTTTCGGAGCACGCGCCCGACTTGGTCGTGCACCTGGCTGCACGCGTGGGTGGCATCGGCGCGAACCAGCGCTTCCCCGGCACGTTCTTTCGCGAGAACATGGTGATGGGGCTCAACGTGCTCGAGTCGGCGCGGCAAGCGGCGACGCGCAAGGTCTTGGTCGCCGGAACCATCTGCGCGTATCCGAAGCACGCTACCGTCCCGTTTCGCGAAGACGACCTGTGGGAAGGGTATCCGGAGGAGACCAACGCCCCCTACGGCATCGCCAAGAAGGCGCTCTTGGTGATGGCGCAGGCCTACCGTCAGGAGTTCGGCTGCAACTTCGTGACGCTGCTGCCGGTCAACCTGTACGGCCCGCGCGATCACTTCGACCTCGAGAACTCGCACGTGATCCCGGCGATGATTCGCAAGTTCGTGGAGGCTGAAGCGGAGCGTCGCGCGGAGGTGGTGCTCTGGGGCGATGGCACCCCCACGCGCGAGTTCTTGTTCGTGCGCGACGCGGCGCGGGGGCTGGTCGATGCCGCCGAGCGTTACGACGACCCGGATCCGGTCAATCTTGGCGCGGGGTTCGAAATCTCCATGCTCGAGCTTTCCGGGTTGATCGCCCAGAAGGTGGGCTACACCGGCAAAATCCGCTGGGATACTTCACGCCCCAACGGGCAGCCGCGCCGCATGCTGGACGTCTCTCGCGCGCGCGAGCGTTTCGGGTTCGTCGCGCGCACCGGGTTCGACCAGGGTCTGGACGAAACCATCGCTTGGTTTCGCGCGCAGCGCTGACTCGCCCCTTCAGCCCGCGAAAAGCCTCCGGGCCAGCACGAGGCCGAAGAGCCCAGCCCCGCCGCAGAGCAGCAACGTGAGCAGCAAGTTCGCCAGGGCTCGCAGGGGCGTGCCTTGCTCGACCAAGCGCGTCGTCTCGTAGTTGAAACTGGAATAAGTGGTGAGTCCGCCGATGAAGCCGGTGGCCAGCGCGAAACGCAGGTTTTCCGGAAACGTCGCCAAAGCCAGCGATGCGCGCATCACCACCGCCATCAAGAAGCAGCCGACCACGTTCACGATCAACGTGCCGCAAGGAAAGGCGTTACCGAAGCGCGCGACGGCCCATACGCCAATCAAGTACCGGGCGCCGCTGCCGAGCGCGCCCGCGAAGCAAACCCAAAGAAGCCGTTCCATGTGCCTTCTGTCGCTGAGTGCCAGCGGCGGGGCGCGTGGTCAACGGCGAGCGCCGCCGGGCCTTTTTCGCGCAACGCGACCGCTGCATACTGTGGGGAATTGGAGTCGCGGGTAGGCTCTATTGCGGTAAAACAAGGGCTAAGCGATAGTTCTCGGCCGAGGGCTAAGAATTCGCGATGAATATCACGCTGACCGACCTACTGAAGCGGGCGTTGATGGTGCGAGCGACTGAAGTGCGGCTGGTTCCCGGCCGGCGCACCATCGTGGTTTTGCCCCACGGCGAGAGCGAGGTGAAGGGCGAGCCGCAAACCCCGGATCGCATTCACGACCTGCTCGCGCCGGTGATGACGCCGGAGGCGCGGCGCGGGCTGTCTTCGGGCTGGGCCGAATGGGACTTCGAGCTCGAAGGTAAGGGCCCCGTGCGCGCGTGCGTCGAAGTAAAGCTCGGCTTGCCGCACGCCTCTCTGTTCCTCGACCGTTGCGAAGACGGCTCGGGCATTGCGCTCGATCGCAGCAATGAGCCCCCGCAACGCGTTCCGCCCGCGCCGGCGATTCCACGCATCGTCGACGCGGAGCCGGCGAGCCAACCCGCGCCGGCGCCTCGTCAGACGTTGCCCGAGGCGGGGCGCAGTCCGCTGCCGACCCAGCCGCCGTTGACGCGCGACGCTCAAATCTACGACGCCGGGATGAGCGGCGGATCGACCAAGGACATCGACGAACTGCTCTTGCGCATGCTGGAGCTCAAAGCGTCCGACTTGCACATCGCTTCCACCTCGCCGCCTATGTTGCGCATCGACGGAGAAATGCGCCCGATTCCCGGCGCGGCGGTGCTCACGCCGGACGCCGTTCAGCGCACGCTCCTGCCCATCGTGCCGCCGCGAAATCGCGAAGAGTTCGCGCGCACGCACGACAGCGATTTTGCCTACGAGCTGCCGGGGAAAGGCCGCTTCCGCGCCAACATTTTCGTCGATTTGCGCGGCATGGGCGCGGTGTTCCGGGTCATTCCAACCAAGATTCTGTCGGTCGACGACCTCAATTTGCCGAAAGAACTGCTATCGCTCTGCCAGCTACCGAAGGGGTTGGTGCTCGTCACTGGCCCGACCGGCTCGGGCAAGTCGACCACGCTGGCTGCGTTGATCGACTACATCAACCGCACTCGCAGCCTGCACGTCATCACCATCGAAGATCCGGTCGAGTTCGTGCACCCGAACAAGAAATGCCTGATCAATCAGCGTCAGGTGGGCGAGCACACCGACTCGTTCAAGCGCGCCTTGCGCGCGGCCTTGCGTGAAGATCCCGACATCGTGCTGCTCGGCGAAATGCGCGATCTGGAAACGATCGCCATCGCGCTCGAGACCGCGGAGACCGGGCATTTGGTGTTCGGCACGTTGCATACGTCGTCGGCGCCGGCCACCGTGGATCGGATCATCGATCAATATCCGGCCGAGCAACAGAATCAGATTCGCGTCATGCTCGCGAACAGCTTGAAGGGCGTAATCTGCCAAATGCTCTGCAAAAAGCAGGGCGGCGGGCGGGTGGCGGCGCTAGAAGTGATGTTCGGCATTCCGGCCATCAGCAATCTGATTCGCGAGGCCAAGATCTTCCAAATTCCGACCGCGATGCAGACCTCGCGCAAGCTCGGGATGTGCCTGATGAACGACAGCTTGTTGAAGCTGGTGAAGGACGGCGCGGTGGCGCCGGAGGAGGCGATCTCGAAGTCGAACGACAAGGCGTCGCTGCTCTTGATGTTGCAGCAGGCGAATATCAAGGTTGAGGTGGGGGCGGTGTAGAGGGGAAGGGGAAGGGGGAGGGGAAGGGGAAGGGGAAGGGGAAGGGGAAGGGGAAGGGGGGCTGCCTCGGGGCAGATCGGGTGCAAAGGGAAGGGGGACTTAGGGCAGGGATGGGCGGCTGGGCGGTGGGGGAAAGGGAGGGGCGGCGGGGCGGGAGAGGTGGTTCGCTCTCGGGAGGAGCGAGTTTGCTTTCGTGCTCGGTGGGTTCAAGGGGCTTCGCCCGCGCTTCGCGCGGCGCCTTCGGCGCCCTTGAGCCCACCTGCGACTCGTCAGCGGGAGCTGGGGTGAGCTCCCGATCGGGGGCGGAACGGAGAAACGCAATGGCTTCAGATCAGAACGCGGGCGGGATGAATCTCAGGATCTATCCCGTGGTGCTCGAGTTGGTGCGGTGCGTGGGGCGGCGGGTGGTGGGGGTGAGGGGGCGGAGTTCGGCGCTGGCCGATCAGTTGGAGCGAGCGTTGATTAGTATTCCGTTGAATGTCGCCGAGGGGGCGTACTCTCGGGGGCGGAATCGACAGGCGCGGTACCAGTCCGCGGCAGCGTCGGCGCGGGAGGCGTTGGCTTGCTTGGAGACCGCGGAGGCGCTCGGGTGGGCGCGGGGTGCGAGCGATGAGGAGCTCGGTCTGTTCCGGCAGGTGATCGGAACGTTGGTGCGGCTCAGTCGCTAGCGGAGCAGATCATAGCGATCGGCATAGGCTTCGAGCAGTTCGGGGTTTTGCCCGGCTAGGTCGAATTGAAACTGCAGGCTGCGGCCGCTGTCCGGGGCGAGTTCGCCAGGGAATTTGACCGCGCTTTCGACGAGCACGGTGGGGGGCTCGGCAGTGGGGCTCTCAGGTGCTGGGACGTGTTCGAGGCCGCGGATTTTGATGCCGAGGTCGCGCTTCACTTCTTTGGATGAGTTGAACACGCAGGCGGCGGCATTTTTGCTGCCAGGGGTCTGTCGGAGTTGGCAGACGCGCACGTCGGAGAGCGCTTGGATGAGGCGGGTGAGGTAGGGGGCCTCGTCGTCGCGCAGGGCTTCGCGAAGGCCCAAGACTCCGTCTTTGGCGCGCGGGTCGCCGAGGTAGGCGAGTAGCATGGCGCCGTGCAGACGCACCGGGCGGTTGTGCGCGGAGAGCAGCTCGGCGAGGCGGTTGGTCGGCGCGGCGTCTTCGCCGTTCGGGCCAATGTCGCCGGTGATGGGGTTTTGGATTTCGAACTCGGTGCCCTCGGCTTCGACGCTCCACTTGATGGCTTGGCCGGGTAGCAGCGGGCCGGCAAAGAACAGCGACCGATTCGAGATTTGAGTGCGCTTGTTGGAAGGCGGAGGATCGCGTTCGTAGAACAAGACCATCAACGCGACTTCGTCGAGCTCTTTGTTCGAGTTGTTCACGACCGCGACGTCGAGCTCGAGGTATTTCTTGCGCTTGTTTTCGTCGGCGTTGCGTCCGAGGCGAACGTGCTGAGAGAGGACGAGTACACTCAAGCGCGGGAAGGGGCGTGTCCAGAGCGCCGAATCGGCGCGCGCGCAGCGGCATTCGCCGTTCGCAGTGCTGGTGCTCGCCGCGGGCTCGTTCGGGGGCGTGGGGGTGCGGGCGGATTGAATTTGGCTGCCGACGGGGGCGACAGCAGGGGCGCGTTGGACGGGACTGGCAGCCGGGGGATTGGCGGGGTCGAGCATACGCTGCGTGACGCGGCCGACTTCGTTTTCATTGGTGGTGACCCAGCGCGCGACGAGCAGCACGCCGAGGGTACCGGCGGTGAGGGTGATCACGATCGCCAACGTGGTGCGCGGGATCAGCCCTTGAAGTTCGGAGATGTTCGGCAGCGGGCGCGGCGCTTCGGGCGTGCGCGGTAGTCGCAGCAGCGCTGGCAAATAGTGGCCGAGCTCGATGGCGAAACCGGACAGCGCGACGTGCTCGTCCCCGCTCGAGGCCAGGTTGCGATCGACCGCGAAACCCAGGCCGAACAGCACCGCGGCCGCGAGCAGCGCTAACGCGATGGCCGCGCCCGCGCTGGTCTCGGGCGATGAACGAATCAGCCACGCTCCGAGAATGAGCGCTCCGATCAGGGCAGCAGCCATGGCGGCGAAGCGCACGACCAGGCGTCGCTTGGCGAGCTCGTCAGCGGGCAGGGAGCGACCGCTCGCGAAGTGCGTGAGCAGCAAGCGGTTGAGGGGGCTCAGCTTGGGATCGATGACCACGAACACTTGCTCGCCCTCGACGCGCGCTTCGCTGACCGCCGCCCAGGGCGCGGTCAAGCCAGTGCCCGAGGCTAACGCGGCGGGCGCGTAGCCCTGGCTGAAGGCGCCCACGCCCAGGTACGCGATGAAGAGGCCATGCGGAGTGCACTCCAGCTCCACGGTGCCGACCGCGTTGCTGCGCTCGCTGGCTACGGCGACGGCGCGGTACCTCATGCGGCGGCGCGAAGCCTAGTCGGGTTTGCTCGAACGAGCCAAAGCCACGCCTAACCCTCGAGATTTAAGAGGGAAATTAGACTGGCACCCCAGGTGCTCAGGAATTACCTGGGGTGCCAATAGCTTTCCCGTTGCCCGCCCGTCCCCAAGCAACGGGTCGGGCAGTCGCTCGGGTCCACTACGTAGCGATCGTCGGGCCAGGACTGTTTCCGGCTGGTATCGCCGGGCTTTCCAGTTCGGGCGAACGCGCCCGGCTGGACTACTCGTTCGCGCGGCCAAGGGCGTCGCAGAAGTCGCTGATGCGCGCGGCGAGCAGCTCGAGATCGTAGTCCAGCGTGGCCACGTGGTACGAGCGCTCGAGCACGAGCTCCTGCGCATGGGGGACCAGGCGCAAGAGCTCTTCCGAATTCCCTGGCGGCACGCTGTGATCCTGTCGGGAGTGCGCGACCAGCAACGGGCAGCGCAGCGAGCCGAGTTGAGCGCGCACGCGCGGCAGCGCTTTCAAAAGTGAGTTTCCGGATGCGGTCGGGACCCAGTCGTAAGCGTGCTCGCTCACTCCGGGTTTGGCGATGTCGTCTTTGCGCAGGCCGGCGAGCGCTGCGGGCGCGAGCGGCGCCACGAGTTCGATCAGGCCGCTCAATTTCACGAGCGCGCCCTCGCGGTCCAAAAGTTGCGGATTGATGCAGACCACGCCTGCGACGCGATGCGCTCCGGACGACGCGACGTCGAGCACCAGCGTGCCGCCCATGGAAAGGCCGACCAGCACGACGCGCTCCGCCACGGCTGTGAGGCGCTGCAATGTGCGCTCGACCTCGGCGCGCCAGTCCGGGTAGCGCGTGCGCTGCATGTCGCGTGGGTGTGTGCCGTGCCCAGGTAGCCGCGGCACTTCCACGCGAAAACCGCGCGCCGCGAGCAGCTCGCCGAGCGGGCGCATCGACACGGGACTGCCGGTAAAGCCGTGGATCAAGGCCAGGCCGAACTTTGCTCGCTGACCTTCGGCGTGCTCGGCGCCCGGCGCGCTGAAGGCCTCCGCGCCGGGCAGTACCGGGTACTCGGTGGCGGCGCTCAAAACAGGTTCCCCTGGGTCGTGCTGCCTCGGAATGGTACGCCGAGGTGTTCGTAGGCCTTGCGCGTCGCGACGCGCCCGCGCGGGGTGCGCCCCAAGAATCCCTGCTGCAGTAGATACGGCTCGTACACGTCTTCGACCGTATCGCGCGCTTCGGCGAGGGCCGCTGCCAGCGTTTCGACGCCCACGGGGCCGCCTTCGTAGTGATGCACCAGCGCGCCGAGCAAGCGCCGATCCATTTCGTCCAGGCCCGCTGCGTCCACGCCGAGCCGCTCGCAGGTAAGCTCGACGATTTGGCGATCGATGTGGCCGCCGCCCTGCACCTCCGCGAAATCCCGAACGCGGCGGATCAAGCGGTTGACGACGCGCGGAGTGCCGCGAGAACGGGTCGCAAGCTCTCTTGCCCCTGCGCGATCGCACTCGATACCGAGCAACTTCGCGCTGCGCAAAGCGATGCGCTCGATCTCCTCGACCGGGTAGAAATCCAGGCGAATCGTCACGCCGAAGCGCTCCTGCAAGGGCTTGGTGAGGAGGCCGGTCCGGGTGGTGGCGCCGATCAAGGTGAAGGGTCGGATGTCGAGCGCAATGCTCTCCGAGAACGCGCCGTCTCCGGTCGCCACGTCGATGCGAAAGTCCTCGATAGCCGGATACAAAAACTCCTCGACCGCCGCGCTCAAGCGATGAATCTCGTCGATGAACAGGATGTCACCGCGCTCGAGTCGAGTGAGGATGCCGGTGAGCATCCCCTTGTGCTCGATCACGGGGCCGCTGGTCACATACAGCTTTACGCCCATTTCGTGGGCCAGGATGTTGGCGAGCGTGGTCTTGCCGAGGCCAGGCGGTCCGCACAAGAGAATATGGTCGAGCGGCTCGCGGCGTTTGCGTGCCGCCTGCACGTAGACCCTGAGGTTCTCCTTGTGGTTCTCCTGCCCGATGAAGTCGGAGAGCGTAGTGGGGCGAAAGATACGATCGAAGCGCTCCTCCTCGCTTTGCGCCAAGGGGGCGACGACGCGCGTTTCTTGGGCCGGCTCGCTGCTTTCGCGGGTCTTTTTTGGCATCAGCTCGCGGGCGGACTCTACATCACGTGGGTCGGGGGTGCCACGACGCGCTCTTTTCGCCGCGCTGCTTGTGCTGCTCCAGCGGCGGGGCACGAAAGGGCAAGAGCACCGACAGGGCGCCGCCGACCGCCTTGCGAGAAACCTGCACCTTGCCGCCATGCAGTTCGGTGATCGCGCGTGCCAGGCGCAGCCCCAGCGCCAGGCCTCGGTGCTCGCTGATGCCAGGGTCGCGGTTGGGGTCGAGCATCGACTCCAAGCGCGACGCGCTGAAATCCGCGCTGCGGAGCTCGACCTCCATTCGCACCAAGTACCCGTCTTCGGTGCTCGCCGTGAGGCGCACCGTGGGTGCCTCGGTGGTGCGCAGCGCGTGCGCCACCAGCGTGGCGATGGCGCGCGGCATGCGCACCTGATCCACGCGAAGCGGTGGAATTTCGCCCACGGTCTCGATCACCACCGGCTTCTCGTAGTCGGCCGCGAGATCGCGGCCCCTGGCCGTCGCCTCGTTCATGAGCGTCGCCACGTCGGTCGCGTCCAGAACCAGCTTCAGCTGGCCCGCTTCGACGCGCGCGGCGTCCAGGATCGTCTCGATCAGCGCCAACAGCTCGCGCCCGCGTCGCTCGATCACGTTCAGGCTTTCTGCCTGCCCCGCGGTCAGTTGTTCGGCATTGCGTACCAGTTCGGTGAAGCCCAAGATAGCGTTCAGCGGGCTCTTCAGATCATGGCTCACGCTGGCGAAAAACAGCCCGCGCATGCGCGCTGCGGCCTTGCGCGCTTCGATCGCGCGCTCCTGCGCTTTCGCAAAGACGCGAAAGCGTTGCGCCAGCCGTTCGACGGCTAGGCCCAGTTTGGCGATCACCTGATAGCGCGCGGAGCGCACGATGCGCGCGCCGCTGGTCAAACCGCTGACCACGACGTCGGTGCCGAGCGCGTGCACGTTGCGCGTGGCGATGCGCAAATCGAGCGCCAGCGACGTGCCGAGTCGCGCGCCCAGCGTGCCGGCGACCGCCGCGGCGAGCAGGGTCACGATCAGCGAGGAAAGGCTGAGAAACCCCACGGTCGAGCCGCTGAAGCGCACCTCGACTCCGCCGCTGTCGAGCGGAGCGCGCAGGCTCGCCATTCCGTCGTCGCCGCGCGTCACCGAGTAGTCGGTGGGCAGGTCGGTGCGGCTTGCCGAGAAGCCGAGCGCGCGGCCTTCGTCGAGCGCGGCCTCGACGCCGGCGAGCGCGACCACGCCGGGGCCGGAGTCCAGCGCGGCGCGCGCGAACACGCGCGCGATCTCTTCGCGGTCGCGCTCGTCCGCTCTGCGTACGTGCGCGCTCACGATCAGCGCCGCGCCGATGGCCAAGAACACCACGGGCGTCGTGACCGCGGCCAACATGCGCCGCGAAAGACGCTGCCCGATTCGGCCTCGCCTCTCCGCTTCTTCCACCACCTCGCGCATGGCTTCGTGGGGCGCGAGCTCGAGCGCGGCCAGGAACGCTGCGCGGATCAGAGCGAACAGCGGCAGGGAGGCCGCGGCGGTGATCACCGCGCCGACCAGACACAGCGTGGTGCCAGTGGTCAGATCCACGATCGAGGGCCGCAAGAACAGCGTCGCGATCGCGATTCCCGCGGCGGAAGGCACGAGCCAGCCAGCGAGCATGCGCGTGGGCTCTTCGCTCAAATGGTGCAGTTCGCGAGGTTCGACCGCGCTCGAACCCATGGCCAGCGAACGCAGCAGGTAGCGATAGCGAATGAGCCGGAAACCCGCGTAGACGCTGCCTGCGATGCCTCCGGCCGCGACTCCGGCGGAGAGCGTGCCGGCCCCTTGCGCGGCGAGCGGGCCGCTGAGGAGCAAAAAGTAGGGCGTGAGTAGGCCGACCATCGCCGCGGAGCCGAGCGAGAAGCACAGCTCGATGGTGACCACGCGCGTCCCGAGTCGAGTTGCCGCGGCGCTCACGGCGTGCTCCCGAGATCGGCGTCCGAGGTGAGCGTCGGCCGCGGCGGATCGCTTGCCTTGGGCGGTGGAGGCGGTGGTCGTGCTGGCAAGACCACGGTGAAGGTCGAGCCGCGTCCGAGCTGGCTGCGCAAATCGATGAAGCCTCGGTGCATTTGCACCAGACGTCGGGTGATGGCGAGCCCCAAGCCGGTGCCGGTGCGCTTGCGTTCGACGTCGAGCGACTGCCAGTACTCCTGGAAGATGGCTTCGCGCTCTTCGGGCGCGATGCCGGGCCCGGTATCGGTGATCGAAATCGCCACGCCGCCATCGCGTGGATCGACCTGCACGTGCACGCTGCCGCGTTCGGTGAATTTCACCGCGTTGCCCACCAGGTTGCCCACGATTTGGCGAACTCGGCGCGCGTCGGCATACGCGGTCGCGGGCTTGCCGCCGATGTCGATGATGAGCCCCTTGGCTTGGGCCGTAACCTCTGCCTCGCGTGCCACCTCCGCGGCGACGGGGAACACGTCGATCACCCGGCAGTCCAGGCGCAGCTCGCCAGACTCGAGCGCGGAGAGGTCGAGGATGTCGTCGATCAGCGACCGCAAATGCTGGCCGCTGCCGCGCACGATGGTCAGGTTCTCGAGCGCGTCCGCAGAGAGCGGCCCGTCGACCTCGCTGAGCAGCACGTCGGTGAAGCCGAGGATCGCGTTCAACGGTGTGCGAAGCTCGTGGCTCAGCGCCGCGAGGAAGGCCGTGCGGTCTCGATCGTAGGCCAGCGCGCCCGCGAGATCCTGGCGATACGCGCGCTCGGCCGCGGTGAAGCGATCCACCAGCAAATTGAAGGCACTCGTGAGCAGCCCGACCTGGTCCACCGAGCGCACCGGGATGTGTCTACCGACTGGCTCTGCGCTCTCGTGCGCCATCTCGACGATGCGCTCGCGCACGAAGCGCACGTCCGAATCCAGATCACGCGTGAGCGCGAACGCGACCAACGCGGCGACGCCGATCAGCAGCGTGGTCAGCGTCGCCACCGAAGCCATCAGCGAGCCGGTTGCGAAGGGCGTCTCGGGAGCGCTGACCAGGGCCAGCAGCGACAAGTGCTCGTTCGGCGCGGCCAGCGCGGCCGAGCAGAAGCGCGATTTGCCGAGCGGTGTGCGAAGCTCGCCATCGCCTTCGACCAAGAGCTCGACGATGCGCTCCTGCTTCGGCGCACCGGAGGTCGCGTCCACGGCGATGGTTCCGTTTTGGTCGACCAACAGGAGCTCTGCTCCGGAACGCTGCGCCGCCCGCTCCATCAACTCCGGGCGGTCCTCCTCGGGCGTGGCGCTCAGGCGCGCAGCCAAGGTGAGCGCGAGCACGCGGCTCTTCAGCTGGGCCGACTGGTCGCTCTGCTGGCGCAGGTAAGCCGTGCCGAACGCCGCGATCACCACGGCCGCGGCGATGCCCACCACCACCACGACGGCGGGCGCGAGCGCGAGCAGCGGCAGCTTCGCTTTGGACTTCAATGTCCGAAGGTTAGCGTCGCGGTCGCCCTCGCTTCAAGGCGGCCGGCCTCAGGCGCTGCTACTCGTCGCTCGCGAGGCGCGCAAACAGCGCGTGATCGAGCCAGCGCGAACCGACCAGCTCCGCCTGTCGCGCGATGCCCTCGAAGCGGAAGCCGAGCCGCGAAATCACGCGCAAGCTCGCCACGTTGTCGGTGGCCGCCGCGCAGCGAATGCGGTGCACGCCCATGCTGCTGAACGCGAAGTCCACGGCGGCTTGCGCCGCCTCGGTCATCAAGCCGCGACCGGTCACTTCACGCCGCAGCCAGTAGCCGAGCTCGCACGCGCGGTGCAGGTGCACGCACGAATCGAGGCCGACCACGCCCAAGAGCTCCCGTGTCTTGCGATCGCGGATGGCGAAGCGCACCGCGCGCCCCGCGTCCCAGTCGAGGGCGCACGCCTCGGCGTAGCGCAGGCTCGCGTCACGGGTGCTGTTGAACGGCACCCACGGCAGCCAGCGCTCGAGATGCCAGCGCGAACCCTCGACCGCGTCCCAGAGCTCGGTGCCATCACTCACTTCGATCGGCAGCAGCAGCGTGCGCGGCGTCTCCACCGGATGACGTCGCAGGCCCGCTCTGCCGGGGATCGATAGCAACTGAGGCATCGGCAGCGGAGCGGGGGCGCCTTTCATTACGGGCACTCCGCTCGCAGCGCGAACACCTCGTGGTGCGCCGACTCGAAGTCGCGGAAGGCCACGTACCACTCGCCGGGTTTGCTTCCGCGCGCGACGTCGGGGGGCGGCTGGATCCCGCTCACGCGGCTGATCAGGCTGGCCGTGCCGATGCCATCGCGCGCGATCGGAGCAAGCTTCAGCCGCGCCCCCTCGAACCAAGCCACGACCAGACCGCGCTCGTCCTGCGCCAAGGCCGGGCTCGCGCCTTTGTTACCGAACTCGCGGTGCCAGAGCGGCCCGCGCTCGCGGTCGACGAACGCCATCAGCGCGCCCGCTTTTTCGTCGTCCCACGCCACGAAGCAACCGGCTTCGTGGCAAGTGAGCCGCGGCTGCGCGTTCCGGCTGCTGGCTGGGCTCACCGACTTCATGGTGCCCAGTACCTCGTCGTTCTTGCGCGGCGGACGCACGCCCTTGCCGACCTTGAACGCGATGCCAGTTTGAAGCGCGGGATCGTCGAGCGGAATGGTTTGCAGCATCACCTGGATACGCTGGCCACCCAGATCCTTGGCGAAGGCGACGATCAGCTGATTGCGGTCGATCACGGCGCTCGGCGTTCGCGGTTGGCGCGCCGGTCCCGAGGGGGGTCGAAATGCGGTGAGCCGCACCGCGTTCGATTTGGGTTCGAGATCCGGACCGAGGCGTCGCGCGACCAGGTCGCTCACGTTGCCCTCGATTTCCTCCTCCCACACCGCCCAGAAATCGCCGCCCGGCATCAACGCAAGGGCTGGATAGTAATCACCTTTTCGACCCGAGGAGAGCTTGCGCAGGCCGGTCTCGATCTTGCCCTCGAGGTCGAGCATGCGCGCGTAGACGCCGGGCTCTTTTCCGCCGTCCTCCCAGTAAAGGAGCGCCAGGTGTTCCCCGGTGGGCACGAGCTCGAATTGCCGAACGCTCGTGCCTTCCGGCGTGACGTCGATGGGCAGCGAGATGCGCCGTAAGGCGGAGTCGAGCAGCACGCTGAACACCTGGCGCCGGCGCGGATCTTGGTGGTTGTCGACCCACGCGACGACCGGCCCCTTCGCGGTCACCACGATGCTCGGACGAGACACCGGCACGTCGATTTGAAACGGCCTCGGGCGCGAAATGCCCGTCACCCGGCACTTGCTCTTCTCTTCGACCGCGATGGTGGCGTGCGAAAGCAGCGAGCGCGCAGCGGGCATGCTGCCGTCTTGAAATGCCGCGCGGAAGGTTTCGATCGCGCGCGCTGGGTCGCTGCGCATGAGCTCCTGCGCTTCGGCGATCTTTTTCGCGTACGGCTCGCTCTCCACGTCGGTCATCACCGGCTCCGGCTTCGGTGCCGGCCGTTTCGGGTGAACGCTGGTCGCGGGTCGCGCGGCGAAAGTAGGCGGCTTCGTCGCGGGTTTTCCGGGCGGATGCAGCACGTACAGCCAGGTGGCGTAGCCTCCGAGCGCGAGCGCCGCGAGCACCATCAGCACCGACACCGCCCGCAAGCTGCCGCTCTTCACTGCCGGAGGTTCGGTCGACAGCACCATCGGCTCGCGCGCGCCGGGCGGCGGGCTGCTCGTCAGGTCCTGCGAGTGCGAGTCGTCGTTGGGATCGCCACCGCCGCGCAGCAGCGGCGACTCCTCGCGAACGGTGTCGGCGTTGAGGAAATCGGGGCCCGCACCGGCGTCGCTGCTGAAGGCAGGCGCGCGCAGATCGCCCTCTTTCGGATACAGCGCTTCGGCCAGGCTATCAGCGAACTCCTTGGCGGTCTGAAAGCGTTTGCTGGGCTCGCGATCGAGCGCGCGCTCGAACCAACGCTGGAACGTGCGGGGCAGGTCGGGTCGCAGCTTGGCCGGTGAGGGCAGCGGTGAGTTGGCGATCTGCGCCAAGATCATGGCCACGCCTTGCTCGACGTTCCACACGGTTTGGCCGGTCAAGCACTCGTACACGATGCAGCCGAGCGCCCACAAATCAGCGCGATGATCGACCTCGCCCTGGCCTTTTGCCTGCTCCGGGCTCATGTACGCGGGCGTTCCGAACAGCGCGCCCTCGCGGGTCAGGCGCACCGATTGGGCGTCGGCCGCGGTAGGCTCGTAAAACTTGGCTAGACCGAAGTCGAGCACCTTGGCGAGCAGGTGCCCTTCCTCGTCTTTGGTGAGGAAGATGTTCTCGGGCTTCAGATCGCGGTGAACGACATTGGATTCGTGCGCCTTGGTCAGCCCGCGCGCGCTGTGCGTGATGATACGCAGCGTGGTTTGCACGTCGATCTGACGCACGCGCGTCATCATGTCGTACAGGCTTTCGCCCTCGAGCAGCTCCATCACCAAGAACGGCCGCTCGTCGTACATGCCCGAGTCGTAGACGTCGCAGATGTACGGGCTGCGGATGGCCGCCGACGCGCGCGCCTCGCGGATGAAGCGCTCGCGCACTACGCGCGAGGTGATGAGCTCGGCCGCCAGCAGCTTCACCGCGACGCGCTTGCCGATGTCGATGTTCTCCGCCTCGTACACCGCAGCCATGCCGCCGCGGCCGATCTCACGCGTGATGCGGAACTTCCCCTCGAGCACGGTTCCGAGCGGGACTTTGGAGGTGTTGGTCGAGGCCATTCCGAACGCGGGCTGCCGGGCACTATATTGGTGCACGCTTCCGATCGAACAGACACAGCGCCTCCTTTGGAGGAATCTCCGGAGATTCCGTCGACATTAGATAATTGGCCGGTCAGCTGGGCTCCCTGGCCAGCGCCCTGGCGGGAACGCTCCGGACCCTACTTTTGCGGTCGGCTAGACGGTCTGTGGTAAGCGCTTGGATATCAACGGATAATCGCCCTCGCGACGCGCGCTTCGACGCTCCACGAGCGGCCACGTGTCATTTCGTGTTGCGAGACTTGCTCCCGAAACACTGCCGAAACGTCGAGACCGCTACTCGGCTAGGGCGCCCCCCGGAAGGGCGCTCAATCGATTGGTCCCCCAACCTCCTCGGAGAGAGGGCGACCTGCGGGGTCACACCCCCGAACAATGGAGAGAGCGACATGAAGAAGGTCGAGGCGATCATCAAGCCGTTTAAGCTGGACGAGGTCAAGGATGCGCTGTCGGAGGTGGGCATCCAGGGCATGACCGTGACGGAAGTGAAGGGCTTCGGCCGAACTGGCGGGAAAAAGGAAGTCTACCGCGGCTCCGCCTACGTCGTGGATTTCGTCCCGAAGGTCAAACTCGAGATCGTGGTGCCCGATCAGATGGTCCACCAGGTCATCGACGCGATCGAGAAGAGCGCCAAGACCGGCCGAATCGGCGATGGCAAGATCTTTGTCGTCCCCGTCGACGAAGCCGTTCGTATCCGCACCGGTGAGCGCGCCGAAGAAGCGATCTGAGCGTTCAGGCTTGCCTCGAAGCCCAGGTTAGGCTGGCCTCGATGCGCAAAGCGACCGCGTGGGGGAGTCTCTTCCGAAGTTCCTCCTGCGAGGGTCGAGAAGCTCGTGACTTCGGAAGAGGGGGCGGCCCGTGCCGCCCCCACGAACAGAGCATCCGCTCGTTCGTCCCTGGTTCCGCTGCGCGCTGAGCTCACCTATGCTCGCGCGCGGCCGGTCCGAAGGGGCGAGCGGCGCATCGGTCTGGATTCGCCCTCGTTCGATCCCGGCGGATGACATCCGGTATGGCGCGCAGCGGCGCGGAGGAGACAGAGCATGGACCCCAAGCAAGCGATCGAGCTCGGCAAGTCGAACGAGGCGGTCATGGTCGACTTGAAGTTCGTCGACCTGATCGGCAAGTGGCAGCACACGTCCGTGCCGTTCCACCGCCTGACCGTGGAGTCGTTCGACGAAGGCTTTGGCTTCGACGGATCGTCGATTCGTGGTTTTCAGCCCATCAATCAGAGCGACATGCTGCTGATTCCGGACCCGTCGACGGCCGTGATCGAGCCGTTCTACAAGCACCCGACGCTGTCGCTGATCTGCACGATTCAGGACACCATTACGCGTCAGAGCTACTCGCGCGACCCGCGCTACGTGGCGCGTAAGGCGGAGGCGTACCTGAAGTCGACCGGCATCGCCGACACCGTGTACTTCGGTCCGGAAGCAGAGTTTTTCATCTTCGACGACGTCCGTTTTCACGCCGGCAAGAACGAGGCTTTCTATTCGATCGACTCGAACGAGGCCGAATGGAACAGCGGGCGCGACGAAGCGCCCAACCTGGCCCACAAGATTCGCCACAAGGAAGGCTACTTTCCGGTTCCTCCGCAGGATACCCAGCAAGATCTGCGGACCGAGATCTGCCTGGAGATGGCCAAGGTGGGCATCGAGGTCGAAGTCAGCCACCACGAAGTCGCGACGGCCGGTCAGGGCGAGATCGACATGCGCTTCGACAGCTTGACCAAGATGGCGGACAAGCTGATGTGGTTCAAACACATCGTCAAGAACTGCGCCTACCGCAACGGCAAGACGGCCACGTTCATGCCCAAGCCGATGTTCGGCGACAACGGTAACGGCATGCACTGTCACCAGTCGTTGTGGAAGGAAGGCAAGCCGCTGTTCGCGGGCGACGGCTATGCCGGCCTGAGCGACATGGCGCTCTATTACATCGGCGGCATTCTGCGGCACGCGCACGCGCTGGCCGCGATCACGAACGGGACGACCAACAGCTATCGCCGCCTGGTTCCGGGCTTCGAAGCACCCGTGAACCTGGCCTATTCGAACCGCAACCGTTCGGCCGCGATCCGGATTTCGACCTATTCGCCATCGCCCAAATCGCGCCGGCTCGAGCTCCGGTTCCCCGACCCAACGTGCAACCCGTACCTGGGCTTCGTGGCCATGTTGATGGCCGGCCTGGACGGCATCCAGAACAAGATCCATCCCGGCGACCCGCTCGAGAAGGACATCTACTCGCTTTCGCCCGAGGAGCTGAAGGACGTGCCGCGCATGCCGGCGTCGCTCGACCAAGCGCTCGACGCGCTGGAGCACGATCACGAATTTCTGCTGCGCGGTGACGTGTTCACGCGCGACTTGATCGAGATGTGGCTCGACTACAAGCGCGAGAACGAGGTGCAGCAGATGCGGCTGCGGCCGACGCCGTACGAGTTCGCGCTCTACTACGACATCTGACTGAGGTGTAGGTAGAGTCGGCACAGTGTGCGTGGCTCATTAGACCGGTGAGCCGAGCGACGCGGCGGTCTTCGCGGGCCTTTCCATCGTAAAAGCGGTGCATTTCGTTTAAGTCGGGCTGCCGCGCGGTCGTTCAGTGGTTTCTCGAGTGGGCCCACATACGGCGCTTCCCCACAACCAAACTCCCATGGAACCTGGCAGCCTGCTGCGAAAGCGTTCTGCTAGAATCTCGGGAGTGGGCGCGGGAAACCCCCCAGGGTAAGCGCAGACATCCACCTATCTTGCCGGACGACGAGTATCTCGAATCGACCCTGGAGGTCACGATCTCGCGGGACATGAGCAGCCTGATCCGTACGGCTGCGCAACAGCAAGCCCTGCTCATCGTGCTCTCTGGCCCGCGGCTTGGCACACGCAGCGTGCTCGCCGAAACTCCAGTCGACATCGGTCGCGGCTCGGCGTGTCAGCTCATTCTGGATGCCGACTCGGTCAGCCGTCGCCACGCTCGCATCGAATGGACCGGCCAGGCGCACCGCCTGATTGATCTGGCGTCGACCAACGGCACCTACCTGAACGGTGCGCGTGTGCGCGACGCGGTGCTGAAGGATGGCGATCGAATCGGCATCGGTAAGGCGCTGCTGAAGTACATGGCGGGCGGCAACATCGAAGGCGCCTACCACGAGGAGATCCAGCGCCTGATGCGATTCGACGCGCTCACGGGCGTCTACAACAAGCGCCATTTCGAGGAGAGCTTGCGCTTGGCCGTATTCACCACGCGCACTTCTCCCAAGCCACTTTCTCTGATCGTGTTCGACCTCGATCACTTCAAGCGCATCAACGACACGCACGGCCACACCGCTGGCGATCAGGTGCTGTGTGAGCTGGCCAAGGTCGTGAACGAAACCCTGTTCCCGGATCAGATCTTCGGACGCATCGGGGGCGAGGAGTTCGCCGTGCTGTGGGAGGGATCCCGGTTGCGCACCGCGGTCGAGCACGCCGAAAAGATTCGCGCGCGCGTGGCGGGCCACCACTTCAGCTTCGAGGGCAACACCTTCCCGGTCACGGTCAGCCTCGGCGTCGCCGAGCGCGCTCAGGGCAACGAGGAAGAGGCGGAGCGCCTGTACGAGCGCGCCGACGAGAAGCTCTACCAGGCGAAGGCCGGCGGTCGAAACCGCGTTTCTAGTTAGTGCGACCCGCGCGGAGCGGTCGGGTCGAGCGAACGCAGTCGGCGGCAGCGCGGCCCGGGACGAACGCCCCGGGCCATCACTCTCACGCCGTGCGCGATCTCACGCTTCAGCGGCCGCGGCGCGGCCACCACGGCGGGACTTCTCCGGCTTGCCGCTGCCGTTCGGCTTGCTGCTGCCATTCGCTTTGCCCTTGAGCGGCGAGCCCAAGAGGTCGTGCGCGATTTGCGCGGCCCGATCGGTCTTTTCCCAGCTGAACTCGTCGCGGCCGAAGTGACCGTAGGACGAGGTGGGGCGGTAGATCGGGCGGAGCAAGTTGAGCTCCTGGATCAGCGCGCGCGGACGCATATCGAAGTTCTTCATCACGTAAGCCGCGAGCTTCTCGTCATCGACCTTGCCGGTGCCGAACGTGTGGACGTACACGCCGGTGGGCTCGGCCACGCCGATCGCGTAGGCGACCTGAACTTCGCAGCGGGTTGCCGCGCCGGAGGCCACGATGTTCTTGGCCACGTAGCGGGCGTAGTAGCAGGCCGAGCGATCCACCTTCGACGGGTCTTTCCCGCTGAACGCGCCGCCGCCGTGCCGGCCCATGCCGCCGTAGCTGTCCACGATGATCTTGCGCCCGGTGAGCCCGGCGTCGCCGAACGGTCCACCGATCACGAAGCGCCCGGTGGGGTTGATGAAGAACTTGGTCTTCTTGTCGAGCAGGCTCGCGGGCAGCGACTTCTTCACGACCAGGTCCATGACCGCGTCCTTGAGCTGCTTGTACTTCACCTCGGGCGAGTGCTGGGTGGAGACGACCACCGTCTCGATGCGCTTCGGCTTGCCGTTTTCGTATTCCAGGGTGACCTGGCTCTTGCCGTCGGGACGAAGGAAATTGACCTTCTTGCTCTTGCGCACGGCCGCCAGCTGCCTGGTCAGCGCGTGGGCGTACATGATCGGCGCGGGCATGAGCTCGGGCGTCTCGTCGCAGGCGTAGCCGAACATGAGGCCCTGATCGCCGGCGCCCTGCTCCTTGAACAAGCCCTCGCCCTCGGTCACGCCTTGCGAGATGTCGGCCGACTGCGGCTCGATGGCGGTGAGGATGCCGCAAGTCTCGTAGTCGAAGCCCATCGAGGAGTCGGTGTAACCGATGTCCTTGATCACGCCGCGCGCGATCTTGCCGAAGTCGATGTTCGTTTTGGTGGTGATTTCACCGGCGACCACGACGAACCCGGTCTTGCACAGGGTCTCGCAAGCCACGCGGCTCGTCTTGTCTCCAGCCAGAGCCGCGTCCAGCACTGCGTCCGAGACGGCGTCGCAGATCTTGTCGGGGTGACCTTCGGTAACGGACTCGGACGTGAAGAGGTAGCTGCTCATCGGTGCTCCATCGGCTGGGCGCTATCGGGCCCTCAAAAAGAAGTCGAAATAAACGGGGCCTGGCCCCGACCAGGGCGCGGAAGCTAGCACGAAAAGTCAGCCGGGAAAGCCCGAAGAAAGCCCGAAAATCTGCGGCCAATTTGCGCCGTTTTTGAGTAAACCGCGGCAAGATGGCGGGGGCGGGCCGCCGCTAGCCGGGGCTTTTCACCGGCTTTTCGGGTTCGGCTGGTGTCCGCACGACCGTTACTCGCAGCACGCGATCGCCGCGAACCAGAGTCAATTTCACGGGTTGGCCTACTTCGCCCGAAAGCACTCGGTGCACGGCGGCGGGGGTCATCGCGCGCACGTCGCGCCCGTCGATCAGAAGTAGCTCGTCGCCCGGCTCGAGGCCAGCCTTGGCCGCCGCCAACCCTTCGGGAACCTCGCGGACCACGAGGGTGTGATCGTCGCGCTGCGCGAGGAGTGCACCGATGGTGCCGCGCTGGGTCGTGCAGGCGAGGGAGAGGAGGGCGGCGACGGCGAAGGTGAGAGGAGTGAGGGGGCGCAAGCTTGTTGGGATGAGGGATGAGGGATGAGGGATGAGGGATGAGGGATGAGGGATGAGGGATGAGGGATGAGGGATGAGGGATGAGGGGGAAAGCGCGAAGCGAAATGCGTGAATCAACTTTGCTCGTCCCAGG
>DASZQI010000065.1:0-203652 GCA_035549735.1 Polyangiaceae bacterium | reverse complement strand
GTCGTGGCGGGATGCCGCGGTGGCGTGTAGGCGGCGAAGCCTCGGGGCGCTACGATGATTCGGCATGTCGGAGCCGAGTTCTTCGTCGAAAGCCTTGCCCACTCGGCCGGGCTCGCTCTCGGGGGAGAGCCCTTCGGGACCGCTGACGTTGGCGAATACTCGGCAGTGCCCGGTCTGTAACGGGCGCTATCCAGCCGATTTCAAGGTTTGTCCGCGCGACGCGACGCCGCTCGAGGACGCGTTGCCGGACGATGGCGATCCGGTCGTGGGGCAGCTGCTCTCGGGCACGTACGAGGTGCTGCGCGTGATCGGCGAAGGCGGGATGGGGCGCGTGTACGAGGCGCGTCACGCTCGGCTGCCGAACAAGCGCTTCGCCATCAAGATGCTGCACCAGGAGCTGGCTCGCCAGCCCGAGGTGGTGACGCGCTTTCAGCGCGAGGCGGAGGCCGCCAGTGGGCTCTCGCACCCGAACGTGATCTCGGTGTTCGACGTGAACACCGCGCCCGACGGGCGGCCGTACATCGTCGCGGAGTTGCTGGAGGGCGAGCAGCTCGGCGATTTCTTGGATCGCTCGGGGAAATTGGGCACTTCGGTGGTGATTCCGATTGTGCGCCAGGTGTGCCGGGCGCTTTCGCGCGCGCACGAGCAGGGCATCGTGCACCGCGACGTGAAGCCCGAAAACGTGTTTTTGCTGGGCGGGGAGCACGGCGGAGTGAAGGTGCTCGATTTCGGGATCTCCAAGCTGTCGACCCAAGAGTCGAACCTGACCAAGACCGGCATGGTCATGGGCACACCGGACTACATGGCGCCTGAGCAAGCGCGCGGCGACCGCGTGGATGCGCGCGCGGACGTGTACGCGGTAGGTGCGATTTTGTATCGCGCGCTCACCGGTCGAAAGCCATTTGAAGGCTTGGACCCGATGGCCACGCTCACCGCGGCGCTGGTGCAGGAACCACCGCGACCGAGCTCGCTCGAGCCGTCGATTCCGATCGAGCTCGAGCTGGTGATGCAGCACGCCATGGCCAAGGAGCCGCGAGAGCGCTTCCAGACCATGGCCGAGCTCGACTCCGCGCTGGCCGCCTTCGATCCGGAACGCGCGGTGCTGCCGGTGTTGGCAAACGCCAAGGCGACCGTCGATGTGTCGGGAAAAACCGTGGTCTCGCAGCCGGGGATCAGCAAGCCGACGGTCGCGGTGGAGCGCGGGGCGAACTCCGCACGCTTGGCCCGGCCGGCGCTGTTGTTCTTCACGGGCCTCGGGTTCTTGTGGCTCGTGGTCAACGTCGTGGTCGCGGTCGGCGCGTTCATCCGCCAATTGCGCGGCGCTGATTTGACCGCGTCCGAGACGGTGCTCTTACCGGTCGGGGCGGTCGGCGCAGCGATCACGCCCGTCATCGTGTGGATTCGCTATTTGACGCGCGAAGTCTGGCCGAGCACCCCTCGCGCGGTGGAGATGGGCGGCCGCCTGCGCGGGACCGTGCTGTACAGCGCCTCGGCCTATGGGATCGGCGCGCTGTTCGTGTCGCTGTTCGAAGTCCTGCTCCAGCGCAATGGCGCGGGCGTAGCGCGGCCCGGCTGGGCGTTGATGACCTTCCTGGTCGCGCTGACAGTTGCGGTAGCAAGTTGGGTGGTCACGCGGAAGCGGCGGTAGGGGGAGCGCGACTTGGGGAGTGGAGTGGGGGAGGACCGGGGGCTCGGGAGTGGGTCGGGGAGCGGGTTAGATTGCAGCAGGAGTTGGGGAGCGGGAGCGAAGGAAGCACGTCGGGCTCGGGAGCGGGAGCGAGGGAAGCACGTCGGGCTCGGGAGCGGGAGCGAGGCGCGCGGCGGACTCGAGCGTGAACTAGGAAAGCAGCGCGAACGCGGCAGCGGGAGCCGCGGAGCGAATTGGCTTCGGAGCGAGAACGGTGGAAGCACGTCGAACTCCGCAGCGGGAGCGAGGAGGGCGCCGGACTCGAGCGTGAACTAGGAAGCAGCGCCGACTCGGGAGCAGGAGTCGCGGAGAACCGATTGAAGCACGTCGAACTCGGCAGCGGGAGCGCGGTTTTCAGGAGCAGAGGGGTCCGGGTTCGACGGAGGATTTTGCTGGCCTCGATGGTACGTGCGCGATGATCGCGAAGGGCGACGTTGGGCAACGAGGGGGGTCAGGTAACGCGGCAGCGGCCGCGCCAGCCCGTCTGGTTGGTTTTCGACTTTCGAGAACGCCGACGGCATGAATCATTGACGTGTGGTTATCGAGCTCGAGCACGCGCGACGTTCACCCGTTGCGCCGCTCGTGGTGAGCGCACAGCATGGTTCATGCTCCGTCTTGCTTGTCGCTTGCGCCACGGCGCTGGTGTGGCGGTGCCAATGTCGCCGCGCGTCGCTGGTGTCGCGTCGCTGGTGTCGCCGCGCGTCGCTGGTGTCGCGTCGCTGGTGTCGCGTCGCTAATGTCGCGTCGCTAATGTCGCGTCGCTAATGTCGCGCTAATGTCGCCGCGCGTCGCTGGTGTCGCGACGCTGGTGTCGCGTCGCACTGCACCGGTCGGCGCAAGTGGCTTCATAGGTGACGTTTTGGGGCCGGTCCAATTTGTCACCTATGTACCCGGTCTGAACCGTCGAATTTTCTTGACGGGATTTTCGGCACAGAGCGCCAGTGCGGCCTCGTCGCGCGAAAAAGTGGCGCATAGCGCGCACGTGCACGGCGTGTTTGCGCTTTCGCGGTCAACGCGAGCGAAAAGTCATTTTGCGGCTGGAGAGAGCGACAAAGGCCTCTTCGTGAGCTCAAAAATCGCTGGTGTAACGTGCTCTCATGATTGCGCACGCAACACCTCTACAACTGGAAAGCACTGCCCAAATCGGCTCGGGGAGCCAGCACCCTGAGCGTTCCGAAAGCGGTTACGACGATATCGGCGCCGACTGCGTCACGCTGCTCGCCCGAGGTGCCAGTGCGCGTCTCGCCCACTTGTCGGACAGCGAGTTGCTCACTCGCACGCAGGATCTGGCTGGAAAGGCGAATCAGCTGCTCGCCGCGCTACTCGATCATCTGGCAGAAGTGGAAGCGCGCGGGCTGCACCGCCAACGAGCCTGCAGCAGCCTCTACACTTATTGCATCTACGAACTCCGCTTTTCGGAAGACGCAGCCGCACGTCGGTCGAGCGCCGCCAAGCTCGCGCGCCGGTTCCCGGCCATTCTGCTGGCCGTGAGTGCTGGTGAAATCCACCTGACCGGCCTGCTCATGCTGGGCCCGCACTTGAGCGACGAAAATCATCTCAAGCTACTTTCTCTCGCCAAGTTCCGCACTAAGAAGGAGATTTCCAAATTGATACGCCGTGTGGCCCCGCTTCCGCCTGTGCCGGATCGAGTGGAACCCTTGGGTGCGCTCACTCCCTCGCAGCCCAACCCGACCTGGGCCGAGTTCATCGAATCGCTGTGCCCACCGGTTCGAGAGCTGCCCTCTCGGAAACCTTCCTTCGACGGTGGACCTAACCCGGAGGGCGCTGGCGATGCGGTCGAGACGGCGGACGCGCGGAGGATCGACCGGTCGGATCGATGTGGGGGCGAGAGCACCGCGCTGGCGCGGCGCCAAAGCGTGCCGTGCGAAGCGGACGACTTACTAGCCATGGGCAAAACGACCCAAGTCGCAGTCGCAGAAGGAATGGATCTCTCGAGTCCACCAGGGCGCGAGAGCAGCGTGGCGTGCGAAGCGGACGACTTGTTAGCCATGGGCGAAACGACCCAAATCGCAGTCGCAGAAGGCATGGATCTCTCGGGTCGACCAGGGCGCGAGAGCAGCGTGTGGGATCGAGATGGGGGCGACGGCACCGCGCTGGCGCGGCGGGAGAACGCTGGCGCGCCGTGGTCCGATGCCGTGCAGCTCTACTTCATGCAATTCACGACCACGGAAGAACACGCGGAACTCGTGGAGCGCGCGCGGGCATTGCTCTCGCATGACTCAACCAAAGTGAGTCTTGGGGAATTACACCTGCGCGCGCTGCGTCTGCTGATCGAATCGCTCGAGAAGAAACGCTTCGGTTCGAAAGAAGCTACCGAATCGCGCGGCTCGGTGGAGCATCGGGTTGCATCAGTGGAAGCATCGCGAAAGCGTCATCAGGGCAGTCGGTATATTCCGGCACGGATTCGGCGCGCGGTGTATGAGCGTGACGGCGGGCGTTGCGCCTATATCGATGAGCGCGGTGTGCGCTGCGGTGAGGCGCATCACCTCGAAGTTCACCATCTGCAGCCTTTTGCTATTGGGGGGGAGCACGTGCTTCGGAATCTCGGCCTCCGCTGCCGGGCTCACAACGCGCTGGCCGCCGAACAGGACTTTGGGGGCGCGTACATGAAACGTCAACGTGAGCGCGATCGGCGTGAAGCCGAGCGGCAGGCGAGAGGTGGCGTTGAAATCGGTGAAGCGGCGGGATGCGGCGCCTCTTCGAGGGTTGAAATGCGCCGAGTATCGCGGTGACGCGGTGGCGACGCCAGGGAGCGGTACGGCACATATGGCGCTGAGATCGGTGAAACGGCGGGATGCGGCGCCTCTTCGAGGGTTGAAATGCGCCGAATATCGCGGTGATGCGGAGCGACGCCACGGAGCGGTACGCGAATTATGGCGCTGAGATCGGTGAAACGGCGGGATACGGCGCCTCTTCGAGGGTTGAAATGCGCCGAGTATCGCGGTGACGTGGAGCGACGCCAGGAGCGGTACGCGAAATATGGCGTTGAAATCATGAAGCGGCGGGATGCGGCGCCTCTTCGAGGGTTGAAATGCGCCGAGTATCGCGGTGACGCGGAGCGACGCCAGGGAGCGGTACGGGACATATGGCGTTGAAATCGGTGAAGCGGGGGGATGCGGCGCATCCTCGGTCGTTGAGATGCGCAGAGGGTCGCGCTGATTTGGAGCAACGCCAGCGAGCCGCACGCAAAATGTTGGCGTTGAGGTCTGTGAACCGCGCGCCGCCCAGGTGGTCCGCGCAGCGAGCGCGGTTTCGATGGCGCGATTCACGTCGCAAAAAGCGAACCCCGTCTTCACGCCGATGCGGCGGGTCATCGACGGTTGAAATGCGCAGAGTATCGCGGTGACGCGAAGCGACGCCACGGAGCGGTACGCGAAATGTGGCGTTGAAATCGGTGAAGCGGGGGGATGCGGACCATCGACGGTTGAAATGCGCAGAGGGCGCGCCGATGAGGGCGACGCCAGGGAAGGAGCTCTGCGGTGATGTTCGCATCGGCAGGTTCGGCAGCGGTCCAGCGGCAAAAAATCTATACGACGGCCAGGCGCGGCTGCTGGTCCGACCTGCGCGGGCTGGGTTGCCCGTTGGGGTCAACCGACGCGTGTCGCGCACGTAAACAACGAGGGCCCCACCCCAACGGCATTTCCAGAAAAGAGATGTTCGTCGCTACGCAAGGGGCGCCGAGCGGTCGTGTTTGGGCGCATCTTTGACGGTGTGTTTGGGCGCATCTTTGACGGTGTGTTTGGGCGCATCTTCGACGGTGTGTTTGGGCGCATCTTCGACGGTGTGTTTGGGCGCATCTCGACGGCATGTTTTGGGCGCATCCTCGGCGGCAGCAGATTCGCGCTCAAAATCGAGCGCTCAACCGAGCATGGCTTCAGGGCGCACCCAGCGTTCGAAGTCTTCGGCTGAGACCAGGCCGAGCGCGAGCGCGGCTTCGCGCAGTGTGGTGCCTTCGAGGTGCGCTTTGCGGGCGATGCGCGCGGAGGCTTCGTAGCCGATGTGGGGCGTGAGCGCGGTCACGAGCATGAGTGAGCGCTCGAGTAGCTGGGCAATGCGCTCGCGATTTGGTTCGATGCCGACGACGCAGTGGCGGCGAAAGCTGTCCATGGCGTCCGCGAGTAGCTCGGCGCTCTCCAGGAAGGCCTGGATGATCACGGGCTTGTTGACGTTGAGCTCGAAGTTGCCGGTGGCGCCGGCGAAGTTCACGGTGACGTCGTTGCCGAAGACGCGCGCGCAGACCATGAGCAGCGCTTCGCATTGGGTGGGGTTCACTTTGCCGGGCATGATCGAGCTGCCGGGTTCGTTTTCGGGCAGCGAGAGTTCGCCGAGCCCCGAGCGCGGGCCAGAGCCGAGCCAGCGGACGTCGTTTGCGATCTTGGTGAGCGAGGCAGCCAGGGTTTTCAGCGCACCGTGGCTGAAGACCAGCGCGTCGTGCGCGGCGAGCGCTTCGAACTTGTTGGGCGCGGAGCGCAGCGGATGGCCGCTGAGTGTCGCCAGGGTGCTCGCCATTTTTTCGGCAAAGCCCGGGGGGGCATTGAGTCCGGTGCCCACCGCGGTGCCGCCGATGGCGAGCTCCGCGAGGTGCGGCTCGCTGCTTTCGAGGTGCGCCAGGCCGTGGGCGAGTTGCTGCGCCCAGCCGCTCACTTCTTGGCCGAGCGTGAGCGGGGTTGCGTCCATCAAATGCGTGCGGCCGATTTTTATGACGTCTCGGAATTGCTCGGATTTTTCGCGTAGAGCGCTTTCCAATGCGCGTACTGCCGGGGTGACGCGCGTGCGCAGCGCGGTGATCGCAGCGAGCGACATGGCGGTCGGAAAGGTGTCATTCGACGATTGGCCGAGGTTCACGTGGTCGTTCGGATGCACCAGTCGACGCTCTCCGCGCTCGCCACCCAGGAGCTCGCTCGCGCGGTTGGCCAGCACTTCGTTCACGTTCATGTTGGTCTGGGTGCCGCTGCCGGTCTGAAAGACCACGAGCGGAAACTCGCCGTCGTGGCCGCCGGACAGCACCTCGTCGGCTGCGCTCACGATGGCCTGGGCGAGCCGAGGCTCGAGTGTCCCGAGCTCCGAGTTGACCTGCGCTGCGGCCTTCTTGAGCAGGACCAGGGCGTAGATCACCGCGAGCGGCATGCGCTGCTGCGAGATGCGAAAATGCTCCACGCTGCGCTGGGTTTGCGCGCCCCACAAACGCGCTGCGGGCACGGCGACAGCGCCGAGTGAGTCGTGTTCGATGCGGGTGTCGTTGTCGGTCATGCGGCAGCCTCGGACCGTGAGTATGGTCCGAGGCCGCTCGGCGTGACAGCGCTAGTCGAACCCTAGCGGATGATCGGGTCCATCATGCTGCCGCAGCCGAAGACCACGTTGACTTTGGCGTTGGCGTCCGATTTGACCTGATTGCAGGTGTCCGGGCAGAGCAGGATTTCCTTATCGGCGGTGAGCTGCCAGCCTTGGGAGCAATCGCCCACGTCGTCGCGGACCACCAGCGCGTTGTCCGCGCCCGAGCTCACGATCACGTTGATCTTGCTGGAGTCGATCTCTTCGCCGGGTGGCGGCTCGGCGAGCGTGAAGGTGCACGGGGTGATTTGTCCCACGACGCGCGCCAGACCTGCACGCAGCGCCGCGCTGAAGTCCGGGGCCGTGGTCATGTCCATGTGACAGTATTGCGGGCCGTTGACGTTGCAGCCCGCGATGGCGGTGCCGCCGATGACCGCTGCGGTCGACATCCAATTGCGATTCGCCTCGCTGCCCGGCGAGCCAATCAGGAAGGTCTTGATCTGTTCTTGCGCCGCGATTGTCACTTCTTGAACGATCGGTTGCGGGTCGACGTCGGTGATGCGGTTTTGGGCGTTCATGCAGCCGAGGGACACGGTGGGCGTGCCGTCGGTGATGAGCAGCATGAATTTCTTGCCAGGCGCGGTGCTGGGCAAGAGCCCTTGGTTCAACGCATAGCGATAGGCGTCGTGCGTGGGGGTGCTGACCAGAAGCTGGGCCGAGCTGATCGCGTTTCCGATCAGCGTGCGCTGCGCGGCGCCCTTGGCCCCGAGCAGATTGATTGGCACCATCGCGTTGGTGTTCACGCAGGCACTCACGTCGCCCGGCGTGGTTTTCACTTGGTAGTCGATGTTCGGGTAAAACAGCAGGCCAACCGCGATCGACGGCGGGAGGCCCGGGCCGTCGACACCGACGATGGCTTCGAGCAGCGCGTCGCGCGTGACCTCCCACTTGCTCATGGTGGTGCCGGGCGCGCGATCGCGCATCGAGCTGCTCACGTCCACCACCAATTCGAGCACTGAGGGGAGCGTTTCTCCTTCGGTTGCGAAGCCTGCGCAGGCCTGCCCGGTGATCTGCTTTTTCTGATCTTCCGTGATCGGGACGCTGCCGCCGTCGAACACGCCATTGCCGGCGGTGCCGATGTTGCCGCCTGTGCCCGTCGAGGTGCTACCGCCAAGGCCCACTGAGACCCCACCGCTCGTCGTGGTGATCGAACCACCGGTCGTGGATGAGCTGCCGCCGAAGCCGACTGAAGTGCCCCCGGTAGCGTTGGAATCGTCGTCACCGCTCCCCGAATTGGTGAGACCGCAGCCAACAGCGGAACTTACGCCAGCAAACAACACCGCAAGGACAACAGGTGCCTGCTTCAACATAGCCATAACCTTCCAAGTACGTTGCGGCGGCTCCGCCACAAGTCCCGACAAGCGCGCTCGACTCATCGTATTATAGTCACTTAAGCGACGCTCGGAAGGCTGTTTCTTCACGCGCTCGCCATCGAAATTCTTTAACGAATCGGCGCATCTCCGCGTGAGTCCTCGCGCGCCGACCGCAGCGGCACAATTCGCCGTCCCAGTCAAAAAACTGTGACTTTGCTGCGTGTGTGCGCGCACCGCCTAGCCCGGAGATTTGACCGATCCGTCGCCGCTAGGTAGGAGCGTAAGGATGGTTTGGAAGGCTCCGCTCGCCGCATTTCTGGCGCTGCTCGCGCAGACGAGCTGGGCCGGAGCCGCCGACGGGCAGCGCGACTCGACGTCGCCTTCCACCAAGTCTGCGGGCAAAGCGGGCGATTCGTCGCGCACACGCAGCGCCGACGCAAAACCAGCGAAGCCCGAGAAAGCGGCTGCCAAACCCGCTTCGGAGCCGCCATCGGGCAACAAGGACTCCGTTAAGAGCGCCCCCAAGGGAGCGCCCGGGAAGGGCGCACCAGCGACGAGCGTCGTTCAAGCGCCGGGCAGCTTGCCGGCGGTGGAGCTAGCTGCGGCAAGTAGCCCCGCGACCGGCGTCGATCCGAAGCGCGGGCGTGGCGCGCGCAATGTGGGTGAGGAGCCTGCTGTGGCACGCCCCGAGCCTCCGGTACCCGATTCGAGTGCGAAAGTCGTTAGCGGGTCGCCCAAGGCGAGCAAAGCGACGACCGCGGCGAGCAAGCCGGACAGCAAGGCGGCGAAGCGCGCAGCAGCTACGAAAGGCGGAACGCGAGGTGAGCCCGATCTCGCGCAGCGCCGACAGATCGCGGCGGGGCCGACCGCAGACGATGTGCTTTCGGGAAAGGACGACGCGGAGCTGCGCTCGCTCCGCGAAGCCGAGCTCGTGCTCTTCCCGCGGCCGCTGCCGGGCTTCGTGCCGGGTTGGACTTGGGATTTGCCGAAGTCGGTCGAGCCTTCCGTACCGGAGATCGTGGCGGGTGCGCCGGCAGCGTCGCGCGCGGCGGTGCTTCCCAAGGAGCCGACGCCCGACGCGGAGTGGCTACGCGGGCTGAGCATGCCGAACCTGCCGGTGCGGCTCGAAGATCGCGTGCTGCGCTATCTTTCGTTTTACCGCGACGCACCGAGTGGTCGCGCCATCGCGCGTGCGTGGGCCAAGAAGAGCGGGCGCTACAGCGCCGCGTTGAAGGCCGAGCTCGCCAAGGCCGGGCTGCCCACCGATTTGGTGTGGCTGTCGTTGATCGAAAGCGGGCACAACCCGAGCGTGGTTTCGGTGGCGGGCGCAGCGGGGCTCTGGCAGTTCATGCCCGACGCCGGGCGCGCATACGGGTTGGTCGTCGATCGCTGGGTCGATGAGCGACTCGACCCGCAGCGCTCGACCGAAGCAGCGTGCCGCTATCTCAGCGACTTGTATCGGCGCTTTGGCGGCTGGGAGCTGGCCATGGCCGCGTACAACATGGGCCATGGCGGGCTGTCGCGCGCGATTCGCAAGTACAACACCAACGACTTTTGGGGACTCTCGCGCTACGAGGCAGGCCTGCCTTGGGAAACGACGCTGTACGTTCCCAAGATTCTCGCGACCGCCATTCTGATGGGAAACAAGCGCGCCTTCGCGCTCGACGACGTGGAGCCGGAGCCGCCAGAGCGCTTCGAGACCGTGTTGGTCGCTTCCGGCGTGTTGCTCGAGGATCTGGCTCGTCTCTCGGGCGTGCCGCTGAGCACGATCGAGTCGCTGAATCCGCAATACTTGGCCGGACGAACGCCGCCCTCGCCGCCCTCTGCGGGCGCGCGCAGTTGGTCGGTGCGCGTGCCTGCGGGCAGTGTCGCGAACGTGCGCGAAGCGCTGGCGCGCGACGCACCGAGCGACGAATCGTTCATGCCTTACCTGGTGCGCGTGGGCGATACGGTCGAATCGATCGCTCAGGCTCGCGGCGCGACCGAAGCTCAAATTCGCGCGCTCAATCGGGTGGATCCGAAAGAGGTGCTCGCTCCGGGCACGGTGCTGCTTGTGCCGCGCAGCGAACGAACGCGCGAAGGCGAGGCTTTCGACAACGTGGCGGTGGTTCCGCCCCGATCCTTCGACTATCCGGAGCGCAAGCGCGTGTTCTACCGCGCGCTCTCTGGCGACTCGCTCTCGCGCGTGGCCGACATCTTCGGCGTGACCCGCGGTGAGCTGGCTCTTTGGAACGCGCTCGACGAGAGCGCCCGCTTGCCCGCGGGGCTGATGCTGCAGCTGTTCGTGAGCGAGCGCCGCGACCTGTCGAAGGTGCGCTGCCTGACCCAGGCGCAAGCCAAGATTCTGGTCGCCGGCTCTCCGGAGTTCTTCGACTACTTCGAAGGGCAGAGCGGCCGGCGTCGCTTCGTCGTGCGCGCGAAAGGCGGCGACACTTTGGCTTCGATCGGTAAGCGCTACGGGGCGACCGTGGGCTCGATGGAGCGCATCAACCGCCGGTCCCGGACCGATCCGGTAGCGAGCGGAGAGCCGATCGTGGTGTACACCGAGCGCACCCGACCCCAGGCCGGCGACGAGCTTTACGTCGATCCGCACCCGCGCTCGGAGGTCGCCGGCGTTCAGCGCTCCGATGCGGCGGCCGGTGCTGCGGCCATAGCGGACGCGCCAAACGTCGAGTAGGGAGCTGCCATGACGTCGGTCGCTTCGTCCTCGCTCACTGCCCTGGTTTTGGCCGCGGGTCAGGGAACCCGCATGAAGAGCCATCGGCCCAAGGTGCTGCACCCGCTGTGCGGCCGTCCGTTGCTCTACTACCCGCTGCGGGCCGCGTTCGACGCCGGCGCTTCGCACGCGGTGATCGTCACCAGCGGAAACCGTGACATCGAGAGTGAAATCGCTCTGCATTTTCCGCGCGAGCAGCTGTCGTTCGTGGTGCAAGAGCCGGCGCGCGGGACCGGGGACGCGGCGCGCATCGGCCTCGAACGGATCCAGAGCGAGCAGGTGTTGATCGTCTATGGCGACACGCCGCTGCTGCGCGCGGAGGATCTGGCGCGGTTGGTCGAGAGCGTCAGCGACCCCGAGGGGTTCGTGCTTTCGCTCTTGAGCTGCGAGCTCGACGAGCCACGAGGCTATGGGCGAGTGCTGCGCAATGCGGCCGGCCAAGTGCTCGAGGTGCGTGAGGACCGCGATCTGCGCGACGCCGGGGAGCGCGCGGTGCGCGAAGTAAACGCCGGCGTCTACGCGGCCAAGACCGAGGCGCTCCGTCAGGTCGTCGCGCGGATCCGCCCCGACAATGCTCAGCGCGAATACTACCTGACCGACGCGGTGCGACTGGTAGGGGAGGGGCGCGCCGCTGCGCTCCTCGGCGACGTGGACGCGCTGCTCGGCGTGAACGACCGCGCGCAGCTTTGGGAAGCCGAGGAGCGGATGTTCGCCCGCATTCGGCGGCGGCACGCGCTTTCCGGCGTCACCTTCGTGGGTGACGCTCGCGTTGACGACAGCGTAGAGCTCGGCGTCGACGTGGTGGTCGAGGCCGGTGTGCGCCTGCGCGGCAAAACGCGCGTTGGCGCTGGCACGCTCATCGACGTCGGCTGCGTGCTCGACGGCGTGGACGTGGGCGAGCACGCCGTGATCAAACCTTACTCGGTGATGAGCGCGAGCGAGGTCGGGTCGAAGGCTCAGATCGGACCCTTCTCGCACCTGCGCCCGGAGTCTCGCATCGAGGAAGGCGCGCATCTCGGCAATTTCGTGGAGACCAAGAAGACGCGCATTCGCAAGGGGGCCAAGGCAAACCACTTGGCCTATCTCGGCGATGCTGACGTGGGCGAGAACGCCAACGTCGGCGCGGGCGTGATCTTCTGCAATTACGACGGCTACCAGAAGCATCGCAGCGTCATCGGCGAAGGCGCGTTCATCGGCAGCGACTCGCAGATCGTGTCACCCGTGACGATTGGCAAGGGCGCGTACGTGGGCACCGGCACCACGGTGACTCAAGACGTTCCCGAGGACGCGCTGGCCATCGGGCGCGCCAAGCAGGAAAACAAGCTCGGCTACGCGCCCAAGATCCGCGCGCGCTTCAAGGCCGCGCGCGACGCCAAGAAGACCTGAGCGGGAGCGCTCAGTACGGGGCTGCGCGATTGGCGGGAGCTTCGGCCGCCTCGGCCTCGGTGCGCTCGCTCGGGCCGTTGGTCGGGGAGCTCGGCAGGTCGTGCGCCATGCGGCGGCGCTTCACTTCCAAATAGCCGGCCGAAAAGGGGTTTGCGGGGATGAGCACCGGCGACCGGCCCTCGACTGCAATGCCAAGGCGGGTGAGCGAGTCGACCTTTTCGGGGTTGTTGGTGAGCAGCTCCACCGACTCCACCCCGACCTCGCGCAGAATGGCGGCTGCCACGTCGTAGCTGCGAGCGTCGACCGGGAGGTGCAACAGCTCGTTCGCTTCGATGGTGTCTGCGCCGAGCGCTTGCAGCGCGTAAGCGCGGATCTTGTTGGCGAGCCCGATGCCTCGCCCTTCCTGACGGAGATAGAGCAGCACGCCGCAGCCGCGCCGCGCGATCTCTGCTTGCGCGTACTCGAACTGCTCGCGGCAGTCGCACTTCAACGAGCCGAACACTTCACTGGTCAGGCATTCGGAGTGAACCCGCACCGGGACCGCACGCTTGCCGCGCACCTCGCCAATGACGAGTGCGCAGTGCTCCTTACTGAGCGCCGGGTGCGCCGAGGGGTCGTCCCAGCGATAGACTCGCAGCTGAAACAAGCCGTGCTGGGTCGGGAGGGGCGCACTCGCCAGAAGGTCGAGCGGGGACCGGAACTTCGAACGCTCGGGGGAAGACATCTTGAGGAAGCTATCGACGCCCAGCCGGGCAACATCGCCCTCGGCCTGGCGTTACGTAACATATCCCAGGATGGGGCCGGTCATCGGACAGGTCAAGCGTCCTGCGGCCGCCTGGCCGAGGCGCTGGGGTCCGGTTTTTTCGCGCAAAGCTCCAGAATCCCCCGCTCGAGGATGGCCTTTTGCGGCAGCTTGGAGCCCCCCTTGAGCGCTCGATCGATGCCCATGAGGGTTAGCAACCAGCTTTCTAGAGTTTCACGCGGCACTGTCTTGACCTGTTGAGCCAGGTCGCGCGCCTTGAAGGGGGGCGCGCCGGCTTGCTGCGCGGCTTCGGCAGGCGCCGCGCCGTGGTGCAGCGCGGACTCGAAGCGAATCAACTGACGTGTCGACCAGGCGAGCAAGCCCACCAGGCGCACCGCCTCGCTCGGATCGAAGACTTCGTGCAGTGCGGTGAGCGCGCTGCCCGCGTCGCGCCGGCCGACCGCGGCCACCAGCTCCCAGACCGTGGCGGGTCGCAAGCGCACCACGCATTCGGCGACCATCTCTTCGGTGACGACCTCGCTGCCGGCGTACAGACTGAGCCGGTTGACGGCGTCCGCCACCGGGCCCAAGTCCGGGCCGGCGAGCTCGGCGATCAGGTCGGAGATCCCCGGTGAAAGGCGCGCGTTCAAACGTTTGGCCTCGCGCTCCACGAACAGCGGCAGCTCGGCGCGCCCCAGGGTTTCACAAGCTACCAGCCAGCCTTCGTTACGGGCGGTGACGTAGAGCTTGCGTCGTTTGTCGATGCCGCTGCCGCTCAGGATGAGCACGGTGCTCGGCGAGGGCTGCTTCGCGTACTCGAGCAGGCGCTCGAAAGGATCCTTGTTGGGCTTGCTGTCTTTGACGCCCTCGTCTCCGCTCGAGCGCGGCTCCCAGCGTTCGAGTCGGTGCACGACGACCAAGCGACGCTTGGCCATCATGGGCAGAGTGCGTGCTGCGGCCAAGGCGTCGTCGACCGTGCGCTCGGCAGCGTTGAGGCTGTCTTCGTTCAGGCCGGGGATCGCCCCTTCCAGGGCGGCGGCCTTCAGCGCGCTGAGCACCATGCTGCCGAGGTACGCTTCGTCACCCGCCACCAGGTAAACCGGGCGGAGTTGCTTGGACTCTGCCTCGCGGATGGCTTCGTCCGGGGTCATCGCACCGGAAGCGATACCCTTTCACGGGTCACCTGGCAATCGGGTGCGATTGTACTTTCCGCCGTGCTCGGAGTAATAGCGTCGCCGTGCAACCTCGGCGGCACAACGGCAGCGACAGCGTGAGCAGAACCCGACGGCCATCGTTGGTCGTGATTGGCAATTTCGATGGCGTGCACCGCGGTCACCGTGCCGTGATCGAGTCGGCGTTGCGATTGGCCGCCGCGCAAGCGCTGCGCCCGTTGGTGCTCACGTTTCATCCGCACCCGGCAGAGGTGCTCGGTCGCGGGGCGCGGCCGGTGCTCACGACCATCGACCGCAAGGTGGAGCTTTTGCTCGCGCTGGGCGAGCGGCTCGAGGTGGTGGTCGAGCCGTTCACGCTCGAATTGTCGAAGCTTGCGCCGATCGACTTCGTGCAGCAGGTGCTGGTCCAGCGCTTGGACGCGAAGATGGTGATCGTGGGCGAGAACTTTCGCTTCGGGCACCAGCGCGCGGGCGACTTGCCGGCGCTGCGAGCGCTCGGTGAGCGGTTCGGTTTCGAAGCGCACGCCGAGCCTCTGGTTGGCGACGAACTAGGCCTATTCTCCTCGACTCGCGCGCGCGAGGCGCTCGAGGCGGGCGACCTTCCGAGCGTCGAGCGCTGCCTCGGGCGCGCGCATTCGCTGTCGGGTCGTGTTGTGCACGGCGCGGCTCGCGGGCGTACCATCGGCTTTCCCACGGCGAATCTGGCCGAGGTTGCCGAAGCAACTCCACCCTATGGGGTGTATGCCTGCCGCGTCCAGCGCGAGCTCGCGGCGGACGAGCGCGAGCCGCTCGGCCCGGGTGTGCTGAACTTGGGGGTCCGCCCGACCGTGCAGGGGGGCTTCAGCGTGGAGGTTCACCTGCTCGACTTTTCGGGCGACCTGTACGACGCGAATCTGCGGCTGGAGCTCGTCGCGAAGTTGCGCGACGAACAACGCTTTCCGGGTATCGACGCGCTGAAGGCGCAGATTGCGCGCGACGTAGAGGCTGCGCGCGCGCTGCTGAACGCCGGAAGCTAGTTCAGTTCGAGTGTACTCGCGTCATTTGCCTTCGGTGGCCCTTGGTCTCGAGCGGCCTCCTGTCGTCGTAGGGGAACTCGAGTTCGCCCGGCGGAGCGACTGGTACTTCCGGCTCGTCGGCAGCGTCGACCGTCATTCCCAATTCGCATCGGGCTGGCGCTCCTGGCGCACGCCTGCTGTCGGCCGGGGCCGTGGCGGAGTTGCCAAATTTCGTAGGAAACGGCCAGCGAGGGAGGAGTGCGCGCGCGGGTCTCTGCGCATCGCCCCCTGTCCGCCCTTGACTGCCGACGCGGACCGGTCTCTGAATGGCGCCGAGTGGACCCTCTGAGCTTCGATCGGATGAGCCGCGACGAGCTCGTCGCAAAAGGTCGCTCGCTCGGCGTCGAGCGACCGGAGTTGATGACGCGCGTCGAGCTCGGTGACGAGATCATTCGCCGAACCCAATCGGATCCGGGCTCTCAACGCTCCGCTCGGGGCTGGCTCGGCATTGCGCGGGATCTGGTCGCGAGCGTGGTCGAGTCTGGTTTGAATCTGCCCGACGCCGCGGCAGTGATTCGAGGCGACCGCGCGGAGCTGCCGGCCAAGGTTCCGGCACCGGTCGCCACGGTGACACTGGCCGAAATCTACGCGACGCAGGGCCACGTGGACCGCGCGCTCAATATGCTGAACGAGGTGCTCGAGCGCGAGCCCGAGCATCCTGCCGCCCGTGCGCTGCTCGCGCGCTTGCAGGAACAACCGAGCAAACGCGGCGCGTCGCCCCGACTCGAGCAGCCGGAGCTCGATTTCGAACCGCACCCCTCCGACCCGCCTCCCGCGGTCCAGCCCCCTCCTGCCGCACCCGAACCCGAGCTCCGCGTCGCTGCCGCCTCCGAGCCCGAACCCACTCCCGAGCATCGCGTCGAGCCCGAGCCTCGCGCTGCTTCCGAACCCGAGCCTCGCGTTGCGCCGGAGCCCGAACCCCCTCCCGAGCCCGAGCCTCGCGTCGCTGCCGCTCCCGAACTTGCTCCCGAACCCGAGCGCGCCGCTGCCGCCCCCGAGCCTCGCCCCGCTGCCGAGCCCGAATTGCCGGCTCCCCCAGACGCGCTCCCTGCTGCCGTCCCCGTCCCATCTGCTCCCCCCTCGCTCCTGGTCCTTCGGACCCACAGCAGCCACCCGGTCGTGTGCTGGGAAGTCGCCTCCCTCGAGGTCCCCGAGGAAGGCGCGCGGTTGGAGATCGAGTGTCTCGGGTTTGCCGTGGTCGGCGCTCGCCCCGAGCGGCGCGAGGTCACTCTTCAAATCGACAGCCTGCGCGGCCGCCTCGAGCTCCCGCAGTTCGACAGTCACACGATCGTGCGCGCCGCGCTCGGCTACCGCTCTTCCGGTGCGTTCGTGCCGGTGGCCATCGGTTCGGAGCTCGTTTTGCGCGACGACGCGATTGACGTCTGCTTCCGCCCCCCGCTGTCGCAAAGTGAAGCACTCTCGGCCGCCGAGCGCGCGCTGGTTGCAAGCTTCGCGAACTAGGCTGACGCGCGCGCTGCGCCGCGCGCAACTCGGGGAAGCGCCGACCGACCAGCGCTCATGCGGCACTGGCTTCCGTTTCTTCTGTTGTGCTGGGTGAGCCCACGCCCGGCCTTGGCAGGCTCGCTCAGCTTGGGGTTCGCGTGGGAATGGCAAAAGACCAACCTCGGCGCGGGCACGGCGGGGCTGGTCTTTCTGACGCTGCCGCTCGAGCGTTTGGGCAAGCCGGTCTTGCCGCGGGTGGCGCCTGCGCCGCTAGCGGAGCTGCGTGAGGGACCGCCGAACGCGCCAGTGCCGACAATCACGCCGCCGAATGCGCCGAAGTCCGCGGCACCGCGGCCGCCGCTCGTGGACTCTGCGCTCGCTCGAAGGTTGGTTCGCGCGGCGCTTCGTGTTCGCGGCGAGCTGCTCGCTGGAGATCGCCTGGACGGGCTGTCTGCGCGCTCGCGCGCAGCTGCCGCGCTGCCCGAGCTCACGCTGCGTGCAGTGCGTTCCACCGACGAATCGCTACGGCTCTCGCCTTCGGGCACCTACGTGAATGACTATACGCAAACTGGAGGTGCTGGTTTGCTGCTGGAAGCGCGCGCGACCTGGAAGCTCGACCGTCTGGTTTTCGCGGACGAAGAGCTGCGCGTGGAGCGGCTGCGCGCGCAACGCGAACGCCTCGCAGACCGCGTGGTGACCGCGGTGCTCAAGCAGCTCGTGACCTGGCAACGCGCAAGGATCCACCTGCTCGACCCCGACTTGACGCCCGAAGAACAGCTCCGCTTGGAGGTCGAGCAATTGGAAGCGGAAAGCGTGCTCGACGTTTTGACCGACGGGCTTTTCAGCAGCGAGCGTAAAGCACTCGACGGCTCGGCGAGCGCGCCAGCACCGGCTCGCTCCCCGACGCCCCCCGCGGAGACACCGGGCGCGCGCTGAAAGCAGGATGGAGGGGTCCGCCCTCCCGGCGGCGCGTCGGTTTTCGGCGGCGGCGCTCGCCGTTGGCACCGAACCCGAGCCGGGCATGCGCGGCTGCTTCGTCGGGCGGCGCCGCGGCGCGTTGCCTACGGCCTGCCGGGCCGAGTAGCGCGCCCGTTCCCGCGTGGCCCCCCAAACCCCAACTGCTCTCATAGTGCGGCGCGCCGACTGCGGTTTTGCGGGTGGTGCTGGCCTTTTTGAAAAGACGGGCTAAAAAGGCGCTCGCCATGTTGTCCGACTCTCGAAATGAGCTGAGCGACCTCAAGCGGCGTGTGGAAGCGCTAAGGGGGTCTCTTTGACGTCCCGCAACTCAAGCGCGAGATAGAAGAGCTCGACAGTTTGTCGAGCGCGCCCGATTTTTGGAACAACCAGGAGAAGGCGCAGGCGCACATGCGGCGCCGAGCGGCCGCCACCGAGAAGCTCGAGTCGATCGAGGGCTTGTGGCGCGACGTGGGCGACGCCTCCGAGCTGCTCGAGCTGGGCGCGGCAGAGAACGACGAGAGCACGATTCGCGAGATCGAGGCGCAGCTGCCCGAGCTCGCTCAGCGCGTTCGTGGCGCGGAGCTCCGGCGGATGCTCTCGGGTCCGGTCGATCACGCCAACGCGATCGTGAGTATCCACCCGGGTACGGGCGGCACCGACGCCAAGGATTGGGCGGAGATGCTGCTGCGCATGTACCTGCGCTGGTGCGAGCGACACGGGTACAAGACCGAGGTCATCGATTACCAGGCGGGGGACGAAGCGGGCATCGACGGCGCCTCGTTCACCGTGTCGGGGCCCAACGCGTTCGGCTACTTGCGTGCGGAGGTGGGCGTGCATCGCCTGGTGCGCATCAGCCCGTTCGACGGCAACGCCCGCCGGCAAACCAGCTTCGCGGCGCTCGAGGTCACGCCGGACATCGAGGACGAAATCGACATCGAGGTGAAGGACACCGATCTGGAGGTGACCACGATGCGCGCTGGCGGTAAGGGTGGCCAGAACGTGAACAAGGTCGAAACGGCCGTGCGCATGCGGCATTTGCCGACCGGCGTGATGGTCGTGTGCCGCGCCGAGCGTAGCCAGCACCAAAATCGCGCGATGGCGCTGAAAATGCTGAAAGCGCGCCTGTACGAGATGGAGCTCGCGCAGCGCGAGGCCGCGCAGGCGCGCTACGAGGCCGCCAAGGGCCAGATCGCCTGGGGCAACCAGATTCGCAGCTACGTGTTGCAGCCCTACCAATTGGTCAAGGATCTGCGCACGTCGCACGAATCGAGCGACGTGCAGGGTGTGCTCGACGGGGATCTCGACCCGTTCATCGAGGCGTACCTGCTGGAACACGCTGACGTGGCGCGCACCAACGAGCCGCCGAACGCGAAGGCCTAGGTTTTTTGGCTGCGGGCGCCCGGTCAAGCGGGTAGACGCGCTAGCTCGGTCGCGCTACACGCAGCGGGACCATGGAAAGCAGCGAGGAAGCGCTGATTCAGGCCCGGCGCGACAAGGCCGAGCGCTGTCGCGCACGCGGCCAAGAGCCGTTTTTCAACGATCTGGACACGAGCGACCGCACGCTGGTCGCGTTCCTGCGCGAGAAGAGCGCGGCGGCCTTGGTCGAGCCCAAGGCGGAGCTGCGCTACCAGGCGGAAAAGGTCGCGGAGCTCGCGGATTCGGTGCCGGTGCACTTTCTCGGCCGGCTGATGGCGCGGCGCGGCTTCGGCAAGGCGAGCTTTCTGAGCGTGCGCGACGAGAGCGGCACCATTCAGGTGTTCGCCAAGCAAGACGTGCTGGGCGAGTCGTTCGCGGCGCTGGAAGAGATCGACATCGCCGATCACATCGAGGTGCGTGGGCGTTTGATGGTCACCAAGACCGGCGAGCTCACGATCGAGGCGCGCTCGTTGCGTCTGGTCACCAAGGCGCTCAGGCCGCTGCCGGACAAGTGGCACGGTCTCACCGACGTCGACGTGCGCTATCGGCGTCGCTACGTCGATCTGGTGGCGAACCCCGAGGTGTCGCTGGTGCTGCGCGCGCGTTCGATCTTGGTGCGCGCTCTGCGTAGCTTCCTCGATGCGCGGGGCTTTCTCGAGGTGGAGACGCCGACGCTGCACACGCTGATCGGCGGCGCGACGGCGCGGCCGTTTCTGACCCATCACAATACGCTCGATTTGGACCTGTTTTTGCGGGTCGCGCCGGAGCTTTATCTCAAGCGCCTGTTGGTCGGCGGCTACGAGCGCGTGTACGAGATTGGTCGTTGCTACCGCAACGAGGGCATCAGCACGCGCCACAACCCCGAGTTCACGATGCTCGAGTATTATCAGGCGTACGCGACTTACGAGACGCTGATGGTCGCCGCGGAGGACATGCTGCGCTACGCGGACGGGTTTCTCGCCGAACGCCTGGCGGAGCTCGGGCACCAGGCCGAGTATCAGCGCATGCTCGAGGCGCGGCCGTTCACTTTGAGCGAGCCGTTCGCGCGCGTGCCGATGCGCGAGGCGGTGCTCACCGCGCTCGAGCGAGCCAGGCTGCCGGCCGAGCTGCTCTCGCGCTTGTCCGCGCTCGCGGTCGCCCCGCGGGCGGAGGGCGCGCCGCGCGTGCCGAACGAGGCGGACGGCTGGGTGGAAGGCTATCGCAAGGCGTCCGAGCGGGCCGCGCGCATCGATTGGCCGAACTTGCGCCGCGCGCTGCACCACTCGCACAGTGATGGCGAGCGTCTGTTCGTGGCTTACGAGTACCTGGCCGAACCGTTCTTGGGCGATGACTACCGCAGCAGCGACGGCAGCAAGAGCCGGCCGGTGTTCATCAAGGACTACCCGTTCGAGGTTTCGCCGCTGGCTCGGCGTAAGGGCGCGGATCCCTCGCTCACCGACCGCTTCGAGCTGTTCGTGCACGGGCGTGAGCTCGGCAATGCGTTCAGCGAGCTGAACGATCCGGATGACCAAGCCGCGCGCTTCCGTGCTCAGGTGGAGGCCAAGGCCGGCGGCGCCGAAGAGACCATGGACTACGACCAAGACTACATTCGCGCGCTCGAGCACGGCATGCCGCCAGCGGCTGGCTTCGGGCTCGGCATCGATCGTCTGGTGATGACGCTCACCGCTCAGCCCTCGATTCGCGACGTGATCGCGTTCCCGCTCTTGCGGCCGGAAGAATGAAGCCCGACTCGGCATCGCGCGTGCGCATCACGGGTGAGGCTCCCTCGCTCTTCGATCGCGTTTGGACGGCCCTGCAGTTACCAGGCCGAATCGCCGTGATTCTGATCGTGGTGGGCGTGGTTCTGTGGCTCGTGGTGCGCGTGATGCGTCACTTGGGGCGCGGCGGGCGACGCGGGGTTTGGTTCGTCGTCACCGGGGTGTCGCTCGTGGGGCTACTCGGGCTCGGAGGTTGGGCGCTGCGCTTGCCCGAGCCGAAGGGCACCTATTTCGTGCTCTGGCATCAGATCGTGCGCGTCGGCGCTTCCCTCTCGGGCACGGGCTTCGTGGTCGGCTCGATGGCGCTGGCCGTGCCCTGGATGCTGAATCGTGTGGAGGGCAGCGGCTACGTGTCGTTCGTGGCCGCGCGCCACGTGCGCGCGCATCGCAGCGGGTTTCTGACCGTGATCAGCTTGCTCTCGATCGCCGGCGTGTTCTTGAGCTCGTTCGCGCTGTGCGCGGTCGTCTCGATCATGGGCGGCTTCGGCGCCGATCTGAAGCGTAAAATCCTCGGCAACAACGCGCACATCCGCATCGAGAGCCCGGCGGGCACCTTCGCGAATTGGAAGAGCGCGCTCGACGAGGTGCGCCTGGTGAAAGGCGTGCGCGCAGCGACCCCGGTTTCGAGTGGGGAAGCCATGGCGTCCAGCTCGACCAACACCGCAGGCGTGCTGCTGCGCGGCGTGGACACGGTCACCATCGGCACGGTGATCGATTTGATTTCGAACATCGAGGTCGGTCGCTTCAAGTACCTCGAAGAGCCGACGTTGCTCGAGAAGCTCGGGCCCGAAGAGCCGATCGGGCTTGGGCCGGGCGGCGAGGTGTACCTCAAAGGCCCGGACATCAAGCCTTTCTTGAAGAAGGTCGATCCCGCGGTGGAGGAGGCGGTCGCTCCGGATCAGTCCTATCCGGGCATCATCATCGGTCGCGAGCTCGCGAAATCGCTGCACGTTTACGTGGGCGACGAGCTCACGCTGATCTCGCCGCTCGGTGAGCTCGGGCCGATGGGGCTCTTGCCCAAGGCGCGCCGCTTTCGCGTGGCCGCGATCTTCTACAGCGGCATGTACGAGTACGATGCGAGCCAGGCCTACGTGGTGCTCGACGTGGCTCAGGAGTTCTTCGACGTCGGCAGCCAGGTCTCCGGTATCGACGTGCGCGTGGACGATCCCGAGCACGTGGACGAGGTGCGTGTGGCCGTGCAGAAAGCGGTCGCCGACTCGGCGCTCAACGTGCGCGACTGGAAAGAGCTGAACAAAAATCTGTTCAGTGCGCTCAAGTTGGAGAAGATCGCGACCTTCATCATCTTGTCGCTCGCGATTTTGGTCGCGAGTTTCTGCATCATCTGCACGCTGCTCTTGATGGTCACCGAGAAGAGCAAAGAGATCGCGATTCTGAAGGCGCTCGGCGCGCCGGACCGCGGTATTTTGCGCATCTTCATGGCCGAGGGCATGATCATCGGCGGCATCGGCACGGTGTTCGGCGTGGCCACCGGCCTCGCGGTTTCGCTCGGCCTGCGCTGGTTCGGCGTGCGGCTCGACCCCGACGTCTATTACGTCGATCGCCTACCGATCAACGTGGATCCCGGGGATTTCGCGCTGGTCGCGGTGAGCGCGCTGCTCATCACCACGCTGGCCACGCTCTATCCTGCGCTCGCCGCGAGCCGGCTGCGCCCGGTCGACGGCATTCGTTACGAGTGAATTTCCGGGCCGACCTGTCGGCGCCAGGCGGTCAGTGATATAGCCGAGCCCCTATGGCCGACGCCCTGGTTCAGATCGAAGACTTGCGCAAGAGCTTTCAGCACGAAGGGCGCACGCTCGACGTGCTGAAAGGGATCGATCTCAACATTCATCCCGGGCAGATTTTGGCGATCGTCGGGCCCTCTGGCGCGGGCAAGAGCACGCTGCTGCATTGCATTGGCACGCTCGACCTGCCGAGCTCCGGGCGCATTCGACTGTTGGGCGAAGAGCTCACCACCATGAGCGGTTGGCGGCTGGCTGCGGTTCGCAACAAGACGATTGGCTTCGTGTTTCAGTTTCATCACTTGTTGCCCGAGTTCAACGCGCTCGAGAACGTGATGCTGCCCGGCTTGATTCAGGGCCGCCCGCGCAAGGAACTGGAGAAGCGGGCGCAAGCGCTGCTCGAAGAGGTGGGGCTGAGTCAGCGCGCGACGCATCGGCCCGGTGAGCTCTCCGGCGGTGAGCAACAGCGCGTGGCCGTGGCGCGCGCGCTGGCGCTCGACCCGAAGCTCTTGCTCGCGGACGAGCCGACCGGAAATCTCGACACGGCGACCAGCGACGCGATTCATGATTTGTTTTTTCAGATCAATCGCGAGCACGGCACCACCATCGTCGTGGTCACTCACAATCCGGCTTTTGCCGAGCGCATGCCGCGCGTGGTGCGTATGCGCGACGGGCGCGTCGAGCACGACGACGTGCGCGCTTCGGCGAACGACGCTTGGTCGCTGGCGCAGCAAGCCGCGCCTTGAAAAAGCGCGGATCGGCCGCGTTTACGACGAGGCGCCGAGCTCGCCGCTCGTCCCTCCGCGCTGCCAGAGCAGCAACGCGAGCGAGGCAGCGAACGACAGGGCGGAGCCGGCGGCCAGCGCGGTGAACGGGCTGAAGCGTTGCCAGAGGAAGCCCATCAACAAGCCGGCGGGCACTGCCGCGACTCCAATCACGAAGTTGTACGCGCCGTACGCGCGCCCGCGAGCGCGCTCTGGAGCGAGATCCTTGACCAGCGCTTTCTCCGCCGGCTCAGTGAGGCCGTGATACGCGCCGTAGACGAGAAAGATGGCCCAGGCCTGCCACGCGCTGTTGGCGAGGCCGAAGGCGAGGTAGGTCATCGCGTAGACGAACCAGCCGATCACGATCAGGCGGACGCGCGGCACGCGATCGGACCAGGCACCTCCGAGGTAGGCCGAGGTGAATTTGCTGACGTTGAGCGTGGTCCAGAGCAGAGGGATGAGGCTCACCTGGACGCCGAGGTCGCGAGCACGGAGCAGCAGGAAAGCGTCTGAGGAATTGCCGAGCGAGAACAGGAAGAGGATGGAGAGGTAATGGAGGAGGCGGGGGGGAAGGGGAGGGGAAGCGGGAGTAGGAACGGCAGTGGGAGCGGGAGTAGGAATGGGAGCGGGCGCAGGTTCGGGGGCGAGGGAGAGGCAGAGCAGCGCGAGAAGGCCGGGGATGAGGGCGAGCGCAAACACGTGACGCAACGAGAGCCCCAAGGCGAGCAGGGCGGTTGCGAGCAGCGGACCGAGCACGGCGCCGGCGTGGTCCATGGCGCTGTGGAACCCGAAGGCGCGGCCCGCTTCGCCCGGTCGGGCGGCAGCGGCGATGAGCGCGTCGCGTGGCGAGGTGCGAATGCCTTTGCCGATGCGATCGGTGACGCGGATGAGCAGGACATGCAGAGGGCTTGCCGCGAGGGCGACCAGTGGACGGGTGAAGGTGGCGAGCGCGTAGCCCGTCCAGACCAGCGGCTTCTTGCGGGCGACGCGATCGGCGAGAATTCCGGAGCCGAGCTTCAAGAAGCTCGCGGTCGCGTCGGCCAAGCCTTCGATCAAACCAATGAAGGTGGTGCTGGCGCCGAGGCTGGCCAGAAATACCGGCAGCAAGGGAAAGATGAGCTCGGTGCCGACGTCGGTGAAAAGGCTGGTCAGCCCGAGCGCGACGATCGCGGTAGGGAGGCGGGCGCGCGAAGGCATGGCTGTGCAATGAGCCTAGCGGAGCGGCAACACCGCAAGGCGTTCGCCGAGCTCCGCACCCAGGCAAGCCGCGACACTTTCGTTGAGGATGAGCGCGTCGTCCGCGCCGAGCTCGACGGGCGCGGCGACCGCGCGAAAGTAGGGCGGCTTGGGGTAGTCTTTGCCGACCAGCGCGCGCGGTGAGCCGGGGCTCGGCTCTTTGCGGTCACACAGCCTGCGCTCGCGCGTCTCGCGAATCAGGCTGACCTCGTCGATGCCCGCGACGAAGTGCGGGCCTCCGTCGAAGGGGTCGATGCGCTCGGCGTAGCGAAAGCCCACGCGCCGCAGCATCTTTTCGACGCCTCGTGTCTGCGTGCCCACTTTTCCGATCACCGCTTGCGCGTCCAGGCTGAGCAGGCTCCCGTAAATATCGCCGCTCGGGAACAAGTCGCGAATGAAGGTCTTGTCGGTGCTCGAGAGGCGATCCGCCTCGGCGTAGCTCATGTCGGTGAAACGCCGGCCGAGGGCCTCCCAGAGGTGGCTCGTGCCGTCCGGCTCGAGTGGAGGCAAGAGCTCGGCCAGCAGCTCGTCGCGGAAGAGCTCGCGATGCGTGGCGATGTACAAGAACCGTACGTAGGAAATCAGGAGGCCGAGTCGGTCACTCGCGCGCCGGTGCTCGGGATGGACCACCAAACCGCCGAGCTCGGTCGGACCATCGTAGGAGAAGCCGATCTTTAGTACGGTGTGGTGAAAGTGCTTGTCCACCGCGTGCGAGTATTTCTCCTCGCTGATCACGTCGAGGTAAATGTACGGCGCATCGCGGCGGCCGAGCTGCGCCACCACCATCGAGGTGCCCACCGCGCTGCCGCGCTGCAGATCGCGTAGCAAGAATACGAATTTGCGATGCGCCTTGGCGAGCTCGCCGCGAAAACTCTTCTCGGAATGCTCGAGCAGCCGGCGGATGTGATCGCGATCGTTCGGGAGGTTTACGGTATTCAGGAAAGCCGCCAGCTCGAGGAGCTCGTCTTCGTCGCTCCGCATGGCTCCGCGTATTTCGTAACGCAGCATGGCCTTCGATCCTTACCACGCCCACGGGCGGCGCCGGCGAGTCGTCGAGCCCCGCCGCGTCGCGCCCTGGGAGATCGGCGGCCGGAGGCTCGGCCAGCTTCAGGGTGCGGCGTCTTGGCAGACGCCGCCGAAGCAAGTCTGCTCGGCGGCGCAGCTGTTTTCACAGTGCCCACAGTGCTCGGCGCTGCTGTCGACCGACACCTCGCAGCCGTCGACCGAGTTGTGATTGCAATCGCGGTAGCCCGCTTCGCAGAGTGCGATCGCGCAGCGGCCTCCCGCGCAGCCGGGGGTGCCATGTACGACCGTGCAAGCTTTGGCAGTACAGCTGCCACAGTGCAGTGGATCGTGCGCTCCGTCGACCTCGCAGCCGTCGGTGTTCGCTCGATCCCCGTCGTGATTGCAATCCAAGAAATCTCCTCGGCAGCTGGCTACGATGCAGCTTCCGGTCGCGCCGCAGTGCGCGGTTGCGTTCGGGATCACGCACGGGCGGCAGCCATCTGCGGCGCAGCCGAAATCCGGATTTTGTCGGGACACGCACCTGCCGTCGCAAGCCTTTTGATCGCTCGGGCAACCTTGGTCCAGCGCGTCGGTGTCGACGACTTGCATGCAAGAGAACGCGAGCGCGCTGAGCGCCGCGAGCAAGCTTCGTGCTCGCACGCGCGCCATCTCAGAATTCCCCTCGGTAGCGCAACAGCGCAAAGCGCGTTCCGGATGAAATGGAAATGCGCGGGGGCGGCGCGACCTCGGGCCGAGTCCAATAGGTGTACGCGGCGGCGCCGCCTGCGATCAGCGCGACCGCCACCGATATGTCGGCGGCCAGCGCGGGCAGCTCGACGTCGGCTTTGTCGTGGCCGGAGCAGAGCGGCGCGCAGCCGTCGAGCTTTTCGCGACGCTCGTGCAGCGCGATCAGACCGAAGGTCGTGGCGCTGCCGATCGCCGCGAGCGAGAGCCCTCCGAGCGCGTAGCTGATCCACGGCACCGGCCGCGGTCCGGCCGCGGCGCTTGGGGGGGCGGGAGCGGTAGCTGCGGCGACCGGCGAGCTTTGCGGCAGCGGCTTTGCGGGTGCGTGCTCGAAGCGGATTGCCAACATGCGCTCCCGCTCACCCTCGCGCAGCACCAGCTCTCTTTCCACCGCGGGGTAGGGCGAGAGCTCGAAGCGGAATGTATGCGGTCCGGGATCGAGCTCGATGGCCTTCCCATCCAGATTGCTGGTGAGTTCGGCGCCGTCCAAAAGGACTCGCACGCGCGTCTCGTCGCCCCGCTCGGAGGTAGCGGCGAGCACGATTGACGGCGTGCTTTCTGCGAGCTGCGCCAGCCACGCCGTGCAATCGGCACGGACCGCGTTCGGGCAGGCCTCGGCGGCGCAGGCCGTGAGCGAGCGTTTGGCTTCGACTAGCTTTCCATCGAGCCGAAGGAGCTGCCCGCTCTCGTGCGCCTTCAAGCATTGCTCACGCTGTTCAGCCGACGTGGGCGTCGAGACCAGCGTTTCGGCGCGAACCCCGTGCGATAGCAAGCAACCCGCCAGCACGGCGCAGCGACCGACGGCGCGGGGGAGGTCACCAAACCAAACCATTCCAGCCCGATCAGGCTACCCTCCCCGCCGCTAGAAAGTCACAAGCAATCGGGTTTGTACTTTTTTACGCCTCGCGCATCGTAAAAAAATGGCGGTTCGCAGCTCCCGGCGCTCGGCGTCGCGCTGGCTTTCGCTGGGGGACGGATCGCGCTCGTGACAGCGCGCGGCTTGTCCGCGCTCGGCGCGGGCAGCGCTGCGGCGGCGGGCGGTGGCGCTGGTTCGAGCTTCAAAACCAGGGATGTGGCCTGGCCCAGCTCGCGCTCGGTGGCTTGGTAGCCGGGCGCTTCTGCGCGGACTCGGTGCGGCACGCTCGGCGTCAGCTCGACCGTCGCCGGGTTGCTGGCGAGGGCTCGGTCGTCCAGCCACAGCCGCGCTTCGCCCGGAAACGCGGTGAGCTGCACCGACGCTCGAGTGGGAGCAACCGCAACGGTCGCTACATTCGCGGGCCTTGCTTCGCCCGGACCCCAGAGCAGAGCAGACACAGCGAAGGCCGCGATGCCCAGCAGCGCGAGGCTGAGCACGACCCCGGGGGAGAAGGTACGGTTCTTTCTCCTGCCGATCGCTGAACCCTCGTTGAACGATAGTGTCAGCGGGAAGCTCAGCTTTCCTTCGTCTCCGCTCTCGTCGACGTCTTGCAGGCGCTCCTCGATGCGCTGGCGGGTCTCGCGAATGTCTTCGGCGAAAAGCCCGCGCACGAACTCACCGCACTGCGCTTCGGTCACTTTGCGCAGCTCGGGAGCTGCCTCTTCCAGGTCTCGCAGCAGGTCGAGCGCCGTGGCGTGTCGATCGGTGGGCGCCACCGAGAGCGCCTTCAGGATCACCCTTTCCAGGGCAACCGGGCAGGCGCGCACGCTGCTCGGGGGCGGGATTTCGCCCGCCAACACGCGTGACATCACCGCCGTGTCCCCGACTCCGCGCCAGAGCTTGCTCCCGGTTGCCGCCTCCCACAACATCACGCCGCAGGAATAAAGGTCGGTTCGGCGATCGATGGGGTCCCCGGTGATTTGCTCCGGAGCCATGTAACGGACCTTGCCCTTGATCACGCCGGTCTCGGTCTCGACGCTCGAGGCGTTGACCTTGGCAATGCCGAAGTCGAGCAGCTTGACTCGCCCGCGGTAGGTTGCAAAAACGTTGTGCGGCGTCATGTCGCGGTGCACCACGCCGAGCGCCGCGCCGCTACCGTCGGTCAGCTCGTGCGAGTAGTGGAGTCCGCGCAGGGCCTCCGCTATGATCCACAGGTGCAGTTCGAGCGGCAGTTTTTCGGCAGCGCGCTGGATAATTTCCGAGAGCACCCGGCCCTCCAGGTACTCCATCGCGATCACCGGGGAGCGCCCGTGTTCGAAAACCTCGCGCACCCGCACCACGTTCGGGTGGTCGAGCCGCGCGGACAGCGCCGCCTCCGCCGAGAACATGTCGCGCAGCTCGGGCTCGTTGGCCAGGTGGCTTTTCAGGGTCTTCAGCACCACGAGCTCGCTGTTTCCCGCCGAGTCTCGGGTCTGCGCCACGTAAACCTTGGCCGTCCCCCCCTCGCCGAGCTCGAGGAGCGCGCGGTATCGTCCAGACTCGGACTGCTCCCGAGCGGGTTCGGCCATACCTTACAACTCTACGTCCAGCGGCTTTGTTCCGCAATCCGTAGCGAGATTCGTGCATGTTCCGCGCATTACTGAGCTCGGCCGGGGCGGCATTCTTGCTCCTTCTGAGCTCGGGTTGCGGCTCGTCCACGCCGGGAGATGAAGAGTCGGTAGTCGAGATCTTTAGTTGGTGGACCGCGCCCGGGGAGGCGGCTGCGCTCGACGCGCTGCTTTCGGTGCATGAGCGCCGCCATCCAGATACCAAAGTGATCAACGCCGCTGCGCGCGACTCGACGCGGGCCCGCGCCCTGCTCAAGAGTCGTATGGAAGCCGGCGAACCGCCGGATACCTTTCAGGCCAACGTCGGACAGGATCTCCTGAGCTGGGTGCTCTACAACGGCGTCGACGACACCGAAACCAAGCTCGAGGTGCTGGACGCGAAACGCATCGTCGGTCGCGAATTCCGTGAGGTGTTTCCGGAAGCGGTGCTCGATGCGGCCGGGCACGGCGGCAAGGTGTACGGCGTGCCGGTCGACATTCACCGCATCAACTCGCTGTTTTACAACACCCAGCTGCTGCAAGAGCGCGGCATCGAACCGCCGGCCACCTTGGAGGAGCTGTTCTCTGCTTGTGATCGCCTGCTCGCTGACGGCATCACCCCCATCGCGGTTGGCGCGAGTGAGCCCTGGACGCTTTCGATCTTGTTCTTCGAAAACTTGTTGCTCGCAACCGCGGGTGCGGATTTCTACGAGCAGTATTTCACGGGCGGCGCGGCCAGCGCTTCGGAGCCGCGCATGCTCGATGCGCTCGACCAAGCGTTGAAGCTTTGGCGATGCACCAACCGAGACGCTCGCGAGATCTCCTGGGACCAGGCGGTTCTTCGGGTTCACACCGGCGAGGCGGCCATGACGGTCATGGGGGACTGGGCCAAGGGCACGCTAGTCGAGCTGCACGGTGTGGCCGGCGAGACATTTGGCCAGATCCCGTTCCCGGGCACGCGCGGTAACTTCGTGTTTACCGCGGATACGTTCCCCTTGCCTCGCGGCGCGCCGAGCCGGGAAGCGGCTATGGACCTGTTACAGACCTTCGTTTCCAGCGCTGGCGAAGACGCTTTCAACCCGATCAAAGGCTCGATTCCAGCCAGGACCGACGCTGACTCGAGCCGCTATGACACACTCGGCCAGCAAACCCTAAAAGACTTCCGGCAAGATCGACTGTTTCTCGCGCTCTCGGGCTTGGCGCCGGGTGCCTTCTCGAACCCGGTAAATGATGCGCTCGGGCAAATGGTCGATGAACTCGATCCAGAACCCGCGCGCCTCGCCCTCGAAGGTTACTACGACGTCCTCGTGCGGAGCGAGCGCTAGCGGCTAGCGCGCCCGCTGCTGCCGGCTCTGAACGAAAACGCCGTTGAAAAATCGGAACGCCTGTGTCAGAGCTGAGCTGGGAAGTAGCGCCCGGCCATGTCTGACGACGAGAACCCCGACGTCACGAGCCGCCATCATTGTGTGGACTGCGGCACGCTTTCGCCAGCGACCGAGACCAACTACACCTTGATCAGCGCCCGTTACGGCTGGCGCCTCACTCGCAAGGTCGATGCCGCGGGGCGCAGTCAAATGGAGTGGCGCTGCCCGCGTTGCTGGGAGATCTTTCGACGCGGCCAAACCGGCTGACGGCGCCGGCCTTCGCCGCAGCGCTGCGTAGCTGGCTCTTTCACTTGAATTTCTGCTCGCCGGCGAAGATTAGGTCGATTTCGAAGTAGCTCAGCTGCGCGCGCCTTCCATGACGCGATGAATGCTGTCGGGCACGAGCCCGTCGTCCTCGGCAGCGGCGACCAGTCGCGCGTTGTGCGGCAACTCGCTCAGGAACATGCGGGCGTAAGGCGTGCCGACCAAGCCCTGCAAGCGGCGCACGAGTGCCGGAATGCCGTGACGGATGGCTTCGCGCGCGCTGAGCTCATCGCCCAGGTCGCGGTAAGCGTCGTGCAGCGCCAGGTAAACGGGTGATTCGTTCAACAGACTCGGCGAGCCGCGTTCGAGCAGGGTGACCGCCTCGCGCGCCAAATCGACGGCCGCGCCGAGGTTGCCACACAAGCGCTCGGCTTCTGCCCACATGCCGAGCGCGACCGGCAGCACGTCTCGATTACCCGTGACGCGGTAACCCTGCGCGGCCATGCGCAAGAGGCCGAGCGCGCGGCGGTATTCGCGCTCGGCTTTTTGCCTCAAAAGCTCGCAGCCGCGATAAAACAGCATGCCCAGGTTCGAGCGGTCGGGGGCGGCCCAAATGCCGCTCGCGCTCGCGTCGGCGTCGGTGCGTACTTGCGCGAGCTGCGCATCCATCGCTTTGTCGCTACCGAAGGTCGCGCACCAGCCGAGTAGATTCATTTGCGCGTTGCGAACCGCACCCTGGCTGCCGATCGCGTCGGCCAGGCCGAGGCCGGAGTCCAGCGCGGCGCGGGCTTCTTGTCGCGCGCCGATGGTGGTGAGCGCGAAGCCGAGGTTGGTCATCAGCGTGGCTTCGCGCTCACGCAACCCAGCTTTGTGCGCCGCGGCGACCGCGTTGCGGCGCGCTTCGAGCGCCGCGCCGACCGCGCCTTGGGTTTGACGGATGATGGCCTGCGTTTGGTAGGCGTCGACAGCGGCCGACTGAATGTCGCGCTGTTCGGCCAGCTGCAGGAGACGCTTCACCTCCGCCTCTGCCTCCGAAAAACGACCGGCGAAAGCCAGGCGCAGTGCCAGCACGGCCGAGCAACGAGCTTCTTCGTCGTGCAGGCCGAGCGCGGCAGCCTCGTCGCGGGCCTCCGCCAGACGTTCACTGATTCCGTCGCCGGAACCGCGCGCGTCGTCGAAGCGAGCGCGCGCGCCGCGTGCGCGAACCGCGCTCGACTCGTCGTAAACGTTGGCTTCGAGCGCGGAAATCGCGCTTTCGCGCTCGGCCGCGCGCGGATCCAGGCGACCCCAGGCCTCGTCCAGGTAGGACGCGCGCAAGAAGCCCGAGGGACGATCTTCCGCGAAAGCCAGCGCGCGCTCGGCCATGCTGAGCGCTTCGGTGAGCGCGTTGGTCGAGAGCGCCCGTTGCGCGGCGCGCGCCCAATGGTAAGCGGCCGCCGATTGCTCACCGCCGAGGTCGTAGTGACCGGCCACCACCGCCGCGTCTTCGCCCATCGAGGCGAGCCAGGTCGCAGCGAGCGCGTGCAGCTCCTTGCGTTCGCGCTCACCGAGCAGCGCGTAAGCCACGTCGCGCACGAGCGCGTGCTTGAACGTCCATTCGCGCGTGCCCGAGAAGCGCGAGCTGTTTTGCTCGACCAGCACCTCCGTGCCGACCAAAGCCTTCATCAGGCCCTCGGCCGAGGCCATGCCGAGCGCCTCCAGCGCCGATTCCCAGCAGGTGAGGCCGAGCACGCTGAGCCGGCCGACCGCATCTCGACACTCATCGTCGAGCGCGTCGAGGCTCACTTGGATCGCGGCCTGAATCGTGGGCGCTTCCAGCGTTTCCCGGCCGGCTGCCGTGAGTCGCGCCAGCTCCTCGGCGAACAGCGGCAAACCACCGGCCTGCTCGGCGATGCGTTCGACCGCGCCTTCCGACGCGCTTTCGCCCAGTACCGCGCGCGCGATGTTCCGCGCCGCGCGCCGCGAAATCGGGCGTAGCTCGATGCGCACGTGGTCGCGCCCCGAGAAGCGCTCCGAGTGCGTCGCCCAGAACTCGGGCCGCACCATGGCCATCACGAACAACGGACGGCTGCCCGCGCGACCGAGCATGTGATCGATCCAACCGATGCTCTCGGGATCGGCCCACTGCAGGTCCTCCATCAAAATCGCGGTCTGCTCGCCGCCCACGATTTGCATGACCAAATCGGTCATGGCAAGCCACAATGCGTCGCGCGAACCACGCGGATCGAGCCCTTCGGGCAAGGGCTCGTTGGCGACCAGGCGCGCCACCAAATCGCGCGTGCGCGCGGTGAGCTCCGCGCGCGTGGCCGCGCCCAGGCGGCTGACGATCGCGCTGGCCGCTTCGCTGCTGGTGACGCCCTTTGGCACCCCGACGATGGCGCGCAGCACGTCCGCGGCCGCGCCGAGCGACTGACCCTGGCCGTAAGCTTCACTACGCTGCAAGATCACCTGCGGCGCTTCGGCCTGCACCGCGATGCGCGCCATCACCTCGCGTCGCAAGCGGCTCTTGCCCATCCCCGGCGGTCCGGTGATGGTCACCAGCACCGGCGAGCGGTCGCTGCGCGCGCGCTCGAACGCGCTCAAAACCTGCTGTAACTCCGCGTCGCGCCCGACGAACGGCGCGCCACCCACCCGCTCGCCGCGCGCCCCGCGCATCGGCTCGCCCACGATGGACGAGCCGTCGTCGCGCGCGCGAAACTCGTAACGACCGCGGCCGAGCTCGCTCGTGGTCACGTCCGCCAGCACCGAGCCCGGCTCCGCATCGCGTGCCAACGCGGACGCGCGGTCGACCACTTCTCCGACCGGGTGCACCCCGCGATCGTCGTTGAGCAGGTTCAGCCAGGCGCGCCCGCTGGCGATGCCCACGCGGGCCCCGGCGCGCGCCAGCCGGCGCGCGAGCTCGAGCGCGACCAGCGCCTCGCTGCCCACCGTGCGCCGCGCGCCGAGATGCGCGACGATCGCGTCCTGACCGAGTGGCACCGCGTCGGCGCCGCGCTGGCGCAGCGATTCGAGCGCGCGCTCGTGCGCCGAGCCGGATTCGAAGCGCAGCGCGACAATCGAGGTGATCAAGCGCGAAGCGCTGGAGCCGAGCCGCGACGAGCGCGGCTCCGAATCGACCCAGCTGATGCGCTCGGTGTCTTGCACCGCTTCCTCGACCAGCTCGCGCAGCTCCGCGATCGACGCGGGTCGCGCCTCCGGATCGGTCTCGAGCATGCGCTGCACCAAGTTGTCGACCACCGGCGGCACATCGCGCCGGAACTCACTCAGGCGTGGCGACGGCGTGGTCAAAAGGCGCGCCAGCGTCGCGATCACGGTCGGACCGACGTGCGGCGGGCGCCCGGCGATCAGCTCGAACAGCGTGGCTCCGAGCGAGTAGATGTCACAGCGAGCGTCGATGGTCGCGTCGCCGCGCGCCTGCTCGGGCGCCATGTACGCGGGCGTTCCGATCAGATCGCCCGCGCGACGAACGCGCACCTCGCTGCCCGCGGCCAAACCGAAGTCGACCAGCTTGGGCTGACAATCGAGCAGCGCGCCTTTGGCCTGTTCGGGCTGACCCCGACACAAAAAGATGTTGCCGGGCTTGATGTCGCGGTGGGCCACTCCGGCCTGGTGCGCCGCCTCGAGCGCTTCGGATACACGCAGCGTGAGCTCGAGCGCCTCTGGGATGGTGAGCGGGTTGCGCCGCTGGCGGCCGGTCAGGTCCTCCCCGTCGAGCCACTCCATCGCCACGAACGGCAAACTGGTGTCTTCCAGCACGCCGAACGCGACCGTCTTGACGATGCCAGGGTGATCGAGGCGCGCGAGCAGCTCGCCCTCCCGCATCAGCCGCGCTTCTTCATCCGGCGCCACGCCGGCTTCGGCGTTGATCACTTTGAGCGCGACCGGGCGCAGCGTGACCAGATCGTAGGCTCGATAAACGATGCCGACTCCGCCTCGGCCGACCTCGTGCTCGATCACGAAGCGGCCTCCGAGCTTGTGCCCCGACGGTGCTGCGATGGACACGAGCGCTGAATCTACCCCTCGCGCCCCCGAACCGCGAGGGTTCGCGCGTGATCGCGGGCCCTGTGCGCATCTCCGGCCCTAAAACCGGCTCCGAGCCGCTACCGGGCCGTCCTATTGGCTAGCGCCCCCGCGCTGGCCGGCGCGACGCCCGGCGCCGGGCCGGGCTCGGCAACGGGGTGAGGTCGGGTGCGACCTGCGCCACGTCCGGGCGGAACCCGCTGGCCGACAGGTCGACCGCGCTGAGCGTGCGCCCCTGCGCGATCGCCGCCGCGCGGCCGAGCACGGTCGCGAGCTCCGCCTCGTTTCCTGGCCACGAGTGTTCGAGGATCAGCCGGAGCGCTGCAGCGTCGAGCCCGAGCGGCTCGCGCCCGAGCTCGAGACAGCGCCGCGCCAGCGCATCGAGCGACAGCGCGCGCAAATCGTCGGCGCGCTCGCTGAGCCGCGGCAGTACGAGTTCACTGTTCTGAAACCAGCGCGCGAGGTTCGAGCTGAGCGCGCCCTCCGCCGCCAGCACCTGGGCCGGCCGCGGCAAGCAAATGACCACGCCGGGCGGCAAGATGCTGGAGCGCGGCGTGTGCGCGGAGCGCCGCGACAGCGCAATGGCCAGAGTCTCCTGCGTGGGAAGCGGCAACGCGAGCACGGCCAAGATCACCAACGTGCCGCCGTCCGCACGGCTGAGCGGCGAGCGCTCCTCGTCGCTCCAACGCTCACTCGGCTGCTCCTCCGCGGAGGCACCATCCGCCACCACCAGCGGCCCCCCCGAGCGCGGACTCGTCGCGTGCAGGTGAGCCGCCCATGCGAGCCCGTCTGAACCAGGCGGCACGACCAACGATGCGAGCGTCGCGGTCTTACCGAGCCGCTCGAGCTCGATCAGCGCCGAACGAGAAGCAGAGCCATACGCCGCCGCGCGCGCTGGCCGCGCCAGCCGTTCGCTCGCCGCGCGATGCCGTTCGGACGCGCCGTCGATGATGTGCTCCAGCCGGTGACACTCGTCATCGGTGGCGTCCGCGCGACTCACCGCGGCGAGCTCGCGCTCGCGCGAGCGAGCCAGCGCCGCCGCGACCGCGAGCAGCGAGCTGATGCGATCCGCCAGCAAGCGCGCGGCGCGCGCCTCCTCCAGCGTCAAAGGCGAACGACGCCCCGCGTGCGGCAGCAAAATGAAGCCGAGCGGCCCATCCTCGTCCGCCACGATCGTGGCCGAATACGCCGAGCGCGCTTCGAGCCAGCCGAGCATGCCGCGCAAATCCGGGCGGCGTACCTCCAGCGCGCGCAGCACGTCGGTGCGTAGCGTGCGCTCGGGCTCGTCCATGCCAATCTCGTAGATCCGCGCGGGCGCCTCCGCGCGCGTCACGTGCAGATAGCCGGCCACGTCGACGCTCATCACCTCCGGCGGATCGCGCTGCCAAATCTCGGCGCGCGTCTCGGCCCCCGCGCCCGTCTTGCCGAGCGCGACCAGCGCCGCGCGCAAAGCTGCGGTTGGCTCCGGCTGCAGCGCGTCGCGCGCCGCCTGATCCAGCGCGATCAACCAGCGCGACTGCTCTGGCCCCAGCGGTCGCGCGACCGCGTGTGCGACCAGGCCCACGACAATCGCGACCAGCGTGCTGATCAACACCACCGCCGGGGCATACGTTTTCGCCGACTGTGCGATCACGGTAGCCCCGATGGCAAGCGGCGCGCCCAGGATCGTCACCGCCAAAAGACCCCGTAAAAACCGGGTCACCAGCGTCGCTTCGCGCGCGGTGGCCGCCCAAGCGCACGTGGTCGCCGCGATCGCCACCGCAGACGGCAGCACGCGGTCGGGCGGCGCCACGTCCAGCCACGCCGCCGGAATCGCCACCGTGAACGCCGCCAGCGACAGCGCGAAAGCCGAGCGCGAGCGGTCGCCGATGCCGAGCTCGAGACGACGCAAGAAGCGTAGCCTCAGCGTCGCGACCACCATCACCAGCAGCGTGCCGACGCCCGCGCTGGTCGTCGCGTAGTCGATCACCAGCGGATCGAAGCGCTGCGTTGGCGCCGGCAAGATCGCATACGCGCCGGGCACCGCAGTCGCCACGCCCCACAGAAACCCGACGAACAGCGCCGCGTCGAGCGAGCGCGCCGAGCGCGCCGGCTCCAGCAGACCCCCCGCCGCGGGCAGTCGAGCGAGCGCAACCAAGGCGCCAACGGCGGCAGCGCCCGTACCCAGGTTGGCCGCCGCATCGAGCGCGGGACGCGCCGCGCTGCCGGTGCGCGCAGCCACCAACAGCGCAGCACCCCAAAGGGTTGCGCGAAGCGCCGTGCGAGCCTCGGCCGAAAGCCGATCGTCACCCGGCAGCGTCGCCGAGCGTCGAAACGCCTCCGCCAGCGCGACCGGCAGCACCACCAGACCGAGCCACGGCAGCGCGCCGCCCCCCGAGCGAGCGGCTTCGATGCACGTATAGACGAGCGCTGCGCTGAGCAGCCAATAGTTGCGTCCGAGGCGGGGCACCGTGGTCTCTCGGGCCGACTCTACACCGAGGGTGCGGTCGTGCACGACGCAGGCGATTGGGGTTGGGAGAAGGCGAGGAAAAGGGCGCGCTTGCCGGCAAATATCGGCACCAGGCACCACCAAAAGTCGCGCCCCGGCGCGGCAGCCGCGCAAGCCCCCGGTGTCAACGCCCGGAACCCGGACCCGCGGGTCGGCGAGCCCTAGCTACAGACCCCCAACCAACTCCTTCAATCTGCGGAGTGCGCGCGGCTCGATGCCGTAACGCACACGGGGTCCCCGGTGTTCGCCGCGCACGAGCCCGGACTGTGTCAACAGCTTCAGGTGCTGTGAAACCGTGCTTTGAGCAAGCGGCACTTCATCCACGATCTCGCCACAGCCGCAGGCTCCCCTTGCTACTAGAAGCCGCACGATTTGAACACGTGCGGGGTGCCCAAGTGCTTTCGCGAGCTCGGCAAGCTCTTCGTCCACCACGAGTGCTTCGATAGCACGCAGCCGCGCGCGTTCGATGGCGAGACCGTCACTCACCTGGATTTGCTCACGCGGGTTTTCATCGTCGATCGACGATGGGTATCCAACTTTTTCGATGGCACACCCAACTGACGAGAATGGCCGGCACACAACCCTTCGCCGTTAGTCCGGTTAGCACTTGCTGACTTTCAATGAGCACGTGTATTGTCCCGCCCGCAAAAACGGGTGGACCCGTTTGCAGCGTCGCGCAGTGACGCCAACAGGGAGGTAACGATGGGAACTATGAGGATATGGGGCCGGGCTTTGTTTCTTTCGGGAGCCTGCGCAGCAGCGATGCTCGCGAGCCCTCGCGCGCAGGCGCGCACCTACAACGTCACTCCGTCCAGTGGCTGCAGCCTGGCTCTCGCGATTCAGGCCGTGAATACGCAAACCGCGCAGGGGAGCTGCCTGGCGGGCGACGGAAACGCCGATACCATCAACTTGGCGTCGGGGACGTACACCTTCACCAACACGCTATACATCAGCCGGAGTGTGGTCCTCGACGGCGCGGGTGTGGGGTCGACCATCGTTCGCTCCAACATGGCCAGCGATAGCCAGCTTTTTTGGGTGATCGGCCAGTCAGGCGGCATCACGGTCAGGTTCGTAGAAATGACCATCGACAAGGCGTCGACGCAGACATACCCGACCGTCACCGGCATCTATGTCTCGGGCGACGCGTCGACGAGCGCGGGGGTCTACGTCGAAAGGAGCCGAGTCGCCGGGCATACCTGGAGCGGCGTGTACGCCGACGATGCGCACCTCACGATCAACGACTCGATCATCGAGAGCAATTCCTCACCGGGCCCAGGGGGTGGCATCGGAGTTCAGGCGAACGGCGGCACCGCGAGCATTTTCACTCATGAGTCGACGATCAACAACAATAGCAGCCAGGACTCGGGCGGCGGCGTGTACTTCGGCGGAAACACCCAAAGTCAGCTCATCAATACCACCGTCAGCAGCAACACGGCTCTGCGCGGCGGCGGCGTCGCTTACAACGCCACTGACTGGAGCAACGGCTACTTCAACCTCGTCAGCTCGACGGTGACCGAAAACTCGGCCAGCCAAACCGGCGGTGGCGTCTACACACCCCAATATCAGCCGGGCATTTATGAACCCAACTTTGTGATCTCGGGCACGATCGTTGCCAACAACTTCGCACATTTTCTACAGGACTGGGACGGTCATCTCCACGTGACCACCGACTCGCTGATCGGCGACACTTTTGGCCTTTCCGAAATCGACGTCGAACAGGGCATCAACTTCTACGACGTGGATCCTCTGCTAGATTCGGTGCTGCGTGATCTCGGTGGCCCGTACCACACGAAGGTCCACCGCCTCTTGCCGGGCAGCCCGGCAATCGATGTGCTTTCGTCGTCGACCAGCACCGATCAGCGACATGTCTTGCGTCCCCAGCTCGGCCGTACGAGCGCGTCCATGTCGGACATCGGCGCGTACGAGGAAACCCGGCAGGAGACCGAGCTACTCACGGTCGCCGCGAAAACTGCAGGCGTTAGCCACGTGGTCGTGAACGCTTCGCAGTACAGCAACGGGCAGGGGACAAACCTACAGTCCACGGCGGCGAACCACTTCCTCACCTACTCGACACCGGCGTCACTCCCGAGCGGGACGTACCAGATCACGGTCGGCTTCAAGAAGGGCAGCAATGCCGGGCGCTTCCAGTTCGCGGTGGCGTCATCGTTGGGCGGCACCTATACGAACCTCGGCGCCGTTCAAGACGGTTACGCATCCTCGAACACCTGGACGTCGGTGACGCTTCCGAACCACACATTCGGCTCGAGCAGCACCAAGTACTTGCGGTTCACGGTCGTCAGCAAGAACGGCTCGTCGTCCGGCTATCAAGTCTTTCCGGACTACATCACCATCACCAAGCAGTAAGGCAGCTCGTTTTGACGGTGGGCGCGGCGACTGGCGCTGCGCCCACCGGCTGCTTCTCGAAGTTCGCGCCTCCGTGCGCGGTGCAGCTCGGGCGTGGCTTGGTGGCCGGGCCTGAGGGCCGCTAGAGACCTTATTGCCCCGCTGTGTGGTTTGAGCGCGTACGCAATTGCCCCAGTTGCGCGAATTCCGCGCACCGCAGCACGGGCACGATCACTGCAATGCGCGCGCGCATGTTTTACCGCGTCGCTATCATGTTGTCCCTGGTCACGAGTTCGTTCAGCCTGACGGCCGCAGCGGAGACACCTCCACCGCGCGACCCAGGTATGCCGGAAGTGCCGGCCAACTCGCCGAGTGGCGTGTTCGGTGGAAAGGGGCAGCTGGCGATTCTGGCAGAATCCGGCGTCGTTTTCTCACATACGTCGATCAGCGGCACGGATGCATCGTCGACGACAGTCGTGTTTCGGCCGGCCATCGACTATTTCGTGATCGATCATTTGTCGCTCGGCGTGTTCACCGGCGTCAGCTACGAGAAGGCCGCCGGAGCCAGCACGACCACGTACGGCATCGGGCCGCGTATCGGCTACGACATCCCGTTTACTGCGCGGTTTTCGCTGTGGCCCAAAGCGGGTGTGTCGTACAACAGCACGACCTTGAAGATCGATGCACCGAGCATTTCGGACACCAATTCGGCCATCGCGCTGAACTTGTTCGCGCCGGTGATGTTCCACACCAATCACTACTTCGTTGGCTTGGGCCCCGCGCTCGACCTCGACTTGTCGGGTGATGCCAAGGCGACGACCTTCGCGGTGCGACTCAACGTCGGCGGCTGGTTGTTCTGAGCTCGCGAATTTCCCGCGCACGAGGCTAGCGAAAGCGGTTTCGACCCAGGCGGCTTCTACCTGGCCGATTTCGCGGGGGTCTTGTGCTGCAAGATGTTCACGAGCTTCCCGAGAGGGTCCCGCACGAAGAAGCGACGCACGCCCCAGGGTTCGTCCACGGGTCCGTATTCGAGCGGGATCTTCGCTTTTTCGACGCGGGCGAGCGCGGCATCGACGTCGTCCACCTCAATCGAGAGCTCGGGCACCGGCGTGCCCGAGCCGCCCTCCGTCATGAAGCTGATCTGTACGGACATCTTCTCCGATGAGCCGTAGGTCGCGATCCAGCCCATGTCCATCAAGACGTCGAGGCCCAAGATGTCGCCATAGAAGAGCTTCGCGCTGCGCGGCGCAGACACCTCGACGTTTGCGACGATTCGTTTGACCTTCACTGCGCGTCGGCTCCTCGGCGCGATCATAGCTCAGCGGGCGACCCGGCCTGCCGAGCGTCACGTCTCCGTCGCACGCACGGAGCTTTCCTGTTCTTGCGCTGTCGAGCTGCTAGCGTGCCGTCCGGCCGATTCGCGCAAAAGGCCCGCTTTTTCCAAGTGGGCTGTCCGGCGCGGGATTTGCCGATTGCGGGGCCGAGCGGCGCGGGTGACACTCATTGAAGCCGGTTTCCCGAGGGGGCCCGGGCGCCACCCGAGATGAAGAAGAACTACGTCCTCGATACCAACGTCCTGCTCCACGACCCCTTCGCGATCTTCAAGTTCGAGGACAACGATCTGATCCTCCCGATCTACGTGATCGAGGAGATCGATCAGTTCAAGCGCGACTCGAACGAACGCGGCCGCAACGCTCGCTCGGTCACGCGCCTGCTCGACGCCGAGCGGGCCAAGAACGGCTCGCTCGCCAACGGCGTTCCGATCGGCGATGGCGGCACGCTGCGCGTGTACGTGCCGGATCGGCGTCCGAAGCTCGACATTGCGCTGAACCCAGGCTCCGGCGACCACGCGATTTTGCAGACCGCGATCGAGTTCCGCGATGCCTCCCCGGACAAGCCCACGATTTTCGTGACCATGGACGTGAATCTGCGCATTCGCGCGGACTCGCTCGGACTGGTGACGGAGGCGTACGAAAACCAGGCGGTGGACGCGGAGCGGCTCGAGAGCGGCATCGTCGAGCTCGCGGTCTCGGTCAGCGAGTTGGACACGTTCTTCGAATCGGGCGCGGTCAAACCCCCGCCCGGTGAAGAGCTGCACGCGAACCTCAGCGTGATACTGCGCGACGACGGCGCGCGCCCGCGGTCTGGGCTCGGGCGCTACCACGCGACCTCGGGCGAAATTCGCGCGCTCAAGGTGCCGAAAGAAGGCATCGTCGGCGTGCGGCCACGCAACAAAGAGCAAAGTTTTGCCCTGGATTTGCTGCTCGACGAGAACGTGCGGCTGCTCACCATCTTGGGCAAGGCGGGCACCGGCAAGACGCTGCTGGCCTTGGCGGCCGGGCTCAAGCGCACCATCGAGGACGGCGCGTACGCGCGCTTTCTGGTCAGTCGTCCGGTGATGCCACTCGGTCGCGACCTCGGCTTTTTGCCGGGTGACGTCAACGAGAAGTTGAACCCGTGGATGCAGCCCATTTACGATAACCTCGAGTTCTTGCTGGCTGCCGGGGGCGGCAAACGTCGCGGCGTGCGTGGCTACGATGATTTGTTCAACAGCGGGCAGCTGCAAGTCGAGCCGCTGACGTACATTCGCGGTCGCAGCTTGCCGCAGCAGTACGTGATCGTGGACGAGGCGCAGAACTTGACGCCCCACGAGGTCAAAACCGTAATCACCCGCTGCGGCGAGGGCACGAAGATCGTGCTCACCGGCGATCCGTTCCAGATCGACAACCCCTACGTCGATAGCTCCACCAACGGCCTCAGCGTGACCGCGGATCGCTTGCGCGGCGAGAACATCGTCGGACACATCCTGCTCAGCAAAGGCGAGCGAAGCGAGCTCGCCAACATCGCGGCCAACAAGCTGTGACGTCGCTTTCGGGCTTGCTCCACCCGACCAGTGGCGAGCCCGAACACGAGCTCGAGCGCGCCGAACGATTGTTGCTGCGCGCCGAGAGTGCCATCCGCTTTCTCGACCGGCTGGTCCCCGAAAATTTTGCGAGCGAGCGCGATCGGCTGCTGTTCGAGTTTTCGCGGGGCAAAGCCAGCGAGCCGCGCTTCGTGTATGGCGCCCCACCCGAGCTCGAGCGCTTGACGTCTTTTTTGAATTCGCTCGCGAGCACGCTGACTGGCGCGGGGCCGCTCGGTCAGCTGTACGCCGAGCGCGCGCGAGAGCTGCTACTGGAAGCGGAGCTGCTCGGCGCCATCGGTTGCGCGGAGTTTCGCGCCCTCGCCCGCGCGCGCTACGCGACCGAAGCCTACGCGAACGAGGCGGAGACCGAAGCGCTTTGCCAAGAATGGCTGCAACTGGGCGAGGAGCATGCGCCAACATCCGAGAGCCCAGTGCGCGCAGACGATGAACGCGATCCACGCAGCCTTATCTCGCTCTTGCGAGCGCGGATCGGCGCGCTGCGAGTGCCGGTGCGCGTCGAGCTTCGGGCGGGCCTGTCGTCGGTGGCAGCGGCTGGCGATGGCTTCGTGGTGATACGGCCCGACGCGCTCTTGAGCTCGGCTGAAGCCGAGCGCATCGCGCATCACGAGCTCGCCGCGCACGTGTTGCCGCGTTTGGCCGCACGCGCTGAAACGCTCGGCATTTTTCGGGTTGGGGCACGCTCGGCCGGTGACGAGGAAGAGGGGCGGGCGCTGCTGCTCGAGGAACGGGCGGGTCTCTTTGCGCCGGAGCGACGGCGAGAGCTGGCCTTGCGCCACCGCGCGGCGCGGCTCGTACACGAAGGCGCCCCGTTTCCCGAGCTCGTGCGCTGGCTAAAGGCGCGAGCGCTGCCCACGGAGCGCGCGCTGGCGCTCGCGTTCCGCGCCGCGCGCGGCGGTGGGCTCGGTCGCGAAATCGTGTACATTCCGGCCTATTTACGGCTGAAAGTCGAGTTTTCGCGCGAGCCCCGGCTCGAGCAGTACTTCGAGCGCGGTCGCGTGTCGGTGGCCGCTGCGCGCGTGCTGATGTCGCTTTCGCGCCGCGGTGCCGGCTCGGGCTGAGCGAGTCAGCGAGTCGCTTCGGGGTGCAGGTCGAGCACGACCGGCACGTGGTCCGATGGTTTTTCGGTGCGGCGCGGTTCGACGTCGAGCGTCACTTCCGCGATTCGCGGCAACAACGCGCGCGTCACGAAAGCGTAGTCGATGCGTAAGCCTTCCCCCTTGCGGAAGGCGCCGCTGCGGTAGTCCCACCAGCTGTAGAGTCCCCCTTCTGCGTGTCGCTCGCGAAAGGCGTCGACCAAGCCGAAATCGAGCACGCGATTCAGGGCTCGATGCTCGTCGGGGTGAAAGTGGAGTTTGCCGCGGTAGAGCTCGGGGGCGTACACGTCCCGATCGTCGCGCGCGATGTTGAAATCGCCGCACAGCACCAACGCCGTGTCCGGTCGCTCCTGGGTGTCGAGGGTCAGGCGCAGACGTTCCAGCCAATTGAGCTTCTCCAGGAACGACGGAGAGGCGACCGATTTTCCGTTTGGAACGTAGACATTCACGATCCGAATCCCAGCAACAGTCGCTGAAATGGCCCGACGGTCGGCCGAGTCGGGCTCGTTGGTGAGGCCGACCCGCACGTCCCGAAGCGGCAGGCGGGTCGCGATCGCGACCCCGTTATACGCGGGCTGGCCCGCCATTGCGACCGCGTAACCCAGCCGCATGAACTCGTCGGTCGGGAAATCGTCATCGACGACTTTCGTCTCCTGCATGCAGAGCACGTCGGGCTGGGCTCGTCGGACCCACTCCAGCACTTCGGGCTCGCGAATGCGGATCGAGTTCACGTTCCAGCTGGCGAGGCGCACGCGCCTCGGCTTACAGAAGGTGGGGCAGGCGAGCAAGCCCTTGTCGTGCGGGCCGACTCGCACTACGAAGTGGGCGGGTCATGCGCTGGAATCGGGCCGCTCAGTTGCCGATGGCTCTCTTGCTCACGACCGGTTCGGCGTGGGCACAGGGGGCCGACGAAGGTTCAGGCTCCGTTCCGAGCGGCAGCGCCGGCGCCATCGTGCGGCAGAAGGAAGCCGAGGCCCCGGCCCCGAACAAGCCGGTGGTGGTGCCACCGAAGCTCCTGCATTTCGAGCCAGCGCCCTATCCCGCCGAGGCCGAAGCCGCTGGCCTGCAAGCGGACGTGGTGCTGAAGCTCACCATCGACCAGACCGGCACGGTCACTCAGGCGGTGGTGGTGGAGCCGGTGGGGCACGGCTTCGACGAAGCCGCGTCAGCGGCCGCGCTCAAGTTCACGTTCGAGCCGGGTACCCGCGACGGCAAGCCGATACGCTCGCAGATCCTGTACAAGTATTCGTTCACTCTCAAGGTTGCTCCGCCCAAGCCAGACGCGCCGCCTCCTCCGCCGCCCGACACGGGCGAGTTCAGCGGCGTCTTGCGCGTCGCTGGCGGGGACACGCCGCTCGCGGGAACCGAGCTCACCGTGACGCTTCCCGATGGCAGCGCTCGGCAACTGACTACTGACGGAGAAGGGCGTTTCTCGCTGAAACCGGCGCCGGCCGGGCACTATCACGTGCGCGTGAGCTCTCCGGGTTTCAACGACCTCGTGAGCGACGAAGACGTCAAGGCCGGCGAAGCGATCGACGTGGTCTACCGGCTGTCAGCGCAGGCGAGCGGCCTCGAGATCATCGTCGAAGGCGAGCGCCCGGCTCGTGAAGTGACCCGGCGCACCATCGAGCGCCGCGAAATCGAGCGCATCCCCGGTACCAGCGGCGACGCCTTGCGCTCGATTCAGAGTCTGCCTGGCGTGGCCCGCCCGCCGGGGCTCGCTGGGCTTTTGATCGTTCGCGGCTCGGCCCCCGAGGACACTGCCACCTTCATCGATGGCGCACTCACGCCGCTGATCTACCACTTCGGCGGTCTGTCGAGCGTGGTGCCGACCGAGTTGCTCGATCGCATCGACTTCTATCCTGGCAACTTCAGCGCGCGCTTTGGCGAGGTGCAGGGCGGCGTGGTCGACGTGGGTTTGCGCGCTCCGGACACGCATTGCACGGCGGACTACGGCAAGCCGAGCGACAAACTCGGCTGCTATCACGGTCTGCTTCAGTTCGATCTGATCGACGGGCGCTTGCTGGTCCAGGGCCCGATTGGCGCCAGCAAGGACTGGAGCTTCGCGGTGGCCGGGCGTCGCAGTTGGATCGACGTGTGGCTCAAGCCCGCGCTCGAGAGCGCCGGCTCCAGCGTCAGCACTGCGCCCGTCTATTACGATTATCAGGCCATCGTCGAGCGCAAACACAAAAAATCGCGCTTCAGCCTGCGCGCCTATGGCAGCGACGATCGTCTCGAGCTCATCCTCACCGATCCCGCCGCGCAGGATCCGGGCTTCGGCGGCAACCTGACCTTCGGCACCGGCTTTTATCGCGTTCAGGCGTTGTACAGCGACGATCTATCTTCCGCAGTCTCGATCCAATCGATGCTCTCGATCGGAAAGGACTCGATCGATTTCACGCTCGGCAACTTCTTGTTCACGCTGAAGACCTACCCAATCTACGCGCGCAACGAGTTCGCGTTTCGCCTGACCGAGGGCGTGAAGCTCAACGCCGGTTTGGATTTTCTGACCGCGCCGTTCGACGTGGCGGTGCGCTTTCCCGATCCACCGCGGCCCGGCGAGCCCGATCCAGGTCCGTTCGTCAACAAGCCCGTGCGCGAGAGCCACGTGAAGAGCACCGTGTTTCGCCCAGGCTGGTACGGCGATCTCGAGCTGCAGCCGTCGCCGCGGCTACGAGTGGTGCCGGGCCTGCGTTTCGACTACGCGCGCGACAGCGGTCACTACGACATCAGCCCGCGCATCAACGCCCGCTACGACTTGGTACCCCCCGCGAGCACGGAGGAGCAGGCGAACGGCATCACGCGCCGCAAGACCACGCTCAAGGCTGGCGTGGGCATGTACTACCAACCGCCGCAGTTTCAGGAGACGAACCCGGTCTTCGGCACGCCGAACTTGGAGTCGAACCGCTCGGTCCACTACTCGTTCGGTGTCGAGCAGGAGCTCAGCAAGCAAGTCGATATCAGCGTCGAGGGCTTCTACAAGGATCTGACGCGCCAGGTCTCACGCGCGCCCCAGGGCGCGACCTACGCCTATGGCAACGATGGCCTCGGCTCGTCGATTGGCCTCGAGACCCTGCTCAAGTACAAGCCCGACAAGGATTTCTTCGGCTGGGTCGCGTACACGCTCTCGCGCAGCGTGCGCCAGGAGAGCCCGGATTCTCCCGAGTATCTCTTTCAGTACGACCAGACCCACAACCTCATCATGCTCGGCAGCTATCGGCTCGGGCGTGGCTGGGAGTTCGGTGCGCGCTTCCGCGTGGTGTCCGGCCCGCTCACCACGCCGGCCGTGTCGCCGCCGGATTTGCCTGCGCTATTCGTGGCCGATGCGGGCGCGTATGCGCCGCTGCAAGGCCGCGCTTTCAGCCGCCGCTTGCCGCTCTTTCATCAGCTGGACATTCGCATCGACAAGCGCTGGCAATTTCGCAGCTGGCGCTTCTCGGCCTACCTGGACGTGCAGAACGTCTACAACAATGCGGCCGTCGAGGGCCTCGCCTACAACTACAACTACAGCCAAGAGCAGTACCAGACCGGGATTCCGATCATTCCGAGCCTCGGCATGCGCGGGGAGTTCTGACATGCGATTCTCTTTTTCGCGCGCCGCGCTGGGGTTGTGCTGGTTGCTCGGGCTTTCGGGCTGCGGGGAAGGGTTCGATCCCGGCAGCGAGGTGAAGACGCTGCGCGTGCTCGGGGTCCACAAGGACAAGCCCTATCCGCGCCCGGGCGAGGACGTCACGCTGACGCTGCTCTGGACCGACGGCTCCGGCGATGCTCGGCCGGATCCGGTGCAGGTCACCTGGTTGAGGGCCGGCGACGATGCAGCGCCCAAACCAGCCTGCGTCAACCCGGAGGGTGACCTCTACTACGGCTGCTTCGCGAAGTTTGGCCTCGACACCGGCCTCCTCAGCGGAAACACCTTCAAATTCCAGGTTCCGCCGGACATCGTCTCGAAGCGCCCGGCGTCCATGCCTGGTCAGCCGCACTACGGTTTGATCTACGCGTTCTTCGCGGTCTGTGCGGGCGAACTGCACTTCGAGCCGAGCTCGCAGGAAGGTGCAGTGCCGCTGGCTTGCCGCAATAGCCAAGGCGTAAAGCTAGGGCCAGACGACTTCGTCGTCGGCTACACCTCACTCTACGTGTTCGACGACCCGGACGTGCAGAACCAGACGCCGGTCGTCATGCAGGGCCTCGAGGTGGCGGGTCAGACGCTGCCCTCCGATTGCATTGGCCCTGATTGCATGGGTCCGGATCAGCCCATTTCCTTCGATGACACCGACCCCATCGATTGTGAAGCGGACAGCGCGCGCTGCTTCCCGAGCTGCAAGGACGATGGGGACGACACTTGCCCCAAGATCAACTTCCGTCCGCTGCTGAACAGCGACATTGCCGAGCGCGACGACGTTTCAGCGAAGTATTACGAGCGCGCCGTCGGCGAGCAGATGTGGATCAACTACTACGCGGATCGTGGTGGCCTCAAATCCGAGGCTCGCTTGCTGAACGACGCCACCACCGGTTGGAACGACGACTACGGCACCAGCTTCTACGCGCCGAAGGAGCCGGGCCTGGTTACCATCTGGAGCGTCGTGCACGACAACCGCGGTGGAGCGAACTGGGTGCGCGCGCGCTTGCGAATCCAGTAAGTCGTTACAGCTTTTCGCGGGTCGCGCCGCGCGCCATCACGATCTTGTTCCCGTAAGCGGGGGGCGGCGCGAGGATGCGCAGCGGCTCGTCACGCGACGGCCGACGACCCGGCTCGAGGCGGGTCTCCGCGTCCACGGCGGGAGGCTTGGCGGGCGTGGGTCGCGCGCCCGAGCATCCAACCAGCAACGGGCCGAGCAACAGGTGCGAGAGAACCAAAAAACGCCGCACCCTACCAAGGTAGCATCAGGGTCGGCCGCCCGCCCGTTCGCACTTTAATAAGCTGACAGATAAGCGGGCGCGTGCTCTTGCGAGAGACGCCGTGCGCTCTGGCCCACTGGCCGCATCATTCTCCGGATTCGGTTAGGCAGCGGAAGGCAATCTGGCGCTAGAATCGCGAAATTCCGTCGCCCGAAGCAGGTGCGGATTGCAGTGCGCCGCTAAATCAGGGACCCTAAGCTCGACTTTCAGTACAGGCCGATGGCCCAACCCCAGCGAAATGGCCCGCCTATCGGGCACGGATCCGTCGTCAACGACCGTTACGAGATCCGTCAAAGCCTCGGAAAAGGCGGAATGGGCGAGGTTTTTCTCGCTTACGACCGCAGCACACAACAACCCGTAGCGCTGAAGGTGGTCCGCGAGGAATCGCGGATGCCCGGCGACGACGAAGCGCTGCGTCAAGAGTTGTTGCTGGCGCGCTCGGTTGGTCACCCCAACGTCTGTCGCGTCCACGATTTGGCGCCGAGCCCTTGGGGGCCGATCCTGGTGATGGAGCACATCGCTGGGCAAACGCTGCACACGCATATCCGGCGTCGCAAAGCCCAAGGCGGCTACAGCGCGGACGAGTTCCGAAAAATCGCGCACGAGGCAGCGGCAGGCCTCGCCGCCATCCACGCGCAAGGCCTGGTTCACGGGGATTTGAAGCCGGGCAACGTGATGGTCACCAATGACCGCGCGATCATCCTGGATTTCGGCTTCGCTCAAGAGCGCGCGCGGCTCAGCGCACGCCGTCCAGGGGCGCCGCCCGACGGCGGCACGCCGAACTACATGGCGCCAGAGCGGCTGCGCTCGGGCGGTGCCAGCCCGGAGGACGATATCTATGCGCTCGGTCTCACGCTCTGGGAGATGTGGACCTGCCGCGTTCCGGAGCCCGGCTACCGTCCGCGCTCCAAGCCGATGCGCGCACAGATCATGTTCGACGTGCCCGCGGGGCTCTCAGTCGACGAGGTGAAGCAGGTGTTTCGTTGCTTGAGCGACGACCCCGGGCTCCGACCTCAGGCGCGTCACCTCAGGTTCTTCAACCCGAGCTCGCTCACCACGAGCCAGGTGCAGATCCCGCGCGAGCGCATTTCACCCGGCGCGCCACCTGGTCGCGCCACCAGCGAAACGTTCGTACCGGGCGCGCAATCGCTGCTCGTCACCTATTGCACGAACGCTCCGGAAGCGGCCGGTTTGTCGTTCCCGTTGAACAAGCCGCTGCTCACCATTGGTCGCCGCGCAGGCCAGGACATCGTGATGCCGGAAGCGACCGTGAGCGGCTCGCACGCGGTGCTCAAATGGCAGGCCGGGTCCTGGACCATCGAAGATACCGGCAGCACCAACGGCACCTACGCGGATCACAGCTACGAGCGCAAAAAGACGATCGCGCTGCTTCACGGTGGCGAGGTGCAGCTCGGCGAATCGCGAGTGAAGCTAGTGAGCTTCAGCGACGGCTCCCCCCAGCACGAACGCGCGAAGGCCTACCTCGGTCGTCGCGACGGGCTCACCGGTCTCTTGCGCCGGGACCAGCTGATTCGTGCCCTGGAAGAGGAGATGGCGTTCGCCGAGTGGTCGAACAACAACCTGGCCGTGGCCCGCTACCACGTGCGCAGCCCGAACCGGCACGTCAGTGACCGCCCGACCATTCTGGAGATGCTGGCGCTGCGCCGCGCTGCCCAGCGCGTGGTCGAGCTCACCGAGATGCTCGTGCTCAGTATCGTTCCGATCACCGGCGGGCGCGTCGGTCCTCTCAAGTTTTCGATCGTAATGACGGGGCCCAGCTTGGAGGAAGCTCGCAACGTCGTCGAGCAAGTGGTGTCCCAAGTGCAGGGGCTGATGCCGGAGTCACTCGATTTGGGGGCAACCATGGTGCGCGCGGAGCCCGGGCAGCGGGTTCAAGCACTGCTCGATGAATAGGTATGCCCGGGCCGCCCTCTCAACGCCCCTCGCTTCATTCCGCCTCGGGTGAGCCGTCGCTACGGCGGCTCGGCGTGGGCAGCAGCGGCAGCGATCGGCCGGTACGCGCGCAGATCGTGGTTGCCTTGGTCGTCGCGCTCGCTCTGGTCGCGGTGCCGCTCTACATGATGCGCCGCCCGAGCCCCGACAAGAAGGCGGCCGAAGCCGCGGCGGCCGCGAGCGCTAGCGCCGGAGCGGGGCCCGCAACGTCAGCGCGGCCGAGCGAGCCGGTGGACGCGGGCAAACCTCCCGAGCGTCTCCGTCTCGGTCCGCCGCAGCGCGTCCGCTGTGGTGCCAGCCCGAAAGGCGGCCAAGAAGGCAACTTCTGCGACCAGCTCGCGCCGCTCGAAGAGGCGCTTGCCAAAGCCATTCGTGAGAACGAGGGCTGCGCGCCGCGCATGAAGGAAGCGGGCACCATCAACTTCGTGCTCACCGTCGATTTCAACAAGCGGGCTTTGCACATCTTTCCGGGCGCGAGCGGCGACTTTCACGGCCCGCAGGCGCGACGCGTCACCACCTGCGTGCTGCGCGCGCTGGCGAAGCCCGATTGGGACTCGCTCCGCCACCAATTTCGCTACTACAGCATCGCAATTCTGGCGACCTACTTGCCCGAAAGCGCGCTCGTCAGCCCCACCGCGCCGCCGAAGTTCGAGTGAGCTCCGCGCCGCTCAAACCAGCGGCGCGGTTGGCAGGCGCAGCCGACCCTCGAATTGCACTTCGCCGACGGCCGCGCCGAGCACGTCGCGTCGCTGTTCGGCCGGAGTTCGCTCCCGAAGCTCGGCTAGCGCTTCGACGAACGATGCCATGTGCGCCTCGAGCAGGACGCGCGCGAACTCTTCGCGCAAGCGGCGGCCGAGCGCCGGGGCGCGACCGTTGGTGCTGATGGCGACCGTGAGCAGGCCCGCGCGCGCTTGCGCCATGTGCGAGTAGCTATTCGGTTGCGGCTGATCCGTGGCGCAGAAGAGCACGTGGCGGGCCTCCGCGGCTTCGGCCATGACGCGGCCCAGCTCCAGATCGCGATCCGTGAGCACCGCGAGCCACTTTCCGTCGAGGTCGGCGAGCTCGAAGGGCCGTTGGTGATGAACGAGGCTACGAGCGTTGATGAGCGCGCTGAGCCCCAGGCCTGGGCGCTCGCTGACGATCTCGAGCTTGGCTCCGGCATCGGAGAGCGAGCGCGCGCGTTCGGCGGCTTCTTCGTTCGAGCCGACCACGAGACAAGCCTTCCCCTCGAGATGCAGCGCAATCGGATAGCTGGTGACCACGGCTCACGCTACCTCTGCCGGACGGCCGTCGCAAACGCGCCAGTTTGCCCGCTACTTTTCTTCGCTGCGCGAGTGAAACACGACCGGCGTGGAGGGCAAGGTCACGAACTTCACTTCGCGTTCGGCGTCGCCGATGCGCTGCAGAAACAAGCCCGTAAAGGTGCTGAAGAGCGCATCGCCTGGGGCCGCGGTTCCGGTGCTGGCTGGTCGCATCACCCAGCGCTGGATCTTGGTGAGCACTTCCGGGCTGATCGGGTTGACTTGGATCTTGCCGGTCGCGCGCAGCTGAATGCCGGGCGGAATTTGTGCGCGATCACCCGCCAAAAGGCGGCGCGCTTCCGCGCAGCGGCGCAGCACGCCCTCGATGGTCGTGGTCCAGCGCACCTGGCTGTTTCCTGGTCGGGTCACTTCGACGCGATACGCCTCTTCCCAGACGTGCCAGGTCACCTTGCAGGTCTGCGCGGTGGTCGACAGAGGTTGAGGCGAGCCGACACGAAACAAGGCCGCGGTCAGCAGGATGGTCGTGGGCAGCCCCCGGCTCAGTTTTTCCTGAATTTTCGCGTCGATCACGTCGCGAAAACCGATGCTCAGATATAGCAAGCGCTCGTCTGCATCCCACTCGAGCTGCGCGCTGCGAGCGCTACCGTCGGCGGCCGCCTGCTGCGCGTTCACGGTTCCGGCAGTCAAAAACAGCATCAGCCCGAGCGCCACGCCCCAGAGCCACGCGCCGAGCGTGGTACCAGGGAACGAGCGGCGGAGGCGGGCGAGCGTCACGGCATGTTCCGAAGGTGGCTCTCAGTTGCCGCCGGGTCCTTCGCCTCGCACCGGAATGAAGCTCAGGACATTGGAGAAAGCGAACACGAAACCTCCCGCGCTGGTGTCCAGGCGCAGCCCGACATTGCCCGCGACATCCAGCGGGATCTTCGCCAGGCCCGAGTAGCCGAACGGAGGGTTGGTCAAGTCTCGCCGCGCAGCGACGCCGTACACGCTGGCGGTGGCGAAGGCATCGATGCCGTAGATCGAGCGGTGCCCGCGGTAGAGCGGGATGCGATACTCGGCGCCCAGCCGAAGCGCATAGTCGCCATAACGAACCTCGACGATGTCGGTGCCCAAGAAATTCGCGGCAGGCCGGCGATCGAAGTTCATGCCGAGCACGCGGTCCGGCAAGAGATCGCTGAAATCACCGACGTAGAAGCGCTCGAACAGCGGTGCCGTACCGGCAATTCCGCCCGCGGAGAGCCCGAGCTCCAGCACGTGGCCGTGAAATGGCAGCTGCCACCAGTGCGAAGCGTCGAACTCGAACTTTTGATAGTCGTAGTCGAGCGCGGCCGGCAAAAGGCTCAGCTCTCCGCGAAAAGAGACGAACCAACCCCGGGTCGGGAGAAACGGGTGATCGCGCGTGTCGTGCTGCAGCGTGCCGCTGATCGTCGATAGAATGCTGCGACCACGCACGAGCTGAAAGTCGATGGGCTCGTTCAGAAACCCGCGCTGGTAAGAGGCCTCGAGCGGTAAATTCGCGCGGATGGTTTCCAGCCGATAGTTGACCCAAAGCTGCGTCGAAATCGAAAGGTCGCGCCCCACCCCGAGCGAGCCTCCGAAGCGGGTATAGCGAGCCACGGCGGGGGCGGACGCGCCTTCACCGACGGGGTCCTGCCAAGAGCTCTTGCCGTTCACGGCGACATCACGAGCGCTGTTGAACAGCAGCATCCCGCTGGTCATCCACGGGCCACCCAGGAAGGCCGGATCCAGGAAGCGCACACGCAGCGCGCCTTGCCCCTCGGAAATGGCGGCCGCGCCGCCCAGCGTAATGCCGGTGCCGCCCAGGTTGGTTTCGGCGATGTCGAGGCCGCCGTACGCTGATAAATTGCGGGCACGGCCGCGCTGGTCGGCCTCCGCCGACAGCCCCATCGAGACGTCGTTGACGACGATCGTGTTGCGCTCGGCGACCTCGATGACGAGCACCACCAAGCCTCGCTCGGAGCCCTTGCGCAGCGAGAACTGGACGTCGCGAAAGAAGCCGGTGCCGAGCAAGCGAAAGCGCGTCAGCTCGACTTCTGGATCGTCGACGTCGAGCAGGTCGCCTGCTTTGAAGCGGACGTAGCGCAGGATGACTCGCGTACTGGTGCGCGTGTTTCCACGCACCTCGAGCGCTTCCAAGGTGTAGCGCACCGAGCCGTCCTCGCGGCGGCGAGCGAAGCCAGCGCTTGGACGCTCGCGCGCGAGCGGCGCGGCTGGCTTTTCTTCGTTGGCAGGCTCGCGCGGAGCCGGTGCCTCGGGCGCTGCGGGTTCGCTCTCGGGCTCTGGCGCTCCTCCCCAAGTGTCGACCGCAGCCGGCGGTCTGGCGGGCTCCGGCTTCGTTTCAGAGGACTCGACGGGCGTTCCGGCGGTCGGGGCGTCCGCGCTGGCAGGAGGCGCGGGCTTTTCCGGGGCGCCTTGCGCGCGCGCGACGCCGCTGAGCCCAAGGAGAATCGCCGCGAGAGCGATCGGTTGAGCGGGGCGCTCCCGGAACACGACGAGGCAGACTAGCACCGCTTCGGTTTGCGCGGCTTTGCCAATCTGGCCTGGCGGGCGGCCGACCGCGCGTTTTGTCCCCACTTTTGGGGCCGCGCCGGCCCTAGATCAGCGCTGCGCCAGATCTCGAGGAATGCGCTCGTAGCTGTCGGACAGCTCGTGGAGCCGTTCGCCGATCGCGGGAGTGAGCTGTTCGGCCCGGAACCGGTAGCTCCAATTGCCGCTGGCCGTGCCGGGCACGTTCATGCGCGCCTCACTACCCTGACCAAGCAGGTCTTGAAGCGGGAAAATAGCGGTGTTCGCGACCGAGGCTTGCGCTAGCCGAATGAAGGCCCAGTGCGCTTCGTGTCCGTCGCTGCCCGCGTAGGCCAGCGCGCGAGCGCGCTCACGCAGCAAGCGTTCCCGTTCGCTCGCGTCGGTCGCCCGCTCGTGGGCGCTGAGCCAGCCGACCAGCGTGTCGTTGTCGTGGGTCCCCGTGTAGACCACCGCGTTGCGGGGAAAGCGGTGCGGCTGGTAGTCGCGGAAGCCCTCGCCGAACGCAAACTCCAGCACGCGCATGCCGGGCAAATGAAAATCCTCACACAGGGCGCGTACTTCCTCGGTCACGAGTCCGAGATCTTCGGCGATGAACGGCAAGCCGCCGAGCACTTGGCCGAGCTTGCTGAACAGCGCGCGCCCCGGAACCGGAATGAACTGCCCTTCGCGCGCGGTAGCGGCCCATGCAGGGATCTCCCAGTAACGATGGAAGCCGATGAAATGGTCCAGGCGGACTGCGTCGAAGCGCTGCAGCGTCGTGCCGAGCCGCGCGATCCACCAATCGAAGTCGCGTCGCTCGAGCGCTTGCCAGTCGTAGATTGGATTGCCCCAGCGCTGCCCTTCCGCGCTGAAGTAGTCGGGCGGTACGCCAGCCACCACGCGTCGCTGCCCGCGCTCGTCGAGCTGGAAGATGTCACGGTGCTCCCAAACGTCCGCGCCGTCGTGCGCGACGAACATGGGCACGTCACCGAGCAGGCGCACGCCGAGCGCGCGGCAATGCGCGTGAAGCGCTTCCCATTGGCGGTGAAACGCGAATTGCACGAACTCTTCGAACGCGATTGGCTTAGCAAGCTCGCGCTGGGCACGGGCGATGGCTTCCGGTTTTCGCAGAGAGAGCGCTGCGTCCCATTCGTTCCAAGGTTTTCCCCCATGGGCGCGCTTCAACGCGCGAAAGAGCGTGAAACCAGGCAACCAATGGCGCGCGCGCTCGCGAAACTCACCGAGCGCGTGGGCGAGGTCACCCTGAGCGCGGGGCAAGAAACGCTCGAAAGCTCGTGACAGCCGGAGCGCGCGAAAGCGCGCAGTCGCAGGGAAGTGGCAGCGCTCGACCTCCAGCAAGCGGCGGGGCGCGAGGAGCTCGCTCGGCTCGAGCAGGCCATCGCGCTCCAGCATTTCCAGGCTCACGAGCAGCGGGTTGCCGGCGAACGAGGAAGGGCTGTCGTACGGCGAGTCACCGCCGCCGAGGGGCCCCACGGGCAACATCTGCCACCAGCGCTGACCCGAGCGGGCTAGAAACTCGGCGAAGCGGTGAGCCATGGGCCCGAGATCGCCCGAGCCGTGGGGACCCGGCAGGCTGCTCGGGTGCAAGAGGACGCCGCTCGATCGTTCGTCGAAGGGAGAGGGGTTCATGGCCAAGCAGGGAGGGGGACGACCGGGCTAACCGTCGTGCGTGCCTGCTTCACTAGCAGGACGGAGCAGCGAAGCGCACACCGAAATCGCCAGCACCGAAACGATCACGCTGAGCGATATCAAGGGCGAAACATGGAAGAAGCCGCTGAGCACCATCTTCGCCCCAATAAACAGCAGGATCACCGATAGGCCGGTGGCGAGGTAGTGAAAGCGCCCCATCATCCCGGAAAGCACGAAATACAGCGCGCGCAGGCCCAGAATGGCCATGATGTTCGAGGTGTAGACGATGAACACGTCGTTCGAAATCGCCAGCACCGCGGGCACCGAGTCCACCGCGAACAGCAAATCCGTAAATTCCACTACGATCAGAACCAGGAACAACGGCGTCGCGTAGCGGATGCCGTCTTTGACTACGAAGAATTGCTCGGAGCTGTCGTCGCTGGTCGTGCGCAGAAAACGACGCGCGAGCTTGAGCGCGAGGTTGTCCTCCGGGTCGACGGTCTCTTCCTTGCGAAACAGGAGCTTGGCCCCCGTGACGATCAAGAAGCCGCCGAACACGTACATCATGAAGTGGAACTTCGCGAGTAACGCGCTGCCGGCGACGATGAACACGCCGCGCATCAACACCGCGCCCAGGATGCCCCAGAACAGAATGCGCTGTTGCCGAACTTCGCCGATACGAAAGTACGTGAACAGCACCAGGAACACGAACAGGTTGTCGACCGAGAGCGACTCTTCGACGACGTACGCCACCAAGTAGGTCAGCGCCGAGTCGCTGCCGCGCCGCAGCCACACGAAGGCGCTGAACAGCGTGCCGACCAGCACGAAGAACACGCTGCGCACCGCCGCCTCTCTGAACGAGATGCTGCTCTTCGGGCGACCGAACGCGAGACGATCGATTCCGAGCGCGGCCACGACGGTTCCGCAGAAAACCGCCCAGTCGATCGCCGACGCTCCAAATTCCATGCTTTTGCGTCTGCTATCATGCTCCGCTGGGGCGTGCTAGATGAGCTCATACCGCATGAAAACGGTGTCGATTCTGGTAGCGTGCGCGCTCTCCTCGCTGATCGCCTGCAAGAAACAAGCGGAACCCGCCCAGGCATCACCTTTCCTTCCGGGCTCCGGGCAGGCAAGCCAAGGCCAAGCACCGCCCGTAGCCATGCCGACTGGCTCCAACGTTCCGCCGGCTGCCCTGCCCATGGGTATTACCTGGGAGGATCCGCCGAGCTGGAAGCGGCTTCCGGGCGGCAATCCGATGCGAAAGGCGACCTACCGTCCGCAGCGTGTCGGCGCCGACACCGAAGATCCCGAGCTCGCAGTGTTTTACTTCGGCCCCGGACAAGGCGGCGGCATCGACGCCAACGTCGATCGCTGGGTGAAGCAGTTCGGCGACGTGAAGCCCGACTCGGTGCGGCGCGAAGAGCGGAGCGCCAACGGGCTCAGGCAACACACGGTCGAGATCGCGAGCGGCACCTTCAGCTCGGGTATGCCGGGTGGCCCCACGCAGCCGAAAAAAGGCTTTGCTCTGCTCGGCGGCATCGTCGAGGCTCCGAGCGGCGCCTACTTCTTCAAAATGACCGGCCCGAGCGCCAGCGTGAAGGCAGCGCGCGATGCGTTCTACAAGCTGCTCGACAGCGTGAAGCCGACGCAGCCGCTGTAGCCATCATGCTGGACCCGATTTCGATCGCACGCGCGTCGAACGTGGAGCTCGGCTTGCTGCCGGCGCTAGCTAATCGCCATGGCTGCATCACGGGCGCCACCGGCACCGGGAAGACGGTGACCTTGCAGCGTCTTGCCGAAGGGCTGTCGCACATCGGCGTGCCGGTGTTCCTGGCCGATGTGAAGGGCGATCTCAGCGGGCTCGCTGCGCCGGGCGAACTCTCGACCAAACTTAAAGAGCGGCTCTCGGCCCAAGGGTTTTCAGAGCCGAAGTTCGAGGCGAACCCGGTTACGTTTTGGGATGTGTGGGGCGAGCAGGGTCATCCCGTACGGGCGACCGTGTCCGACCTCGGTCCGCTGCTGCTCGCGCGGCTCCTGAACCTGAATGACACCCAGGAGGGTGTGCTGACGCTGGCGTTCAAGGTGGCCGACGACAAGGGCCTGCTGCTGCTCGATCTCAAAGATCTGCGCGCGCTCTTGACCTTCGTGGCCGACAATCAGGCCGCGTTCAAGACGCAGTACGGCAACGTGTCAGCGGCCTCGGTCGGCGCCATTCAGCGGGCGCTGATTCAAATCGAACAACAAGGTGGCGAACGTTTTTTCGGCGAGCCGATGCTCGACGTGAACGATCTGTTGCAGACCGACGTCAACGGGCGCGGAATCATCAACGTGCTGGCGGCCGACAAGCTCCTGCAAACGCCGCGAGTTTACGCGTGCTTTCTGCTTTGGCTGCTGGCAGAGCTGTTCGAGCAGCTGCCCGAGGCAGGCGATCTGGAGCGCCCGAAGCTGGTGTTTTTCTTCGACGAAGCGCACCTCTTGTTCAAGGAAGCGCCCAAAGCGCTGCTCGAGAAAATCGAGCAAGTCGTGCGTTTGATCCGCTCCAAGGGGGTGGGCGTCTACTTCGTCACGCAGAGCCCGCTCGACATTCCAGAGACGGTGCTCGGCCAGCTCGGAAATCGCGTGCAGCACGCGCTGCGCGCTTTCACCCCGCGTGATCAGAAGGCGGTGAAAGCCGTAGCGTCTACGATGCGGCCCAACCCGAAGCTCGATATAGAACAGGTCATCACCGAGCTCGCGGTGGGCGAAGCGCTGGTTTCATTTCTGGACGAGAAGGGCACGCCCAGCGTGACCGAGCGCGCTTTCATCGCGCCTCCGGGCAGCCGCATCGGGCCGATCAGTCCGCCTGAGCGCGCCGCGCTGCTGCAGGCATCGGTGGTCAGCGGTGTGTACGAGCAAACCGTCGATCGTGAATCCGCGTTCGAAACCCTGCGGCGCCGAGCGCAAGGCGCGCCCGCCTCAGCGGAGCCTCCGTCGGGTTCCGCGGTGCCGGCGCCCGCGCCTTCGCCGCCGACCTCGACCGAAGAGTCGAGCAGCTGGGGCGGCTTTGGCGAGATTCTGTTCGGCCGTACGGGTCCTCGTGGCGGGCATCAGCCCGGCGTGGTCGACGCGCTGGCGAAAAGCGCTGCGCGTTCGGTGGGCTCGGCCGTGGCCCGTGAAATCACGCGCGGTATTTTCGGCTCGTTACTCGGTGACAAGAAACGGCGACGCTGAGCGTCGCTCAAAACGGGCGGGCGATCACGCCGTCGAGTGGCTCCAGGTGGGAGACCATGCGCAGCCGAATCAGGGCCACGCGTTCGCGGGACCCGGTCAAACGAAACGGCACGCGTCGCGTCGCGCCAGCCGCATTCACCGTGAGCTCCCCCGAGATCGGGGGGCCGCCCGCGCGACTGCGCACGATTTCCACGAGGTACTCGCCCGGCTTGGCCCCGCGAACGGAAAGGCCTTCGCGGTCGCGCGCGGTCACGTCGCGCGCCGAGATGACCGCTCGCGTGGGCGCGCCGAGGAACGACATGCGCTGCCCATCGCTGTCGATCAGGGCCAGGTCGAGATCTTCGCCGCCCTGCCAGCTGGCTTCGACGCGCAGGTCGCCCTTCAACACCGAGTCGTCGCTGGGTGCGCTCGCGAGCCGAGCATCGACCGCGCGGCGCTGACTGTCGTTCAACGGAGCGAGCAGCTCGCGCTCTGCCACGGCGTCGCCCGTTGCCCGGCTGCAGCGTACTGCGTCGCTGACCAGCGTCGCGTCTGCGCTGCGCAGTTCGGCCGCGGCGACCAAGTGACGGCAAGCGAGCGCCGGTTTACCCGACCAGCGCTCGAGTCGCTCGAGCCGACGCTGGGCTGCAACCTCAGCCGGGCGCGCGTCGATCACGCTGCCTAGCAGCCGGATGGCCTCCTCGCGTTCCCCGCGTTGCGCGGCGAGATCGGCGCGCGCGGTCAGTGCCTCGACGTCCAGCGCATCGCGCGAAGACCAGCGTTGTACGACGGCCTCGGCACGTCCCAGATCCGAGCCGAGCGCAAGCAGTGTATAGAGCTTGCGCAGGGGCTCGCGGCGGTCCGGCTCGAGCAGACTCTTGCGCTCGGCTTCCGCGATGGCTTCGAAGCTCGCGGCTTTGGGCACGATGCGGCTGACATCGATGTCGGCGGTGCGCTCCCAAACTCGACGCATCGGTACCATGCGCCGCTGGCGCGGGGGTGGAGGAGGGCTCGGCCGTTCGAACTCGAGCGGTCCGGCATTGGCACGCGCGTCGCCGGGGAAAGCGTCGGGCTCACTGCGGCTTGCTTTCGCTGCTGAGCGCGCGGCGGGGCTCGCAGGCGCAGGCGCCGGCTTCATCGGGGCCGCTGCGGTGGCACCGAGACCGCCCGCGGAGCGCCCCTCGACGCCCATTTCGGCGGCGCTGTCATAAGCGTTGAGCTCGGCCTTCTTGCGTTCGCGGGGCTGGTCCAAGGCAGGTCCACTGAGCGCGTCTTGGTCCTCAGCGTCCGCTTTGTCGTCGACCTGAGCGGTCGTACTTTCGGCGGCTTCTTCGCCGGTCCAGCTGGGCGCGGTCTGCGAGCGTTCCAAGCCGAAAGCGTGGAACATGGCTTCGCTCTCCAGCACCAGCAGCGACGTGTAGCGGCTCGCTACCGAAAAGCGCGTCGACAGCGCGAGCGCGTCGCGCTTGGCGTCCGCGCTTCCGTCGCGTTCGAGGTCAGCGATGCGCAGCGCCGCATAGAGGCGCGGTACGAACGCGGACGCGGCTTGCGAGCTCGCCGAAAGCGTGAGCGGATAGCGTCGCTCGAACGGCGCCGAGCCGACGCGGCCGCGCAGCACGACGTCTCCCGAGAGCCGTGTTCCCGTCATGCGCGCGACCACCAGCTGCTCGCCGCCCGCGGGGATGGAATCGAGTCGGGTGGGGGCGATTGCATACAGCCCCTCGGGCAAGGTCACTTCGACATCGCGCAGCGCGCGCCCGTAGCTCGCGCCGAGCGCTGCAAAAGCAGCCTTCTCCACGCTTTCGCCGGGTGCGTAGCGGACCACCACGCCGCCGCCTCCGCGAGCGAGGGCCGAAAGGCTCTGACTATCGGCTTCCGCGCCGACGCCGACGACGGTCAGGCGTGCGCGATCGGCGGGCAGGGCGCGCGCCACTTCCGCTTCGATGTGGGCCGGACGGATCGGGCCGACCGTGGGCGCCCCATCGCCGATGTACACGATGCGGCCGGCACGCTCGCCGAGCTCCGTCAATGCGTCGTACGCCAGGCGAACGGCACGCGTCGGATCCGACGCGCCGTCGGGCGCGATCGAGTCGAGGAAGCGCCGCGTTGCGGCTTCGCCCTGCGCGCCGGGTTCGATCGTCTCCGGGCTCTCCCGGCAATCCGAGTCGCACGAGAGCACGTGCACGCGATCGTCGGGATCCAGCTCGCGCACGATGCGCGCTGCCAGCCGCTTTGCTCGCTCATGACTCTCACCGAGCATCGACCGGCTCGTGTCCACCACGACGGCGAGCGTGCGCCGCGCGTTGTCGGCTGCTGCCGGCAAACGCGGTCGCAGCGCGATGGCGACGTACGCAGAGGAGTCGGCGCTCGGCCCGTTCGGCTTTGCGCTGGTTGCCGCAGAGCGCTGAGAGGGTTCGTTTTCGGCGGGCAGATAGGCCCACGCGCGCGCTTCGGTGTCGGGGTTCGGAAGCGCGTACTCGATGCCCAAATCTCCGCTCGGGACCAGGTTGCGCGCGGAATAGCTGAGCTCTGAAACCTCGGCCGACGAGCGATCCGCGAGCTCGTAGCCGCTCGGGTGCACGCCGAATTTGGTGTCGTGCCCGCGCACTTGCACGTCGATCTCGAAGCGCTCGACCGCCGCCCCGGTGCTGCCCGCGTGTGCGAGCGGATAGGTGTAGCGGCGCGTGCCCGCGCTCGGCCGCACCAGCTCGGTGTAACTCAGAATCACCCGTCGCTCCCCGTGGCGCGGGATCGGGAAAATCCTGAGCTCGAAGCGGCCTCCGCGTTGCCACTCGAGCAGCGCCGGATCGCGCCAAGGCCCCGGTACCCACACGATTTCTTCCGCCGGCTTGGGCGCCTGCGGCGCCGCGTTGACGATCGCCCCGCGCCAGATGGCCGCGGCGCGATCGCGATCGACGAACGCGCCGTCGACCCATTTGCCGTCCACGTCGAGCGCCAAGCGTTCGAGCTGAGCGTCCGGTGGAATAGGGAAGCGGTAGATGCCCTCCAGGGTCTGGTCGCTTCCGTTCTGGAACGTTTCCTCGATTTCGGTGCGCGCGAGCGCGCCCGCGATACGGACCCGTACCGCGTGTGAAACCAGCTTCACCGCGCCTTGTAGCTCGTCGCGCGCGCCCGGTTTGCGCGCGCTGAGTTGGCCGAGTCCAGTCGGGGGTGCATCTTTTCCGGGCGAATCGCCGGCGCTCGACTCGAAGGCGAGCGCTGAGCCGAGCAGGGGGGTGGGGGAGACCTGCAGGCCAGCATCGCTGAGGCGCACGAGCTCGCCGGCTCGCGCGCTGTCTTTGTGCCCGGCACGGTCTTCCACGTGTGCAGCCCCGCGGACGATCTCGACCGTCGTGAAGTCGCGCGCGGCGCGCGCCGCGAGCTTGCCGTACACGGTGGACAGACTGCCGTGCGGCAAAGCCAAGGTGAGCGCGGCTTTCTGCCGCGCAACCTCGACCACTACCCCGCCGCGCAGCAGCGTGGCCCCGCGCTCACCGTCGGATGACAGCGCGACTTCGCTGGCACGCTCCAGCCTGAGCGCGGTGCCGTCGGCGAGGAGCAAGTCGGCTTCGCTCGAAAAGTCGGTCTTCACTCGTGAACCGCGCGGGATCGAGCCGCCCTCAGAGAGCTTCTGACAGGGGCTTCCGCTCGGCGCGCAGGCAGACACGACGGCGCCCGCGACGCTGTGAATCCGTTCGACGCGAGCTGGGCCACCGTTCGCGCCGAGTGTGGACGGTGCGCGTTTGACCGCGAGGGCGCCGAACAACGCGAGCAGACCGAGCACCCCGCCGAGCAACCAGCGCGATTCGCGGCTCGAGGTCGCGGCTTCTTTCGCGCTGGGCTCGCTAACTTTGGAGGAAGGCTCGCTCCTCTTGTCGTCGGACGCCGTCGGTTCCGGCTGAGGGGAGGCGGGGGACTCGTCGTCGGTAGGCGTCGGCACTTTTCGATCCTCGCAGTGAGAAGGAGAGGGCAGCTCGAGAACGGCGGGCGCGCGGCGAACTTTCAGTGTCGGCGCGAACCCACCAGCTTTCGTCGGCGTCCCACACGCGGCCTATTTCGACGCATCAGCCCGCGGAACGATTTGAGTCGCGGCTCGACTTCGAGAGGTTAGCCCACCCCGAACCGGCTGAGGTTCGTAAATCATTGAAATGCAAGGGCTTTATGTGGGTGCACCGCGGTGCATGTGTCCCATGGTCTGCTTTCGTTCCGGGCGGCGTTACGCTTGCTCGGTGCCAGAGCTTCCCGACCTGACCGTGTACGTGGAGCGCCTCGGCGCGCTCTTTGCCGGAAAGCCGTTGCAGGGCGTGCGGGTCAAGAGCCCGTTCGTGGTGCGCACCTACGATCCGCCCCTGAGTGATGCCGTGGGCCGGCAGTTGAGCTCGCTCTTTCTGGTTGGAAAGCGCTTGGTATTCGTGCTCGAGCCCGAGCTCTACCTGGTCTTCCATCTGATGATATCCGGGCGGTTCCATCTGAAAGGGCCCGGCGCGGCGCTCGGAAAGATCGGACTTTTGTCGCTCGACTTTGCCGAGTCGAGTCTGTTGCTCACTGAAGCGAGCAGCAGAAAGCGCGCGTCGCTGCACGTGGTTCGCACGCGCGCCGAGGCGCTCGCCATGGATCGCGGCGGCGTCGCGCCGCTCTCGAGCTCGCTCGAGGAGCTCACGCGCGCGCTGCGCGTAGAGAATCGCACACTCAAACGCGCGCTCACCGATCCGCGCATCATAAGCGGTGTGGGCAACGCCTATTCCGACGAGATTCTATTTCGGGCCAAACTCTCGCCCATGAAGCGCACGCACGACCTCGGCGACGAGGAAATCGCGCGGCTCGTCGCAGCCATGAAGAGCGTCCTCGAGGAGTGGATCGCGCGCTTGCGCGCCGAGGTGGGCCAAGGGTTCCCCGAGAAGGTCACGGCTTTTCACGACGAGATGAGCGTCCACGGCCGCTTCAAGAAGCCATGCCGGGTGTGCGGGTCACCCGTGCAGCGCATCGTGTACGCGCAGAACGAATGCAACTACTGCGCGACCTGCCAAACCGGGGGCAAGCTGCTCGCGGATCGCGCGCTGTCGCGCCTGCTCCACGGCGACTGGCCGAAGACGTTGGAAGAGCTGGAGGAACGAAAGACCGCGGGCGCGCGCTAGGTCTGGGCCTTGCCGGGCACGATCAGCACCGGCACCGGGGAATGGCGAACGATTTTCTCCGTTACGCTGCCGAGCAAGAGGTGCGCAATGCCCGAGCGGCCGTGCGTACTCATGACCACCAGATCGTACCTCTGGCTTTCGATTTCCTTGAGCAGCGCGCTGGCCGGGTCGCCGGACACCAGACGTTGAGCGCCCCGAACGCTCTCGGGCAACGTCACCTTCGCCAGAAAACTCTGCATGTCTCGCTCGGCGTTCTCGCGGATCATTTCCCCGAGCGGGCGCTGACCCTGACCGTGACCGACCAGCACGGCGTCGGAGATGTAGGTAGGGCGATCCCACACGTGGACGATGTCGAGCTTGCCCCCGAAGCGCTCGGCGAGCTCGGCGGCGACGGCGAGCGCCGCGAGGCAATGCTCCGAATAGTCGACCGGCACCAGAATGCGCTGAAAAATCATGGGGATTTCGCGCGAGCGTAATGCCAGCTGGGGGAGCTTTCAAGGAACACCCGTGCCCGGGTCCGAACGGCGTCTTTCCGCCCGGCGCGCAGCCGTCTAAACTAGTCCTTCGGTGGCGAACATTAAGCCGAGTTTCGAGTCCGAGAGCACGCTGGTGAAGGATCACAGCGTGGTTGGGGAGGCGCCCCGCCGAGCGACCCTGCCTCGGCTGGAGATGGTGCGGGGCCTGGGCGCGCCGCGGCGCTGGGAGCTCACCAGCGAGGAAACCGTGATCGGGCGCTCGACACAGGCCAACATCTGCATCGAAAGCAGCTTGCTCTCACGCAAGCACGCAGCGATCCACAAGCGCGGTCCGGAGTTTCGTTTGACCGATCTCGACAGCGCGAATGGCGTGTACTTAAACGGCGTGCGGGTTCACTCCGCAGGGCTTCACGAAGGGGACACCATCCAAATCGGAGATGCGGTGTTCACTTTCCACGAAGGCAGCGGCTGAGCATGTCGGCGTTCGTTCGGTTCTGGGGCACCCGAGGCTCGATCCCGACTCCAGGCCACGCCACCAAGCGCTACGGCGGCAACACTTCCTGCGTCGAGATTCGCATCGACGAGACGCTCTTCATTTGCGACGGCGGCACCGGGCTGCGGGAGCTCGGATTGCAGCTGCTCGGGCGGGGAAAGGGCGGCGTCGCGGCGCACATGTTCTTCAGCCACATGCACTGGGATCACATCCAGGGCTTTCCCTTTTTCGTGCCGGCGTACGCGCCAGCCAATCGCATTCAAGTCTACGAGTCGGCGCCCAGCGAAACGCGAGTGCAGCGCTTGCTGCATGGCCAGATGAGCTCCGAATACTTTCCGGTGACCTTCGGCGATTTGGGCGCGCAGATTAGCGCGGGTCATTTCGAAAACGGCGAGCTGTCCGTGGACGGCGTGAAGATTCGTTGCATTCAGCAGCGCCACCCTGGTCAGAGCTACGCCTATTCCTTCGAAAAGAACGGCACCAAAATCGTGTACGCGACCGACAGCGAGCTCGATCTGGAGCTCCTGAATGCGGAGCAAGCGAAGCACGAGCTCGACGCCCCACGACAGCACCCGGCGGCCATCGCGCGCTTCGTGGAAGGCGCGGATCTCTTGATCGCCGACGCCCAGTACACGGACCGCGAGTACCCGCAAAAGGTCGGTTGGGGGCATGCCCGCGCCAACACGGTGGTCGACCTTGCGCTGCAGGCTGGCGTTCGCCAGTGCGCCCTCTTTCACCACGACCCGATGCACATCGACGAGGCAGTGGACGACAAGGTTCGGGTTGGCCGTGAGCGGGCGGGGGCTCGGGGCTCCGAGCTCACCGTGTTCGGCGCGCGCGAGGGCCTCGAGTTGAAGTTCTAGTCTCGAATCGGGACTCGATTTTTTCGTCCCCGGTTAACCTCTCTCTCGTGGGTAGGCGACGCGCAGGGGGGCCGGGACCGCGCCGAACAGGCAAAAACCTTTCGATGGGCCGTCAGGTCAGCCCGGGAATCCGGCTGAAACCGCGATTTCCTAGGGCAGGCGCGAACACGGGCTTGCCCACGCGCGCGCGCCGCGTCTATTTTCGCGCGCTCGTGAAAATCCTGTTACCGGCTCATTGCGTTTCACGCCACCCGATTCGCGTTCGATTCGGGGAGACCGATCTGATGGGGATCGTCCACCACGGGACCTACATCAGCTACTTCGAGGTCGGCCGGGTCGAGTACATGCGTCGGCGTGGGCTCAACTATACGTCATGGACGGGTATGGGGTTTCACTTGCCGGTTGTCGAGGCCTACGTTCGCTATCGAAAGAGCGTTCGCTTCGACGAGCTGGTGGTGATCGAAACGCGGCTCACCGAACTCATGCGGGTGAAGTGCCGATTCGATTATCGCTTGTTGCGGCCCCTCGGCGATCCGGGTGAGGAAGAGGTGGTAGCTGAGGGGCACACGGTGCTCGCCTGCGTCGGCCAGGACCACGTGCTCCGGCGCTTACCGCCCGAGGCTGAAGCGGTGCTCACCGGCCCCGAGGTGGAAGAGACCCTGCTCGAAGAGCCGCGCACGGCCGCCGCGCGCTAGCTGAACGGCAGCAACCAGGCGCTTGGCGTGCGCGGACCTTCCCTGCGTTCCGCCCGCGGGTGATAATGTCGTGCAGCGATGGCAGAGCGACCGGATCCCAAGCAGCCACGGGCCTCGATGGTCGACACGGGTTGGTCGACCCATCCCCCGCCAGTTGCCGGGCGAAAGGAATCCGCCGCGCCGCCGCGAACGTCGCGTCCCCCGCCTCCGCCCTCGCGGCGTCCCCCGCCGCCTTCGGCGTCCGTGCCCGCGCCAGCGGCAGCGTCCGCGCCTTCGGGTCCTCCGCCTGCGCCGTCTCATCCGCCGGTAAGTGCTCGCTCCGCAACGGCGGGGGCATCGCGTCCAGCGCCCGCGCCTTCTCGTCCCCCGCCCCCCCCATCGCGTTCGCCGCCAGCCCAGCGGGGAACCGCGGCGTGGCCCGCGCCCGTGCGTTGGCCGGGCGGAGCGCCCGAGGGCGCCGAAGTTCTCGCGCCCGCGCCTTCGGCGTCGCCGCCGACGCAGGCAGCCGCAGCCGCGATCGATCCGTCGCTCGAGCAGGCTCGCGAACTCAAACCGTACGTCGCCGAGCCGTCCCCGGCGGTCGAGTCGACCCACATCGATCGCAACATCGAAGCACGCGCGCGTGCCATGGTGGCGCCCGAGCAAACCAGCGCGGCTCCGGCGCCGCCTGCGCCGGTGTCTCACGTCGCAGCGCGCGCTTTCGAAGGCGCCATCCCGGCGCTCGATCCGCCTCGCGCGCTGGAAGTGTCGGTGGACGACGAGCTCGGGCACCCCGGCGCTTTGCCCGGATTTGGCTCGGCGATGTTGCTCCGCGTGCGCTTCGCCGGCGGTGAAGTGCCGCTTTGGAGCCTGGTTGCGCCGCTGATCGTGATCGGTGCGCTGGCCGCTGCGCTTGCCGCTGCAGCCGTGAGCGGAGCACCCTCGACGACCGACTCGGATGAACCTGCGCCCGCCGCTTCGGCCTCCGCGCTCGCGACCCGCGAAGCGAGCTCCGGGCCCAGCGCCACGCCGAGTGCGCGGCCAGCGCCGGCGGGTGCTCCGGCTTCCGCGCTCACGGCGCCTGCCGAGGTGGAAGGGTTCGACCTGCAGCCCGGCAAATACGCGGCGAAGGAGGTGCTGGGCGTTGCGGCCAAGCGCGCAGCGCGCGAGATCGAGGTCGCCAAACAACTTCGCGCCGCGCTCGATCGCGATCCGGGTCTGGTCGAAGAACCGCGTACGCTCAGCGAGCTGCGCCGGCTGTCCGATACGCCGGAGACCGCGCGCATCGTGCTCGAGGCCATGGCCGGCTTGCCCGCGCCGATTGCGCCGGATCTGCTGTACGAGGTGTGGACCGGTACGGTGCAACGCAACGACACCACCGAGCTCGCTCGTGCGCTGCTCTTCAGCAGGGACGTGCGGCCAAAGGCTTCCCCCGCGCTCGCGGTCGCGCTCGACCTGCGCGTCTCCACGGATTGTTCGACGAATCAGGCGATTTTGCCGCGCGCCGAGAAAGACGGCGATCGCAGGTCGCTCCACCTCTTGATTCAGCTCCAGCGTAAGTACGGCTGCGGTCCGAACAAACGCCAGGACTGCAATCCTTGCTTGCGCGGCAGCGACGCGCTCGACAACGCGATCAAGGCCGTGAAAGATCGGCGCGAACCGCGCACGTTCAGCGCCAAGCGTTGAGCTTTCAGTGCGAAGGCTTGTCGCGACTCTCGACGCGCCGCTTGAGCGCTTGATTCATGTACACGAAGCCGCGCGCTGCTTCGGTCACGCGCGGCATCAAGAAGCGCAGCAAGACTCCCGAAAAGTCTTCACCTTGCACGACGCGCGTTCCGCCGCCGCGGGTTTCGAGTCGCACGAAATGCTCTCCGTCGAAGAGCCCCTTCATCCACCAATGGCCGAGCCAACGCAGCTCGTCCTCCGGTTGGCACTTGAGTAGTTGCGCGCGCACAACACGCTCGCTGTTGCTGTTGGGCAAGCTAATCGTCAGATCGAGCGCGGCGCCGGTCTTGGCTTCGCCTTTCAGCTCGACGATGAACGGGTTCCATTCCGGGTAGCGCCGAAAGTCCAGAAGCACTCGCCACACCTCGGATGGTGGTGCAGCGATCTCGATTTCGGTGCGAATTTCCATGGCTCGAGGATACGGCCTGGGCTTCGGTTTTGGCAAAGTGTGATACGCTGAGCCCGCATCATGCAGCTGGTTCGTGCGCTGATCGCCGCATCCGGACCGTTCGACCGGATCGAGGTGCCGTTCGCCGATGACGAAGGGCACCCGCGCGCGCTCACGGTGGTCCACGGCACGGGTGGAGTCGGCAAGAGTACCCTGCTGCAAGCGATCGCCACCACGCGGCCGGGACACGCCGTGGCGCAGATGCCGCGTGCAGACGCCCACGGTCTGCCCGCGCAGGGCCCCCCGCACGTCGCTTGCGAATGGCTCTTGGGGAGCGACGAGCCGGGCCGTCCGCATCCGCTGCGCGTCGCGAGCCCGAACGTTCGTCTGCTCGCGCAGGACGAGGACGAGGCGCTGCGCCGCCGCGAACAGGCGCACTTCGACAAGCTGGCTCAGGACGGCGGGTTCGCGTTCGTTTCGGTGCCAGCGGTGCGCTGGTTTTCGCGCCAACCCATCGTGCTCAGCGCCCCCGCGCGCACGGTCGCGCGCTACGACGTGCGCAGTCCACTTGCGCTCGACGACGCCTCTCGCGCCGATCTGGCGCGCGAGACCAAGCAAGCCCTCGCCTATGCCGCCATTTCTAGCGCGCTCGCGGGCCCCGCAGCGGACGACGGCCGGCGCTTCGACCTGCTCGGTGAGGCCATGCAAGCAGCGGTCGATCGCCTGGCCGCGCTCGCCGGGGTTCGTTACACCGGCATCGACCCTCATTCGTTCGAGCCCTGGTTCAGTGAGCAAGGTGGGCGCCGCCTACCGTTCGACGCGCTGCCCACGCGGGCGCGCCACTTGGTGGCGTTCGCGGCGCTGGCCACGCGTGTGCTCTGGGCCGCGTATCCCGACCAAGATCCGCGCCAGTCGGAAGGGGTCGTCACGATCGACGATGTCGAGCTTCATCAGGACACTCCAGTGCTGTCCCGGCTGGCCTCGGCGCTGCGCGAGGCGCTGCCGGCCGCGCAATGGATTCTCACCACGGCCTCACCCGTGCTGGCTGCCAGCTCCGCCGTGAGCGACGTCGTCGCGTTGCGGCGTTTGCGCGAGAGCGACTCGGTCGCGGTGTTCGCGGGTGAGCAAGCGCTCACGCATTGAGGCGGCTTGCGTCGACCGCGGGAGAGGCGCACCCTCACCGTTCGTCATGCCGTCCCACCCGCCCCGAAGCACTTCGGTCCGCCGTGTGTTGTTGATCACGCTGGGGGCCAATATCGTGGTTGCGGTTGGTAAGATCAGCTACGGCTATTGGTCGGACGCGCTCTCGGTGCGCGCTGACGGCTTTCATTCTCTGACCGACGCGTCCAACAATCTGGTGGGCATGGTCGGCGTTCATCTGGCCAGTCGCCCCGCTGACGAGGGCCACCCGTACGGTCACGCCAAGTTCGAAATTCTCGCGGCAGGCCTGGTCGGCCTGTCGCTGCTTCTCATGGCCTACGACGTGCTCCGCAGCGCTTTCGCGCGTTTCGTTGGCGGCGCGCCGGCTCCCCAGCTCGATTCGCGCGTGTTCGTCGTGCTGGTGGCGACGCTCGTGATCAACCTGTTCGTCGCGACCTACGAGCGACGCATGGGCGAGCGACTCGGCAGCCCATTTCTGCTGAGCGACGCTGCGCATACTCGCTCCGACGTTCTGGTCACGCTCGGCGTCATCGTTACCGTCGCTCTCGTTCAGCTCGGTTACGGCTCGCTCGACGTGGTGGCGGCCATCGTGGTTGCCGGCTTCATTGCTTTCGCCGGCATCCAGGTGCTGAAAGAGAACCTCGGTTACCTCGCGGATCGTCGAACGCTGGATGCTGGCGTTGTCGAGGCGGTCGTTTTGCGCGTGCCCGGCGTGGCCAGCACTCATAAGATTCGCACGCGCGGCACGCCCAGCGCGATTCACGTCGATCTGCACGTGCAGATTGCACCTCACCTCGACGTGGTGAGCGCGCATCGCGTCACCCACTGGGTCATCGAGGCGATCCGGGCGCAAATACCAGGCGTCTCCGACGTTTTGGTGCACACCGAGCCGGCTCGCCCCGACCAGTCATACAACCCGCTGCCCGCCGAGCTCGAGGGTGCAGCGCCCGGAGCCGATCCCGGCAAGTTGATCTGAGGTGGGGAAGGCGAGCCCGTGCGACCTCGCCTTCTCGCCCTCTCTCGACTCCTAACGTTCTTCGCGCGTGTCCCCGGGTCGTGGAGCCGCCGCTCGGCTCAGTCGGTCGACCACGGCGAGCCCGAGCCCCTCCGTGTTCGGAGCCACGACTAGAATCGCGTCGACGCCTCGCGAGTCGAGCTCACGCAAGCTCTCGTACAGCAGGTGCGCGTAACCGCTCGCGTGTGCTGGCACCAAGATACTGGTCGCCACGCTCGGAACCTCAGTTCCGATCGGCGCCAGGACGGCCACTTTCGCTCCGGCTTCGCTGAGCGCGGCGGTGCGCGCGACGAGCTCGGCCGGAGTTGCGAGCATGAGTTTGGCTCGCGTCGCGTAATGGGACTCGAGTTGTCCGGGCGCTCGTACGCTGGAGTCACCCGCCACCTGGAGACGTTCACCGAGTTCTGCTTCGAGCGCTTCCACCGCTACGCCGCCGGGCCTCAACAAGCGTGCGGCGCCGCGCGACACGTCGACGATCGTGGACTCGAGGCCCACGGCGCAGGGGCCTCCATCGAGCACTAGATCGACGTCGCTGCCCAGATCGGTGCGCACGTGCTCGGCGCGCGTCGGGCTGACCGCGCCAAAGCGGTTGGCAGACGGGGCCGCTATCCCAGCTCCGAATTCGGCGAGCAGCGCCAGGGCCACGGGGTGGTTGGGGACGCGAACCGCGACCGTTTCCTGACCCCCGGTCACTTCCAGCGGAACTTCCGAGCCTCGCGGCAAGATGAGCGTGAGCGGCCCTGGCCAGAAACGCGCAGCCAAGCGCTCAGCGACCGGTGGCACCTCTCGGGCGACACGTCCGAGCTCCGAGCTGTTCGAAATGTGAACGATCAGTGGGTGCGCAGCAGGCCGTCGTTTCACTGCGAACACGCGGCGTACCGCCTGGGGATTGCCTGCGGCTGCGCCCAAGCCATAGACAGTCTCGGTCGGAAACGCGACCAGCCCACCGCGCGCGAGGATCGCAACGGCGCGCTCGATGGCAAGGTTCTGCTCGGGCTTCACGCGGGGTGCCGTAATCTAGCGATGGTTTCTTTTTCTGCCAGATCGCGCGGCGCCACGTTATTGCGCTGAAAAAGCTGCGCGAGACGCGCCATTCTGCCGCAAATTCGGCGCGGTGGGGCGAGCCGCCCCGGCAGGATTGGCCTTTCGGCCCTGGTTCCGCGTTTCCAATCGTGGGCGCCGCGGCTGGCACGGCCAATGCAGCGACTACCGGTTTTGCCGGGAGTGCAGCCATGCAAAATCCAAAACCGTACGTGATAGTCGTCGGCGTCGACTATTCGAACACAGGCGAACTCGCCCTCACTCGCGCGTTCGAGCTGGCGACTGAACGGCAGAATGCGGAAGTGCATATCGTGCACGTCCTGCAGACGCTGGGCGCGCTCATGCCGCTCGAATTTGGTGCGAGCGTGGGTGGTCCGGATCCGACCATGATGGGTCAAGCGTCGGAGCAACTGCGCAAGTACGCAGACCAACGGCTCCAGGAGTTCAAACAGAGCCCGTTTGCTTCCGGCAAGACCAAGTTGTTCGAGCGCGCAATCTCACACCTCCGTTTGGACGCTCCCGCGCACGAGCTCGCGCAGCTCGCCTCCGATCTCGACGCGGATCTGCTGGTCGTTGGCACCCACGGGCGGCGTGGAGCGACACGGCTCCTGGTTGGCTCGGTCGCTGAAGGCGTGGTGCGGCTCGCGCCGTGTCAGGTGCTGGTCGTCCGCAACAAGTTCGTCGACCAGACGGTGCCGAAGATCGAGCCACCCTGTCCGCGTTGCGTCGAAGCGCGCCTTGAGAGTCGCGGCGCCGAGATGTGGTGCGCCGACCACCGGGAACGCCACGGACGCCGCCACACCTATCACCAGGTGGATCGCGTCGGCGCCGAGACCAACTTTCCGCTCGTCACTCCCGAGCGCTGAGCGGGACTCCCGAGCGCTCAGCAGGGCTCCGGAGCGCCCAGCAGACTCTGCACGCCAACGTCGAGCAGCATCCTGTGGCAGTCGGCCGCGCGCGCTGGACCGCGTGGTCGTCTCCCAGCAATCCCACAACCATCGCCACCGCTGCGACCTGCACCCACTCCGGGCGAGCGGGTGGGTGAACGTGCGAACTAGGTGCCGGCCCAGTGACCGGAGGTGATTTTTGTTTGCCCGGATGGCGCTTGTCGCCGGTCGCGGAAACGTTTCCGGACCGTCCGAGAGAGCACAAAACCCGCTAAATTCCGGCCAAAATGGGGTCTTTAGTGCTTCGTAGCATGTGAAACAATCGCGAAGCGGAGACGAAACAAAGCCAGGGGTAACAAATTCGTCGCGTCCGTCGCTCGGCACGTTTTCAGGGACGTGCCCTCCCAGAGCGCGGTGCAACCCCCCCAAGGAGCTTTGCGATGTTGAAACGGTTGCTCGTGATCATAGGTTTCGTTCTGGCCATGGCCCCGGTGGCGGCCTGGGCGGAGGACGCTGCTCCGACCCCGGCGGCTGCCGCTCCCGCCGCCGCCGCTCCGGCCGCTGCCCCCGCCACCCCCGCGGAGATGGAAAAGCGGATCGCCGACCTGGAGGCCTACGTGAACAACGGGGCTCGCGTCGACGGCCCGACCTCGAAGATCGGCGGAGCCGGTCCCGGCCACAACGGTTGGATGATGGTGTGCTCGGCGCTGGTGCTGTTCATGACCCTGCCGGGCCTGGCGCTCTTCTACGGCGGTTTGGTCCGACAGAAGAACGTGCTCAGCGTGATGGCTCAGTGTTTGGGCCTCGCTGGCATGGTCACCATTCTCTGGTGGGCCTTCGGCTACAGCGTCGCGTTCGCACCTGGCAGCCCGACCATGGGCGGCATGAAGTTCGCGCTGTTCCACGGCGTCGATTCGATGCCGAACACCGACTACGGCGCCTGGGTGTCGCACAACGTGTTTGCCATCTTCCAGCTGATGTTCGCGATCATCACGCCCGGCCTGATCGTCGGCGCGATCGCCGAACGCATGAAGTACAGCTCGATCATGCTGTTTCTCCTCGGCTGGATGCTGATCGTGTACTTCCCGCTCGCGCACATGGTGTGGGGCGTCGACGGTCTGATGAACGGCGTGTGGAACGCGAATGCCAGCATCAAGGCGATCGACTTCGCCGGCGGCACCGTGGTGCACATGAGCTCGGGCTGGTCGGCCATCGCGCTCGCCGTGATCCTCGGCAAGCGCAAAGGCTTCGGCACCGAGAATTTCGCTCCGCACAGCTTGGTTCTGACCATGATCGGCACCGGTATGCTGTGGGTCGGCTGGTACGGCTTCAACGCGGGTAGCGCGGTCGCGGCCGACGGCGTTGCGGCCAACGCGTTCGTCACCACCACCGTCGCGGCGGCAGTCGGCGGCGCTTCCTGGCCGGCGATGGAGTGGATCACGCGTGGCAAGCCCACGGTGCTCGGCTTCTGCTCCGGTGTGGTCGGTGGCTTGGTCGTGATCACTCCCGGCGCGGGCTTCGTCACGGTCTCCAGCGCGGTCATCATCGGCGTGCTCGCGGGTGTGGTTCCGTACTTCGCTTGCACCAAGCTGAAGTCGGCGCTCGGCTACGACGACGCGCTCGACACCTTCGGCGTTCACGGCGTGGGCGGCACGCTCGGCGCGCTCCTCACCGGCATCTTCGCGACTGCCGACGTGAACCCGAACCTCAACCTCAACCTCAAGGACGTCGTCGGCAAGACCCTGTGGCTCGAGCAGCTGAAGGCGATGGGGCTCACCATCGCGCTGAGCCTCATCGGCACGGTCGTGCTCGCCTACGCCATCAAGGCGGTCATTGGTCTGCGCCCGTCGATCGAGGACGAGGAGACCGGCCTCGATCTCAGCGATCACGGCGAGAAGGGCTACCACCTCGGCGAGACCTGAGCCTCAACGGCTCGGCGCTGGCGCCGCAGCTCGTCCCCGAAAGTCGGGGCCGGGTCTGCGGCGCCGGTGTTTTGTCAGCACTGGAATCGGGGCGTCCGATCAACATCGGCCATGCGCCCGACCGCCCGCGCCACAGGCGTTGATTGCGATGGCTGGGAAAGTCTGGTTTACGGGAGAACATGCGCCGAGCCATTTCCCGAATCGCCTTGTCGTTCGCCTTGGCCCCGAGTCTCACACTCGTGGGCTGTAACCGTTTGGATCCGGCAAAGTGCGACGAGGCGCTCAAGGTCACGCGCGACGCGATCGACAAGGAGAACTTCTCCGGCGCTCAGCAGTGGCGCGAGTACGCTTGGAAGCAGTGCGAGGATCGCAGCACGCTCGAGAGTCTCGATCGGCAATTGGTGGCAAAGCGCGGCGAGGTCGAAGCGCGCGAGAAAGCAGCCGCGGAGCGACGCCAGGCCAAGACGCAGCTCTTGAAGGTCTTTCTGGGTTGGGTCGCTGAAAATCGCTTGGCCCCCGATCGCGCTTCGGCGAGCCCGAGCTGCGATCCGCCTGCGGCCAACGACCCGAAGAAGGACGAGTCGAAGGAGCGCCTGTGCACCGCGACTCGCGCGGCCGGCCCGCATCAGTTGCTGGCCCGTTACTGGGCCGCGGAGCCCGCAATCGCCCGCTTCAACGTCAAGCTACCCGATGTCGCCACATGTGAGGAGATCGGCGCCACCAAGCTCTTGAAGACTTGGCAGGTTGCGGCGACCGGCGGCCGAACCACTCCGCGCTTCCGCTGTGAATTTCCCTCGGGCGCGCTCGCGGGCATGAACGTCGTGCTGAGTCAGGCAATAAATGCCGATCTGTACGTGTTCAACCCCTCGTACCTGGATAAAGAGCCGGCCTTGCGCCTGATCTTGGACGGGAGCTAACCCGGCCGGCTTCTAAAGCGAACTCGGGGCCCGGCCGTTGCTAGCGCTGGCCGCGAGCATGGCGCGGGAGGGCGACCTCTCTGTCCCGCGTGCGAGTCGCAGCGCTGAACGATCCCCGATGTCTATCAAAGAGCCGCCGAAGAGAGCCACGACGCTCGATCAGACGGTGCGGACCGCGCGCTTGGTCGCTCAGCTGACCGTGGTCGAGGGCAGGGCGGCGGGGAGAAAATTCAAGATCGAGGGCAGCGCGACGATTGGTCGTTCGCCGGACGCTGCGGTGATGCTCGATGATCCCGAGGTATCGCGTATCCACGCGCGACTCACCCGCAACGAGGCCGGCGCGTATCTGCTGGAAGATCTCGACAGCCGGAATGGCACGTTCATCAACGGTGTGCGCGCCGAGCGACGGCTTTTGGCATACGGCGACAAGATCCGCGTCGGCCCGCAGGTGGTGCTGGAGTTCAATGGCTTCGACGCGGTCGAGGACCACATCATTCAGCGTCAGCGCTTCGAAGCGATTGGCCGCCTCGGAGTGGGCATTGCGCACGACTTGAACAACGTGCTCGCGGCGCTCGACGCGAGTGCGTCCTACCTTCGCGAGTTGCCGCCGGATCGCATCTTGGGTGACACCGAGGTGCGCGAGTGCATTACCGACCTCACGCTCGCCGCGGCGCGCGCCAGTGAGCTCACGCGCGGGATTCTCTCGTTCGTGCGCGGGCGCGGTTCGGAGCGCGTGGCGGTCGATCTTTCGGCGCTGGTCAGCGAGGTCGTGCGGATGCTGCGCCACACGCTGGAGCAAGGGATCCGCATCGAACCCACGGTCGACCCCAACGTCATCGTGCACGGTAGTCAGTCCGAGCTGCACCAGGTGATCTTGAACCTGTGTTTGAACGCTCGCGATGCCATGCCGGACGGCGGAACGTTGAGCATTTCGGCCACTTCGCTGGCGTCCACCCCGGAATTTCCCGCCCAACCCGGGCGGCGGGTGGCGGTGCTTTCGGTCGCCGACACGGGTACCGGTATGGACGGCGCCACGAAGGCCCGCATCTTCGAGCCTTTTTTCACGACCAAGCGTGAAGGAGTGGGCTACGGCCTAGGGCTCGCGACCGTGCACGAGATCGTGACCCTGCACGGCGGGCAGATAAAGCTGGACACCGAGCTCGGCAGCGGCAGCCGCTTCACCGTCTACCTGCCGATCGTCGACGAAGCGGTGCGCTTTTCGAGCACGGAGGAGCGTTCTGCGCCGCTCACGCGCCGGCCTTCGGGTACGGTCAGCATCCTGCTCGTGGACGACGAGCAAATCGTGCGGCGCAGCGTGGCGCGGTTGCTGCGACAAGCGGGCTTCGCCGTGACCGAGGCCGCCGATGGCGCGGAGGCGATCGCGCTGTACTCGCGCCGCGCACACGACTTGGTCGTGCTGGATCTGGACATGCCCGGGATCGACGGTGAACAGACGCAAGCGCGGCTGGTCGTGCTCGACCCCTACATTCGCATCGTGTTCGCGTCTGGCCACGCCGATCCGAAGCGCGAAGCGTCGGTTCGTGCGCGCGGGGCCTTGGCGTTTTTGCAGAAGCCGTTCGGGCTCGAGACGCTGATTGGTCTGGTCAACGAGGTGCTCGCGTCCGAGATCGCGGGCGACTACGACGAGCCGACCCGCCCCAAGTGAGGGCTCCTCAGAACGCGCCGGAGAGCGCCGCGCCCGCTGGCGAAAGGCTCGCGCTCACGTGGTTCGACTCGCGTGAGCCCGAGAGCAAGATGTAGCCTCCCACGCCGAGCCCGGCAGCGCCGACCACGAAGCTCGCGTACGACAGCGTACGATTGAAGCGGAACGAATCGAGGGTATCGGAGGAGCTTTGCGGGCAGCCCGGGTGGCAGGCGGAGTCCAGATCCGACTTTTTGCCGAGCGCGACCATGCCGGTCACCAGAGACGTGCCGAGGCCCACCGCGCCGAGCCCGGTCGCCGCCCAGCCCCAAGTCTCGAGCGAGTTTCGCGGCGTCGAGTCTGCGGCGGGGGGCGTCACCCGCTGCTCGGTCTGCGGCGTGAGCAGCAGCCGGTCTTGGGGTGTGTTCGACCCGAACTGGATTTCGATCTGCCGATGCTCACCCTGCACGAGTTCGATGCTGCGACGTACGGGCAAAAGGCCAGTGGCGGTCGCTTCGATCGCGTGGTGGCCGGGATCCACCGGGCGCTCGACATCCAGCAAAGCTGGTGGAACCGGCTTGCCGTCGATGGTCACCTTGGCCTCGCCGGAGAGCGGTTTGCCCACCAGGCTGATGCGCAGCAGCGGGATTCGCGCGCGTAGCTCCTCGCTTTCGCGCGCGGCGTCGTTGACCGCGCGTTGTAGCGCTTCCGAGGCGTCCGGCGGCAGAGCGGTGTGGCGTGTCTCTTCGTACTTGTCGAGAGCGGCCACCAGGCGACCGAGCTTGACCAGTGTCCGCGCTTCCATGACCGAGATGGAGGGTGCGCGAAATAAGCTCGAGGCACGCTGAAAGCGGTCGAGCGCGGTCTCGTAGTCTTGTTTTTCGAAGGCCTCCGCGCCTTGGGTGGCCATTTCACGCGCAGCAGTTCGCGTCTCCGCGTCGGCCTCCTGCGCTCTTGCGTTGGAAGTGAAGCAGGCCGCGGCCAAGGCCAGGCAGCAGCAGCACCGCTTGTAGCTCGAGCCGAATCGACGAAAGCCCGTAGAGTTAGAATCCGAAGTCATGATTGCGTTTGCCACTGGCTGGTTTTCGCGGAGCGGCCGGGGCCACCGTCTTCGGCGGGCTACGGGTCACAGAGGATCGAGCAGTGCTCGGCGAGCTCGCTAGGGAAGATGGGCTCGTCGTCGAGACCGCGGGGGGAGGAGCAGCAGGGGCAGGCGGCGCGCTCGGCACCGATGCAGCGGCGGGGCTGCGTTCGTTCGCAGCGGGACGCGTGTTGGGCGCTTCGTCGTGGGAGCGCGCGATGCTGAACGCAATGGCGCCGCCGAACGCCGCTCCCACGGCCAGGGCGACCGCGAGCGGTCGACGACCCGAAAGCGCGATGGCGAAGCGGCTCGGTGCCTTGCCGACCGAGAGCGGGGCTTGCGTGGTTTCCACCCCGCGGCGCACGTAGGGGACGGGGCTGTAAACCGGGGGCTTTTCAGTGCCTTCCGTTTCCTCGGGCGGGTTCGATTGTGGAACGTCCACGCGCACGCCCGAGAGCGCGCCGTCGAGCCACACCGCGCGGATCGAGTTGCCGGACAAGTCTTCCTTCACGCCGTGCTCGTACAGCCAGAGCGCGAGCGCTTCGCCGAGCTCGGTCATGTTCGCCCAGCGCTGCTCGCGCTCCTTGGCCAGACCTCGCTCCAGAACGAGCCACAGTCCTTCATCACCCGTCTGGTAGTCGGAGATGGACTTCGGCCGCTCGTTGATGATCGCGTGCATCAACGCGTTGTAGTTCGGCTTTCGGAACGGAATCGTACCGGTGACCATCTCGTACAGCACGACGCACAGCGACCAGACGTCGGTCCGCTCGTCCACCTCGTCCACGCCTAGCGCTTGCTCGGGCGACATGTATTCGGGGCTGCCGAGCACGGCGCCGAACTGGGTCAGCTTGCCCTCGGTCGTGCTGGGGCCGACCTTGGCGATGCCGAAGTCGAGCAGCTTTGGTTGCGCACGTCCCAGCGTGTCGGAGGCGAGGAAGATGTTTTCGGGCTTGATATCGCGATGAACGATGGTTCGGTCGTGGGCCAGGCGCAGCCCGTCCGCGATCGGCAAGAGCATCTGCACCGCGCGAATGGCCGGAATTCTCGATTCTCGGGCGAGCAGCGCCGCTAGCGTCTCTCCCAGCACCAGCTCCATGACCAGGAACGGGTCGCCGCGGTTGGTCCAGCCGAAGTCGAATACTCGTACCAGTGCAGGGTGGCCGAGTCGCGCCGCCGCGTGCGCCTCTCGCGCCATTCGCGAAGCGACCGCCGGTCCCGCGGCGCTGGCGCGAATCAGCTTCAGCGCCACGTCGACGCCGAGCACGAGCGAGTGCGCCACCCACACCACACCCATGCCGCCGCGGCCCAGCTCGCGTTGCAGCCGATAGCGATCGGCGACCACCTCGCCCGCGAGATAGGGGTTCAGCTCGGGAGGCCGAGAAGCTTGATTGCTCGCGGACTCTCCCGGCTCCAGCGTTTCTGCTACTAGCCTCGGCGCCTTGCGCGTCGTCGAGCTGGTCATGGGATCGGCAGACGCTTGAGAACGGCCGACCTCCGGATGGCATAACCAAATTCGCGCGCTTCTTCGCGTGCGCGCGGGCGCTCGGCCTCAGTATTCGCGGGTTTTCAGGAAGCGAATCTGGGGCCAATCCTTGGCCGCGGTCTCCAGGTGCCAGGCATTTCTCGCCAGAAATACGGGTAAGCCAGTGTGGTCTTCGGCCAGATACCCCTCGTTCTGAGCCAGGAACTGCGCGAGAAGCTTGGGATCGTCCGCGTCGACCCAGCGCGCGGTGTAGAGGCCAGCGTTCTCGAAGGCTACCGGAATCTCGTACTCACTCTGGATGCGATCGGCGAGCACATCGAACTGCAACGCCCCCACTACACCCACAATGTAGTAGCCGCCAATCTTGGGTTTGAAGATGCGGGCGACGCCCTCTTCCGCCAGCTGCTCGAGCGCACGAGAGAGGTGTTTGGCGCGCATCGGATCGGTCGGGCGCACGCGCTGCAAGAGCTCGGGCGCAAAGCTCGGGATGCCGGTGAAGTGCAGGTTCTCGCCCTCCGTGAGCGCGTCACCGATGCCGAGCTTGCCGTGGTTCGGAATGCCGATGATGTCACCTGGAAACGCTTCCTCGGCCAGGTCGCGATCTTGAGCCAGGAACAACATCGGGTTGTGAACCGTGAGCAGGCTGTTCGAACGCGGATGAAATAGCTTCATTCCGCGACGAAAATGGCCCGAGCACAAGCGCAGGAAGGCCACGCGATCGCGGTGCTTGGGGTCCATGTTCGCTTGCACCTTGAAGACGAACCCGGTCACCTTCTCTTCGTTCGGCAAAATCGTGCGCTCCTTGGCTTGCTGCGCGCGCGGCTGCGGCGCGAGCTCGCCCAGGCCGACGAGCAGCTCGCGCACGCCGAAGCTATTGACCGCGCTGCCGAAGAAAACGGGCGTCATGTGGCCGCCGCGGTAGGCCTCCAGATCGAAGTCCGGGCATAGCCCGCGCGCCATGGTCACCTCGTCGCGTAGCTGCTTCACGGCGGACTCCGGGAGCAGTTCGTCGAGCTTCGGATCGGAAAGGCTCTCGCACAACACGCCAGGCTCACCCAGCCGTTCCCGCGCTCGGGCCATGAGCACCAGCTGATCGTGAAAGAGGTCGTAGCAGCCGAGAAAACCTTTGCCCATGCCGATGGGCCAGCTCGCCGGCGTGACGTCGAGCGCCAGCGTTTGTTCGATTTCGTCCATCAAGTCGAAGGCATCGCGACCTTCCCGATCGAGCTTGTTCACGAAGGTGATGATCGGCACGTTGCGCAAGCGACAAACCTCGAACAGCTTGCGAGTCTGCTCTTCGATGCCCTTGGCCGCGTCGAGCACCATCACCGCGGAGTCGACCGCGGTCAGCGTGCGGTAGGTGTCCTCGCTGAAATCCTGGTGGCCCGGCGTGTCGAGCAGGTTGAACGTTTTTCCGTCGAACTCGAAGGTCATGGCCGAGGCGCTCACCGAGATGCCGCGCTCGCGTTCGACCTTCATCCAGTCCGAGCGCGCACGCCGCTGGTCGCCGCGCGCTTTGACCGCGCCGGCGAGCTGAATCGCGCCGCCGAACAGCAGCAGCTTTTCGGTGAGCGTGGTCTTGCCCGCGTCCGGATGCGAAATGATGGCGAACGTGCGGCGACGCTGAACGGCGGCTTCCAAGGGAGTCATGGGCGCGACGGGGTTCTACATCACCGCTCGACCTCGGCACGCCCCGTGTTCGGCGCAATCGCCTTCGCGCCCACTTCTGCTGGCAGCGGCGAGACTTGGTGTACGCTCGCCTGGTGGCGATTCCAAGGAAGCTCGTCGCGGCAGGGGCCGCGCTGGTAACGCTCGGAATCGGCTGGTTTACGATTGTAGGCGCGCCCCGTCCCGGCAAAGTGGCGCCGCCCAAGTTGCCCTTCAAGGCACGCGGGATCACCATTTCAACCGTACCGGCCGGGGGGCTGACCGGGGGTGAGCTGGCCGAAGGCTCGAGCGGAGACTTCCTGGTTCAGAACGGTCGCCTGGCGTTCGTGTTGGGCGCCGACGCGCCAGGGCTGGAACGGCAGGCGCGCTACGGCGCTTTGCTCGACCTATCGCTGAACGATTTTCACGTCGACGAGCTGGTCGATTTGCGTCCCGTCGTTCGGCTCTCGGGCGCGCTATTGCCGCTGTACGTGGTGGGGGTGACGGTGGTGAGCGGACCCAAGTTTCCGTTCCTGCGTGTCGAACAAGCGAGCTCCGACGGCCGGCTGCGGCTCGCGACCGATTTTCGCGCTGCACCGGGCGAGAACGCGGTTCGCTTGGTCACTCGCTTCCACAACGGCGGCGACAAGCTGCTGCGTGGGGTCGAGCTCGGCGAACGCACGCGCTGGCCCGGCGCGCCGACGTTTGCTCCGCGCGTCGGATTTCCGAAGCTGACGTCGCGCGCGGAGGTACCGTGGCTCGCTCGTCAAGGTGCGCGCGTCTCGTATGCGCTGTCATTTCTGGACGGGCCGGTGCAGGCGTCCTTTTTCTTCGATCGCATCGGGCAAGTCGGACAGGAGACGCTTTCGCAGGTGGGCGACGTGCCGCCCGGAAAATCGATCGAATATCGTCGCGACCTGATCGTCGTGGACGGCGACATGGGCAAGGCGGTGGAGCTCGCGCTGCGCGCGCTCGGTCGACAGGTGGGCCGAGTCGAGGGGCAGATCGACCCCGCGCCGGCCTGGGCCAACATCGAAGCCCGCTACCCCGATGGAAAACCGGCGCTGATCGTGCGCGCGCGTGCGGATGGCCACTTCAGCGTGCCGTTGCCCTTCGGGGATTATCGGCTGGTGCTGCGCGCCCCGGGCGGCGAGGACGACACCGAGGTCAGGGTGCACGACACGCGCACGCAGCAGGCCAAGCTGATCGCCCCCGTGCCCGGTCGGCTCAAGTTCTCGATTCTCGACGTGAATGGGGCGCCGCTGCCGGCCCGGATTTCCATTCGAGGTATCGCGCCGACGATCGATCCCGAACTCGGTCCAATCGAGCAGGGCAGCGGCGCAAAGAACGTGGTCTACACGCGTAGCGGGGCGGGCGAGGTGGAGCTGCCGCCAGGTCGATACCGCGTGGTCGCCAGCCACGGCTCCGAATACGAGCTGTCTCAGCACGACATCGAGGTCGACTCTGCGAATGGCGCTGCCGTGCGCGCGGTGCTCGTCCGCAGCGTCGACACGCGCGGCTGGGTGGCCTGCGACTTTCACGTGCACCAGGCGCCCTCTCACGACTCGGGGGTCACGCTGGAGGATCGCGTGCTCTCGCTGCTCGCCGAAGGCATCGAGTTTGCGGTGCCGACCGATCACAATCACATCACCGACTACACCGCAGCGATTCGCCATCACGGCGCCGAGGCCGAAATCTCGACGATCTCCGGAGTGGAGATCACCACCACCACTTGGGGACATTTCAACGCCTATCCGTATCCGCTGCGGGCGCCCAAGCCGCCCTACAGCGGCGTGAACCCCATCGAAATTTTCGCGGCAGTCCGCGCGCGCGCGCCCGGGGCGGTGATTCAAGTCAATCATCCGCGCATGCCCGGAGTCGGCTACTTCAACCGCATCGAGTTGAACCCTGCGACCGCGGCCGCGGCGACCGAGGGTGCGTCGTTCGAATTCGACGCGATCGAAGTCGTCAATGGCTACGACCTGGAAGCGAACAAGCTGATCGACGACAATCTGAAAGAGTACTTCACGCTCTTGAACTTCGGTCGTCGCTACACCGCGACCGGTAACTCCGATTCTCACCGCTTGATCATCAACTGGGCCGGTTACCCGAGGACCTACGTGCACGTGCCCGACGACCGCGTGGGCCAGATCACGGGTGTCGATGTGGCTCGCGCGGTGGCCGGCGGGCACGCGCTGGTCTCGAACGGCATTTTCCTGTCGGTCGCCGCCAACGGAACCGCGGGCCCTGGAGACACGGTCAGCGGCGCGCGGGTGACCCTGCAGATCGAGGCGCGAGCGCCGAGCTGGGTCGACCTGTCACGGGTCCAAATCTGGGTGAACGGGGCGCTCTACGCGACGTCGCCGGCGATCGCCAAGCCAGCGCCCGGCGGCCGACTCTCGTTCGACGCGGAGCTCGAGCCCAAGCTCGATAGCTGGATCGTGGTGGTGGCGCGCGGGGACGAGCCGATGAACGCCATGTTCATCGGACGGCGCGTGCTGCCGTTCGCTTTCAGTAACCCCATCTTCATCGACGCCGACGAAGATGGCAGCTTCCGCGCGCCGGAAGCGCCGGAGCCCGTTCCTCACTAAAGGCGCGGTCGCGCCAGCGTCAGCGTGCCCAGCGTTCGCGCAGGTACGGGAACAGCGTTTCGCCCATTGCGTGCAGCTGGTCGCAATGGTCGGGCTTGTCGTTGCCGGCGTAGCCCTGAACGTGGAAGTTGCCCGCGTCGCCGCGAGACAAGAGCGTCATGTTGGGGCGCGGGCCCTGCACGTTCTCGGGAACGCGGTTGATGTTCTCTTGCTGCAGCAAGAAACTCGAGGTTTCGGTGGTGCTGGCGTACGGAGTGACGATTGACGAGTGCGTGATGGCGAACAGCTTTTCACCGCTGACCGCGCGATCGGCGAACAGCGTGAACGGCGCCATCGCCGCCGCGTTGACGACACGCTCACGCTTCTTGTCGGGCTCGAACCCGGCGTGCATGCCGTCCGCGAGCAGCACTGCGTCCACTCGGTTCGCTGCCGACTGACGATCGATGATGCGCCAAACCGCGCCGTAGCCCGCGCTCCAACCGGTCAGCGCGATGCGGGCCACGTTGCTCGATGCACCGGGGCACATTTCTCCGACGACTTGCGCCACGCGATCCACGAACTGCGGGAAAGCAGAGGGCGCCTGAAACGCGTCTTCGTACGCGCCCGAGCCGATGCCCAGGTTGACAATCGCGAGCACGCCCCCAATGCCACTCTTCTCGAACGTGGGTTCGAGAGAGGTCGGCGCGCCGTGGAAATGCACCACCAAGTCGAACGGCTTTTGCACCGACGAGCAGCCGTCGGGGATGAAGATCACGCGGCCCCCGTGGGTCACGCGCCGCACAGACTGGCTCGCGGGCGCATTGGCGCTCGTTTCTTCGAGCGACACGCCCACGGCGCGGTCGAGCTCGCTGCGTGCTGCAGCCGTCATGCCGGTCGGCAACGCGGTGACGCCCGCGCTGCCACTACCGATCTCTGCTCCCACGCGCCCGACCACCAAGTAGTAGCCGAGCACGAGCGCCGCAAGGATTCGCATCTAGAAGCAGTTATAAAGGACGTTCGCCCGGCCCGTCCACCCGAAAGCCGCACGCAGTTCGGATCAGTCACACTCGATCACCGGTTTCGGTATACGCAGTCAAGATGTAATCATGCAGCGCTATCAAACTAAGATTGGCGGAATTGCCGTAGATACAGGGGTCACGGCGGTTGTTCACAACCCCTACGACAGCTCCGCGCTGGCGGAGGTGGGAGTCGCAGGCGAGCGCGAGGTTGAGCAGGCTGTCGCCAGTGTAGTTACGGGGTTCGAGCTCACGCGCCGCCTCGCGACTCACCAGCGGGCCACGCTACTCGACGGGATCGCCGCGGGGGTGCGCGCGCGCGCGAGCGAGCTCTCCGAGCTGATCGCCAAAGAGAGCGGCAAGCCCATTCGCTATGCGCGCGCGGAGGTCGCGCGTGGCGCGACCACCTTCGCGCTCGCGGCGGCGGAGGTGCGTGGTTTCGGTGGCGAGGTGCTGCCCATCGATCAACAGCCCGGGCAAGAGGGACGGCTCTGTCTCACGCGTCGCGTGCCACGCGGGCCCGTGGGGGCGATTTCTCCCTTCAACTTTCCGTTGAATCTCGTGGCGCACAAGTTGGCTCCGGCGCTTGCGATCGGCGCTTCGGTGGTGCTGAAGCCCGCAGCTCAATCGCCGCTGACCGCGCACGTGCTTTCCGATATCGCTGATCGGGCGGGGGCGCCTCCGGGCGCGTTCAACGTGATTCACTGCCCACCCGAACTCGGTCAGCGTCTGGTCGAGGACGAGCGCCTGAAGGTGCTGAGCTTCACCGGCAGCGATCAGCTCGGGTGGCGGCTGAAGCAACTCGCGGGCAAGAAGCAGGTGATTCTGGAGCTAGGCGGCAACGCTCCGTGCATCGTCGACGAGGGCGTCGACCTCGAGCAAGTGATGCCGCGCATCCTCGAGTCGGCCTGGGCGAGCGCCGGCCAGGTGTGCATCAAAGCGCAACGCATTTTCGTGCACGCGCGATTGTTCGATTCGTTTCTGGAGCGCTTCGTGAGCGACACCTCACGGCTCGCGGTCGGCGATCCGATGGATGAGGCCACGGTCGTGGGTCCGCTGATCGAGGCGCGCCACGCAGCGCGCGTGCTTTCCTGGATCGAGGAAGCCAGAGCTGCGGGGGCTCGAGTGCTCTGTGGCGCGCGCGCCGAAGGTCAGCTGGTGTGGCCGACCGTGATCACCGGTACGGAGCCGAATCAGCGCGTGCGTGAGCTGGAAGTTTTCGGTCCGGTGACCGTGGTGGAAAGGGCGGATAGCTTCGAGCACGCGCTGTCGTTGGCCAACGCCGGCCGTTTTGGACTTCAGGCGTCGGTGTTTACGCCGAATGTCTCGCACGCGCTGCTTGCCTACCAAGAGTTGGAGTTTGGCGCGGTGCTGATCAACGAGGTGACCAGTTTCCGCGTGGACAACTATCCCTATGGGGGGACTCGAGACTCCGGCTTCGGTCGCGAAGGCGTGCGCTTCGCGATGGAGGAAATGAGCGAGCCGAAGGTGCTCATTCTGCGCTCGAGCTGAGCGGGTCTAGCGACCTTTCGCGGTCTTGCTGCTCGCCGCTGGCTTCACGGTCTTGGATGTCTTGCTGGCCGCGCCCTTCTTGGTCGTCTCGGCGGTGGCGGGCTTGCCCTTGGCGCCGGTACTGGTCGCCTTTGCGGGTGCAGGCGCGGCTGCCTTGGCGCGCAGCAGCTCGAACAGCACGCGTGTGCTCTTGCCCGCTTCGACCTGAAATTCGGTGACCGCAGTGCGGTAACCATAGCGCGACGCGCTGCAGCTGTGCTTGCCGGGAGACAATGTCAGCTCGAGCTGGCCCTTCTTCACGTTTTCACCGTCGCACACGATCCATTCGCAAGTCACCGGCGCGCAGACGAACGTAGCTCCGGTCTTGGCAGCCATTTCGTTGCTGGCGGCTGGTGCGGCCGATTTCGCTGAAAACTCTGCGCCGGCGCGCGCTGCCGTCTCGCCTGCATTCGCCGAAAGCGCGCTCGGAGCGGCAGAGACCGCGGGCGCCGCCGCTTCGGAATGCGAGAACAGCCGTGACACTGCGAACGCACCCAGCGCTAGCAATGAAAGCAGCCCAGCGCCTACGGCGGCGAGCAATGCAACCGGTGGCTTGGCCGGCAATCCAGCGACGTGTTCGGTCGTCGCGGCCCGCGGCGCCGAAAAACCCGGCGGCCGCGAGGAGCGCGGCGCGTCGCCGTGTCCGGTACCGGAGCTCGCGTGCGTCGCCAGGCTCGCGCGCGAACTCGGCTTTGGCAGCTCTTGGAACAACAGTGGCGCCGCAACGGCCGCCGCGACGCCGGAGTTCGTGTCGCGGGCGGGGGCGACGATGGCTGGTCTGTCGGCGTGTTCGAGCAGCTCTGCAAATACACGTGCCGCCTCGCCTGCGCTCGCGAAGCGCTGTGCGGGGGAGGGGTTCAACGCTCGCGCAAACCACGGATCCAGCGTCGCCGGCAGTGTGCCGCCTTGCGCCGCTGCGTGCGCCTGCGCCGAACTCACGGGGTGTGCGAGCTCCGCCAGCACCGCCGTGGGGTCCGGCGTCGCCAACCACATTGCGGCCGCATAGTGGCGCCCGGTCAGCGCGTAGAACGTGACGAGTCCGAGCGCGAACGTGTCTGCGGCTTGCGTTGGCGACTCGCCTCGTGACTGTTCCAGTGAGGCCCAGCCGAGCGAGGCAACGCCCGACGCCGGCGGACAGGTGGCGCGCACGAGCGCCATTCCGAAATCCGAAATGCGCGCCCAGCCCGCGTGCTCGGGCGAGAAGAACAGATTGTGCGGCTTGAGATCGCCGTGAAAAATCGAGCAGGCCGCCGCTGCGTCCAGCGAGCGCGCGAACGCGCCGAGCGCTTGCGACCAAAGTGCCGGCTGCACGGGCCCTCGTGTCGCGACCAGCGCCGCGAGCGATGGGAAGCCGATTCGCTCGCTGACCACGAAGGGCCGCCCGGTGGCGCTGTCCCAGGCAAAATCGCTGATGCGTACGACCGCGTCGGCGTTCAGCGCGGCCACGCTGCGCGCCAGATCTTGGAAAGCATTCCAGGCGTTTGGGGCCTGCTTCAAAGCCAGTGGAAGCAGCTTTACCGCGCACTCGCGGCCTCCCTTCATGTCGGTCGCGGCGTACACCTCGCCGAGCTCAGAGGCTCCGATGAAGGACTCGATTCGGTAGCGATCCGCGAGGAGTAGTCCCTGCGACAGCACGGCTGGCTATGGCGCCCGGCTGGAGCCTCGCGCCACTTCCCCGCGCGCTTCTGCGGCCTTGGTCGAGGGTGCACTGGCTTCGACCTCGGAATGTGCCGGCAGCGCGCCCGGGATGCTGTCCGGGCGTGCGTCCACGTCCGGCACGTCGGCAGGCTCCTCTTCGTGCACTTCCTCGGTGTCGCGCGAGTTGGGCTCGTGCTGTCGCCGTCGCGGCGCCTCGCCCGGACCCGCGTAGTCCACCCAGTAAGCGGAGTACTCGCGCACGTCCAAGTGGACGAAGCTCGAGTTCGGGTAGTAGCCGACACCGACTTTGCTCAGCGTCCGGAGGTGATCCCGAATCACCTGGTTTGGCACGCCGGGAATGCTGAAGTCGACAGCCTGGCTGTGCTTGTGGCGCGAGTCTTGGTAGTACGAAGTCGTGCGGAAGCCGCTCACGATCCGGATCGGGCGCCCGCCAAAGGTATCGCTCACGTCCACGAGCAGGCGCAAAAGCCGCGGGTCCAACTTGGGTCGCTCACCAGTGGTGGAAAGCACGCGCGATACTCCGGAATAAGCCGCCGGCACCGCTCGTCCCTTGCGGTCGAACACGCGACCGCGGAAGCGCTCGTTGTAACTGTAGAGCTCTACGAACCCGCTCCGCGCGGGCGCGCGAAAGAACGCCTTGTCGCCAGCGTCCGACGCGACGCTGTCTGCCGTCGCGCCTTTGTCCGGAATCCGGAGCAGCTGACCGACGGTGAGTAGCCCCTTCGGCCCGATGCCGTTGTAGGCGCGCAACGCTTCGACCTTCACGCCGTAGCGGCGCGCAATGCTTTCCAGGCGCTGTCCGGGTTCCACCCGATGAGTCGGATTCGGTGCCGGTCGTTCGGTCGCACTGCGGTGCCGCGTGCTCTCGTGGCCTGCCGCGATGCGGGCGCGACTGCCGTCTCGATCGCCGCGCGCCGGGATTACCAAGCGCTGACCGGGTTTGAGCGGGGCGGTTGGACGCAAGTCGTTAGCGGTGCAAAGTGCCTCGACGCTCACTCCGTAGCGTTTGGCGATGCTGCCCAAGCGCTGGCCGCTGTAGACGACGTGTGTCTGGGCCTCCTGTGATTCGGCATGCGCCGTCACGGGTAGGAGCAGAAGGCCAGCGAGTAATGCCGCAATTCTGAGCGTCACGCGGGCCGGAGCATGAACGCAACTGCTGCCTGAGTCCATCTTCTCGCGCGGTCACGGGGGTAATACCCCCCACCCGCCAGCAATCCCCGGCAAAGTCGCGGATTTCGCCCGCCCTGCTCCCAGCACTCGCAACTAGGGAGCGCGCTGTCCGACTTCTTGACGGACGCGAGCAGCAAATTGGAGCATCGGTGGTGATGCGGCCAGCGAGCGCTTCCGCTCTGCCCAGCTGCTCGAGAAGTGCATGTGCGCGCAGAAACATTCGGAGAGGTCGCGGCTCGTTGGCTACGGAACGCGCGCGGTTCTGTGCGGGATGCTCCTGGCCGCGACCCCCGCCGAGTGCCTGGCAGCGAGCGCGACCGAGCTCGCCGTCGCCCGGCGCTTGTTCGAAGACGCGGTTCGGCTCGAGCATGAGTCGCGCTGGGAACTCGCCGCCTCGAAACTGCGGGACGCCCTGGCCGTCAAGGACACACCGGGCCTCCGCTTTCATCTCGCACATTGTGAAGAGCAGCTCGGTCACCTAGTCGAAGCACTGATTAACTATGATCAGGCTCGAGAGCTGATTGCCGCGGGTGCCAAGGCGCCCGATGTCGAGGCGCTGCTCGAACCGGCGCGCAGCGCGCTCGAGGCCAGGATCCCAACCCTGCTCTTGGTCGCTCCGGCTGAAGTGGAGCAACTGGAGGTCGAGCTGGATGGCAAGGCGCTCGCCCGTTCCGTGGTGGGGCGGCCCGCTCCCATGAACCCGGCCAAGCATCGAGTTCTTGCCAGAGCGCCGGGTTATCGGGACTACGACGAAGAGGTTCTGCTAATCGAGGGCGAGCGGCGTACCGTGCAACTCAACATGGTGCGTTTGCCCGTGGCCGCCGCGCCGACGTCGGTCGCTGCCCAGCCCGTCATTGCCCGCGCGCCCGAGCCGAACTCGACGAGTTCCGCGAAGACTTACATTCTCGCGGGGGAGTCGGCGTTTGCCGTCGCGGCGCTGGGCGTCGGGATCGGCTTCTGGATGGCCCAGAACACCGCCGAAGACCGTATTTCCCGAATCCAGTCCACGCTCGAGCCGGGGATTTGCAATACCAAGCCGACCTCCGACACGCCTCGTCCGGAGGAGTGCGGCGAGCTGACGCAGACTATCGACGACTACAACACTGCGCGCCGCTTCAGCACGATCGGATTCGTCGGCGCGGGGGCTGGCGCGGTCGCGACGGTGCTGACGTTCGCGCTGTGGCCGAGCGCGCCTGCTACACCGCGGGTACAGCCCAGTGCGAGCGGCACCTGGTTCGGTATAGACGGCCGCTTCTGAGCGCTCGGCGCGGTGCGGGTCAGCCAAGCCTCGAGACTGAGCAGGCCACGGAACCAGAGGTTTCGTGGCCTGACAACGAGCTAGGACTGAGTCGGAGTAGCCGGAATCACTTGGGGAAGTACTGCGTGGCGCGCTTGTGGCCCTTGGTCTTGATGGCCTTGGTGCTGAGCAGCTTCTTCGCCGGCAGGTTGAGCTCCTTGGTCGAGGTGCCCATGCCGTCCGCGATCTGCTCGATGCGCTGACCCGCATTGCCCTTGATGTAGGTGAGGAGCTGACCAGTCAGCTTCTCGAGCTCGTCCGGCGAGCGCTTTGCGCCCTTCGCGCGGCCACCGCGCGGAGCCTTCGCGACCGCGCCGCCGCGGCGGCCAGCAGCGGCCGCGCCGGCGCCACGACGACCACGTCGCGGAGCGTCCCCCCCAGCCAGCGCCTGCTGAACGGTCTCCATTGCGGAGCGCCGGATGAGCTCGCTCAGCTCACCAACGAAAGATTCAACACGAGCGCGTACCTGATCGGAAACAGAGGAGTTAGCCATGGGGGCGGTTCGTAAGCGCGAATGCGGTGTTTGTCAACTCGAAAAGGCTGCAATTTCATTCCATGAGCGAGAGTCCGTAATTCATATTTGCAATCGTCGATCGTGATGCGCGCAGTGACGACCAGCGCTCACTCGCAACGCGAGGCAATATTGTCATGCGCCTTTGCTGTCGGATTCGGCCACGTTTCTGCGTGTTCTGTGGCGCGTGCAAGTTTTGCTCGGCGTGCGCGACAAACGTCGAGGACAGATCATGGAGCCGCGTCCCTCGGAATTGAAAGTGTGACAGCGATTGAACGCGGCTTGCGTGACGAAAACCCAACGTGGGATTGGCCGGTCGGACGCCGCGCGCAGGTGGCCTGTTCTGGAACCGGTCACAGAACAGAGCTCTGGGGCGAAGCCACCCCAGCCCTCACGCTAACCGCAGCCAAAAAACCGGCTATCCGCGACTAAGTCGTGGTCTTTTCGCGCACCGAGCACGGTTAGCGTAGTTTCTTAAGAGCAGTTCTCAATACCGAGTCACTCGCGTGTCACGTCGGGCGCCGGTACGGTTTTATAACCCAGACGGATTGCGACCGAGGTTGCTAGCGCCCGGCGGCCAGCCTCACGAAGTCGCTCTCGGTGAGGATGCCGGCGAGTCGAGAGTCGTCCAGCACCACCAAGCAACCGATCTTTCGTTCCAGCATGAGACGAGCGGCCTCTCTCAGCGGGGTGTCCGGGGTGGTGGTCACCACCTCCGAGCGCATGGCCTCCTTCACCACCACCATGTCGAGAGCTTGCCGCTGGGCGTGCGTCCCGTAGCCGAGAGCTTTGATCAGTCCGCTGTGAAACAAATCACGCTGACTGACTATTCCCGCGAGGCGCCCCTCTTCGTCGACCACGGGCAGGTGTCGTATTCGCCCGAGCCGCATCAGGTCGTCTGCCACGAGCAGCTTGTCATTTCGATCGAGTGTGACCACATCGCGGGTCATGACGTCGCGCACGGAAACCGAATCAGTCAATCGCTGGCCTCGCGACAGAGGCTAGCGCCGGGCGGCGGCAATGACGAGGTCTTCACCGGAAATGTGTGCCAATTGCATGTCCGCCGGCAACGCGGCCCGCGCCGAAACACAGCAGTCGAGGCGAGGAGTGTGTGGAGGCGAATGTGGGCTAGCGTGGTAGATGGGCGGTTAGACGCTTTCCTTTTTGCGCCGTGTGGCGACGAATCACGCTCACCTATTTAGAAAACACGGTGCTAGGCTGTGAGCTCTAAAGTGCGCGCAAAAGCGCGCGCTTTGTGCAGGGATGGCCGGATCCAAAACCTCGCTCAGCGCGCGCTTCGCGTTCCAGAGCCAGCTGAGTTCGCAAGGCGGCGCGCCTCGTTGGCTCGCCGTCGAGGCGGGGACGGGGCGGCGCGTGGTGATGGCGGCGGTCAATGCCGGTCGCGTGGCGAGTCTGAACGCCGCCCGGGGCGTGCAGCACCGGCATCTTGCCGGGATGATTGAGGTCATCTCCACTTTGGAGGCTGCCGACCTGCCGCCCTCGGTCAGCGTGGGCCCCGGGTTGGCCATTGCGATTGCCGAATACGTTCCCGGTCGAACGCTGGAGCGGCAGCTTACTCCCGCGCCAATTAGCCCCGCGAAGGCGGTCGCGTGGACTTTGCGACTCATAGACGCCGTGCAAGCGCTTCATCAGAAAAGCGCGGTTCATGGTGCGATTTCGCCCTGGTCGGTGATCGCCGAGCCCGAGGGGCGCGCGATTGCGCCGGCGCTGGCTCAACTGCTCGCGCCCCCGGTCGGGGTCTATTGTCCGCCCGAGAAACTGAAGGGCGGCAGCGACGCGCCGAGCGACGATGTCTGGGCGCTCTATGCCACGCTGTACACCGCAGTCACCGGCAAGCCGCCATTCGCCGCGACCGAGCGGGACGCGCTTCGCAAGCAGATGATGGCCGGTCGTCCGAAGCCACTCGCCGAGTTTGGCCTCGATGAGCCAGCGCTGTCCGAGATTGTCACCCGTGGCTTGGTTGGGGAAAAACGGCTGCGAGCCAGTGAGCTTTCCGAGCTGAGTCAGGCGCTCGATGGCTGGGAGCGCGATCCGCGGGCGATGCCCGCGCGGCGCCCGCCCGCGCCGCGGCCGACCACGACGCGCGGCGTGGCAGATCTGCTGGCCGCACCCAGCCCCGGTGGCGACGGCATCGTGTTCGATGTCAGTTCGTTAACCGTGGCCGCGCCGCCGGCCTTACCGACACGTCCGCTCCCTGCGACTGTCGTGTCACCGGCCGTGAGCGCACCGCCGCCGTTACCGGTGGCCTCGGCGCCGGTGATTCAGGCTCCGCCGGCTTCGCCCGCGATGATGAGCGCGCCGCCGCCTTTGCCGGTGGTGAGTGCGCCGCCGCCGCTGCCCGTGGTGATGAGCGCGCCGCCGCCCTTGCCGGTGGTGAGTGCGCCGCCGCCGCTGCCCTCCGCGGTCAACGCGCCAGTGACTGCGCCGGCCTTGCCTCCGGCTCTTCCACCGTTGCCCCCCGAGCCCGCTCGGGCCCCGGCGCAGACTTCGCTCGAGAGCTTGGTCGCACAATTGCCGCAAGTGGCCACCGCGCCGTTTCCGGCGGTGGTGGCACCGGTTCACCCGCCGCCACCACGACGGCTGAGCTTCAATCCGTTCGAGAAGAAGCGACGGCTCTGGCCGATCGTGGCGGGCGCTGCGGCGATGGGTGGCCTCGGCGTCTACGTGATTTTGGGCGGAGGTGGCGCGCCGCCTACGACTGCGGCCGCGCCGGCCTCGGCGCCGGTCATTGCGCCAAAGCCGCGGGGTCCGGAGAAGCCGAAGCTCTCGCCCAGCGAAACCCGCGCGAGCTGCATTCGCTCGTATTTTCCGGAGCGCGCCTTCGGTTCCGGCACCGAGCTCGGTGGCGTGTGCGAAGAAGGTGATTTCCGTGAGCTGGTAAAGCATTTGTTCACGACCGTGAAGCAGCAGCCGCTGGCTGAGCGTCCCGGGTCAGAAGGCGGAGCAGCGGTCGAGAAGAGCGCCGCTGCGAACGTGAACCTCGGTTGGTACGAGTTGCCGGCGGCCGCCATCATTCGCAAGAGCTGCTGCACTGGGGCTTCGGCCGTCGTGCTGCCGGAGACGGTGGGCTGGTGCGAACAGCTACAATCTGCCGTGCGTCGCATCGCCGACGACAGTGAGAAGGCGGGCGATGTCGCGCCCGGCGCCCGAGCGTTCGACAAGGCGGTCACGTGTTTGTACGTGCATCGCATCAACCGGCCTTACACGTACGAGCGGCCGCCGTCGGAGCCTCAGCGCCGCGAGTTTCAGCGCTTCCTGAGCCTGGCAGCGATCAGCGAAGCGCGGCGCTGAGCGGTCCGCGTTCGTGATAGAGCTCGGGCATGGCCCGCATCGTCGTGCTCGATGGACATACCGTAAACCCCGGTGACAATCCGTGGGACGCGCTCGCCGCGCTGGGTGAGCTTTTGGTGCACGAGCGAACCGCGCGTTCCTTGGTAGTCGAACGCGCGCGCTTTGCAGACGTGGTGCTCACCAACAAGACCTGGCTCGACGCGGACGCGCTGGCCGCGCTGCCCGCGCTTCGAGGTATTTGCGTGCTCGCGACCGGTTACAACGTGGTCGACGTCCGCGCGGCGCGAGAACGCGGCATTCCCGTGTGCAACGTGCCTTCGTACAGCAGTGAAAGCGTGGTCGAGCACGTCTTCGCGCTGTTGTTCGAGCTGAGTCGCGCGGTCGGGCTGCACGATCGCGCGGTGCACGACGGCGAATGGGTGACGAGCCCGGACTTCTGCTTTTGGAAGGCTCCCCAAGTCGAGCTTTCGGGCCGCACTTTCGGCATCGTCGGCTTCGGCGAGATCGGTCATCGCGTGGCCGACGTGGCGCTTGCTTTCGGCATGCGGGTCGTGGCTACGCCCTCGCGACGTTACGCAAGCTATGGCGCGGTCGAGTTCGCGCCGCTCGAACGGGTGATCGGAAGCGCAGACGTATTGTCGTTGCACTGCCCGCTCACCACCGAGACCCAGGAGCTCATCCGTTGGGGGCGGTTGACGGCCATGAAACGTACGGCGTTCTTGCTCAACACCGCGCGTGGCGGGCTGATTCGCGAGGCCGATTTGGCGCGCGCGCTCAGCGAAGGCGTGATCGCCGGTGCGGCGCTCGACGTGCTCGGGACCGAGCCGCCCGAGCCGAGCAACCCTTTGCTCGCTGCGCCCCGCTGCGTGATCACGCCGCACGTAGCCTGGACCAGTCTGGAGGCGCGCCGGCGCCTGGTGCAGGTGAGCGCGGAGAATGTCCGCGCCATTCTGGAAGGTCAGCCGATCCGCGTCGTGAATCCGTGATCGATGCGTTGCCTCGCGAGCTCCGTGCGCCCGCCTTCGGTCGGGCCGAGTCGCGCTATACGCTCTTGTGTTGGGCCCTGTTGCGGGGGATCGGGTTCATCTATCTGGTCGGTTTCTTAATCCTCGCGTTGCAACTGCGGCCGCTGCTCGGCGAGCACGGTATCTTGCCGGCGCGTGACTTTTTGAGCTGGGCCGAGCGCGCGCTCGGCTCACGCGGCGCTGGGTTTTGGAGACTGCCGTCGCTGTTTTGGCTGGGCGCTTCGGACACTTTCATGCTGTTTGCAGCTTGGCTCGGTGTCGCGCTTTCGGCCCTGGTGTTGGCCGGATTTGCGAGCTCCGTGCTGCTCTTCTTCTTGTGGGCGCTCTACCTCTCGTTCGTGCACGTCGGGCAGATTTTTTACGGTTATGGCTGGGAGTCTCTCCTGTGCGAAGCCGGATTCTTGTCGATTTTTCTGGCCCCGCCGCTCGATCCGCGCCCGCTCCCGGCGCGCTCTTTCGCGCCGGTGCTGGTGGTGGTCTTGTTTCGCTGGCTCACCTTTCGGCTGATGTTTGGCTCGGGCCTGATCAAGATTCGCGGTGACGAGTGCTGGCGTGATCTAACCTGCCTGGCTTATCACTATGAGACTCAGCCGAATCCGAGTCCGCTCAGTTATTACTTTCACCAGCTACCGCTCGCCGTGCACAAGCTCGGGGTGTTGTTCAACCATTTGGTCGAGCTGCTGGCTCCCTTTTTCGTGTTCGGTCCGCGGCCGGCCCGGCTAGCGGCTGGCGCGCTGATCGTGGCCTTTCAGATCACCTTGATTCTGAGCGGCAATTTGTCGTTTCTGAACTGGCTCACGATCGTGGTTGCGCTCTCGTGCTTCGATGACGGCGTGGTCTGGCGCCTGTTTCCGGCGCAGTTTCGCGCGCGTGCGGCCGAACGTGAGCTTTCCCAGGCGCCGAGCCGCGTTCGCCGTCGCGTGCTGGTGGCGCTCGCGCTGCTGGTCGGCATCTTGAGCATGAACCCACTCGTCAACCTGCTCTCCCCGCGGCAGGCGATGAACGCCTCGTTCGACCCGTTTCAGTTGGTCAACACGTATGGCGCCTTCGGCAGCGTGAGTCGCGAACGCCACGAGGTCGTGCTGGAAGGGACCAACGACCCCACGCCGCGGCCAGACAGCGTTTGGAAAGGGTACGAACTGCCGTGCAAGCCCGGTGATCCAGGGCGCCGGCCGTGCCTGATCACGCCTTATCACTATCGCCTCGATTGGCAGATGTGGTTCGTCCAATTCGGAGGCTACGAATCACAGCCCTGGCTCGTGCACTTGGTGTTCCAGCTGCTTCACGCTGAACCGATCGTGCTGTCGTTGTTCGAGCGCAACCCATTCCCCAAGCAGCCTCCGCGCTACGTGCGCGCGGCGCTATACCGCTACTGGTTCACTCGTCCGGGGGAACCCGGCTATTGGCATCGCGAGTATCTGGGCAACGTACTCGGTCCGTTCTCACGGGACGATCCGGAGCTCGTGGACTACGTTCGGCGGCATCGCTGGCGTTGACCGTTGGTTCATCGCGGCTACGGGCAGGGGAAGCTCGTGGCCAGCTCGCACGCATCGAACTGGCCGGAGGAGCCCATCTTGCTCATGCCAACACCGTTCACTCGGCAGATGCAGCTCGAGAACGTTGCGCTGCTGGTGCACGTCGTTCGATATTCCGTGGTCCCACAGCTTCGAACGCGTTCGCAGCTTTGGCCTGAGCCGCCCAACGATTCCGTGCACATTTCGGGCGGTACCGTGTCGCACGCGTTCGCTTTCAAGAGCTGGTCCGAGCAGCGCAGCAGCGCCAAGGCGCCGATGGCCTCGCAGCTAGCGAGCGGCAGCGACAGCGCCATGTTCACGCAATCGAGCAAAGCGCGCGTGGCCGCCTGACACGCGGGCGAGCCGGACGCGAACGGTTGAGAACAGCCGACCGCGCATTGTTGGCTGCCGTCGCTCGGCAAGCCGCATAGGCCCTGGACTCGGTCGCAGAACTGCGTGCACGATTTGTCGATCACCGGGGCGCCGCCAACTCCGCCCGTGGCAATGGCGCCCCCCGCGAAAATGATCCCACCGGTGCCGCTGTTGCCGCCGAAGGTCGGGGCGCCTCCACGGGGCCGCGTCCCGCCGGTCATGAACGTGCCGCCGGCCGCGAGCGTGCCGCCGCTTCCGACTCGACCGCCGTTCGCGATCGCGCCGCCGAATCCGCCCGTCGCGAAGGTTCCCCCGGAGGTCGCACTTCCCCCGAGATTCGGCGCTCCGCCCTTACCCGGCGCCCCGCCCGTGTTGGCTCCACCGGTGTGGGTTCCACCGGTGCTCGTTCCGCCCGTGCCGTTGGCGCCGCCGCTGAGTCGGCCGCCGCTCGCCGTCGCGCCGCCCTCGGGCATGTCGTCGAAAATTGGGTCGCCGAAAGTGCGACCGCCGCAGGCCACGAAGAGCAAAGAAAATGACCAGACCACCCGCATGTCCATCGAGGATAGCCCACACGCTGTGGTGCGCCCACTTCTACCCCTGTTTGGTGCAGAACACGCGCCCGTGACGGGGCCGCTCCGCCGCGATATACCCTTGGGCTACCGTGCCTGAAAGCCCTGGGCAAAGCTCGCGCGCTCCGTCCCTTGCCGTTGATAGCGTGCCTGGGGTTGGGGAGCTCATTGCGGGCAAGTATCGCATCGAGGGCAGCCTGGGTGTGGGCGGGATGGGCGTCGTGCTGGCCGCGCGTCACGATGCGATTGGGCAACTGTTCGCGATCAAATTTCTGGTCGTGGGCGACGAAGAGTACCGCGCGGAGGCGACCGTTCGCCTGCTGCGCGAGGCGCGCGCGGCCGCATCCCTGCGGGGTGAGCACGTGGTGCAGGTGTTCGACGTCGGCGAGCTGGCCAATGGCACGCCGTTCATCGTCATGGAGCGGCTCGACGGCCATGATTTGGGGGTCATTTTGCGTCGGGTCGGCTCGCTGCCGATCCCGCTCGCGCTCGCCTTGATGGTGCAGGCGTGCCATGCGGTGGGGGAGGCGCACCGCGCTGGTATCGTGCACCGCGATTTGAAGCCGTCCAATTTGTTCGTGGTCCGGCGCAGTGACGGCCAGGCTTGGCTCAAGGTGGTCGACTTCGGAATTTCGAAGTCGATGCGCCCCGATCCAGTGGAACCGCGCACGCTGACCGGCGCCAAGATCGCGCTGGGTTCCCCGCGCTATATGTCGCCCGAGCAAGTTCGGGACGCGCGTGCGGTCGATGGCCGCTCGGACGTTTGGTCGCTGGGCGTCATCTTGTTCGAGATGCTCACGGGGCGCCCGGCGTTCCAAGCGGCGAGCTACTCCGGCATTTATGCGGCTATCGTCGCTGACCCGCCGCCCTCGCTCGCTTTGGTCTGTCCCGAGGCGAGTCCCGAGCTTTCGGACGTGCTCACGCGCTGCTTGACGCGTGATCCGGACGCGCGCTTGCAGAGCGTCGACGAGCTACGCGCCCTGATCGAACCCTTCGCGGCGCCCACGGTGGATTTCGCGGCGTTGCTGGCGGTCGATCCCGCGCGGGTGCGCGTCGAGTCCGAGGCGTCGCGAAGCGGCTCGCAGCTGGTGTCACCGTTCACGGAGCGTTCTCCGCACGACTTGCCCGCGACCGAGCGGGCCGCAGGCGTGCCCGAACGCACTCACTCGGCCACACGTACTCAGGTATCCGCTGGTGCGCCGTCGTCCTCGGGCGCCGTTGCGGTTTCGGCGGCGGCGCTGTCACAGCGCTCGCCCGCTTCGTCGTCCGAGCCGCGAACCCGCCGCTCGGCTTCGGACGACTTGAGCCCCGCCGCTCCGTCGCCGGCGTTCCGTCGTGGCTGGCTCGTGCTCGGGTTGCTCGTTCCGCTTGCGCTACTGTTGCTTTGGGTCTTGCGTCCGAGCCCCGCCACAGCGCCCCCAGCACCGCCCACTGTCGCTCGCGGCGTGCAGCTCACCGTCGAGTCCGAGCCTCCTGGCGCGCGCGTCGCGGAAGGCAATACGGTGTACGGAGTCACTCCGTTGCAGCTGTCGCTTTCGTTCAGCGGGGATGCCGCTAAACCCCGCGTTTTCGTGCTCGAACTGTCCGGCTATCGCCCGTACGTGGTCGAGCAGGGGCCGAGCTCCGGTCCAGCGCGGGTGCATGCCGTGCTGGTTCCGGAACCCGCGCAGGAACGGGCGGCTGCCCCCAGTGGCGCGGCAAGCGCGGTCGTCACGAACGCCCCGAGGCCCCCGGTCCGGCCGGCGCCGTCACACAGCGCGGCGCCTGCGACTAGCGCAGAGCCGGCCTGGGATATTCGCCTGTCGCGCTAGTCACACCGCGGGGTTTCCTGCCCTGGGCGCGGGAAACTTTCGCCGCGCGGCGCCCCCCGCTATCGTGCCCGCCTGGCGATGCGCCAACGTCTCACGCTTACGCTTTTCTGGGCCTTCGTGTCGTTTGCTCCGGCGTCGTTCGCGGACAACCTCGCGGACGAAGCCGAGCTGCTTTTTCGTCGCGGCGCGCAGGCTTATCAGCGCGGGGAATACGAGGCCGCGCTCGAGCGCTTTTTGGCCTCGAACCGGCTGGTGCCGAACCAGAACGTGGTGTTCAACATCGCGTACACGTACGAAAAACTCGGCCGCTACGCGGAGGCCTACCGCTACTTCGTCGATGCTCGGGAGACGGAACGTGACCCGGCTCAACTTCGTTTGATCGATTCGGCGCTCTCCGCGATTCGAACTCATATCGCGGTGATTCGCGTCGAAAGCGACCCGCCCAATGCATCGCTCTATCTCGAGCGCAAAGACCTCGGCTCGCGTGGCACGACCCCGCGTGCTCTCGGAGTGAGCCCCGGCCCCGCGACGTTGCTCGTCGAGCGGCGTGGGTATCATCCGCAACGTCTGGAGCTCGGCTTACTCGCCCCGGGCGACGAGCGCGAGGTGCGCGTCACGCTGCGGCCGATCGTGGGGCGCGTGCGGCTCGAGGGGGAAGCGGGCATGCTGGCCAAGCCGACCCTCGACCCGGACGCGCCGGGCTGCGCGGTGCCGTGCACACTCGAGCTCATGCCAGGCGAGCGCCGCCTCTGGCTCACGCGACCTGGTTATCGCAGCGCCGAGTTTCCGGTCACGGTCGAGGCCGACCAAACCGTCAGCGTGCGACCGCGGCTCGAGCCGGTGCAGGGAAGTTTGGTCGTCATCACCGACGAACCCGCGGCTCAGGTCGAGGTCGACGGCCACACGATTGGCTTCACGCCCACGGTCGCGCCGCTGGCCTTGGGGGAGCATCGCGTAAAAATAACCCATGCGGGTTATCGACCGGTCGAGCACACGGTGGTGGTCCGCTCGGACGCCGAGCAAACGCTGAACGTCGTTCTCGCTCAGGACGAACAGGTGACCGCGGTTTCACGCGCGCGGGAACGCGTCGCCGAAGCGCCGAGCTCGGTGAGCGTGCTTTCCCGTGAAGAGATTCACGCGTTCCGTTACCCGACCCTGGCCGAGGCGCTGCGCGGCTTACCCGGCCTGTACGTCTGGGACGACCGCTCGTACACGGCGGTCGGCATTCGCGGCGTCAGTCGCCTCGGCAGCTATGGCAACCGCGTGCTCGTGCTCTCGGACGGCTTGCCGCTGAACGACAATTGGCTCGGTTCTTCCTACGTCGGCTACGATGGTCGCGCGGATCTCGGCGACATCGAGCGACTCGAAGTCGTGCGCGGCCCAGGCTCTGTGGTGTACGGCACCAGCGCGTTCTCGGGCGTGATCAACATCCAAAATCGGCCCGCGGCGGCGACGCCCCGCGTCGAACTCGGCCTTGGTTCGGAGGGCGACAGCGTCGGCCACGTGCGCGTTCGGGCCGAAGCGCCGTTCGGTAGCCATGGCGGACTCTGGGCTTCTGCGGCGGGCGCGCGCGGCTCCGGGCGCGACTTCTACTTTCCCGAGCTGGTCGACGCTACCCACGCGGTCTCCGGGTATGCGCGTGGCGTCGATGGCTTCGAAGCGGCGACTCTGGAGGGCAAGGTCAGTTATCGCTCGTTCTCGGCGCAATGGTACTGGAACTCGCACGAGAAAAAGCTACCGACCGGCGTCTACCAGACCCTGCTCGGTGACGTGCGAGCGCGCCAGCGCGACACCCGCGCGGCGCTCGAGCTGCGCGCCGAACCGCGTATTTCTTCCAAGCTCAGCTGGCTGTCGCGCGCGCACGCCAACGTGTATCGCTTCGAAGGCGCGTATCCGCGCGCCGCGGACGACGGTGGGCTCGAGCTCGACACCTTCCGCGGCGCGTGGGTAGGCCTGGAACAGCGTCTGGAACTACAGCCGATCTCGAAGCTGCGCTTGTTTTTGGGTGGCGAGATCCAATCGCACTTTCAAGTCGAACAGCAGGCCATCAACGAAACTTCGGTGATGCTCGACGAAACCGGTAGCCGCGGTCACCCGTTTTGGGTGGGTGCGGCGTACGCCACGGTCGACGCGCGACCGAGTTCGCGCTTGGCGCTCCACGCGGGGGCGCGCTTGGACGCCTACTCCACCTTCGGCTCGGCGTTGAACCCGCGGCTTGGCGCGGTTTTTCGCCCGTATGCCCACGGGAATTTGAAGGTATTGGCAGGAAAGGCCTTTCGCGCGCCGAGCGTGTACGAGCTTTACTACAACGACGGCGGGTTCACCCAGTCAGCGAGCCCCGAGCTGGGGCCCGAGCACATCTACTCCGGTGAAATCGAGTTCACTCACGAGCTCGATCCCTTGCTCAGCTGCAGCGCTACGCTGTTTGCGAACTATCTGACCGATCTGGTCGTTTCGCGTGGTGACGGTATCGAGAGCGATCCGCTTCACTACGTGAACAGTAATGTGCCGCTGGCCACCGCGGGTGCCGAGCTCGGATTTCGGCGCGATCTGCGGCACGGCGCCCTGTTCGCGGCTTCCTATGGTCTTTTGGCTGCCCGCTACCTCGCCGATCGCAGCGCGGGTGCGCTGTTCGAGTTTCGGCAGAACCCCGATTTTCGTCGCGTAGCCAACGTGCCGACCCACCTGTTCTCGCTGAAGGGGATGGTGCCGGTGATTGGTCCGGCGCTGCGCGTCGCGTCCCGCCTCACCCTCGAGAGCGGCCGCTTCGATCGCTTCGAGCGCGTCACCGAGCCGCGCCAATCTGCGACGCCAGCAGTGGCGCTTTGGGACGTCGTCTTGACTGGCGTGGCGCTGCCGATGCGGGGGGCGCGGCCCAGCGTCGATTGGGCGCTCGGCCTGTACAACGCGTTCGACTATCGCTACTCCCTGCCGGTGAGCGCCGAGTTCGTGCAGACCACCGTGGCACAAAGCGGCCGTAGCCTGCTACTTTCCGCAGAACTTGCGCTGTGAGGCTTGCGGCAGCGCGCATTTGGCCGATGAATACCCGAGCCACTTCGCGCGTCGGAGCTACGAAGCTTGGGTTATCGAAGGTGCTAACACTGGGTGCGTCATGACTAGACTTTGCACGGCGGGTTGCTTGTCTCTCTCCCTGGGCCTGTTTTTCGCTTCGAAACCGGCGCACGCGCAGGCTGCCGAGCCTCCGGCAGTGCCCCCCGCACCGCCTGCGCCTGCGGCCGAAGCAGCGCCGCCGCCTGGGGCCCCGGCGCCCGCCCCGGCGCAAATGAGGCTCGATCCGCCCGGGCGCAAGATTGATCTAACCACTGCTCCGCCGTCAGCCTCGGTTCCGCGCAGCTATCACATGCACGATGGCTTTTACGCGCGGGCCAGTGTTGGGTTCGGTTCGCTCGGCGCAACGTTCGACGATGACGCTCCGAATTCTCAAGATCTGAAGGGCTCGGGTGGCGGGCTCGCCATGGACTTGATGATCGGCGGCTCACCCGCTGCCGGCGTCGCGGTCGGCGGCGCGCTCCTCGCCGAAGGCTCTGCGGCCATCGAGTTCGAGCGCGGACCGTTCACGCAAGACCGCAGCTTGACGGTGGCCATCATCGGCCCTTTCATCGATGGCTTCCCGTCACCGAATCGCGGTTGGCACTTGGGCGGCATGCTCGGCTTCGCGCACCTTGCGGTCGAGGGCAGCCAGAACGACGACGTCAGCAAGACCAATGGCTTTGGCGGCGCGTTCTGGGTCGGTCACGACTTCTGGGTCGCTGATGAGTGGTCGGTGGGCCCGTTACTGCGCTTTTCCGGCGCTCTCACCAGCGACAAGGATCCGGACGTTCACGCCTCCACCTTTGCGGTCACCCTGCTCTTTACCGGCCTCTATCACTGAGCTCGCTCGACCACCGCGCTGACTTTTCGTGCGCAGGGCGCGGCCGGGATCTCCCCGACCGCGTAGAGCCCAGTCTCTATCTTCGTGCTTCGAGGGTGAGGTCGAGGTTCTCCTCGTCGCAGCGTGCCACCAACTCCCGTCGCAGCTCGGACAGCGCGACCTCGGAAGGCACCTCGAGCGCCGCTTCCAAGACGAACAGCGGGGTGCCGCTGTGCGGCGCGTTGGTGACGCGCGACTCGAGGGCGTTCACGTTCACGCCGCGACGAGCCAGAATGCCTGTTACCGTTTGCACGATGCCGGGGCGATCGAAGCCGGAGACACGGATGGTGTAGGGGAGAACGTGCTTCAGCGCGCGAGCCGTAGTGCGCTTGAGCAAGAGAGTGAGGCCGAGGGCCTGCTCGCCCTCGCGAACTCGGCCTTCGACGCGCGCGAGCGCGGCTTCGGCGCCCGAGACCAGCAAAAGCAACGCGAACTCGCCGCCGAGCACGGCCATGCGGCTGTCCTCCAGGTTGGCTCCCGCTGCGTGGATCAGGGACGAAAGCTCGCTGACGAGGCCCGCTCGATCGGGGCCGACTGCGGTAATGACCAGGTATGCTTTCTCGCTCGACATGAGGCTCCCTCGCACCATAGCTTAAAACGCAGCCATGAACTTGGTTAAGCGCCCTCGCCGTAACCGCAGAAACGCGAAAATTCGTGGGTTCATCCGCGAAACCACGTTGGGTCCGCAGCACTTGGTGCTGCCGCTGTTCGTGCAGGAGGGCACGAACCAGCGCTCTCCCATCGCGACCATGCCGGGGCAAGCGCGGCTGTCGGTCGACCTCGTCCTGGACACGGCGCGCGAGGCGTTCGAGCTGGGCATCAGCGGTGTGGCTTTGTTCCCCGCGCTACCAGATACACAGAAAGACGCGCGCGGTAGTGAGAGCACCAATCAGGCGGGCCTCTTGCCGCGCACGGTGCGGGCACTCAAGAGCGCGCTGCCGGAGCTGCTCGTGATCACCGACGTGGCGCTCGACCCTTACTCCTCCGATGGTCACGACGGAGTGTTGGTGGGCGACCGCATCGACAACGACCAGACTTTGCCGCTGCTCGCCGCCATGGCCGTCGTGCAGGCGCAGGCGGGCGCGGATATCGTTGCGCCATCGGACATGATGGATGGGCGCGTGGCAGCGATTCGAACCGCGCTCGATCAAGCAGGCTACACCGAAGTCGGGATCTGCAGTTACTGCGTCAAATACGCGTCGGCGTTTTACGGGCCGTTCCGCGATGCGCTCGACTCCGCGCCGCGCAGCGGCGACAAGAAGACCTATCAGATGGATCCCGGCAACGTGCGCGAATGCCTGCGCGAGGTGGCGCTGGACGAGGCCGAAGGCGCCGATTTACTCATGGTCAAACCGGGCTTGCCGTACGCCGACGTGATCCGCTTGGTGCGCGAGAAGAGCGCGCTTCCGGTCGCGGCGTATCACGTGAGCGGCGAATATGCGATGCTCAAGGCAGCCGCCGAGAAGGGCTATCTCGACTACGAAAGCTGCTTGCTCGAGAGCCTGCTCTGCTTGCGGCGGGCGGGCGCCGATCTGATCTTCACGTATGCAGCGCTCGATGCGGCGCGCGCCTTGCGCCGCGCTTGAAGCTCACTCGCCGCTCGCGCCGAGTGCCTCCAGGTAGGCGGCGCGCACGTTCGCGGTGACCGCTTCGTAGCGCGCGAGCAGCTGTTCGCTCGCGCTGCTGCCGGGTTCGTCCTGCAGGCCCATGCGGCGGGCCAGCTGCCCCAGGCGCGGGGAATGGGCGTCGATTTGCGACGAGCTTTGCCCGGTGAGCACGTGAATGCGTTGCTCGAGCCGGCGCAAAAAGCGGTAGCCATCGCGCAGCAAGTCGAACAGCCGGCGGTTCAGGTAGCCGCCCGCGTGCAGGGCTTCGAGCGCTTCCCCGGTGTCGGTGGTGCGCACCGAAAGGTCGTCACCGTGCTGCATTTGCAGCCACTGCACGCAAAACTCGATGTCCAAAAGGCCGCCCTTACCGACCTTGAGATCGTAGTGTCCCGGCCGCTCGCGAGCGAGCTCGAGCTGCATGCGCTGCCGCATTCGGGTGAGCTCTTCGACTGGAGGCGCTCCGCCGTGATAGGCGGCTTCGTGCGCGATCGCGAGCACGCGCGCGCCGAGCTCACGATCGCCCGCACACAGGCGCGCGCGCAGCAGCGCCTGGCGCTCCCAGGCGGCGCCGGACGACGTCGCGCTGGAGGCGTATTCACGCGCTTCGGCGGTGTCCACCCCGTGATAGCGAGCGAAGGCGCCGAGCGATGTGACCAACATGCCCTGCGAGCCCGAAGGGCGCAGCCGGGTGTCGAGCTCGTAGCCCGGGCCGGCGAAGCTGGGTTCGGAGAGCACGCGCAAAATGCGCTGCGCTCGCCGGGTGAAGAAGCCGAATGCTTCTTGATACGAGGGCGCGGTGCTCGGATCGAACACGAAAATGACGTCGAGATCCGAACCATAGCCGAGCTCGCGGCCGCCCAGCTTGCCCAGCGCGATCACCGACAGGCCGCGTGTGTCTCCGGCGCAAACCAGATTCACCACCTGTCTCAGCACTTCGTCCGCAAGCTCGGACAAGAGACGGGTGGCCTCGCGTGTGCCGATCGAACCAGCTAGATCGGCGACGGCAACTTCGACCATGACTCGTCGTTTGGTCAGGCGCAGGGCAGCCACGAACCGGTCCTCGGCCGGATCGTCGTCGTCGCTCGGCGCCGGCGCGCTCGGTTGAGCATCGAGCTCGGAGGCGACCGCGGCGCGCGGATCGCTCACCTTTCCCTCGCCGAACAGCACCACGTCGGCCAGCTCGGGGCGAGCCACCAGGGCTTCCCCGACGAAGCTGCTCGACGCGAGGACGGTGACGAAGCGCGCGAGCGCGCGTTCGCCCTCGGCGAGCGCGGTGACGTACGGACCGGGTGCCGGAAAACGCGCGAAGAACGCGCGCATCGTGCGGCTCGCCTGCTCGGGATCGGGGCTCGCAGCGAGCTCTTCCAGCAGGTCGCGCCCCAAATTGGGGAAGCGATCGCGCGTCACTTCGCCGAGCAGCCCGTCCGGTCTGCGCGCGAGCGCGAGCAGGTGTTCTGCGACCTCGCCGCTGCCGAAAGCGCGCTCGGCCTCCGCGGCAGCAGCGGTGGGGTTCGAGAGCGCCGCGAGCACCGAGTCGAAGCGCGAGCTCTCGCTGCGACGTCGAGCGCCGGGCGTGATCGCGGTGAATAGCTCGGCGACCGCGCCGCGAATTCGCGCGAGCTCCGCGAGCAACGGGCGTTCATCGTCGTGCCCGAGCGTACGGCCGAGCCGGGCCAGGTCATCGTTGCTGGCCGGGAGCAAGTGCGTCTGGACGCCGGACATCCACTGCACGCGATGCTCGATGCGCCGCAAGAAGGTGTAACCCTCGCCGATTATCCTGGCCTCGCGATCGCTGACCAAGCCGCGGCTTTCGAGCCGTGACAGCGCCGCGCGGGTACCCGCGACCCTGAGCGTCGGCTCGCGTCCGCCCCAGATGAGCTGCAGGGTCTGCACGAAAAATTCGGCTTCGCGAATGCCTCCGCGTCCCAGCTTCAGATCGCGTTCGGGATCGCTCGAGAGCTCCCGGCGGGATCGCTCGACCAACTCGAAGATGCCCTGCGCCAACGTGGGTTCGACCGCGTGGCGATACACGAACGGCGTGAAGATTTCACGCGCGACGAGCCGTCCGAGCTCCAAATCGCCTGCCATCGGACGCGCGCGCAAGAGCGCCGCGCGCTCCCAGAGTCGCCCCCACGTCTCGTAGTAGCGTTCGGTGGCCGCGACCGAGTTGGCGAGCGGACCGCCCGAACCTTCGGGGCGAAGGCGCAAATCCACGCGCCAGATCAGGCCGTCTTCGCTGGGCGTGTCGATGCTCGAAACCGCCCGGCGCACCACGCGCGACCAATAGTCGTGCAGCGGTAGCTCGCTCTGCTCGTCTCCGTCGTCGCTGTCGTATACGAACAAGAGATCGACGTCGGAGCCCGCGTTCAACTCTAGCCCGCCGAGCTTGCCCATACCGAACGCGCACAGCGTCGAAAGTTTGCCGTCGCTGCGCCGCGGTTCACCGAATCGTTCACCGATTCGTGCGCGCGCCTCGTCCAACGCGAGTTCGAGCGCGACATCGGCCAGGCTGCTGAGTTCGCGCGCGGTGGCTTCGATCGGCGCGCCGCCGAGCTCGATCGGGAGCAGCTCGCGCAGCGCGACTCGAGCCCGCTCCGCCCAGACGAAGCGACGCAGGGCGCGCAAGTACGTGTCCGGGTCCTTCGATTTCTCGGTCAGGCGGCGCGCATCCCGTAGCAAATCGCGCCGCCTGCGCTCGACACGCAGCCCCTCGCGCGAGAATCGCGTCAGCGCGTCCACCTGGTGCGAAGCACCCGGAGTGAGGGGCGGAAATGCCGTGCTCAACAGCACTGCCAGGGCGCGCTCGGGCTTGCCGCCCAGCTCGGCCAGCGCGCCCTGCGCGCGTTCGGGGTCGATGGTGCGCGCGAGCGAGAGCAGTCGATGGGCGGCATCCACTTCGCGCATCCTGCCCCCGCTTTGCGCGCCTGACCACGCAGCGCTCCGGGCCCGTTGGCCGGGCGAGGTGGAGAGCCCTTGTTCCCGACGGGGTACCGACGTACATCGCCGTCGCCCATGCGGTTTCTCTGCGTCTCGGATATCCACGGTCACGCGCGTGCTCTCTCGGCGGTGATCGAGGAGGCGAACGCGCACGGCTTCGATCAGCTCGTGGCCTGCGGTGATCTGGTTTTCCCAGGTCCGGAGCCGCTCGCGGTGTGGAAGCTCTTGGTTGGTCAGCGCGCGCTGTGTGTGCAAGGGGTCAGCGATCGCGCGCTGGCTCAGATCAACCCCGACAAGCTGTCTGCTACCAGCGGTCAAGAACGCGAGCGCATCGAACGTTTTCGCCAAGTTCAGGTCGAGCTGGGCGAGCTCATCATTACTCGGCTGGGGAAATTGCCGACGCTGGCGCGCCTGCCAATCGAGTCCGGGCACACGCTGCTCGTCGTGCATGGCTCACCCGCCGATCCGAGCGAGCCGTTCACCGAAGACATGAGCGATGACGAGCTCCTGGCGTTGATGGGCGACGAACCAGGCGACGTGATCGTGTGCGGCGGCAGCCACATGCCGTTCGAGCGGCGCGTCGCCGACGTGCACATCATCAACGTCGGGTCGGTGGGGGAGGCGCCTGGGGGTGGCTACGCGCACGCGGCGATCATCACCACGTCGCCGACCGGCATCAGCGTCAACCCGCTGGTGGTTCAGCTGTAGCGCTCGGCGCTCGCTCGTTGGGCACTTCGCGCGGCATGAGCTCACACTCCAGAGCTACTTTGCGCGCCGTCCCGCGAAACTCTGCGTCCGAGCCCTGAACGTCGAACGCGCTGGCGAGGATCAGACGCGACCCGGAAAGCCCGGGCGTGATCCGCACCGTATGCAGGACTTTGTGATGGTGCCCGTCGTCCGAGACGTATTGGAACACGCGCCCGTAGGCGTCGTCGTAGCCGTTGGTGATCGCGACGGTGTCGTAGCCGCGCCTGAGCTCGAGCACCGCCTCTTGGCCGTCGTCCAGGCGGACGCGCTGAACGGTCAGCTCCGGCGCAGCCGCCGGCGCGCCGCGGCCATCGCGGCAGTCCAAGGGCAGAAGCTGTCCCGGTCCGCTCGCCTCGCGGCCGTTCTCGAGCGTGACCGCGCCGCGCAACGAGGGCCCCGCACAGCTCACGGCCAAGGGCACGGCGAGCCCGATCGGCCGCACGCGTGCCAGCGGGGTCACCGCTCGCCCCCGGCTCGCCGCGCGTTGTCGATGAAGCGAAAAACGAGGTCCGGATCTTTGCGTCGCGGATCCCCGCTTTCCACGCCGCTCGCGACATCGAGGCCCCAGGGCTGCACCTGGGTGACCGCCTCGGCCACGTTTTCGGGTGTGAGCCCGCCGGCCAAGATCAGCCGGCGACTTTGGGCGAGCTCGCGAACGAAGCTCCAATCGAAGCGTCGTCCGGTGCCTCCGGAGGCCCCGCCATGCTTGGCGTCGACCAGCAAACGTTCACCCGCATAGCGAGCGGCTTGCTCGACATCCGCTGCACTTGCGATTCCCACGGCCTTGAAGGTTCGCGGCACTTCGGCGAGCAAGCTGGGCGCCTCGTCCCCGTGTAGCTGCAGAAAGTCGAGCTCGAGCGTCGCCAAAAGCGTGCGCAGGCGCTCAGCCGTTTCGTTGGCGACCACGCCCACGAGCTCGACCCGACCCCGCACCGCGTCCGCGATACGTCGCGCGCTCGCGTCGTCCACCCGACGCTTGGACGTGGCCACGAAGTTCAGCCCGATCGCATCGGCGCCCGCATCCGCCGCGAGCCGCGCGTCCTCTTCGTTCGTGACGCCGCAGATCTTCAGCCACGGACGCGCTCGCTCGCTCATTCAATCCTGAGCAGCTCTTTCACCGTCGCGATCACCTGCGGGGCCTGAATCGGCTTCGTGATGTAGGCGTTGGCGCCGAGTTGGAGAGCCCGCTGCCGGTCCTCCTGAGAGCCCTCGGTCGTGATGATGACGATCGGCGTGTCCTTGTGCACCGGATCGCTGCGCACCCGCTTGACGAGCTTCAACCCGTCCATGATGGGCATGTTGATGTCCGTGACGATGATGTCGTAGCGCGAAGACGCGAGCTTTCGCAGCCCGTCGACGCCGTCATCGGCTTCCGTCACGCGCAAGTTTTTCACGCGCGCGAGCGCGAACACGAGCAATTGTCGCATCATCGGCGAGTCTTCAACGATGAGGCAGGAGTATTCGGCCATGGTGCTTACACGCTCAGATCCAAGAATGCTTCCAGTCCGGGCAGCTTGCGATCGGCCTGAACGAACAGGCTAGCGCTGACCAGCGCGGCTGCCGCGTGCTGGCCGAGCAGTTTGAACAGCTCGAAATCCACGGTGTCGAAGCGTTCCTTCTGCGACAAGGTGGAGAAAATGGCGATCACGCCGACCACGCGATCGTCCACGGAGAGCGGGATGATGGCGGCCGGGGTATCCAGTGTCCCTTGGCTCGGCTGCACGTCCTCGTTCACGATTGCCGCGCCGGAGCGGAAGACTTCGCCCACCATGGTGCCGGCCACTCGCACGGGCACCAAGTCGTTGCCCGCCACGCCCTCGGAGGCGATCGGCACGAGCTCCGTACCCGAGGGGTTCACGAAGTACATGGAGTAGCGTTCTGCGCCCACGATTTGCGCGAGCACTTCTTTGATGCGTCGGGTGACGCCGCGCGGGGACAAGCTCGAGTGAATCTGATTGCTGGCGACGAACAGATTGGCGAGGTTCGCGAACTCGAGCTCGACCTCTTCGACACGCGCCGAGACCGTCGTGCTTTGCGCTTCCACGCGGCGAAAGCGTGACAGGAGCTCGGCCTTCTCGCGCTCCAAGTGTTCGATCTTGCGAGACAGCTCACGGATCGCGTCGCCGGCTTCGACCTGATTCCGGAGCAGCGCGTTCTCCGTTTCGACCGCTTCCATGCGCTGCGCGAGTTGCTCGTATTCGCGCAGGAACTCGTCGGTGATGCGCGCGCCGCGCGTGAACTTTTGCAGGAACTGGTCGCGCTCCGAGCGAAGATCGGGGGCAGGAGCATCACTCCTCTCCGAACGCCTGCGGTTCTCGTCGGTCATCCTGTTCGCTGCCGCCCGCTGGTACCCGCTGGTGATGACCCGCGGGCAACGAACTCAGCCTATCACCTCTCTTCGCCGTCGGTGTTGGTTTCCAGCGCTGGGAGAGTTTCTCGAGCCGTGTTTCGTGCGGAAATTCGGTAAGCCGGCCGGCTCGCCATGCCTCCCGCACACTGCGTATCGCACCCCTGCCGTGGAGCTCGCACCCAAAACTCAGCAGCGCGCTCGAACCCGAGAGTGCGCACAAAGGCGTGCGCGACCGGGGGACGGCTGGGGAGAGGCTGGGGAATCTGGTATTGTTCGCATTACGATGGTCGACTCATCGCCGGAAGTGGAGCCCGCACGCATCGATGCCTTGCTGGACGGGGGGGATCTCGCGGGCGCCCGGGCGGTCCTTGCGCAGGCACCGGACGGTGACGAACGGTTCATCGTGGTGCGCATCAAGCTCGCGCTCTACGACGGCTCCATGGCGCCGGGAATCGCCATGCAGCAGCTGATTCAGCTGATGCGACGCGACGAAAATTTCCCGGGTGCGAAGGCGCTCTATCAAGAGGCGTCCCGCGTGGCCTGGCAAGCGCGACAGTCGAACGTCTCGCACTCGCATCCGCCGCCCCCCGCGCGTCCCCGCCGCGACGGCTGACCGCTGCGTTCGCGGCGCCTAAGGCGCCAATTCGCTCGGCTCCTGACTCAACCAGTCGGTGAGTTCACCGACGATCACGCGCGGTGCTCGGCGCAGCGCGCTCACGTTGCGCGAGCCGGTCAGCAACATGGCCGTCCGGATCTCGCTTTCTACGCGGGCCGCGTATGCGCGCGCGCCCTCCGGGCCCCCGCCCTCGAGCGCCTGCAGCATGGGCCGGGCGATGCCGCCAGCGCTGGCGCCGAGCGCGATGCCCTTCACCACATCGAGTCCGGACTTCACGCCGCCGGTTGCGAAAATCGTTTCAAACCCTTCGCGTGCGACCAATGCCACGCTGGCCGCGGTGGGGATGCCCCAATCCCAAAAGGCCTGGCCGAGCTCTTTTTGGGCGTCGCGGGCGCGCTGGGTCTCGACTGCCACCCACGAGGTGCCGCCTGCGCCGGACACGTCCACGTGCCGAATACCCGCTTGACGCAAGCGCCGCGCGACCCGGCTGGACAGACCGCACCCGGTCTCTTTGGCGATGATCGGAACCTCAAGCTCGGCCTGAAGGCGCGCAAGGGTCTCGAGGCCATGCCGAAAGTCCCGATCGCCTTCGGCCTGGACCAGCTCCATGGCGGGGTTCAGGTGGATGCACAGCGCGTCAGCGCCGACCGCGCCGACCAAGTCTTGAACTTCCGCGCTCGACATCAGCGCGGCTTGCACGACGCCCAAGTTTCCGAGGATGAGCGCCGAGGGCGCGACGTGCCGGACCGCATAGCTCTTCAGCTTGGCGCGATCGCGGTACATGGCGCGCTGGCTACCGAGACCAAAGGCATAGCCGCGTTCTTCGGCGAGCTCGGCGAGCTCACTGTTGATGCGCTCGGCGCGTTCGTGGCCGCCGGTCATGGCCGCGATCAAGATGGGCGCGCCCAGGGTCTTGCCGAGCAGCGAGCAGCGCGTGTCGACCTCGTGGTACTCGAGCTCGGGCAGCGCGTCGTGCACCAGCCGTACGCATTCGAACAGCGTGGTGGTCTTCTTGAAGCCGACGTCGCCCTTCTCGGCGAGGTCGAGGTGGTCCGCTTTACGCTGGGAGATGTCGCTCATTCGCCTTCTTCCACCTAACGCCGACGCAGGGCGACCGCCAGCGTTTGACCCTGTTCGATATCGCGGCTCGCAAGCACCTGGTAGCCGCGCGGTGCCCCGTCGGTGAATAGTTGCATTTCCTGGTTCTTGGCCAGAAGTAGCCAGAACCGCTCTCGGCCCGGGACGTGCTTGGCGCGCGCCATCACCGGCTGGGTCCACGGCTTCACGCATTGCTTTCGGAAGCGGTGGTTGAGGTCCCGAAAGAGCTCGCGGTGCCCTGGGTGGTAAAGTTGGTAGTAGCGCCAGACCACGCACAGGTAACCGTCCAGGATCAATGTTTCTCGGCCGCCATTGTAGTCCTTCCCTTGCAGGTCGATGAGCGCGTTCACCCCTTTGATGAACTCGCCGCCGCCGCTCTTGTGGTGATGCCAGGTGCGTTCGAAGGCAAGCAAGGGGACCAGCACCAACGCCACTGTCGGCACCGCTTGGCGCCAGAGACCGACGCGCTTCTCGCTGGCAGTTCTTTCGAAGTCGAAGGCGGCCGCGACCCACGCCGGGGTGTAGGCGAGTAGAAATAGGTCGGAGCGAAAGGCACCGAGCGGCCACACCTTCAGCGCATTGAACACGAACACGACCAGCACCGGCAGGACGAGCAGCAACAGTTCGCGCCCGCGCCTGCGGAAAATCAAGCACGCGAGCCCAACGAACGAGAGTAAGGTCCAGAGCAAGGTGTCCATGCTCGCCACCGTGGCCAGGCGTTCACCCGACAGCGGACCGATTGGCGTCCAAATGTCGCGACGCTCGCCGCCAAAGGAGACGAGCTCGACCCATTTTCTGAAGAGCCAAGACACGCGCGACTCGTTCGAGATCTTGCCCGGGTAGAACAGATCGTAGGCGGCGCTCCACCAAGCAGACGACAGGCCGTTCACCTGTTTGCGCCCCGCGCCGGTCGGGCCGGTCACGTATTTCCAGAAGAACCAATAGAGCGCGGCGAGCAGCGCCAACGTCGAAAGCACGCCGAGTCCGATCAGCAACAGGTGACGGTGCCGGCGCGCGCGCAAGGCCGAGAAGCCGAGCGCCAAGTACAGCGCGGGCAGCACGAACACCACGTCCTGAGCGAACAGCACGCCAATCAGCGGCACTGCGATCGCGCTCGCGAGGAAGCGTCGCTTGCCGGTGTCCCAGTAGACGATCACCAGCCACAAGCAGCACAAGTGAATGAACAGCGAGAGGGTGTACGGCTTGAACTCTTTGCCCAAGTCGATCACCAGCGGGTGCAAAGCGAGCACCGCGACGAAGAACAGCCGTGCTGCTGGCGTGCGAAACAGCCGCTTCGCGAGTGGAATCGCGATGACGCTGGCGCCGATGCTGGCGAGCCAGGGCAGAAACCGCAGCGCGACCTCTGTCGGTCCGAAGGTCTGGGCGAGCCACTTGCTCACTGCGACGAAGCCCACCGGGCGAATCGAGGGCGCCATGACCGGCTTGGTCACCAGCTGGATGGCCCAATTGGCCTCGTCGTTCCAGAAAGCAATCGTCGAGATGAAAAAGCGGCGCGAGCGCAACCAGAAGCCCACCGCCACGAACACGAGCGAGAGCACGACCCAGGTTTCTGCGCCGAGCCGCGCACGAACTTTCGAGAGCCAACCAAGTGCGGTGGCGGTGGAGCTGCTCACGGAAGCCAAGTCTTGCTGGGGCGTTCGGGGGCGAGGTTAGCGGTTCGCGCCCTGCCTCCCCGGCCCGCGCGCGGGCGCGACTATGCCACGCCGTTTCCAATGGTGCTAGGCTCGCGCCGACTCGATGCCGAGCCCACGACGAACGCGAAACCCCCAAGAAAATGGCGATAAGCCGGACAGCCTCGCGCAGGCCCGCTTTCTGGCCCTGCTGACCACGGTTCAGCGAGACATCGATCGACGCTTGGCAACCTACCTCGATCGGCGCATCGCCGATGCCACGCATCTGGCGCCGGAGGTGGGGCTCATGGTGCGCGCCTTGTCGGACCTCTGTCGTCGCGGCGGTAAGCGCCTTCGCCCCGCCTTGTTGGTCGCCGGCTACCGCGCGGTGAGCCCCAGCAAAAAGCTCACCTTGGCCCTCGAGGCCGGCGTGGCGCTCGAGCTGCTGCAAGCTTATTTCCTGATCCACGACGATTGGATGGACGGCGACGTCACTCGCCGTGGCGGCCCGACGGTGCACGCTTTCCTCAGTCGTCGGCTGCGCGGTGAGCACCGCGGCGCGGCCAGCGCGATTCTGGCAGGTGACTATGCGGCGGCGCTGGCGCTCGAGGTCCTGGGGCAGCTCTCGCTCCGCGAGCCCTTCGTGAAGCGTTCGTTCGCGGCATTTGCGGAGATGCAGCTCGCTGCCGTCGCTGGCCAGCAAATCGATCTGGTGGCGCGCGCAACGGACGTGGAGGCCGGCTATGCGCTGAAGACCGGCAGTTACACGGTACGTGGGCCGCTGAAGCTCGGGGCGATCTTGGCCGGTGGCTCGGCGCGCACCCTCAAAACGCTGGAAAAAGTCGCGACTCCGTTGGGTATCGGCTTTCAACTTCGTGACGATTTGCTGAGCGCTTTTGGCGACCCGGCGCGCACGGGCAAACCGCTTGGAAATGATCTTCGCGCCGGAAAGCGCACGCTGCTGCTGATCGAGGCCCTGAGGCGAGCGCGTGGCAGCGAGCGGGCGCTGCTCAAGCGTGTCGTGGGCAACCCCAAAGCAAAGGAAGGCGAGCTTCGTCGCGCGCTCTCGGTCATGGACACCTGCGGCGCGCGCGCGGCGATCGAGGTTCGCGTCGCCGATCTCCGGGATCAGGCGTTGAACGCGCTGGGCTCCGGTCTCAGCCCCGAGGGTACCACCCTGCTCACCGGCGCCATTCGCGCTTTGACCGAGCGGCGAGCCTGAGACGAGGGCCGCTTGGCGCACGCGAACGGCAAAGTGATCCTGCTCGGCGAGCACGCCGTCGTCTACGGCGTCTCCGCGCTCGCGGCCGGCATCGAGAAGGGCGCTCGCGCGCAGGCGCGTGCGGCCGAGCGCGCGTGTCTCCGCGTGGGGCCGCGCGAGGTGGCAGCGGACGATGACTCGGATCTCGGCCGCGCCTTCGCCGTGCTGCTTGGTCGGCTCGGCCTCGGCCCTCATCAGGTCGACGTAGAGCTGGATTTGCCGGCCGGTGCCGGCCTGGGCGCCTCCGCGGCCATCGCCGTGGCCGTGGCCCGCGCTGTGCTCGAGGCGAACCACGAAGCGGCGGACACCGAACGAGTGCTCGCGGCAGCGGACGGCTGGGAGCGCGTTTTTCACGGCAACCCTTCGGGTATCGATGCGGCTGCCGCTGCGTACGCCGGCTGCTTCAGCTATTCGCGCGCGGATGGCGTGCGAAAGCTCGACGTCGCTCGTGACCTTCGGCTGGTGATCGCGCTGGCGGGGCCCCCCGCGAGCACGCGCGAAATGGTCGAGGCCGTGGCCCGCCTGCGTGAGCGGCGCCCCGAGCTGGTCGACAAAACCATGAGCGGCATCGCGGCGCTGGTGCAGAACGCGAAGCTGTGTGTCGAGAGCGGTGACGTCATCGGTCTCGGTCGTCTGTTGGACCTGAACCAGATGCTGCTCTCTGGCTTGTTCGTGTCCACCGAAGGCATCGAGCGCGCGTGCGCGGTGGCGCGGCAGGCGGGCGCCTTGGGCGCCAAGCTGACCGGATCCGGCGGTGGAGGCGCGGTCATCGCGCTGGTCGGGGCGGATCCCGCGCCCGTGCTCAGCGCCCTGACTGAAGCGGGCTTCGAGGCGTTCGAGAGCGTCGTACGCGCCAACTGGGAGCGGCGGTCGTGAGCGAACGCAGCGTGGCAACCGCGGTCGCTTGCTCCAACATCGCGCTCATCAAATATTGGGGCAAGTCGGCGCGCGGGCAAAACCTGACCGCCGTCCCCAGTCTATCGATGACCCTGTCGGCGCTGCGCACGACCACGCGCGTGTCCTTCGAGCCGAACCTCGAAGTCGACCGGGTGCAGATCGGTGCAGAGCAGGTCAGCGGTCGCCCGTACGAACGCGTGGTGCGCTTGCTGGACGAAGTGCGCGCGCTCGCCAAGACGTCGCTGCGCGCCGAGGTGACGTCAAACAACGATTTTCCCACGGCATCGGGGCTTGCCTCGAGCGCTTCGGGCTTTGCGGCGCTGGCGCTCGCGGCGCAGGGCGCGCTCGGATTAGGGCTGGATTCGCCGGCGGTGAGCCGGCTAGCGCGCCGCGCTTCGGCCTCTGCGGCGCGTTCTCTCTATCCTGGCTTCGTCGAGCTCTTGGCCGAAGGAGAGGCCGCTTCGCCGGTTGCGCCGAGCGATTTCCTCGACGTGGAAATGGTGATCGCGGCGACCACGCTCGGACCGAAGAGCACCGCCTCGACCGACGGCATGCTGCACACGCAAGCCACGAGCCCGTACTACGCCGCTTGGGTCGAAAGCGCGCCCGCGTTGTTCGCGCGCGGCAAGCAAGCTCTGCTCGCGCGCGATCTGGAGGCCCTCGGGGAGGCGATGGAAGCCAGCACGCTCGCCATGCACGCGTGTATGCTGGCGGCGCGACCGAGCCTGTTCTACTGGCAGGATGCGACGCTGCGCGTGATGCAGCGTGTGCGCGAGCTACGCCAGCAAGGCACCCTGGCCTTCTTCACCATGGACGCCGGGCCGCACGTCAAAGTGCTGGTGCCGCGTGCAGAGGTCGTCGGGGTGCGTCACGCGCTTTCGCAGGTTCCTGGCGTCGAGCGCGTTCTTTCGAGCTCCGCCGGCGTCGGCGCGTTTCTGCTGGAAGGTGCGGCATGAAGGCGCGAGCGCCGGGCAAGGTGGTCCTTTCCGGCGCATACGCGGTGCTGGAAGGTGCACGCGCGATCGTGGCAGCGGTGGACCGCTACGTGGTCGCCGACAGCGCGCGGAGCGCGGCGTTCGTCACTCCGGAGGTTGAAGCTGCGCTCGGGGCCGGAGAAAAGGCGCCGTTCTTCGATGCCAGCGCTCTGCGCGAGGGCGAGCGCAAACTCGGGCTTGGCTCGAGTGCGGCCATCGTCGTGGCCAGCCTTGGCGCGCGGCTCCTCGATGCGGAGCCTGGGCTTGGCGCGGCGTCGCTCGCCGAGCGCGTGTTCCCGAGTGCGCTCATTGCGCACCGCCGGGCGCAGGGCGGTGGTAGCGGCATCGATGTCGCGGCGAGCGCGTTCGGCGGCATCCAGGTCGCGCTGCCCGTCGGTAAGACGCTGCACTTGACGCAGGTGTCGCTGCCCGCGGGCGTCGTGGTGCGCGTGCTCGCCGCCTCGGCGCCTGCCTCGACGCCCGAATTGATTCGGCGCGTGCATGCGTTGCGCGCGAACGATCCCGCGCTGTACGGGCGCTTGATGACTCGCCAAGCGGACGCGTCCGAGCGCACCGCTGCGGCGGTGCTCGAGGGCGATGCCGGCGCTTTCGTGTCCGGATTGTCCGAGCAAGCGGACGCGCTTTCCGCGCTCGGTACGGCAAGCGGCGCGGACATCGTGACCGCAGACATGGCGCGCCTGCTGTTCCTGGCGCGAAGCGTCGGTGCGGTCGCGCTTCCGGCCGGAGCGGGCGGGGGCGACATCGCGCTGTGGGTTAGCGAAAACGGCGCGGAACCGCCGGCAAACGACGCGCTGCGTCCAATCGCGCTTGCGCTCGGAGCACCTGGGCTCGAGCAAGTGCCTGCTTTCGCCGCCGCACCGCAATAAGGCGGCGACGGTCCGCCTGAGTTAAACCTCCCGCATCCTTCGCCATGTCCAGTAGCAATAGCGGTTCTCGAATTCCTGGCTTTTACCGACTCTCGCTCGACGAGCGCCGGCAGCTGGTGGCCGAGCGCGCGGGGGTGCCGCTCGAGCTCTTGGTGCGAGCGGTCGAGCGCGGTGGCCTCGACGTGGGCGTGGCCGACAAGGTGGTCGAGAACGTGCTCGGGACCTACGGCTTGCCGTTCGGGATCGCGCTCAACGTGCGCGTCAACGGTCGAGATCGTTTGGTGCCGATGGTGGTGGAAGAGCCGAGCGTGATCGCGGCTGCCTCGAACGCTGCGCGCATGGTGCGCGCGAGCGGCGGCTTCTCCGCAGAGATGCGAGAAGCGTTGATGATCGGCCAGGTGCAGCTCTGCGACGTGCCGGACACCCACCACGCCGTAGCCCGGCTCGAGCAAGCCTCCGAGGAAATGCTCGAGCTGGGGGCGCGCGCCGCTCCCGGCCTGGTGCAGCGCGGGGGTGGCCCGCGCAAGATCGAGATTCGTGAGCTGGGGCAGGGCACGGTGGTGCTGCACGTGCTCGTCGACTGTCGCGACGCCATGGGCGCGAACCTGGTCAACGGCATTGCCGAGGCAATCGGTCCGGTGGCGGCAAAAATTGCCGGCGGCACGCTCGGGCTCAGAATCTTGTCGAACCTGTGCGATCGCCGGCGCGTGCGGGCGACCTGCCGCGTGCACGCCGCCGAGCTCGTGTTCGGCCGCGGTGCGGGCAGCCCCAGCGAGCCGCCGCCGAGTCGCGAGCTCGATCCAGCGTCCAGCGAGTTCGACGCCCGCGAGATCGTCGACGGCATTGCATCGGCCTCTCGCTTCGCGGAGCTCGACCCGTATCGCGCCGCTACGCACAACAAAGGCATCATGAACGGCGTCGACGCCGTGGTGATCGCCACCGGTAACGACTTTCGCGCGGTCGAAGCGGGCGCGCATGCTTACGCGGCGCGCAGCGGGCGTTATTCGCCGCTCGCCGTGTGGCGCCGTGACGGTGAGGATCTGATCGGCGAGCTCGAGATGCCGTTGGCGCTCGGCATCGTGGGCGGTACGCTGCGCGTGCACCCCGGCGCCCAGCTCGCGCTGCGCGTGGCTGGCGTGGAAAGCGCCGATGAGCTGGCATTGATCGCGGCCTCGGTCGGCCTGGCCTCGAACCTGGCGGCGCTGCGTGCGCTCGCCACCGAAGGCATTCAGCGCGGGCACATGTCGCTGCACGCGCGCTCGGTGGCGATCGCGGTGGGCGCGCTGGGCGACGAGGTCGAGCAGGTCGCTGGGTTACTTTCCGCGCGGGGCGTCATCACCCGCGACGCGGCAGCGACCGCGCTGGCCGAAGTCCGCGCGCGCTGAGCGACTCAGCCGCCGCCGAGCCAGGCGATGCCCGGCTTCAGCACGCCAGGCCAGCCATCTGCATACACCGAAGGCTCGCCCGGCGCGCTCACGTCGACCCACGCCACGTGACCGGTACCGTACGGTCGCACGTCGATGTGCACGAAACGGTTGCTCGGGTAAAAGCCGCAGCCCGCGTCGTGCAGGGTCCGACAGAACCCAAACAAATCCTCATTTTTCACGCCGCTCACGTACAGATCCAGGGCCTGCCCCTTGCCGTGCAAGCCGCTGTGCCCATCGCGACGGTAGCCGCTCATCAGCACGATCGCGCGCCCGGGGAAGGCGCGCGCGATTTCAGAAACCGCCCACGCCAGCCGCGGATGCAACAGGCGCACTTCATGAGTCCATTCGCCCGCGTCGCCCTCGGGATCGATGGGCAAAGGCAGCGCGGGCCGCGGAGCCCCCGCCGGGCGGGCGAGCACGCTGAGCGCGTCGAGCGCTGCGGTGTTCAGCGCACCATCGCAATCGGTGAGCGGCAGGCGCTCGCTTTCGCCTGCATAGCGCAGGAGTGTAACCGGCCGCGGCGCCCGCCAGCGCGGGCACGGACGCCGTTTGACCACGGCGAGCAGCTCGGGTTCGGGGGAGTGGCCGAGGCTCGGCGCCCAAGGCACGTCCCAAGGCAAGAACGGAAGCCGCTCCGGCGCGCGCAGCTCGAGCGCCTCGGTCAGCTCCAGCGCCGGCAGCAGGGCCGGCACGGAGGTCGCCGGCGAGGCGGGGCCGCAGCCCTCCTTCGACCAGCACAATTCGGGCAGCCAGCTCTTACCCGCGGGCCCGTAGGCGCCGCGCCAGAAGCTGCGCCAGTCCGGGGTGTGGTTCCGGTAGGGTTCGAGATAACGCTCGAGCACGCCACGCCACGGTTCCGGCGTGAGCTCGAACGTTTGCCCGCGGGAGAACCCTCCCACGAGCCAGCTGGTCTCGGACAGCGGCCCAACGCCCAGCACGCTTGGGGTCACCTTGCCCCGGCCGCCGAGCGCGGCCGAGCTCTCGAAGGCGGTCGAGAGCGCTAGGCCGAGCGCAACGAATAGGGCTGGAAGGCGCCGAACCACGCGGTGCCTGAAGTTTGGTGCTCTCCGGATCGACGTCAATCCTGAGGGCAACAGCAATGCCTTGCACGAGCCAGGCCGGGCCCTCGGTTGGAGGCCCCGGACCTAGCCCGAACTGGTCAGCTGTCGAAGCCCGAGCGCAGGAGCTCGAGGAACGTCGTGTAGGCCTCTTGGACCTTGGCTTCCTCGCCCTCGAGGTACTCGGTGACGCTGAGGCCGTTCAGCACGGCGAGTGCCAGCGTGGCCAGGGCTTCGGCGCGAGCCGGGCCGGCCTTCTGAGTGACCGGCGCGATGGCGTCGCGAATGACCTGACGGGCATCACGCTGCAGCCCGGCTGCACGTCGCTTCAGCTCGCCGTCGCGTCGCGCCGCGCTCCACACCTCGATGTTGAGGCCGGTGCCGGTCTTGTTGTTCTGGATCGCGTCCCAGAGCGCGCGGAGTGCGTCCGTCGCTTGTTGAGACGAACCATCGCCGTTGCGAATCGCTTCCTTCAAGCGATCGAGGTAGCGGTGATAGGTAAAGCTCTGTACTTCGTGGATGAGGGCGGCCTTACTCGCGAAGTAGTAGTGGACGATGCTCTTGCGGAGCCCGAGCTCCTTGCCGATTTCCGCGAGCGTGGTCGCGGTGAAGCCTTTGCGCGCGAAGCATTTCGCTGCCGCGGAAAGAATCGATGCGACGCGAGGGTTGTCCCAGTCGGCGCTGCGCGCCGAGCCGTTTTCTTCAGTGGGTTTGCGAACGCTAACGACAGTTTCTGTGTTCATCATGGTGTATTGATGTACCGGCCAGCCGGTGCAGTTCGTGGGGACCTTCCGAGTCGGGGCCGCCGCCCTCTCCCAGGGCGGCGTTCTTCGCGCAGGTCGACCAGCGAGTCAAGTCTGCTTGTCGGACCGCGACTTTTTACGGGATTTTTGCTTGGTCTTGGCATCCTGCTCAGGCCGCTCGGCCGCTCGACCGCCGGCTGCCCGGTAGTACGGCATTCCAGCCGCTTCCGTCCAGCCGTTCTCGCCGAATCGTCCCGGTTCGCGTGATTCGCTCAAGTTCGCGCCACCGTCATCGTCGTCACCACCCTCGGTCATGATGAGCAACTCATCAGCGAGGTACTCGGGGTGCGGATCGTCGATGCGCTTCGCGGACTTCTCACTCGTCTCGCTTTCTTCACCGCTACCCACACGGATGATTTGCGTCGTCGGTGGATACACATCGTCCCAGCGATCGCGCGTCGCGCGCGTGCCATCCCGCACGATGCGATAGCGACGAAGCTTGAAGCCTGGCACACCGCGTTGTCCGAGCACCCGCACCCCGTGCGGCAGATCTTTGTCCGGCCGCTCCACCTCTTCATACGGGATGGCTTCCAGCACGCGCCGGATGAACGTCACCGTCAGCGCGCGACGCGGCCCCAAAATCTCCGCGCGCACGACACCATTCTTTACCGTCTCGTGCAGCACCACCGGGAACGGGAAGAGATTTTTCAGGCGGAAGTTGATCGTGGGGTACACCACCGTGGCGTCGAGACCCATCTTTATGTACGAGCTCGGCCTGGTGTGGGGGTAGCGCTCGGTGATGGAAAGCCCGGCAAAAAATGCCGCTCCGTGCAGCGTGCCCGAAATCTGGCAGGTCCCCCCGCCGATGCCGTCGACCAGTTCGCCTTCGGCGATGACCGGCGCCACCTTGTAACCGTTCGCTTCGTCGCGCGGACCGACCACTGCATTGAAGTCGAACGTCTCACCCGGCAGTAATACGGTGCCGTCGAGCCGTGACGCGGCGAGTCGAAGGTTGTAAGTGCGCGCCTCCTTACTCTGCGAGCGGTCGTAGCGCGTCTCGAAGAAGCCGAGCACTTGGCCGAACTCCACGTTGCCGAGCTCGCTCGCCAGCCGCCGTGGTTTCTTTTGTTCGAACACCAACTTAGCGCTCTTCTGCCCGTTGCGAAGCGCGCCCTCGATCGAAGCAAGCGAGGCGTCGACATCGAGCAGCCGGCCAAAGCTCTCTTTCACCAGCTCACGCTTTTCCAAATCGAGACGCGCGTCCACCGGCACACGATCGAGCTCATCCTTTAGTGCGAGCAGCGCTGCGAGCGCCCGCTCCCGATCCAGCGTCACCGGTACTGGCAGCAGGAGCGGCCCGCTTTGTTCGCCCGCGCGAAAAACCCGCACCAGCGAGCTCGTGCGATCGCGCGCATCGCGGACCAGCGCCGCCAGATAAACCTTGTCGAGCTCCGCCCCCAGCTCGCCCAGGTAGAGCTCGCGCCGCGTCCCATCACCGACCTCCAACTGAAAACGCGTGGCGAGGTACGCGCGCGCCCGTCCGAGCGCGACCTTTTGGGCTGCCTCGCCGGCCGGCAGCGGCGTTCCGAGCAAGCGCGCTTCCGGGAGCGGCGTCCGGTCGTCGCCAGGCCCCGGCGTTCGCGGCACCAACAGCGCGCCGACCGCGAGCCCCGCCGCCACTGCCACGCCAATCGCGGCCCCGGTCCGTCGGCTGGCGGCTCGCAAACGACTGAGCATGGTCGCGAGCTTTGCTGGGGATGCGGGATTGTCAAACCGGTTTGGGCGAGCCACGGGAACCAGGGGAAAGAGACGGGCGGTGGGGTGCGGTTCAATGCAAGAAGGAGAGGGGAGGCGCAGCGGCGCCGGTGCGGGGGCGCGCGTCGTTGAAGGGGGATACGCGGTGTGATCGGAGCGCGGCGGTGGCGGGAGAAGGACGGAGGAGTTGGCTAGGCGACTCTCGCGACGCGTGAAGCGCTCGCGAGGTTGCGCCGCGATGCGGACGGGGGACTCGACGAACGCGATGCGCCGCTGCCCACGAGGCGCGCGCGGTGCTGGCGCGCTCCGGCGAGCTGGATGCGCGAGGTATCAGATGCGCTGACGTGCGGCGAGTACTCGCAGAGTTGGTGCGCGGGCGTTGTGGCGCTCACAGGTTGCGGTCCGAGAGAGCGCGGGTGCGTCGAGCGTTGGCGTTGCTGCAGCAGTCGCCGGCATACGAGATGGCAGAGGCGATCGTGCGGTGGCGCTGCGGGAGAGACGCTGGCGCGTGGTTTGGCGGCGTGGGCGCCCTGCGTTGCTTTGGGCTTTGGAACGAGGGGTGTGCCGGCCAGGCGCGGCTGCAGGGGCGGGATGAGCCGGGCCGGGTTGCCCGCTTTGCGGCTGCGACGGGTAGCGCGCACTTTTCCGCGCGGGCCCCAACCAAGAAAGAAAGGTAAATAGGAGGCGCGTGACCGAACCCGACGAGAAGCCCGACCCATTCGAAGAGAAGCTGGCGTTGCTGCCCGCGGCGCCCGGCTGTTACGTGTTTCGCGATGTGCGCGGGGAGGTGCTGTACGTCGGCAAGGCGAAGAGTCTGCGCAGCCGAGTGCGCAGCTATTTTCAGGCGTCGAGCAGTGACACCCGCGCGTTTTTGCCGCTGTTGCGCAGGCAGGTGAGTGACTTCGAGACCATCGTCACGAGCAGCGAGAAGGAAGCGACGATTCTCGAGAACCATCTGATCAAGGAGCAGAAGCCGCGTTACAACGTGAAGCTTCGAGACGACAAGGAGTACTTGAGCCTCCGGCTTTCGACGGTGCACGAATGGCCGCGACTCGAGCTGGTGCGACGCCCGGCGCGCGATGGTGCGCGCTATTTCGGTCCTTATCATTCGGCCACGGCGGCGCGGCGCACGCTGCGCGTGGTGGAAAAGCACTTCAAGCTGCGGACGTGCACGGATCGCGATTTGATGAGCCGAAAGCGGCCGTGTCTCGAGTATCAGATCAAGCGATGCCCTGGGCCGTGCGTGCTGGACGTGGACAAGGATGCCTATGCGGCGCAGGTGCGCGCGGTGGGGTTGTTTCTGGATGGGCGGCATGACGAGCTCAGTCGCGAGCTCGCCAGTCGGATGCGCGAGGCGAGTGAGCGGCTGGAGTTCGAGCTGGCCGCGACCTATCGCGATCAAATTAGCGCGGTCGAGAGCGTGCGGCAGTCGCAGCGCGTGGCGTCTGTTTCGGACTGCGACCAAGACGTGCTCGGGCTGTATCGAGAAGGCGACCTGGTGGAGCTGTCGCTGATGGTGGTGCGCGGCGGACGGGTGATCGACGTGGGCAGCTTTTCCAATCGGCGCGTGGAGGTGCCGGACGACGAGGTGGTGAGCTCCTTTTTGCGTGAGCACTATGGGGAGGGTGGCGGGGCGGAGGCGTTGATCCCAGACGAGATCTTGTTGCCGCTGTTGCCCGAAGGCGTGGAAGGGGTGAGTGAGTGGCTGAACGAGCGGAGGCAGGCGCTGGCGGCGCCGGGCGAACGTAAGAAGAAGCTCGAGATTTTGCAGCCGATGCGCGGGCCGCGTCGCGGGCTGCTCGATATGGCGCAGCAGAATGCGGAGCACGCATTCAAGGAGAAGCGGCGCACGCACGATGACATCGAGGAGCGGCTCTTGCGCGTGCAGGCCAAGCTGCGCTTGCCGACGGTGCCGCATCGTATCGAGTGCGTGGACATTTCGCACCTGGGCGGGACCGACACGGTGGGCGCGGTGGTGGCGTTCGAAAATGGTGTGCCCGACAAGAAGCGCTACCGGACCTATCACGTGCGCGGTGTGTCGGACGGCGACGACTATGCCGCGATGTATCAGGTGCTGCTGCGGCGGTTCCGGCGAGGGCAGCGGGCGGCGGCAGAGTCCGCTGCAAAAGCGGCGGCGAACTCGGACAGTTCGGAGTCGGTAAGCGCGAGCGTGGTGCTGGAGGAGGAGCTTGCGGGCGAAGAAATCGAATTCGATCCGAGTATTACCGGCGAGGTCGCGGCAGACGACGCGACGGTGAACGCCGAAACCGAAAGCGAAGGCGCAGGCGAAGACGAAAGCGAAGAGGCGAGCGAAGGCGAAAGCGAAGGGGCGAGCGAAGGCGAAGGGGCGGGCGAAGGCGAAGGGGCGGGCGAAGGCGAAACTCGAGTCGAAGCCGACAATGCGGCCTGGGATTTGCCCGACTTGTTCGTAGTGGACGGTGGGCGCGGGCAACTCGCGGTGGCGCTGACCGCCGCGCACGATCTCGGGCTACATGATCTTTCGATCGTCGGCCTGGCGAAGGAACGCGAGAGCGTGCTCGGGGACAAGCTGGTCGATCGGGTGTACCTGCCGGGGCAGAAGAATCCGATCCCGCTTCGTCCGAATAGCCCGGAGCTGTTCCTGCTGGCCAACGCGCGCGACGAGGCGCATCGCTTCTCGAACCGCGGGCGCAAGAGCGCGGGCAAGCGACGCTCGTTTGCGTCGGAGCTGCAAGCAATCCCCGGGCTCGGCCCCAAAACGCGCGCCGCGTTGCTCAAGCACTTCGGTTCTCTGTCCGCAATTCACGCTGCGAGCGAGGAGGCTCTGCTCGCGGTGCCGCGCGTCACGCGGCGGCACGTGGAGGCGTTGGTCGCGGTGCGGGCCGCCAAGGCCAAGGCGAGCGAGCCGACTGAGTAGGTCGGCTCGCTAGCGCACGATGATCGGCGTGCAGTTGCTGAAGGCGAGGCTGGTCTCGATCCGGAAGTTGGACTCGGAGGTGTGGCGTTCCGCCTGGAAAAAGTCGATGGGGTAGGTGTTGCCCGGGCTGATGCCGAGCATCGCCGCGGACTGGTCGAGGTTCAGCTGGCCTGCCTGGGCGCTGTGCACGCCGCCGAGGTCGATGGCGAGCTTGTTGTTCACGAACACGAACACGTCGTCGTCGCCTCGGAAGTTGAAGACTTCTCCGCCCGAGTACTTGAACTCCATGTGAAGCTCGTACGTGAAGTGGAAGTTGTGTCGGTTGCCTTCGTTGCCCCAGCCCTGACCGTCGAGCGGGAAGAAGCTGGTGTTGTCGTAGACGAGGTTGCCGCTGGCGGCGGTGGTGAAGGGCAGCTGAAACTCCACCGTTTTGTTGACGTCGGGGACGTCGCGGTACCACTGGTCGAAGTTCTCCGCGGTGGTGACGGTCTTGTGCGTTCCACCTGCGAACACGGGCTTCTTGTCGCTGCCCAGATCGGTCGCGACGATGCCCCGGTCATCTCCGAGCGTGTATTCGAAATCGGGATGCTCGATCTTGAAGTCGCGGAGCAGGCCGACTGGTTGCGGGTGACAGTCCGCGCCGCTGGTGCCGTTGCCGCTCATCCCGGCTGCCCCACCGACAGGAACTTGGATGCCTCCGCCGCTCCCGCTCGGCCCGCCCTGGCTCCCGCCGGTGTTGCCGCCCGGTCCACCCTGGCTCCCGCCGGTGCCGCTGCCGGGTGACAGGGGGTCGCTGGCGCTCTCGGAGCTGCAGCCGAAGGACGGGGCCGCCAGCAGCAGTAGCCCGATGACGAGGGCGGCGTTGCGGCGCGACGCGGATGGGGAGGGGCGAGGGTTAAGATGCATTTTGAAATCCGGGCGCGCGCGAGCAGTGCTGGGCCGATCGCTCAGTGCGGGCGCGCGACTCGATTGGCTCACATTGATTAAGTACCTTCTCGAAAGAGTTCCAGCCAGCGGCCGAGGCGCGAGCCGCTTTAGTGCCGGGAGCACACTCAGGGCCTGGAGGGCATGGGTGCGTCGGTGAGGTGAAGGTGAGATAGTGGAGCGCTGAATCCAGGCTGAAAAAGTTTGGTCGCACTGGTCGGTGTGCGCGACAACTCAGTTGGCGCGAGAGCCTTGCTGCGCCAATCGTGTTGACCGCGCCCGTGCGCGCTTGGGCCACTTCACCCTGGGCACGTGAGTTGCTGAAGGGGAAGAGCGCTCGGGTTCCGCGCGGAGTTTTGGCCGTTCGGTAGCTCGATTTGCGCAGGGTCCCACATTGACAGAAGCAGCGGGAAACACCTACTCTGCGGCCGCCGTGGCCGGGGTCCCCTGCTCGGACCCTCGCGAATTTCCACCGTCCTTCCCAGCTCTCGCAGTCTGGTTCAGTCAGCGGCCACATCAGGAGTCCTTTCAATGATGCTGAATCGTAAAGCACCCAAGGCGAAGTCCCCCGGGCTTCTCGGCCGGCTCCGAGCGGCTGGTGCCGGGCTGGTTGCAGCCGCCACGGCCGCCACTCTGGTCGTGGGCTGTCTCGACCGCCCGGTCGTCAAGCAGAGCCCGCACACCAGCAACGTGTTCGTCGCCGAGATTCGTCAGACCGCGGTCGACAAGATCGACCTGCTGTTCATGATCGATAACTCGATCTCCATGGCCGACAAGCAGGCCGTGCTGAGCGACGCCGTACCGGTGCTCTTGAACCGCTTGGTGACTCCGGCTTGCGTCGACTCAACGGGTCGTCAGACTGCGCCCACCAGCACCAACGGCATGTGTTCGATGGCGGGCAGCTCGCCGGAGTTCAGCCCGATCAAGGACATTCACATCGGCGTGGTGAGCTCGAGCTTGGGCGCCCACGGCGGCCAGACTTGTGTGGACGCCGCGGGCGACGACAAGGGTCAGTTGGTCCAGAAGGTGCGGCCTGACGCGATGGTCACGACCTGGAACAACAGCGGTTTCTTGGCTTGGGATCCGGACACCCAGCGCCCGCGCAACATGCCCCAGGGCGAAACCGACGCCAATCGCCTGACCACGAACTTCAAGAACATGGTGATCGCGGTCGGCCAGACCGGCTGCGGTTACGAGGCTTCGCTCGAGTCTTGGTACCGGTTCTTGGTCGACCCGCAGCCGATTACGTCCGTGCCGCAGGTCACCGATCCGGGCGGCAGCACCATGCCGGTGTACGACAACAACCCGCAGACCAACCCGATCCTCCAGCAGCGCGCGCAGTTCCTGCGTTCGGACTCACTGCTCGCGATCATCATGCTGTCGGACGAGAACGACTGCTCGATTCAGGACGCGGGCCAGGGCTGGCTCGTGGGTGAGCAAAACCTGGGCGGCGGCGCGTTCCACATGCCCAAGGCGACCGCGGTCTGTGAGACCAATCCGAACGACAAGTGCTGCACCTCGTGCGCTGCGGCTCCCGGCCCTGGTTGCGGACCGACCGCGAACGACCCGGGTTGTGCCGCACCGGCGACCTATTCGGCCACCGACGACAACCTGAACTTGCGCTGCTACGACCAGAAGCGCCGTTTCGGGTTCGACCTGCTCTATCCGATTCAGCGCTACGTCGACGGTCTGTGGGAGACGCAGATTCAGAACCGCGACGGGCAGGTGGTCCAAAACCCGATCTACACCGGGTCGCCGCCGCGCGATAAGTCGCTGGTGTTCCTCGCCGGTATCGTTGGCGTGCCCTGGCAAGACGTGGCCACCACCGACAGCTTCCCCGATGGCGCCCCGCTCAAGTACCTGACCTATCAGCAGATGATCGACCAGGGCCGTTGGGACATGATCCTCGGTTCGCCGGGCGATCCGAACACGGGTGCTCCTCCAGGCCTGCCGGGCGACAAGCTGATGTTCGAAACGCCGAAGGATCGCGCCGCTATGTTCCAGAACCAGGCGCACCCGCTGATTCCCGACGCCGCGCTCGCCCCGTCGACCGCGACTGGGCGACCGAACAAGATCAACGGTCACGAGTCGAACATCGCGGACAACAGCGATCTTCAGTACGCGTGCATCTTCGATCTGCCCACGGACAAGAACTGCGACATGGGCGCCACCGCTTGCGACTGCAGGACGATGGATGCCCAATACAATCGGCCGCTGTGCATGGGCACCACGCAGACCCACGCGAAAGCCTACCCAGGCATCCGCGAGCTGCGCGTGCTCCAGCAGTACGGCTTGAAGGGCACCCAGAACTCGATCGTCGCCTCGATTTGCCCGAAGACGCTGAGCAATTCGAGCGATGCCTCGTACGGCTATAACCCGGCTGTCGCGGCGATCATCGAGCGACTGAAGGAAGCGCTTCGCGGCAAGTGCCTGCCTCGTAAGTTGATCGCCGAGGACGACCCGGCCTCGCCCGACGTGGGCAAGGTGCCGTGCGCGGTGGTCGAGGCGAACGTGCCGACAAATGGCGAGGCCTGCACTTGCACCAGCGCTCAGAAGCCTGGTCGCTCGGACGCAAGTGATGAGCTCAAGGCGGCGGTTTTCCGGCAGTTGAACGAGGCCGGCTACTGCGGCGACGCGATGGGTGCGACCCCGTGCAATCAATACTGCTTGTGCGAGATTCAACAGTTCACGGGCGACCAGCTGAACACCTGCCAGACCTCGCCGTCGGCTCCGGCTAATATCTACGGCTACTGCTACGTCGATCCCACAACGGCGACCGGGGATAAGAAGATGGCGGAAGAGGCCATCGTGGCCGCATGCCCCGCCAGCCAGAAGCGCCTGCTGCGCTTCGCGGGTGACGGCGTTCCGGCCAAGGGCTCGATCGCGATGATCGCGTGCCTCGGCTCGACCGTCGCAGAGTGAGGCGTTAGTCGCCTCGGTAGAAAGGCCCCGCGGCGCAAAGTGCGCCGACGGGGCCTTGCTCTTTTTGGGCTTCTCGAGCCTGCTTGACCCCGGCTCCCGGGCTGCGCCAGGGTACAGGGCGCGATGGAGCCCAGGCGCACCATTTTGGTGATCGAGGACGAGCCGCACATCGTGCTGGGGCTGAAGGACGCGCTCGAGTTCGAAGGCTTTCGGGTGCTCACGGCCGGTACTGGCCGCGAAGGCACTCAGCTCGCACACCGGGAGAAGCCCAACGCGATTCTGCTCGATCTGATGTTGCCGGACATGAACGGCTATCAGATTTGCGAGGAGATACGGCGCAGCGACGCGTTCGTGCCGATCGTGATGCTGACCGCCAAGAGTCAGGAAGCGGACAAGATCCGGGGGCTCGACGCGGGCGCCGACGACTACGTGACCAAGCCGTTCAGCGTGGGGGAGTTGGTCGCTCGGCTGCGCGCGCTGTTCCGCCGCACGCAGCGCCCGGTCGAGGTCAGCAACTTCTCGATCGGTGAGGTCACCGTGAGCCCAGCGAACCACACCTTGCAGCGCCCGGGAGCGAAGCCGGAAGGGCTCTCTTTCTACGAAGTGGAGCTGCTGCGGCTCCTCCACGAGCGGCTCGGGCAACCGGTGAGTCGCGAAGAGATCTTGAACAAAATTTGGGGCATCGAAGCCAACCCCAGCAATCGAACGATCGACAACTTCATCGTCAAGCTGCGGCGCAAGATCGAGCTCGAGCCCGAGAAGCCCAAGCACATTCTTACGGTGTACGGCTTCGGCTACAAATTGGTCGAGTGAGCGAACTCGAGCACGTTTCTCGGGTCACAGGCGATGGTCTTCTCGTTTCGCACCAGGTCGTGCGGCGCGAGCTCACGCAGCGTGACGTCGTCGCGCGCTCGCCGCACCTCGAAATGCAAGTGCACCACGCCCGGGCTACCGGTGTCGCCGACGAAGCCGAGGGTTGCGCCGTCTGGTAGCGGCGTGCCTTTGCCGAGACCGGTGGCAGCGCGCTCGAGGTGGCCATGAATGATGAGATAGTCGCGCGTGACGCCGGCCTCGCTGAGCGCGTGTCGCGTGACCACGCTGGTGCCGAACAGCTCGCCCACGAACAACACCTCGGCAGGGCCGACTTGGTGTTCGAGGCGGATCGCACTCACGGGGGTCCCGCGTGGCGCAGCCAGGTCGATCCCGCCGTGGCCGACCGCCTTGAAATTCGAGCCGCGTCGCTGCTCCGCGTCGGGCAAACCCAGGTCATAGCCGCTCATCGCGAACGATTGCCCGGGCAAGACTGGAATGGGCAGCTGATAGCCGCGGTAGTCGGAGGGGCGCTCCGGACGACGTGGAATGTGGTCGTAGCGGACCAGGCGCCCAGCCCGGTCACGATGTGCGTTCTGTTCGACCTCGGGCGACGGACCGTCGCTCAGCGGCTCGAGCGGCACCGGAATACAGGCGCCTTGATCGGGAAGCGTGCCCGTGGGGCAGGCCACGCTGGGCGGTGCGGCGTTGCTCGCCGTAGGCAATAGGGTCGCGGCCAGCGCGGTTTCGGGCGGCAAATAGCGTTCGGCCAGGCGCGCCAGGACCAGCGTGGTGGCCGCAGCCAGGGCTATCCGGACCAGGGGTCGCACGTGACGAGCATAACGCACGGCGGCGGGGGAATGATTCCCGCTTCTCCGGGGGGCCCCAGGCGATTGCTTCTCCGTCAGAAATTTTGTTACCTCCGAGGCAGGTGTCCCTCGCAGAGAAGTTGAGTCCGGCGGACGCGGCGATTTTGGAGACGTTCGTCGTGCCGCGCTACCTGTCGCGTTTCGGCGACCTCGCGGTCGATATGATGGTGTCCGGGCCCGAAGCGCGCATTTTGCACGTCGGATGTCGCACCGGCTACCCCGACTTGAAGCTTTATGAGCTGGTCGACAACGCGGAGATCTTGGGCCTCGACCCATCCCTCGCGGCCCTGGAACTTGCTCGCCACAAGGCGACCGTGCGCGGCGATGTGGCGATCGAGTACCGCCTCGGCGACGGGCTGCCCGGTGAGCTCGAGCCCGGAATCTTCACGCACGCGCTGAGCCTCGATCCGATCATCGAGGACAGCGAGCGCGCCGAGCTACTCAGCGCGATGCGCTGGCTTCTGTGTTCCGGCGGGCAGGCACTGTTGGCGATGCCGCTGCGCGGCTCGTTTCAAGAGGTGGCTGACTTGTTCCGCGAATACGCGCTCAAGTACGACGAAGCCGATTTCGCGGCGGAGCTCGACACCTCGTGGGGCGAGCGCCCCACGCTAGAAACGCTGTCCGATGAGTTCGAGGCCGCGGGCTTCGAGGACGTCGACGTCGAGGTACGCCTGTTCACGCTCGCCTTCGACAACGGCCGTGCGTTTCTCGAAGATCCCGCGAGCCGACTGCTCATTCTGCCCGAGATTCGCTGCTGGCTCGGCGGCGGCGATCTGAAGCGCCCGCTGGAATACATGCGCGACGCGATCGACAAGTATTGGTCCGAAGGCAAATTCGAGCTCACGGTGCAGATCGGCTGCGCCAGCGCGCGCTGCCCGTGAGCGCTCAGTAGCGATAGTTCCAAACCAGGTCGACGCCGGTGCCGATCGTGCCGAGCTCGGTTCGCAGTGACCAGTTGCGGCGGAAGCGCCAATCGACCGTGCCGCTCCAGGCGCTGGATGCGTTCGTGGCGTTTGCGTCGTTCGCGTCGCGGGTGCTGAGCGCCTTGTAGCTGCCCTCGAACCAGAGTTGGTCGCCGATGGGCACGGCCGCGGAGTAAGTCGAGTAGGTGCGCTGATCGGCGGTTTGCTCGCTGCCTGTGCGGATTTCGACATTTCTGAGCGGCGTGTTTTCGAGGAGGGGGCCGAGCAGTTGGTCCGCGCCGACTCCGGCGCTGGCTGCGCGCGCGTCGCCGCTGCCGTCCGCGCTGCCGGCGCCGCCGAGCAGCAGCGCGTAGATTTCCTGGGAGCTGCGACCGGGGCTGGATAGCTGCAGATCGGCTTTTTTCAGGGTTCCGGTGACCTCGGCGGTGATCGGGACCCCGTCGGGCGCACGCCAGTTCGCGGTGACGCGAATGCGCGGGTCACCCGCGTCTCCAGTGTCGAAATGCACCTCGCCCGACTCGATCACGAAGGTCTTTCCGGATACGTCCACCCGGCCGCCAGCGACCAAGTCCACGTCGCCCGTGACCTCCGCGCGCTCTGCCAGAAAGACTTCGGCGTGTCCGGTGAGCGGCAAGTCGAGGTCGGGTCGCGTCAGTTTCACGTTTTGCCCGAGCGCGAAGCTGAAGCGCCAAGGCAGCGAGTCCCCGGAGCTTCGCCGCGGTTCGCCGAGCGGCTGCAGAATCTCGATCGAGCGGTTTTCGTCGAGCGCGATCAAGTTGCGCGCCGACGATGTTGGCAAAGCGACGATCAGGTACGGCACGTCGAGATGAGCTTGCATCTCCTTTTCGGTGCGCTTGACCTTGAAGCCGATGCTCTGACGGGTGGTGGCGGTGGCTTGCGGAATGCCTTCGAACGAGAGCGGCAGCTCGGTCGCGTCGATCGCGCCCTCCGCGCGCTCGATATTCAGCTTGGCGAGCCACAATTTGCCTCCGCGCACGCTGACCGCTTGCCGATCCACCCCCGCGCGGCCGGTAAATCGCGCGATATCCACCCGAGTTTCCTGGCCTTCGCTGGCGGTGGTCGCGAGAACTTCGACGTCGTGCAGCTTCAGGCCCAGGCCTTGAAATTCGAGCCCGCCCTGGTGGAGCGCGAAACTGCCTTCCACCTTTCCGCTCAAGCGATTGTCGGTCTTCGGGCTCGGCAAAAGTAGCGCGAGGCTCACGTCGGCGTCGACTTGGCCGCTGATTTCGTTCAAGAACTCATGCGTCAGCGGTGACAGGACGACCGCGTCTGCGCCCTTGGCCGTGACGCGGATTCCGATCGGCTCATCCGGCAGCAGCTTGGGAATGGTTTCATTGTAATCGAGCCCGGCGAACGCGGTGGCCTGCACGACACCCTGACCGCGCCGAAGCTCGAGCGTGGCGCCGAGCGCGCGGTCGTTGCTGCGGAGCTCCAGCTTGCCATCGCCGACTGGCACGTCCCGAACGCGCGCGTCGGTCAGCGTGAGATTGGCGGAAAGCGAGGGGATGTCGCCACTTTCTGCGAGCGAGACTCGCCCCGAGGCTCGACCAGAAATACCGGCACCAGAAAGGCCCGGAACAGCCGCCAGGGGCAGCCCTTCGAGTGACAGCACTGCGCCGCCGTCGAGCCGCGAACGCCTGGAATTTTCGCCCGGAAGGAGCGAAGCGTTGACCGAGTACTGCGCGATGCGGCGCCCGCTGCAGGCCGTGCGGTCTGGCTTGGCCAGGAAGAGCTCGCCGTTCGAGCCGAGACGGCGAGTCGATTGCTCCCAACCGAAGCTCGCGCACAGGTCGAGCGCGGGGCTGCCCTGATTGGCGACCCACTCGAAGTTCGAAAGGCGCACCCGACCCGAGAGCACGGGGTCCAGAAACGTGCCGGTCAGCGAGGCCTCGGCGCGCACCTCGCCGCTCGCGCCCCGAGGTTGCAAGGCGCTCGGGAGTTGATCGAGCGAGCGCTGATCGATCAAAAGCTTGCCGACCAACGGGGTCTTCTCGAGCTGCGCTAATAACTCATGCGGTTTATTGATGGCCGCCACTAGATCCACGGTGGTGGCCAGGCTGGCCGATGCCAACACTCCGCGGCGGTCGACCAGCTTGAGAGACAAATCGGTCTCGCCCGATTCCCCGCTGACGTTGAGTCCGAAGCGCGCGTCGATTCCGCTCACGTGCGGCGCGCCGTCTCTGAAAGCCCCGGCGTCGACGTCGAGCCCGTCGCTGTAACCGGTGATGCTCAGGCTCGGCAGGGCGTAGGGCACGCGCCGGCTGCCCTTGATGACCAGCGCCAATTTGCCCTGTATCGGCGGCGCGCGTCCGGGCGCGAGCGTGCGCCCGAGCAGGCTCAAATCCAGCTCGCTGACGTCGATTTCGAGCTCACCGACGCTGTCGCGAAGCGCCTTTGCATCGCGCACGCTCCCGGGCACCACGAGGCTGAAGCGCGAGTTCGCTTGGCCGACGCCCTGAATTTTGGTCTCGGCCTCGCCCTCGAGACGTTGATCTTCCAGTTGCGCACGCAGGGTCGACGTCACGTCCGCGAGCGGACCGATCGTGCCGTGCGCGAGGCTCAGACTGATTTTTCCTCGCTCGATGTCGCGCGCGAGCAGGACGTCAGCGTCCAGATCGAGCTGCCCTGCAGCGTAGTGAGACGGCAGCCCGAGCAGGCGGCTGAGCCCGCTGAGGTCGAGCTTTTCTCCATGGGCGACGAGCACGACGCGCTCCTTGCGAACCTCGAGCGACCCCTTGAGGCTTCCTCCCAGGCCGCGCAGATCGAACTCCGAGAGATCTAGCTCGCCGTTTGCAAAATCGGCCTTCTCGACTCGTCCGACCAGCTCCGATTGCTCGCGTTTCACCTGCAATTCGAGGCCTTCAATCGTGGCGCCATCCGCGCGCGGCGCGACGCTCGCCCGTGCTTCCAGCGTGGCGCCCCGGTTGTCCAGCACGGACAGCTCGACGCGCGGTTTGCTGGCGGGCCCCTTCAGCTTGCCGCTGACCCGTGAAAGCGAAAGGCCGCCGGCTTGCACCTGCTCGCCGAGGAACGTGCCGTCGAGACTCAGCGCGCGTGGGTCGTCGAGCGCGCCGCGCGCGCGGCCGCTGAGTGTCGCGCGCGAAAACTTGAGATCCCCGCGCTCGAAATCGCTGAGCGTCGCGTTCAGATCAGCTGAGACGCGCCCCTTCTCGACGTGCGCGACCAAGCGCAGGTTGGCATCGGCGCGGGTCTTCAGCAATTGCGCGAGGCGCGTGACCCGTGCCACGCGCACTTGCTGCGCTTCGGCGGAGAGATCGACGACGCCGTTCGGGCGCAGCGCAAACGTGGCGCGGACGGGCAAGCCCGGCTCGCGCAGCAGCGCATGACCCGTGAGCAGGCCGCCGCGAAGGGTGGCGCTGATCTCGGTGGGCGGCACGGTGATACCGGCGAGCAGTCCGGTTTCGGTGCTGCCCTGCACTTCGAGCGTCGTGCCTCCGCCGCTCGCGCTGAGCACGACCGAAGAAGCGAAGTCGAACGCGCTCGGCGGCAGGCTCGGTACCAGGGTCGACAGGTCGACCGCTTCGCCCGTGACCTCGAAGCGCCCCGCTGCGCGCGGCGCAAACTGAATCGGTCCGGTCGCGTAGGCCCGCGTCTTGCCCGTCTCGAGCCGCCCGCTCAAGACCAGTGCCGACGGCAGTTCGCCGCTCATCTCCACGTGAGCCTGAAGATCACTGTGCAGCGGGAAGCCGGGCAACACCGCGCGCAGCGCGTCGGGGCGCGCTCGGGGTAGGTCCAGAGTGCCCGTCAGACGATTGCCTTCCACGCGCACCACGCTGCCGACCTGCACGTCTCCGAAGTAACCGTCGAACGAAGTCCAGAGCCAGCCTGGGGTGCGCAAGCGCAGGCTCGCCACGCCGCGCGCGTCGGCGCCCCCGAGGCCGCGAGCGATCACACCGAAGCGGCCGAGGCTCACTTCGCCGCCCGCGGACGTGATCAAGACGAACCCGCGCACCTGCGAGATTTCGAGCTCCAGAGTAGGTAACCCGGGCGGCGCGCCACGCGCGAAGCCTCGGTTGAGCTCGATGGCGCGCAGCGCGACGCGGATGTCAGGACCGGTGCCGGCCTTTCCTTTGCCCCCAGGGCTCGGGCGGGGCGTAAAGGCGTCGACGATGGTCGGTGCGCCGGTGCTGGGGTTCGTCCACCAGTTCGCTTCCGCGCGGGTGACGTAGGCGTGGTCGACCTCCAGGGTGATCTTCGGGCCACCCGCGAACAGGCGTTTCGCGATTTCGAAGACCGGTAGCTCGAGCGTCAGATCCGAGACGGTGAGCACGATCCGGCCCTGAGGATCCTTCACGACCGCGCGCGAAATCCGGATCGCGGTCGGCCCCACGTGGTCCACGCTGCCGATGCTGAACGAGCCGAGCAGCAGCGAGCTGAGCTCGCGCTCGAGCGTGCTGGCCAACACTCGCCGGCTGCGCGGCAAATCCAGATGCGCGATCAGCGCGGTCGCGGTCGCGAGCACGAAGACCAAACAAAGCCCGAGCGCGCCGAGGATTTTCCGGATCCGGGAGCTCTGTTTCATTCGGGCTGGCTCGAACCATAGCCTCCCCCGCGGCCCGTTGCCGCGCGCTCAGAAGGCTTCGCCGATGGCGAGGTGGATCGCGCCAGGAAAGAATCCGAACAAATCCGAGCCGGGGCGGCCCTCATCCTCGGGCAATTCGCGCTTTCCGAGCGCCTGCGCGCCGGGCACGCGCCAGCCGACATCGAGGCGAATCGGGCCAACCGGGGTCATGTAGCGAAGCCCGAAACCCGGTGACAAGTGCGGCACGTTGAGCCGAATGCGCCCGACCTGCGAGGTGAGGTCACTGGCATCGACGAACAACACCCCCCAGAGCGGCGCGTCGATTGGGAAGGGAATGCGCGCTTCCAGCGACGCCTCCCACAGCGTCAGGCCGCCGAGCGGCCGCACGCAAGCGCTGCGCGTATCGTTCGGAAGGCAGGCAATGCCGTTCGGAACCAGGAAGCCGACTGGCCCGTGCGGACCCACCGTGCGGTAGGGGTAGCCGCGATTGGAGCTCGGTCCCCCCGAATAGAAGGCGCGGAACAAGAGCTTTTGCTGATCCGCGGTGCGCGCCTTGACCTGGTCGTCGCTGTCCATCGCGGTCGCCGCCTGATATGCCGCGTCGCCGTAGCCGCTCGGAAACAAAAAGCCCGTGCTCAGGCGACCCGCAAACACGCCCTTTTCGACCGGGAGATAGAACTTGAACTCCGGCGCGACGCGGACGTCGTCGACCGAACCGCCGAAGCCGTGACCGGCTACCTGCAACGAGTTGGAGAGTGACAGGCCCAGGTGCGGCTGCAGCGGGTCGTCCACGAAAGAGAGCGTGGTGACGAGCTCGGGGAACGAGACGCGCACCGAGTCGAGCAGCGAGGCGCGATCGCCCTGGTAATTGAAGGGAAAGTTCGCTTGCCAGTTGTAAGACGGGACCACGTCCAGGTGGTGCCCGAAGAAAGCGCGCTGCACGCGCGCCGACGCCTTGACCTCTTGGTAGCCGATGATCGGCTCATCCTCCGGGTTCACGTCGTCGGGCAGCGGATAGAGCAGGGGATAGACGTTGTATTGCGCGCTGAGCGCGCCCGTCGTTCGGCCCTCCAAGAACGAGGGCTGACGCAGCTCCACGCCCACGCGGTTTTCGGGCAAATAGCGCGTCCACGGTACCAAGTGGTCGATGCGCGTCGGGAAGAACGTGAGCCCCGGTCGCGCGTCCACGCTGAAATAGCGCATGCCACCCAGGAAATTCTTGTGCTCCCAGCCAGTCTCGAGGCGCGCAGAAAGACGGAGCACGTCGAAGTGCGCGCCGCCGCCGAGGCGCAGCGTGCGTAGCGCGCTTTCTCGCACGCGCACCTGAATCGGCACGGCCGATTGCTCGGGGTGGCTGCGATCGGCGTGCACGTCGACGTTGGAGAACACGCCCAGGCTGATCAACGCGCGCTGTGCGTCCTCCAGCTCTGCCTCGTTGTAGACGTCGCCTTCGCGCAGACTGAGGTTGTCGCGCACCGGCCCTTCCGGGATTTGCTGGAGCCCGACGATCGTGACCGCGCCGTAGTGTGCGCGCGGCCCCGCATCGACCGCGTAGGTCATGTGTGCGGTGTGCGCGGCCACGTCGACCGTGACTTTGGCTTCGACCTTGGCGAAGGCGTAGCCTGCTTCGCGCAGCACGCGCTCGATGCGCGCCTTGTCGGCGTCGAACTCGGCTTCGTCCAGGATGTCGCCGTCCGCCATGTGTCGTGCGCGGTTCGCTTCGCCCATCACCTCGAACGGCAAGCGCGAAAGTCCGGGATCGATGCGCGCGACGCGCACGGGCTCCCCTTCGTACACGGTGAGCTCCACGCGCACCGAGTGCGGCCCGGTGTGAATGACCTGCGCGGCCAGCACTTTGGCCTCGTAGTAGCCGCGAGCGCGCAAGTAGCGCTCCACCCGCTGTAGATCGCGGGCCAGCACGTTCGCGTCGTACGTCGAATACTCGAGCACGCGCGGGATGAAGCCGAACAAGAGCGGCGTGCCCACGGTGGACAAGCCCGCTCTCAGCTTCTTCGAGTCGTTACGCGCCAGGCCGCGGACGCTGACCGAATCGACCAGAAGCTCGCGTGGCAGCGGTCGACATGCCGCGTTCGCGAACGCGAGCCCAATGGCCAGTAACCAGAGTCGAGACCAGTTCGACGAGCGCTGCGCGAGCACTCGCGGTCCGGCTTACTTCCTCTTTTCTTTGCGCTTCACGCCCGGGAGCGTGGCCAGCTCCTCGGCGGGCTCGAGCACCTTCATCTCTTCGAGCGAGATGAGGCCCATGACGGGATCCGCCTCGGCGCCGGTCGAAGACTGGCTGAAGGTCACGCCGTACTTACCGGTGACCTGAACCTTGGCGCCGGCCGCGGGCAGCGGGTTCGGGATTTTCACGCCCCAGAAGGTGTCGTTGTACTCCGCGTCTTCCTTGCCCTTGTCGAACTCGCTGATCGCTTCGTAGATCTGCGCGAAGTTCGAGGCAAAACCCATGACCTTGATGGTTTCGGTCGGGGCCGCGTCCTTGGTGTCGCCCAGCCAGAACGCCGGAATTGGCGGCTTGCAGTTCTCCGGATCGGCCTTGCCGCCCTTGTGAACCGCGCACGCCGGCGCGTCCGCCAGATTGGTCTTGGTGATGTAGCCCACGAACGTGAGCTTCTTGCCCGACACGTCCTTGCGGTGCACTCGGCTACGCAGCGAGTAGCTGGCGCCCCAAACGGTGTAGGCGTCGCCGTTCTTGAGCGGCTTCTTGGGAACGTTAGGGACCGGCGGCAAGCTGGCTTTTTGTCCGCTGTAAGCCGGCCGGGGCTCGTATTTCACCTCTTCACCACCACAGCTCACCAAAGTGATGCAGCTGGTGAGGATAGAGAGGGAGATCGACCGGCGAATGTTGAGCGACATGGCTTGGGGCCTCCTCGAAAACAGGGGGCACAGTAGTCTGCGTTCTTCCCTCACTTCAACGGGGATTTCGCTTTCGTCGTAGAACGCACGCTAGTGGCGCTCGCCCTCGCGCTTTTTTGAACCCGCGGCCGACCTGCTGAGCCCGCGCTTTACGCAGATATCCTCAAAATTGATGGCAATTCCGGAATTTGACGAAGCGGGCCGAGCGGTTACCGTTCTCGCCGTGCCCCGGACCATTCTGATCGGCGACGTTCACGGTTGCGCCGCCGAGCTCGGCGAGTTGCTCGAACGAGTGGCGCCCACCCAGGGCGATCGCGTGGTTTTCGTCGGTGATCTGGTGGCTCGCGGGCCGGACTCGCGGGGGGTGCTCCGCATCGTGAGAGAGCTCGGCGCGCTGTGCGTGCGCGGCAACCACGAGGAGAAGCTGCTCGCCGGGCGTCACGCGCGCCGCATTGGCTCTTCCAAGCCGAAGCTCTCGGGTTCGCACGCTGAGCTCGTCGACACGCTCGACGACCAAGAGTGGGCGCAGCTCGAGGCGCTGCCGCTGTGGCTCGATCTCGAAGCCCAAGGTCTGCGCGTCGTGCACGCCGGCATCGTGCCCGGACACGGCATGGAAGGGCAGGATCCCTGGATGGTCACGCACATCCGCTCGATCGACGACGAGGGCACGCCGAGCGCGCGTTGGGGGCGCCCTTGGGGTGCGCTCTACGAAGGGCCCGAGCACATCGTGTTCGGACACAACGCTCAGCGCGTTCCGCAATTTCATCCGTTCGCCACCGGCATCGACACCGCGTGCGTCTACGGCGGCGAGCTCACCGCTTTGGTGCTGCCCGATGGCGCCCCCATTCCACCGCCTGAATCGCGGCGCGACGCGCTGGTTTCGGTGCGTGCTCAGCGCGTCTACCTGGATTACGGAAGGCCGCTCCCCGGCACTTGAAGTTGGCTCGCCTCGTCCGCGTTCCGCTCGACGCGCTGGCCGCTGGTTTGCGCGATCTCCCGCGCGATCCGGGGCACTATCTGTGCGTCGTTCACCGCCTGGCCGCGGGCGACGAGTTCATCGCGTTCGACCCGGAGCTCGGTGTCGAAGCGCGTGGCCGGCTGATCAATGTCGAGCGCGCGCGCGTGAGCTGCGAGCTGTCGGCTCCGACGCTGGCGCGCCGGGGCAGCTTGGGCGTGACGCTGCTGCAAGCAACGGCCAAGGGCGATCGCATCGAGCAAGTGGTGCGCGGCGCGACCGCGCTCGGCGTCGAGCGCATCGTGCTGGTGGTCACCGAGCGCAGCGTGGCGCGTCCTGCCGACGTGCGGCGCGAGCGTCTGCGAACGATCGCCATCGAAGCGGCGCGACAGAGCGGGCGCGCGGACTTGCCAGCACTCGACGGACCGATCTCGTTCGCCGAGCAGATGGCCGTGCTCGAAAGCTTCGATGGACTCAAGTTGTGCCTTTCCCCGGAGTCCCCGGTTGCGCTCGCGGAGCGATTGCAGGCGCTGCCCTTGGGAAGCCCCGCGGCGCTCTTGATTGGACCGGAGGGAGGGCTCAGCGATGGCGAGCTCGACGCTGCGCGCCGCGTTGGCTTTTTGTCAGCCGCGCTTGGCCCCCTGGTGCTGCGCACCGAGCTCGCCGCGCTCGCTGCGCTCGGTTGCTTCGCGGGGCGGCTCGCGGGCGCCGGCGATGCGGGCTTTGACTGAGGCTCTCGGCTATAAGAAGCGCGTGTCCGAGCCCTCCGCCAAAGTTCGGGTGTTGATCGCCAAGCCCGGCCTCGATGGTCACGATCGCGGCGCCAAAGTGATCGCGCGCGCGCTGCGCGATTCTGGCTTCGAAGTGGTGTACACGGGGCTGCACCAAACCCCGGAAATGATCGCAGTGGCCGCGCTGCAAGAAGACGTGGACGCGGTCGGCCTCAGCGTGATGAGCGGCGCGCACAACACGCTGTTCCCGGCGGTGATCGCCGAGCTGCGCCAGCGCGGCCTCGACGACGTGGTCGTATTCGGCGGTGGCATCGTGCCCGACGCCGATCTGGCGTCGCTCGCTGCCGCGGGCGTGAGTCGCATCTTCCAGCCCGGGACTCCGCTCGACGACGTGGTGAGCTGGGTGCGTGAGCACGTGCGCCCGCGCGTCGGCCTCTAGAGAACAGCTGCTGGGCGCGCGTGGTTGGGCATCCACGCGGGCGCGTCCGAGAGGCCACGAGGCAGGCGGGCAGCAAGTGGTTAACCGCGCGTTTCCATTCGCGTTCTCGCCGCCAACGGCCCGTGCGCGCTGCTTGCACTCGGACTGCCCATGCTCGCCGTTGCGCTTCTCCCTGGTCTGATCTCACTTGCCCTGCTCATCGGGACGCTTCGCATTCGTCCACCAGCGCTACGCTGAAGTGCCCCACTTTCTCCCACGCTGAACATCAGAACAGGTAGGTGTCGCGCCGTTACGAAACTTGAAGCAAATTCTCAAGATTTCAGCAGTCCTCATTGTTGACAGGACGGCCCGGTGGCCCGTAGCTTGGGCCCTCTCGGTGGGAAACCGTGGGAGAAAGTGTCGCGGTTTCCCAACGGGTGGCAGCACCAGATGTTCCGCGGGCAGTTCACCCACTCAGTCGACGCCAAAGGCCGCATCAGCCTGCCGGCGCGTTTTCGTGATCAGCTCACGACTGACGGGGATGCGCGTTTCGTGCTGACGCCTTCGCCGTTCGACCCGTGTCTGCACCTCTATCCGATGCGCGCCTGGGAAGCGTTCGAAGAACGCGTTTCGGAGCTGCCCAGTCTGGATGAGAACGTGGTGCGCTTTCGCCGGCTGTACGTTTCCGCGGCGGTCGAGTGCGAGCTCGATCGCGCGGGCCGCGTGTTGGTCCCGCCCGGACTGCGCGAGCGCGCGCATCTGGAACACGAAGCGGTGTGGGCCGGCATGGGCAAGATTCTCGAGCTGTGGTCGAAGCCCGATTTCGATAACGCGCTCACCATGACCGAGGAGCAACGCGCGACGCTCCGCGTGGCCATGGGGCAGATCAAGCTATGACGATGCCTGCCGAAACTCTGGACGAACCGAGCTTTCTTCACGTCTCCGTGATGCTGCCGGAGGTCGTCTCGGCGTTCGACGGGGTGAGCGGGACGCTCGTGGACGCGACGGCCGGCGGCGGCGGACACTCGCACGCGCTGCTTTCGCGCTACCCGGAGCTTCGCGTGCTGGCTTTCGATCGCGACCCGATCGCGGTGCGCGCGGCGAGCGAGCGCCTGGCCGAGTTCGGCGAGCGAGCGCGCGTGACGCACGCGGCGTTTTCGGAGCTCGATGCGCGGCTGAGCGAGCTCGGCGTGACCGAAATCGACGGGCTGCTCGCGGACTTCGGTGTCAGCTCGCAGCAGCTCGCGCTCGGCGAACGCGGCATGAGCTTTCGCATCGAGGGGCCGCTCGACATGCGCATGGACACCACACGCGGTGAGACCGCGCGCGAGCTGGTCGAACGCCTGTCGCAAGACGACCTGGCCGACGTGATCTACGTGCTCGGCGAAGAGCGCGGCTCGCGCCGCATCTCGCGCTGCATCAAGCAAGCGCTCGAGCGCGGTGAGCTCGAGACCACGCTCGACCTCCGGCGAGCCGTCGTGCGCGCGATGGGGCCGCGGCGTGTGGGCGGCGTGGATCCGGCGACCCGCACCTTTCAGGCGCTGCGCATGGCGGTGAACGCGGAGCTCGACGAGATCGGCACTTTGCTCGAGCTCGGTCGCAGCCGTTTGCGCCCCGAGGGCATCGCGGCCTTCATCAGCTTCCACTCGCTCGAAGACCGACGCGTGAAGCGCGAGTTCGCCGAGCGCGAGTTGTGGCAGCGCTTGACGCCCAAGCCGCTGGTCGCGAGCGCCAGCGAACAAGCCGAAAATCCGCGCTCGCGCAGCGCCAAGCTGCGCGTGGGGCGCAGGCTCGAACCCACGGGCGAGTGGGCGCTGCTGGAGGAGGACGAATGAAGAGCGAGCGCACGTTCCTCCTGCTCTGGACGCTGGCGGTCGCGGCGGCCACGGCGGCGTTCGTGCTGCACCTTGGCTTGCGCGTGCGCTCGGTCGAGCTCGGCTACGAGCTCGGGCGCTCCCACGCGCGCGTGCAGCGCTTGCGTGAGGTGCGTCACGTGCTCGAGGTGGAGCTCGGCAGTCAGCGAACGCCGGAGCGCGTGGATTTCGTCGCGCGCACGCTGCTCGGCATGAGTGAGCCCACGGCGGAGCGCATTCGTAGCGCGGGCCCTCGCCCTCACGTCGAGGAAGCCGAGTTGAACCCGGCCTCGCCGGCGCCGACGTCGCCGGGGGTTTCGGCGAGTGAACCGCCCACTCCGGTCGAGCTCGGATCGACCGAAGAGGTACCGGAATGAACGCTCCGGCGCGCAATCGTCCCAAGGCGGCGCCCAAAGCTCCGCCGCCGCCGGTCGATCCCGCCACACGCGCGCGCTGGATTCGCATGCGCATGGGGATGCTGTGCGGCGTGCTGGCGCTCGGGCTCGGCCTGGTGGTGTCGGCGGGCTACACGATCATGATTCAAGACGGGCCGGCCTGGCGCGATCTTGCGGAGTCGCAGCGGCAACGCCGGCTGCACGTCGCGCCCAAGCGAGGCACGGTCTACGATCGCTCGGGCGGCGCGCTCGCGGTCAGCGTGGAAGTGCCGAGCGTGAGTCTGGATGCGGTCGAGCTGCTGCGCGGGGTGCCTGCGCAGCGCATGCCGTTGGTCGCGCGGGACGCCGCTAATCGCATCGCAGGGGTGCTCGGCATCGACCCGGCCTCGGTCGAGCGCAAGATCTTGAGCAAGCGCCGTTTCGCCTGGCTCAAGCGCCAGATCAGCGGCGACGAAGCCGAGAAGATCCGCGCGCTGGCCTTCGAAGGTCCGGAGCCGGAGCGGATTCACGGCTTGAACGTGGAAGGCGAGGGGCGTCGCTACTATCCGCGGCGCGAGCTCGCAGGGCCCTTGCTCGGTTTCGTGGCGCCGGACGGCGAGGGCAAAGACGGCCTCGAATACGCCATGAACGGCGAGCTGCGCGGTCAGCTCGAGCAGCTGCGGGGGCTCCGTGATCGCTCGGGTCGCTTGGTGTTCTCCGAGGGCATCGAGGACGACCAGGCGCTCGCGGGTCACAACCTGACCCTGACCATCGACCAGGGCATTCAGTTCGTGGCCGAACGCGAGCTCGCGGCGGCGGCGCGTACGTTCGAAGCCAAGGGCGGCTCGGTGGTGGTGGTCGAGCCGGCCACCGGTGAGATCCTGGCCATGGCGAGCTGGCCGCTGTTCAACCCCAACGACTACGGGGAGGCAGAGCCCGAGGCGCGCCGTGACCGCGCGCTCACCGAGGCGTTCGAGCCGGGGTCGACCGCGAAAATATTCTCCATCTCCGCGGGTCTGGCGGCGGGCGTCGTGAAGCCGACCGACAAGCTCTACTGCGAGAAGGGGATGATGCCGGTCGACAATGTCGTGATCCGGGACACTCACCCTTCGGAGTGGCTGACGCTGGCCCAGGTGCTGGCGGTTTCGTCCAACATCTGCGCGGCGAAGATCGGGCTCTCCCTGGGCGGCGAGCGCTTGTACGAGGCGCTCCGGCGTTTTGGCTTCGGCGAGCCGACCGGCGCGCCGTTTCCGGGCGAATCTTCAGGCACTTTGCGGCCGCGCGGGCGCTCCTGGGTGCAGGTGGAAACGGCCGCGGCCTCGTTTGGTCAGGGCATCAGCGTCACCAACCTGCAGATGGCCATGGCCACCGCCTCGATCGCCAATGGCGGCGAGCTGATGGAGCCGCTGCTGGTGAAGAAGGTCACGACCGCGACCGGCGAGCTGATTCGGGAGGCGGTGCCGAGCGTGCGTCGGCGCGTGCTGCCCGCGCATGTAGCGAGAACCATGGCCGAACTTCTGGTCGCCGTGACCGAAGGCGAAGGGACCGGCGTGGAAGCGGCCATCGACGGCTACAAGGTGGCCGGAAAAACCGCGACCGCGCAGAAAACCGATCCGGCGACAGGACGCTATTCCATCGACCGCTTCATCGCTTCGTTCGTGGGTTTCGTGCCCGCAGACAAACCGGTGATTGCGGTCGCGGTGACCTTGGACGAGCCAATGGTCGAGCACGCGGGCGGCGTCGTGGCCGCGCCGATTTTCCGGCGCGTCGCGCAAATGGCGCTAGAAGCACGCGGCTTGACCCCGAAGAGCGCCGAACGCGCGGACCTCGCAACCCTGGCCAAGAGCCCGGACCCGGCCAATGTGGCGTACGCCGCACTGCGTGCTGCCGCAGGGAAGAAGCCCGCGGTGCAGGAGAGCGTGGGCTCGGGCCCGGCGCCCGCTGGCAAGCTGCGCGTACCGGACATGACCGGCTGGCCCGCGCGCGAAGCGATGCGAAAATCCTATGAGCTCGGCGTGGTGCCGAAGCTCGAAGGCTCCGGGCTACTGGTGAGTCAGTCGCCGCCACCGGGCTCGGTGGTGGATCCGGGCGCGGCGGTGACTTTGGTGTTCGAGCCCGCTTCATGATGGCGCTTTGCATGACCCGCGAAGACAGCGAAAGCCGGGCGACGGGCATGACCCTCGTCGAGCTCGCTCGCGAGCTCGCGACGCTTGGCGCTAGCGTGAGCGGAGATGCCGCGACCCGCGTGCTCGGCGTTCATCAGGATTCACGCGCGGTCGAGGTCGGAGATTTGTTCGTGGCGCGCGCGGGCGCGAGCGCCGACGGTGCGCGTTTCGCAGCGGATGCGGTGCGACGCGGCGCCGCCGCGGTGCTCGCCGAGCAGGGCGCCGAGCTCGGTCCACTTTCAGTACCAGTGGTGCGGGTGCGTGACGTGGTCTCGGCGCTCGCCTTCGCGGCCGAGGCGGTTTACGGCTTTCCCAGCCGCAAAGTGGCGCTCGTTGGCATCACCGGCACGAACGGCAAAACCACCACCGCGTCCCTGGTGCAGCAGGCGCTGCTCGCCGCGGGCAAGCGCGCGGCGCTGCTCGGGACCTTGGGTTTTTTCTTCGACGGAGCGCAGAGCGAGGCAACTCACACCACGCCGGGGGCGGACGACATTTCGCGGCGCTTGGCGGCGGTCGCGGCGCGCGGAGGCAGCCATCTGGTGATGGAAGTTTCGAGCCATGCGCTCGAGCTTGGTCGCGTCGCGGCGCTCGGCTTCGAGGTCGCGGCGTTCAGCAATCTCACCCAGGATCACCTGGACTTTCACGGTTCGATGGCCGCCTATGGTGCTGCCAAGGCGCGCTTGTTCGAGGAGCTCTCGCCGCGCGCGTCGGTCATCAACGTAGATGACGCGTTTGGGCGCGAGCTCGCTCTACGCGCGCGGGGGCGCGTGCTCTCGGTCTCGCGCAAGGGGCCGGCTAGCGTCGCGGCCGAGCGAGCACAGCTCGACTTGCACGGAATTCAGGCGGAAATTCGCATCGAGCAGAGGAGCTGTCGACTGCGTAGTCGGCTGGTGGGCGCGCACAATCTGGAGAATTTGCTGCTCGCTTTGGGCATTCTCCTGGCCTTGGGTCTCGAGCCCGAGGCCGCCCTGCGCGCGCTCGAAAGTGCGGCGGGCGCGCCGGGCCGCCTCGAGCGTTGCGATCAGGCGGGCGACCAGCGCTTGGTGGTGGTCGACTACGCGCACACACCCGACGCACTCGAGCGTGTGCTCGACGTGCTGCGTCCGCTGACACCCGGCAAGTTGTGGTGCGTGTTTGGTTGCGGTGGCGATCGCGACCCGGGCAAGCGGCCCTTGATGGGCAAGGCAGTGGCCACGCGCGCCGATCACGCGGTGGTCACGAACGACAACCCGCGCACCGAGAAGCCGGAAGACATCGCGGCGGCCATCGTTCCAGCGCTGGCCGAAAGCGGGATCGACTTTGCGGTCGAGCTCGATCGCGCGGTTGCCATCCGCCGCGCGTTGCTCGCCACCGAGCCCGGTGACACCGTGCTCATCGCGGGCAAGGGACACGAGGACTACCAGATCTTCGGGCACGAAAAGCGCCCGTTCGACGACCGAGTGGAGGCGCGCGCCGCCCTCGCCGAGCTCCGCGGGGAAAATCGCTGATGGCCAGTGCGATCCCCGAAAACGACGCGAGCTTCACGCTCGCCGAAGTGGCGGCGCTGACGTCTGGCACGCTCACCGGCTCCGCAGAAGTTCGGGTTCGCGGCGTGGTGACCGACAGTCGGGTCAGCGCAGCGGGCAAGCTGTTCATCGCGCTGCCGGGGGAGCGCTACGACGGTCACGCGTTCGTGACCGCGGCGCTTCGCGCGGGCGCGCAGGCGCTGCTGGTGGAACGCAACGTGGGCGAGCTCGGCGTTCCAACCGTGCAGGTCCAATCGAGCTACGTGGCGCTGGGGAAGCTCGCCCAAGCGCACCGCAGGCGGTGGCCGGGGCGACTGGTCGCGGTGGCCGGCTCGGCAGGAAAGACCACGACGCGCAGCGCGATCTCGACCGCACTCGAGGCGGTGGCCGAGGGCGCGGTTCACTTCGTCGCCGGCAACCTGAACAATCGCGTCGGCGTCCCGTCGGTGTTGCTCGGGCTTTCGGCGCGACACCGCTACGCGGTCGTCGAAATCGGGACGAACGCGCTGGGTGAGGTGCTCGAGCTCACCCAGCTGTCCGAGCCCAACGTGGGCGTGCTCACTCTGATCGGCCTCGAGCACACCGAGGGCCTCGGGTCGCTTTCGGATATCGAGAGCGAAGAGGGCAGCTTGTTTTCCGGCCTTGCGCCGCACGCGGTCGCGATCGGCAATGCCGACGACGCGCGCGTCCTTGCTCAACTCGCGGCTGCCAACGCCGAGCGACGCTTGAGCTATGGCTTTGCGGAGAGCGCGGACTATCGCGTGCTCGAGCGCACACCCAACGCGCGCGGTGGTTCGCGCGTGGTCGTAGCCCGCCCGACCGGTGCGCCGCTGGCGCTCGACTGTCCCCTCGTCGGTCGCGCGGGCGCGACGGCCCTTGCGGCCGCGATCGCGGCCAGTGAAGCCTGCACGGGCCAGGCGCTGGGCGCGGAGGCGCTCGGGCTTGCGCTCGCTCGGCTCGGGATCGGCGAGGCTGGGCGGCTCACGCCGGTCGTGCTGCGCGATGGCACTTTCTTGCTCGACGACAGCTACAATTCGAACCCGGCGAGCCTGCCGAGCTCGGTCGCGGCCGCTGCGGAATTGGCACGCGCGCGCTCGGCGCGGCTGGTGCTGGTGCTGGGCGAAATGCGCGAGCTCGGCGACGAATCTCCGCGCCTGCACCGCGAGTCGGGGCAAGCCGTGGTCGACGCCGGCGCGAGCTTGGTCGTCGGGGTGTCGGGCGACGCGCGCTGGCTGCTCGAACCGTTCGAGAAGGCGGGCGTGAATACGCGCTTCGCGCAGGACGCCGAAGTCGCGGCTCGCTTTCTGGACGCGCAGCTGGCGCCCGGAGACGTGGTCCTGATCAAGGCATCGCGGGGCGTACGCGCCGAGCGCATCGTGGAGCGACTCATCGCGAGCCGCGGGAGGGCCGAGTGATTTACGAGCTGCTCTACCCGCTGAGCCAGAAGTACGCGTGGGCGAGCTCGTTCAACGTCCTCCGTTACACGCCGTTTCGCGCGATCATGGCCACCATCACGGCCATGCTGATGAGCTTCTTGGTGGCGCCCTGGTTCATCAAGAAGCTACGCGGCAAGCAAATCAGCCAGATCATCCGCGAAGAAGGTCCGGCCTCGCATTTCTCCAAGCGTGGCACGCCGACCATGGGCGGCTCGTTGATCTTGGTGTCACTGCTGGTGCCCACGGTGCTCTGGGCCGACGTGCGCAACGTGTTCGTGGTGGCCACGGCCAGCGTGACCGCGTTCTACGGCTTGATCGGCTTCATCGACGACCGACTCAAGATCGCGGGCAGCAACACGCGCGGCCTGCCTGGTCGCTACAAGCTGCTCGGGCAGTTCACGGCCGGCGGCTTCGCCATGGCCTACCTGTTCTTGAACGAACCGGGGCTCCCCAAGGGCTGGCTGCTCTTGCGCGGCCGGCTGGCGGTGCCGTTCCTGGCGTTCGAGAAGCACCCGATCGAGCTGCCGATCGTGCTCTACGCGGTGTTGGCGCTGTTCTTCGTGGTGCTGATGAGCAACGCGGTGAACCTGACCGACGGACTCGATGGGCTGGCGATCGGCCCGGTGATGATCAGCGCCGGCACCTACGCGGTGTGGGCTTACGTCGCGGGCTCGGTGCTGTTCGGGCGCCCGCTCGCGGGCTACCTCGACGTCGCCGGCATTCCGGAGATGGCCGAGCTCAGCGTGTACGCCGCGGCCGTGATCGGCTCGGGTATCGGCTTTCTTTGGTACAACACCTATCCCGCGCAAGTGTTCATGGGCGACGTCGGTTCGCTCTCGCTCGGCGGGGGCCTCGGTATGCTGGCGGTGCTGACCAAGACCGAGCTGCTCACCGTGATTTTGGGGGGAATCTTCGTGGTGGAAGCGGTCAGCGTGATCGTGCAAGTCACCTCGTTTCGCCTGTTTGGTAAGCGCGTGTTCCTGATGGCGCCCATTCACCATCACTTCGAGAAGAAGGGTTGGCCCGAGCCGCGCATCATCGTTCGCTTCTGGATCATCTCCATCTTGTTGGCGCTGGTCGCGCTGTCCTCGCTGAAGCTACGGTGAACATGAAAGCCGGTCAGCAAGTCATCGTGGTCGGGCTCGGCAAGAGCGGCATCAGCGCGGCCAAGCTGTGTCTGCAGAAGGGCGCGCGCGTGCTCGGCACCGACAGCGCGGACGCTGCGCGGCTCTCCGACGACGTTCGGTCGCTCGGTATCGAGCTGATCCTCGGCGGCCACGCAGGCGTTCCCTTCGAATCGGCCGACTTGATCGTGGTCTCCCCAGGGGTTCCCGCTTTGCCCGAGCTCGCGCGCGCCGAGGCCGCAGGTGTCGAAGTCATCGGCGAGCTGGAGCTCGCGGCACGCGAGCTGACCGCGCCGATCATCGCGGTGGGCGGCACGAACGGCAAGAGCACCACCACCACCCTAGTGGGTGAGTTGTGCAAGGCCGCGGGCCTTTCGACCTTCGTCGGCGGAAACTTGGGAACCCCCGCCGCAGACGCGGTGGGGGGCCAGTGGGACGCGATCGTGCTCGAGGTTTCGAGCTTTCAGCTCGAGCGCGCGCCCTCCTTTTGCCCTCGAGTGAGCGTGCTGCTCAACATCACCGAGGACCATCTGGATCGCTATCCGAGCTTTACTGCTTACGCCGAAGCCAAGGGCAACGCTTTCGTCAATCAGACCGCGAACGACGTGGCGGTGGTCCCGTTCGGCGACGCGAGCTGTGAAGAGCAGGCGCGCCGCGGTCGCGGCCGAATCGTGCACTTCGGCGGGCAAGGGGAGTTCGCGCTCGAGGGAGATTCCGTGGTCGAGCGAGCCAGCGACGAGGTGTACGACCTCGCGGCCACGCGCCTGTTCGGCCGTCACAACCACGAAAATGCCGCCGCAGCGCTGGCTGCCGCGCGTGAGCTCGGTGTGTCGCCGAGCGCGGCACGTCGAGCCCTGCGCGAGTTTCAGCCCTTGCCGCACCGCATGGCGCTGGTCAAAACGGTGGCGTCGGTTCGCTTTTACGACGATTCGAAGGGCACCAACGTCGGCGCCGCAGTGACCGCGCTGCGTGGGCTCACCGAAGCGCGGGGCGTATTGATCGCCGGCGGTCGCGACAAACTGGGCGCGTACGAGCCGCTCGTGCGCGCGCTGGAAGAGAAGGGGCGCGCCGCGGTCCTAATCGGCGAAGCTGCTGACCGGATCGCGCAGGCAATCGGGGGCCGCGTGCCGGTCGCCCGCGCGGCCAGCATCGACGAAGCCGTGGCCGAGGCGTTTCGCTTGGCCTTGCCGGGCGACGCGGTGCTGCTCAGCCCCGCGTGTTCCAGTTTCGACATGTTTCAGAGCTATGCCGATCGCGGGCGCAAGTTTGCGGCTGCGGTCGAACGGCTCGAACCCCGCAGCCAGTCGGAGGTCTCGTGAAGTTCGAAGGTGTTGCAACCGTACCCGCAGGGCGTAACGGCCCGGTCGATACCGTGCTGGCCGCGGTGGTGATCGCGCTGCTCGGCTTCGGCGTGGTCATGGTCTACAGCGCCAGCGTGATCGAGGCGACCGTAGTGTTCCGCGATCCTCAGTACTTTTTGAAGCGCCAGGTGCTGTACGCGCTGGGCGGGCTCGCGGTGATGTTGATCGTCTCGCGCATCGACTATCACCGGCTCAGGCCGTTCACCTATCCGCTCCTGGCCGCCGTGACCGGCATGTTGGTCTTGAGCGTGATCGGCTTCGGGCACAGCGGTGGCGGCGCTGCGCGCTGGCTTTCGCTCGGCCCGATCCACATTCAGCCCTCGGAAGCGGCGAAGCTCGCGCTGGTGCTGTGGCTGGCTTACTCGCTCGAGAAGAAGCGCGACCACGTCAAATCCTTCTCGATCGGCATGTTGCCCCATTTCATCATGGCCGGCCTCCTGATGGTGCTGTGCCTGAAGCAGCCCGATTTCGGCGGCGCCACGGTGCTGCTGCTGCTCACCTTCACGCTGCTGTTCGTGGCCGGAGCGCGGCTCGGCTATCTGTTGGGCGCGGCCATCTTGGGCGTGCTGTTCGCCGCCTGGGCCGTGCGCTTCACTCCGTATCGTTGGGAGCGAATGCTGGCCTGGTTCAACATGGCGGATCATCGCCAGGACCTCGCGTATCAGCCGTTTCAATCGGTGATGAGCTTCGGTTCCGGCGAGTTCGCCGGCTTGGGACTCGGCAAGGGGCTTCAGGTTCTGTATTTGCCGGAGGCGCACACCGACTTCATCTCGGCCATCATCGGTGAAGAGCTCGGCTTCATTGGGATTTTGGGGCTTTGCGCGGCTTACCTGGTAGTGGTCTCGCGCGGCGTGCGCATCGCGCTTTCGGCCCAAGATCAATATGGGTCGTACATTGCGTTCGGCGTATCGGTGCTGTTCGGCGTGCAGGCGCTCGTGAACATGTCGGTGGCCATGTCGATGCTGCCGACCAAGGGTTTGACGCTGCCGTTCGTCAGCTTCGGCGGCTCGTCGCTGCTCGTGCTGGCGGCGGCGATGGGCATTCTTCTCAATGTATCGCGACAAGCGGAAGGCACCGAGAATCGCCGCGTGGTTCGCCCGACCAGCGGTCTCGGCCGCCCGGAGGCCAGCGCGCTCTTGGTGAGTGAAGCTGGCTTCGCTCCCGAGCGCCCGCGCGGCTCAGCCGCCAGTGAGGCGAACGCGTGACTCGGTCCTTGCTGCTCGCCGGCGGTGGAAGCGGAGGCCACGTGTTTCCGTTGCTCGCGGTCGCCGAAGCGCTCACCGCGCTGGCACCCGACGTGCAGCTGACCTTCGTCGGCACCGAGCGCGGTTTGGAGAGCAAGCTGGTGCCCGCGCGCGGCTACGAGCTCGAGCTGCTGAAGGTGCGGCCCCTGCGCGGCGCGGGTTTCTTGGGCGCGATCGCGGGCGTGAAGAGCGCAGCCAGCGCGCTACCCGCGAGCCGCGCGCTGCTGCGTGAGAAGCGACCGAGCGCGGTGCTCTCGATTGGCGGCTACGCCGCGGGTCCGGTTTCGCTCGCGGCGCGGACCATGGGGATCCCGGTCGCGCTGATCGAGCCCAACGCGGAGATTGGCCTGTCGAACCGCTTGGTCGCGCCGCTCGTGGCCCGCGCTTACACCGCTTTTCCCGAGTCGGCGCGCTTCTTTCGGCCGAGCGCGGTGCTCGAGACCGGGGTTCCATTGCGCGTCGGGTTTTCGGCGCGGCCGCTAAGTAGCGAAGCGCGCCCGGTGCGGATCCTGGTCCTCGGAGGCAGTCAGGGCGCGAAGACGCTGAACGAAGCGCTCCCGCGGGCCCTCTCTCGGCTCGAGCAGCCGGTTTCGGTGCTGCATCAGGCGGGCGCACAGCATGAACAGGTGACGCGCGACTTGTACGCTGAGCTCGGCCTGGCCGAACGAGCCACGGTGACCCCGTTCATCGAAGACATGAGCGAGGCGCTGTCGGATGCGGATTTGGTGGTGGGCCGCGCTGGCGCCGGTGCGGTCGGCGAGATTTGTGCGGTCGGGCGCGCGAGTCTCCTGATCCCGTACCCGTTCGCCGGAGACCATCAACGGTTCAACGCGCTCTCGCTCGAGCGCCGCGGAGCGGCGCTCACGGTGCTTTCCAGGGAGGCCACGCCCGAGCGGCTGCACCAGGAGATTTCTGCGTTGCTCGCCGATCGCGCTCGGCTCTCGACCATGGCCGACCGCGCGCGCTCTCTCGGGCGCCCCGATGCAGCCCGCGTCATCGCCGCAGATCTACTGAGCCTCGCCGGGCTCGCGCGCAGCCCGGAGGGCCCACGCCCGCCGGTGGCGGCAAAGGGTCCGGTCGCAATGCGCTTCGATGCGCAGGAGCTTTCTTGATGTTTCGCGGTCGCGTACGCCACGTGCATTTCATCGGAGTCGGCGGCATCGGCATGAGCGGTCTGGCCGAAATCCTGCGCACGCTCGAGTTCGACGTGTCCGGCTCCGACGTGCGCGAGGGGGAGAACACCCGACGTCTCGAGCGGCTCGGTGTGCGCATCGACGTCGGGCACCGCGCGGAGAATGTCGAGGGCGCCGACGTGGTCGTATATTCGAGCGCGATCGATCCCGCGAACCCCGAGGTGAGGCGGGCCAAGGCGCTCGGTACGCCGGTGATTCCCCGCGCCGAAATGCTGGCCGAGCTGATGCGCGTGAAATACGGCATCGCCATCGCCGGCTCGCACGGCAAGACCACCACCACTTCGCTGGTGGCGACCGTGCTGCGCGCCGCGGGCCTCGACCCGACCGTGGTGGTCGGGGGACGCATGGCAGCGCTCGGCAGCAACGCCCGGCTGGGCGCGGGAGATCTGCTGGTTGCCGAGGCCGACGAAAGCGATGGCTCGTTCCTGAGGCTGCAGCCGACTATCGGTGTGGTCACCAACATCGATCCCGAGCACCTCGATTTTTACGGCACTCACGAAGCACTTAAAGAAGCGTTCGTGTCGTTCATCGAGCGGGTGCCGTTCTACGGCCTGTCGGTGCTGTGCCTCGATCACCCGCACGTGCAGGAACTCTTGCCGCGCATCGGGCGCCGGCACGTGACCTATGGGCTTTCGCCTCAGGCGACCTACCACGCACGCAACATTCAGTTTCGCGGGCTCACCACCAGTTTCCTGGCGTTTCGTCGGGGGGATTCGCTGGGCGAGTTCAGCGTGCGCATGCCGGGGCAGCACAACGTCTTGAACACGCTGGCCGCGATCGCAGTGGCGGACGAGCTGGAAGTGCCGCTCGACGTGTTGAAAGAAGCGCTCGCGACCTTCCACGGTGTGGCGCGTCGTTTCTCGATCGTGGCCGAAACCGAGGGCGTCACTCTGGTCGATGACTACGGACATCACCCGGCTGAAATCGAGGCCACCCTGGCAGCCGCGCGGAATGCATACTCGCAGCGGATCGTGGTCGCCTTCCAACCCCACCGCTACACCCGCACCCAACACCTGTTCGAAGATTTCACCCGCGCGTTCAATCAAGCCGACGTGCTGTTCGTCACCGATATTTACGCGGCGGGCGAGGCGCCAATCCCTGGAATCAGCGGTGAAACGCTGGCCGAGGGCATTGCGCAGCACGGTCACCACGCGGTGCGCTACGTGGGCGACAAGGCGCTGCTCGCGGGGGAGCTGTCGCGCGTGGCTCGGCCGGGCGACGTGGTCATCGCGCTCGGCGCGGGCGACATCAATAAGATCCTATCGATGGTCGGGCACGAAATCAGCGCGCGCGTACGCGAGCGGGAAGGTGCGACATGACGAATCCGGTGGTCGAGCGGATGCACGGCGCCAGCATCGCCGCGCCCGAGGAGCGCTTTCTGCCCAGCGAAAGCCCGGCGCCCGCGGAAGTCGGACCGCGCGCCTCCGGCGCGAACCGAGCTTTCGTGGCGGATCGCGTGTGGGGCAGCTTGCGGGTCGCCTTGGGCATCGCGGCGGTGGTCGGCACTTCGGTCGCGGTTGCGGCCAGCGCTCACCGCTACGCGCTGACTTCGCCACGATTTGCGGTCAAGGAGCTGACCGTGCGCGGCGCGCAGCGCCTCTCGGTCGACCAGGTACGCGAGCTCGGCGGCATCGGCGCGGGCGCCAACATCTTCTCGCTCGACACCCGCGTGGTCGAGGGCAGATTGCTGCAAAACCCCTGGATCGCGACGGCGCGCGTGGTGCGCCGCCTCCCTTCCGAACTCGAGGTGGAGATCACCGAGCGCAAGCCCCGCGCGGTCGCGTTGCTCGGCGCGCAAACCTACCTGGTCAGCAAGGACGGTGAGCCGTTCAAACAGCTCGAGGCCAAGGACCCGGTCGACTTGCCGGTGATCACTGGCTTGCACCCCGAGAACCTGCAGCGAGATCGGGCTCGCGAGCTCGAACGCTTGCAGCTCGCGCTTTCGGTTCTGGGGCAGTACGAGCGCTTGGGCATGAGCCGCGTTCATGCGGCCCAGGAGATTCACGTGGCCGACGGCGGGGCGATCACCCTCATCGTCGGCAAAGAGGGCGTCGTCATTCAGCTGGGCACGGGCGGCTTTCGGCAGCGCCTGCTGATGGCCGAGCGCGTGGTCGAGGAAAGCCGTCGCAGCGGCCGCCTGCCGGGGATCGTCTTTGCCGACAATGAAGCGCACCCCGAGCGGGTGGTGGTGCGGATGCGCTGATGACCAGAAAAACCGCCTTTTCCATGCGCCAAAACTTGGCCACGCCCAGAGCAGCATGGCAGCGTGCTGCGAGCCTCCCGCGGACTTTTCGAGACTTTTCAACCACGGACCCAGCATGAGAACCCCCCAGACAGGAAGCGAGATCGTCGTCGGACTCGACCTCGGCACCACCAAGGTTTCGGCGGTGGTCGGCGAGGTAGACTCGGACGGCATCACCATCCTGGGCGTCGGAAACGTGCCCTGCCGTGGGCTGCGCAAGGGCGTGGTCAGCAACATCGAGTGGACCGTGCGCTCCATTCGCGAGGCCATCGACGCGGCGCAGACCATGGCTGGCGTCGAAATCCGCACCGTTTTCGCCGGAATTGCCGGCAGCCACATCCGAGCCCACGCCTCCGACGGCGTGTGCGCGATCGCCGGTCGCGAGGTGACTCGCCAGGATCTGGACCGGGTGCTGGAAGGCGCCCGCGCCATCCCGGTCGACGCGGATCGCATGATTTTGCACGCGCTGCCGCGCGAGTACGTGGTCGACAATCAGGACGGCATCCGCGACCCGATCGGCATGAGCGGTGTCCGGCTGCAGGCCCGGGTGAACCTGGTCACGGCCGCGACCTCTTGCGTTCAGAACGTGGTCCGCTGCGTCGAGCGCTGCGGTCTGAACGTGGCCGACGTGGTGCTCGAGCCGCTGGCCAGCGCCGACGCGGTGCTCAGCGAGGACGAGAAGGAAATTGGCGTCGCCGTGATCGATATCGGCGGCGGAACCACCGATTTGTTGCTCTACGCGGACGGCGGCATCGCGCACACCAGCGTCATCCCGGCCGGTGGCAACAACATCACCAGTGACGTCGCGGCCGGCCTGCGCACGCCGATGGCCGAGGCCGAACGCCTCAAGCGCAACTGCGGCTGCGCGCTCGGCCGCATGATTTCGGACGACGAGGAGATCGAGGTGCCGGGCGTGGGTGGCCACGCGCCGCGTCGGGTCGCCCGCCGGTTGCTGAGCGACATCATCGAGCCGCGCGTCGAGGAAATCTTCAGCGAAGCGCGCCGACGGATCGAGGAAACCGGGCTGCTCGAGCAGGTGAGCTCGGGCTGCGTGCTGACCGGCGGGGCCGCCCTGATGGAGGGCATGGTCGAATGCGCCGAGGAAGTCCTGGGTATGCCGGTGCGGCTCGGCTTTCCCGTGGGCGTGAAGGGCATCGTGCAGTTGGTGCAGGGCCCGCAGTACGCGACCGGCGTGGGCCTGGTGCGCTACGGCGCGCAGCACTTGTCCGAGGCCGCTTCGCGCACCGAGACCAGCGTGGTGACGCGCATTCAAGACGAGGCCGAGCCCACGCTCGCCACCAAGAACGGATTTTGGAGCTGGCTCCGCGCGGCGTTCTGACGCGCGGCCCGCTTCGCGACTTAACTTAAGTAGACACAACCAGGGAACTAGTCAGAGAACAGAGTCTTCGGCAAACGCACCCACGGAGGAAGGCAGACCTCTCGGGAGCATCCGACGACCCTTCGAGCAGCCGATCCGGGAGGACGATCCAAATGGGTTTCTCAATCGAATTCGCGGAAGAGTCTCGTGTGTACGAGGCCCGCATCAAAGTCATCGGAGTTGGCGGTTCGGGAGGAAACGCCATCAACACGATGATAAACTTCGGCCTCGAAGGCGTGGAGTTCATCACCATCAACACCGACGCCCAGGCGCTGGGCTCGAGTGCGGCGGTGGAGAAGGTTGCGATCGGGGCGAGCGTGACGCGCGGCCTCGGCGCTGGCGCGGATCCCGAGAAAGGCCGCAAGGCGGCGCTCGAAGACGTCAACCGTCTGAAGGAGATGGTGCAGGGCGCGGACATGGTGTTCGTGACCGCCGGCATGGGTGGCGGAACGGGCACGGGCGCGGCCCCGGTGATCGCTCAACTGGCTCGTGAAGCCGGCGCGCTCACGGTCGGCGTGGTGACCAAGCCGTTCGCCTTCGAAGGGCGCCAGCGCATGCGGCGCGCCGAGGCAGGTCTCGCGTCGCTCACCGAGCACGTCGATACGCTGATCACCATCCCCAACGAAAAGCTGATGGCGCTCGCCGACGATGACCTCACTTTCATGGAAGCGTTCCGCAAGGCGGACGAGGTCCTCTATCAAGCGGTCAAGGGCATCAGCGACCTCATCACCTTGAACGGCATCATCAACGTCGATTTCGCGGACGTGCGCACGGTGATGAACGGCATGGGCCGCGCGCTCATGGGCACCGGCTGCGCCAAGGGCGAAGGTCGCGCTCGGCTTGCCGCGGAGCAAGCCATCCACTCGCCGCTGCTCGACGACATCTCGGTCGAAGGCGCCACCGGCGTGCTCATCAACGTGGTCGGCGGCCCCGACATGAAGATGAAGGAGATTCAAGAAGCGGCTTCGCTGGTTCAGGAGCAGGCTCACGAAGACGCCAACGTCATCTTCGGCGCCAGCGTCGACGAGGCCATGGCCGACACGCTCAAGGTCACGGTGATCGCGACTGGCTTCAACTCGGTGAACCAGGAAGTGCCGCTCGAGTCGGCGCGCGATGCCCGCCGCCCGCAGGCTTCGGTCGTGCGTGAACGCCTGGAACCCGCGCCGCGCTCGACGTTGCGCCCGGAGCTGCGCGAGCCGGCCCCGGCGGTCGTCACCCGCCGTCCGGTCGCCCCCGCTCTGGCCACGGGCTCGCGGGACGCACAGATGACGCTGCCGGTCCGGGAGCGCATCACCTTCCCGTCCAGCTCGGACAGCGACTGGGACATCCCGGCATTCCAGCGCCGTCAAAGCGGCTAAATCTTACGCTCGGTCTCGTTTAGTCACCCCTGGGTATGTTGAAACGCCCCTTCGGAAACGAAGGGGCGTTTTTTTATTACCGCGGGGTTGTTAACGACAGGGGGCTGCCGCCAAGGGGCGGACGTGCGCTCAGGCGCGCTCAGGCCGTGGCCGGAGCTTGCGGCGCCGCTTCGTTCTCGACCGCGGCGCGCGGTTGCAGCACGGTGACCTGCCCGTCGCGCGAGCGCTTGAACACCACCAACGGCGGCGGGGTCACCGCTTTCTCGGTCAGCGCGCGGTGTCGGGCCTCACGGCTGGCGAGGCTTTCTTGCTTCGCTTTGTTGCGCTCGGTGATCTTGGCTTGGCGAGCCGCGTCGCGCGCGGACTTCAGCTCCTGGCGGAGCTGCTCGCGTTCGCTCTTGCGGCGCAGCCGCTCGGTTTCGCGCTCTTTACGCTCCGCTTCTTTCGCTGCGAAGCGTTCGGCGCGCAGCGCCGCGCGCGCGGCGCGACGCTCGGCAGCTCGCGCTTTACGCTCTGCCGCAGCAGAGCTGCGCTGTGCGCTGCGAGTGGTTGAAGCAGAACGCTTGGATTTGCGTTCGAGTGGGATTGCCAGCGCTATCGCCCGCTCGACCTCGATTGCGATCGCCCGTTCGGCGATTCGCGTCAAGTCTGCGGCAAGGCGATCGATGGCACGTCGAAAATCGCGGCCGTGCGACATGTGATGTGCTCGCGCCCGTCTCTCATATCTTACAGTCCGTCGTCAAGACGAACTCTCGTGTTTCCACTCGGGACAGTCGCCTTTTCCTCGGAGAACACCGGGCTTTGAGAGCTCTCCGAAAAAAAAACGACCTATTGTGTCCACAGGTGCAGTGCCGAGAAGAAGAAGCTAGCACGGGAAGGGCGGCTTGACTTGGTTTGGCTGTGCGGTATTCGTGTCTGGCCTCGGACGCCTCTCGAATGTGGCGAGCCCGTTTGGGGTACGGGTGTGCCGTCACGGTACATTCCCGGCTTCACTTGTAGTTGTTACTACCTTCACCGCTTTCCGCGGAAAGACGGTGTTTTCGTGCGTCAACGACCCATGATGTCGGTCGCTGCGCGGCGTTCGGTTTGGCTGAACGCTTCGATCACTTTCGCCACCATTTCGAACTGACGTGAAGCATTGACGAGGGTGGTCATCGAGGAAATCGCGTTGGCGTTCGACTGCTCGAGCGCGCTCGATTCGAGCATCACCGCGTGGGGTTGAACGCGGCCTGCGTCCGGCCGGGCGCGAAAGAGGATGTCACCTTCCTTTTCCAACCCGGACAGGTTCTGAAACGTAAATACGCCGATCGAAGCCCCGGTGGGCTCGCCGTTGGCGCTGATCGCGCCGTCTGGGGACACTTCGACCGCGGCCGCGTCCGGGGAAATTTGGACTGGGCGGTGATTGGGGCCGAGCACGGTGTGCCCGTCGGCGGTTACCAGCGTCCCATCCACGCTGACCCGAAAGCCGCCAGCGCGCGTGTAGCGCTCGCCTTTGTCGGTAGCGACTGCAAAAAAACCGCGATCGTCGGGAATAGAAACATCGAGGCTGCGTCCGGTGTGGACAATCTGCCCCGGGCGGAAGTCGGGAGAAGTGGTGCGGCTCACCGCGAAGCGCTGCGAGCTCGTTCCGCTGTTTTTGGACATCGCGTTGACCAGGGTTTGGCGGAAGATGGCGGTTTCCGCGCGAAACCCCGGGGTAGTTGCGTTAGCGACATTGTTAGCCGCCACGTCCAGGGCTGCCGTTTGCGCGACCGCGCCCGAGGCGGCAGACCAGATTCCGGTGCTCATGGCTGCTGGCTCAGCAAGCTCCGGGCCAGCCCCGCTCGAGCGGGCTGCGTCGTCCCGGGCAGGGTACGCGCACCCACAAGCGGCCATCCTGCGGCCGGGCATAGCGCGGCGAAGCGCGAAGCCCTTGACGTTCGCACGTCAGGCCGATGACGCTAAGTCAGCCTTTGAAAGCAATTGTGTGGGCTGGATGCCGCTTGCCGGCTGGCTCCGATCTCGCAAACTGAAAAAGACGATGCGCATCACCCCCGCCGGCGTTCTGAAACCAACTGCGAACGACTGCCGGGTCACGGTGGAGCACCTGAAGCACCTGGACAAGATCCACGATCTGCTCACGGCGCTGAACGATCCCTACGCCAACATCGGTCGCCTGGTGGCTGCCATTCCGGTGCTCGCGGCGCGCTGTGCGGCGCGCGCGATTCAGCGCTCGAAAATCGACATCAACTCGATTGATCACGCGCTCACGCTGATCGGGAACAAGGGCCTCGAGGCCGAGCTTCTGACCTTGCTCGAAGACCTCACCGTGCTCAACGCCGAGCGCGACATTTGAACGAGCCGCGGGGCTGGCCCGCTTCTTGCCGTTCTTGGTGGCGTGGCAGCCGCCATTTCAGCCCTAAACGTCATTGCTAACGCCGAGCGTGGCAATGAATTGACGCCTCGCTCGGCGAGCGCTGACAGCGCGGCATTCTCTCGCGCGCTCGGCGCCGCCGATGCCAGCGGCGGTGTAGGTCTGGTGGCGCCGGTTCGCACCCGTCTCGACGCAGGTCAGGCGAGCGACGCGCTGCGTGCGGCTTGGCAGAGCGTGATGGGGGAGGAGCCGAGCGAGGGCACCGTGCGCGTACTGACCGCGCAATGGGCACACGAGACCGGCAACGGGGCCTCGATGTTCAACTACAACTTCGGGGGCATCAAGGGCACCGGCCCGAGCGGCCTGACCGTCGCGCAGCGCACGCGCGAGGGCTTCGGCGCCACCGAGCGCACCATCGTCGACAACTTTCGCGCGTATCGCACGGCCGAAGAGGGAGCTGGGGACTACGTCCGCCTGCTGAAGGCGCGCTTTCCCGGCGCGGTCGAAGCCGCAAAGAACGCCGATCCACAAGCCTTCGTTCATGCGCTCAAGACTCGCGGTTATTTCACTGGTGACGAGGGCGCTTATACTCGCTCGATCGTCGCGCTCTCGGGCATGAAGTTGCCGGAGGGCGTATCCGACGCGCCCCCGACGCTGGATGTTCGCCGGCCGAGCGTGGGCGCCGCGGGATTCGACCCCGGCTACTCGATGCCAGACGGCACGAGCGCGCTCGTCGATGGTCTAGCGCTCGCTGACGAGATTAGCCGCGCTGCGCTGCGCATCGCGGCCGCCACGCGCCCGAAGGGAGAAAAAGGATGAACGCTTCGGTTCCGCGTCCTTCGAGCGCCGAGCAGGGCTACCTGGACGTCCGTTACGCGGAGGAGAGCCGGCCTTACACCGACTATCCGGCAAAGCTCACTCACTACCTGAGTGAGCGCTACCTGCTCGGGTACCGTGGCGGCAGGCTGCTCGACTTGGGCTGCGGCCGCGGCGAGTTCTTGCATGGCTTCGCGAACGAGGGGTTTCGCGCGACCGGGGTAGACCGCTCGCGCCCGAGCCGCCCGCGCTTTCCGGAGCGCGTGCTGGAAGCCGACTACGAGAAGGGCGTGCTGCCCTTCGCGGACGCCTCATTCGACGTGCTCTTCAACAAATCGGTGTTCGAGCATGTAACGGATATCAGCAAGGTGCTCGGCGAGTGCCACCGGGTGCTCGCGCCCGGCGGGCGCATGATCTCGTTGGTACCCGACTGGACCGCACAGTGGTCGCACTTTTACGACGACTGGACGCACGTACGCCCGTTCACGCTCACCGGTCTGCGCGAATGTGTGCAAGGTCACGGCTTCACGATTCAGAACGCGCTGCGCTTTCGGCAGCTACCGCTTTTGTGGGAGCGGCCGTACCTGAGTCCGTTGGCGGACGCTGCGGCCCTTCTGCCTACTGCACTCAAGTCTTTCAAGTTCGTGCGCTTCGCCAAGGAGTGGATGCTCCTGTGTGTGGCGGACAAGGCCTAAAAATTCACGGTTTTTCGAGACAGCCAGCAAATCCAAGGACGGAGAGAGACAATGACCCAAGTCAAAATCGGTGATCGCGCGGTCGGTGACGGCGCCCCTGTGTACGTCGTCGGCGAAATCGGCATCAACCACAACGGTGATATCGGAATCGCGCGGCGCTTGATTGACGTGGCGGCAATCGCCGGCGCGGACGCGGTGAAATTCCAGAAGCGCACCGTGGACGTGGTGTACAGCGCAGAGGAGCTGAGCCGCCCTCGCGAGAACCCATTCGGCGCCACCAACGGCGACCTCAAGCGTGGGCTCGAGTTCGGCGCAGACCAGTACCGAGCGATCGACCGCTATTGCGCGGACAAGAACGTGGCTTGGTTCGCCTCCTGCTGGGACGAAGCCTCGGTCGATTTCATGGAGCAGTTTGCGCCGCCGGCGTACAAGATCGCTTCGGCCTCGCTGACCGACGACAACCTGCTTCGGCATCACCGGCGCACGGGGCGGCCGATGATCGTGTCGACCGGCATGAGCACGCAAGCCCAGGTGGATCACGCCATCGAAGTGTTGGGCACCGACAAGCTCGTCATTCTTCACACTACCAGCGCCTATCCGGCCAAGGTGACCGATCTGAACCTGCGTATGATCCCCGCTCTGCGCGAGCGCTACGGCGTGCCAGTCGGCTACTCGGGTCACGAAGTAGGGCTGGCCAGCAGCTTCGCCGCGGTGGCGCTGGGCGCGTGCATGATCGAACGGCACATCACGCTCGACCGCGCGATGTGGGGCACGGATCAGTCCGCCAGCGTCGAACCCCAGGGCCTGATGAAGCTGGTGCGCGACATTCGCGTGATCGAGGCGAGCCTCGGTGACGGCGTGAAGAAGGTCAGCGCCGACGAGGTCCCAATCATGAAGAAGCTTCGCCGCGTCGGCTGAGCAGCGCGACCAAAAGCGTGGCCGAGGGCAGCCGTGAAACGGTACATCGGAATCCAGCAGGGGCGCTTGTCGCCGCGTCGCGACGGCAAGTTGCAGTCGTTCCCACACGGCGCTTGGCAGAGGGAGTTCAGCATTGCCGCGCGCATCGGCTTCGACGCGATCGAGTGGCTGTTCGAAAGCGATCGCGCCGAGCAGAACCCGCTCTGCTCGGCCGCGGGTCGCGCGGAGATCAAGCGGGTCACAGCTGGTAGCGGGGTCTCGGTGCGCTCGGTGTGCGCGAGCTATTTCATCGTGAACCGGCTTGCGGGTGACAGCGCGGCTCAGACCGAGAAAAACGTCCGTGCGCTGTGCGAGTTGATCGACCAGTGCGCCGAGATTGGCGCCCAGCGCTTGCTCTTGCCGCTGCTCGAGGGCGCAGCGGTCGATACGCCGGAGCTCCAGGGCTGCGTGCTGAAGAGCCTGGAAGTGGCGGCACCAATCGCCGCGCGCGCAGGCCTGGTGCTGGGGCTCGAGATGGAAATCGCGGGCAGCGATTACGCGGCGTTGGTCGAGCGCGCGGGCCACCCCTCGGTGCGGGCCTACTACGATACCGGTAACTCGACCGCCCAAGGCTTCGATATCGCGGTCGATGTGAAGCCGCTCTTGCCGCTCTTGTGCGCGGTGCACGTGAAGGATCGCAAGGTCCGCGGTGGCAGCGTGCCGATCGGCAGCGGCGATACGAATTACGACGGGTTCTTGCGCACGCTCGCTGGCGCGAACTTCACGGGTGATTTCGTGTTCGAGCACTTCTTCGAGAACGATCCGGAAGCGGCTGCGCGAGCAGCCCTTGGCTACTTGCGCGAGCATTTGGCGCTCGCAGAAAAGGCGGCCTGATGGCCTTCGCTGAAGTCAGCTATGCCCCGGTGGTTCGCCGGGTGTTGTTCGTCGGCTTGGGTAGCGTGGGTCAGCGTCATCTGCGCAACGTGCGCGCGCTGCTCGGCGACTCGGTCGCGGTCGACGCCTACCGCGTGCGTCGCGAACAGGCGGTGCTCGATGACCAACAGCAGGTCGTGCCGAACGCGAGCCTCGAGGAACGCTACGGCGTCGAAGCCTTTGCCGACCTCGACCGCGCACTCGAGCGCGGTCCGGACGTGGTGTTCATCACCAATCCCTCCAGCTTGCACGTGCCGGTGGCCAAGCGAGCGGCCGAGGCGGGCGCGCACCTCTTCATCGAGAAGCCGCTGTCGCACTCGCTCGAGGGGGTCGAGGAGCTGGCGGAGCTCACCGAGCGGCAGCGCTTGGTCGCCTTCGTCGCCTATCAGCTGCGACGTCACCCCGGGTTTGCGCGCGTGAAGCAGCGCATCGCCGACGGTAGCATCGGGCGTCCGCTGTCCGTCCGCTCCGAGGTCGGCGAGTATCTGCCCGCGTTTCATCCGTACGAGGACTACCGGCGCATGTACGCGTCGCAGCGCGCGCTCGGCGGCGGTGTGACGCTGTCGCAGATTCACGAACTCGACTATTTGATCGCGCTGTTCGGTCGCCCGCGCCGCGCTTTCTCGATGGGTGGCAAGGTTTCCGAGCTGGAGGTCGACGTGGACGACCTCAGCAGCTCACTGGTCGAATTCCGTCGCACGGACGGAAAACGTCTGGTGGCCGAGCTGCATCAGGATTTCTTCCAGCGTCCGACCCAGCGCTCGTGCATCGTGATTGGCGAGCATGGTCGGCTCGAGTGGAACCTGGCCGAGCGCCGCTTCCGCCGTTGGGATACCGCGAGCGTCTTGGTCGAGGAAGAAGACTACAGCGGCATCCTGCGCAACCAGTCGTTCATCGACGAGCTGAACTACTTTTTGCGGTGTGTCGCCGAGCGCTCGCGACCCGATGTGGGCATTCGCGAGGGCGCGCAGAGCCTCACGCTCGCGCTCGGCCTCCTGCGTTCCCAAGAGACTGGCAAGCCCGTCGAATTCGAGGAGATCTCCCCATGACTCGGCCTGATGTATTGGCCCTGATTCCCGCCCGCGGTGGTTCGAAGTCGGTTCCTCGTAAGAACCTACTAAAAGTCGCGGGTAAGCCGTTAATCGCGTTTTCCATTCGCCACGGGCACCAAAGCCCGAGCATCACGCGCACGATCGTGTCTACGGACGACGAAGAGATCGCCGAAGTCGCGCTCGAGTACGGCGCAGAGGTGCCCTTTTATCGCCCCGCCGAGTACGCAACCGATTCCGCGACCGACCTCGAGGTCTTCCGCCATGCGCTCGAGTGGCTGGCGGAAGAAGAGGACTATCGCCCCGAGCTCGTGGTGCATCTGCGGCCGACCGGGCCTGTGCGCGACATCGCCGTGATCGAGCGCGCGATCTCGCTGATGCTCAAGCACCCGGAGGCCGACGCGCTGCGCTCGGTGGTGCTGGCGGAGCACACGCCCTACAAAATGTGGAAGATCGAGGACTCGTACCTGAAGCCCCTCGCGCCACTGCCCGAGTTTCCGGAAGCGCACTCGATGCCGCGGCAGAAGCTGCCTGCCGCGTACTGGCAGAATGGCTATGTCGACATCATCCGTCCGCGCGCGGTGCTCGAGCATGACTCGATGGTCGGCAAGACCGTGATTCCGTTCGTGCTCGAGGGCAAATTCCACGAGCTCGACTACCCGGACCAAATTCCGGCGCTCGAGCAGGCCGTGCTGGCTTCGGAGCGGGGTGAGGCTGCAGCGGGAACAGGATCATGGCCGAGGCACCCCGCGTGAACGAGCGGCGCAGCGAGCTCGCTCAGAAGTTCGCGCTCGACGGGCGTGTGTTCGTGATCACGGGCGGAGCGGGTCTACTAGGGCCCGAGCACGCGCTCGGCATCGCCGAAGCAGGCGGCGTCCCCGTGCTCGCCGACGTGCGCCTTTCGCAGGCTGAACGCTGCGCGGCCGAGGTCGAACGTGCCACGGGCGTCACGGTGCCCGCCTTCGAGCTCGACGTAACGCAGAAAGAATCGTGTCAGGCGCTGCTCCAAAAAGTGCTGGCTCGCTGCGGTCGCGTCGATGGCTTGATCAACAACGCGGCGCGCAACCCGAAGGTCGAGGACGGCGGCTTGGGCGCTTCGCGACTCGAGAACTTTTCGCTCGAAACCTGGAATTCGGACATTGCAGTAGGGCTCACCGGTGCGTTTCTGATGAGTCAGATTTTTGGCGCTCATCTCGCACGCCAGCGCCGCGGCGTGATCGTGAACATTGCCTCGGACTTGGGGCTGATCGCCCCCGACCAGCGCATCTATCGGCAGCCGGGTCTCGCGGACGATGAACAACCCGCTAAACCAGTGACGTATTCGGTCGTCAAAGGAGGATTGGTGATGTTCACCAAATATCTGGCGACCTACTTCGCGGAACAGGGTGTGCGTGTGAATGCGCTGTGCCCTGGCGGTGTATACGCAGGTCAGCCAGAAGACTTCATGGCGCGCCTGACAGCGCTGATTCCCATGGGGCGCATGGCTCGCCGCGACGAGTACCGCGCCGCACTGGTTTTCCTGTGTTCGGATGCGTCGTCGTACATGACCGGCGCCAATCTGACCATCGACGGGGGCCGCACATGCTGGTGAGTGACATCGAGGTTTTGGCGCTCGACGTCGATGGCGTACTGACCGACGGCCGCGTGACCCTGCGCGCGAGCGGCGAGGAAGCCAAAGGCATCGCGTTTCGAGACCTCGACGCGCTCACCCAGGCGCGCCGCGCCGGGCTGCGAATTGGGCTGGTTACGGGCGAACACGGGCCGCTGGTCGAGGCAATCGCGCAGAAAGTGAATGCCGATTGCGTGATCTCGGGCGCCAAAGACAAGCGCGTCGGAATCCGCCAGCTGTGCGAGCGCCTGGGCGTGTTGCCTTCGCTGGTGTGTTTCGTGGGTGACGCGGATCGCGATGCCCTGGCTTTTCCGGACGTCGGGTTTTCGCTCGCTCCGGCGGACGCATCGCCCAAGGCGCGCGCGGCCGCGCGTCGCACTTTGCAGGCGCACGGCGGTTCAGGCGCGGTCGCCGAAGCGGTGAATATCCTACTCACCGCGCGCGACTCGCTTTCGGAGCGGATGCGCGCAGAAAAGCGCCTGCTCGAAATCGTCGAAGAGAGCATCGCTGCGCATCAGCGGCTGTACTCGCACTCGCTTCCGGTCTTGTCGGAAATCGCGAGCGCGCTGAGCAGCTGTTTTCGCGCCGGCGGCAAGCTGTTGATTTGCGGAAACGGCGGTAGCGCAGCCGATTCGCAGCACGTTGCGGCGGAATTCGTGGGTCGTTTCGCGCTCGAGCGCGCGCCGATCGCCGCGATTGCCCTGACCACCGACACGTCGATTCTCACCGGAGTCAGCAACGACTGGGAATTCGCCGACGTCTTCGCCCGCCAGGTGCGAGCGCTGGCACGGCCGGGCGACGTGGTCGTGGGCATCAGCACGAGTGGGCGTTCCCCGAACGTCGTGCGCGCGCTCGAGGCGGCTCGTGAGCGAGGGGCCCAAACGATCGCGTTCGTGGGCGAAAAGGGCGGGGCGGTGGCGGATCGCGCCGATCTCGCGTTTCGCGCGCCGCACCCGTCGACGCCGCGCATTCAGGAGCTTCACCTGCTCGCCTGGCACAGCATCTGCGAAATCGTGGAAGCGGTGCTTGCGGGCGTGAATAACCTTGCGGAGGCCGAGGGTTCGCGCGAGGCTGCGGAATGACTCCCGGCGGGAGTACCCAAAGCACCGCCCGCGCGGGCGAACATCGGCTCGCTCAGAACGTCATCGAAGAGCTTTGGTTCGGAGACGACGATCCCGAGCGAACCGAGCAGGAAGCTTCGCGCTCGCTGGCCGCCGCGCTCGGTGTTGCCACCGGGCTCAAGCCATTTCCGCTCGTGCTGTCGCGCGCGCTGTTGATGCTGCAAAACCCCGATGAATCTCGGCAGCGCGTGGCGGCGGTGCTGGAGCAAGATCCGGCGTTGGCTTCGCGCCTACTCCGCGTCGCAAACTCCGCGCTCTACGCGCCGACCCGGCCTTGCGGCACGGTGATGGAAGCGGTGGTGCGCCTCGGTAACCGCAACGTGGCCGACATGGTGGCCGGAATCGCGGTGTTTGGCATGTTTTCGGACGTGCAAGGGCTCGGCCTGCGCGTACGCGACCATTGCGCGGGCGTGGCGGCCATCGCGCGCATTCTGGCAGTGGAGTGGCGTCACGCTGGGGCCGAGAACGTGTTTCTAGCCGGTTTGATGCACGACATCGGAAGACTGCTGATGATGCAGGCCGGCGAACCGCGCTATGAGCAAATGGATCCGGAGCTCTTGGAAACACCGGATCGCGTTCATCTGCTGGAGCGGGAGCTCACCGGTTACGATCACGCCATTCTGGGCGCGCACGTCATTACCGACTGGCGCTTACCCCCCGACGTCGCGCGTGCGGTCGCCTGGCACCATCAGCCCGGGCGAGCGTTCGCCGCGGGCGGTGATCTCGGGCTGGTAGTGGCGCTGATTCGTTTGGCTGATCGCATCGACGCGCAAGCGGGGCGCGGTTTGGTGCCGGAGCCAGAGTTCTTGCGTTCGCTCGCGGAAGACGAGTCGGCTCAATACGCCGGTTTTTCCGGCGACGTCCTGGGCGCGATGTGGGCCAAGCTGACGCGCACGCGCGACGAAGCGCTGTCGGTGCTGAAGGGCTAACGGGTCGAAGGGCCGAAGGGTCGAGCTAGCCCTTCGCGATGGCTTGCTCGAGTGCCAGCAAATCCGCTGGATTCGCCTGTTTGGCGGCCGCGATTCGCGCTTCCACGGCGGCGTCGTTGCGACGTCCAGCCGCGATCAATAGCCAGGCGCGCGTGACGTGGTGCTCTGCCTCGAGCGTCGCCCCATAGCCTTCGAGTCGTTCGAGGCTGGCGAGCGCGAGCGCGTGATCGCCGCGCGCGGCCGCCGAGCGCGCTAGCTCGCCGACCACCACCGCGTCGTCGGGCGCGAGGTTGCCAGCGGTTCGCCAGGCGGTGAAGGCGTCGGGATGACCGAGCGCATCGGCCGCGATGGCCGCCAGCGCATAGGCGGTGGGCTCGGTGATGTCGTGACGGAGCGCGTCGAGCGCCAGGTGCAGGGCATCCGAAGGTCCAGCGCTGCTGAGCGCGATGCGGCCGAGCCCGACCAGCGGTCGGGCGTCATTGGGGGCCAGCTTGCGAGCCTGAAAGCAAGCTGCTGCCGCGCGGTCGCCTTGGCCCGAGGCCAGGAACAGCTCGGTTTCGGCGAGCAGCACCTCGAGGTCGACCTGGCTCCTGCCGGTGGCCCGCGCCGCGGCGAGCGCGCTGAGCGCGGCATTCAAATCACCTTCGGCTGCGCAGGCGTACGCCGAGGCGAACGCGTCCGCGACCGTGCGATCCCGGGCAGTCGCCAGCAGGGCCACGAACGGCACTCGGTCACAGATTACGGCGTCGACCTCGAAGCCGGTCCTGCACAAGAGCGAACGCAGCCGCCCAACCGAGAACGCGCGCCGTTGCGGCACGCTCAGGCGCTGTGACACGTGTGCAGCCGGTTCGGCCACGAGGAGCGGCGCGCCCAGGCGCAGCGCGCGCCCGATCGAAAGCAGAGCGGCCTCCGGCTCGAGCGCGTGGCTCAGCACATCCGCCACGATAGCGCCGTCGAACGCTGAGTCGAGCTCCAGCGCGACCAGATCTTTCATCTGGTGTTCGGCAGCGGGCGCCTGACGTCGCGCAAAGGTGAGCGCAATCGGATCGCGGTCGACGGCCAGCACCGACAGGCCGCGCGCCGCCAGGCGTGCGCTGCCGATGCCGGCGCCGCAGCCCGCGTCGAGCACCCGGCCATGGCCGACGAAATCGGCGAAGGCGTCGTAGAACGCAGCCATCGACGGCGCTTCGCCGCGCAGGCCTGGATAGAGCCGCGCGCGACCAGGTTCCACCTCGAGGCTGTGGCCATCGGTGAAGCTCGCGAGGAACGCGCCGCGCCGCGCGGACGGAGTGTAGATCGGCGCTGCCTCGGGACTCACCATCGCGGGAACGGGATTGGTGGTCATGATCTTACTTTTGCCCTTCGGCGAGTTCGCGCTGGGCTTGCGGCACCGCGACCTGCCAAGCTTCGCGCAGGGGAGTGAGCACCCGAATGACCTCGTCCAGCGGGGCCGCGTCGCCCTTGCGCGAGGCCAGCGTGATGCGATCCATCGCGAAGCCGTACACGCCCTCGAGCTGCTGGCAGAGCTCGGGCGCCACGTCGTGGTCGAGCGCGATGTAAAGCTCCGAAGTTATCGCGTAGGCTTTGGAGAGCAACTCGCGAGCGATGCGCAAATCCTTCTTTTCGATCGCGATCTTGGCCCCGTTTACGAAGCGGAACAGGCCGTCGTAGAGGGCGAGCAAGAGCTCCCCCGGAGTGGAGGTCGCGTTGCGGATCTGCGTGTAGCGATTGGCTGCAATTTCGAGCATGTGCTCTGGTCCGGTACGAACCGATCAAACGGCTAACCGTATATTCGGTTAATGTAGGTCATCTGGGCGTTGCTGCCTGCGACCGAGGTGTCCATCGCCGTGAATTGCTTGCGCAGCGCGTCTGCGTAGCGGTTGAGCCGCTCTTGCTCGCGATCCGCTGCGTCGCGCAGGGACTTGGCGCGACTCCCGAGCGAATCCGAGCGCAGTGAGATCGTGCCCTTCGCGCCGGTGAAGCTCTTGGTCAGGTCGCTCACGATGTCCATCACGCCCTGGCCGCCCGTGGGCCCCGCGAGCAGCGTGGCGACGCCGGCCGCGTCGCTCTGGAGCGCCGCGCTGAGCTTGCTGGAGTCGAGCTTGAGCGTGCCGTCGCGGTTCGAGGTGAGGCCGATCGTGCTCAGCGTTTGATAGGCGCCGGTGCCGACCTTGGTCGTCAGCGCGCTTTGCAGACGGTCGGTGATCGAGCGCAGGGCGGAGTCGCCTTGGAGCGCGGCGTTCGTGCCCTTGGTCGTGCCGTAGCCTGCGACCTGGTGAATCTTGTTGAGCACCGCGTTGTACGAGTCGACAACCGCCTGAACTTTGGTCTGTAGCCCGGCTGGGTCGCCTTGCACGCGCACGGTCGCCGGCGTGGTCGTCACGTCGGTGAGCGCGAGCGTGACGCCCTGAATCGCGCCGGACACCTGGTTGGTCGGGCGCTTGACCACGAAACCATCGATTTCGAGCGACGCGTCCTGGGCGGACTGTACCTTCGAGCCAGAGGCGTCGAGGCCCAGGGCGGCCGCTTCGGCACCGCCGAAGGTGAGGGTGTTGGCGGCGCCGGTGTCGAGGCCACGGACTTGGAGTCGGTAGTTCGTGCCGTCGTTGAAGACGGAGGCGGAGATGCGTTGGCCCGAGGCGTTGATTTTCGCCGCGATGCCGTCGAGGGTGTCGGTTGCTTCGATGTTGACGTTGACCGCGGTGCCGGTGCCCACTTGAAGCGTGAGCGTGCCGGTGTGCCCGAGGCCCGTGCTCATCGAGCTGAAAGTCGTGGAATAGTTACGTTGTTCCTGGGCGAGCGCGGTCACCTTCACGTTGAAGGCTCCGGGCAGCGCCGTGCCGTTGGCGCTGACCGCCAGGGCGGAGCTCGACGAAGACGCGGTGTAGCTCCCGACGTCACGCGCGTTGGCCAGCGCGTCGACCGATTTCTGGAGCGTGGCGAGCAGACCGCTGACGCTGGACAGTGTGGAGACGGCCGAGTCCGCGTCGGAGGCGCGACTCTTCAGCGTGTTCAGGCTGCCACTGCTGGCGCTGACCAGACCGGTGACGATGCCCTCGGTGTCCATCCCGGACCCGATTCCGCCGAATGAAATAGTGCCAGCCATCTTACACTTGGTCCTTTACGGGTGCGCGCGAGCGCGAGGCCACAAACAGCCGCAAGGTGACGGTCTCCGATGAACTCGGAGTTCGCCACCCAGGCTGGGCCCACGCGCCGGTCAATCCCCCGAGGGAGTGGCGGCGCGCGAGCCTGTTCTCTGGTTCGCCTACCGTTACTAGGACTAGCGGAGGAGGCCGAAGGCCAGCTGCGGCAGCTGGTTGGCTTGCGCCAAGACCGAGACGCCGGCTTGCGACAGCACCTGGTTCCTGGACATCGCCGCGGTCTCCGTCGCGACGTCGACGTCGACGATACGCGAGTTCGCGGCCGACAGGTTCAGACGCATCGTCTGAATGTTGCTGGTCGCGATTTCGAGGCGGTTCATCGCGGTACCGAACTTGGCACGCGAGTTCGACACGCTCTGGATCGAGGTGTCGATGTTGCTGAGCGCAGCTTGCGCGGCCGAGAAGTCGGCAACGCTGCTGGCGGTGGCGAGCAGCGAGGACAGATTCACGCCACCGAAGGTGACGGAGATCTGGTCCGACGCCGTGGCGTTCAGGCCGACCTGGAACTTGATGGTCTCGCCAGAGACGGCCACCAATTGCTTGCCGTTGAACTTCGCCGAGTCCTGGATGCGGCCGATTTCCGCCTTCAGAGAGGCGAACTCGGTGTCCAGGTTGGTGCGGTCGGTCGAGGTCATGCTGCCGTTGGACGACTGCATGGCCAGTTCTCGCATACGGCCGAGAACGTCGTGCACCTGGCCGAGGGCGCCTTCCGCCGTCTGCGCCATCGAGATACCGTCCGCCGCGTTGCGCTCGCCAACCGTGTACGAGCGAATTTGCGACTTCATGCTCTCGCTGACAGCGAGGCCTGCGGCGTCGTCGGCTGCCGTGTTCACACGGAAACCGCTGGACAGCTTCTGGAAGCTGCCCGCGAGCATTTTCTGGTTCGCGCCGAGGTTCTTCTGTGCAGTGAGTGCGGATACGTTGGTCTGGATCGTTAGTGCCATGGATGACTCCTTCCTGGAGTGTGATCCGGCGTGAGCCGGGTCCGGGCGTCATTGCCCTTCGGTATCCAAGGAACGGAGTATGAGCCGAGACCTTGAGAAAATTGTTCGAGCGCGTGCGGCTAGGTCGCTGGGTGCGCCGATATCGGGCGCACCCAGCGCAGGGTGTGGGACACGGGCGCTCGTGTGGAACCATGGCGCGCGGACGACTACTTCAGCAGGCTGAGTGCGAGCTGCGGCAGCTGATTCGCCTGCGCGAGTACGGACACGCCGGCTTGCGAGAGGATTTGGTTGCGGCTGAGCGACGCAGTCTCTTCGGCCACGTCCACGTCACGAATGCGCGAGTTCGCGGCCGACAGGTTCAGGCGCATGGTCTGAATCGATGACACCGCGACCTCCAGTCGGTTCATGGTCGCGCCGTACTTGGCGCGGTTGGTGGAGATGGTGGTCAGCGCTTCATCGATGCGGCCGAGCGCGGTGAGCGCGTTGCCGGTGGTCATGCCGGACACCGCCGTGCTCGCGGCGAGCAGCGTGGTCAGGCCGAGCCCGCCGAAGGTCAGCGTGATCTGGTCCGAGGCGGTGTTGTTGAGGCCGATCTGGAAGGTGATCGAGCTCGGAGCAGACGCGATCAGCTCGCGGCCGTTGAACTTGGCCGAGTGCTGCATGCGCTGCATTTCCTCCTGCAGGGCCATGAACTCGGTGTTCAGGTAACCGCGATCGGTGCTGGTCATGCTGCCGTTCGCGCCCTGCATGGCCAGCTCGCGCATGCGGCCGAGGATGTTGTGCATCTCGCCGAGCGCGCTCTCCGCGGTTTGCGTCATCGACAGCGCGTCATTGCTGTTGCGCTCGGCCACCACGTAGGACCGAATCTGGGTCTTCATGCTCTCGCTGATGGCCAAACCAGCCGCATCGTCCGCGGCGGTATTGATGCGGAAGCCGCTGGAGAGGCGCGAGAAGTTCTTGTTCAGCATCGACTGGGTTTTGCCGAGTGCCTTTTGGGTTTCGAGAGATGAGACGTTGGTTTGAATCGAGATCGCCATGTGGGGTTCCTTTTGCCTGCCTAGCCGGTCGTGCGTAGTCGCTTGCTGAGTTGTCGGAGGTCGGTTTCGAGCTCGTGGGCAGAACGATCGATGACCGCGCCGAATCGTTCTTCGAAAGCCAACGAGGCTTCTGCAGCTTTTTGGGCGTCCGTGTCGGGAGCGACACGCTCCTGCATGACGCGATCGACGTCGGCCCAGGACCAAGCGTCGAGCAACGGGGCGTCGGCGACGCGTCGGCTGAGCTCGCGCTCGGCCGCGTCCAGGCGCGACAGTCGCGTGCTGACGTTGCCCTTGCCTTGCCGAATCGCCGAAAGGGTGGTGCTGGCCAGGCGGCAAACGCGCCTCGCGGAGTGACGCGCGGACGCGACCGCTTTGGCCTGCGTCTCGCCCCAGTCCGCGATCTGGCGCTGCGTGGGCAGCGGCCGGTTGGCCCTCGCGAGCTCGGTCAAGTCTGCCGCGCTGATGTTGCGATCCGGAAATTCCTGGAGCAGGTCAGCGAGCGCTTTCTCTTCGAAGCCTGCGATGCGCGCGCCGCCCTCAGTGGCATTCACCAGGCGCAAGTCGGGGAGCTCGCGGCCCAAAATGACCGAGGCACCTTCGAGCCAGGTTCGCACCGCGGAGAAGCCGATGGTGGTCATCACCTTGCCTTCGCCGCCCCAAGCCGTGGCTTCCTCCAAGGGCTCGCTGTCGTGGATCGTGCGACCGGCGCCGCGATGCGTGCTCTTCACGGTGGGGCACCAATCGAGCTCGATCGAACGCCCGTCTTTGCTGACCGCGACGCGCGAATTTTCGTAGGGTGTGCCGGCGGCGTACGCGCGGCCGTCGCTGTAGGCCAAATCTTGCCCTACGAACACGATCGGCGAGCAGCCGAGCCGCTGCGCGAGCGCGAAGGCCAGGGTCGAGACGCTGCCGCTGATGGGCACGCCGGGGTAGCCAGTGAGCTGATTCAAGGGCTGCGCCAGCTGCGGGATGGCTTCCCACACCGGCAGCAGCGGGCCCTTTCCGGTGCGCAGCGTGCGTGGGTGAGCCGACAGCGAAAACGCGCGCGCGACTCGATCGATGAAGCTGACGTCTTCTAACAGGTGTGAGACGTCGATCGACTCGATGCAGCAGAGCACTTGCGGCTCCACGCCGAGTTTGTCTAGCGCGCGGGCGCTGGAGTTGGCGGCGAAGACGAGGCCTTTTTTCGCGGCCTGTACGAGGTGGTGCCCATTCTTACCGAGTGACGGGCCGGCACCGACGATAAACGCCGGCACACCGCGGTACTTCCCAGCGAGTGCCAAAATCCCGGGGTGTTCGCGGAGCAGCTCGACATTCTGGAGCACGTCCGCGACCCAGTCCCGCGCGCGCAATCGGTGTGTCTGGTCGTTGACCCTGCTGCGCTGAACCAGCTCGGCCAGCGTCGTCCGAAGATGGGCTGCCTCGTCGGGATAGGCGGCGACATAGCCGGGGGTGTGGACGAGAGCCGCAGTACGGCGCCCTGAGAAGACGGTGGTCCAGATTTGTATGAGGTCATGGGTCGTGCAAACGATGTCGAAGTCGGAAAGATCGCTGGGCCCGAGCTCGAGCAGGGCTCGCAGCACGCTCGGATCGGGCTCGAAGATCACGATCGGCGCTTCGGTGACCGCACGCAGCGCGCGCGCTGTGTGACCGAGCCCAACGCCGAACACGACGAACAGCGCGTCATGGTCGCCGTCGACGCTGCGCTGAAGTTCGGCGTCACTCAGCGCCCCGCCGAGCACGTGCTCTTTCGAGAGTAGAGCCGGTTCGCCCGCGCTGCGCTCGCATAGCTCGCCGCTAGCCATTGCGGCGTTCACTGCGTCCAAGGTGAGTGGAGCGAGCTTCAAGTGCGCGAGATTCTCTGCCAGGAACGAAGCCGCGAGATTCTTGCTCGAGCGCAGCGTGCCTGAACCGAAGCCCGTGTCTTCGCTTTGACGCTCCGGGATGCCATCCGGTTGACGAGCCCAGGTCAGGCTCATGAACGTTTCTCCCAGGGCCCCGCGCCGTCTGGCAAAGCCAGCGGTAATGCCGCCGGATCAGCGATGGTTTCGGTGGCCGCGATGTTGGCGGCTTCGACGGCGTCGCGCAGTTCCCCGCGCAGGATCGCCGTATTGCTGGGCGCAACGATGCCGATCTTGACCGAGCCTCGGGTGACTTCGGTCACGAAGATCTCGATATCGGGCCCAATAACGATGCGTTGGCCCTTGCGGCGAGCGATGATCAACATGCTTGGCGCTCGAGTTTGCATCGAGTGTGCCAAGCGACGCCGCGCGGCGTGCTAGCGAATTAGCCTGGTCAGCGCGTGCGCGCGCGCGCCGGAAAGGGCGCCGAGCGCGCAGGAACTCAGGCGATCTCAGCGCTGAGCGCTGTTCAGCTGTTCCAGTAGTTGGTCGCGTCGAGCACTTGACGCGAGACCTGGACGGCGCGCTGCAAGGATTGCCCGAGCACCGTCATGCGCGAATAGGCTTCGAACGGGTCGGCTGCGCCGACGTCGGCTTCGCGCTTGCCCAGGTCGACCCCGAGCTGATCCAGCACGCTGTCGGTGCTGTCGAGTTTGGCGACGATCAAGCCGTTGCGCGCGCGCTCGCTGGTTATCTGCTTCTGCGAAGCCTCTACCTGGTCGAGCGTAGCTGCGATGGCCGTGCGATCGTTGGTCGAAAGTGCATTCGCCAGTGCATCGAGATCCGCGAACACATCGCGGCCACCGGCTACGGTGAACGCTTTGGCGCCGCTCGCGCTGACCGCGGTGGGCGTGCTGCCGCCCACGTCCACCGTCTGCTCCACGTCATCGCCCTGAAAGAGCCCGTTCACGTCGAAAGCGGCCTTGTCGGTCTTGCTGCCCGCGAACAGGTAGCCCTTCGTGCCGCGCGTGTTGGCCAGCTGCAACATCCCGGATTTCAGGTTTTTGGCCTCGGTAGCGAGCGCCGCGCGATCGTCCGCACTCAGCGAATCGTTCGCGCCCTGCATGGCGATCTCCCGGGCCCGCGTCATCAAATCCGAGGCTTGCGCGAGAGTCGACTCGGCGAGCTCCGCGTCCCCATGCACGGCCTTGATCGTGTTTCGGTGCGCAGACGCGGTGCCAAGCGACGCCGACAGGCGCGCGAGCTCGGCTGCGCCGATCGGGTCGTCCGAGGGATTGCCGATGCGCAGTCCGGTCGAGGCCTGGCGCGACGCATCCGCGTTCTCGCTCTGCAGGCGGGCCAGATTGCGCTGGACCTCGTTGTACTTCATGCCGTCGGTGACTCGCATACGGGGATCTCTCGTTAGCGACCGACGCGGTTGATGAGCTCTTGCAAGAGCTCGTCGGCGGTGGTGAGAAGGCGGGCCGAGGCTTCGTAGGCGCGCTGGAACTTGGTGAGGTTCACGAACTCCTCGTCCAGCGACACGCCGCTCATTGCCTCGTGCATCGCGTCGATCTGCGCGGCGATCGCCTCGCGCGACTCGAGCATGGTCTTGCTGGTCGCCTTGCGAGAAGCGACGTCGCCCACGATGTCGCCGTAGGCTTGGCCGACCGAGCGGCTATTGCCGAACACGATCGGCGCGCTACCGAGGCCCGAGAGCAGCGCGGCGTTGCCCGAGCCGCCGGGCAGGGTGCTCGCCGACTCCGACGCGGCCAGCGCTTCCGGCTTGGCGAATACATCGGCGCTGACTTGCAGGCTGCGCGCAGCACCCTCGGGCACGGTGCTGACCGCGAAGATGTCGCGACCCGTGCCGCCGTCCAGGCCAAAGCCTTGCTGGTGCTGCTGATTTACCGCCGTCGCGACGTCGAACACGAAGGCGTCCAGCTTTTGGCCGACCTCGAACAGATCCACGTCCCGGGTTTCGCGAATGCCGGCGAGCTTTCCACCGGTCAAGAACTGGGTCACCTCGCTCGGTTGGCCACCGTCGCGGGACGCCAAGATGCGCAGCTTGCCGGCGCCGTCGAGGTCGACGCTCAGCTGGCGCGCGTCGGCGCCGTCGACCAGGGTCGCGCCCGAGGCCTGCACGACGATGCTGCCGCCGGAGTTGATGGTGCGCACGTCGACCATGCTGGCCAGGTCGAGCAGCATGCGGTTTCTCTGATCCTTCAGATCCGCAGCGTCTTCACCTTGGGCCTCGGCCGCCGAAATTTGTGCGTTGAGCCGGGCGATGGCGCGCGCGCTGTCGTTGATCTGCGTGGTCGTGCTCTGCGCGTCATGCAGCAGATCCGCGCGGCTTTGCGCGATGGTGTCCGCGGTGTCACGCACGCGCTGCGAGAGAGCGCCGGCGCTGTCGAGCACGCTCTGACGGACGGTGAGGTCCGAAGGGTTCGCGGCCAACGCCGAGAACGAGTTGAACATCGCGCTGACGGCCGAGCCGAGGCCCGTGCCGGCCGCATCGTTGAACAAGGCTTCCAGCGAAGCCAGACGGTTGTCGTGTTCCTGAGCCGCTGAGGACAGCCCGGTCGACTCGTACTGCCGCCGCTCCAGGAATTGGTCGGTGACGCGGCGCAGGCCGGTGGCCTGCACGGTGCCCGTCGTTTGCGTGCCGAGAGCACGCGTTTCGAGCATCGCCTCGCGCCGCACGTAGCCAGGCGTGTTCACGTTGGCCAGGTTTTGGCCGGTGACGCCGATGCCGTACGACTGCGCGCTGAGCGCGTCGCGTGCGGTGTTGAGGAGTTGAGAGATGTTGCCCATTTAGCCCCGCACGTTCAGGCGAATGCCCTCCTGGGCGGAGAGTTTGCGATTGCTGGGCAGGCCCTCGAAGGAGGCCCCCGTCGCCTGAGACAGGACGGTGCGCACCGCGTCGCGGGCGTGCACCAAGAGCAGCTGGTTCAGCGACGCGCGGCTACGCAAGCGCTCGAGCGCGCTCCGGTGCCGGGGCTCGAGCTGGGTACGCGTGCGCACTTCGCGCAGGCGCTCGCTCAGGCGCTCCTTTTCTGCCGTAACGTCGTCCAACGCCGCACGATTCATGGTGCGGAGAACTTCGGTCTCTCGAAGATGAAGCGCTTCGAGTTCTGCGAGAGTGCGATCGAGTTCGTCGTTGTTGGGGTCTTCCATCGCTACAGTTGCGCGCCTTGACCTAAGTCAGGTTGCGCCTTTCGTTTCGGTTAGCCGAGCTGCTCGATCATCCTCGCGGCGATCTTCTGGGGATCACTGCGGTAAGTACCTTCCGCGATTTGCGCGCGGAGGCTCTCGACCTTGGCCGTGTCCACGCCCTGGCCAGCCGATTCGGTGGCTAGGTCGCGAGCACGGGAGGAGATGGTGACTTGAGCTGCCTGATCGCCGCCTTGCGCTGCGGGCGCGTTGGCTTCAGGTCGCTGGACTGGGCGCGCTACACCCACAGGGCTGATGGCCATGCGGTTGTATGCGTCGAGCGCTGGGTTGCCGGTGATGCCTTTCATGCGGGCCTCCGAAGGGTGGCCGGGACCAAGCCCGACCTGGGGAATCTCAACCCCTTGAACGGCAGGCTTTTGACACCCTTGAGCAAATCATTTGCGATGCGCTTCATGGGCCGGTCTTGCCCCCTTTTGGCGCGGATTCCGCTTGCGTCATGGCTTTGGCGATGACTTCGGCCAGACCAATTCCTCCAGCCCCCGACATCGAATCGGCCAGGGCGCCTACGACCATCGACCCGTAGGTCGACTGGCCGGATTTCATGCTTCCGCTGGTACCCGAACTGGTGGTCTTTTCGAGCGACCCCAGCAGCGAGCGCAGAAAGATGGTTTCGAACTCGCGCGCAGCGCGCAGAACTTCGGGCCGCGGCTCGGCACGCGTGGCGCTCGCCTCGGGGGCGGCGCCGGCGTTCGAAATTGCGGTCAGCGGGTTCATTGGATAATCACCTCTGCACGTAGCGCGCCAGCGGCCTTCAAGGCTTGCAGGATGCTCGCCAATTCACGCGGCGACACGCCGAAGGTGGAGAGTGCTTGGGCGACATCGGCGAGCGTGGTCGCACCACCTAGGTAGGTGAGCGCGGCGGCGGGCTTCTGCTCCTCCGCTTTGACTTCGGCGTTCTTCACGTCGCGCGTCTGACCACCCGAGAGCACACCGGGCTGACTCACCTCGTGAGTCTCCTGCACGCTGATGGTGATGCCACCTTGCGCGATAGCGACGGGGGATAGACGTACGTCTCCGCCAGCGACCACGGTGCCCGTGCGCTCGTTGATCACGACTCGGGCGAAGGCGACCGGGTCGACCTCCAGGTCGGACAGGCGCGCCATCAGCTCGACCGGCTTTTCTGCCAGGGCCTTGGGAGCGGTCACTTCGATCGCGCCCCCATCGAGAGCGCGCGCAGCGCCTTTGCCCAGGTCCTTCTCGAGCGCCATGAGAATGCGCTGAGCGGTCGAAAAGTCTGGGTTTTTGAGGGAAAGAGTGAGCTTTCCGCCAGCCGCGTAGGCCGTCTGAATTTCACGCTCGACCAGGGCCCCGTTCGGAATGCGAGCAGTGGTCGTGACGCCGTCTTGCACCGAGCTGCCACCGCTGCCGGCGGAGAATCCGCCCAGCAAGATCGCGCCCTGTGCGACCGCGTAGGTCTTGCGATCCGCGCCGCGCAGGGGCGTTTGAATCAGCACACCGCCGCGCAGTGACTTCGAGTTGCCAATCGAGGAGACGGTCACGTCCAGGCGCGACCCATTGCGCACGAACGCTGGAATGTTCGCGGTCACGATCACGGCGGCGATGTTCTTGAGGCGCATCTGCTTGCCGTCCACCTGCACGCCGAGGCGCCGCAAAAGCGCTCGCAACGACTGCATGGCGAACGGCGCGGTGAGGTCGTCGCCGGTTCCGTTCAGGCCGGTCACGATGCCGTAGCCGACCAGTTGGTTGTCTCGGGCGCCTACCACGTCACACAAGTCACGCAGCCGATCGGCGCGTGCGTTCGGCGCCCACGCGAGCAGCGCGCTCAGCGCAAAGCCAGCCACGATACGCGCGAAGAGCGCGGAGCGAGCCATTCGCTTCACCCGGCCTCCGGCTGCAAAGGCTCGCGGTACTTGGTCATTTCCCGCGTTTCCGCGAGGCTCGGCTCGGGCAGCTCGGCCTCGTTGTCATCCGCAAAAAATGCCTCGTCGCGCTTGTCCATGGTCGGAATCAGAAGGGGTTGATGAAATCGAGAAGTTTGGTGAGCCAGCCGCGATTCACTTGATCGTCGATGTCGCCGCGGCCGGTGAACTCGACCCGCGCGTCGGCGATCAGAGAAGAATCCACGGTGTTGTCGGGGTCGATGTCGGAAGGCCGGAGCACACCTGAGATGTACAGGTGGTATTCTTCATGGTTGATCATGACCACCTTGGTGCCTTCGACGTACAGATCGCCGTTGGGCAGCTCTTGCTTCACGTGCACGCCGATCAACGCATTGAGCGTGCCGGCGCGCTGCGTCGTGCCTTCGCCGTTGAAGTCGAACTTCGAGGCCAGCGAGAGCAATTTGGTCGGATCGATGTCGGGGTAGGCGCTCTTGATGGCAGGCACCAGGCCGAGCATCGCGTCGACCCCTGCTTCACGCGAGCTGCCCTTCTTGAGGTTCGTGGTAGCGCCACCCTGAGCGTCCGCGTGCTCGTTGATGCGGATCAGGACGATGTCGCCGACGCGGAGCGCGCGCGTATCTTCCAAAAAGCCCGGTTGGGCCTCGCTGTAAATGGAGCCGGTGGCAGGGCGTGAGCCCTTTTGAGTGGCAGCGTATTCACCCGCCTCGAATTTGCGGTGTCGGGGAGTGAACGGCGCGATGTGCGCCGGGCCGCAGGCCGCCGAGAGCGTGCTGGCGAGCAGCGCCAGTGAAAGGAGCGGGGAAGCTCTCATGGCGTCACCACGACCGCGCGCGTGGCCGACTCGACCCGCGCACGGAGCACCTTTTGCGTGGTGCTGACCTTGAACGAGGCCACTTCGCCGATCTCGGCCGCTTCGAGCGCGATACCACCCGCGCTGATGCGCGCCGAGCCGCGCGCAATCACCAGATCGACGCGTGCGCCCTTGTCGACCGGAGGCGTTGCCGCCCGTTCGCTGACTTCCACGATCAGCGTCACGGGTAAGCGCGCGCTCACTTCACCGTCGCGGAGCAGCTCGACGCTGGCGGTCAGCGTGGCGGTGCCGGGCCGGCGCGCCAGTTTCGGAACGCGTGTCTCACCAACCGTGATGCGCGGCGAGGCCACGATTCCTTTGGAGATCTTGAGTTCTCTCAGCACCACGCCCGCGGGCAGGGCCGAGGTCAGAGGGGCACGCACCAAGGCGTCGATGTCGGCGGGCGAGAAGCGGCGCGAGGCGCTCTGCACTCGCACCACGTCGGGCAGCTTGATGCGCGCGATATCGAGCCCTTGCGCTCGCAGCTCTCGCCGCAGGTCTTCGCGCGCGAACAGGCGCGAGCCGCCGGGCGGGGGGGCTGGACCGAGATCGACCTCCCCGAGCTCGGCGTTGACGTTGTCGGCCAAATCGGCGAGGCGTACGCGCGAGCTGTCGATCAGCCGAATCGGTTCGGCGAGCGCGGCGGAAGCCAGCGCTGAAAGCGCCAGGCCCACACACCAACTGCGAAGCGTCGACTGCATCACGCTCATCTCATCTGGGTGGCGGCGCGCAGCATGTCGTCCGCCGTGGTGATCACCTTGGAATTGATCTCGTACGCGCGCTGCGCGCTGATCATCCCAATCATTTCTTCGACGATGTCGACGTTCGACTGCTCGGTGGCGCCTTGCAGCAGCGCGCCGCGGCCGTCGGTGCCCGGGTCGCCCACCTGGGCGTCTCCGCTGGCGGAGCTCGGAACCAGCAGGTTGTGCCCAATCGCCTGCAATCCCGCGGGATTGATGAAGCTCGCGGTCTGGATCTGGCCGACCTCGGCGGGCGCGGTTTCACCCGGGAGCGTGCAGGTGACCTTGCCGTTCGCGGCGATGGCGACGTTGGTCGCGCCTTGCGGGATGGTGACCGGCGGGTCGAGCGGCATCCCCTCGGGGGTCACGACGCGGCCCTGCGGATCGGTGCGCAGCGCGCCGGCGCGCGTGTACGCGGGCTTGCCGTCGTTCTGTTGGACCACGAAGAATCCGTCGCCTTCGATGGCGACGTCGAGCGGGTTGTTGGTGGTCAGAATCGAGCCCTGCGAAAACACGCGCGAGGTGCTGACCACGCGCACGCCGGAGCCCAGCTGCAGGCCGGTCGGCGAAACCGTGTTCTCACCAGTGGCGGAGCCCGCCGCGCGCACCGTTTGATACAAGAGGTCCTGGAAGTCGGTCCGCTGCTTCTTGTACCCGACAGTGTTGCCGTTCGAGATGTTGTTGGAGATGGTCTCGAGCTGCGTTTCTTGCGCGGCCATCCCGGTTGCGGCGATATGTAGAGATCGGAACATTGGGGCTCCGAGACTCTTGGTTGCAACTCGGGTGCCAGCCCGCGGGTCGCTCGAACGCTCGCCTCAGCCGGACGAGCCGGCAGCGCCGGCAGCGCCCCCGTCTCCGCCGTCTCCGCCGTTTCCGGCGCTTCCGGCGCTTCCGATGCGGCCTCCGCTGGAAGCGCGACCGCCGCTCGAGTTCACGCGGCCCCCGGTCGTGCTCGGCTGATCGCCGGCGCCAGCGTCACCAAGTCCGCTCCCCGGCGTCGATTTAATGACGCAGGTGCCGAGGTCGCAGCGCTCGTCGCGCGTGCAGTCGGTGTTGCGCAGGCACTGAGCGCCACCTTTACAAGCACCGGGGCCCGTCAGACTCCATACCGCAAGTAGCGACCCGAAGAACCAGCGCGCGTGCTGCGTCATAGGCCGACTCGTACCCCGAGCGAGAGCGTTGCCCACATCACGACGGTGCCGTCGGGCACGTCGCTGCCGAGCGGCAGTGCGGCAAAGGCCGGCTCGATGGCGAAGCCCACGCGCTTACCGAAGGGGATAACGAAGGTCGCGCCAAAGCCGGCCCCGACCAGGGTTTCGGGCGCGATCAGCCCGGTCGCGAACACGTAGCCGCCCAAGGCGCGCCCGAGCCAGCGCTCGTACCGAACTTCACCGCCCACTCCGCCGCGCCGCTCGAGCTCGGCGAAGGCACGCACGCCCAGAGACTGCTCCTCCGACTCGTCCGAACGAAGGTCGAAGCCAGCTAGTAGCCGAGTGCGGGCGCGCCGCCACTCGATATCGCCGCCCCCCGGATCCCCGCCTTCTAGGCCGGTTCCGAGCGCGGCTGTGGTGTCCATCATCCAGCCTTCGGCGTGCGCGGGGCCGGCGCCACAGAGGAGCGCCGTGGCAACGGCGGTGGAGAGGAACGCAAGTGGAGAGAAGCGATGACGCACTGCGAGTGCGACTCAGAGCAAGTCGCGGGCCAACTAGTTGGGCCCGCTCACGCGGCGCGCGTGATGCGCTTGCGCTTGAGCATTTCGACCAAGGTCGTGCGATTCAGGCCGAGCAGGCCGGCCGCCTGCTTCTTGTTCCACTGAGTGCGCTCGAGCGCCTGACGGATCAGCTGATTCTCGAAGGTGTCCACCGCGTTCCGGAGGTCGATGCCCGAGTCGGGAAGGCGAGCCGCAATGCGCTTCTCGCTGCCCAGGCCGAGCACGCGCTGCGGTAGGTCGCGGGGTTCGATCTGCGGGGTCGAGCAGAGCAAGACTGCGCGCTCGATCGTGTTTTCGAGCTCGCGCACGTTGCCGGGCCAGTGATACTCGGCCAAGAGCTGCGCGGCGGCGCGTGAAACCGCGTTGACTTGCGTGCGACCGAGCTTCTCTTTGGAGCGGGCCAGGAAGTGGTGGACCAGTAGAGGAACGTCTTCCGGACGCTCGCGGAGCGCCGGCACGGCCAAGTGGATGACGTTCAGGCGGTAGTACAGATCCTCGCGAAAAGTGCCGGCTTGCACGGCATTTTCCAGGTTCAGGTTGGTGGCCGCGACGATGCGTACATCGGCCTTCAGCACGCGGTTGTCACCAACCGGCGAGTATTCGCGGGCCTGCAGCACGCGCAAGAGCTTCACCTGCAACGCCAGCGGCAACTCGCCGATTTCGTCGAGGAACAACGTGCCGCCCTGGGCCATCGCGATGCGGCCGGGCTTGGCTTGGTGAGCGCCAGTGAACGCGCCGCGAGCGTGGCCGAACAGTTCACTCTCGAGCAGCGCTTCCGGAATCGCGCCGCAGTTCACGGCTACGAAGGGGGCGTCGGCGCGTTGACTCGAGCGATGAACCGCGCGCGCCACGTTTTCCTTGCCGGTGCCGCTCTCGCCCGTGATGAGGATGGTGCAGGTCGTGTCGGCGACGCGGTCCACCATGCGGTAGACTTCGAGCAGAGATTCGGACATGCCGACCACGCCGGTCATGCTTTTCGGCAGCGTCGACTCGCGAATCGCGGGCCTCTGCTCGTCATCGCGATCGAGGTGCATGCGCACGTGCGTGATGTCGTCTTCCACCGCCACTTCGTCCTCGCTGTCGAGCTCGGACTCCGGATCGAAAACCGGATGCAGCCCGGAGGTCGCGTCGGGGTTCGTGTCGTCGAGTTCGGCGTCAGCGAGGAAGGTGTTGGTCGTCATGGGATTGGCTTTCGAGCACTGCCTTCAGCAAGGCCCGCGCCAACTGTCGAACCCTTGGCTGTCCAGCGTCGACCCCTTGGCGGAACGCGGGGTTTCTCAACAAAAACCCCAGGTTGCCGCCATTCTGCGCGCTCCACCTACGAGGTCAGGTCTGACCTGGGTCTAAAATCGTCCTGAGCGGCAAAATCAACTGAAGAAACGGACTGTTAGAGCGAATCGGGGCGCTCTGGACTCAGTCAGGGTCGTCAGTGACTCAGGAGGGTCATTCGAAACTTATGAACGGTTCGTGCGAGCGAGCCTTGAGGAAAAAAGAGTGGCACGCCGCGTGCTCTCGTTGCGAGCGGATGTCCGACTTCTTCAGCGCACTCGCTCCCCTACATTCGGCTCTCGACTACCACTTGGAGCGCCACTCGGTCCTGTCGAGTAACGTCGCGCACGTCGACACTCCCGGATACAAGCCGTCGGACCTGGCCCGCGTCGAGGACGTCAACTTCAACTCGGTCTTTGGCGTCGAGCTGGCCAAGACTCAAGCAGGCCACATGCCGGGCGCGCAAGGCGCTGAGGGGCCGCTTCACGGCAGGGTGTTCCAAGATCTCTCCGCGGGCGTCGGCAACGACGGTAACTACGTCTCGCTCGACCGCGAAGCCGCCAAGGTGGCCGCGAACCAGCTTCGCTACGATACGGTTTCCGCCATCGTCTCGGCGGAGCTTCGCCAACTGCACTTTGCTGCCAGCGACGCCAAGGGCTAGTCGCTAGGTTCGTCCTGAATTCACGCAGTTTCAGCCAAAATCCCAGGTAAAATCGATGCTCGGCGTTTTCTCAGCTCTCGAAATCTCGGCCTCCGGTCTCTCGGCGGAGCGCATCCGAATGAACACCATCGCCTCGAACCTGGCGAACGCGCGGACCACGCGCACCGAGCAGGGCGGGCCGTATCGCCGGCTCGACCCGGTATTCGAGGCAATTCCGCTAAACCCGGGCGTGGTCGCGACCGAGGGCGGCGCTTCGCTCGTCAAGGTCGGGCGTGTCGTGCAGGACCAGCGGCCCGGGACCATGGTCTACGAGCCCGGGCATCCCGACGCCAATGCAGGTGGCTATGTGGAGTACCCGAACGTCAACGCGGTCGAGGAAATGGTGAACATGATCACCGCTTCACGCGCCTACGAAGCCGGTGTCACCTCGATCGAGACGGTCAAATCCATGGCCCGCAGCGCGATTGACCTCGGGAAATGAAGGAATTCTGAGCCGTGCCGATCGAAGGCCCCGTTCTGCCCATGCTCGCGCCGCACGCGCGGCTGGAGCCCTTGCCCGCGCGCGAAAAAGCCGCGGGAGTCGAAGGCGCGGACGGCGCTGCGGCGTTCGAAGAGCTGCTGAAGAACATGGCGCTGTCCACCAACCAGCGCATCAACGAAGCCCAGGGCGCGGGGGAGGCGTTTGCCGCAGGACAGCGTGATGACATCCACGGGACCATGCTCACCCTGAGCAAGGCCGACATCGAACTACGTGTGCTCGGAAACGTCAGAAATCGCGTGATTGACGCGTTTTACGAGCTCTGGCGCATGCAAATCTAACCCGCTTTACCATTCGGCGCGCCTCGCCCTACCATGGCGAGCACCGCCGGCCGCCGAAAACACTGGGGTTCAGGCGTGCGCAGCGAACTAGTAGGGCAGGGCCACGAAAGATGAAGCGAGCGAGCCGTAGCGAGCGCACCAAGCGTTACCCGTCGAAGGTGGAGAAGAGCATCCGCGAAGAGTTCTTCGAGCTGTTCGAGAATTGCCCGATCCCGAAAGACGAGCTTTTGCTGAACCTGGGCTTGTTCATCAAGCGCCAGGATCTCTCGCGCATCCTGTTCATGCACGAGCTGTACAAGAAGATCGTCGACGTGCCCGGCGTGATCATGGAATTTGGCGTGCGCTGGGGGCAAAATCTGGCGCTGTTCGAAGCCTTTCGGGCCATGTACGAGCCCTTCAACCACACCCGAAAGATCATCGGCTTCGACACGTTCAAGGGCTTTCCGAAGCTTCACGAGAAGGACGGCGGCGCGCTCAAGTCCGGGGATTACTCGGTCAGCGCCGGCTACGCCGACTATTTGCGGCGCGTACTCGACTATCACGAGCAGGAAAGCCCGATTGCCCACATGAAAAAGTACGAGGTGATCGAGGGCGATGCGGGGCGCGAAGTCGGTGCGTATCTCAAGCGAAACCCCGAGACGGTGGTGGCCTTGGCGTACTTCGACATGGACATCTACGAGCCGACCAAGAAGTGTCTGCAGGCGGTGCTGCCGCGCGTGACCAAGGGCAGCGTCTTGGGCTTCGATGAGCTGAACTTGCACGATTTCCCTGGCGAAACCCAAGCGGTGCAGGAAGTGCTCGGGCTCTCGCGTTACCGGCTGGTGCGAAGCCCCCTCAGCTCGATTCAGTCGTATCTGGTCATCGACTAAGTCAGCGAGCGTGGGGGACCACGCTCGCTGACTTAGTCTGCTTGTCATCGGAGGACTTCGTCCTCCGCCCCGCCCGGCGGAGCCGGATCGGGGCCCCACCTCCTACTTTGGGGCCCCGGCCCCAAAGACCTGCCTTGAACGGGGTAGGGTCTTGGAGGACTTGGTCCTCCGCCCCGGCCGGCGGAGCCCCACCTCCTACTTTGGGGCCTCGGGCCCGAAGGTGCCCAAGTGTCCCCAACGGCGTGGATGCTGCTGATTTCACGCTGGCACAGCCTTCGCAAGGCTGTCGGTTGTCCGGTAGACGATGGACCGACTTCGCGCCATTTTTCAGCAACTTGCGGCCTTCTGGGCCAAGCTGTCGACTCCCAAACGCGTCGCTTTGGTGACACTCACCATCGCGTCGCTGGTGGGTGTGCTGGCGGTGGCAACCATCGGTAGTCGCGAGCACTACGCCTACCTGTACACCGAGCTTTCGACCGAGGACGCCGCGGCGATCGTCGAAAAGCTGAAGACTCAACAGGTTCCCTACCAGATCGAGAGCGGCGGGACCGCGATTTTGGTGCCCGAAGAGCGGGTGCCCGCGCTGCGGCTCGAGCTCGCCTCCGGCGGCTTGCCGCGCGGCGGTCGCGTTGGCTTCGAGATCTTCGATCAGGCTCGGATCGGCGCGACCGAGTTCGAGCAGCAGGTCAGCCTGCGCCGGGCGCTCGAAGGCGAGCTCTCACGCAGCGTGATGGCGATTGACGGCGTCAAATCGGCGCGCGTGCACTTGGTGATGCCGGAACGCCGGTTATTTGCGGCGCGCACCGACGCCGCGTCGGCGTCGGTCGTGGTTCGCCTGGGAAATTCAGCGGCTTTCGGCCGCCGCGAGATCGCTGCGGTGGTGCACTTGGTGAGCGCCGCGGTGCCTGGTCTGTCGAAGGACCGGGTCTCGGTGGTGAGCACGGAGGGCGTGACCCTGCACCGTCCGGTTTCTGACGCTCAGGGTGCCGCAGAGCTGACGGATCTGCATGGCGAGCAGTCGCGGCTGGTCGCGTCTCAATTCGAGAGCGACGTGCTTGCCCAGCTCGAGCGAGTGGTCGGCCCCGGAAACGCGGACGTGCGGGTCAACGTGGATCTCGACGCCTCGACGCGCGAGAAGACCGAAGAGCTGTACGAGCCGAGCAAGACCGCGCTACGCAGTGAGAACGTCGTCGAGGAGCTGAACGGCGCTCAAGAAGCGGGAGTCGCCGGCGTTCCCGGAGCCCGTACGAACCTGCCGGACGCGCAGGAAGGCGGCGATCCCACGCCCGCGCCACCCGCCGGCGGCGGCGGAACGACGCGCAAGAGCCACACCCGCAACTGGGAGGTCGAGCGCGTCACCAAGAAGACCAGCACGCCGCCCGGCGAAATCCAGCGCTTGAGCGTAGCGGTGCTGCTGAACGGCCGCTGGGAACAGCGTGGCGCGAAGTCGGTGTTCGTGACGCGGAGCCCCGAGGAAGTGCAGCGCCTCGAAGCGGTGGTCAAGAACGCAGTCGGTTTCAATGCCGAACGCGGTGACAGTGTAGTCGTGCAGGCTGCGCAGTTCTCGCGTATCGAAGAGCCGCCGGTCGCAGCCGACCCGCGTTGGGTCGCGGTGACGCGCCAGTACTGGCCGGTCGCTGCGGGGGTCGCCGCGTTGCTCGGCATCGCGACGATGGTGTTGGTCTGGCGTCGCAAGCAAAAGAAGGCCGCCCCCGCGGTTCCGGGGCGCGCTCAGTTGGCGGCCGCCGTCAATGGCGTGACGCTGCCCGCGGGCGCGGTTGGCGGAGAGCTTGGTGAAGCAGTAACGCCGCCGCAGCTCGCTGCTGCCGACGCGGTGCCGTTCGAAGTAGTGCGCGAGCAGGCATTGCTGCTCGCCGCTAAAGACCCCGCAACAGCGGCCGTGGTGCTGCGTCAGTGGCTCGGCGCGGGTGCACCCGCTGCTGCCGCCCTACCGCACTAGTCTAGCGGGAGCAGAGCTCCCGCCCCTCAGTCTTGGGGACCCGACCCCGAGACACGATCACTGTGGGCGCTGTTTCGAGGCCGTCGAGGACGGCACGGCGCTCGCATGAGGGAGGAACGTGACCCCGACCATGGAGCTTAGCGGTCCCCAAAAAGCGGTGCTGATGCTGCTGTCACTCGACGAGGCGTCGGCCACTCCGATTCTGGCCGAGCTGGACGCCGAGGAGGTCAAGCGTCTGCGCGAGGCTGCGTCCGGGCTGCGGGCGGTGCCCGCTCAGGCGCTCGAGGGCGTCTATCATGAGTTCATCGAGCGTTCGCAGCTGGCCGTGGCGGTGCCGGGCGGCGGCGTTCCGTACCTGCGCAAACTGGCCGGTCGCGCGCTCGGCGAGCAGATGGCGCAGGAGATCTTCCTCGAGGCCGCACAAACGCCCATGGACCGGCTGGCCAACGCCGACCCGGCCGCGCTGGCCTCGGTGCTCGAGCAGGAGCATCCGCAGCTGATTGCTGCGGTGATCTCTCAGCTCGACAACGAGCGTGCCGCTCGCGTGCTCGAGCAATTACCCCAGGCCATGCGCCCGTCGGTGCTGGAGCGGCTCGGCAACATGCGCGAGATCCCCGGCGCGCTCTTGGAAGAGGTGGCCAACGCGATCAGCGCGGAGCTGCCGAACCTGGGCGCCGAGGCCGTACGCTCGATCGACGGCGTTGCGCGCTCGGCTGCGTTGGTCCGGCGTATGGATCGCCAGACTGGAGAAGCCTTGCTGGGCACGCTCGAAGAAGGCAACTCCGAGCTCGCGGTCGAAATTCGCCGCGCGATGTACACGTTCGAGGATCTGGGCGCGCTCGACGCGAAGGCGCTGCGTTCGCTGCTCGAGGCGGTGCCCGTGGAAAAACTCACGGTCGCGCTGAAGACTGCTTCCGAATCGCTCAAAAAGCACGTGTTTACCAGCATGTCGAAGCGCGCGGCGGAGCGAATTCGCGAGGACATGGAGTCGGTCGGTGGCGTTCGCCTGGCCGACGTCGAGGCGGCGCAACGCGAGATCGTCGAAGTCGCGCTGCGCCTGGATGCGGAAGGCACCATCTCGCTCGAGAACAACGCCAATGAGATGGTTTGAACGCGGCTCGGCGGACGGCGCGCAGCGCGCCAAGTTCGTGGATGTGAGCCAAGGTGCGACCCCGCGCCGAATCCCATCGTGGGTCCCGGGGCGCGCCGAGCACGAGCGTCGCAGCGAGTCGTCGCTCAGGCCGCCCAAGCTGCCGAGCGAGTTCGTGAACGCGGTGCGGCACGAGCTCGATCAAGAGTACGTTGCGCAGGCCCGCGCGAGCCTCCCCCCTCCGGACGCGATCGGTCGCCGCTCTGAGCTGCCTCCGGCGCCGCTAGCGCCGCCCGCGTCCTCCGCACAGAATCCGCAGGTCATGGCGCCGGTCGAGCCGCCCGTGGCCACCGTGGATCCGGCATTGATTCAGGCGCTCGAGCAGGCGGTGGTGCTGTTCGCTGGCGAACGTGAGCGGGTGCTGTCGGAGACCGCCGGGCAGATCGCCGAGCTCGCCGTCATGATCGCGCGCCGCGTGATCGGCCGCGAGCTGTCACTCGACCCGAGCTTGGTGCGCGGCCTGGTGCGCGAAGGCATTCAAGCACTGGGCGAGCACGATCGCGTCTCGGTGCGACTCGGTACCGGATTTTCCCCGATGCAGGAGCGAATCGAAGAAGATTTGCGCACGAGCGGGGCCCGTCTGGACATTCGGTTCGATGCCAGCCTCGAGGAATACGGCTGCTTGATCGAGACCGAGCTCGGACAAGTCGACGAGTCGATCGAGTCGCGCCTGGAAACGCTGCTGCAGGCGCTCAAACCCGACCCGGAATCGCGATAACATGCTGGAACGCTTGCTCGAGCGCTGCCGCACCGCACCGGTGCACAACCCGGAAGGCGTGGTGCTGGACGTGGTCGGGCTGATCGTGGAAATCGGCGGTCTGCGTGCCGCAGTGGGCGATACGCTCGCGCTCAGCGACGCTTTCGGCTCTGCGCTCGAGGTGGAGGTGGTCGGCTTTCGCGCCGGCCGTCTGCTCACCACGCCTCTCGGCTCGCTCGCCGGCGTGCGCCCCGGCGCGCGCGTGGTTCAAACTCATCGCGGTGGCGCGGTTCCGGTGTGCAACGCCTTACTAGGCCGCGTGATCGATCCGTTCGGCGCGCCGCTCGACGGCGGTCCGCGCGTAGTGCCGGAGCGCATGCAACACGTGCACGCCGCACCGCCACCCGCGTTCGCTCGGCGTCCGATCGATCAGCCGTTTCGCACTGGCGTGCGCGTGATCGACGGGCTGTTGCCGCTGGGTGTCGGCCAGAGAATGGGCATCTTCGCCGGTGCGGGCGTGGGCAAGAGCACGTTAATCGGTATGATTTGCCGGGCTTCCCAGGCCGACGTGAACGTGGTCGGGCTGGTCGGCGAGCGCGGTCGCGAGCTCAACGACTTCATTCGCAATTCCCTGGGCCCCGAGGGCCTCGCCAAGTCGGTGGTCGTCACCGCGACCAGCGATCAGCCGCCGCTCGTGCGCGCGCGCGGCGCAGAAGCGGCCACCGCCATCGCGGAGTACTTCCGCGCTCAGGGCAAGAGCGTGCTCTTGGTGATGGATTCGGTGACGCGCTACGCGATGGCGCTGCGCGAGGCCGCGCTCGCAGCGGGCGAGCCCCCGGCCACCAAAGGCTATCCACCGAGCGTGTTTGCGGCGTTGCCGCGGCTACTCGAGCGTGCCGGTACCTCGAACGGCGCGGGCGTGATCACGGCGCTCTACACCGTGTTGGTGGAAGGCGACGACTTGTCGGACCCGATCGCGGACACCGTGCGCGGCATCTTGGACGGCCATATCGTACTCTCGCGCTCTTTAGCGGAGAGAAACCACTATCCCGCGATCGACGTGCTGCAGAGCATCTCGCGTTTGGCGCCCGAAATTGCGCCGGAAAACATGTTGAAGGCGGGCGGGACGGTGCGCGACTTGATGTCCGCCTACCGCGAAGCCCTGGACCTCATTCAAGTGGGCGCCTACGCAGCGGGAAGCGACCCGCGCGTGGACGCGGCCTGCGCTGCTCACCCGCACATCGATGCGTTCCTCAAGCAGCGCACCAGTGAGCGCACGAGTATGGAAGAGACGCAGGCACGGCTCTTGAAGCTGGGACTGCTCGCCAACGCGCGTCGCTGAAATCGTGCGACGCGCTTGACGCGCCGCTCCGGCCCCCATGTCCCACCGTAAAAAGCGCCTGAAGAAGCTGCTCGAGCACCGCTCGGGTGAAGTGGACGACCGGCTGGCGAAGCTCGCCAAGGCCCGAATACACGAAGATCAGGCAAAGCAGCTGGTGGAGCGCGAGGAAAAGCAGCTCGCGAAAGCCCGCGAAGAGCGCGCGCAAGCGGTGTCCAAGCCATTCGAGGTCAAGAGTTTGACGCTCAGCAACGACTGGATGGTTTCCTGCGCCAGGCGGGCGGATCTGGCCCGCCAAGTCCTTCAAAAGGCGCAAAACGGCGTTTTGGTGGCGCAAACCGCCGTGGTCACCGCCAAGAACGAGCTGCGCAAGATCGAGCTGATCTTTCAGCGACTCGAAAGCGAAGAGCGCCAGCACGCCGAGCGGGTCGAGCAGCGCTTGACCGATGAATTTGCCGCGCAGCGCGTCGCCGCGGTCGAGAAAAGACGAGGTGAGTCATGAGCGGAGAATCTTCTCGAGGTGTGGGCGGCTCGCGCGACCCGCTTTCCGGCCGTGAACGCCAGGAAGAAGAGCGCGCGACCGAGGAACAGGCGGCGCGCTGGGCGCAGATCCTCACGCCCCACGTCATCGCACAGCTGCCGCCGCTCTCGCTGCCGAGTGAAGTGACGCCGGGGGGTTGGCGCGCCGGTGACGGCGTTCTGACACCCGAAGCGTCGCAAACTGCTACCCCGGCGAACCTCTCGGGTAGCGACGAGAGCTCGGACACGAAGCCCGCGGAGCGCATCGTCGTCAACGTGCAAACCAGCGATCTTGGCGAACTTTCTCTGGTCGTCGAGCGCACCGCGAGCGGCGTACGCGTGGTGGTCGGAGTGGGCGACGCACAGACCATTGGGCAGATGCTGCCCGAGCGCGAAGCGCTGATGCGTCAGTTGGTCGGCACGGGCCTAAACGTCGATTCCATCCAGATCGTGCCGCAGAGCGAGGTCGGCACCGTTCTTGCTCCACCAAGGTTCGTTGGAAGGATTCGTACTTCCAGCGCGTCGACGCAGGTCTCGAAGGAAGAGGAAAGACTTCGTCGGCGCGGTTCTCGCAAGCTCAACCTAGTTGGTTAGTCACATGGTCGATCCAGTCAGTTCCAGCGGCGCAGCGTCAGGCGGATTCGCCGAAGCGTTGGGCGCCAACAAGAGCCTCGGCAAGGAAGCATTCCTCAAGCTCCTGGTCGCGCAGCTGAAGCATCAGGATCCACTGAAGCCCCAAGACGACTCGGCGTTCGTCGCCGAGCTCGCCCAGTTCTCCTCTCTCGAGCAGACCATGGGCATCAACGATCGGCTCGACCTGCTCTCGGCGCAGAGCCAGGGCCTGCAAAACTCGCAGGTCACCAGCCTGGTCGGGAAGCTCGCGACCGTGCGCGGCTCGCTGATCACTTCCGAAGGCAAAGGCGTGGGCGTGCCGGTGGCGTTCTCGCTCGACACCGCTGCGGACAAGACCGTGGTGACGATCCGCGACCAAGGCGGCAACACCGTGCGCACCATCGACCTCGGCGAACGCGCCGATGGCCTCACGCAAATTACCTGGGACGGCCGCGACGACGCGGGCAACATTCAGCCCGCCGGAACGTACAGCGTCGCCGTTCAAGCCACGAACGAGTCAGGCTCGCCCGTGGTGGTCTCGCAAGAGACCAAGGGCACGGTTCAAGCCGTGTCGTTCGACAAGGGTTATCCGGTGCTTCACCTCAGTACAGGGGTGAGCGTACCGGTTGCCGACCTGCTTCAGGTCGATTCTCCACCAAACACCAGCAAACCGTAACAAGCAGCCCCACGGGAGCATTCCATGGTTCTCAGAGCAATGTATTCAGGCGTATCCGGCCTACGTGCCGAGGGTGAAGCCCTCGGTGTCGTCGGCGATAACATAGCGAACACGAACACCGTTGGTTTCAAGAGTCAGCGCGCGATCTTCCAAGACGTGCTCGGGCACTCGATCCTCGCTGGCACCTCCGCCTCGCTGCCCGGCTCGGGCGTGCGCGTCGGCAAGATCCAGCAAATGTTCAACCAGGGCACGCTCGCCAACACTGGCGTCGCGACCGACCTGGCGCTGAACGGCGACGGCTTCTTCGTCGTCAACGGCACCGTCGACGGCATTTCCAGCAACTTCTACACGCGCGCGGGCCAGTTCGTCCTCGACAAGGACGGCTTCCTGACGAACGCGGGTGGGCTCAAGGTGCAGGGTTATGCGGCGAATGGCGACGGCACGTTCCAGGCCGCTCCGTCCTCCGTCAAGGCCCCCACCTCGTCCTTGCCGGCGCGTGCCACGGAGAACATCTCGATCACCGCGAACCTCGACGCGTCGGACACCGTGCCGACGGGCGGCACGCCTCCGGCACCGCTCACGTTCGATCCGCAAGATCCGAGCAACACCTCGAACTTCTCGACCTCGATCACCGTTTACGATTCGCTCGGTACCGCGCACAGCGTCGACGTGTACTTCGCGAAGACCGGCGACAACACGTGGGACTACCACGCGCTCGCCAAGGGTGACGATCTCAACCCGCCCGTCGCCGGCCAGAACGTGGAAGTGGGTCTCGGCACCCTCTCGTTCACCACCGACGGCGCGCTCAACAACCTGACCACCACCACGCCAATCTCGCTGAACTTCGGCGGTGGCGCGACGCAAGCCCAGGCGGTCACGCTCGACTTCGGCACGCCCATCGCGGGCGGCGGCACCGGGCTCGATGGCACGACTCAGTTCGCGTCGCCGCCCTCGATCTCGAACCAGAGCCAGGACGGCTACGCCTCCGGTGATTTCTCCGGCGTCGCGGTCGACGGGCAAGGCGTCGTCATGGGCCTTTACACCAACGGTCAGAAGCTCGCGATTTCGCAGCTCGCAGTGGCCAAGTTCCGCTCCAACGACGGCCTCGGCCGCGCGGGTCAGAACCTGTTCATCGAGACGCGCGATAGCGGCACGGCCGCGCTCGGAACGGCTGCCAGCGGCGGTCGCGCCGCGGTGTCGTCCGGTGCGCTCGAAGGCTCGAACGTCGACTTGGCCGAAGAGTTCGTGGGTCTGATCCAGCACCAGCGCTCCTTCTCGGCGAACTCCAAGACCATCACCACCGCCGACGAAATGCTCCAAGAGCTCATCAACATCAAGCGTTGATGAGCTTCACGGCATCCCGCCCATAGAGTTAGGACAAGCACGCCATGGAACAGGCTGCGGTCGAAGGTCCCCGGGTGGAGAAAAAGGGCAAAGGCAAAATGGTCGGGATCCTGGTCGCTCTGGTACTCGTTTTGGGTGCCGGAGCGGCCGGGGCCGTGTTTGCCCCCCGCTTGCTCGCGAAGGAGCCAGCACACAAACCGGCGGCCGAAGGCGAAGAGGGCGCGGAAGCGACCGAAGGTTCAGGGGAAGGGTCAGGGGAGGAGGAGCACGGCAAGGCGAAGGAAGGCGAGGAAGCTGCCGAAGCGCCAGCGCCAATCCCAGCGCCGGGCCCGTCCGGCAAACGCCGCGCCGGCGTAGTCGGCGAAATCGTCGAGCTCGCGCCGATCATCGTCGACATTCACGCAACCGACAACAGTCTGCGCCACATGAAGGTTCAGCTCGTAGTCGAGATGCAAAAAGGAAAGACCGGCGAAGAGTTCAAGAAACTCATTCCGTTCGCGCGTGAAGCGTCGATTAGCTACCTGCGAACGCAGGATTTCGATAGACTCTCGGATCCCAAGAGCTTCGACACCGTTCGCGGTGAAATCGAGGCCGCCGTGATCGAAGCCGTGGGTAAGAACCACGCGCGTCGCGTACTGATCACGGATTTCGTCGTGCAGTGAGAAAGGATGCGGGAGCGTGGCCCCAGGTAACGCGGCTCAAAGGGCCGAAGCTTCCGCCAAGCGCGTGGAATCGCCGCAAAACCTCAAGCGCCTGGACCTCACCGGCCGCGAGCGTCGTTTGCGCGGAGCCATGCAGGCCATGGCGCGCGTGGCAGCGAACTTTTCGCGCTCGGCGCGGCGCAGCATGCCATTTCTGGTGAAGCGACGTAGCCGTCTGGTGCCAGGCGCCGTCGTCTTCGTCGACCTCAACCCCGAGGCGCGCGCAGTCGCGAGTCCGGTGTACGAGGTAGTGTTCGAAGAGCCGGATGGTCCTGCCCGCGCGAGTTTGTTTTTCAGTACCGACGCGGTCGCGGTGATGCTCGAGGGTGCCCTGGGCGGTGCCGGCGGCAGCAGCGGCAGCTCCGGCCTCGGCTCCGCGCTCTCTGTCGCACAGTCAGCGCTGGTCACCCGCATCGTCAAACAATTGACGGACGACTTCATCGTGGCGGTGAAGGCGGAGGTGGGTGTCGACGTTCGCGTGCAGAGCGCGCGCGCCATCGCCATGGGCGACGACCGCGAAGCCGGTTTTGGCGATGGGCTCGGCGTCGATTGTCTATTCGACGGGCTCGGTCCAAACACCAAGATCGTGCTGGCCATGGGCGCGGAGGCGCTCGAGGCCGCGATCAAGGACAAGGACAGCGAGGATCCGGCGCTCGGAGACCCGCGCTTCGCCGAAGCACTGTGCGAGGTGCCGATTGAAGTGGTGGCGGAGCTCGGTCGAGTTTCGCTCGGACTCCGGCGCTTGTTGACCCTGCAACCAGGGCAGATCTTACGGCTTTCGACAGCGGTCGACGACGCCGCGGTGGTGCGCGTGGCCGGTGTAACGAAGTTCACCGGTTCTCCTGTGATCTCGCGCGGTCAGCTAGCGATTCAGATCAAGGCTCGGCACGAAGATTGAATTGCTCTCGGGTATGAATGACCCGAGCAGCCCCGACAAGGGCTCCGCACCGCCCGGACGCGGCCCCGCCCAGCCGCTGAATCCGCAAACCATCGACCCTGCTTCACTGGCCCCGCTGCGAGGCGCCGATTCGCTGTCGTTCGTGATGGACGTACCGGTCGAGCTGACCATCGAGCTCGGCCGGAAACAGGTGAAAATTGGCGATGTTTTGCGGCTCGGCCCGGGGTCGGTGCTCGAGCTCGACAAGGCCAACGGCGAGCCGCTCGACGTCTACGTCAACAACCGCCTGGTGGCCCGCGGCGAAGCGGTCGTGGTCGGCGAGCGCTACGGCATTCGCTTGATCGAAGTGCTGGTGGGTGACGAGCAAGGGGGGTCGAAAGCATGACACTCGCGCGTCAGCCAATTCGCGCTCTGTCCGCGTCGCTGCTGGTTCTTTCGTTCTACGCCGCTCCGGCTAGTGCCCAAGAAGCCGCGGACGGCGAAACTGCAGCCGAGCCCAGCTCAGCGCCTGCCAAGCCGGTGGCTACGGCGGTGAAGCCGCCTGTCGCACAGTGGGCGCCGAAAGCGGTCGTTGCACGACCGAAAGCGCCGCCGGTCGCCAAAGCGGTCGAGACGGCCGAGCCGGTCGAACCGGTGGCCATTCCCGCGCCACCCAAAGCCCTGCTTCCCGAAGCGCCGAAAGCTCCGCCTTCGCCCAAGGTCGAAAGCGCGCCGAAGGCAGCCGCGGGTCCGTGGTTGCGCAAGACCCCAGAGAGCGCGCCGGTGGCGTCGGGCGGGTCGGGGCCGAGCCCGTGGCGCATGGTCGCGCTGTCGGTGTTGGTCGGTGGCCTCGGCGCCGCAGCGCTGTTTCAGCGCCGTCGCCGGACCAAGCTCGCGCGCGCGGTGCATTCTGACCTCACGGTGGTGAGCGCGGCGCGCGTCGGCAACAAGGCGCAGGTCGTGGTCGTGAACGTCGGCGGGCGCAAGTTGCTGCTCGGCGTCACCGAAGCCGAAGTCAGTCACCTGGCTTGGCTGGACGGCGACGCAGAACCGGCTGCGGCGGAGCTCGCCGAAGCTGAAAGCTTCGAAGGCACGTCACGCTTTGCTCAGCCGATCAGCCACTCCTTGGACGTCGAATCGAGCCCCGCGCTCGGCGCTCGCCCCGTGGCTCACGCGCCCGCGCCGCGCCGCTTCCGAGAAATTCTGTTCAACGCGCTCGGCCACGAAGAGCGCGAGCCCGCGCGGACGGGCGCGACGATCGAGAGTCCGGCCATGCAGCTCGCCGAGAGCACCCGCGACACCGTGACGCGCAGCGCGGTCGGGGCGGGCACGCGCGCCGCGACGGGCGCGCGCGTGGCTTCTCCCGCCGGCGCCCCCGAAATGGTCGACATCGAAGGACAAGCGCGCGGCCTGGTGCTCCGCCTGCAGAAACGCGCATGAGTCCAGTCACGAGCAGCCTCCCGCTCGCCGCTGGCGGGCAGATTCTCGAGAACGGCGGGCTCGCCCCGTCGCTCAGGATTCTGCTCGTCCTCACGCTGCTCGCCCTGTTGCCGGCGATCATGCTGGCGTGTACCTCGTTCGTGCGCACCGTCGTGGTGCTCTCGTTCGTGCGTCAAGGCATCGGCTCGATGTCGAGCCCGCCGAGCCAGGTGCTGATCGGCCTGGCCTTGTTTCTAACCGCTTTCACCATGGCCCCGGTAGCGGACGAGGTGAAGCGCGTGGCGGTCGACCCCTACCTCTCGGGTCAGCTCAGTGACCTGCAAGCGGTGGAAGCCGGCGCCCAGCCGATGAAACGCTTCATGCTGCGTCAAACGCGCGAAGCCGATCTGAAGCTCTTTTACGACGCGACCAGCACCGCGCTGCCGCAAACTCCCGACGACGTGCCGATGCGGCTCGCGATGCCGGCCTTCGTGGTCTCGGAGCTGACGACCGCGTTTCACATGGGCGTCATCATTCTGCTGCCGTTTCTGGTCGTCGATCTCGCCGTGGCCTCGCTGCTCATGAGCATGGGCATGATGATGGTGCCCCCAGCCAGCATCAGTCTGCCCATCAAATTGTTGCTGTTCGTGCTCGTGGATGGCTGGAACTTGGTAGCAGGGTCCATCCTGAGGAGTTACACGTGACCATCGACGGCGCGGTCGAACTGTTCAAAAACGCGATTTTCGTGGCCGCGATGATCGCCGGGCCCGCCTTGGCGGTCGCGCTGGTGATGGGCCTGATCGTGGGCGTGCTGCAAGCCGCCACGCAGGTCAACGAGGCGAGCATCAGTTTCGTCGCCAAGCTGATCGCGGTCGGCGCCACGTTGGCGGTGCTCGGCTCGTGGTCGATGCAGAAGCTGGTCGACTACACGGGTCGCACCATTGCCAGCATTGCCAACGTGACGCGGTGACCGGGCTCGACGAACTCCTGCGCGCCGAAGCCGGTGCTTTCGCGCTGGAGGCCATTCGCCTCGGCGGAATGGTGGCGGTCGCCCCGCTCTCGTGGACCAACGCTCCGGTGCGCGTCAAAGCCTCGCTGGTGCTCTTGCTTGCGTTCGCGGTGCACGGCCAGAGCGTCGTTTCGCCCGAACTCGCCGCCTCCGCGCCGCGCATCGCTGCCGGAGTCGGCAGCGAGTTTCTGCTCGGCGTTTCGATCGGAATGATCGTGCGCTTGGTCGTGGCGGGGGTGGAAGTGGCCGCCGAACAGATCGCGCTGATGATGGGCCTCGGCATCGCGCAGGTGTTCGATCCGCAGGTGCACGGCTCGCACAACGTGCTCTCCGGAATCTTGAGGAATTTCGCGCTATTGGTGGGGGTGTCAGTCGGTCTGCATCGAGTGGTGCTGGGCGCGACCATCGCCAGCTTTCGCATCGCACCGGTGGGTTCTCTGGTGGGGCTCGGTAGCTACGGCCCGACCTTCATGACCTTGGGCAGCCTGGTCTTTTCCACGGGCATCCGCTTGGCCATGCCGGTCCTCGCGGTGCTGTTCATGGTGCAGGTCGCGCTCGCGTTCGTCTCGCGAGCGGCGCCGGCGGTACAGGTGTTCTCGGTCGGCTTTGCGGTCACGCTCGGCATCGGTGCCTTCGTCATCGTGCTGGTGCTGCCCGACTTGGCCTACGAGATCGCGGCGGACATGTCGCAGGTCGGTGGACGTGTCGAGTCGGTGCTGGCGCTGGCCAAGGAAGCGCCGCCGTGAGCGAGAGCGATTCCGATAAGACAGAAGACGCGACCCCAGAACGGCGGCGCAAGGCGCGCGAAGACGGTCAGTTTCCACGAGCCAAGGACACCGGCGCGCTCGCGGCGACGATTGGAATTTTGGTCACCATTTCGGCGCTGGGGGGCAGTTTTTGGGAAATGCTGCGCGCGTTTTCGCAGCGCTGCTTTTCGGAGGGACTGGCCTTCAAGGGCGCAGGAATAGGCTACATTGCGCGCGAGCTCGCGACGCTGGTGCTCGCCGCCACGCTCCCGATCGCATGCGTCGCCGCAATCCTGGGCACTTTGGCGGGCTTCGCCGAGGCCGGTTTTCACCCGAACCTCGACCTGGCGGCGCCCAAGTTCGAGCGGCTCGATCCGATTGGCCGTCTGGGCCAGATGTTCTCGCCGAAGGCCGGGCTCACCAGCGTGGTGCTGTCGTTGCTGCGCGTGGGGGTGGTCGCGTTCGTGACCTACTCGGTGGTGAAGAGCGACTTCTCGCTGCTCGCGCGGCTGTCTCGGGCGACCGTGGCGGCGAGCGCGGCGCAGGTCTTCAGCGTGATGATGCGATTGACCATGTGGTCGACCGTGGCGCTGGTGGTGCTGGCGGGCGTCGACTACGTGACCTCGTGGTTTCGTCACGAGTCGCAGATCAAGATGAGCCTGCAAGAGGTCAAGGACGAGCACAAGCAGCAGGAAGGTAGCCCCCAGGTCAAGGCCAGGCAGCGAGCTCGCGCTCGCGAGCTCCTGCGGCGCGGCATCCGCAAGGGCGTGAAAGAGGCGACCGTGATCGTCACCAACCCCACGCACATCGCGATCGCGATTCGCTATCGCGTGGCCGAGGGAGCGCCGGTGGTGACCGCCAAGGGCTTCGACGAGGTCGCGCAGCACATCAAGGAGCTCGCGCGCGACTACGACGTTCCGATCGTGGAAAACAAGCCGCTGGCGCGCGCGCTCGCCGCCAAGGTCAAAGTCGGAAAGGTGATTCCGGTCGAGCTGTTCGTCGCAGTCGCCGAAGTGCTGGCGTTCGTGTATCGCGTGAAAAAGCGCGGTCTGCGCGCGTAGCGGCGGGCTCCCTGCGCGCCGGGACTCGACCTGCGGCGAGCGTTGCGTCATGGTCCCGGCCATGACTTCGGATTTGCGCGGCGCGGCTCGGACAATCACTCAGGAACACGGCTTTTCCCTGCCGGAACGCGAGTTCAAGGGCTACATCTTCGATTGCGACGGGACGCTCGCGGACTCGATGCCGCTTCACTTCAAGGCGTGGCGCACGGCGTTCGCGCAGTTCGCGGCGCCGTTTTCCTTCGATTGGCAGCTGTTCATGAGCCGCGCGGGAAA
>DASZQI010000064.1:0-33089 GCA_035549735.1 Polyangiaceae bacterium | reverse complement strand
TCACTCGGCCTTCTCGGCCGCGCGGACGCGATCTTCTCGCTTCTTTTCTTCGGTCAGGGCGTAGCGACGGCAATGTTCGAGGTACGCGCGTTCGTGAATGCCGATGAGATCGACGACGCTCGACCAAAGCCAGCCTGGGGCTTCTATGCTGCGAGACATGCTGCGCTCGAGCTCCTGTCGCCAAGCGTCGCGGGTGTTGGGGTCCAGCTGACGGGCATGTGCGACACCGACAATTCGTGCGAGCGCGCGGGCCGTGGCGCGCGCTTCGGCGTCATCGAACATCTCGAGCTCGAGCTTCAAGTCTTGTGGCATCAGCTCGCGTACGAAGATGGCGTGGCCGGCGACCGTGCCGGCCAGCATGCGCTCGCCTAGCGCGGGGGCGAGCGCCAAGGCGCCTTTTACCACGCGGTCCCCGTGGTGAAGCGGTAGCTCGTCGGTAGAGCTGGCGGGGGCGATGGGCTTCGTCGCTCCCTTGAGATCTAGCAGCGAGTACCCGCCCCCGCGTTCGTGCCCGATCACCTCCACCAACGCCGCGCACCGCCAAAGTCCGAGCGAGCTACAGCCCTTCACCCAATAGGCCGCGTCCACGACGCGGATTTTGGCGCGCTCATCTCGGCATTCGATGCGCGTCACGAGTTTCCGCACCCGCTCCGTGCTGAGGAAGGCTTGGACGTCGGCGCGCTCTTGCGCATCGAGCGGCAAGAAGCGCTCGCCGATTGGGAACTTCGGCCGCTTGCCGATGCGGTCACGATGCAAATGTCGCCATCTGCGGCGGAGCGCCTCGCGCACCACGAAGCGCACGGCGGCGCTGGAACTCGACTGCTCCGGCGCCGACGGATCGACAAATGCTTCGAGGTATCCGGCCATCAATTCTTCGACCAGTCGCGCAGTGACCACGCCCGGAAGATCCGAGCTGCGCGCCGCCATGCCGAGCGAGAGCGCCAGCCGTACCAGATCGTGCACCGGGTTACCCGGCACGGTCTGATCGAGATCGCGCAACTCCACCTCGACGCCCTCGCTGCATCGTGCAATCGGGCCTAGGTTTCCTACGTGCGCATCGCCACAGATCCAGATGCGAGGACCTTCGGGTAGTGAACGCCCCTGCGTACTATCTAGCCACTCGTAAAATTTCTGGGTGCTGCCGCGCACGTAGGCGTGAGCGTTGCGCGCCATCTTCAGGTCGCGCCGCCGGTGCAACGCGGGAATTCGCCGCTGCTGCGTCGATGGGCCAGGGTTTGGTGGCATGGACTCGCCGTGCCTGCCCGCCCTTTCCTCCGCTTCGCGAGGCGTGTTGTTGGATTCGCGCCCGGATTCAACCAACGACATCGCTCGCACTCGTCGCAACTAGCGTGCCGAGCAAGACCACTCCGACTGTTCGCGGTTGGACGCCTCAATCACGCTCTTTCTTCGATTAGCTGGCCGTCCCGTGGGCGCATCCTGCCTCTCGCTGTGGCATTCGTGCTGCCCGGATCCGCAGCTGGCCCTCCGTCAAGAGCCACTTAAGAGTGCTTGCGCGGAGCTTTGCCGAACAGGCGCCGCAGCTCGTCCTTCGCTTTTTCGAGCTTCGTGCGTTGCGCGGGAGATAAGTTTCGGCCTCCGCGGTTGATGTAGAACGTCAGCATGGACATGGCCGAACGGTAGGGCGGAGACTTGCGGCGATGGCTGCGCTCGGCGGAGCGCTTGAGCGATGCGGCGATGGCGCGTGGCGTGCGTTTGAAGACTTCGCCTTCCAGATCCATCGCGTCGCTCGTCTCGGTGACACGGCTGGACCACTTTTTGGATTGGTTCCGGCTTGCCTGACTGTTCCGGGCGCGCGTCGATGCGCGACGCGGCGCGACCTTGCTCGGGGCTTTGCGTGTGGGCATCTCCGCGGCGATGCAAGTGTGGTACCGACTTGGCGGCCGCCTTCCATTCGTTGCCGCGTGACCTCCCGGCTTCGTGTCCCGGTGTCGCACAGCAGAGCGCTCGACACGGGTCTGAGTGGCGCCGTCGCCGCCAGACGCGGGTTTTCAAATCGGCTTGGTGGTCAACGCGCTCGGCGAATCCCGCTATTCCGGTAGGTCCGCGGTCCGCAATAATCTTAGCGACTGAAAATCGAGGCATTTTTTCCCAAGCCGATGTCCTGACGCCGAGCCGTCGCGGAGGTATAGACTGCGCGGGCGGCTCGACGGTCGCTTGCAAAAGAAGCCATCATGTCGACCGTGCGCGAGCCCATTCTATTGCTCGATTCGGAGCTGCGGGTCACACGCGCGAATTCGGCTTTCCTGCAGCTCTTTCAAATGACCGCAGCCGAAAGCGATGGGCGCTTCGTGTACGAATTGGGCGATCGGCAGTGGGACATCCCGGCGCTGCGGCGGTTGCTCGAAGACGTCCTGCCCGAGCACAGGAATTTTCAGGATTTTCCCGTGGAGCACACCTTTGTCAAGTTGGGCTTCCGCCGAATGCTACTCGATGGACGGCGAATCGAATCCGCGCGCCGGGGCGACGGCGTGATTCTGTTGGTGATTCGATTGGAGAGTGGACTCCATGAACAGGGAAAACGATAGCGATGGGGTCGAGCTGGCACGGCTGAGGACCGAGCTGGCAAGACTCAGACAAGTCGAAGACAGGCTCCGCGCCGAGAACGAGCATCTGCTCGAGTCGCAACAAGAGCTCGAGGACACCCGGAGCCACTACGTCGAGCTCTATGACGTCGCGCCGATTCCCTGGATCACGTTAAACGCGGACGGGACAGTCCGCGACGTCAACTTGCTCGCGGCCACCTTGTTCGGCTCGAGTCGCGGTTACCTGAGCGGCATTCCGCTCAAGGTACTGATTCATCCGGATGACCGGCGCGCGCTGTTGCAGCACCTGGCCGAGTGCCGTCGGCAAGACGAACTCGCGCGCTGCGAGCTGCGGGTGCTGTCGCGTGGGGAGGAGCCCGCACCCATGCTGCTCTTGAGTCGACGCCCCTACGGGCCCGAGGGAATTTACGTCATCGCGCTCATCGATCAGCGCGATCGTGCCGTGGCCGAAAAAGAACGGGAGCAGCTGGCCCTGCGTGAACGCGAGGCTATCGCGGCGAACGAGGCCAAGGATCAGTTCATCGCCGTACTCAGCCACGAACTCCGTACCCCCCTCACGCCGGTCCTGGCCGCCGTCTCCGCGCTGGCTGAGCAACCAAGCTTTTCTCAGGAGCTGTGCGCCATTTTCGCCATGGTTCAGCGGAACGTGGTCGCTGAGGTGCGACTGATCGACGACCTGCTGGACGTGACACGCATCACGCACGGTAAAATGCAGATTGAGAAGCACCCCGTCGATCTGCATGTGATCGTGCGCGAAGGGCTCGACACGCTGCGGACGGAGCTCGAAGGCAAACACCTCTCGCTTCTGGTTGCCCCGGCTGCGACGCAGCACTGGGTAAACGGTGATGCGATCCGTCTGCGTCAGGTGTTCTTGAACATCGTGCGCAACGCCATCAAGTTCACTCCCGACGCTGGTCGAATCGAAATCCGCTCTTGGAACCGAGACGATCGCGTCATCGTCGAGGTCGCTGACACGGGCTGCGGCATTCGGCCAACAGCGTTGGAGCGCGTCTTTTCTGCCTTCGAGCAGGCTGCGGCGGAGGATGGCACGCACGCGGGCGGGCTGGGACTCGGGCTTGCCATCTGCAGGGGCATTGTGGAACTTCACGGGGGTCGAATCGTCGCAACTAGCCCGGGTGAAGGGCAAGGTTCGCGCTTTTTGGTGGAGCTCGGTGCCATCGAGGAGCCGGAGCTCTCGCTCGAGTCAGAACGGCCGCGCTCTCGCCCTCCGCCCAATAGCAGACCACGGATCCTCTTGATCGAGGACCACCAAGACACGGTAGAGCTTTTCAATGAACTCTTGAACGGGGTCGGCTATGAAGTTCGAACTGCGAACAGTTGCCGCACTGCGCTGGAAGCCGAGTTGATGCCCGGCGACATCGTCGTGAGCGACCTCGGCCTCAGCGACGGCAGTGGGCTCGATTTGATCAAGCTCCTCAAGATTAAAGCCCCCGTGAGGGCGATCGCGCTGAGCGGTTTCGGCACTGAAGCGGACAAGCTTGCCAGCCTAGAGGCTGGCTTTTCAGTGCACCTCACCAAGCCCGTTCAATTCGAAACGTTGCTCGCTGCCATCGGAGACCTAGGCAACTAGGTCCCTACGAAACACGGGAGGAAGCGCCGTTTCGCGAATTGCGCTTGGCGAAGCCTTGGCCTCGCGACAAATTCGCCTCATCCAGCCGTGTGGGGCCGCGGACGATACCGGAAAATCTTTGCTTCGGCTATCGTTTGCTGCGGCGTAGCCGTACCCAGCCGCCCAGACCTACCGTTACATGAACGACCAAGCGAAGAGTAAAGAAGCGCTAATTGAAGAGTTGCAAGCGACTCGCCGCCGCCTCGAAGCTGCGGAAGAGGAGCTGGAGCAGCGAGCTTCGGTGACTGCCGTTGAGCAAGAGCGCCAACGCATCGAGCGGGAGTTGAGGCAGCAGGAGCAGCGGCTGCGCCTCATTGTCGAGGGGGTCCGCGACCATGCGATCTCCATGCTCGATCCCGAGGGAAAAATCGTCACGTTCAACCGTGCTGCGCAGCGGATCAAGGGTCACGCGCTGGAAGACGTGCGTGGACTTTACTTTGGTCTTTTCTTCACGCCTGAGGACCTCGCGTCTGGGCTGCCCGAGCTCGAGTTGAAAACTGCCCGCGAGCAGGGCCGGTACGAGGGCGAAGGATGGCGCCAGCGCAAGGATGGCTCGCGGTTCTACGCGGCAGTGTCACTTTCCCGCTTGCAGAACGATGCCGGCGAGCTCGTCGGCTTCGTCAAGGTTACGCAAGACCGGACCCGCTATCGCGAGTTGACCGAGGCACTCGAGAGCCGCGAGGCCGAGCTGCGTCTCATCATCGACGCCATCCCGGGCTTGGTTGCTTACATGTCAGCGGACGAGAGGTATCTACAAGTCAACCGTGCTTACGAAGTCTGGTTTGGTCGACCCGCGGACGACGTCGTCGGCAAACGCGTGCCCGATGTACTGGGCGCGGAGGCCTATGAGAAAATCCGCCCGTACGTTGCTGCTGCTTTGCGGGGAGAGCCCGCGTCTTTCGAAGCGGAGTTGCCGTACGAGTCGGGCGGAGTGCGCTGGGTGCGCGCGACGTACATCCCGGACCGTGATTCGCAAGGCAACGTCCGGGGATACGTGAGTCTGGTGCTCGATATAACAGCCGCGAAGCATGCAGAAAAGCGGCTGGCCGAGGAGGCCCGTTTGAACGAAACGCTTTACCGTGTCGGTACGGCGCTCTCGCAGAACCTCGACCTGGGCACCATTTTCGACCGACTGACGGAAGAAGCGACGACGGTGTGTCGCGCGCAGTTTGGCGCCTTCTTCTACAACGTGCATGACCCTGAGCGTGGTAGCTATCTGCTCTACAGTCTGGCCGGCGTCCCGCGAGAAAAGTTCGCCGGCTTTCCGATGCCCCGTAACACCGAAGTGTTCGCGCCGACGTTTGCGGGCGACGGTGTGGTTCGGTCGGACGACATCACGAAAGATCCGCGGTATGGCAAGAGCGCTCCCTATCACGGGATGCCTGCGGGTCATTTGCCGGTCCGAAGTTATCTCGCTGTCCCAGTGGTTTCGCGATCCGGCGAAGTTCACGGCGGGCTGTTCTTCGGTCACGCGGAGACGGGTGTCTTCACCGACAGAGACGAACGGATGCTGGTCGCGGTCGCGGCGCAAGCGTCCGTGGTAATCGACAACGCTCGCCTGCATGCTGCGACCCTGACAGCCGAGGAGCAGTACCGCGCGCTCGCCGAATCTTCGCCTCAGCTGGTTTGGACGACGACGCCGAGCGGCAACGTCGAATATTGCAATCCGCAGTTCATCGCCTACGTCGGGCTATCGCTGGAACAGATACGGCGCGAGCCCGTCTGGCATCTCGTCGTCCATCCCGAGGACGTACCTCGAGCAATCGACGCCTGGACAACGGCGCTATCGACCGGCGCACCCTACGAGGTCGAGTACCGGTTTCGGCGCGCCTCCGATGGGAGTTACCGCTGGTTTCTCGCTCGTGGCGCTGGCGTTCGAGACGTCGAGGGACGCATCGTGCGTTGGGTCGGCTCTTGCACGGACATAGATGATCGCAAGCGAGCCGAGGAGACGCATCGCTTCCTAGCGGAAGCCGGCATTCTGCTCGCGTCTTCACTCGACCACCGCCAGACTCTGCCGGCCCTGGCGCGACTCGCAGTACCGCACATGGCCGACTGGTGCTCGATAGAGCTTTCGAACAACGAAGGTAACCTGGAACGGGTCGCCGTCGCCCACGCCGACCCACACCGGCTCGACCTCATTCGTGAGATCGAACAGCAATTTCCCCCTAGCGAGAACGACGCATCGCGACGCATCGTCCGCACGGGGGCTTCGGAACGCGTTCGCGAAATAACCGACGAGATGATTGCCGCGAGCGCACGCGGGCCGCAGCACCTCGAATTGATTCGCGAACTTGGCCTTCGGTCTTGGATGGCGGTACCAATCCTCGTGGACCGGCGCAGCATCGGCGTGATCTCGTTCGCTTCGTCGGAGTCGGGCCGACTATTCGAGCAGCGAGATCTCGACATCGCCGAGGAGCTCGGGCGCCGCGTCGGGACCACGATCGACAACGCGCGCCTGTTCGAGATGACGCAGCGTGAGCGACTCCGAGCGGAGGAGGCGAGCCGAGCCAAGGATGAGCTGCTTGGAGTGACGTCGCACGAGTTGCGGACGCCGCTCAACGCCATACTCGGTTGGAGCCGGATGCTACGCTCGGGTCATTTGAGCGAAGACAAGCGCGCACGCGCGCTCGAGACGATCGAGCGCAACGCGAAGGTTCAGGTTCAACTCGTCGATGACCTCCTGGACTTCAGCCGTGTCATCACGGGTCGACTGCGAATCAATTTGGCTCCGCTGGAGCCGGCGCAGGTAATCGAGTCGGCGATCGATGTCGTTCGACCCGCCGCGGACGCAAAGAACGTGCGGCTGCAGGTGCTGCTCGACCCCGACGCCGGAACTCTGAACGGCGACCCGGAGCGTCTTCAGCAAGTCGTTTGGAATCTGCTGTCGAATGCAGTGAAATTCACGCCGAGGGGCGGACGTGTCTACGTGCGAATGCAGCGTGAAGACTCGCACGTCGAAATCGTAGTCGCGGACACCGGCGCTGGAATCGATTCCAAATTCTTACCGCACGTGTTCCAGCCGTTTCGGCAGCAAGACGCGAGCGTGACGCGTACGCACGGCGGACTTGGACTCGGGTTGGCCATCGTCAAGCATCTCGTCGAGCTGCATGGAGGTAGCATCGAAGCGCGCAGCGAAGGGGCAGAAAAGGGAGCCACGTTCGTGGTGCGGCTCCCGGTCTCGCCGATGCGGCCTTCCTCCTTGGCCGCTCGGGCGAATCTCGTTGCGCGGTCGAATGAGAGGCAGTCCTCTTTTCGCTGCCCGCCTGAGCTCGAGGGTCTTCGTGTGCTGGTTTGCGAGGATGAGCCTGACGCGCGTGAGTTGCTCGAATCGATCCTCACGGGGTGTAAAGCAAATGTCACACTCGCGGCTTCGGTTTCCGAAGCCCTCGATCGGTTCGCAGAGGCCGCACCCGACGTGCTGATCAGTGATATCGGAATGCCTGACGCCTCGGGTTATGAGCTCATCCGCCGAATTCGAGCGTTGCCCGCGGAGAAGGGAGGGCGCGTTCCAGCGGTGGCGCTTACCGCCTACGCGTCGATGGCCGATCGAACCCGCGCACTGATGGAGGGCTTTCAGAACCACGTGGCGAAGCCGACCGAGCCCCAGGAGCTGATCGCCGCGGTGGCCGCGCTCGCCGGCCGTTTTACTCGCCAATGATGATATTTCCCTTTCAAGTGCGGACGAACCATCGAAGGCGCCACCCACCCGCCTGGGCGCGACCCGAAGCCGGCGTGCGATGACAACTGGCCAGAACCAGCGTTTCCTTCTGACCCGAGTGCGCCAAAAGGAAACAACGCCTCAATAGACAGAACCCGGCCCATCCGGGCCGCCGGGCTACTTAGCGTGCGGACGAATCGGGCACGGGCCTTGCTGAATTGCGACCGAGACGCTGAGCTTCGAAGGTCCTATCTACGACCTCGAGGAGAAGGATGATCCCATGTCACGATCGATCAAGTTCGCTATCAATGGGCTGATGTTCGCGTCGTTGTTAGGTCTCACGAACGCGTGCGCTTCGGCGCCGATTGCGGAGGCCCGTCAGCCGATGCCGTCAACCGCGCCTCCGACACCGGTGTTTTCCTCGCCTACACCCCGTGATTCCGTTCAGTCTAATATCGCGATTGCCGCGGATATTCGCGAAGCTTGCGGAATTAGCGAGTCGGAGGCCTACTTTTCCTACGACTCGGCTGCGGTCCGGTCAGAGGATCGGGTCATCTTGAAAAAACTAGCGGACTGCTTTTCGACAGGTCCACTCAAGAACCGCGAAATGCGTCTGGTTGGGCGCGCGGATCCTCGAGGCGACCCGGAGTATAACTACCTGCTCGGTCAGCGCCGCGCCGACAACGTCAAGTCTGGCATCGCGTCGTCCGGGTTGGGCGAGGGGCGCGTTGCGACCACCTCGCGCGGAGAAGAGGACGCGAGCGGTGCCGACGAGACCGGTTGGGCCAAGGATCGTCGCGTGGACGTAATGCTCGGAAATTGATGAGTGGCGAAGGGAGAGGTCGACCTGCCGCTCCCGTTCACCGGTACTTCAATAGTGCGCATCTGCTTGTTCGTGAAGGGGGCCATCGCGTGCTACAAGCGGGCGGAGATGACGCGTTGCTTCGCGGAGCCTGGGGGATGAGCGAACACGATTCGGCGCGCGTGCGAGGGCGGTCGTCCGCGCCACCCGAAGCGTGGCAGCCGCTGATTCGCGTAGCGCGTCTTGCCGGCCGACCGCTAGAACTGTTTCTTCGCGTGGAGGCTGCGAGCGGTCTGTTACTACTCATCGCAGCAGCAATCGCGCTCCTGTGGGCAAACTCGCCTTGGGCGGAGCACTACCTGCAGTTCTGGCATACGCCAATCGGCATTCGCGTGGGTGCCTTCACGTTCGAGCGGACGCTCGAGTGGGTCGTCAACGACGGCCTCATGGTGATCTTCTTCTTCGTCGTGGGTATGGAGATCCGGCGCGAGGTTCACCAGGGCGAACTATCCGAGTGGCGACGAGCGGCGCTGCCTGCTGCTGCTGCGCTGGGGGGGATGATCGCTCCGGCGACGCTTTACCTGGTTTTCGCCGGCGCCGCCGAGACCAGGTCGGGCTGGGGGGTTCCGATGGCGACCGATATTGCGTTCGCCGTTGGCATTCTCGCGCTGCTCGGCAAGCGGGTCCCGGCTGCGCTTCGCGTACTGCTCCTAGCGTTGGCGGTGATCGACGACTTGGGAGCCATCGTAGTCATAGCGATCTTCTATTCTTCAGGTGTCATTGTTTCCGGACTTTTCGTAGCGGCCCTTGGGTTTATTGGGGTGTTCGCGATGCAGCGCCTCGGTGTGCGCGCGAAACTCGCCTATGTCCTTCCAGCCATGGTCGCGTGGGCCGGCATCTATGAGGCTGGTGTCCATCCGACAATCGCGGGCGTCATCGTCGGCCTGATGACACCGGTCAGGGCGTGGCTCGGGCCCGATGGATTCGTCGCGGACATTAGCAGAGAAGTAGATCGGTTGGTGGACGCGACTCCGAGCACTCTCTCCTCGCATGAGTTGGCGGAGTCGTTGCGACACGTCGACGTTGCTCGCCGCGAAGCCATGTCGCCCGCCGAAAGCCTGATCGACACACTCCATCCCTGGGTTGCGTTCGGCATCATGCCGGTGTTCGCGTTGGCCAACGCCGGCGTGCCCCTTTCTGGAGGAAAGCTCGACGCGGCATCCTGGACCGTAATGACCGCGGTTGCCGTGGGCCTCCTTTTAGGCAAGCCCATTGGTGTGCTGTCTACCAGCTGGCTCGCGCTGCGTTTGAATCTCGGAACTCTTCCCGCCGGCATTGGCCTAAGGCATTTGCTGGTACTCGGCGTCGTGGCCGGTGTCGGCTTCACGATGGCGCTCTTCATCGCGCAACTCGCGTTCTCTGACGCGCGGCTTCTGGCCGCTGCGAAGCTGGGCGTCCTGGCAGCGAGCGGTGCAGCTGGTATTATCGGCCTGGCTCTAGGTCGATTGCTGCTAGCGCCAGGCGATATACGAAGCGGCGTGGCCCTGACCGCGGATGACGCAGAGGCTTCTACGGAACAGTAGTTTCATGAGTGCGAGGTTCTGGCGGTAGCAACTACTCTTCGATGTTTCCTTTTGACTCACACTGATTGGCGACTGCGCGCCTATGGCGCGGATTTGCCGCCTTCTGTAGAGTCGAGTTCGTGGCATGTCCCTTGCTCAACCGCGTGGACCATGGCGCACGCGGACACCACGTTTCGCCGCGAAACTGATCGCAGGGCCGCGCTTTTGGTCATGGAGCACGGCTCCCTATGGCCTGGGCCCAGCCTTGATTGGGCCGAGCACGTTAGCGTCGTGCTTCAACCGTCGACCCGTAACACGCACCTGACCCTACGCCGTGTAAGGCGTGCCTTGGATGCGCGCGCCATGAAGCTATTGTCGCTGGAGTGCGTGGCCGTGGCATTCGCCGATATCGCGGACTCTGCGTCGTGTCGCGGGCGCAGCCAGCTCGTCCATGGGCTCGGCGCGGTTCTAGTGGAAATTGGATGTCGGCGCCTGATTCTGGCTGCCTATCACACGCAGCGTCTGGACCTCTGTGACCTCATGGCGTTGGTCGACGTGGCTTCGTCAGTCGGGCAATTGCGCGTCGAAGTTTCCTTTCACCGAGCCTCGAATCTCCGTTGTCGGCAAGTGCGAATGCGCCGTTGAGCAGTACGCAGACATGAGCACACGGCTGCTTCTGACCAGACCTGACTAGTTGAGAAACTCGGGAGGAACGCGCTCGAAAATTTCCACCAGCGCATTCGCCGGGACGACCGCGTCGCCACGCAGGAATTCATCCAGGGTCACCACCAGGCGAGGGAGGCATCCCTGAGAAAAGTGCTTCTCGGCTCGCACGCAGAGACGAACCGACCGGAAATCCTTGACCGCTCGCGCGACGACCTGCCGCCAGTCTGGTGTCAAAGAGACCCGAGACGTCGAAAACCCCGCCGGCAGTGGGCGTAAAAACCTACATGAGCAGCCTTGATGAGTGACCAGGCGCACGACGTCTTCCGAATGAAAGGCCGCTGCCACGTCCGATTGTTCGTCGGTCACCGTCACATCGAGCCGAAGCTGCTCCTCCAGCATTGCGGCGAGGCGCCAGGGGTAAGCAGCAGCTCCGATCACCAAAAAATAACACACTGTGAGTCCTATCCGCGAAGTGGTTTCGTCACAGGCGGGAGCAAGCACCGTGCCGGGCAATGCGAGCGTTTTCGCATCTCCAAGCAGTCTCTGCGGCTGTGTCGGACTGTCCTACCTGTGCCAAAAAGAAACGATTCGATCGGCTATATCGAAACGTGACCTGTCGGTACGGCCGATCGGCAGCGGCAGGCAACGCTTTGCAGCAGCGTCAGGTCGAAGGGCTTCTCCAAAATGCCGGCGAAAGCGCATTCTCCCAGGTCAGGAGGTGAGAAGTCCCGCAGCGTCCCAAATTCACACGTCAACAGTACGTGCGGAACAGGGCGATTGATGGCGGCGCGCCATCGGGCAAAAGCCACAACTACGGCGGCGGACGCATCGAACATGCTCGCAGAAACTGCCAGTAAGGCACCTGGTGCGCTAGTCACGTATCCGTTGCGCATCTCCGCTTCGAGCTGAGCGGAGCTCGCGATCTCGAGGATCCCGTAACCAGCGCCCTCCAAGGCCCGGCGCATGAGCTCACGTAGGGCTCGGTCCGATTCGCCGATCAGCGCTACGGATTGCTGCATGCGCCGTTTGATTGCATTGCGCGTGCCGATTCCTCGGCCAACCAACGACCCGTTTCACAAAAGGCTGGCGTCGGACTTGGGCCGAGTCGTTTCGAGTCAGTGTGACAGAGTGATTCATTGAACGCCGATCGACCTCGAAAAGGTCAGTCGCCGGGCCTTTCGACCCCGTACTCACCAAGCTTTCGATACAAAGTTCTCCGACTCACGCCGAGAGTATGAGCGGCGAGCGATTTATTCCCTCCGGCCGCCTGGAGGACCTTCAGGATGTATCGCTTCTCCACTTCCTCGAGGGACACCAGCTCGTCCAGATCGTCACCGGCGACGAGAACGTGCCGCGGCTCGAACTGCCGAACGCGCTCAGGCAAGTCCTCCGCGCGAACGTGATCGAAGCGAGTTAGCGCTACCGCGCGCTCGATGGCGTTGCGTAGCTCACGTATGTTCCCAGGCCACGGGTACGCCAAGAGTCGTTCGGCGGCGGACTCTGACAAGCCTACGACCTCGACCTGAGACCGCTGCGCAAATCGCGTGAGAAAATGTTGAGCTAGCAGCAGCACATCGCTGCCGCGCGAGCGAAGAGGAGGGATCGCGACGTGTACCACGTTGAGTCGATAGAAGAGATCCTCTCGAAATGTTCCGTTCTGAACGGCCTGATCGAGGTCGCGGTTGGTCGCAGCGATGATGCGCGCGTCGAACGACACCTCACCCTGACCACCCACTGGGCGGACGCATCGCTCTTCGACGGCACGAAGCAGCTTGGCCTGGACTGCGATCGGAATTTCACCCACTTCATCGAGGAACAGCGTCCCCGTGTGCGCTTCGACGAACATGCCATTGCGACTGGCCTTGGCGTCCGTGAAGGCGCCCTTTACATGGCCAAAAAGCTCGCTCTCGAGCAGCGTCTCAGGGAGCGCGGAGCAATTCACCGCCACGAACGGGCCTGCGCGCCGCCGCCCCTGGTGATGCAAGACTCGCGCGGCGACCTCTTTCCCCGTGCCCGTTTCGCCGGTGATGAGTGCCGTTGCTTCGGTGTTCGAAGCGCGCTCTAGGAGCGAGCGCATCTCGACTACCGCGGCGCTTTCACCGATGATGTCAGCGCTCCACGTTGCCTGCCCAACGGCGGCGCGGAGTCGCTTGACTTCGCTCTTGAGCGCCTGATGCTGAAAAGCGCGCTCGACCACGAGCGCCAATGCTTCGATGTCGAACGGTTTCGTAATGAAGTCGTACGCTCCTGCGCGCATGGCTTCGATCGCAGCGTTCATGCTGCCGAAAGCGGTAACGACGATGACCGGGACGTCGGGCCAACTATCTGCAAATTTTCGGCATAAGTCGAGACCCGTTCCACCGGTCATGTTCAGGTCGGTGAGAACGACTTGGGGCTCGAACGCTCGTGCGAATTCACTCGCTTCGGCAAGGTTTGCGGCGACTTCGACGCTCCGCCCTTCTGCCCGCAAGCCGAGCGCGATCATTCGCCCGGTTGCACGGTCGTCGTCAACTACCAGAATTCTGCCCGGCATCGTCCGCGCTCCTTGGTAGGTAGATCATGAAGACAGCACCTTGCCCTGGGGCGGACGACACGTGAATGAATCCCCCATGTTCGTCCACGATGTCCCGCGCGACGCTCAGTCCCAGGCCGGTACCCTCGCCGGGAGGCTTGGTCGTAAAGAAGGGTTCGAAGATTCGCCCTTGTGCCTCTTCGTCGATCCCGTTGCCGCGGTCGGCTACCACGAACACGACGAATTCTTTCGCCTTACCCTCCAACATTTGCACGGACCTCTCGATAGCGATACGGACGCTTTCCCCCGGCGCGCTCGCGTGCAGCGCGTTCATGACGATGTTGGTCAAGACTTGCTGCAACTGATCAGGATCAGCAAAGATGTCACTCGGCTTCGGCGATTTCCGGACATCCAGTTCAACGCCTTTTCGTTCGGCGAGGCTGCGAAGAAGCGCGTGCGTTTGCCCGACTACGTCGGAGGCATCGATGTGCATGCGCCTTGCGGGGCGTCTTCGGGCGTAGTCCAGCACCCGTCGGACGATATCGGTGATCCGTTCGCATTGTCCCCCGATGGCCAACGCGCTGTCCTCGGTCTCCGAGAGATCGAGCTTGCGGCCCAACATGAGCTTGGCGTGCCCGGCGATGACATTGAGGGGAGTGCCAATTTCGTGGGCAAGCACCGAGGCCAACTGTCCGAGTGTCGTCAAGCGCTCCGCGTGGCGAAGCTGTTCGAGCGCGCGAATTCGCGCCTGGGCTTCTAGGCGGGCGCGATCACGCTCCGCCGCAAGGTCGAGGCTCATGGCACGGAGGGCTCTCGCTAACTCACCAAACTCGTCTTGGCGCTGAATCGACTCGAGGACGTCGAAGTCGCCCTCCCCGATGCGCCGAGCAGCGGTGATCAGCTCGGACACGGGCTTGCCAACGACTCGCGCGCCGATGAACGCCATCGTCAGTCCACCGACGGCGAGCATCGCCAGGCTCGATGCCAGCGCACTCCACACTCCCTGCCAGGCATACTCCGCTCGGGAGGCCAGCGGCTGCGAGAGCTCGATCGCGCCGAGTGGCTCATCGATTGCCGGTGCAGCCACATACGTTACGAGTAAATCGGCAGCGCCAGCACCGCGCTTGACGAGTTGTCGCGAAGAACCGGAACGCGCGAGCTCGCTCGCACGCACGGATAGTAGCGGTTGCATTGGCGACTCGGGATGGGGATTCAACGAAACGTAGTGAACGCGTATGTTTTCTCGAGACTGGTCGACCCGCTGAGCTAGCCGGATGGCATCTTCGCGCGTGCGTGTTCTCGAAATGGCAGCCCCGGCGGTCACGCCTACGATTCGTTGGACGCGCCTGACGTCCTGGTCGAAGAGGTCGATGTCGCGTTGAACCCTCCAGGCCGTAAAACCCACGACCACCGCGAAGACTCCACCGGATAGCGCGAGCGCGAGCTTGGGAACAAGTTTCAATCGTCAGTCCTTCTGGGGCGGGCGAGCGGTTACGAGCGGGCTTACTTAAGTAGCGCAATTGGCTGCCTGAAGCATCGAGGACGGGTGACTCCTTTCGTCACACCCGCCCTGCTCCGGACTTATCGCGGATGAATTGCGGCGGTCCCTGTTGTTCAAATGTGCGGTCTTGCTACGCTCGCAACAGCGAGACCCTGTGGATTAGAGCAACATGACACTGACGACACCGCAGGCGATTCGACGGGCGCAGGATCGTCTCCTCGAACTTCTCGGCAACCACGTAGATGGGCGGACGCCCCTCGTTAGCGCGATGCTTCGGCGCGACGCGAGCGAAGCTACTTCCTACTGGCTTCAGCTGGTCGTGTCGATCGGCATTGCGACGCTCGGTTTGGTGGTGGGCAGCACGGCAGTCGTCATCGGCGCGATGCTGGTGGCGCCCCTCATGGGGCCGATCATCGGACTTGCCATGGGGCTGGCAACCGGTTCGCCGTTCTTGGTCCTACGCTCGGCCGGGCGGATCGGCCTCAGCGTTCTCGTGGCAATCGGCGGCTCTGCGCTGATCACGATTCTGCTCCCCTTTCACGAGCTCAATTCCGAGATCTCCGCTCGCACATCGCCGACGGTGCTCGACCTCGTTACGGCGTGTTTCTGCGCATTGGCGGGCGTATACGCGTCGCTGCGACCGGGCTCGGATACGGCTACGACTGCCGCAGGGACTTCGATCAGCATCTCTCTCGTTCCTCCCCTTTGCGCGAGCGGCTACGGTATCGGAATCGCGGGATGGCACGTCGCCGGCGGAGCAGCTCTGCTCTTCTTGACCAACTTGGTGGCCATCGTCGTCGTCGGCACGGGGGCGTTCGTTGCGTCTGGGTTCAAACACGTCGACGTGATCGCGCTCGAGCGCGAAGAGCTGGAGAAGGGGAAGGACGCGCCCATCGCGCGAGCCCTTGCCAGGCGCCTGGCCAGCCTGTTCGAATCACGAGGCGGGCCAGTGCTTCGACTGTTCATGCCGCTGGCGCTGCTCGCAGCGGTCTACGTGCCATTGGGGCGAGCTCTCGACGAGGTCGCTTGGGAGGTTCGGGTGCGTGCTGCCGTACGCGCGTCGATCGCAGGAGTGAGCAATCGCGTCGTGGAGACGCGCGCTCGCGTCGAGCACCACGAGGTCGATGTCGTACTCGTACTGCTGGGCAAGGGAGCGGAAGCAGTCGAGGTCCGGAGCCGGATGGACGCGGAGATTCGTAAAGTGGCCGGCGTGGCTCCGCGAATCGAGGTGGTAGCCGTTCCTGACGCTTCGGCGTTTGCGGGCCTCGAGTCTTCGCTCATGACGCCGCGCCCGGCCGCGCTCACGCCTCTTGGACCGTCGCCGGATGAGCAGCTGAACGCGGTGCGCGCACGGATTCGAGCGGCTCTGGAGCCGCTTTGGCCAACGGCCGTTGCCGGCCGACCGCTTGTCATCGACCTTCGCACCGACGGCGGCCCACTCACCGTGCGGGTAGCGCATATTGGCCTGGCGCTCGGCAGAGATGCGCTCGAAGCTGTCGCGCGAGCCGCTGGCGCGGCAGTGGAACGGCCGACGACGATCATCGATGTGGCAATTCCCGAACGAGTGGAGCGGGGAGAAGACGACCTCGACTTCATCGCGCGCCTGTCATCGGCGCTCCAGGCCGCTGGGAGCATTTCGCAGGTGAACGTGTGCGTCTCGCGGCCATTGGTGCAAGGCTCGGCGCGCAAACTTTCGAACGCGGACGCCAAGCTCGCGCGTGCAGTCGACGGACTGCTTGCCGATCAGGCTCGCGTGACCGTGACGGGCGGTGATTTCTGGAAGGTGAGGTTCTCGGAGGAGAGCTGCTCGCCTGCGGCGGCCGCGCCATCCGCCGCACCGTCTTCATCCGGCTCACCTGCCCCGGCGACACCAATGCCGGCGGCCTCGTCGAGCAACTGACCTTTCGCTTCGCGAGGCCAGGGCGATTTCGCCAACAAGCTGCTGTCCGCTCTACGTTATGAGTTCGGCGGGCAAGAGGAGAAGCGGGAATGAGGCCCCGGTGTCTCATCGCGGTCTCCGGGGACATTGCGGACGGAGTCACGGAGCGGCACTCGCCTGCATCGACTCCTTATTCCGGCGCACATACGCGCTAGCGATGGCTGCCTCGTCGATGAAGCCAAGGAAGCAGCCGACCATGTCGGTCACGGGAACTTCTCGAATTCCGTTAGCGAGCATGACCTCGAGGGCTCTACGTAGGTCGTCGCCCAAGTGGACCGATACGGGTGGACGCATTAGGTCGGAGGCGGTCACGACCGGCAGGAGATCCGGCTCGGAATCGAGGATTCGCAGCTCCTCCGAGGTGATGATGCCGAGCAGGTGCCTCTGCGAATCGAGCACCGGAAAGACGTGCTGGGTCGACGTCGCGTGCGAAACACGTGAGATCTCCAGAGCTCCCGCGGCCGATGCGAAATCGTGAAACGGCCCTACACGATTGAGAACACGGTCAACTACGGTGCTTTCGAGGCCGTCGGTGCCTTGCGAGACCGGAAGGTGCACCCCATCCTGCTCGAGCAGCGCCTCGTAAATGGAACGTGGACGCCAATGTCGCGCTAGCACGTAGGCCGTCATGTTCGCGATCATCAGCGGAAGTATCAGCGAGTAACCCTGGGTCATCTCGATGATGATCAGTACCGAAGTAATGGGGGCGCGGACGACGCCGGCAAAAACCGCTCCCATGCCGACCAAGGCGAAGGCGCCCGCGGATTCGTCGTAGTGCCCGAGCAGTACGTTGTCTAGCAAGCCGACGGCACCACCCAGGGTTCCGCCGATGAACAGCGAAGGGGCAAAGATGCCGCCCGCGCCACCGCTGGAATAGGAAAACACGGTGGACACGACCTTCATCGCGCAGAGGGCCAACAAGATGCGTGGGGCGAGCTGGCCGGTCAGCGCCTGGCCGAGTGTCGCGTAACCGCCGCCCGTAACTCCTCGCACCCCGCACCCCCACAAGGCAGCCACAGCCAGGCAGCCCGTGACGGCGCCGCCGAGCGCAGGACGCACCCATTCCGGCACGCTTCTCAATCTGCGGAACGACGCCCTGAGCCCGAGCAGCGATTCGGTGAATATCACCGACACCACCGCTGCAGACAGTCCGATGATAGCGTAGACCAGCAAAGAAGAGGCGTGCAGTAGCCCGTAGCTCTGTGGGATGGCAAAAACAGAGCTCTCTCCGAGCACGCTACGTTCGATCACCGCTGACAGCGCGGCAGCGACGATCACACCCGAGAGCACGGCCTGGTCCAGGTTGCCGACGACCTCCTCGATGGTGAACGTCACCGCGGCAATGGGCGCGTTGAATGCCGCTGCGATTCCCGCTGCCACCCCTACCGGTAGTAGACGCCGCTGGCTTTTTGCGGAAACGCCGACGAGCCGTCCGAGCAGACTGGCAATCCCGGCGCAGATCTGCACCGTCGGCCCTTCTCTCCCCAGCGAAGCGCCAGTGCCTATCTGTAGCGAACTGATGAAGAACTTGCCGAACGCATCACGGGTGCGGATACGCCCACCTTGCGAGAAGGCCACCTTGACCTGAGGTATCCCGCTGCCACGCGCGTTGGGAACCACGTATTGTAGAAGGGCGCCGCAAGCGAGTCCGCCCACGATGGGCACGGCAATGGTCCAACCGATCCAGGAACGACCGGCGGCTGAAAGCGCGCGCTCGATCAGGTGATGTTCGAAGAAATGAATGGTGAGGTGAAAGGCAACCGCTGCAAGTCCGCACAGAACGCCGATCGCGACGGTGAGCGCGAACAACCGCTGAGCTTCGGTCGGGACGAACCGAAGCTCGAAGCGCAGCAGGTAGAGGCGCCTCAGACGAAGTAGGATTCTGAGTCGCCTGGAAACCGCCTCGTAACGGCGAGCCCAGGTGGTGCGGCTCGGCGCTGAGATGGGCGGAGGAGTGTGGAGGCGATTCTCGGTCATTCAGGCACGCGCCCACTTGGTGCTAGCAAAGCCCCGGAATAGTTCGAGGGCCGAATTGAGTCACCAAGACAAACCGTTGCACCTGCAACGAAATGGCGGCCAATTGGCCGAGCTTGTGCAGCGCGGATTCAACGAGCGACAGTGGTGACAGTCAGGCATGCTTGGTGCTGCCACAGCGAAAGCGTCCACCACCGCCCGAGAGCTATCTTGAATCGCTGGGCGTTGAACGCCGAGCAAGTCGTGGGCGTCGATACTCGCGACGGCCAGCCGCGCGGCAGTGGCCCAAGAGGCGCCCTGCTGTTGGAACTTTAGTCCATTTCATTACAGTGGTTCAGTGATACGGATGCCGTCTAACAAGAACGAAACTGGCCGTAGTGTGGCACCCCTCGGTGCAGCTCTCTCCTTCATGCGCTTGCTCTGGGCTGTCGCACACGGGCTGGAGTCCACCTCGAAGCGCATGCTGGCAGCACTTGGTGTCACAGGGCCGCAGCGACTGGTGCTGCGTCTCGTTGGGCACTACGGCAGCGTTTCGGCAGGCGAGCTCGCGCGAACGTTGCATATTCACCCGAGCTCCCTGACCGGCATGCTGCGCAGACTCGAACAGGCTGGGCTACTTCGTCGCAAGCGAGATCCCGCAGACGGACGGCGCGCCGTCCTCAGCCTCACTGCTTCGGGGAAGCGGCTGAACGCGCGAATGGAGGGCACCGTCGAGTCCATCGTCGATCGCGCCCTCGCTTTCGTGAGCAAGGGAGAAATACGCGCGGCAGAGCGCATGCTTCAGGTCCTCGCAGCCGCGTTCGACGATGAGCGCAAGCGGTAGCGAAAGGCTTCGGAGGACTTTTTTCGATTCACGATCGGCGTTGCCGTCAGGTTTATCTAGCGTTGCCACGACCGTTGCGATTCTTGTCCGCGATGGCGGCGATGATCAGAGCGAATGCCGCCAAACGTAAGAGAAACACGTAGTGTCGCGTCTCGACCTGGAGTTCCCCGAGCCCGAGCGCTGCCCAGTGGGCCGAGAGCACGGCGAAGGCTGCTGCGAAGCAGGCAAAAAGACGTTCTCGTGTAGCACGCCAGTACTTCAGGAAGAAAAGGCCGATGACCATACTTAGTCCTGCCGAGACGCCTGACAGGAACTGGTTCATGGATTTTCCCAAATGAGGCCAACGAGCAGCGTGAACAACGCGACGATGCTCACTGCGCTACGCCAAATTCCGAGATCCGTGTTCGGGACGATGATTAAATCGATGAAGAGCAGAAGGTTGTTGATCGCCAAGCCGACGAAGCAGGCGCTCGTCCAGAGCGCGAGCCTAAGCCTCGTCCGCCTGTAGTTGCGTACGAGAAGTCCTGCACAAAAGACGCTTGCGACGGCGCACAGCGCGTAGACGAGCTCAGCCACGCTTCACCGGCTTTCGAACGACGAAGCAATCGGCGAAGGTTTGCAGAGCCGATCTTCGAATGCGCAGCATCGAGTTCTCCGCTACGATTCGGACGACTTCGAACCGGTCTCGTTCATGGGCCGCCGCGAGAAGCGCGACATTGGCACCCAAGTCCAGGCTGGCGGGTTCGTACCTTATCAGGTCAACCGAACCAGTGACGTGCGCCAAAAGGTGCGAGGCAATCAGACCGTCGACGGCCTCCTGCATCGTCGATTCTACGATTCCGAGGGTTCGTGCAAGGGTACGCACTGTGACGCCCTCATTCGGGTGAGCGAACAACCAGAGTAAAGCTTCGAGCTCTTCGAAGGTTCTGACGCAATCGTTCATGAACCGCTGCAGGTTGACCTGTTCCAGGGCGTCAGACACTGGTGACTGGCCTCATTTAGCCGCGTCCGCTTTCCTTGTTCCTTCAGACAATTTCGCAAGATTCGAGCCATCCCTGTGGCGGGGATGCTCGTTCGACTTTAATTCGTTTGAGCTCATTTAATTCGTTTGAGCTCAAAGGGTATCCTTCGAGCGTACTGGCCGCAAGCGGAACCCGATAGAGCTCGACGACGGGCTGACCCGCTAGCTTTACGCTAGTGAGGCACTTCTGATGGCTCTCGCCTAGGATCCAGCACTAGTGCGGCCGCTTCAAGGTCGCGTTTCGCATCGGCTTGACCTCCCGTGGCGCCCTTTGCTTGAACCTTCGTTCGTCAAGACGGAGAAAGCGGGGAGCCTCGAGTGCTCCCCGCTGGCCAGTGAGTTCAATCCACCTTCAGCGTGACTTTGAGCACTGAGCGAACCGTGGGATAGACGTACCCGTCTTGCACGTCGCTGACGAGCTGCACGATGTCTTCCCCGGCGTCGCCTGTGTCGGGGGCCAGTTGATTGGTGACGGTGTTGGGGCCAACGCCGGGCGTCTCGTTTCCTTCGGTCCCCGCGTCCCATAGGTAGATCTGGCTGGTGATGTCTCCGGTGAGCGGGCGACCGCTGGCGTCGAACAGCGGAATGCCCATATCCTGAGGGGCGAAGAAGACATCGTTGGTTGCCGCCAACATGCTCACGAATGAGAGTGCCGTGCCCGGTTTCGCGTCGAATGAGGCCTGATACAGGAGTCCGGGTAGGATCGGCCCAGGCTTGCTTGCGCCGACCGGTGTGTTGAAAATCGCGCCGTCGACTCGGCCGGCAAGGTCGTCGAGTTGGCTGCCGAGGGCGCTCGGGTTGCCGTCTTCGGCGATGTGCTCGAGACCGTCGCCATAGTCGTGTTCACCGGTCGTAAAGAGTGGCTTGCTACCGAATTCATGCACCACCCAGACGCCGGGAGACGCCGGGAAGGTGACGCCCACGTTCTTTTCAACGTATTCGCCGAGAAGGGTCGGGTTACCGTCTTCCGCGATGCGCTCCAGGCCAAGTCCGCGATCGGGTGCACCGACGGTGAACAGCGGATCATTGCCGCCATGGACGACCCAGACACCGGGCGAGAGCGGCGCCGGAAAATTGCCCGCGCTGGTTTGCAGGGCCGTCGGCGACGATACGTCTTGAATCGTGACCTTGAATTGCGTGCCCGTCAGATGCGTCACGCTCACCTTGATCACGTCGGCCACGGGAGGGTACGCGAACGCAACGCCGTCGGTAGCGTCGGCGATGTCGACGACGTTACCCCCTTCAGCGGGCCCAGTGTTGGGCGACGCCTGATTGCTGACCGTATTCGCGCCGACACGCGGCTCTTCGTTCACCTCGGTGCCCGCGTCCCAGAGGCGAATCTGGTCGGTCACATTGCCGGAGATCGGGTCTCCGTTGGAGTCGTACAGGCCAATGCCGCCGCCGCCCGGACCAAAGAAGAGGTCGTTCGTCGCCGCGAGCATGGTCACGAACGAAAGCTTCTGTTTGCGACCCGCTTCGATCGTAAATTCGTACATCTTGCCCGGCGTCGCGGGACCGGGGTTCGCGTCGCCGACCGGCGTGTTGAACACACCCGCGCTGGTGAACGGTCTGGTGGGCGCGATGTTCTCCAGCGTCAGAGTGAAATGTCGAGTGCCCGCGCTGCCTGCCTCACCACCAACACCGGCGGCCGCGCCATCGCCACCGGCACCCCCGGTCGCGCCTGTCGATTCGCCTCCGCTGCCGCCCTCTCCGACGGAGCCTCCCGATGCCGGTGAGCCTGCTTCGCTGGTGTTCCCGCCGGTCGCAGCCGTACCGCCTCGGCCGACAGCACCGCCGCTTGCAGCGCCACCAGTCGATGCACCGCCGGCGCCGGACGTGCCGCCTTTGCCGCCGCTCATGCTGTCATCATCCTCGCCGCACGCGCTGACCAGCGCAGATGCCGCAAGTAGAAACGCAGGTAAATGTCTCATTGAAATTCCTTGAACTGAGCGAACGACCCCATCGTCGTTCGACGTAAAGCTCCGCATGAAGCTTCCTCTACGGTCGAGTGACGCTGACGGTTACCAACGCGCGCGCACCGAAGTCTCCAGCCGATTCCGGGCAGAAGCATTTCCGCCCCGCTGCGAGCGGACCAGGGTGCGCTCATCGGCGGTTAGAGGCCGCCGATAGCCTCAGCCTATAGCCGTCTTCGGAAGGATGTCTTGGTCGTGAGTGAGGGTGGCCGGGCATGCTGGGGATCGAAGCGACGCAAGCAAGCGCGTAAAAGGTAAGGTGGCATGTCAAACGAAGCGAAGTGTCCTTTCCATCATTCGGCGGGCGGCACCGAAAGCCGCGATTGGTGGCCGAAGCAGCTCCGGCTCGGTCTCCTTCAGCAGCACTCGGAAAAGTCGAACCCGATGGGTGAGGCGTTCGATTACGCGAAGGAGTTCCAGAGCTTGGATTTCGCGGCGCTGAAGCGGGATCTGGCTGCGCTGATGACCGACTCGCAGCCTTGGTGGCCAGCAGATTTCGGACACTACGGGCCGCTGTTCATTCGTATGGCGTGGCACAGCGCGGGGACCTATCGCGTTGGTGATGGGCGCGGTGGTGGCGGGCGCGGGCAGCAGCGCTTCTCACCACTCAATAGCTGGCCAGACAATGTGGGCCTCGATAAGGCGCGTCGGTTGTTGTGGCCGATCAAGCAAAAATACGGGCGCAAGGTGTCGTGGGCCGACTTGATGATTCTGACGGGTAACGTCGCGCTCGAGACGATGGGTTTCAAGACTTTCGGCTTCGGCGCCGGGCGCGAAGACGTGTGGGAGCCGGATCACGATGTGTATTGGGGCCTGGAGAACAAGTGGCTCGGGAGCGACAAGCGCTACTCGGGCGAGCGCGAGCTCGAAAATCCGCTCGCGGCAGTGCAAATGGGGCTCATCTACGTAAACCCGGAGGGCCCGAACGGAAACCCGGATCCGGTAGCGGCCGCCAAGGATATTCGCGAGACCTTCGGGCGCATGGCGATGAACGACGAAGAGACGGTCGCGCTGATCGCCGGTGGCCACACTTTCGGAAAGACTCACGGCGCGGGGCCGACGTCGCACGTGGGCGTCGAGCCGGAAGGCGGCGACATCGAGGCGCAAGGCTTCGGTTGGACGAACGGCTTCAACACGGGCATGGGCGTGGACGCCATCACGAGCGGGCTCGAAGTGACCTGGACGACCACGCCGACGAAGTGGAACAACGACTTCTTCAAGCACTTGTTCGGCTACGAATGGGAGCTCACGAAGAGTCCAGCCGGTGCGCATCAGTGGAAGCCGAAGGGCGATGCGGGCGCCGGAACGGTGCCTGCGGCGCACGATTCGGCGAAGCGCATCGCTCCGTCGATGTTGACCACCGATCTCGCGCTTCGCTTCGACCCGGCTTACGAGAAGATCTCGCGCCGGTTCCTGGAGCACCCGGATGAGTTCGCGGACGCTTTCGCGCGCGCTTGGTTCAAGCTCACGCATCGCGATATGGGGCCGCGCATCCGCTATCTCGGGCCCGAGGTCCCGGCGGAAGAGCTCATTTGGCAAGATCCGGTGCCAAAGGTCGATCACCCGCTGATCGACGCCGCGGACGTGGCCGCGCTGAAGAGCAAGGTGCTGGCGTCCGGGCTCTCGGTGCCGCAGCTGGTCTCGACCGCTTGGGCGTCGGCGTCGACGTTTCGCGGCTCGGACAAACGCGGCGGCGCAAACGGGGCACGGGTTCGACTGGCACCGCAGAAAGACTGGGCAGTGAATCAGCCCGCAGAGCTCGCGCAGGTGCTGTCGAAGCTCGAAGGCATTCAGCGGGAGTTCAACGGCACGGCAGCCGGCGGGAAGAAAGTGTCACTGGCCGATCTGATCGTGCTCGGCGGCGCCGCGGCGGTCGAACAAGCTGCGAAGGCCGCAGGGCACGCGGTGACCGTGCCGTTCACACCTGGCCGCACCGATGCGTCGCAGGAGCAGACCGACGTGGCTTCGTTCGCGCCGCTCGAGCCGGTGGCGGACGGCTTTCGCAATTACCAGAAGACGCGCTATTCGGTGCCTTCGGAGGCGCTGCTGATCGACCGCGCGCAACTGCTCACGCTCGGAGCGCCTGAAAGACGGTGCTGATCGGCGGCCTGCGAGTTCTGGGTGCGAACACCGGAAGTTCGAAACACGGTGTTTTGACGAACCGGCGCGAGATTCTGAGCAACGACTTCTTTCGGAACCTGCTCGACATGGGGACCGAGTGGAAGGCAACGTCGGAAGCGAAGGAACTGTTCGAAGGGCGTGACCGCAAGACGGGTGAGGTAAAGTGGACCGCGACGCGCGTCGATCTCGTGTTCGGCTCCAACGCGCAGCTGCGCGCGGTGGCCGAGGTGTACGGAAGCGCCGACGGGGAAGCCCAGTTCGTCCGCGATTTCGTGGCTGCGTGGGCGAAGGTGATGGACTTGGATCGCTTCGACGTCGGCTGAGTGTCCGCACCTGGTGAAGTGGGGGGGGTTGCTTTGCGGCAGCTGCCTCCACTTCCTCGCAAAAAAGGTAACGCAGTCGCGCTGGTACACGCGGCAGCCAGCGTGGTTTGCGACTCAGTCCCCGCAGCGCGGGCTGCTTTCCGTCTGCGGCGTATTCTTTGACGTGCTGCCGCGCTAAGTTGCCCCAGGACGGCACAAAACTTTGTGCACGAGAGCTGCCGGGGGGCAGCCCAGTCCCAGGCGCCCGTAGCGGGTTGACCGTCGTCGGGTTCGGAGTAATGTGGCGGTGGGGTTTCGATCTGAGCGCGCCCCCCCGCGCCGTCGGAGCCCCGCTTATTTCTCCGCGCTCTGCGTGGTTCTGGCTCGGTCGCTTGGTCGGTCGAGCCGGGGGTTTGGTGGGCCAGCGGGGCGGGTGTGCTCGAAAGTTGTCCGTTCGGGGCGGCCCGAGTGAAGGGTGCTCAAGATGAGGTCCGGACGTGTCGAGCCCGAGCTCCATGGACTGCGGCGGGTAGCCGAGGAGTTGTCGCAGCGCAGCCGTGAACCCACGAGCAGCGCCCATTTGCTGGCCGCGGTGGCGGGAAGTCGATCGCCTGCGGCGGAGTTGCTGCTCGAGCGGCGCCTCGGGGTGGAAGAGATTCAGCGCCTGGCTCGCTCGGTGAAGGATGAAGTGGCTGACCCGATTCGGGCGGCGCTTTCGCGTGCGCACGATATTGCGGCGCGCATGGGGTTTACGCAGGCCACGTCGGCGCACTTGCTGGTGGCTTTGTTGAGCGATCCGCGTTCGGCCGCGCGGCGCGCGCTGGAGCAGGCAGGGGTCGATGTCTCGCGCTTGCGCACGACGGCAATGCAGCTGGGGCTCGGGCTGGTGCGCGGGCGACGTCAGGTAGGGCCGACGGCAGTGGCGGCGCCGGTCGAGCTGAACCGCGCCCCGCGTGCGGAGAGTGTGCGACCCGAGCCGGTGGCGGCGCCGCCGGCGCGGCGTGTGAAGACGAGCAATGCGGTGAGCGTGCCGACCGTGCCGCGGGTGCCGTTCGTGCTGCCGCAGAGCGAATCGCCGGCCGTGGTTGCGGCGAACGCGAGCGTGGCCTCGCCGGTCGCGCCGGCGGTCGTCGAGGCTCGAGTGGATCCGGGGGCGCGCTTCGAGCTCGATGCGCAGAAGTTTCCGACGTTGCGCGCACTGGGCAGGAACCTGACGCTGGCTGCGCTGCGCGGTGAGCTCGATCCGGTGGTCGGGCGCGATTCGGCGATCGAGCAGACGCTCGACGTTTTGGCCAAGCGCGAGGGCAATAACCCGTGTTTGGTCGGGATCGCGGGCGTGGGCAAGACGAGTGTGGCGCGCGGGCTGGCGCAACGCATTGCGGCGGCCAAAGACGTGGCGTCGCTGGACGATAAGATCGTGGTCGAAATACCGGTGAGCGAGCTGATTGCCGGCACCGGTGTGCGCGGCGCGCTGGCCGCTCGGCTCGGGTCGCTGCGGCGTGAAGTGGTGGCTTCTGCCGGGCGCGTGGTGGTGTTCTTCGACGAGATTCACCAGCTGTTCGTGGGCGAAGCCGCGGAAGAGATTGGCTCGGAGCTGAAGCTCGCGCTCGCGCGGGGTGAGCTGCCGTGCATCGGCGCAACAACTCTGGAGGAATATCAGCGCGCGATCGGTTCGGACGCGGCGCTGGCTCGGCGCTTTACGCTGGTGGAGATCGAAGAGCCGAACCGCGAGGATGCCTTCCTGGTGTTGGAAGCGCTTCGGCCACGGCTGGAGGCGCACCACCGGGTTCGCTACCTGGATGAAGCGCTGGCGCTGGGGGTGGCGTGGTCGGTTCGCTATCTGCCGGGGCGAGCGCTGCCGGACAAGGCCGTGTCGATCTTGGACTTGGCAGGGGCGCGCACGCGCCGGCGTGCCAAGGGCGAAGTGACCGCCGATGCCGTGGCCGAGGTGGTGGCTGAACTCGCAGACATGCCGGTCGAGCGCCTGCTCGAATCCGACGGCGATCGCATGCTGCGCCTCGAGGAGATTCTGGCGGAGCGCGTGGTCGGGCATCAGCCGCAGATTCGGCGGATCGCTCGGATTTTGCGGCGCAACGCCGCGGGGCTCGGTTCGCGCCGACCGATCGGCACGTTCTTGTTGCTCGGGCCGAGCGGCGTGGGCAAGACCGAGACGGCCAAGGCGATCGCGGAGGTGCTGTTTCACTGCGATAGCGCCATGACCCGGATCGACCTTTCGGAGTACAGCGAGGCGCACGCGGTCGCGCGCTTGATTGGGGCGCCGCCCGGCTACGTCGGGCACGAAGCAGGCGGGCAGCTCACCGAGGCGGTGCGACGCAGGCCGTACCAAGTGATCCTGCTCGACGAGCTCGAGAAGGCGCACCCCGACGTGCTGACCTCGTTCTTGGGCTTGTTCGATGAAGGGCGACTCACCGACGGCCGCGGACGCACGGTGGACTTTACCAACACCGTGATTCTGATGACCTCGAACCTTGGCTCGGGAGAAGCCAGCGAGCGCAAGCGCCGCGTCGGCTTCGGCGAGAGCGGCGGAGGCGATGACGACTTGGAGGCGCGGATCGTAGCGCGCGCACGCGCGGCGCTGGCGCCCGAGCTCTACAATCGCATCGACGAGGCCTTGGTCTATTCGCCGCTGTCACGCGACGAGGTACGCGAAATTGCGCGCCGCCTATTGACCGGGATGTCTCGCATGCTGTCGGCGCAACGTGGACTGCGCATCGAGTTCGGCGAGGACGTGATCGACCACCTGCTCGACCGCGGCGGCTTCGAACCCGCGCTCGGAGCGCGGCCGATGAAGCGCACGATTGCGCGCCTGATCGAGGCTCCGCTGGCAGAGAAGATTCTGGGCGGCGAGCTCGAGCGCGGGAGCGTAGTGCTGGTCGGCGTGGAGGGCGAGGAGCTCGATTTCGACGTCCTCGAGTCGGGGGCGGCGACGAGTGCGGCGGAGTGACTGCTAGGGCGTGCGCGTTCACGCTCAGAATTGAAGCGAGGCGCGAGAGCGCCGTCGATACATGCTCGCGCTCTCGCCCGTGAATGCACGAAATCGGCGGGAAAAATACAGCGGATCCGGGAAGCCGTGCGTGCTCGCGATCTTGGCAATCGGCGCGTCGGTCTGGACAAGGGCTCGACATGCGTGGCGCAGGCGTCCTTCGATCAAGAATCGATGCGGGGGTACGCCCACGTTCCTTTGCCAGAGCCTTCGGAAGTGCGTGGGCGAAAGTCCATGCCGCCGCGCAAGCTCGTCGAAATCGTGGTCGTCACGCCAATGGGTTTCGACAAAGCGCCGTACCGACGCCACCCGATCCGCGCTGCCCTCCATGGGTGCCGCAGCTGCGCCAATCAAGCTCTCGAGTATCAGTTGCTCACAGCAACGGTCGATGCGATCGATCTGGTCGGCGAGCGTCGAGGGATGGCTGAGTAACCTGGACAGATCATCCAGGTGGTGCTGCACGCCGCGTGTGTTGCCGATCGACCAGAGCGGACGATCCATGGGGACGTACCCGCGCCGAGTCAGCGTCTCGGCGGCAGTCGGAGGATAGGCGACAAAGAGCTCGTGCCAGGTCCCCTTCGGGCCGTAGTGCATGGGTTCGGCGGGCCACTGTCGGAGCACCGTGGGGCCGCGCACGGGATAACGCGTTCCACGCCACTCGTAGAACCCCGTTCCGCGGAATACGAAGCTGAAATTATAGGTCGAGAATTCACGCCTGACGAAATGGCTCTTCTTGGGCATGTTGCCGATATGAGCCACCTGGAGATCGCTTGGATAGCGCCGTGCGATCGGCTGCAGGTGGAGGGAAAATTCGTCCATGTCGTGGAAAATATCGCATATTGCCGCATCCAGCACGCGGAACTAAAAAGCCAACGTATCCATGCGCGTCAAACAGCGAAAGCGCTGTTCGTCGCGAGTGGGTGAGACATCCGATGATTGCTGCTCGTCTCTTGCCTCTGGTTACGCTGGCTGTCCTCTCTGCGGCATGCGTAGGGCCGCCGACGCCCGGGTCCCTAGCGCGCGGTGGCTCGACGTTCGATGGCTCGCGCAGCAAACCCGAGCCCACCACCTGGCGCAACGTGGCGATAGTCGGTGGTGGCTTCGTCTCGGGTATCATTTTCAGTCGAGAGGTCGAGGGACTGGTTTACGCTCGCACTGACGTTGGGGGTGCATACCGCCTCGATCCGGGGAGCGAGATCTGGCATCCGCTCCTCGACTGGGTGGGCCGCGATCAAGCCCACTACCTCGGCATCGAGAGCCTCGCGCTCGATCCGACCGATCCGGACCGGGTGTACTTGGCAGTGGGTCTGTACACCAAGAGCTGGGCGGGCACGGGCGCGATGCTGCGCTCGAAGGACCGCGGTCGTACTTGGGAAAGTACGGATATGTCCATCAAGATGGGTGGCAACGAGTGGGGCCGCGCCTGTGGGGAGCGCCTTGCTGTCGACCCCAACCAGCCTTCGCGGGTGTTCTTCGGTTCACGTCAGGCGGGCCTGTTGGTCAGCGCGGACCACGGCGAAACGTGGGAGAAGCGCCCCGGCTTGCCCGCGGGGACCGGCAACGATCCGATCGGGATCACCGCCATCGTGTTCGATGCCAAGAGCGGCAAACCAGGCGATGCGACGCCGGTGATCTATGCCGCGGTGGACCAAGGCGGAGGCAGCGTGATGCAGAGCCGCGATGCTGGTGAGACCTGGGTAACCCTGAAGGGTCAGCCGCAGGGTATGCTCGCCTGTCACGTTGATCTCGACGAGCAGGGAAAGCTCTGGGCGACCTACGGCAATGGCCCGGGCCCCAACGACGTTACCGATGGGGCCGTATACACCCTCGACCCCAAGCTGGGTACGGCCAGGGACGTGAGCCCGCTGAAGCCCTCGGGTGACGACAAGTTCGGCTATGCCGGCCTCGCCGTCGATCACACGCAGCCCGGGAGGCTCCTCGTCACCACGATCGATCGGTGGACCCAAAAGGACGAGATCTTCTTCACGAAGGACGGCGGCAGAACCTGGAGGCCGATCGCCAAGACCGCTAAGTGGGACGTCAACGGCGCGCACTGGTCCACCCTTCACCGCGATACCGTCGGCGTGCCGTGGTGGATGGGCGACATCGATCTCGATCCATTCCATCCGAACCACGTCAAGATCAGTGCTGGGATCTGGTCCACCACCGAGCTTGACAAGGCCCACGCTTCGGAGCCGGTCGAATTCCGGCTAACGAACCACGGCATCGAGGAGTCGGTGGTCAACGTGCTGGTGAGCCCGCCGCAAGGTGCTCCGCTCCTCAGCGGCGTGAAGGACTTTTGCGGGTTACGCCACCCGAGTCTCGACCAGTCTCCACCCGAGGGCGCCTACAACCCTCCCTGTCAGGAGACGTCGGGACTGGACTTCGCCGAGCTCGAGCCGAACCTCGTGCTGCGCACAGGGACGGTCTGGGGCTTCTCGGACAAGCCGGAGCCTAACGGCCTGCTCTCGACCGATGGCGGCAAGACCTGGCAGGCGTTTGGCTCGGTGCCTCCGGGGGCGAAGACCGGCGGCATGGTGGCGGTCACAGCCGACGGGAGCTCAGTTGTCTGGACCTTCAAGCACGACCCGGTGATGGTCTCGCGCGACCGTGGCCAGACTTGGCAGAAGGCCAAGGGGCTGCGAGAAAGCGCGGACGTCCCGGACTGGTCGGCGAACGACCTCCAGCCAGCGGCCGATCGCGTCGACCCCAAGCGGGTCGTCATCTATGACGCGCTCGAAGGGGTGCTCTACTTCAGCAACGATGGGGGCGCCACGTTTCAAAAGGGCGCACAAGCGCTGCCGGAAGTTCCGAACTACGCCCTGATGGTCGCCGACATCGAGGCGGTGCCGGATCGTTCAGGGCACCTGTGGATCTCGACGGGCAAGGCGCTCTACCGCTCGACCGACGGCGGCAAAACCGCGAACCCTGTCGCGTCAGTCGAAGAGAGCTACGGCGTGGGGATCGGCAAGGCTGCTCCCGACGCCAAATATCCGACCGTCTTCCTCTCGGGGAAGGTGGACGGGATGAAGGGGGTCTTCCGCTCGACCGACGAAGGCAGCCATTGGGTGCGCGTGTCCGACGACGAGCACCAGTACGGCATGGTCAACGTAGTCGAGGGTGATCCGCGCGTCTTTGGTCGGGTCTATCTCGGCCCAAACGGACGCGGCATCGTCGTCGGTGATTTGCGAGCGCAGTGACAGGGTCATTTCGCTGACTCGCCTACGGCGATCGTCCTAGTAGCGATAAGCGAATGACGAGCCGAGGTTGAGCCGGAACCTTACGGCGCAGGGATCAGTAGCCCTCGCCAGTCTCTGGACGGAGACCACTGGATCCGACAAGTCGAAACGCGATTACGACAAGTCTTTGCTGCGAGACAGATCGCTCTCGCGCTGCTAGTGCTCCGAAGAGAAAGGACTTCAGATGCATTTGCTTCGGTCGGCTAAAATGGTGCGCCGCGTTGCGCTCGCTACAATTGGTGCCTTGAGCGGTCCGCTTTCGGGTTGTGGTGCGTCAGACCCGCACTCGACCTCAGGCGGCGGTAATACCTCGAGCGGCGGAAGTGTCTCTTTGGGTGGAGCAACCTCGGGCGCTGCTGCGGGAGGCGCCGCGACTACTGGTGGCGACGCTGGTTCCACCCCGAATACTGGTGGGACTACCTCCGGCGGTCAGTCGTCGGTAGGTGGGAATAAGAGCAACGGCGGGGCTTTTTCCACGGGCGGAGCAGCGCCCGGCGGAGCGCCAACAGGCGGCACGTCAGGCACCGGCGGCGGTGTTACTGGCGGCGCAGCGACCGGCGGCGCATCAACCGGCGGCGCATCAACCGGCGGCGCATCGACCGGCGGCGCATCGACCGGCGGCGGTGGCGCAGGTGGTAGGCCGAGCGCTGGTGGCGCTGCGACGGGCGGCTTGCCGACGGGCGGAGCCAACAATGCTGGCGGGCTGCCACGACTGACGGTGAACGGCAACAAGCTTCAAGATCCAACGGGCAAGACTATCGTATTGCGTGGCTCCTCGTTGATCGACATTGGCTCGCTCTACGCCTACTTCGGGAAGAACACGGCTGCGATCACTTCGCGAATAGACAAGATCGCAGCGGCCGGGGTGCAGGGTCACGTGGTGAGAGTGCCCGTCTACCCCAAGATCGATTACAACGGGGGCGTTCCCACTTGCTCCCCCACCCCCTACCCAGTGGGGTCCGGTCCCGCGGCAAGCTGCACGCCGACGGCTCCGCTGACGGCGACAGATTACTACGCTTTGGTTCTCAAGCCTGTCGTCGATTACGCAACCAGCAAGAATCTCTACGTGATCATCGATTTTCACCAAATCGATAATGCCACCACCGGGACCTCGGCGGCTGATGCCACGACCTTTTGGACGGACATCGCACCGAAGTTCAAAGATTACGCGAATGTCTTTTACGAGCCCTTCAATGAGCCCATCGACAACACGAAGGGTTGGTCAGCCCTAAAGCCGGTCGTACAGGGTTGGGTCACGACCATCCGCAACGTTGCTCCGAACAACATAATCATCGTGCCCTCGAACGGTTGGGATCAGAAGCCTGGCGATGCTGCCAGCGATCCGCCAACCGGCGGAAATCTAATGTACACGGCGCACATCTATCCCAGCAACTGGAACTCCGGGTTTCAGAACCAAGTGACGACTGCCGCAAGCAAGGCGCCCGTATTCACCACCGAGTGGGGGTATGGCACAACCGATGCCAACTACGCGACTTGGGGAACGGACTTGCAGGCGTTCGTCAATAATAGTGGTGCCAGCTGGACGGCCTGGGTGACGGACAACGCCTGGACACCTAGTATGTTCTCCGACAAAGGCATGACTCAACTGACGCACTTCGGCTCACTCGTAAAGAGCTGGCTAGCCGCGAAGGCCGCTAGCGACTGGGTGTTTTAGTGTTTCGCGCTTCGTCGCACCGCGCTGCGGTCAGCGTTTGGACGAACGGTAGTACTCGCTCGGACTTACGCCCACTCGGCGGCTGAATACGCGACTGAAGTGCGGAACGTTGCGGAACCC
>DASZQI010000063.1:0-74597 GCA_035549735.1 Polyangiaceae bacterium | reverse complement strand
TGATGTAGCCCCCAGTTGAAACCGGACCCCCGACGATGAGAAGTAAGGGAGAGGTCCGATGGCTGAAGGTCAAGGAAATGAAGGCGGCAATGGTGGCAAACGCCGCCGACGCCAGTTCAGTGCCGTGGAGAAGCGTCGACTGCTGGACGAGACGGAGAAGCCGGGCGAGAGCGTTTCGACGGTGGCCCGTCGCTACAGCTTGAGCCCGAGCATGCTCTTCGCTTGGCGCAAGGCGATGGAAGCGGGCGCAGCGACAGGGTTGCGTGCGGAGGAGCCGCTGGTGCCGGAGTCCGAGGTGAAGCAGCTCAAGGCCCAGATTCGCGAACTCGAGCGCATGCTGGGTCGCAAGACGCAGGAGAACGAGATTTTGAAGGAGGCGGTCGAGATCATCCGGGAAAAAAAACTGGTGTCGCCCGAGCTCTTGCCGAAGAAGGGCGGTTTCCGGTGAAGGCAATCTCCCGGACGCTCGGGGTCTCTCGCTCGAATCTGCTCGAGCAGCGCAGCAAGCGCCGGAAGGCGCCAGACGCGGCTTTGGAACCCAAGCCGGCCGAGAGCGCCGAAGCTTCGGAAAACGCCGAGAACGCCCTGCTACTGGCCCGCATCCGCGAGCTGGTCGGGAAGCGACCGAGCTACGGCTACCGCCGCGTGACCGCGCTGCTGAACCGCGAGCGGGCCGAGCGCGTGAACCCGAAGCGCATTTACCGAATCATGCGGCGGAACAAGCTCCTGCTCGAACGCTGCACGGGCGACGGTCGAGGCCGGAAGCATGACGGCGTCATCGTCACCCTCAAGCCCAACCTTCGCTGGTGCTCGGATAGCTTCGAGATTCGATGCTGGAGCGGCGAGCGCGTCCACGTCGCTTTCGCGCTCGATTGTTGCGACCGCGAGGCAACTGGCTTCGTTGCCGCAGCAGAGCCCCTCTGCGGCGAGCATGTGCGCGACCTGATGGTGCAGGCGGTCGACCACCGCTTTGGCGCCGACACCCGCAAGCTGGACAGCACCATCGAGTGGCTATCGGACAACGGCAGCATCTACACGTCGGACGAGACCCGCGCGTTTGGAGCCGAAATCGGCTTCGTCATGTGCACGACGCCGCCGTACTCGCCCGAAAGCAACGGCATGGCCGAGTCCTTCGTTAAAAGCTTCAAACGCGACTACGTCTACCTGGCAGACCTCTGGACTGCCGCCGACGTGCTGCGTGATTTGCCTGGCTGGTTTGACGACTACAACCGCGTGCGCCCCCACAAAGGCCTGCGCATGCTCTCGCCAGTTGAATTCAGGAACGCTCAACTGGCATCATGACCACCGGGTCCGGTCCGACCGGGGGCAACTCCATGGGTGGACCCACGAGCCTGGGTGCCGGCGCCTGTGGCCCGCACTACATCTTCCAGGTCGACAACGCGAACGGCACTGCGCTGAACGCGACGCAGGCGGGTTACATGTCGAACGCCTTGTGCTTCTACGGGCAGGACGCTCCCAGCGCGAGCTGCGGCGCGAACCCGTTCGTCGGTTTCACCAAGACGCAGACCAACTGCCCGGCTGGCCGCATGTGCGTCGCCATCGACCCCGATGACGGCGATGCAGGTTCTGGCACGACCACGACGGCGGGCAGCGCGCCCACCTACACGCTGAACCGCTTGTGGGACCCCAGTAACGTCAAGCTGAACACTGCGTGCACCAAGAGCAGTGGTCCGGTGGGCACGATGCAATCGAAGTGCTCCGCCGCTCCGAACACCTGCGGCTACCTGTACTGCATGTGATCAACCGCTAGCGAAGTCTAGAGCTCTCCTTTCGGGCGGACTTTGCGACGAGGCCGGCACTTAACGGTGCTGGCCTCGGTTCTTTTTGTGGTCTGAGAGGCTGGAACGCTTGCGACCTTCGGCCTCATCTTCGTTCGAAGCCGCGAGCTCTTCGAGACGCTCAGCGTCTTCAGTACGGTCGCCGAGGCCGACTGCGAGCTCGACTACCCTGCGTTCCGCGAGACTTGTCGGGTCACATCCCTCTGACGACTGCCTTTCGTGCGGCCCATTGTTTCTGGTGGTCTCCGCCGCCATGAAGTCTGCGCTCAGAGCGGCGGGCTCGGTAGTGAGCGCCGTGCCACGGTTTGCAAAGGTCTTGGCGATCGCCTGTGCGAGCTCGGGGCCCGTGAAGTCAAACTGACTGGCCAGGAGCCAGAGGTCGAAGAAGTCTTTCATGCGCGTGTTCAGCGTCCCGAGCTGAACCATCGCCTCGAACTTCTCCGCCACCACAGTCTCGCGCGGATACATGCGTAGGTGAGGTGCTGGGAACTCGAGCAGCGTCGGGTAGTCTCGTTCCTCGGCGGCAGGGTTGACGACATCGCCGAAGCCGATGTCGACCTGCATGGGGATGCGGGCCTTCTCCAGGAACGCGACGAAGGTCAGCCTGACGCCTTGGTAGTCGGCGTCTTCCTTGATGCGCCGCCCCTCCAGCGTTGCCGCGTCGAACCGCATACCATCATCGACCACGCCGGTTTGGCAAACCTCGCGGAACATCGTCTCCATGAGTGCTACGTCGTTTTCGGCGAAGCTGAGCAGATCGATGTCACGCGTTGGACGTGAGGCGGGCGCGTTCCAAGCGTTCAGGAGCAGCGCTCCCTTGAGCAAAAAACGGCTGCGATGCATTGACTGCGCCAGACGATAGAGAAGGCGCTCTAGGCCATAGTGTTGCAGCACCTCTTGAAATGGGCGCTGGCTGGCCTTGGCGCGGTTGGTTAGGCGGGCGCGCACCGAAGCGGCGACGTTGCTCGTCACGTCGTGGCCTCCAGGTAGGGTCGCATCACGCGCTCGACTCGACAAGCTCGTGCGTGGCCGAGCAGCCGCTCGACGGAGGCGCCGCGTCGTCTCCGCCAGCTGCGCAGCGCTTCGAGAGCTACGTCGAGGCCGAGCTTGTTGCGGTACTTGAAGGCATCAGCGACGCTCTTCTCGGCGCTGTAGATACGGACTTTTTGTCCGTCGACTGCGTGCAGCTCGACCCCACTGGCGAACGCGGCACCCGAGAACCAGTAGAAGTGAACAGGGGGGTAGTCGATGCGTGGCTTTTCGGCGCCGCGAGGTAGAGCGATGTCGACAGCGTGCGGGATCTGCGTGGTGAGCTCATGGTAGGCAAGCGCCGAGACGAGGCACACAACCCCGCTCGGAACGCGCGCCGCAACGGTGACGAGGTCGGGCGCTTCGAGCTCCGGCAGCGAGGCGAGCCGATAGACGCCGCGGCTGAGCTGCGTGATGGTGCCCGCGTCCCGGAGGGCATAGAGGCTCTTCCGATTGAGCCCGGCCGCGAGCGCATCGGACATGCGCAGGACGCCGCCGTGCTTACGGAAGACGCTTTCGGGGGTGGGCGAGACCTTGGTCACCGGAGACAATATACCACCATATAATTATAATTGTATGTAAAATGTCTCGATGCAGAGATTCGGCCCCAAAAACGCGCGTGTGGGCGTCGTGGCGCGACTGGGATCGCGATGCTTCGCCGCTCGGCAGCATCAACGTCATCACGCAGTACGGCGACGAGCCGCTGAAGACCGACAACCCGCGCAAGGTTCCCGTTCACCGAGCTCGCTCGACAGCTTGAGTCTTGGTGGGACGAGGGTTTCGAGCTGACGTACTGCCGTAACCCTACCTTCGACGATTTCATCGTTCCGAACGCCCACGCCCGCTCGAGGGGCGAAGGTGCGCACACGAAGTCGAGCGCGTACAAGGCAATGGGCCGGGCTTGTGTAGCGGTCGAGGTTCGCTTCGAGGGCTGCCATCTCACCCGCCACACGATGATCACCTGGGCCAGGCGAGGTGGGGCGCGGGCTGACGTCCCTGAGCGCGTCACGCACAACGCTGCCGGCGCGATCATCGACCAGTACACGCACTTCGACTGGGAGCCGCTCTGCGAAGCTGTGATTTGCCTCGACTACCGCGAGGCCGAGGCGCGAGCCGGCAAGCGGCGGGCGCTAGCTCTGGCTGGGACGCCCGTGGCCGGCGTCGCAACGCAAACGGCCGCCGAAGTACGGCCGTTCATGTTGCGCCTCATGTCGTGCCCGTTGTGATGGGCCCAAAACACGAGGAATCTTTGTGGAGCACCGGGAATTGGAAGCGCCCCGGGCCACGCGCACAACACGAACGAGCATCAAAACAGCTCGATCGGCACCGATCGGCATCGGGCTAGCGTGCCAACTAGCGCACCTAAGTGCGCGGACGGTGGCCGCGCTGAGCCAGAATCGTCCGAGCTGTCCCAGGCAGGGAGGGAGCGCACCGCGGCGCTCGCCGAGCTCTTCCTCCGCGCGTGCGCGATCGGCGTGCCTTGCGACGATTTAGCTGTCGCGCTCGCAAACGCCGTCGTCGACGCGGCGGGCGTTCACCTCGCGCTCGAGGTGCTCGCGGAGGTGAGCTCCGATTCGCGCGGGCGACCGAGCTCGCCGAGACGGTGCTCGAGGCGACGCGCAAGGCGGCAAAAGGGAAGGGCGGCGCTCATGGCTGAGCGGGCGTTACTTCAGCCAGTAGCCGGGCTTTCGTCGGCAGTGCGCGAACGCGACGATCACAACTTCGATGTCGTCGTAGGTGAAGAGCACGGCGTAGGGGAAGCGATCGAGCATGAGGCGGCTGTACTCGCGACGCCCCGTCCTCCACAAAGCAAGCTGGTGCGGGGCCTCAAGAATGCGCTCGAAGGCCTTGGTCGCGAGCTCGAGCAGGTCAGCGCCCAATCCGGTGCGCCGGGCTTCGTACCAGTCGATCGCCTCCCCGAGCTCGGCCTCCGCGCGAGGGAGCACCCGAAGCGATGGCGTCACCGGTGCGCCAGGCGGGCCCGAAGGCGGTCGTGGGCTTCGTTCCACGGCACGGACGGTTCGGCGCCGGACTCCGCGGCTGCGACGCGCGCGTCGCACTCCGCGAGCCAGGCCTGCGTCCACTCCTCGCCAGGCCCGTCCTCGACGCTGGCAAGGAGCTGGGAGGCCAGCTCCAAGCGTTCCTCGGGCGGAAGCGCTAGCGCCGCGTCGAGCAGATTCTTCGGAGCCATCGCTCCGAGTGTAGCCGGGACCGTCCCGCGCGACCACGTCGTGGTCCGCGGGCGAAGCCCCGGCAGCGTAACCCTCACAAAGCGCGGGAACCCCGGAGTGGCGGCTCTGGGGTCCCTGCTTCCCGTCTCGCTGACTCGACCAGCGCGAGGGCTCCGTGAGTGTACGCGGCGACGCCCTTAGGGTCGACTCGGACGTTCGAGCCTGGGAGCTGACTACTCCCGGGGCACCCCTGGGGGCCGCAGGCTCGAGCGTCCGAGTTTACCAATAGTCACCAACAACCACCGCTCCCCTCCGAGCGAGCAGCCAGTGAGTTGGCCGGTTGTGTGGTCCCCCAGGGGGACCAGCCGGCGCAGCCGGCTGGTCCCGCCGGAGGCCCCGTCGCGAGGACGCTGTCGTCTTCGTTGTCACGCTCTGCGCAGTCGAGTCGCTCTCGTCAGTACAAGGATAAGTGGCCGCGAGCTCTGGCCGACCAACGGGAGGGAAGCCCGCAGGGGCCCAGCTCGCGGCGACGCGGCGTGCACGACGGCAGCAGGCCCGCGAAGCGTCGAAGGCTGTTCTGCCCAAGCACGTTCAAAACTGCGTCAACCGAAACCCCCTCTCGCCGTGGGCGTTCTATTGGTGGAAACGCGACAACCCGAAGGTGAAGCACCGTTGCGAGTATCGATGCGGTTCCTGGCCGTGCGAGGGCGAGTGTGCTCGACACGAGGCGTCAGTCACGTTCGCCCGTATTCGCGACGCTTGTGCGCCGTTCGCTGCTCAGGATTTCGTCTTCCTGGTTCTGACGTTGGACCGAGATGGGTACTATTCGCGAAAACCTGGCTGAACGCCGACGAGGCGTACCAGGCGCTCAGCGGAATGGCCACGCGGTTTCTGAAGCGGGTGCGGCGCTAGATGGCTGCTCAGCACATGAAGCCGATCGGCTCCGAATGGGTTGCGGTCGTCGAGGCACACCGGTCAGGCTGGCCGCACATGAATCTGCTGGTGTATTCGCCGGACTTGGCGCGCGAGCTCGCCGAGCGAATCACTCAGCGCGAGCTCGCCGGCATGAGCAAGCGCGACAGCACGCTCTTGCATGGCGAGTTGCTCGCCATGGTGACCGCCACGGGCTGGGGAGCGCAAAGCACTGCCGAACCGGTGCGCGACAAAGGGGCCGTCACCGACTACATCACCAAGCTTGCGGGACTCGCCGGCGCGGCGGGTGCCGACGTCGCTAAGGTCACCCAAGTCCCCCTGTCGGCGCCCCAGCGCTTTCGTCGCCTGCGCTCCGACACGACCTTCCTCCCTACGCGTCGGGAGTCGTCTGACGACATCACGGGTGCGCTCATTCGAAGGACTGGGGACGTTGACGGAACCCGGCTTGCGCTGCCACTTCACGAAACCCGTGCAAGCGATCGCGAGCAGGTGGCCGACTGCTGCTATCAGGAAGAGGCGCTCATGATGGAAGAGATGCGTCCCGGCGAGAGGCGCGATGCCGAGCGGTCCCCTGCTAGGAGGGCTAAGACGACTCGGCGATCGCCCTAGGTCATCCCACTGGCGCCCACGAAAGTACTGGCATTTCAGGAAGCGCTGTGCCGGTCGCCGGGCCGAAAGGCAGCGCGAGCCCAGCTGCATTTGAGGATCGTTACGACGATCGAATACGCTGGCTCGCTGGTCTCGAGCATCTTCGACCTGAGAGCGGGGAACCGCGGGGCCGTGCAACACAGATGGCGACAAGGCGAAAGAACGGGTCAAACCCGACAAACAAGCGCGACGACGTGACGCGCGCGAGCAAAACGGACTCAGAACCGCCGAAGAGCGACGCGCTCGTTGGCTTCGAGGACAAGCTTTGGCAGGCCGCGGACAAGCTCCGCAACAACATGGACGCGGCCGAGTACAAGCACGTCGTCCTCGGGCTCATCTTCCTCAAGTACATCTCGGACGCGTTCGAGGAGAAGCACGCCGCGCTCACGGCCGACAAGAAGTCGGGCGCTGACCCGGAAGATCCCGACGAGTACCGCGCCGTCAACATCTTTTGGGTGCCGAAGGACGCTCGCTGGTCACGCCTTCAAGGCAGCGCGAAGCAGGCGACCATCGGCAAGCTCGTCGATGACGCGATGGTCGCGATCGAGGCGCAGAACTCTGCGCTCAAAGGCGTCCTACCGAAGGACTACGGTCGGCCCGCGCTCGACAAGACTCGCTTGGGCGAGCTGATTGACCTCGTCGGCACCATCGGCCTCGGCAGCAAGGAGAACCGCTCGCGCGACGTGCTCGGACGCGTCTACGAGTACTTCCTCACCAAGTTCGCTGCGGCCGAAGGCAAGAATGGCGGACAATTCTATACGCCGCGCGGCGTGGTCCGCGTGCTCGTCGAGATGCTCGCGCCCTACAAGGGCCGCGTTCTCGATCCGTGTTGCGGCTCCGGCGGCATGTTTGTACAAAGCGAAAAATTCGTCGAAGCGCACGGCGGACGCGTCGGCGACGTCAGTATCTACGGTCAGGAGTCGAATCACACCACTTGGCGTTTGGCGAAGTTGAACCTCGCGATCCGCGGCATCGATGCGAACATTGGTCATGGCGACAGCTTCCACGCCGACGGCCACAAGGACCTCAAAGCCGACTACGTCCTCGCGAACCCGCCATTCAACGACAGCGATTGGGGCCAGCCGCGCCTCAAGGAGGACGCGCGTTGGAAATACGGCGTGCCGCCCGCTGGCAACGCGAACTTCGCCTGGGTGCAGCACTTCCTCCACCACCTCTCGCCCGCCGGCATCGCCGGCTTCGTGCTCGCGAACGGCAGCATGTCCTCGCAGCAGTCGGGGGAGGGTGAGATTCGCAAGGCTATTGTCGAGGCCGACGTTGTCGACTGCATGGTTGCGCTGCCCGGTCAGCTCTTCTACTCGACGCAGATTCCCGTCTGCCTCTGGTTCCTCGCCCGCGACAAGAAGAACGGCTTAGGCGGGCGCGGCAAGAAGATGCGCAACCGCCAGAAGGAGACGCTCTTCATCGACGCGCGCAAGCTCGGCACGCTCGTCGATCGCGTCCACCGCGAGCTCTCCGACGATGACATCGCGAGGATCGCGGATGCGTACCACCGCTGGCGCGGTGATGGCGCTGGCAAGCACGAGGACGTGGCCGGCTTCAGCAAGAGCGCGACGACGGATGAGATCGCCTCGCACCAGTTCGTGCTGACGCCCGGCCGCTACGTGGGTGCTGAAGAAGTCGAGGACGACGGAGAGCCCTTCGACGAGAAGATGAAACGCCTCGTGGCCGCGCTCGATGGGCAGTTCGCCGAGGGGGCGCGTCTGGAGAAGGAGATCCGGAAGAACCTGCGAGGGCTTGGGTATGGGGGCTGAGTGGCGCTTAGCTTCGCTGGGCGCAAGCGGCGTAACGCTGATCGACTGCGATCATCGAACGCCGCCCGCTGCCTCGACGGGATATCCGTATGTCGCGATTCCACAGCTCAAAGCCGGCCGCATCGATCTGTCCGGTGTGCGGCGCATCAGCGCGGAGCACTTCGTCGAGTGGACACGCAAGGCCAGTCCGCAACCGTTCGATGTCGTGCTCTCACGCCGCTGTAATCCCGGTGAAACTGCGTTCGTCGCGTCCGATCTCAAGTTCGCGCTCGGACAGAACCTAGTGCTGCTCCGCTCGAACGGCACCAAGATTCTTCCCGAGTTCCTGCGATGGCTCGTTCGTGGGCCACAGTGGTGGGAACAGGTCCAGAAGTTCCTCAACGTCGGTGCCGTCTTTGACAGCCTTCGCTGCGCGGACGTTCCGAAGTTCGAGCTACCAGTTCCACCCCTCCCCGCGCAGCGCGCGATCGCCCGCATCCTCGGTGGGCTCGACGACAAGATCGAGCTGAATCGCAAGATGAACGCGACGCTCGAGGCGATGGCGCGGGCGCTGTTCAAGTCCTGGTTCGTCGAGGCTCCGGAGGCTGACTGGCAAACCGCGCCGCTCGCGGAATGGGTAGACGTGCTCTCGGGTGGCACGCCGTCGAAGGCGAATGCAGCTCTCTGGGGTGGCACGCTTAAGTGGATCAGCCCCAAGGCGATGACGTCGATCCACGCGGACGAGTGCGATGACCACGTGAGCGAGCAGGCCGTCGGAAGTGGCACGCGCATCGCGCCCAAGGGCGCGACGCTCGTCATGGTACGCGGTATGGGCCTCCACGACGGCGTACGTGTCAGCCAGGCGCGCGAAGACGTGACCTTCAACCAGGACGTGAAGGCGCTCGTCCCGAGGACCATCGAAGCCGACCTTCTTCTCTTCGCAATGCTTGACGCGCAGGAGGAGCTGCACAAGCGCGTCGAAACCTCGGGACATGGTACGGGCAAGATGCCGAGCGAGATCCTGCTCGCACATCCGATCACCATGCCGTCGCGCGAGGTGCAGCGTAAGCGAGCGGTCCACATCTCCGCGATGAACGATCGGATCGCAGCGAACCGCTCGGAGTCGCGGAACCTTGCCAGAATGCGTGACGACCTCCTGCCGCGCCTGCTCTCGGGCGAGCTCCCGGTCGACGCTGCGGAGCGCGCAGTCGAGGAGGTCGCGTGAAGCTAACGCGCATCGCCAAGCTACGTCACCGCGTCTTCCGCGATTTCGCGTGGCCGAGCAACCTTCACGCGTTCGGGCAATTCAATGTCATCTACGGCTGGAACGGTTGCGGCAAGACCACGCTTTCGTCACTGCTCTCGCTGGTAGAGAAGCGGACGGCCCTCACGGAGGGCGAGCTCGAGCTGGAGTTCGACGGAACCACCAAAGTCACCGGGGCAGACCTGGCGACCACACCAGTGCCCCAGGTGCGCGTCTTCAACCGCGACTTCATCAACGCTACCTTATCCCAGGCGGGCGGCATCGCGCCGATCTACTTCCTCGGCGAAGAAAGCGTCGAGAAGCAGACACAGGTCGACCAGCTCAAGAAGGACCTCGCGTTCGCGAACACCGAGTTGACGGCCGCCCAGACCGAAAAGACGAACGCCGAGTCGAAGCTCGACGACTTCTGTAAGGACAAGGCGAAGGTCATCAAAGAGTTGCTGACCACCGCGAACAGCCAGACCTACAACAACTACGACAAGCGAAGGTTCAGGCAGGCCGTGCAGGCGCTGACTGCCCAGAGTGCCGCCCCCGCGATTCTCCCTGACGAGCAGAAGGCACCGCTCCACAGCCAGAAGAACGCCCAGCCAAAGCTCGCCATCGAGAAGATCACCGCGCCGTCGATCGACCTCGACGCGCTTTCCATCGAGGTCGATGCGCTCGTCAGCCGCTCCGTCGTCGCGCAGACCCTCGAAGAACTGGCAACCAACGCCAAGCTCGCCGCGTGGGTGCAGCAAGGACTCGCCCTGCACTCGGGCGAGCACGCCTCGGACACCTGCCGCTTCTGCCAGCAGCCGCTCGAGGCCGCGAGGCGCGCCGCGCTCGAAGCGCACTTCAACGAAGCGTTCGCATGCTTTCAGAAGGACCTGGCCGCTCTTCTCACGAAGCTTAAGGTGGCCAAGCAGAGCGCCGGCTCGCTGTCGCTGCCCGACGCCTCGCGATTCTATGAGACGCTCACCTCGGAAGTGTCCTCCACCAGCGCGAAGGTGTCGACGGCGCAGTCCGCTACCGAGGCCGCGCTCGACGCCCTCATCTCGCGCGCCGAGGCAAAGCGCGACAACCCGTTCGCGCCCGCTGCCACGGCAGCTCCGACGCCGTCCACGTCAGCTTCGCCCGCCGAGGCGGTCGCCGCACTCAACGCGATCATCGAGAAACACAACCAGACCTCGGCGCAGTTCAAGGCATCCGTCGACGAAGCCTGCAAGAAGCTCGAAGCATCCTACGTTGCCGAGGTCCACGCCGAGTTCGTTCAGCTCCAGGAGGCCGTGACCACTGCGGACACCGCGCTGGAGGACGCCAAGGCGAAGCCCGCAGGCATCCAGACTCAGATCGCTGAGCTGGAGCGCGCGATCCTCGAACACCACCGCCCCGCTGACGAGCTGACTGAAGAGGTGCGGGCCTACCTTGGGCGCGACGAGTTGCGTTTCGATGTTGAGGGCACCGGCTACGCGCTCACGCGCAACGGGCATCCAGTCTCGCACTTGAGCGAGGGCGAGCGCACGGCGATCGCGTTTCTCTATTTCCTCAAGTCACTGCAGGACAAAACCTTCGACATGAAGAGCGGAATCGTGGTCATCGACGATCCCGTCTCGAGCCTCGACGCCAACGCGATGTTTTCGGCCTTCAGCTACATGAGGGACCGAACCAGCGAGTGCGGCCAGTTGTTCATTTTCACCCACAGCTTCCCATTCTTTCGCGAGGTGAAGAATTGGTTCCACCACCTCCCGAAGCAGGGGAAGTCGGACGTCGAGCAGCGGCCCGCGCGGTTCTTCCTGCTGCGGTCGTACCGACATATCGATGGCCAGCGAGCCAGCTTGCTGGGCCCGCTTGATAAGCTGCTCGAGGAGCATGACTCCGAGTACCAGTACCTGTTCAAGCGGGTGTACGAGGAGGCTCATCGCGCCAACGTCGACTCGCTCGAACGCCACTACGGCCTGCCCAACGTTGCGAGACGTCTCCTCGAGTCATTCCTCGCCTTTCGCTTCCCTGACGTTCGCGGAGAGCTGTACCAGCGGTTCGCTCGAGTGAACTTCGATAGCGCCAAGAAGACCCGCATTCTGCGGCTACTCAACACGTACTCGCACTCAGGTGCAATCGCCGATCCTGGCCATGACCTGACCCTGCTCTCTGAGGCGCAGCCGGTTCTCGTCGATGTCCTCGCCTTGATGGAGGTCGTCGACAAGGACCACTACGAGGGGCTGAAAAAGCTTGTCGCCCCGGCAGACGGGCTCACCTCGACCGAACAGTCCAGCATGGGCGCCAAGCAGGCCGTCGCGGAAGGCGCGTCTCCATGAGCGCGTTCACCGAATCCGTGGTCGAGGAAGCGGCGCTCGAGTGGTTCGAGGCGCTTGGGTACACGATCACGGGAGGCCCCTCGATCGCCCCCGGTGAGCCCGGCCAAGAGCGGCGGACCTACGCCGACTTCGTGCTCGAAGGCCGCTTGCGGGAAGCGCTCGCGCGACTCAATCCCGCGGTCTCGCACGAGGGACTAGAAGAGGCTTTCCGCAAGTTGGCGCGCATTTCGTCGCCCCAGCCGGTCGATGCGAACCGCGAGTTTCACTACTACCTCGTAAACGGCGTGACCGTCGAGTCGCTGCGCGCCGACGGAACCATTGCCCATGACCCGGTCCGTCTTGTCGACTTCGATGCGCCCGACAACAACGACTGGCTTGTCGTCAACCAGTTCACGATCACCGAGGCAGGACACAATCGGCGCCCCGACGTTGTGGTGTTCCTGAACGGACTCCCTATCGCCGTCCTCGAGCTGAAGAACGCTGCGGACGAGAACGCCACCGTCTGGAATGCATTTCAGCAACTCCAGACGTACAAGCACGAGCTGCCGTCGCTATTCACGTTCAACGAGTTGCTCGTCATCAGCGACGGGCTTGATACTCGCATCGGGACGCTCTCGTCGAGCAAGGAACGTTTTCTGCCCTGGCGCACCATCGAGGGCGAGACGCTGGCCTCCAGAATGACCTCGCAGCTGGAGGTGCTGATTCGCGGAGTCTTCGAAAAACGGCGACTGCTCGACCTGCTCCGCTACTTCATCGTTTTCGAAGACGACGGGGACACGGCCATCAAGAAGATGGCTGGCTATCACCAGTTTCATGCGGTGGCTCGCGCGCTCGACGCGACGATCTCAGCGTCACGACCTCAGGGCGATCGCCGTGTCGGCGTCGTCTGGCACACGCAGGGCTCGGGCAAGAGTCTCACGATGGCCTTCTACGCGGGGCGCGTCGTGCTGCACGCGGAGATGCAGAATCCGACGCTGGTCGTGCTAACCGATCGCAACGATCTCGACGAGCAGCTCTTCGGCACGTTCGCGCGTTGCAAGGATTTGCTGCGCCAAAGCCCTGAACAGGCGAGGGATCGCGCCCACCTGCGCGAGCTGCTCAAGGTCGCCTCGGGCGGGGTGGTCTTCACGACCATTCAAAAGTTCATGCCCGAGACGAGAGGCGACACGTTCCCGCTGCTCTCGAATCGGTCGAATATCGTGGTTGTCGCCGACGAGGCGCACCGCAGCCAGTACGACTTTATCGACGGGTTCGCCCGCCACATGCGCGATGCGCTCCCGAATGCGTCGTTCATCGGCTTCACCGGTACCCCCATCGACTCAGCCGACAAGAATACGCGGTCGGTCTTCGGCGACTACGTCAGCGTCTATGACATCCAACGCGCGGTCGAGGACGGAGCCACCGTCCCCATCTACTACGAGAGCCGCCTCGCCAAGCTGGAGCTGAAGGAGGAAGAGCGGCCGCACCTCGACGAGGCGTTCGACGAGCTGACCGAGGGCGAGGAGCTTGAGGGACGCGAGAAGCTGAAAACGAAGTGGTCTGCGCTCGAGGCGCTGGTCGGCACCGAACGGCGCGTGCAGCTCATCGCGAGGGACCTGGTCGAGCACTTCGAGGCGCGCCTCGAGGCGATGGACGGCAAGGCGATGCTGGTCTGCATGAGCCGACGGATCTGTGTCGAACTGTACAAGGCGCTGACGGCATTGCGTCCGGAGTGGCACGACCAGAGCGATGAGAAGGGTGCGATCAAGATCGTGATGACCGGATCGGCGTCTGACCCGACCGACTGGCAGCAGCACATCCGCAGTAAGCAGCGCCGCGAGGCGCTCGCCAAGCGCTTCAAGAACCCGAGCGACCCATTCAAGCTCGTGATTGTCCGGGACATGTGGCTCACGGGGTTCGATGCGCCATGCATGCACACGATGTACATCGACAAGCCGATGCAGGGGCACGGACTGATGCAGGCCATCGCTCGCGTGAACCGAGTGTTCCGGGACAAGCCAGGCGGGCTCGTGGTCGACTATTTAGGCCTCGCCGATCAGCTCAAGAAAGCGCTCCACACCTACACGGAGAGCGGCGGACATGGCGAAGCGGCGCTCGACCAGGAAGAGGCAGTGGCGCTCATGCTCGAGCGCTACGAAGTGTGCTGCGACATCTTCCACGGCTTCGATTGGAACACCTGGACCAGCAGCTCGCCGGCAGCGCGCCTCTCCGTGCTGCCGGCCGCCCAGGAGCACGTGCTCGCCCAGGACAACGGCAAGGTCCGACTGCTCCAGGTGGTGACCGAGCTGTCGAAGGCGTTTGCGCTCGCCGTGCCACACGAAGAGTCAATCCGCGTCCGCGACGACGTCGGCTTCTTTCAGGCTGTACGGTCGGCCATCGCCAAGACGCAGGTGGGCGACCGTCAGGGCTCCGGCGATATCGATCACGCCATCCGCCAGATCGTCTCGAAAGCGATCGCGAGCGAACAGGTTATCGACATTTTCGCGGCGGCGGGGCTCAAGAATCCCGACATTTCGATCCTTTCTGACCAGTTCTTGGCCGACGTGCGCGGCATGAAGCATCGGAACCTGGCCGCCGAGCTGCTGAAGAAGTTGCTTAATGACGAAGTGAAGGCTCGCTCGAGGCACAACCTTGTTCAGGCCCGTTCCTTCGCCGACCTCCTCGAGAAATCAGTCCGTCGCTACCAGAACCGCGCCATCGAGGCGGCGCAGGTCATAGAGGAGCTCATCGAGCTTGCCAAAGAGATGCGCGCCGCTCAGAAGCGCGGGGAGGAGCTTGGGCTTTCGAGCGATGAGCTAGCATTCTATGATGCGCTCGAGGTCAGCGATACGGCTGTCAAAGTGCTCGGTGACGAGACGCTGCGCACCATTGCTCGCGAGCTGGTTGACACTGTGAAGCAGAACGTCACGATTGACTGGACCGTGAAGGAGTCCGTTCGTGCCAAGCTGCGCGTCATCGTGAAGCGCATCCTGCGAAAGCACGGATATCCGCCCGACAAGCAGGAGGCGGCGACGACCACGGTGCTGCAGCAGGCGGAGCTGATGTCAGAGTATTGGACGCGCGAAGTGGCGCGATAGTGAGAAACGCGGGATCGCGGCGATTGAGCGTGCGTTCGCGCATTTGGAACCTTCGCTCTGGGATGATTGGAACCAGGGGTACGCCGTGGTTCGGCGTCGCGGCAACGAGTTCTGGCGGCAGAGCGCGCTGGTGCGCGAGCAGCAGGCTGTCCACGGGACGCAACATGTGCTCCGGGCGCGTTGAAGGTTCCAGAGGTGGTCAAACTGATCGACGACGGCCATGGGGGTTCACCGCGAACGCGTGCCCAACGCATTCGCCAAGCGCAGCTCGAGGCCAAGAAATGGGCTCGACGGAAGGCCGGCGGCTCGTTGTGATCGCGTTGTCGTGCTCAGACGGCACCCCCCGGCCGTCTGAGCATGCGGAACAGCGGGACCTGGTGGTACTGGTCGGAAGCCATGCAGGGTTGTTTGACGTTGGTCGACGTTGCTGGAAAGTTGGGGGTCTCGATCCACAACGTGCGCCATTGGGTACGAACCGGACGGCTGGCAAGCTGTCGTCCGGGACGCCGTCGCCTGGTGCGTCCTTCCGACCTCGAGGAATTTTTGGCTCGGAACGCGCGGGGACGAGAACGTGCGCGGTCGGGGACGAGTCGATGAGCCGTCGCCTCGATGCCGTGTGCACGGCGCTCGCAGCCCTTGAAGCCGTTGTCGCAGAGCTCCGCGTCGCGGTGGACGCCTTGCAGCGCAGACGCGTATCTGCGGTGGAAGGGGTGCCCGAAGCGCGCCGGGCGGAGCCGTCGGCACTGGATCGTAAGCGTGCGGGCGCTGCGTTGCGGCGACAGGGGCTCGAACCGGTGAAGGTGGGTGGGCGTCCATGAAAGGCGCGCCCACACAGCGGCCGAAGGTATCGGTACGTCTTCGTGCGGCGCACCCATCGGAAGCGACGTTTGCTGACCGGGGAGATTCTTTCCCCGGGCTGATACTTGAGGTCGATGTGACCGAGTTGTTCTGCGAGATCGTCGAAGCACTGCGGGAAGCGCTTGCTCCCGCTGCCGGCAACGAATGGGTAGACGCGAAAACGTTTGAGCACGGCCCTCGCTCGTTCAGACGCTTGGCGAAAGCGGGTGCCTTTGGCGTGATGTCCGTGGGCCGCAGGAAGGTCGCACTGAAGAGTGAGGTTGATGCGTACCTAAGAGGCCAACTTAGGCCGTTGCCGGCACCCGAGACGCCGGATGCGCTGGCCAGCCCGGCACGTCGGGCGATAGCGAACGGGCGCGTTGCTCGCGCCACACCTGCTGGCAGGGACACCGATCGACGACGCATCAAGACCCAACGTTCGTCACAATGGAGAACACATGTCGAGACGAAGAACCGGCGGTTAACTACCGAAGCGGGAAGAATGGCGGTCCGGGAGCCTGGTGGGGCCGTATCTCGTGTGCGGACGGCTCTCGGCCGTGGATCGAGCTGCGTGACTGGCCCAACAGCCCGCAGGGACGCGCCCGCGCGAAGGACGCGGCGGAGCGTTCGAGCGAGCAGCTTCGTACGGAGGCGCCTCCGCGCTCGGCGGCGACGGTTTGGTGGGATCAGTACTTCGAGCACCGGCGAGCGATGGGCCTCGGTTCGCGCGACGGCGCTTACCGAACGCACATTCAACCGATCCTCGACAAGCCTTGGCAGGAGGTAGACGTGGCGGACTGCGAGCGCCTGCGTGATTCCCTCGATGAGAAGGCGCTATCTGGCGCGATTTCGCCGAAGACGGCGTTCAACGCGTGGAGCGTGTTCACGACGGCGTCCAAGGCGGCGGCCGGGCAGTGGAAGAAGGACAAGCGGCGGCAGCTACGTGTTCGCGTCGACAACCCATGTGTCGGGATCGCACCGCCGGATCTCGACGATCCGAAGGAACTGCAGTGGCTCTATCCGGATGAGCTCGTTCGGCTCCTCTCGTGCGAGCAAGTGGCCCTCGATACGCGGCGAGCGTATGCGTTGTGTGTCTACCTGTTCCTTCGCGGTGGTGAACTGAAAGCGCTCACTTGGGACGATGCCGACGCTGATCGCGGCATCGTGTCCGTGCGCCGCTCGTTCGATCGCGAGACCGGCGAGCTCAAGCAAACCAAAACCGGCAACAAGGGCATGCGTCGGTTCGCGATCGAGCCGGCACTGCTGCCCCTGCCATGCGGGAAGAAAGCGACGCGACAGGGCCGGTGGTGAGTTTGCGCCTCCAGAAGTGGTGGGCGGCCGATCTCCGCAAGCATCTCTGCGCCGCTGGCATCAAGCGTGCCGCGCTGTTCGAGACGGATGCCACTCGCAAGCGCCTGCGGTTCCACGACCTGCGCAGCACCGGCCTCACGTGGATGGCGAGCCGCGGTGACGACCCACTCAAGATTCAGCAGCGCGCCGGTCACACGTCCTTCGAGATGACCCAGAAGTACATCCGCACCGCCGAAGCAGTGGGCGAAGCCATCGGCGACGTGTTCCCCGCGCTCCCCGAATGCCTGCTCGCCGGGGCGAATCGTCCTGCGAATCGTCCCGACGAGCTGCAACTATCCGAAACTATGGTAGAGGCGCCGGAAATTGAACCCGGCTAGGCAGTCAGCACCGATCAGCAGCCAGCTGCCGAACGTGTATGTCCGCATGCCTCTACAGCAGCTAGCTGCTCCGGGACGATGGTCGACATGCCAAAGAGGCAGCTAGCTGCCTCAAGTCATTCGGGCGAACGCTTGGGGACCAGCTGGCTGCCCGACTGTCGATGCTTCCGAATGAACTGGAGTAGCTGGCTGCTCGAAATCAATGGCCGCGATTCGATTCGGGGCAGCTGGCTGCCAGAAATCCATGTTGGACAACGTTCCGAAGCAGCCAGCTGCTCGAAATCGATGTTCGTCATCATTTCGGAGCAGCCAGCTGCTGATATCGATGCTCGCCATTGTTTCGGGGCAGCTAGCTGCTGGAAATTGTAGTTCATCGTTTTCAACCAATTCAGGCAGCCACGGGCGGCTTTCGAGCAACTCTGCATTCTATGCGGGCGACAAGGTGGTTGCGCGCGGCGGGGATAGAAGCGTGAAGTTTCCGAATCGTCTCGTGGAATGTCGAGAACCTCTTCCACCCCGGTCATAGATCGTAACGACGCTTCGCCGGGGCGCGTTGCGGGCATGGGTAAAGGTCGCCGGCGCCGTTCATTCCCGCTGAGCGTCGCTATTCACGCATCAAGAACGGCGTGCCGGAACTCATCGATCACATCTTGGTTTCAGAGCGTTCGCTGCCGGTCGGTGCGGACAGGAAGCGGGTGGCCCCGCAGGTAGATAACTACCCGGCCCCGCAGGGCGGGCCGCTCGAGTCGGTCGGCGACGATCCGAGGAAGAGAAAAGGGAAGGTGGCGTCGGATCACGCGCCACTGGTGGCGGATTTCGACGTCTGAGGTGACGCTCCGCTCTAGGCCTTCGAACATCGCTCCGTTTGGAAGCGGCGGGCGTCATTGGTTGCGCCTATTGATGTTGTTCGGTTTTGCACACGCACAGATCCAGTCCCAAATGCGTCTAACGCGCGGCTCGCCGGGCTTCGTCTTCGATGTGCAAGTGCACGATTGCGCACGCGAGTCGCGCAACTGAGGTCCGCGTTGTGCACCTGCGCTGCGGTGCGCAATGCGCTCGGACCGGTTCCGAGTAGCGCAAGAGTTAAGATCTCGCGAGAAATTTTAACGCTCTCAGAAGGAGACGGGAGCGTGTACGCCGTCGGCATGCACCGTGCAGTAGCGGTTGGTGTCCCCGAAGGAGTTACGAACGATGAAAGCGTTTTGGTCGGTGTTAGGCGTCGTCGGTGCGGGTCTCATGGCTTTGCCTGGCTGCACGGGAGCGGACTACGAGGAACCCGTACAGGCCGCGGAAAGCGCGGTCTCTTCGAGCTGCTACTCGAGCTACGGTGTGAACCCGAGCAAGGCCGCGTTGGCGATGGCCATGGGAATCGAGCTCGGTCGTTGGGATCCGCTCAACGATTTGGAGATCTACAACTGGAACAGCGTGCGTTTGAAGCCGAGCGCGGTCTGCATCAAGGACGGCTGCAAGCAGACCAAGGCGATTCTGGCTCAGCAGGAATTTACGCCGGATCAGTCGCGCTTCAGCAATGTCAACTTCGCGAACGACCTGGTCGCGTCGTTCGATCGGCAGCGCAACCTGATCCAAGATCTCGTCAACAATCACAAGGATCGGCTTCCCCCTGCGCACAAGCTGACGCTCAGGGGCGGCCCGACGAATTTGGGCGTCGGCGCTTGCGGTCCCCACTATATCTTCCAGGTCGACAATCTGAACGGCACGCCGCTTACGAGCACGCAGGCGGCCAACATGTCGAACACGCTCTGCTACTTCGGGCAGAACACTTCGGGCACGAACTGCGGTGACAATGGCTTCGTCGGTTTCACCAAGACCCAGGTGAACTGTCCAACCGGTCGCGTGTGCGTCGCCATCGATCCCGATGACGGCGATGCAGGCTCGGGTACAACCACGACAGCTGGTAGCGCGCCGACGTACACCTTGAACCGTCTGTGGGATCCCTTCAATTTCAAGCTGAACTCGTGGTGCACGAGGACAGCTGGCCCAGTGGGGTTCATGCGCTCGAAGTGCGCCGCAGCGCCAAACACCTGCGGCTACCTCTACTGCATGTGAGCAAATCCTGAGCGGAGCCTAGACCCACTCCTTTCGGGCGGGCTTCGCGACGAGGCCAGCACCAACCGGTGCTGGCCTCGTCTGTTCAGGCTCCGGAAGCATCGCGTCCATCAGCGACCGTCGGCACCCCCTCTACCAGCCCGCTCCACGATCCGGCCCAAGTCTTTGCGGGCGTGGTACAAGCGCGTCCAGACAGTGGCGAGCGGGATTTGGTTTCGCGCGGCGATCTCTTCGCCGCTGTAGCCTTCCAACGCGAAGAGCACCAGGGCTTCGCGGCGCTTCGGGCTCATTTGCGAGATGAGCAGATCGATGTCGCGTTGGCCTTCGGCCAACTCAAAGAGCGTGGCGGGGTCTTTCGACTCGGCGTCGTGCGTCACCCGGCCACCAAGACCTTCCGGCACCCTGCGCCGGAACCAGGCTTTCTGCCGAAAGTCTCGAACGGTGCGCGCGGTGATTCGGTAGAGCCAGCCCGCGAAGTTTCCGGAACGGAACGTCGAGAACTTGCGTCGCACGATGATGAACACTTCCTGCACGACATCATCGGCCTCTCCGGGTGGGGGGCCCAGTGAACCCACCCAACGACGCACCTTTGGCCGCCACGCCCCATAGAGTTCGGAAAACGCGATGTCGGCCAGGTGATCGCCACTGAAGGCAGACCTGCGAGGCTTCAGCTTCTCGAGTTCAATGTCGATCATCGCCACGACGTTCGAACGCGCGTGTAGCCAGTCGGGACGCAGCCAGAAAATGCTGCGTGCGAGCTAAGACGCGCAGCTCGGCTTTGCTGGCTCACAAAAAAGCATTCGCTCGAAACCTCGCAATAGCCGCGTGCGCTGGGTGCTAATGCGGTTCACTCTGGGGTATTACAAGAGCGAGGCCGGCCGTAACAGTCGCTCTGTAACGACTTTTGAGCATCGTATTCAGCGGTGAAGGTCGCGCCCGCAACGTTCCATTCTCTGGGCAAATAAGGTGCAAATGGCGTCGTTCCGCCTCTGTCCGTCGTACTTCCTTCTTCTCCACCTTCAGTTACTCCTGCTGGCAACGCCCGCCTGTGCGCCGAACGAAACCAAAAACCAGTCGGGCGGCGCAGGCCAACCGAACACCGGCGGCGCTACGATCACCGGCGGTCAGGCGAGCAGCGGCGGTAAGACCAACTTCGGAGGCAACTCGACCGGCGGGCAGTCGGTCACCGGTGGTCAAGGCGCGAGTGGGGGTCAGCCAACCACTGGCGGTCAGGGCGGCGCCACCGCTGGCACCACGAGCCGCGGGGGCTCGGGCGGAGTCGGCGGCGCCACCGCGACCGCTGGTAGCGCGGGCCGCGCGGGTTCGGGCGGAGTTGGCGGCGCGAGCGACGCGGTCGACGCCGTCGCGATGGCGAAGGCAATGGGCTTCGGAACCAACCTTGGAAACACGTTCGACAACACGGCGTCGTGGGAGACAGGGTGGGGACAGCCACTCGTAACGCAAAGCTTCATCGATGGCATCGCGAGCCGCGGAATCAAGACGGTTCGTGTGCCCGTGGCGTGGGACACCTATGCCAAGAACGGGGTCATCGACGCGGCTAAACTCGATCGAGTCAAGCAGGTCGTGGGCTGGGTCGAGGCCGCCGGCATGTACGCGATCGTGAACATTCACTGGGACGGGGGCTGGATCTTCAACGAGAACAAGGCCAACGCCTATCGCCTCACCGCGGACGTGAAGACCAAGTTCGCAAGTTATTGGAAGCAGATCGGCACCGGATTCAGCCAGGTCGGTCACAAGCTGGTGCTCGAGGCGCTGAACGAAGAGGCGCGCTTCTTCGTGAACGGAGATCCGAACGGAACGCCTGACATCGGCGCGCTGAACGAACTGAACCAGCTATTCGTCACCACCGCGCGCGCGCAAGGCGGTTACAACGCCACACGCGCGTTGCTCATCGCAGGCTTCCAGACCGACATTGCCAAAACGTGCGTCACCGCGTTCACCGTGCCGAACGACCCAGCAGGAAAGGGCAAGCTCTTTCTATCCATCCATTACTACGACCCCTACCAATTCACGTTGATGGAGGACCCAGCTTCGTGGGGCTCGCCTTCGGCAACTTGGGGCACCGCCGCCGAGAAGAAGTCGCTCGAAGACCAATTCACCATACTCGGCAACTTCAGCCAGCAGAAACAGATCCCGGTCATCCTCGGTGAATTCGCCGTCACGAAGGGGGAGAAGGTCGTGCGCCAACCGAGCTCGCGCGTCCTCTGGATGCAAGCCGTCGCAAAGGCAAGCTTGTCGCGCGGGATAGTGCCTGTGCTGTGGGACACCAACACGGACGTCAACCGCAGCGATGGATCGTTCTCCACCGAGCTTCAGTCCGTGATGAATGGGCTGAAATAGTCAGACTAGGAAGCAATCGTTCCCGGGCCGGCCGAGCGGGGCAGCGAGCGGTTCGCGTTTCTTGGGGATCCTTTCTCGACCGCCGCGGGCTCATTTTCCCGAGAACAGGGGAGCCCCCGGTGGAGATCAGCCTCGACCTTCTGCTAGTCTACGGCCTCCCGCTTCGCGCATCGACGATCGAACGTCTCTTCGAGTGAGCAGCAAGTGCAGGGCCCTTCGTTGTTTCTGTGCCTGACCGCGTCGCTCTTGGCCGGCGCGGTGAGCGCGTGCGAGCCCAAGCTGGTCGTCGGCGAATATGCGTGCCCCGTCGATGGCGGCGTCGAGCCGATGCCGAACCTTACCGAGGCTATCACGGTGCCCTGGCAGACCAGCTTCGAGCGCGGTTTCTGTGACTATCTGCGGCTGAGCGGCTTTTGCTATCAACCCGATACGTTCGAGATCACGTCTGCGCAAGCACACAGCGGGCATTACTCCGCCGCGTTTCGGGTGGTGAGCAACAACGCCGATGCGAATCAATCGCGCTGCGTGCGCCAAGGTATCTTTCCGAAACAGGTCTACCTTTCAGCGTGGTACTTCATCCCAGCCCCCGCGAGTAATAGAGGCAACTGGAACCTCTTCCACTATCGCGCGGGTACAACGGCTCCCACGGACGGGCTGTGGGACATCTCGATCGCGACTGCGACCAACGGAGAGCTAGGCCTCTACATTCGCAAAGGCGGCGAGACCAAGGGCATCGGCGAGACGCCGCCGATCCCGATCGGCGTCTGGTTCCAGGTAGAAGTGTTCTTCCGTCGCGCAGCGGACGACACGGGCGAGCTTACCCTCTACCAGGACGGTCAAAAAATCGCGTCGATCACCGGTGAGAGCACCGACACCTTTACGTGGGGTCAATGGTACGTCGGGAATCTGTCAGACGGGCTCATGCCGAATGACTTCACTCTCTACGTGGACGACGTGTCGATCCGCGAGACCCCGTAACGCGACTTCAGACGATATAACCCTTGCGCCGCTCCCGACGCAGCAGGCGGCGAAACTCCTGCTTGCCTGCGCGCAGGTAGCTGCGAACGGTGCCTTCCGTCACTCGCAGTATCGTGGCCGCTTCAGAGGTGGTGTAGCCCAAGACCGCCACCAACGTGAGCGTTTCGGCGATGGTCGGCGGCAACTCACTCAGAATGCCTAAAATGACCTCGCGCTTCTGGCTGTCGATCGCGACGGTCAACGGTGTTTGCGGGTCCACTTCGGTGGTTAGGTCGTACGACGCGACGATCGGCAGCCTGCGCTGACTGATGTTCATCCGTCGCCGTGCCGAAAGAGCCACCCGAATAGCGACGCTGCTGGCGAAGTGGGCAACGGTCGACTCACCGCGAAAGTTCTTGAGGCCCGCGAGCAGCGCGACCGTCGCTTCTTGCGTGACGTCCTCCACGAACGGGTGCGCGTTCCCGAGCACACGTTGCACGATTCGTTGCGTGTGCGCCCGCAGGCGAACGATCAAAGTGGAGGCGGCCTGGGCGTCGCCGGCTCTGACGGCGTTGGCAATTTCGAGCAAATGATCGACGCGGCCAGTCGCCGTAGCAGGGCCTTGGGAAACCGGGGCTCTCCCCGAGGAAAGGTAAGACACGCCGGCCCGCTTGGCTGGCGAGTGCTCCTTCATTCTAAATCTCGCTGGCCGCCTATCGACCAGTGACTCTGTCTCTGCGTGATCCACCGTTTTTTTCCATCCCATCAGCTGGTCAGCGCCGTGAGCGGGGACGTGTCCTTGAACGCCCCAGACCCAAAACTCGCCAGCTCGACGCCCATGGCGTTGGCGATCGAAATCAGCACCTTGGTCGGGCTCGTCGCAGAAAGCTGAAGCCAGCGCCCCATCTTGAAGTAGCCACCGGTGCCGCCGAGCAGAACATTCGGCAGCGCGAAGTTGGTGTGAGCGTCACCGTCGCCGTGACGGTTGAACCAATAGATCGTGGTCTCGTCCAAAATCGTCCCGGTGCCCGAGGGAGAAGGAAGTGCCTTGAGTCGATCCATGAGTCCTGCGATCTGGCCCGCGATCCAGGTCGACATTTTGGCGTACTTGTTCAGCTTGTCGGCGTTGCCGCCATGGTGCGACACGAAGTGCATGGGATCGGTGAAGCCGAGCCAAGGCATGCGCAGGCCGCCAGCGTCGCCGCCCCCCGGATAACCGAATGTCACCGTGGCGACCTTGGTCAGATTGCAGGCGAACGAGGTCGCGATCATGTCCATGAAAAATGGGCTCAGCGTCTCGGTGTCCGCGCCAGTGCGGATCGAGTCGGCGTCCGATTTCACGGTCGCGCGCGTGGGGTTACTGCAGTTGGTGTTCGTGGGTTCGGTCGTGGTCGTCGCGGTAAGGCGCGCCTTCACGCGGTCTTCGTACACACGAAGCGCGGTCATGTGGCTGTCCAGCGTCGCCTGATCCGCCTTGCTCAACGCTGGCTTCAGGGCGGAAAACCGCGCGTTCAAGAAGTTCGTGACCGCGTTATGCTTGTCGAGCTCCGTCGTCGACGTCGTCCCGGTCATCCCCGTGCCGGGGGTGACGGAGCCGAACACGAACTTCCAGGCTTCGTCTGAGCCCGAAAGACGCTTGAGCGAGGTTCCGTCGTCCTGAAAATTGAGGTCGGAGGGGGTGTCGCCACCAATCGGATGAATCCCGAAGTTCAGGGACGTGAACGTGCTGGTGCCCTTCACCGCCTTACCGATGACTTGATCGATTGACGGGCCATCGATGCGATTGACCGCGGACGTCTGCGGGTTCGTATAGGGCAGATTGCCGATGCGCGCGGCCAGCGTCACGGGCGCCTGATGCTGAGGGGTGGCCGCGGCGTAGGTGAGCCCGCTGTTGGCGTTGGGCTTTCCGTTCGTGAGCGGGGCTCCAATAATCAGCAGCTTGTCTTTGTACGCCTGAAAAGGCGTCAGAATCGGGCTCAAGTTGTAGCTGCTCGTGCTGCCGGTCGGCCAAAACTGAGCGTTGTTGACGCCGTCGGGCGTGTAACAAAACACTGCGTATTTCGACTTGCCGGCGCTCTGTGCACGGCTCTCACGCTCGAGCAACTCCAGCCCCGGTAGCACCAGCGCCGCGCTCCCTATGATTCGCACCAGGTCTCGTCGGGTGACGGGGTGGCGACTCGAAAGCTTCATTGCCCGACTCCTTCCGCGAGACGCATCGTGAACGAGTTGCTCTCGGCGACCGAAGCCACCAATTGCTTCAAGTCGCCGGTAGCCCCGAACGTGCGTCCAAGCTCCTCGATCGAGCATGCGTCCGCGGGGTTCGTCGCCGCGCGTGATAGCGCGAAGTTAAAGTAGTTTTCCGCGAAGCAGCCCTTGACGCGCGTGCTCGTCGCGATCTTCGCGAGCAGCGCGTCCCCAGTTGCGAACGCGCCGTCGGTGTCGAAGCCGAGCGAGAGCTCGCCGGAAGTATCGACCGCGACGCCGTGATCGACCTTCCGATACTTGCCCACCGCATCGTAATTTTCGAGGGCAAAACCCGGAGGATCGATGAGCCGGTGACACGAGTTACAGAGCGGGTCACTCGTGTGCGCGTCCAATCTGTTGCGCGTCGAAAGCCCATCCTGAACCGGCGGAAGCTGCGGAATCGTGAGCGCGGTCGGCAGCGGGACGTCGGTGCACAACAGCCTTCTGAGCACGAACAAACCGCGAGCGATGGGGTTGCTCTCGTCCGGGCGGGCCATCGACGCCATCACTCCAGGATGCGTGAGCAGCCCACGCCGGTTCTCACCGGGCATCGGCGTCAAACTGAAGGATGAGTTCGCGGCGCCGCTCAAGCCGTAGAATTTCCTCAGCACGTCGTTCATGTAGTAGCTCTCACCGGAGAACAGGCTGGCGAGCGTCGGGTTTCCGTTCGCGTACGGTTGCTTCACGCCCATCAAGATCGAAGTCGTGAGCGCGCTCACCACGCCTTGGTCGAACCCCGCGGCGTCGCGCGCCACCTCACTGAAGGCGCCGAGGTTGAGAAACCGCGAATAGAATTGCTCGATACCGCGAGCAAACCGCGCATCCTGCAACATGCGGGCAACCTGCGCGTCGCGCGTGGCAGCGTCGCCGAGCTGGTTTGCGGCTGCGAGCAGTGCGTCGTCCGGCGGTCCGTCCCAGATGAAATAGGCGAGGCGGCTCGCATACTCGTACGAACCGAGCGAGCGGACTTCCCCGGGCACCTCGCCGGGAACGGGCTTCGTCACTTCGTACATGAAGTCCGGCGATTGCAGCAGGCCGGTCAGGAACCACTCGACACCAGTCGCGAAGTCCTTGGCCTTGATGCCGGCGTCGAACAATGCCTGCAGCTGGGTCCGCTCGTCGTTCGAGAGCGGATGGCGGTACGCGCGTTGCCCAATCTTGTCGATGATCTGCTGCTCGCACGCGGTCGCGCTGCCGGTCGCCGGCGGCGTGCACGGAGCCCAAGCAGACAAAGTCGCCGCTGCTTGCTTGGCGACGTCGGCGGCGGCATTGGCACGATGATCGACCTGCGTATCGTCGAGCGGTTGGAACACCTTGTCGCCGAGCGAGTTGACCTCGGCAGGGTTTCCCCCCACCTTCAACACGTCGAGCACGGTGTGGTCGTATTGAGTCGACGAGAGCAGTCGTAACCGCGCCGCCGCAGCCTTCGGCTTGCTGCAATCGAGCGGGGGCGCTCCGCCGGTTGCCGGGTTGCCCGAGGCGCCGCCATTCCCCGTCGCACCGGAGCTCGCCCCAGCGCCGCTGCCGCCAGTGGTCGCACCGCCTGCTCCTCCGGTCGTCGCGCCGGTCGCGCCGCCCGAGGCAACCGTCGAGCTACCTCCAGCACCGGCAAGGGACGTCGACCCTCCGGCGGAAGCGTTGCCTGCCAAACCTCCCGCGCCCGAGCTTTGCGTCGCCCCCGAAAGCCCGTCAGAGATCTCGTTTTGACAAGCGATCGCGGATACGGCTGCAGCCGCGGCGACGAGCGCGGGCAGTCCGCTTCGACCTCGTAGAACCACGACCCCTACACTTCGCTGCGCGACGAAACGGTTCAGCAAAGTCGCTTTTGCTGCGACTCGCGGCTCAGTTCAGAAAGTTAGCCAGGGCGGAAAAGCTCCGCGCGCGAATTTTCGTGAACCGTTTTGGGGTTCTGACGAGTGGTATATTTTGGAAACGTATGTCCTTGCGCATGCCGCGCCCCCAACTCGTGCGGCCGGATGCCGCCCCTAGTCCCTCGCAGGACGCGGAAGAGCTCGGAATCGAGGATCTTTTCCGCCTTCATGCCGGTGCGGTGGCGTCCCTCGGGCTCTCGGTGCTGCACAGCGCCGAGGAGGCGGACGATCTGGTGCAGGAGGTTTTTCTCCGGGCGTGGCGCGCCTTGGACCGTTTGGAGGACCGGGAGGAGGCCAGACCATGGCTGATGACCATCGCGATTCGGGTCGCGCGGACCCGGCTTCGTCGCCGCAAGCTGAGCCGGCTACTCTTTCGCACGGGCGAGGTCGACGTCGAGCACATTGCGGCACCGGGCGTGCTGCCGGAGCACCGCGAGCTACTCCAGCGGCTCTATGCGACGCTCGATCAGCTCCCGGTCGAACTCAGAATCGCGTGGGTACTTCGCTACGTCCAAGCGGAGACGGTCGAAAGCGTGGCGCGCCTTTGCGGATGGTCCCTCTCGACAGCGAAGCGGCGAATCCAAACCGCTCATGCTCGCGTCACTCGCAAATTGGACCTGGCGCCGAGCGCAGGACCGGAGGCGCTCTGATGGATCCGGAGATTGACAAGTACGTCGAGGCGGCGCGACGCGAGGTGCGGGTCCGCGCCTGGAACGAGCAAAAGCATCGGGCGGCATTCCGCGAGCTGATGCGTCGGCGCGGAGCTCGTGGCGCGCGTCTCGGCCCGGTCAAGCTCGCCGCGGCCGCTCTCGCCGCGGCTGCGGCGATTCTGCTCGCCATCGTTGCGTTGAAACCCGGTCACCCGCCTGCCGACCGCGCAGCCGCGCCGTCGCTGAACGGGGCCCAGCGCATCGCTCTCGGTGAAGGGACCGAAGTCAGCTTCGAGCGCGGCGCACAGCTCGACGTGCGCGAGCGGAGCGAGTCGCGCATCATCGTCGGGTTGCGAGCTGGAGCAGCGCGTTTCAACGTGCGGCACGACCCGCGGCGCCTCTTCCTGGTGCAGGCCGCGGAAGTCGAGGTCGAAGACAACGGCACGAGCTTCGCCGTCGAAAACAAGGGGAACGTGGTCACCGTCTCGGTGACCGAAGGCTCTGTCTCGGTCTCATTTCCACCGGCAAACGGCAGCCCCCGGCAGAAGATCGCGCTCCGGGCCGGCGAGCGCGGCGTCTATCCCTCCCACTCCGCAAAAGACCTGGCTCCCGGCAGCACCCCAGCCGCCGCGGTGGAGGCCGCATCCGCGTCGCCCACTCCGAGCGCGAGCAATGATCCCGCTCCGACCCCCAGCGCGCCCACCGCCGACTGGCGCGCGCTGGCCCGCGCTGGAAACTACCCGCGCGCCTACGAGCTCATCGCGCCCTCTGCGTTTCGAGAGGTGAGGGATGAAGCCGGTGACCTGTTGCTCGCCTCGGACGCCGCTCGACTTTCGCAACACCCAACGCAGGCGGCCTCTTTGCTCCGTCAGCTCGTTTCGCGGCACCCGCGCGATCCACGCGCCCCCTCCGCCGCATTCACGCTGGGCTGGGTGCTGATGAACCAACTCGGACGGCCCCGCGACGCGGCGCTCGCCTTTGCGCAGGCCGAGTCCCTGGCGCCGCGCGGCAACTTGGCGGAAGACGCCTCGGCTCGCGCCGTGGAAGGTTGGTATCGCGCCGGAGACCTGACTCGCGCGCGGGCTGAGCTCGAGCGCTACCGCGCGCGCTACCCCCAGGGTCGACACCTCGCGACGTTGCAGCGGCTTGCCGGAGCACCGTGAGCGCGCTCTCGCCGTTGCTCCTCGCTGTCGCGCGAGGAGTCGCGACGCTGCGCTTGATTGGCATCGACTCTTGCGTCGACGTGGAAGCCGAAGAAGTGCGGCGTCTCGCGAGCATCGAGTTGCAAGCTTCCGCCGAAACCGCGTCCGGCGTTTTCGACGTCGTGGTGTCCTGTAAAGAAGGCACCCAAGAGCTCCGCCTGACCAATCGGGACACCGCGCGCGTCACCGTCCGTGGCATCGACCTCAGCGCCGAAGGAACCCGCGATCGAGATGCCAGAGCGCGCGAGCTCGCCCTCGCGATCGCCGAGCTGGTCCGGCGCGCCAGTGAGGAGGAGCCCAGCGCGGCGCCCCCGCCCCCAGAATTCGTCCCACCTCCGCCCGCAACTCCAATTCGCGGGTACAGCGAAAGACCCCTGTCGTGGCGAACGCAATTGGGCGCGAGCGCGGTCGTGGACGCGGCGACCGGCGGCGAAGCGCTCTTCGGAGCCGACATCGCGGGCCGGGTTCACGTGAGCCCCTGGCTCATCGGCGAACTTCGATTGGGGGGCAGAAAAACTCGACCTGTCGACTTCGAAAGCGGCAGAATCGACGGCACCGCGCTCGCCGGCTCGCTTGGCCTCTCGCTCGACGCCACACCGTACGCACAGCCCGCTGGGGTCGCCTTTGGCGCGCGGCTCAGCGTTGCGGCGCTGCGCTATTCGGTCATCCGCGACGACGGCGAACGGCTCGGCGTCGCGAGCGCCCCGGCCGTTTCTGCCCACGCCACCGTATCAGGTTTCATCGCTCTCTCCCACCACTTTGGGCTGCTGATGGATGCTGCGGTCGGCAGCCCGCTGCACACCGTCGTCATTCGCGAAAACGAGCGTTTGCTCTCGGGGCTGAGCGGCGTCTTACTATCGAGCTCCGTCGGTGCCGTCGCCCAGTTTTGATTTCATGCGTCCGAATCCTCGCCCGCAGGGCCGAGCAGGCTGGCTCCGGGTTTGGCCGCTAGCCACGCTGCTCGTGGCGTGCGGTGAAACGACCATCGACATCACCAATCGCGAGCCCGACGTGGACCTCGAGTCCGGGCTCATGGCTTATCTGCGCTTCGACGAAACCGACGCCGGCATGGCCGCGCTCGACTCTTCCGGCCATGGCCACGACGGCGCGCCCACGGCCAGCGCGCCGCTGCCCGACGTTTCCGTACCGCCCGTCGGCTTCGCCAACCCGCGCAGCCTCGCTTTCAACGGCACCGACCAACTCATCGACCTCGGCAACCCACCGGCCCTCGACGTTTCCGGTCGAGTCACGCTCGCGGCCTGGATTCGTGTCAGCGACGCCAACGGCTATCGCAACATCATCGCCCACGGCTTTCGCTTCGATCCCCCGCAGGAGCTTTCACTCAGAATCCACGAAAACAGCTATGAGTTCACGGCCTGGAACAGCATCGACCACGAGGCGACGGCTCCGATGACGCCGGGCGACATCGGCAGCTGGCACCACCTCGCGGGCGTCTACGACGGGCAGAGCTACCGGCTCTACCGCGACGGCTCGCTCATCGACGAACACCCCGACAGCTTCCTGCCCACGCAAGTCGATGCGCCCTGGGCAATCGGCGGACGATCCACGACGGAGCCCCCCACAGAGCGCTACTACTCGGGCTCCATCGACGAAGTTCGCATCTACGAGCGCGCACTGAGCCCCGATGAAATCCGCGCGCTCGCCCGTCTCTGACTCGGCTCCCGTCCGCTAGCCTCATTGAAGTAGGGGCTGCCCCGCGCCGGCTCCTTTGCACCAGTGTTGTGCCGGCCCAGGGCAAACGAGCCCGGCTGCTCGTCCCTGAAAAGCGCGTCAGCCGCTAGCCAGGCTTTCGCCCAATCACCAGCCGATTACCGAGCCGAGCGCCCGACGGCGCCGCAGAGAAATCGCACACCAGCCCCTGCGCCCGCATTTCCGCGACGATTTCCGCAAGCGGTCGAAACCCGAGCGCCTGGCGCGGAGCCACCCGATTGTAACCCACGCGGGTTGCAACGCGCTCGAGCCCGCGCGTCACCGCGCTCCGGATGCCCGGCGCGCCATCCGCCTCGCGCACGACCAAGCGCCCGCCCGCGCGCAGACACGCGCTCGCCCGCGCTATCACCCGTTCTTGCTCGCTCGGCGTCAGATAGTGCAGCACGTCGATCAGCAGCACGGCATCGGCCGCAGCGAACGAGGCTTCCAACAAATTGCCGACACGGAAGTCTGCGTCACCGCGCGCCGCGGTTTGCGCGACCTGAACCTTTTCGGCATCGAAGTCGAACCCCGAAACGCTCTTTGCATGCCCCAGCTCGAGCAAGCACAGCCCGAGCTGCCCGCGCCCACAGCCCGCGTCGATCACGTCCCCCAGCGCACCGAGCTCGGCGATCTCGGCGAGCACCGGATCCATCTCGAGCTTCGCGGCCACGTAAAACCGTTGCGCGCGCGGCGTCGCGTCATACCGCTCGCGCGTGCGTCGGCGCGCCAGCGCAAGCGGCGAAGCCGCCTGGCTACGCCGCGCAATCGTCGTGGCCAGTAAACCACCGGCCACGGCCAGCACTGCCCCGAGCAGCACACTGCCGAGCGCAGCCTGCTCGGCAAAACCGGCGATGCCAGTCGCGCGCGCCGTCGCAAGATCGAACCCCACCAGCTTGCCGTGCAACAGCAGCGAGCCGAGCTCCACCTCGGCAAACAACAAAAACGGCGCGACCAACGGGTTCGAGATATTCGCCGCCAGGTACGCGACCACGGCGTCGAGCCGAAACGGCAGACACACGAGCAGGCACAAGGGCAGGTGCAGCCCGTACAGCGGCTGACAACCAATGAACAACCCGACGCCCACGCTCAGCCCGAGCCGCGACGGCGAACCCTGCCCGCGCAGCGCGCGCCAGAGCGCGCCGAGCCAGTTCGAAGACTCGCGCGAGCTCACGCCGCGCGCCTCCTTTTTTGCGCTAGCTCGGAGGGCGTTGGGACTTGTCACGCTGCACGCGCGCCAGCTTCGAGTACATCTGCGCGCTCCGGTTTTCCGCGTCGGACGCCAGCGCCGCGTCGAACTCGCGAATCGCCGCGTCGTGGTGGCCCCCGCTCAGTAACAACACGCCCAGCATGACCCGAGCGGGCGCAAAATGCGCGTTGTATTCCAGCGCAATCGTCAGCTGATCGCGCGCGCGCTCGGTGCTCCCGGTATCGCGGTACAGCGTGGCCAGCCGCGTGCGCAGATCGCAGAAATGCGGACACAAAATGACAGCGCGCTCGAGCTCCTGAATCGCCTCCGGCATCATGCCTGCGTCCTGGTAGGCCTGACTTATCTCCGCGTGCATATTGGCGATCTTGCCCTTGGCGAAGGGATCGGACAGCACCGCCCCACCCTGGCCACGGTGGCGAATTTGTGCGTAAACCTCGCGCGCCTTGTCGTACTTTCCGAGGTCATTGTAAGTGACCATCAGGTTCAGCTGCGCTTCGGTGTAGTTCGAATTCAGTGCCACCGCGCGCTCGAAATGCCGCTCAGCGAGCGCAAAGTCGCCCCGGCTATGCGCGATAACACCCAACATATCGAACACATCGGCGAAGCGATCGGTCGCCGCCACCACTTGCCGAAGCAGGTACTCGGCCTTGTCGAACTCCCGCTTCTGATAGTGCTCACGTCCCAGGAGCAGGAGCTGTTTCAAGTGGTCGTCCATGACTCTCCCTCGATGTTCGGGGATTTGAGCGCCCCATGGGAAGCCTAAAGCCGCGCTACAACCCAGCAAACCGCTTTTGTTCACCCAATACGTCGCTGTCAGCCGCGCACGCTCGGTTCCTGGTAACGTGGCCGGCCGGCGCTTTGCCCAGAGGATCTCGGTGGACGCCGGCGTGGCGGGCAACCAGAACGCACAATTCCGCCACCATGGGATGAGTCATCGCTGGCCGCTGCGTTCGCTCTGTCTCCTTGCCACGTCTGAGGACTGCAGCATCGAACCCCCATCGCTGTTGGCAATCGTGCGCTCGAGCACCCCCGTTGCGGGGACTTGCGCCGATTGCGGCGCCGACTGTTCGAACGCGCGAAACAATCGCGCGGACGAAGCGGACGTCTCCGCGGTCGGTTGCATCAGCCGCGTTCTGAGCGCGCCGGTTCACTTGGGCCAGCATGTGCACCGGTAGGCAGCTTCGCAATCAGCTCTCCAAACGCGGAGTCAATCCGGGTTGCCGCAACAGATCCGATTCGGTCGTTCGTGATCAGGCTATCTGTCGTGCGCTAACGAGCAAAGCGCGCACCGTGGCGAATTCCGCGACCGTGGCGGATTTCGAAGGCGCAATCGCTCTTGTGGTTTTTGCAACACGCGTGATACGACTTTCCCCGCGACGTTGAGGTGTGTCGGCGTCTACAAAACGGAAGACCAAGGATGGGACCATGAGTTTTTCGAAGTTTCTTGTGGCGTTTGCGGGTTCGGCACTCTTGAGCGGTGGGGTGTGTTTATCCTCCACAGTTTTTGCGGCAAATTCTGGGTACTCTGAAGCAGCATGCTTAAGACTCACGAATGCGCAGCTCGAATGTCCGTTCACCGACAATAGGCCCTCGTTCGAACACATCAACGCGAACACCATCAATGTTCACGCGTTCGTGAACAGCGGCAGCGGCGTATTCGCTAACGCCTGCGTAGTATTCTTCGATACTACGGGAGCCACCTGCGGCCCGACCGTCAGTCTAGCCGGCACTGGACTGAAGATGGTTTCAATCACCGGCGCGAATTTGTCCGTTTGGAAAGACGCCAACAACCAGTTCGACTTTCCGTACGTTCGGGTGTGCAGCGCTAGCAGCTGCACCAGCGGTGGGATTAGCCTACAGGGCGTGTTCTTTTCAACGTAGAAGATGAGCGCACGCAAGTGGGTGTGGTCTGCTGTGCTCGCTGGCAGCCTATGCGGAGCTATTTCTGGTGTCGGCGCGGTGCTATTTCTTCAGAGAAATCACCCTCAAGTTCCGCAGGTGAACCAGAAGCAGAGCCGGCCGCAGGAGGCTCAGGCGTGGCAGTCCGGTGCCTTTGTCGCGGCGGCTGTTCAGCGAGCAGCCGCTGCATCCATTGCTCAGGCTGAAGCGACAAAGAGCGCGTCTCCTGTGTCGCCAGCAGCAATGAGCAGTGCGGTAGCGGGACCGCTCATACGTGGTCGCGAGCTTTTCCTGGTTCAATTAGCGAAGCATGAGGCGGCACCGCGAAGCCTTGAATGGTCTCGTGCGACGGAAGCGGCCCTACAAACTCAGGTGTCGGAGTTGGCGACAAACCGCGCGCTGCAGCCTGAGAGACTTACGATCGATTGCAGAACGTCGAGCTGTTCAGTTCACGCAGAGTGGAAGAACAGAGCGGATGCGGTCGCTCAATACCAGGCCATGTTGAGTATTGACGCGCCCGGATGCGTACGATCAGTTACTGTAGAAGACGCAGAGAATGAAGGGAGTCTAGGGAGAGCCACGCTCCTTCTCTCTTGCCCAGCCGGGGAGTAGACCCGGCGGTAACGGACTCGGCGCTCGGCACACTAGGGGGTTCGGAGACGTACTTCCGTCTCGTGCCGAGCGCCCGTCCATTGGATCAGTGCCTACGAACGTGAGCCATCACGCAGGCCAGCGTCGCGCCGTCTGAGTCTGCGATGCAGAAGCGCCAACGCGGCGAGCGGGGCCAACGCCCATTCGGCCTGGCCGCTCGGCGTACCCACCACGCTGCACGTGCAGCCGCCCTTCTTACGAAGACCGCTGGTGCTGCCACCGGTCGCGCTACCGCCCGACGTTTCGGTTCCGCCCGTCGCATCGGTTCCGCCCGTCGCTCGCCCGCCGGACGTCGTCGGGTCGCCACCGGCGCCACCGCTGGATTCGCCGGCGCTGCCACCGCTGCCTCCGGTTTCGGTCTGGCCGTCGCCCCCACTGCCGCCTGTCGACGTATCGCCTGCGCTCCCCATGCCGCCGGTGCTGACCGCGCCGGGGCCCGTCGTCCCCTCATACCAGGGATCGGCGCCCGCGGTTTTGAAGGCCGGCAGGATCAAGTCATTCGCGAACGGCCCTATGTCCGTGAAGTAGTTGCGCGCACCCGCCGCGGTGCAATCGCCAACTACCTGCGACCAAATGCCAGTGAGCACTGTCTGATCCGCGAACGCCGGACCACCGCTATCGCCAATGCACAACGCAGGGCCCTCGGTGGAGAACGTGCGCGGTGGGATCATGTCAGGCTCTGTCTGAAACGGGCTGGGGCCCACCATAGAGACCACTAAACCACTGCGCGTGTGGCGAATTCTGGTGTTGCCGGTCTCATCCGCGCCATAGCCGACCACGCGTAGCTCCTCGCCGCGCTTGGTGCCCTTCTTCAATCGAATCGGTGAAATGGGCAGGTCGGTGAGCTCGCGATCGAGAAGGATCAGCGCCACGTCGTTACGGCAGATCGTCGTGGTTTCGGTCGCCAATAGCTGAGCGGCCTGCGCTCCGAAAGCCGGGTTGGGCCCATCCCCAACGCGGACGGATACCTGGCTGGGTTGGTAGAGTGATCGAATTCTGCCGCCCTTGCTGTTCGGCGTGAGCTCTCCGTCAGACGTGCACGTGAACGGGAGCTCATCGAAATCGGACACACAGTGGCGAGCCGTGATCACTAGGTTGTGAGCGATCAAGGTGCCCGTGCAGCGATAGGTGACGCCTGTAGCGGCGCTGACTACCATCACGACTGAGTCATCGTCCCGTCCGGAGAGCTCTCCGAATACGACCGGACTTTGATTGACGGCGGCACCTTCCGAACCTACCGGACTCGCTTCGCTGCAGCCGCAAAACCAGACGGCCGCGCAAGCGAGCGCCGTCAACCGCAAAGCAGGGCGCCCTACGGGGTGTACTGCTGCAAGCATGTAGGCACCGTGGACATCGTCGGATCCGTGAACGATCTCGTGGTCGGGTCGTAAATCAGGCCGTCTACTTGAACCGGCCAGGTGCTGCCTGACTTCAACATGCACCAAGCAGAAGTGGTGCTCGTGCGGGTGCCACTCAGCCGATCAAAGTTGGGCGGGCCCATGGTGCCCCACAGCGCCATCTTGTAAGTCGAGCTGTTGAGCTTGTTCACCGTTTCGGCGATGGGGCCTGGCCCAATATCGACCGACAGGCCGCCGCTGGCGATCACATGTCCCGTCCACGCATCGCGGAGGCTTTCGCCGTCTAGCGAGTAATTGAGAAACGGAAACGCCCCCATCACCGAATAGAACAGCCCGTACGCCCCATCGTAGTAATTTTCGGTGCTCGAAACATCCAAGACGCCTGACGGGTACGAAGCCTTCAAGTTCTTGAGATAATTGTTGTAGAGATCCCTCGAGTGAGTGTCTTGCGCGAGAGCGTAGGACACGCCCACCGTACGCATGTTGATCGGGGTCGTACCGCTGTTGTACTGGCCCATGGGCGTAGCAAGCGCGGTGGCTTGAGATTTGAGCAAGTGGGACAGCACATAGAACGGCCGCGGCTTGCCCTCGCTGGGCGTGCCAGCTTTGCCCCACGAAGCTTCGAGGTTCGTCATCATGCTCGGAAACTCGCTCGTGGCCATCGCGACGATGATGTGCGGCGGATTCTTCGCAAGCTCCGTGTTGCCGTTCGCTACGTTCGGCATGGTGTGATAGTTGGCCGCCTCGACTTTGACCTCGTGATAGTTGTTCATATTCGTGTCGGAGATTGCGGTCGCGCCGTTGAACGTCAGCATCGTCTCGGGCCGCGTCACGTCGGGCGTCGTGAGCACCTTGGCGATATCGTACATCGTGGGGTCGTCGTTGTAGACGAGGGTCACGCGTAAGGGGACGAGCGACGGATCTTCTACCCCGGTCGCAGTGGGGTTCGCGGTGAAGTAATCCTGTCGCAGCTTGTTCACTTGCTTTTCGATGCGCTTGACGAGCGAAGCCGTGGTCGCAGCGAGCACTCGAGGATCACCGAGCAGGTGCCAGACCAAACCACTATCCTGGAGGTCGGCGAGTCGAAGGTCAGCAGCGCCGGTGCTCATGAAGAACACCGGCGGCAACATTGCGTCCGCGTATTCAGGCGTCTGTGTGTAGTCCCAGGCTGCGGCTAGCGCGTCGGGTGCAAGCGTGGTGATTACGCCTGGCACTCCCACGTCCTGCGTCAAGTGCGGCATGCTCTCGTCGAGATTCAAGAGCGCAGAGTTCCCTTGGCAAATCAGCCCGAGCAATTGCGGCCGTGAGGTGCCAAGCTCCGTGTTGAACTCATTGAACGCGAGCTCCCAGTTGATGACGGCTTTCGTCTCCTTCCGGTTTGCGTCGTTGTCCATGTTGGCGAAGCCGCCCAGAATGATCGGGGCCTTCTTGTTCTTCAGGACCTGGATGTAATTGCTGGGCAGCAGCACTGGACATTGGTCCGTGAGAAGCTCCACACACTTGCCGCTGCGGCAGATGTACGGCTGGTCGACGTGTGCTTCGATGCAATCGGTGTTGGTCGTGCACTCAGGCGGAATTACGGTCCCGCCTTCGCCCCCGTTGCCACCTGTGACGCCCACGCCGCCAGTGGAGACGGTGCCACCGTCGGTTTCACTGCCGCCCGTCGTGCTGTCTCCGCTCGTTCCGCCGTTGCCGTCACCGCCACTTGACCTACCGCCGGTATTCGCCCGCCCACCGGTCGACGTCGACCCACCGGTCTCCTCGATTGGAACGCAGACTCGGTTTACGCAGGTGGTGTTCGCGAACTGCGCGCCGAAGGCTTTGCAGTCAGCAGGGACCTCACACTGTGTCGTATTGAGATCGTAGAAGAACGAACAACCACCGGAGACGTAAACGGCCACCGTGGCGAGAAGCGCGGCGGACAATCGGGGCCAAGCGGTACGCAAAGTCATGAACCACCCAATCAGAAATTTCGAGCCTCAAGCATATCACGCGGCTCGAGGTGTCGGGACTCGTTCACGCCCGACGGTGCAGTGATCATCCCTACCAGGTACGGCGGCGACGATCACCACTTCAGTACCTGAGCGCCACGGCTTCGCGTTCGGGCCAAACGACCGACAAACCTTTTTCAATAAGTAGAGCGAACACCGCGGCGCGAAGTGTGTGCATTCGTCCTACGCGGTGCGTGCGGGTAAGCGTGAAAGACAAAAACGAAAGAGGCCGGCGCCGCGAGGCGTCGACCTCTTTCGCGAAGGTCGAACTAGGAGTGAGAGAGGAGAGGCTCCTCTCTAGCGTCGATCACATGCAGTACAGGTAGCCGCAGGTGTTCGGAGCGGCAGCGCACTTTGACTGCATCGTGCCCACCGGGCCGCTGGTCTTGGTGCACGCCGTGTTCAGCTTCGTGTTGCTGGGATCCCACAAGCGGTTCAGCGTGTAGGTCGGCGCGCTACCCGCGGTCGTGGTGGTGCCAGAACCCGCGTCGCCGTCGTCCGGATCGATCGCGACGCAAACGCGACCGGCGGGACAGTTGACCTGAGTCTTGGTGAAGCCGACGAACCCGTTGTCACCACAGTTCGTGCCCATGGTGTTCTGCCCGTAGTAGCAGAGGGTGTTCGACATGTTCGTGGCTTGCGTGCTGGTCAGCGCCGTGCCGTTCAAGTTGTCGACCTGGAAGATGAAGTGCGGGCCGCAAGCACCAACGCCCAGGTTGGTCGGGCCACCCACCAGGGTCAGCTTGTGCGCCGGAGGCAGCCAATCCTTGTGGTTGTTGTTCAGGTCGGTGATCAGGTTCCGCTGTCGGTCGAACGAGGCCCAGAGGTCGTTCCGGAAGTTCGCGTCACTGAAGCGCGACTGATCCGGCGTAAAGTCTTGTTGACCCAAGATCGCCTTGGTCTGTTTGCAGCTATTCTTGACGCAGACTGCGCTCGCCTTGAGGCGCACGCCCGTGCTCGTCTGCTCGAGATCATTTAGGGGGTCCCAGCGACCGAGCTCGGTCGCCATCGCCACGGCGAGAGCTGCTTTACTGGGGTTGACACCGAAACTGGCGTAGCAGCTGGCAGCTACCGCAGACTCCGCGGCCGCGACGGGCTCCTCGTAGTCTGCTCCGGTGCAGCCTGGTAGGGCCAGGAGACCTACACAGGCAACGCTTAACACCATCGAGAACGCTTTCATTTTTTCTATAAACTCCTTTCGGGGACGCCGAGCCATAGTGCACGGCGCATGCCGCCACCCGTCTCGGAGGCGCGTTCTTCATTCTGTTTCCGGGACGTTAAGATCCGGGCCAAATTCCAAATCACCCACAATTTACACTGATGTAGGAGCGAACCACCCACCGGGTTGACGAATGCACAACAAGGAGGCTTAAGATGCACGAGTTGTGCAAGTCGTTGTGCAAAATGCACAACCCGGTTTTCAGGACCTCCCACGCCCACCCCGTCGCCGACACCAGTATCGAGATTTGATTTGAGACTGCGGAGCGTATGGTCCGTCGAGAAGTGAGAAGCGAAATGCGTGACGCAATGAATCGCCTATCGAGCGTTGCGCTTGCGCGATCGAGTGCGACTTGTGTGCTCCATCGCTAGTTACTCCGTCGAGAAATGAAACGGTTTCGTCCGACGTAAGCGCAGCAGCCCGTCTGCGTAGCGTCGCGTTGTAGCTTCCGTCAGAAAATCGTTTCGCATTGCGATCGTCTTGCCAATTGATGTGGCTTGTGCAGACGAACGCTGCATCCGTATCAATTCTTTCCGTGTTCGTAATTTCGCATCGCAGCGTCCACTCACGCGGTGGACGTTGGCGAAACCTACATGTGCGAGTGAGCGCACTCCTCGTAAGGTTGAGCGCGGCGTCGTCAACTCCTCACGGCGCATTCGACAACCGTGGCACTAGGCGCTGTTCAAACGCTGGCTTCGAGGATTGCACGTCCTGGACGCTCTCCGCGAAGCAACGTGCGAAGCGGTTCGGCCTCGCCGGAGCGCGCAATGTCCGTGACGTTTATGGTTGGACGGTCAAGCGCAGCCCGCCGGCGCACTAAAACCAGTCAGCCCCGCAACATCAGGATGATATCGCGGGTCCGCTGCGTTTGGCGTCGTGAACCTAATTCGAGGACGAAAACAACCTGCGCTGTCAGCTCCACCGCGGCGAGCTGCTTGTCCGTGAACCGAGGAACGCGCCCAGCACACCCAGGGCTCAGCCGGTCACACGGTGCCAACGGCATGGCCGGATCCAAGATCTTGAGCGTCCCCTCGGACATCCGCTCCATTTTGCTCGAGCGACGTAAAACTGCCTCCGGCCCACGAGCTTGCAACTTGTTGTGATCACCGGCGTCGATTTCGCCACTAGTCAGTCGGCAGCTCGGACGTCGCAGGCTCGGCCTCATCGGCGCGGTGTTTACCGACGCTGTCGAAGCCGAGTTTTCCATGAAGTTCGAACTGCGAAGCATTTTACGAACGCCCCTGCTCACCACCTCGGTCGTTCTGGCGGCAGCCTGTAGCTCCGAAACTCACAGTGACGCCGGTAATACTGGTGGCTCGGTGGCAGCATCCGGCGCTTCGGTCGGCGGAGCAACCTCTGGAGCAGCGAGCGGCGGCGCGATTGCTGCGACCGGTGGAATGGCTCAGACGAGTGGTGCGCCCGGCACCGGCGGACAAAGCGGCGGTGCGTCGAACGCGGCGGGTGCGGGACCCTTGGGAGGATCAACCTCCAGCACGGGCGGCCAGACTGGCGGTGGCACGGCCACCGGCGGTGCGGCTCAGAACGGCGGCTCAGGCGGCGCGGGGCGCTCTGGCGGTGCACCGAGCACCGGCGGCACAGCTCAAGGCGGTGGACCGCCTGCAACGGGCGGGTCCGCTGGTAAGGCGGGCTCTGATCAGTCCGGAGGCAGTGCCGCTGCGGGTGGAAAGCAGAGCGGCGGAACGGGTGGCGCTGGAGGCATCGGCAGCAATTGCATCGGCAAGGCTTGGCCGACCGCCGATCCAACGACGATGGGTTCGTTCCAAGTTGCCGCTGACAAGGGCGTGGGGCCGTTGGCAGGAGCGCTGCCCGACCCGGTCTACGGCGACACGCAGCAGCGGTTCAACGTCTACCGACCCAAAGATCTAGCGCAAAGCGGTTACTGCCACCCAATCCTGGTCTGGGCGAACGGTCACACCGATAACCCCGAGCCAAACCCTCCGAATTGCGTCAGCTCGAAGTACTGCGGCAGCTACCTGATGCTCATGAACCAGATGGCGTCGCACGGGTTCGTCGTGATCGCATCGCTCAGCACGATCACCTCGCAGGGAAACCCGCTGCCCACGATCGTGGGGCTCGACTGGCTGCTCCAACAATCGGAGGAGCCGAGCAGCCCGTACTATCACCGCCTCGATACGGCGCACATCGGTGCCTTTGGCCACTCGGAGGGCGGGTTCTCCACCTGCAAGGCAGCGTCCGATCCTCGCATCTCGGCGATTTCGACGGTCTCGGGCTCTTCCGCGAACCCCGCCTTTCACCAGCCGGCGCTGTTGTTCTGCGGAGGGAAAGACACTGTGGTGACGTGTGACAGCGTTTCCAAGACCTTCAGCTCGATCACCAGCCAACCCGCCATGTTGATCGACAACCTGGCGGCGGATCACGGCGGGTGGCTCTACCAAAACGGCGCAAAGGGTCCCGACGTTTTCGGAATGACCGCTTGGTTTCGCTACTACCTCATGGGCGACATGCAGCAGCGCAAGTACTTCTTCGGCGCAGACTGCGCGTTTTGCACGGACACTCGTGTGACTGTGATGCGCAACGCGCTGCTCACGCAATGAGGAAGAGTCGCGCCGAGCCGCCGAGCGGAACCAAACCTTCTCGCTTCGTTGAGGTTGAAGTGCCCATGCCCATCATGGAGAATGCCATGCGAGTCGCGTTTGCCGTTGCGTTCGGCTCGTGCTGCCTTGCTGCGAGCTCTTGCGCAGCGAATTCGGACACGGAGGGCCATGGTGCTAGCGGGGGCGTGGTCGGGAGTGGCGGCCGCTCCGGCGCGGGCAACTCCGGCGGGCCGACACTCAGTGGCGGCAGCGAAGCGCGCGGCGGAGCGACGACCGACTCGGGCGGATCAGCTCTCGGGGGCACCAGCGCGGGCGGTTCGCCGACGGGCGGCGCGAGCGGCGGCAGTGACCCGGCAGTGAGCGGCGGAACAATGGCAGGCTCCGGCGGCAGCTCGGTATCCTCCGGCGGCTCCGCAGGCTCGGGCGGTGTTTCTGGCGGCGGGGGTGGCCGCGCGGGAAGTGGCGGAGCCGATGGCGGCGGTCCGAGCCCGACTGGCGGGGTCGCGGGCGCCGGCGCCGCGGGTGGAGTGAGCACTGGCGGCGGCGGAACTCTCGGTGGGCGTCCCAGCACGAGCGGTGGCGTCGCGGGTGCGGGCGGTTCCGGTGACGGTGACGACCGAGCTGCGGCCCAAGTGCTCGATGGCCTCGCTATTCTCAAGCCCTGCGTCAGCACGTTCAAACCGAGCGGGAACGCGAATAACAACGGTGACTGTTGCTGTGAGGAGCTCGCCGCGAACGAGAATCAGCACTTCAGCAAACAGTTCGGTGGCGATGCAAACGTTACCTACAACGTCAAAGTGCGGATTGCGGGCGTGGCCGAGCGCTATTGGTACGCAGGTGGCACGCTCGACACGGTGAGCAAGCTCTTCTACACCGGCGGGCTACCGACCATTCACAGCACGCAAGCCCCCAACAGCAACTTGCGAGCCGGCGTAGGCGCCTGCAAAATTCACCCTCCGGAAACGGACGGGCAGTTTGCACTTTCGTTCACCGTGCCAGCGGAGATCAAGCCGACTGACGGTTGCTACAACGGGTTCAACGTGTTCGCGCTCACCGTTTCGGCGCCGAAGCAGAGCTACTACCTCAACTACACGACTGAGTTCGATGGCGTCGATCGACAGCCGCACAGCGTTTACAAAACTGACTACACGGTGACGATTCCGATCACGGGCCAAGCCAAAATCGATTTCTACACCATCGATGGCGACCACCATCAGGTGACGAACAACGGCACCATGAGCGTGCCGAACGTCAAGACGATGCAGCCCTACAATGGGAACTTCCTCGAATTCACCGTCCTCGACGTGACGCGCGCCAACTGAGAGCGGCCCCCAGTACCCATCCCCGTCGCCCGCCGCCGAACTTCGTTAGGAAGTTTCAGGTCTGCTCGAAGGAGACTGAGCCGGCGGATCCCGGTGCTGGCCCTCCTGTCGGATTCTGCCTGGCTCCGTTAAGACCTGTCCGTTTAGCCTGTGTTTCCGGGACCGGTTCCCGATCGCTCAATTTGGCCTAAATGCGCGAAATTCGTGGTGGCGATGCTGTAGGGGATGGCCGGCAGGGGGGACAACCATCGCACTCAGGTGGAATTTTTGACGGACACAATCACTTGTCTCCACTGCATCGGTATTCGGCTCGCTCGCGAAAGAAAGGAAACCCATCCTTGACTCACCTAGGTCCCCACGCGGCAAGGCTGATACTTGCGGGGCGGTGGGCACTGCGGCCTTCCGCGGCCGATCGAATCCGGGTTTCGGCCGCGCTTGGGCGGCGCCTGGGTAAGGACGGGATCGGCTTCGCACTCGACGCGACGGACGAGCCCAGCGACTTCACCGGCAACGTGCTCGCGGGGGATGGGCAGCAGGCGCGAGCGCAAACGGCTCAAGCGTCGGAGCATTCGCCCGATTCGGAAGCGTTCGCCACGTCTTAATGCGCACGGTTCGTTGGCTGTTCGCTGGGATCGGTTGCTGGTGGTGTTGGGGTTTGCTCAACGGCTGCAGCGAACCGCTGCAGCCGTTGGCCAAGGCCGCGGGCGGCGAGGCCGGCGAAACCTCCGCGGGAGCCCGGACCGGACTCACGACACAGGGCTCGAGCGGCGAGTCGGTGGGCGGCGGTTCGACTGGAGCTCGCATCTGGTTAGGCCGGAGCTGCACCACCGATAGCGATTGCGGTGGCGATCTGCGCTGCCTTTCGAGCGTCGACGCTGAAGGTCGCGGGGCGCCGGCGGGCGGTCTGTGCACGACCGATTGCGAAAGTGACGAGAATTGTCGTGTATTCGACGACACAGCTGTGTGCGCGTCGCTCGACGAAGCGCCGCTCGATCGAGAATTCGCCAGTGTGCCCGTTCCTCGACTGTGCTTGTTGGGCTGTTCACTCGGATCGCCCGCGGGGAGCGCCAAGTGTCACGGGCGCGCCGACCTGGCGTGTCGCCCGTTCGCACCGGACGGCGTCGAGCAGTGCCAGGAGGACGCTAGCTGCCCGAACGGAGGCTTCTGCTTTCGAGACCGATGTCGGGAATTCGCCTGCGGGCCTCGTTGCAACGCCGACTCAGAGTGCGGCGAAAATCGCTTCTGCAACCCTCGCACCGGTTTGTGTGACGCGGAGCCCGCGCGCGCCGTGCCGATTGGCACGAGCTGCGACGGTGACGTACCTGGTGGCGTGCGGTGCGGCGACGGCAGCTGCTTGATCCTGTTCGACTCCGAGGGAGTGCGCCAGAAGGGGATGTGCACGCAATCGTGCACCCTTGGACAGCTTTGCGGCGCAGGGCAGGGCGCGTGCGCGCTGCCGCGTTTTCAGGACTATGCCGCCGGCGACATCGCGTATTGCGTCGAACTGTGCAATTGCGACGGCGAGTGTGAAAATCCGGCTGACAATTGCCTGCATTGGAGCAGCGCGGCGCTCGCGTCTCACTACGGGAGTTCAGGATATTGCGGCGTCCAGGCGGCGGATGACTTCATCGTGAAGTGCGGAGCCCCGTGATCTCGGCAAGTCCGCTCAAAGCTCGATCACGAAGCACGGTTTACGTTTGTCGTGTTCGGTGGGCTGCGGGCAACGAGCGTTGCATTTGACGGGCGCGCTCGAGCCGCAGGTATCGTTTGCCAGACAGCAGGGGTGCCAGTCGAAATAGTACGGATACTCGCGCACCGACTTGGTGCAGACCGCGCAACCGCCGTCGTAGCAACCGGACCACCCGGGCTCGTCTGGTGGAGAGCAGTCCAAACGCGTGGGTAGGGCTCCCTGGCGGCATTCCTGCTGAACGCTGTCGAGAGAGGTATCGTCGCAGGCAGCGCCACTGCTGCCACCACTTGCGCCGGCGGCGCCCAGGGATGAATCGCCCCCTTCGGGCGATTGTCGGGTCCAAGGGGAGACGTCGAGCTCAGCGCGATAGCAGCTTCCGCTGGAGATCAGCAGCAAGAACGTGAGCCCCAGTAGCGCGATGCGGCCGAGTCGTGGCCGGCCAATCACGGCGCCGCCTCCCGCGCCGCGCCGGCGTCCAATGACGACCCGGTGAGGAGGGCGCGCGCTTCGCCGGCTGCAAACCCGTTCGGAAAGGCTTCGAGGTAGCGACGCGCGTCGCCACGCGCCTGGTCCGTGCGACCGGCTTTGGCCAGCAGGCGAAATCTTCGCACGAGCGCGGTTTGAGCGAGCGGTGACGTGGAGTGATCTCGAACCAGCTGGTCGAAGCCGGCCAGGGCTCGCTCGAGATCGCCACCGCGTGCGGCCTCGGCCGCTTCGCGAAACAGCTGGTTCTCTCGGGCAAGCGTGCTGTTCGCCGCTTCGAGCGGCGGCGCCGCGGGCGGCGGTGTTGGAATCGACTCGGGTTTCGCTTCGACGCGCGGGGGCTCGACGCGACGCCGTCGGGGAGGATCGACGGGTAGCGCGGTCGCCGCGGTTCGCGAGGCCTCGAGCTTCGGCGTTCGTGCTGGAGCAGACGGCAACGGTTCACGTTGGATCACCAAAGCCGGAGCCGGCCGGCGCAGGACAACGGCGCCCGCGCCGAGCAGCGCGAGCGCCGCCGCAGCCAGCGCCAAGTAGCCGCGGCGCGCAATTCGGCGAGCGCGCGTCAGCTCTGCAATCTCGGCTTCGATGCGCTCGACGATGCGCGTCTCCCGCGCGACTGCGCGTTCGTCGCTCACCGGCGCGAGCGGCTCCTCACCCAAAGCATGGAGCAGGCGACCGAGCTCGGGAGAAGGTTGGCTGCGGAATTCGCCGCTCATCCTTCGCGCCCTTTCGGGTTGGTTTTCGGGGTGATCTCGAGCCGCTCTTCCAAGTCGCGGCGCCCGCGCACCAGCCGCGATTGAACCGCAGCTTCGCTCGAGCTGGTCATGGCCGCGACCTCGGACAGATTGTACCCCAAAGCGTCGTGTAGCAGCACGGCTTCAGCTCGACCGGGGCTCAGCGTTGCGAGTGCCTCGCGCAGCTTCCTGAGTGAGTCGCGCGCTTCGAGCATCGCCTCGGGGTTCGATGCTCCGTACGCAAGGTTCGGACTTTCGAGCGGCTCTCCGCGCTCGAAGATCCCGCGCTCGGTCTTGCGCGACCGAATGGCGTTGAGACCGACGTGTGAGGCAATGCTGGCCGCCCAGGAGGTCAACCGGCACCGCCCTTGGAACCGCCCGTCGTAGATGGTGCGCACCACCTCTTCGAAGGTGACCTGGACCCAGTCGTCGTGGTCGTGCTGACCCGGGCCGACCACACGCGTCAGGGTCGAGTCGATGACGCGAATCAGCCGAGTGTAGAGCTGCTGCCCGACCTTGGTATCGCCGCGGCGAATCGCTGCGATCTGCGCCTGTTCCCAGGAATCGGAGGCGTCCTCGCGCGCGTCGCTTTCTGCCGTGCGTGGCACGCTCAGCACGCCCCCATGGTTTCTCGCTCCGATGGGTTCGCTATTGCTGCGCGTCGCGGAGCTCACAGCTGGACCTTGATCCCAGCGAGCAGCTCGAGCGAGAGACCCGGTCCTCGCAGATGCGCTTCATCGCTTTCGCCCGAACCGATCGGAGGAATACGCAGGATGGCCCCTGCGATGAACCCCGCGCGGGAGTCAGCCGGGTAGCTGGCGAGCACTCGGAGCCGGAGCGGCACTTCTGCGTCCTGCGCGCTCTGGCCATTGAGATCGGCCTGCACCTTGCGAAATGCCAGCTCGAGCCCCCCGCTTGCCTGCACGTTCAGCGCGTGGAGCGTGCCGACCGCCATCCCGGAAATGCCGGCGGTGGCCCAGCTCGTTCGCGGATTCCCTCCGTTGATCTCGGGACCAGAGCTGAGCGCGTAGCTACCGAACGCATGAAACGCCAGTGGCAACGTCGACAGCCGAATTCCAGCGCTGAGCCACGCTCCGTATTGGGGCCCACCGCCCGTCCAGCCCGGACCTGCCAGTAGCCCGAGAGCCGTGTCGAACCGATGTCGCTCGCGCGGCGCGGGTGTCGCGCGCGGCGCTTCCTGCGATTTGCTCGGCGTCGCAGTTTGCGAGGCACCCGGCAGCTCGGGCTGTGATTCGCCGACCAGCGTGGCCACGGTGAGGCCAACCGTGACCCACCGCTCCGGAACCGAGTCCGCGTCCGCGAAAGTCAGCGAACGAACGACCCATTGCCCATTGCCACGCCCCACACGCACCGTTACTTCACGATAGTCCCCGTCTTTCCAAAGGACCAGTGCCACGGCGTCTGGTTGGGCACTTTCGGGCAACGTGGAAGCGAGCGCGCACCGCCCTTCGCTCAACGCTTCGGTGCAAGCTGCGGCCATCGCAGGCGCATACGCGGCCGGAATGTCGGCCGGCACGATGTCCACGCTGACTACGGAAAGCACGGCAGCCTGCGCTCGTAACACAGCGCACGGGATACGTCATGGCCTCGCCGTCCTCGGTCGAGGGGCGCTTTTCAGACCCAATAAAAGCGCAGTGGCGCGATGATATTTGTGCGTGACGTCTAAGTAGAAGCTACTTGCACGTAGCCAGATACGGAATTGCGGTGCCGGTCGTTCGCGTACAGGTTTGTCCGGCCAAACAGGCCGGATTGTTTTGCGCGCCCTCGTCGAAGTTGCAGGTGACGGCGGCTCCGGTGCCAGTGCAGCTGCTGCGCGCCGTGCAGAAGGTGACGAACCGCATGTAAGCCACACTGCAACACACCTCTCCGCTGCCGCAGTCGCTCGGCCCGTCACAGTCCAGCTCGAATTCGTTTTCGTTTCGCGCGCAAGTCGTCCCAGTGGGAGCCTGCGCTTGGCACTGGCCCGAACCGCTGGTGGCGTTGTAGCAGCACTGCTGGCCGACATCGCACGCGTGGGTCGCGTCGCACGAGACATAGCCGGCAGCGCCCGGCCCGGCCACGCAGTTCCGGCCGTTGCACGCGAAGTAGTCGCCGCACGTCGTGGTGGCCCAGGTGTGATCGCTCTGGCAACTGGCGAGCGCGCGCGGAGAGTCGCAGCGCGTGGTCCCCGATTGGCAGCCGCAAACCCCGTTGCCAAAACAAATCGGGTTTGCCCCGCTGCACGCGGTCGTCGATTGCCAGAGCGAATTCGTGCAGCGCTCGCGGGCGGCGCTGCCCGAGCATCGCTCTGCCCCCTCGCTGCAAACGCAGCTACCCGACGCGCAGACCGGCGAGTCGCCCGCGCAGGCCGCCTGGTTCGTCCAGGTGTTGTTCTGACAACGCTGGGGCGTGGTGCTGCTGCCGCAGCGGACCGCACCATTTTGGCACGCGCAGACTCCGTTTCCGATGCAAGCCGCCGTCTCGCCGGAGCACGACGTATCGGCGACCCAGGCCCCACCCTGACACTTCAAGCGCGCGGAGCTGCCCGAGCAGCGCTGCTCCCCGTCGCGACACACGCAGCCGCCCGCAGAGCAGACGGGCGTATCGCCCGCGCAAGCGCTTTGAGTGGTCCAGACGTTGTTCTCGCAGCGCTGCGGGGTCGATGCGTTCAGGCAACGCACGGCTCCATTCGTGCAGCCGCACGTACCGCTTCCGAGGCAAACCGGCGTGTCACCGGAGCAAGCGGGCTGGTTCACCCAGCTGCCTGCGACGCAGCGCTGCGGCGTGTTGGTGACGCAGCGAGTAGTATTCTCGACGCAGGCGCAGCGCCCGGTTTCGCTGCGGCACACTGGCGTCGCGCCCGTGCAAACAGCGTCATTTTGCCAGCTGCCGTCCTGGCGGCAAAGCTGGGGCGTGTCCTCGCTGCCGCAGCGCCGCCCGTTGCCTTCGAGCGGGTCGCACTGGACACAGGCTCCCTGCAAGCAACGTGGGTTCGCGCCAGCACACTTGGTTTGATCGACCCATTGCCCTTGCGCGCTACAGCGCTGAGGGGTCGTGTTCCCATTGCACTGGAGCTGGCCGTCGGTGCAGCGGCCGCAGCTACCGGTGGCGGCGATGCACGCGGGCGTGGTCCCGCTGCACGCCGTGCCGGGAAGCCAGCTCGCGCCATCCGAGGCGCAAGTCTCCGGCACCGCGCCGTTACACCGCTTCGCTCCCGGGGCGCACGCGACGCACTTGCCAGCTCGACAAACCGGGCTGTTCGCGGCGCATTTTTCGGCGGGCTCCCACTGCCCCTTGGCGTTGCAGAGCTCGGGGTTCGCGTCGTCGGCGCAGCGTCGTGAGCCGGGTTCGCATGCGGCGCACGCGCCGAGCACACACAGCGGCAAAGCCCCCGAACACGTTGCGCTCTTCAGCCAGTGTCCGTCGACGCAAGACTCTACGCTGCTGCCTGCACAGCGCGACCCGGGACTACACTCGAAGCAGCCTCCTGGTGCAGCGCAGTCGCCGCCTTCGCCGCCCGCTCCACCGGGACCGCTTCCGCCATCGACGGGGGGCATTCCGCCGTGGCCAGGAGTCACCGAGTTGCCGCCGGACCCGATCGTGACCGCGCCGCCCGTTTGAGCCGCGCCGCCGTTCGAGTTACCCCCGTTTGCGGCTGCGGCGCCGGCGCTTCCGCCGGTGAAGCCCGACGCGCTGCCGGTCGACGTTGCGCCTCCACTGCTCGCGCCCGACGCATTGTTCCCGCCCGACGCCGCACCGCTCGCTCCGGTCGCTCCGTCGCGACCGGCCCCTCCGACTCCGGCTCTGCCGCCCGCACCGCCGCCACCGCTTGCGGATTCCGACGCGAAATCCCGACTTGGATCCGAGCACGCTGCCGCCAGCGCCAGCGCGAGAATCCAGCGCCAAACGCTCACGCGCCCTCGCGGCCGCAGAGGGCATCGATGACGAGCGGTAACACTAGAGAGTGATTGGCCAGCGCAGCTTGCGCCGTTGCGAGAAAGGTCGAGCTCACGCCCGTAGGTCACGCCGCCCGGGAGAAACCAGGCACCCCCCGCTCACGAATTCAGAAAAAAGTGTCGTCAGTGCTCCGCGTTCTGCCAGCGTTGCAAGTCATGGCGCAGCTCCGCCATTCGGCTCACCACGGTGCGTCGGGAAACCCCGAGTACCCCCGCAATGCGTCGTTGCTCGAGGCCGTCGAAGTAGTGCAGGCCGAGCAACGCTTGCTGAGTCACCGGCAGCTCGCAGAGGATTCTCCTCAACAAGTCGCGAGCGAGCAGGGTCCGTTCGTCCGAGTTCCCCTCAACCGGCTCGAATTCTCGGCCGTGGCTCTGCACTCGCGCGCGATTTCTAAGCTCGTTCAAGCAGTAGTTGGTGGCGATGCGAAGAATCCAGGCTTCCACATCGGTAACGCTTTCTACTTCGGTCAGATGGCGATGGACTCTGAGAAACGTTTCCTGCGTTGCATCCTCTGCCAAAACTGGATCTCTGAGCACGGCTCGGCAGCGTGCTCTCACCGACGAGGAATGAGTGACGTACAGCTCGACCAATCGTTCCATCGCGACCCGGCTCCCCGGACGGATCCGTCCGTCTCGACCTCCGGTCGCCCGCCGACACGATCCGCCACAAACGACTGTCTCCTGCCGGCGTGAGTAACGCGGGCGGGCAAAACATCGTCACCCACAGCGCGAGAAAAATGACTGCGCACGTCGCGTGGGCCGACCGCTCTTTCGCGAACGTCAAGAGAGGGCCAATGCGACTTTGTGACGCAGACAGCGCGCAGTGCGATGCGCCGGCTGTGAGCGATCGCGCGGCTCACCCCAACCCGTGCCCCGCACCTCCTGGCGATCTCAGTTCTTCGCCAAGCGACACCAGCTGGACCGGTTCGGCCACTCAGAGAGGCGCGAGTTCGTTGCGTACCCCTGCGGGTCGCTGGCAGTCGCAACCCTTCCTGCTCTGGTGCATATATATTGCCCTGGTGAAAAACGGCTCAGAGGAGCACCGCTCATTACTAAATGTAGTTAAGTTTCTAGACGGATTCTCGCTCTGAGTCCCACTGCCGGTCGATGGGCTTCGTCCAGCGACTTTGCGCAATCGACGGACCGGCTTCGCTCGAGCATCGCCCGAGGAATCTCGTCACACTTTTTATTGCTCCTGCGGTTCTTGGCAGCCTGCTGCTCGGCTGCGGCACCACCATTGACGACCCTCCTGGTGGCAATGTGGGGACGGGTGGCATGGCGGGCGCCAACAGCGTCGCCGGTGCCGGACCAGGGACGAGCGGCTCGGGCGGGGCCAACTCACTCGGAGGCGGCTCGCAAGGGGCCACCGGTGGCGGCGGCTCGGGGCCCGCTCAAGGTGGTTCGATCGCCGGTGGCGGAACGCAGAACGCAGGCAGCGGCAGCGGCGCAAGCACGGGCGGTGGCCCGGCGTCCACTGGCGGCAGTGGCCCGAACGGTACGGGCGGCATGGCGTGCACGACGATCGCACCGGGGCCCTCACCGATCCGCCGCCTCACCACGTACGAGTACAACAACACCGTGCGTGATTTGCTGGCGGACATGACCAGCCCGGGCAACGCGCTACCGCCGCAAGCCGACAGCAAACACAATCTCTTCGGAAACGACGCGACCGAGCAGGATTCGTCTCCGCTTTTGATCGAGAAGTACCAGGCGGTGGCGGAGGCCGTGGCCGCGCGCGCCACAGCGGACGCGACGGCGCTCGGCCGCCTGCACACCTGCACCAAGAGCCTCACGACCGCGAACGAGGAGGCATGCGCAAAGAGCATCGTGACGACGGTCGCACCGCGCGCGCTGCGCCGTGCCGTGACCAGCGCGGAAATCGATGAGCTCGTTGCGCTGTACCGCTCCGTGCGGGCCCTGGGCACCACGGTCACCTTCAACTCGGGCGTCGCCGCGATGTTGGAGGCCATACTGCAGTTGCCGGACTTCCTCTATCGCGTGGAGTTCGGCGTCGCCGAGCCGACGAACACGGCCGTCAAGCGCATCGCCGGCCGCGAAATGGCGACCCGCCTTTCGTACCTTTTCTGGGGCACGATGCCGGACGACCCGCTGTTTCAGCTCGCCGACAGCGGCATGTTGGACAACAAGGCCGCCGTGCTGACGCAGGCGAAGAAGATGCTAGACGACCCGCGCGCGCGGCCCACCGTCGCCTTCTTCTTCGACAACCTGCTGCCCATTCCCGATCTCGGCACGTTGACTCGCGAAGCGTCGCTCTTTCCGACTTTCAGTTCGGCGGTTGGCGTGGCCATGCGGCAAGAGGTGCAATCGCTGCTCGCTTACGAGATCTTCGAGAACAAGACCGCGGTGGCGCCCTACGCGGCGGGGTCATGGCCGGCGCTGCTCACCACGCCGTACACGTTCGTGAACGAAGCGCTGTTCAAGTTCTATGGGGCCTCGACCTTCGCGGCCGGAACGACGGTGACCGGAACGACCTTCCAAAAAGTCAATCTGAACACCGAGCAGCGCCTCGGGCTATTGACCCTCGGCGGGATAACTGCGGGCGGCACCACCAGCAACATGACCAACCCGGTCTTGCGCGGCTCGTTCGTGATCAACAAGCTGATGTGCATGGGCATTGAGTTGCCGGTTGGCCTCGCCGTTTCTCCGCCCGAGCCGTACACCGGCAAGACGGCACGCGAGCGCTACACCAAGCACAGCGCCAATGACACGTGCGCGGGGTGCCACCGCATCCTCGATCCGATGGGTTTCCCCTTCGAGAACTACGATGCCGTCGGGCTCTACCGCGCGAGCGAGCGCTGGACCGACAAGGACACTGGCATGGTCTACGACACGCCCATCGACGCCAGCGGTGCGGTGCCGGGCGTAACCGGTACCGCGAAGAATGCGGTCGAGTTGAGCCGGCTGCTCGCGACGTCCCCCATGGTCGGCAACTGCTTCGCGTCGCAGTGGATGCAGTTTGGGTACGGTCGCTCCATGGACAACAGCCTGGACGCCTGCAACCTGCAGTCGGTTCAGAACACCTTCAAAGGTGCTGGCTTCAACATCAAAGAGCTGCTGTTGGCTCTGACTCAAGCCGACGCCTTCCTCTACAAGACGACCCAGTAGGAGCGGACGGAGCTAGCATGTCCAAGTTTACACTGAGTCGACGAACCGTTCTCCGCGGCGCTGGGACCATCGCCATCGCGCTGCCATGGCTCGAAGTCATGGGCACCGAGCGGGCGCACGCGCAAACCGCCGGGACGCCGCTGAAGCGCTTCATCACGGTCTATCAGCCCGGCGGCACGGTTCGCGAGGGCGCTATCGGCGACAAATACACGCCCACGGGCTCTGAGTCGTCCTTCACGCTATCGCCGATTCTGGCGCCATTCGAGCCGTTCAAGAGCCGGCTCTTGATCGCCGACGGGCTGGACTGCAAGTGTGGCGATCAGGCGCAATTCCAGGTCGAGCAGCACCAGGGCGGCGGCATGGGCTGGCTGACGGGCGCGATACAGCCTGGCGCCAACAACTTGCTGAAGGCTCCGTCAATCGATCAAATCCTGGCTGCTCGGCTCTCCGCGGGCAAAGCGTTCAGCAGCCTCGAGGTCGCGGTGCGCTGGGCCACGGGCAAGTCGCACGGCAAGCTCCACCCGATCAACGCGTTGTATTTTGCGGCGGCGGCGCCGTATGGCGCGATCCCGCCGCGCTTGGATCCGCAGGACATCTTCAAAACGCTCTTCGGCAGCACGCCGACCACGGGCGGCGGCGTTGACGTTGCGCTCGAGCGCAAGAAGTCCATCCTCGACTTCGTCGACAAGAAATACGTTTCGTTGTCGGCCAAGCTGGGCACGTCCGACCGCGCGAAGCTCGACCAACACCTCACGCAGATTCGTGACCTCGAGAATCGCCTCAAGAGCACGTCCACCACCCCACCCACGGTAGCGTGCAAGGCACCCACCAAGGTCGACACCACTGGCTACAACCCGAGCAGCGGCTTGAACTCCTCGGACACCGGCAGCATTCTTGATCTCGAGACCGACAAGAAGATCCCCGACGTCGGCAAGTTCATGATGGACATGCTCGTGATGGCCCTCGCCTGCGATAAGACGGGCGTCGCGTCGCTCGACTGGAGCGACACCGAGGCCAAGCACACGTTCCCCTGGCTCAACTTGAGCGAGCATCACCACTTCTATCAACACGACGGTGGCTTCAAGCCGACCGAGTGCGCGAAGATCGCGACGTGGTACTCCGAGATGCACGCCTACTTCCTGCAGAAGCTGCAGGCAGTCGACATGGGCGGGCATACCTTGCTCGATGAAACGCTGCTGTTCTTCGGCACCGAGATTTCCAGGCCCGATGTGCACAGCAAGAAGAACATGCCGTATCTGGTTGCAGGCGGCGATGGCAAGATCGTGAAAACCGGCCGCTGGGTGAAGTTTGGCGGCGTCCCGCACAATCGCCTGCTCACCAGCCTGCTCAATGCATACGGCGACACCCGAACCAAGTTCGGCGACGATCGCGTCGATTCGGCGGCGCTCAGCCTGACGTGAAGCGCGCCGTCCACGCGCTTCACGTGTAGAGCTGCAGTCGCGTAACGACCGCCCGTTACTGGGCGGTCATCGTCGCGCTGCTGAAGTCGATGCTGCCGCTGCCGCCGCCGGCTTCAATCAAAATCTTGGCTTCGTACATTTTGCCGAGGTTCATGCCCAGGCTCGCCCACTTCTTGAAGTGCTCGGTGACCGAGATGTGCCCGCACTGGCGAGCGGTCTGGCGAACGCTGAAGTACTGCGGGAAGGTCTGTGTGCCGTGAATGGACGGCTGATTGGTCTGGGTGTGCGTGTAGATATTGTACGTGCCACCGTCGACGGTGAACGTGCCCTTGAGCGTACCGCCGCCCGTGGGCGGCCCCGAACCGAACCAATCGTCCACGATGTAGTATTCGACGAGCGGACCGTTCGACCAGCCGTATATGCCGATGAACGAGTAGCCACCGGCGCTTCCGGTCTTCGTGAATGCAAAGTCCGCCGAAATGGTCCCGTATTGGTCGTACGTCTTGGTCTCGTTCCACTGAAAGCCTTCGCGAGCCAAGAAGTCGCCGGAGTTGTTCCAGGTCGCTTTGAACGCCGCTCCCGCGCTGTACGTGGTCATGCAACCGCCGGTCCCACTCGACCAGATGGTCCAGTTGAAGCCGTTTGCGGTGCCCGACTGGTTCGAAGAACAGTGCTGAGTTCCACCCGTCAACGCAGGCGCGGAGCAGTTGACCGACGAACCGCCGCCGGTTGCGTTGCTGCCACCGGTCGCGCTGGTACCGCCGGTGCTCGCCTTGCCTCCGGTCGTGGCGCCACCGGTTGCCGAGCCTCCGGTCGCCTTGCCACCGGTCGAGCTGCCTCCGGTCGAGCTGCCACCGGTCCAGCTGCCTCCGTTCGCCTTGCCGCCGTTCGGAGTGCCGCCGTTAGAAGATTTGCCACCGCTGGTCCCACCGTTTGTCGTGCCTCCGTTCGACTTGCCACCGTTGCCGAACCCACCGGTTGTCGTGGTGCCCCCGGTTGTCGAGACGAAGCCACCGGTCGCCTTGCCACCGGTCGCACTGGTGCCGCCGGTCGAGCTGGTGCCGCCGGTTGAAAATCCGCCGGTCGAGAAGCCTCCGGTCGAGAAACCGCCGGTCGAGAAACCCCCCGTCGCGACGGTGCCACCGGTGCTACCGCCCGTTCCGGCGCCGCCGGTGCCTGGGCTGCCTCCGGTTCCGAATGGTGGCTCGCCTTCGTCCGGACCACACCCGATTATCCCGAAGGCAACACCGTAGGCAAAAGTCTTCAGTAGGTTTGTACGCACAGCTACGCTCCGTTGCGGGGATACGCTCAGATACCCGCCTTTTAAGCTATTCCCTCAATACGGTCTGCGGATCAGGTTGATGACCGGGCGCGTCACTCAAAGAAGTTATGACGCCATCGCTCGGCCGGGTCTTAACGACAGCCAGAGTGATGGTCGACAGCGAGCTTGGAGAATTGCGAACTGGCGGCGAACGCCTCTCTTCATTTGGGCTCGCAGGACCGATTTTCCTGGCGAGTTCAAATCGAGACACTCAGCTGAGGGTGGCTCGGGCCCTTTCGGCTCACCTGAGTTCAAACTCTTTACAGAACGTCAGCTCGCCCGATGCTTCGAAGGCCGCACGCGCTTCTACCGCCCGGTGCGCCTGATTCGGGTAGCCGTTCCCGCACAGCCCCGACTCTTCGGCGAAGTGCGCGCACGCTTCGCACGTGAACGATAGGCGAAAATGCGTCGCTTCTTCGCGCAAGCGCAGATCGACGCGCGTTTTCATCAGAAGGGCTGCGCGGGCTGTCCGCGCTGAAAGTAGAAGCGAAAGTTGCCGGTGACCGTGCTTTCGATCGCGGCGTTGGCTTGGTCGTCCGCCGTGAGCTGCCTGGGGTCGGCAAAGACGCCGCTGAACGCGGCGTCGGTGAGCCGGTCCTCCGCGTTCTCTTCGTTGCGGTCCCCGCTAAACAAGGCATGAAAGGTGATCTGTCCGGACAGCGCGTACAGCGTGCCGGTCTGCGCATGACACGTGTTGTGTAGGTAGAGCGCCATGCTCACCTTCGGCGGATTCGGATTGAACACGATCGGCACGCCGGGCGGGCTCACGCCCGGTGGTAGTCCGATGTCGATCGGTTGCTCGAGTTGCTCGCGCAGCGCGGGCAGGTCATTGACCAGCACCAACAGTCCATCGGACTGCTCCTCCAAGTTGTCGCCGCGCTGCACGCGAATCATCAGCGATTTGCCGTTGTCCGGATTGGCCGCGAAAAAATCCGGATGCAGATCGAACGGACCGGTCCAGCAATCTTCGACGACCAGCCGCTCACTGGTGACGCTGCCTTCGCCTGCGCCCACGGCGCAGCCGAGCGCGAGCGCTGCGGCGACCACGGCCGCCCCGAAGGAGTGCGTGCGATTCACGCTGCGGCCTCCCCGGGCGGAGCCGAGAGCGTCTCGACGATCACGCCGCCGCCGAGCACGCGCTCGCCGTCGTAGAACACCGCGTACTGCCCTTTCGACACAGCGCCAGCCGGCTCCTCGAAGCGCACGAGCGCGCCGCCCGCCTGCGCGCGCACCTCCGCGCGCAGTGGCTTACCGCGATAGCGCACCTGCACTTCACACTGGAGCGGCAGCGACACCGAGTCGAACAAAGACAGCTCGGCGAGCCGCGCGCCGTGCACACTGAGCGCCTCTTTCTGACCGAGCCGCACCGTGCCGGTTTCAGGCTCGATGGCCACGACGTACGCGCGCTGCCCGAGCGCGACGCCCAGGTTCTTGCGTTGCCCCACCGTGAAACCGTGAATGCCCGCGTGCTGCCCGACGACGCGACCGGTCTCGTCGACCAACGGACCCGGACGCACGCGCCCGTCCGCGCGCTCGGCGACGAAGCCGTCGTAGCGCCCACTCGGCACGAAGCAGAGCTCCTGGCTTTCGCCCTTGTTCGCGCCTGGCAACGAAAGCTCGAGCGCACGAGCGCGCACCGCGGCTTTGTCGGACTCACCGAGCGGAAAAACCAAGCGCGCCAGCCGGTCATCGCTGAGCGTGTGCAAAAAGTAACTCTGATCTTTGCTGGCGTCCTTGGCGCGCCAGAGCTCGCGCCGCCCCTCGCGCTCCACGATGCGCGCATAGTGTCCGGTCGCGACCGCGCTCGCCTGCAACCGCTCGGCCAAGTGAAACAGCTCACGCAGCTTCACCCCGCGGTTACAGCGCACGCACGGGCTCGGCGTTTCACCCTCCAGGTACGACTGCACGAACGGCTGCACCACTTCGCTCGCGAACAGCTCGCGCCGGTCGAACGCATAGTGCGGAAAGCCGAGCACGTCGGCCACGCGCCGCGCATCGTGCACGTCTTCCGGCGCGCAGCAGCGACTCTTGGCATCGCCGTCCTCCGGATAGTCCCAGAGGTGCAGGGTGACGCCCACCACGTCGAAGCCCTGCTCGAGCAAGAGCGCGGCGGCGACTGACGAGTCGACACCGCCGCTCATTGCGACCAACACGCGCGAGGCCATAGCCCGCTCTTTATAGTCGGCGCCCGGTCGCCAGGCGAACGCGAGCGCGACTTTTCAGTGCCCGCCGGGCTGCAGCACCGTTTTCACCGCGCTCGTGGCGCGGTCGATCAACTTGCCCGCGAGCTCAATCGCTTCAGTGTAGTGGTAAATTCCGGCCTGGACCGCGATGAGCGCCCGCGCATCGAGAGCCCCCAGGTCGCTGTGCAGCGCGTGCTGCACCACCCGCTCGCCCTTGTCGACACGCTGCCCGAGCGCGCGCAGCACGTCCGAGAAGCTCGTGCGCGCGGGGGATTCGACTGGCTCCACGGCGCGCGTTTGCCTGTTGCTCACTGCGGTTCTCGCGTTCACCGCGCCGGCACCGGGCGGCACGCCTTCGATAAATCCCGACATGCCCCCCAATCGGAGCGCTGCCTTCGGGGGTTGCGAAAAAAATCAGGTCGCTGCGCGCAGCCGCTTCGACAGCCGTCCCATCGCGCGCGTATGCAAGCGACTCGCCCACGACTTGCTGAGCCCGAGCTCCGCCGCAACCAAGTCGAAGCGCTCCCCTTCCAAGTAGTGCCTGCGCACGAGCTCGGCCTCCTCGTGCGGCAAATCTGCGATGGCGTGGCGCACCAGCTTCAAGAGCTCCGCGCTCGCAAACGCTTCTTCCGGATCCAGCGCGCTATCGAGCGAAGTACGCTCACCGCCTTCTCCGCGCGCGGGCTCTGCCACGAAGCCGAGCGCCATGGCCGTCGCGAACGACGCCAAATGCTCGCTCAACGCCGCGTCCGCCACAGCCGCCCCTGCGCCCGGCACCGGCGGCGCGCTCACGTCTTCCAGCGCGCCCTCACTCACCGCCGCAGCTGCGGCCAGCCCATTCAACCGCTCGTAGGTACGCCGCGGCAGCCGCGAAATCTGCCGCACCCCGTCGTAGATCGCGCCGCGCACGCGGTAGTTCGCGTACGCGCGAAACGGCACCCCGCGCGACGCATCGAAACGCCTCGCCGCGTCGAGCAGCCCTTCACGCCCAAAGCTCAGCAGCTCATCGAGCTCCACCGAAGGCCCCACGACCCGCCCGATCTGCCGCGCCAGCTTGTCGACGAGCTCGAGGGACTCCTCGAAACGGCGCAAGGCCTCGGCCTCGTCCGGGTCCTGTGCCACGCGCCGGAATCTAGCCCACAACCTCGCCCAAGCGCGAGAGCCCGCTCAGCCCCGTCGCCCCTTTTCATCACCAGGAATCGGGTTGGGGGGCCCCATTGAAAAGGGCGCGCTCTCCCGGCAAGGCGCGACCGAGGGCAGGCCGGTGAGCCGATTTCGGTCTCAGCAGCCGCGCCGGCCCTCCCTGAAAAGCGCCGCCCGCGCAGGCCGCACCCGAATCGGGTCGAACCAGCGACCTCACCCGCGGCCCGAACCCACTGCCTCATTCCCGCGGCCGACCGGACGCCGCGTCTCAGCACAGCCTGATGGACTTCGCGGGCCCGCACGAAGCGCTCGATCGCGTGCTCGGACTCTGCGTCAAGAACGCGCGCTTCGGGCAAATGCGGGGACAGCTCCAACTCGACACTCGCGTCGACGGCGGGCCGCTCTTCGATGCCGGGAGCTCGGTGCGGACATCGCACACGTTCGAAGCGTGCGTTCCGCTCAGCATGCACGCAGAAGCCCTCCAACCCGTTCCGCAGTGGGGGAGGGACGCGGGCAACGAGTGCTCAACGGGCGCGCTTCGGCGAAGGCGCGTAGCCGCGTAAAGAAGTCTGCATCACGAGCCGCGTCGACTACCTCTGGCGGGTCAAGTGGGCGAACGAGTCGACAGACTTTGCAACATTCCGAATCCTAGCGTGCAACAACGAAGTGAGTCGTTAGCGGCCGAACGGGTCAGCGCTCGCCTCGCGGCGGACCGCAGCTCGCGTTAGCGACCGTCGTCTTGGACGAATGTTTCGGCAAGCGCATCGCCCTGCCGGGCGGGTCCCGACGGGGTCGGGGCTCTTGCGTCGACGTGCCGCGTGCCGGCGGTCGGGCTCACGCAGCGAGCTTAGTCACGGTGTGGCGTCGCTTTGACTGGAGCGGGCGGGTGAGTATGTCATACTGAACGGACATGCTGCGCTGGAGCTTGCTCGCACTTGCTTACGCAAGCATGGCCGGTGTGGCGATTATGGTGTCTGAGCTGTGGCTCGATCGCTCGGCATGGGCATATCCCCATCCGTGGCTGCATTTGCCGGGGCTGGTCGGGCACGCGTACAGCTTGGCCATCGGGCTAGCGTTGGGCGCGGTGGTGGTCGTGCTCACCCGACGCCTGGTGGAACGGTTCGCCTGGGCGCAGGAGCTGGCCAGTGCACTGCGACCGTTCGCGCGCGGTCTCAGCGGCAGCGGCATCGTGTTAGTCGCGCTCCTTAGTAGCTTGGGTGAGGAGCTGCTGTTCCGCGGGTTACTCGAACCGTGGCTTGGCCTTTGGGCGCAAGCGTTGCTGTTCGGTGTGCTGCACCAAATGCGCGGGCCAAGCCGCTGGGCATGGATCGGATGGGCATCCATCATCGGCCTTCTGTTCGGGGTCGTGTTCGCGGCGACGGGCTCACTGCTCGGGCCGCTCGCTGCGCACGCGGTCATCAACGGCTTCAACCTAAACTATTTGCAAAACCACGATCCGGACGTGTCGCGCCGCGGGCTCGGCGGCTTGCTCGGTCAGCGAAGCCGGGCTTGAACGCGCGAACACATGCACCGCGCAGCAACCACTTCCGGCGCATCGAACCCCCGTTTGCGGTCGATGTAGGCGGTGGAAGTTGTGCCCGCCAACTTAGGTCGGCCTGGGGACTTCTGATATTGTAGCGCGAGTGAATCAGGTGCTTCCGCGCCTCGTTGAACCCATCTCCGTCCTCGACTCGGTTCACCCCGAAGACAGGCCACGTGTGCTCGTCGTCGACGACGAGAAATTCATCCGCGACATCATCGCGGACTTTTTGGGGATGGAGGGCTACATCGTGCGCACGGCCGAGGACGGCACGAGCGCGGTCAACGAGCTCGAGCGCGCTCGCTACGACATCGTCATCAGCGACCTGAAAATGCCCAAAATGGGCGGGCTCGACCTGCTGCGTGAGGTCACCCGCGCACACCCCGATACGCTGACCGTGATCATGACCGGCTTCGGCACGGTCGAGACCGCGATCGACGCCATGAAGCGCGGCGCCTACGACTACATTCTGAAACCGTTCAAGGTGGAAGAGGTCGTGCACATCGTGCAGCGCGGCCTCGAGAAGCGCCGGCTGGCGGCTGAAAACCTGCGCCTTCGGGAGGCTCTGTCGCTCTACAAGGTGACCGAGGCCATCGCGGCGAGCCTCTCGCTCGACGAGGTGGTCGCCACGCTGGGCGATAGCGCGCTCGCCGAGGTGCGCGCGGATCTCACCTGGGTCCACTTGGACGACGGCGAGGGTGGTTACTCGCAACGCTACTTCCGCATCGCCAGTGACTTCATCGAGGCGGAGGGAGAGGACCTGGGCGAGCTCGAGACCTCGGCCATCAGTGAGCGGCTCGGCAGCGGCGCGCCATTGGTCGAGCACGGTGCCCGCGCGCGGGAGCTGTTTTCCAGGCACCCGAGTCGGCATGTGACGAGCTTGTGCGTGGTGCCGCTGCGCATGCGAGAGCGGCTCTTGGGCTTCATGGCCGTGGTTTCGCTCACGCCCAGCCGCCGCTTCGACGAGGGGCAACGCAAGTTGCTCAGCATCGTCGCTTCCCGTGCGGCGGCCGCGATCGAGAACGCCCGCCTCTATCAAGATTTGCAGGCGACCTTTCAGCAGACCATTCAGGGGCTCGCTCGCACGATCGACAAGATGGACCGCTACACCTCGGGACACTCCGAGCGGGTCGCGGGCTACGCGGTGACGCTCGCGCGCTGGCTGAAACTGGACGAAGGGACCGTGGAGGTCGTGCGCCACTCGGCGCTCATGCACGACATCGGCAAGGTCGGCTGCGTGATGAACCTCAACAAGCCGGGTAAGCTCACCCACGAGGAGTACGAGGTGTTCAAGCACCACCCGGTTTATGGCCGCGACATCCTGGACCCGATCAAGTTCCTCGGCCCTGTGATTCCGGGCGTTTACCTGCATCATGAGCGCTGGGACGGCCGCGGCTATCCGCTCGGCCTGGCAGGGCAGGACATCCCGCTCATTGCGCGCATCATCTCGGTGGCGGATACCTACGACGCCATGACCAGTGACCGCGCGTACCGACGCGCTTTGCCCCACGAAGTTACGCTGAGCGAGCTCGAGCGCTGCTCCGGTAGTCAATTCGATCCGGAGATCGCCAACACCTTCATCAGCGGCATCGAGCGCTACCGCGACGAGCAACGCGACGCCGGCAAAGAAGTTCCGGAATAGGCCGTGCCCCGCTCATTCGACGGTATTTGGCTTGGCCGACAAGCCTATGAACCCGTGCTCGCGCTGCAAGAGCGGCTACACGCCGCGCGGCGCGAAGGTCGCATCGGCGACGCGGTGCTGTTCGTCGAGCACGATCCGGTCGTCACCTTCGGGCGCGGCGGTAAAGACGAGAACCTGCTCACGAGCGAAGCGGCGCTCAGCGCGGCTGGCATCGCGGTTTCGCGCACCGGGCGCGGCGGCGACGTGACGTTGCACGCGCCCGGTCAGTTGGTCTGCTACCCGATTTTGGACCTTTCGCCCGATCGCTGCGACGTGCGTCGCTACGTGCGCGACCTGGCCGAGACCATGCGCCGCTTGGTCGCCGAGTACGGGCTCGCCGCGGGCACCATCGATCGCTACATCGGGCTGTGGGTCGATCGCGAGAGTCCGGCCTATTTCCCCGGGCAGGATGCGCTGATCGATCCGGTGAAAATCGGAGCGATCGGGGTGCGCATTTCGCGCTGGGTCACCATGCACGGTTTTGCGCTCAATTTGCGGCCGGAGCTGCGGCTGTTCGGGCACATCGTGCCGTGCGGCATTCGCGATCACGGCGTGAGCAGCGTGCACGATCTGGCCGGCGCGGCGCCCTCGGTGCGCGAGGCGGCGGAGCGCGCCCTCGTGCACCTCACCGATGTGTTTGGAGCGACGGCTGAACCTCTGCACGAGTCGTCGAGCGAGCTCTGGGATCGAATCGGGGCTGCGCAGGGCGTGCAGACCTTGCACGCGCCGTAGCGCACTAGGCCCGCGCCGAGTGCATCGCAGCGGGCGTTCGTCGGCGTTTACGCCGAGCCAAAGCAGCAAGGGCTACCAGCAGCGCGGCCCCGGCCGTGTTGGCCGAAGCTCGCTTCGGCACCAGGCGGCAACCGCAACCGTCCGAGTCACCCATGTTGGGGGGTTCCGAGCCATCGCCACCGGAAGCGATCATGCCGCCCGAGTTCGAGTCGCGCCCTGCGCTACCCCCGGTCGTTCGCGTGCCGCCGCTCGGGTTGCCGCCGCTTGCTCGCCCCGCCTCACCGGCCTCTGAACTTTCGCCCGCGTGCGAGCTGCCGCCGGTTCCTCCGCTCGTCGGATGATTGCCCCCGGTACCGCCAGTCGTGGAGCCTCCGCTGCTGCCCGTTGCTCCGCCGGTGGTCGCTGTGCCGCCTCCGTTGCCACCGCCATCCGAGGCGCCCGCGCTGCGGCCCTCGTCCGCGCCGCCTGCGCCGCCCGCACCGCCGCCGTCGTCCGCGCCGCCTGCGCCGCCCGCGCCACCGTCGTCTTCGGTGACCTTGAGCAAGGCGAATTGGCCTCGCTTGACGCTCGGGCCCAGTCGCCGCGTTTTCGCCGTGCCGATTAGCATCAAGGTGTTGTCAGTCGGAGCCGACGCAGCGCGCATCGGGCTGGAAAGGTCGGTGAGCGCGATCGGAAGCGCACCCTGCTCGCTCAAGCCTTCGCCGGGTTTCGCGAGCCCGAAGCGCGAAAGTTCCATGAATGGCTCAACCCAGCCGCCCACGGCTTGCCCTGCCACTGCCACCGCTTTCGCGAACACGCTGCCGGACGCAACTTGCTGAAACGGTGCGGTGATGGGCAGCGGTGTGAAAGAAGTCGACGATTGCAATAGGAAGATCCACGCAGCGTCGGGGCTAGCCGCTGCGCTGGTCGCTCGAGGACCGAAGATGTCTGACGTATGGCGCACGGCCGGCTCGACAGGTTCCCCGTTTGCGTTCAGCCGGCGCGACCAGATGGCACGATTGAGCAGAATTTCATACTGGGTTGAGGCGTTCCAGACCGCCAAGAAACCGCCGTCCGTTTTGGCGAGGAACGCGCTGTCGAGAAAATCGCGAGCGGTTTCTGCTTCTGCGATCGGAACGCGGGAGAGTCTCGCACCGCTCGAATCATAGCTATCGGCGACGATCGCCTTCCAATTGACCACCTGCAGGGCGAGCCAGCCGTCTTCGCGGGGTGCCAGAGCGGCTGGCCCTTCGAGCGCGAAGGGAGTTTCCGGAGTGCCGTCCCGGTGTACGAGCTGTGCCTGGTACACGGGCTCCGCGTCGCGCCAGGAGTGCGTCAGCAGCCAACCCGCGACACCGCCCGACAGCTGCCCCGGTTCGAGGCCGCGTTCGGTTTGGAAAATTTGGAAAGAGTCGCCGCGCGGCGACCCGTTCGAATCGTAGAGGCGCCCGTTTACTGTCCGAGGTGAGCCCCAGTCCAACCACGTCACGAGCCAACGGTCGCCAGACGGGGCCGCGCGTAGTTCGTTCTGTTCGCGGTCAGCCAGGGAAAGATCGACCGGGGGCGGACCCACCGCCTCCAGGGTCGTCGCGTTCAAGACCGTAGCGCGCAGGGCGCCGACATCCGACGTGTTCCAGCGGAGGAGCGCGTTCGAGCCGGCGGGCGTGAGACCGAGCGGCCCCAGCGTTCGCTGGTTCAGAAGCACGGCCGGCGCACGCGGTTGTAAGTCGGTATCGAGCGCTTGCACAGCGACGTCGAAAACGATGTCGTCGTAGTCCCCTTTCGAACTAGCGAGCAGGTATCCGCCCGCTGCGGGCAGCAACTGTACAGCGTACGCCGCGTCGCCGGTGCGTACGAAGTTCGAGAGCACTTGGCCGGTTTCACTGAGCCGCGCGAGGCGCGGTTCAGCGAAGTGTGTCCACGCCACGGCGTAGCCATCGGCCGAGTGTGCGACGCTCAGCGTTCGAACGTAGTCAGGGCTTGTGGGCGCGGACAGCTCGATCGGCGCGCCGAGCACGCCGTCGGCGTCGAGGCGATAGGCGGTGATGGCGTCCTGAGCCGATTCCGTGAAAACGAAGGTTCCCGCCTCGCTCGGTTCGAGCTCGATGGCTTCGATCTCGTACGGCAACGAAAAGCTTGCCTGGAGCGCCAGCTGATCAGCGGAGAGCAAGCTGACGACGCAGTCGGACACGCTCGGCGTTTTCGTGCAAGCGACGGTCCAAACGTTTTGGTTCGCGTCCAGCGCGATGTCGTGGACGGCGATTTGATTGGTGTTTTCCAGCGTATCGGAGAGGGCCGGCCCGAAGTCGTCGCCCTCGAAACGGCGAACCCCGTGCCGTTCGAGCGGATCGCTGGTCCAACCGAAGTCAGCCAGCAAGAAACTCCGACCGTCGAAGAGAAGGCGAGGTTGAACCAGGGGATACTCGTCATCGAGAATGGGGAAGGAGTCGCCTAGCGGAGCTCCGTCTGCGGCGAGCCACAAAGCCGAGGGGCCGGCAGAGTAAACGACCAGCCAACGGGTTCCGTCGAACGCGGCAGTAGCTAGGCCAGCGCCGACAGCCACCGGCGTCGGCGATTCTTCGACGGGCACCGTTGGGCCCAACGAGAGTCGCGGCGCGGCCGAGCCCTGACGACTGAGCAACAGCAGTGCCGCCAAGACACTGCAAATAAAGGTGATCGAGTGGCGCCCGCCCGCCATGAGTCACAGCTACCACGGATCTCCCGATAGGGGGTGAGCTTTGTCGGCTCCGACGTTCCGCGAGGCGCGCAAAATGGGTTCACGTCACTAGCGCTACAGGCCTTGCACCTGGACCGGCACTCGTCGTCGAATGACGGTGCCGTCGCCCAGTTCGTGGGCCTGGTTGTCGCCCCAGCACCAAACCTCCCCATTCTGACGCAAAGCGCAGGTGTGCGTCGAGCCGCACGCCACTTGCACGACCTGATCGAGGTTCAGCACGCTGACCGGCACGGTGCTGTCGGCGATGTCGTCATTGCCGAGCTGGCCGTAAGCGTTGTCACCCCAGCAAGAAACCTTGCCGTTCTTGAGAACGACGCAGGTGTTGTACTGACCGGCGGAAACCGAGCTGACCGCGCCGAGGCCCGGCACCGCGACGGGCAACGGGGTGCCGTTCGGCACCGATTCATTGCCGAGTTGGCCCTGATCGTTCGCGCCCCAGCAGCGAAGCGAATCGTCGGCGAGCACCGCGCAGGTGTGGCCGAGCCCGCCGGTGACCGCCACTGCGTTGGTGATCCCGCTGACCTCGACCGGTTCACGACCGTCTTTGACGTCCGGCCCGCCTCCGAGCACCCACGTGCCGCTGCCGCCCCAGCACTTGATCTTGCCGTCCGCGAGCACGGCGCAGGTGTGATAGTAGCCGGTAGCCACGCTGCGCGCGTTGTTGATGCCGTAGACCGAGACCGGGTTTTCGCCACCGAGCACGGCGCCCGCGCCGAGCTGCATGCGGTCGTTGTTGCCCCAGCACAGGATCTTGGAATTCGTGAGTACCGCGCAGGTGTGCTCGTAGTGTGCTGCGACCGACACGGCATTGTTGAGGTTCGCGGTGCCGAGCTGACCGAAGCGGCCCTCGCCCCAGCACTTGACGTTGCCATTCTGAAGCGCGGCACAGCTGTAGCCGAAGCTCGCCGCGATCGCGGTCGCGGTGCTCACGTTCAGCACCGAGACCGGCCCCGAGCTACTCATCGGAGTGGTGTTGCCGAGCTCGCCGTAGGCGTTTGCGCCCCAGCACTTCATCGCGCCGGTTTGGTACGCGATACAGGTCACGCCATTGCCGGCCGCAATGCTCGGCAAGCCGGGAATGGTCGGGCCCGCGCCACCGCTACCGCCGGAGGTGTTTGCGCCGCCGCTGCTGGCGCCGGCCGCGCCACCACTACCCGCCGCGGCCCCGCCCGTGGACACGCCGCCGGTCGGCGCATTGCCACCCTTTGATGATGCGCCACCGGTCAGCGAAGCACCGCCGTTGCCGCCCGCGCTGCTGCCGCCACGCGGGCTGTGACCGCCGCTTGCGCTGGCACCGGCGCTGCCCGCCGCGCCGCCCTCGACCGAGGGCGCGCCCGCATCGGGCCCACCGCCGCTGGCGTCCGAACCGCCGTCGGGTAAACCCCCGCTGCCGCTCGTGCCGCCCGTGCTCGCGCGACCGCCGGAGCTCGTCGAGCTGCCGCCCGTGCCGTCGCCTGCGCATGCGCACGCAGACCAGGTGTTCTTGGCGTTGCAGGTTTGCGTGCCCGAGCAATCGCCGGGTCCGCTGCAAGCGCGAGTTTCGCCTTCCGAGCACGAGCTCGAGCCGGACTGCCCCTCGTCGGAGCAATTGATTGCGCAAACCAGGCACAGGACCACGGGGGCGAACGAACGAGTCATGGAGCGAAAGCGCGTGAAGGTCATTGATAATAGGGTTGGGTTAGAAGCCGAGCACGGTCGCGGGTTCGTTGATGGTGCCGGTGCCGGTCCCGAGCTGCTGCCATTGGTTGTCACCCCAGCAGCGCACCCGGCCGTCCGCGAGCACGGCACAGGTGTGCTCACGCCCGGCCGAAACGACCACGGCGTTGTCGATGCCGTTCACCGTGACCGGCCGGAGGCTCGCGCCGATCGTGCCATCGCCGAGCTGACCGTTGGCGTTCTTGCCCCAGCACTGCACGCTCTTATCGGTCATCAGCGCGCAGGTGTGGCGAAAGCCGGGTGCGATCGCGGTCACGCCGCTGAGGCCGGTGACCGATTTCGGCACGGACTGGTTGCTCTGGCTGCCGTCGCCGAGCTGGCCATCGGCGTTTTCGCCCCAGCACTTTACGGTCGAGTCACTGAGCAGGGCACAGAAGTACGCTAAGCCGCCTGCGACCGCGACCGCGTTGGCGATGCCCGAAACAACTACCGGGGCGTACACGTCACCGGTGTTGGTGCTCCCGTTGCCCAGCGCAAGGAAGAAGTTCGAACCCCAGGTGCGCAGCGTGTGATCGGCGAGCAACGCGCAGGCCGTGTCGGAGCTGGCGGCGAAATCGCTGACCTTGCTGACGCTGGTGACGGGCACCGGCACCGCGCTGCCTCCGCCCACTCGACCCAGGTTGTAGCTCGTGTTGTCGCCCCAACACGAAACCGTGCTGTCGGCGAGGCGCGCGCAGATGTAGTTGTAGCCGGCCGAAATCCGCGTGGCGTTGCTGATCCCGACCACCGAAACCGGGCGCCAGCTGTCATTGCGCGTGTCGTTGCCGAGCATGCCGTACATGTTTTCGCCCCAGCATTGGACTGCGCCAGTGCTGAGCAGCGCGCAGCTGAACAGCTCGCCGACGACCACGGAGATCGCAGTGGTGATGCCTTCGACCTCGACCGGGGTGCTGCTGCTCGCTTGTGTGCCGTTGCCGAGTTGGCCGGAGTTGTTTTGGCCCCAGCAGCGCACGCTGCCGTTCTGAAGCACGGCGCAAGAGTGCATGTAACCTGCGGCAACGTCCTTCGCGAGCCACTTGTCGCCGGAGCCGTCCCCGCCGGTGCCGCTCGCCGTGCCGCCAGTCGCGGTTTTGCCACCCGTCGCGGTCGCCCCGCCGGTCGCGACTTTGCCGCCGTTCGAGTTGGCTCCGCCGGTCGCGGCTTTGCCGCCGCTCGTCGTCGTTCCGCCGCTCGCGGGTTCGCCGCCGCGGTTGGTCGTGCCCGCGCGGGCGCCGAGGTTGCCCTCGCCGGCTTCGGAAGTGCCGCCTTGCGCGCTGCCGCCATCAGACGGGCCCGCGCCGCCCTCGTCCCCGCCGTTGCTCGAACTGCCGCCGCTGGTTCCGCCGTTGCCGTTCGAACCGCCCTTGATCGAGGGGCTCCCGCCCGTGGCGCCGCCCGCGGAGGAGTCGAGTACGCAATGGTTCGAGAGGCAGCTCAGATTGTCGTTACAGGTGCCGTTCGGGTAACACTCGCAGCGTTCGTTACCGGTCGGGCACGCGTCGTTTTTGCTGTCACTGCTACAACCGACGCTTGCTTGTGTGAGCCCCACCACCGTGCCGAGCACGGTGCCCAGCCAACCGACCCAATTCCTCATCGGAGCGCAGTATGCGCCAGTTCAGGGGTTTGACCAAGCGTCGGATGAGCCGGTTTTTTCCGCGACGGGCTGGCGCGGCTGCAGTGCGTTTCTTTGACCGGCACGGGTTGCCCGGTGACGTGCGCGACGAGCAGCGCGCCCGTTTCTGTGTTTGCCCCCAAAAATCAAATCAATGTTGATCGGCGAATCCGAGAGTCGAAGTTTGTTTGTGATGAAACAGCGGTGGTAGTTACTGGGTCGGTGTGGGCGCGCTGCCGGGTTTGGGGCGGTGTTCCAGTCGGCTTTCAAAAGCGGACTTCGTTGCCGGCAAGGCACTAGCCGCGCGCGCCGATTTCCGCGAGACTGTGCGGCTATGTTTGGTCGGCGACGGCTTTTGGGACCGGTAGGGTTGTGTTCGAGCGCTTTGCTTCTGGCGTTTGCCTGCGGTGGAGAAGATAAGTCCAAAGGGTGCGCGACGGGCTCCGAGCGCTGCGCCTGTTACGGCAACGATACTTGTGACGGAGAGCTCGTGTGTCTCTCGCACTTGTGCGTGAGCACGATGAGCAGCGAAGGTGGCGCGTCAGCGACCGGCGGGCGCACCGCAAGCAGCGGCGGGCGGACGGGTGGAACTTCGAACACCAGTGACTCGGGCGCGGGCGGAGTCGAGGTTCCGCCGGAGGGAACGGGCGGTGTGGGCGCGGGCGGCGAGCCGACGAGCGAGACGGGTGGCACGGTGACTCGCGGAGGGAGCTCGGGCACTACGGGTGGCACGAGCACGAACTCGGGCGGTACGAAGCCGAGTACCGGCGGTACAACGAGCAGCGCAGGCGAGCCGGGTACCGGCGGGGTCGGCGAAGGCGGCTCTCCGGGCGTGCCCGACGACAACTACATCAGTAACGGAGACTTCAGCGCAGGCTCGACGGATTGGACTCTGACTCAGGTGGGGACCGCGGTCAGCACCTTCACGAATGGCCACGCTTGCGTGCAGGGGAGTCTGAACGCGTCGTTCAATCTGGGTTGGCCTATGGACGCCGCGAAGGCGTTCGTGGTCGAGCCCGGAGTGCCCTATACGTTGTCGTTCCGTGCCATGGCCGGGGTCGCAGACTTCACCTTGGTCGTGAAAATCGGGCACGCGACGCTGCCGTACACCGACGTGGTGCTGAAGAATACGCAGCTCACCACGGCTTGGGCGAGCTACTCGTTCCCGATCGTGGCTCCTTCGGGCGACTCTGGCGCCGGGCTGGTCTTTCAGGGGACGCTGCTGAACGGCAATAGCGTGTGCTTCGATGACGTGGTGTTCGTGAAGAATTGATGACGCCAGGCGCGGCGCTACAGTGTGCCGACGTATGCCGCGCTCGCACCCGCCCACCGCATTGACGCTGGCGCGGCGCGCGTTGGTCGACGAGGCGCGCGTGGCGCGCTCGACTCGGCTCTTGGTAGCGGTGTCGGGTGGAATCGATTCGATGGTGCTGCTGCACGTGCTCTCGCGGCTCGGCGAGCGGCTCGGCCTGACGCTGTTTGCCGAGGGGGTCGACCATGGGCTGCGCGTGGAAGCGGCTGCGGAACTCGATCGGGCCGAGCGGTTCGCCGAGCAGCTCGGAGTTCCGTTCGGGCGCACGCGAGTGAACCTGCCGACGGGGGGAAACCTCCAGGCGCGAGCGCGGAGCGCCCGCTACGCTGCGCTGCGGGCGCGGGCGCAGGAGCTCGGGGTGAACCTGATTGCCACGGCCCACCAGGCGGACGATCGAGCGGAGACCGTGCTCTTGAGGTTACTGCGCGGCACCAGCCCGCGTGGCTTGGGGGTTCTGCCAGTGCTCTCGGGGGACTTGGTGCGGCCGCTGATTCGCGCCCGCCGCGCGGATATCGAGGCGCACGCGCGCCGGCATCAGGTGCCGTTCAGCGAGGATCCTTCCAACCGCGATGCGCGCTTTTTGCGTGCTCGTGTACGCCACGAGCTGATGCCGCTGCTCGCGGAGCTGGCCCCCGGCATCGTCAACAGCCTGACGGCACTCGCCGATGAGGTGGCTCAGGCCGAGCTGTCCGTGGCGAATGCGTCGGAGCTTCCGCTGAGGCTCGGGCGGGCGCAGCGGCGCGAATTGTCGCGCATGCTGGCCGAGCCCTCCAGCAGCGCGCGGCTGCGGTTGCCCGGAGGGCGCGAATTGCGCGTAGATCCGGCCACGGGGCGTATCCGCATCGAAGGTTAGCGGTCTCCGCAGCCAAACGTCCTTCGAAACATTCCGTCGAGAGCGCTCAAGCCCACAGAACCATGGCTTTTTCATGAACGCCCCATCGACGTCGTGGGGGAAGGGTGGCATGCTTCGAAAGAGACATTGGTGAAATCTCTTGCATCGAGGTCGTCAGGGTGAAGCAGCCGCATAGGACCCTTTTAGTTTGGGTCGTTCTAATTTTCGCCTTCTTGGCGATTTGGCGTTTTCTCAATGACGCGGATGGCCCGCAGAAGGCGGAGATCCCGTACAGCGAGTTCATATCGCTGGTGAAAGCGCCGAGGGACCAGCGGCACATCGAGGAAGTCGAGATCAAAGATCGCGACTACACCTTCACCATCAAGAACCCGGCGGCGAAGGGTCAAGCCGAGCGAGGCCGCACCATCGGTCCCGACAAGGAAAGCGCCGAGGAGCTGATCAAGAACAACGTCCGCGTGAAGTATCAGCGCGACGACGGCGGTTCGTTGATCACGCCGGTGCTGACCATCCTTCTGCCGATGGTGTTCGTGATAGTGATGTTCTACCTGTTCATGCGGCAGCTGCAGGCTGGCGGCGGCAAAGCGATGAGCTTCGGCAAGAGCCGCGCGCGTCTGCTCAGCGAATCGCAGAACAAGGTCACCTTCGCCGACGTGGCCGGCATCGACGAGGCCAAGGACGAGGTCGAAGAGATCATCGCGTTCTTGAAGGATCCGAAGAAGTTCCAGCGCCTGGGCGGCCGTATCCCCAAGGGCGTGCTGATGATGGGTCCGCCCGGAACCGGCAAGACCCTGCTCGCGCGCGCCATCGCTGGCGAAGCGGGCGTGCCGTTCTTCAGCATCTCAGGCTCGGATTTCGTGGAGATGTTCGTGGGCGTCGGCGCGAGCCGCGTGCGCGACCTGTTCGAGCAGGGCAAAAAGCACGCTCCGTGCATCATCTTCATCGATGAAATCGACGCGGTCGGCCGTCATCGCGGCGCTGGCCTCGGCGGCGGTCACGACGAGCGCGAGCAGACGCTGAACCAGCTCTTGGTCGAGATGGACGGCTTCGAGTCGAACGAGGGCGTCATCATCATCGCGGCGACCAATCGCCCCGACGTGCTGGATCCGGCCATTCTGCGCCCCGGCCGATTCGATCGCCGCATCACCGTGCCGCGTCCGGACATCCGGGGCCGCGAGGGCATCCTTGCCGTGCACACCAAGAAGGTGCCGCTGCAGGGCGACGTGGATCTCGGCATCCTGGCCGCTGGTACCCCTGGGTTCGTCGGCGCGGATCTCGAGAACCTGGTGAACGAGGCGGCGCTTCTGGCCGCGCGTCAGGACAAGGAAGCGGTGTCCATGGAGGACTTCGAGCTCGCCAAGGACAAGGTCCTGATGGGCAGCGAGCGCCGCTCCATGGTGATGAGCGAGGCCGAGCGGCGGACCGCCGCCTGGCACGAAGCCGGGCACACCATCGTGGGCAAGCTGGTCGAAGGCAACGACTCGGTGCACAAGGTTTCGATCATTCCGCGTGGCGCCGCGCTCGGCGTCACCATGTTCCTGCCGACCGAGGACCGTCATCTGATGACCCGCCAGCAGACCTTGGCGCGCATCGCGATGGCGCTGGGCGGTCGGGTCGCGGAAGAAACGGTGTTCGGCGAGATCACCACCGGCGCGCAGGACGACATCAAGCGCGCGACGCGCGTGGCTCGCGCCATGGTGTGCGAGCTCGGTATGACCACCAAGCTCGGCCCGGTCGCCTACGGTGAGAACGAAGAGAGCGTGTTTTTGGGTCGCGAAATGACGTCGCGCCGCGAGGACTACTCGGAAGCGACCGCCCGCGAGATCGACGAGGAAGTGCGCTCGATCGTCGAGGGTCAGTACAAGGTCGCGCAGCGGGTCCTGGTCGAAAATCGCGACAAGTTGGATCGCCTGGCGACCGCGCTGCTCGAACGCGAAACGCTCGACTCCGCGGAAATCGAAGCGACGCTCGCTGGTCGTGAGCTGCCGCCGCGCCAGCGCGTGGTGATTCCGACCTACTCGGAGAAGCGCAACCGCGACCGCACCGAGAAGAAGCGCCCTGCCAGCATCTTCGGCACGCCGAAGCCCGCGCCCGGATAAAGCCGCGCAGTTTTCGGTTAGCTTTGCGGAGCTGGCGGATTCTTCGCCAGCTCCGCGGCGCGTTGAAGGAGGCGCGAGCGCTCGTTGAGCGCGGGCTCTTCGACCACTTCGTCCAGCAGCGCGCGCAAGATTTCGCCGAAGAGCGGCCCCGGGCGAAGCCCGAGCTCCTGGCTGAGATCGCGGCCGCTGATGGCCAGATCTTTCACGCTGAACGCGGCGCCGGCCGCGATGACGCGCGCGACGTGCGCCTTGAGCTCGGCGATCTGGCTGAGATCGGCGCTCGGCTCCTTGCCCTTGCCGAGCACGTCGGCCTCGGCAAGCCGATACAGGTCGTCGCTGAGCTCGGGGGTGACGCGGCGCAGCCAGCGTCGCACGGCCGCGTCGCTCCACGACGTGTCGTAGCAAATCAGGTGATGGCGCACGAGCGCGACGATGCGCGCACGCTCGTCGTTCGAGAAGCGCAGGCGCGAGAGCACGGGCTCGGCCATTTCAGCGCCGATTCGCTCGTGTTCGTAAAACGTGTAGTCGTTGGTCTTGTCGCTGAACGCGCGTGAGCGCGGCTTGCCGATGTCGTGAAATAGCCCGGCCATGCGCAGCACGGGCTGCTTCGGGCAATGGTCGAGGCAGGCGAGCGCGTGGCCCCACACGTCGTAGGCGTGATAGCGGTTCTGCACGCAGCCGACCGATTCGAGCAGCTCCGGGGCGGTGATGGCGAGCAGGCCGTGCGCGCGCATGACCTCGAAGGCGCGGCTCGGACGCTCGGCTTTCATCGATTTCAGCCATTCGTCGCGGATTCGCTCCGAGCTCACTTTGCGGTAGCTGTCGAGCGAAGGTTCGATCGCGCTCGCGGTTTTCGGGTCGAGCTCGAACTCGAGCGTGGCCACGAAGCGCGCCGCGCGCAGCACGCGTAGGCCGTCCTCGGCGAAGCGTTGGGCAGGCTCACCCACCGCTTTGAGCGAGCGCGCTTTCAGATCCGAGAGCCCGTCGAACGGATCGATCAGTCGATCTTCGAGCACGTCGTAGGCGATGGCGTTGACGGTGAAGTCGCGGCGCGCGAGGTCGTCGCGGATGTCGTCCACGAAATACACGCTGTCGGGGCGGCGCCCGTCCGTGTACGTGGTTTCGCCGCGCAGCGTGGTGACCTCGAATTGTTCCTTACCCAGGAGCACCGTCACCGTGCCGTGCTGAATTCCGGTCGGAATCACGCGCCGAAAGGCGGCCGTGACCTGTTCGGGCAGGGCGCTAGTCGCGATGTCCCAATCGTTGCGCGGTCGCGCCGCGCTCGCGCCGCCCTGTTCGAGCTCACTCAGCAGCTCATCGCGGACGCAGCCACCCACCACCCAGCTACGGTGGCCGGCTTCGCGCAGGCGTTGGCAAAGCTCGCGGACCGCCTTGGGAACGGCCGCTTGCAGGCGGGCGGTAGACAGATTCACTGAGACAGAGGTAGCCGCAGTCTCGGGTGAACGCTAGCGGAACGACCCGTTCAACGATCCCAGGGATTGACGATCTCGCCGCCGCCCAGCG
>DASZQI010000062.1:0-149019 GCA_035549735.1 Polyangiaceae bacterium | reverse complement strand
GGGCCGGCGCAGGAAGATGTCGGTGAACTTCATGTCAGTGGTTCTCGGGCCGCGGATTGAGCTGAGCGTCGGCCTTCACGCGATTGTCGACCACCACGGGTGAGCCATTGCGCAGCTTGAAAGCCCCCGCGCTCACCAGCTTCAACATCGAGCCTTCCGATGGCCAGGTCGCGGCCATGTACCTGAGCTTTGGCTCGACCATCCTCGAAGACAATCAGGTGACCGACTACCTGATTCGCGTAGTGCAGCCACGCCTCTCCGCGATCGCAGGCGTGCAGCGCGCAGATATTCTGGGCGGGCGCACGTTCGCAATTCGAGCCTGGTTGAAGCCGCAGCGCATGGCCGCGCTCAACGTGAGCCCGTCGCAGGTACGGCAAGCGCTGGCCGCGAACAACTCGCTCTCGGCAGTCGGCCAAACCAAAGGCGGCCTGGTGCAGATAAACCTCACCGCCAGCACCGATTTGCGCTCGGTCGAAGAGTTCAAGCGTCTGGTCATTCGCGAGCAGAACGGCTCGCTCGTGCGCCTCGAAGACGTCGCCGACGTGGTGCTGGGCGCGGACACCTACGACCAAGAAGTGTGGATGTCCGGCAAGAAGGCCGTGTTCATGGGCGTGTGGGTGCTGCCCAACTCGAACTCGCTCGACGTGATCAGTCGCGTGCACCAGCAGATGGACCTGATCAAGGCCGAGCTGCCGACCGGCATGCAGGCCAGCGTCGCGTTCGACTCGACCACCTACATCAAGAACTCGATCGAAGAGGTGGTGAAGACGCTCAGCGAAACCGTGCTGATCGTCGTGATCGTCATCTTCCTGTTCCTAGGGTCGCTGCGCAGCGTGTTGGTGCCGATTGTCGCCATTCCAGTGTCGCTGATCGGCGCGGTCTTCCTGATGCAGGTGCTCGGCTTCACGCTGAACCTGCTCACGCTGCTCGCGGTGGTGCTCGCGGTCGGTCTCGTGGTCGATGACGCGATCGTCGTGGTCGAGAACGTCGAGCGGCACATTCGTGAGGGCAAAACCCGCGCCCAAGCCGCGTTAATCGGCGCGCGCGAGCTGGTCGGCCCGGTCACGGCCATGAGCATCACGCTGGCCTCGGTGTACGCGCCAATCGGCTTTCAGGGCGGCCTCACCGGCGCGCTGTTTCGCGAGTTCGCCTTCACCCTCGCGGGTGCGGTGGTGATCTCTGGCATGGTCGCGCTCACGCTCTCGCCGATGATGTCGGCGCGGCTGCTCAGGGAGGAGCACGCGCACGGATTCTTGGCTCGCAACATCGACCGCGCGTTCGAGGCCGTGAAGAGCGGGTACGAGCGCGCGCTCGCCGCCACCCTGCGCATGCGGCCCGCCGTGTACGCAGTCTGGATCACGCTCTCGATCCTACTGATCCCGATGTACATGTTCGCGCCGGCGGAGCTCGCGCCGAACGAAGATCAAGGCGTGGTGTTCACTGCGCTCGACGTGCCGGCCAACGCCACGCTGGAGCAGGTCACCACCTACTCGGCGGAAGTGAACAAGATTTTCCAGACCGAGCCGGAGTTCGAGCACAGCTTTCAGATTACGTTCGCGACCGCGGGCTTCGGCGGCATGCTGGCCAAGCCTTGGGAGCACCGAAACCGCAGCATTTTCCCGATTCAGGCAGAGCTCGCGGGCAAGCTGGGCGGTATCACGGGCATTCGCGCGCCCGCGTTTTTGCCGGGCGCGCTGCCAAGCGCCGGCTTTTTCCCGGTCGAGTTCGTGATTGCCTCCACCGCCAGTCACAACGAGCTCCTGCGTTACGCCGAGGAGCTGCAGCAGACCGCGGCCAAGAGCGGTCAGTTCGCGTTCCCGCCGATCGTGGACGTGCGTATCGACCAGGCCAACGCGGAGATCGTCATCGACCGCGACAAGGTGTCGTCGATGGGCCTCACCATGCAGCAGGTGGGCGCTGACCTGAGCGCGGTGTTGGGCGGCAATTTCGTCAATCGTTTCAACATCGATGGCCGTAGCTACAAGGTAATTCCGCAGATCGAGCGCGCCGCGCGGCTCACGCCCGAACAGCTAAACGACATTCACATTACCGGCCCAGCCGGGCAGCTGATCCCGCTCAGCGCGATCGCGACGCTGCGCTCGGGGGTGGAGCCGCGCTCGCTGAACCGCTTTCAGCAGCTCAACTCGATCAAGCTTTCGGGCGTCGCCACGCGCTCGCTCGACGGCGGTCTGAAGGTGCTGGAGGAGGCAGCGGCCAAGGTGCTGCCGCCCGGAAGCCGCGTGGACTACACCGGTGAGTCGCGCCAGTTGCGCCAAGAGGGGGGCAAGTTCCTGCCCGCCATGGGCCTCGCGCTCATCCTGATTTTCTTGGTCCTGGCCGCGCAGTTCAACTCGTTCCGCGATCCATTGGTCATTCTGGCGGGCTCGGTTCCGCTGGCGATGTTCGGGGCGATGATCTTCACGTTCCTGAAATTCGCGGGCCCTCCGGGCATGAGTTTCAAGCTGACCGAGGGCTGGACCACGACCCTCAACATCTATTCGCAGGTCGGCCTGGTTACCCTGGTCGGCTTGGTCGCGAAGAACGGCATTCTGATCGTCGAATTCGCGAACGCTCAGCAGGAGCTCGGTCTGAGCAAGATCGATGCGGTGCGTGCTGCAGCTGCCACTCGCTTGCGGCCGATCTTGATGACCACGGTTGCTACCGTGGCCGGCCATTTCCCGCTCACCCTGGTGACCGGCGCCGGCGCCGTGGCTCGTAACTCGATCGGCATCGTGCTGGTCGGTGGCATGACCATCGGCACCTTGTTCACGCTGTTCGTGGTGCCCTCGGTGTACGTGCTGATCGCGAAGGATCACCGCGGCGAGGGGCTACACGCGCCGCGTGCACCCCAGCAGTCCGAACCGCCGGGGTACCTGGAGCAGGACGCACAAGTCGCGGAGTGAGCGGCGTCGCTCAGCGGATCTGCAAGAGCTCGATATCGAACACCAACATGCCGGAGGGCGCGCCGGGTCGGGTCGGAGTGTCGCCGTAAGCGAGGTTGCCGGGGATCCAGAAGCGGGTCTTCTCGCCCTCGACCATCAACTGCACGCCTTCGGTCCAACCCTTCACGACTTGCCCCAGCGAGAAGCTCGCTGGCTCGCCGCGCTGCACCGAGGAGTCGAACATCTTTCCGTCCGTGGTCCAGCCGGAATAGTGCACGGTTACGGTGTCGGTGGCTTTGGGGTGGACCTTGCCGGTGCCTGCTTTGAGCACGCGATAACGCAGGTTCGACGCGGTCTTCTTGGCGTTCGCCGGGGGCGCTTTCACGTCCTCCGGGGTCTTGGGCGCGGCCAAGATCTCGAGCAGCTCGACGTCGAAGGTGAGGTTGCCCGCGGGCGCGCCGGGCGGCGCCTTTTCACCGTAAGCGAGCTTGGCCGGGATCCAGAAGCGCCGCTTTTCGCCCGGTACCATCAACTTCAAGCCTTCGGTCCAACCCGGGATGACCTGAGTCACTGCGAAGGAGGTGGGCTCACCGCGCTGAACGGAAGAGTCGAACATCTTCCCGTCGGTGGTCCAACCCGAGTAGTGCACTTTGACGCGATCCGCGTCGGTCGGGTGCTCCTTGCCAGTTCCGGCCTTCAGCACCTTACTGGCCAAGCCAGACGCGGTCTTCTTGGCGTCCTTAGCGGGAGCGGCCACGTCCTCCGGAACCGGCACCGCGTTGGCTGCCGGCGGCGGGGCTTCGGACGCCACGGCGGCAGCGGTTGCAGCGGCCGTTCCCGTGTCGCCGGCAGTAGCGACCGCGCTGGGCGTCGCTGCCGGCGCCGGCGTGGCCGCGGCAGGCGGCTCGGCCGCGGCGGGCGGAGAATCGGGCTCGGAGACCTTCTTGTTGCAAGCGGACCCGAGCAGACAGCAGACGACCGGAAGCGCGACCCAGCGGGAACGTGTCATGGCGCCCGGAACTTGTCGCGGAACTGGCCGGGTTTCAACCGCCATGTGGCGGGGCCCGGTTTCCCCCGGCTCGCCGAGGCCGGGCGACCAAGCTAACGTTCGCCGGATGCCTTCGGAGAGATCGCGCCGGCTCGGCCCAGTGGGGCACGCCCTCTACAACGCGGTCTATTGGCCCTACCTGATTTGCACGATCGTGCTGCTGTTCTTTCCGGCGGCGCTCTTGTGGGCGCTCACGTTTTGGCAGCGTCCGAGGCGTTGGCTGCACGCGTACACCTGTTATTGGGGCGCTCATTATCTCGCCTGGGCACCGCTCGCGGGCATTCGCGTGGAGGGCAGGGAACGCGCGCAGGGGCTCGGCCCTTGCGTGTTCGTGGTGAACCACCAGTCGATGGTCGACATCTTGGCGGTGTACGAGCTGCATTTGCCGTTTTCTTGGGTGAGCAAGGTCGAGAACTTTTACGCGCCGTTCCTGGGCTGGAACATGTGGCTGAACGGCTATGTTCCGCTGAAGCGCGGGCATCTCCCCAGCATTCGTCGCATGCTGCGTCGCTGCGAGGCGCACTTGCGCGAAGGCTCGAGCCTCTGCGTGTTCCCCGAAGGCACGCGCTCGGTGGACGGCAATCTTCGCGATTTCTATCGCGGCGCGTTTTGGATCGCGGTGCGCAACCGCGTTCCGATAGTGCCGGTGGTGGTCGACGGAACCTTCGAGATTCTAGCCAAGGGAAGCTTCGGAATTCGTCCGCAGCCGGTCACGCTGAGCGTGCTCGAGCCGATTTTCCCCGAGCAGGCGGGCGGCGATGACCGGCGCTTGCGCGAGCTCACCAAGGACCGCATGCGTGAACAGCTGTTGCGCGTTCGGCGCTCGCCAGCAAGTGAGCTGAGTGAGGCGGCAGCGAGCGAGCTCGGCTAGCTCGCTTCGACTGGTTCGACGACCGCGTCGACCTCGATCTCCACCAAGAGCTCCGGGTCGACCAGGCGTGACACTTCGACGCAGGTTGCGACCGGATCGATGTTCTCGAAGAACTCGCGGTGTGCGCGGGCAAACTCCTCGAAGCGTCCGATGTCCGTGACGAACGTGCGCGTGCGAACCACATCCGTTAAGGAGGCGCCGAGAGCGGACAGGGCTCGCCCGATCTTTTCGATCGCGTAGCGGGTTTGCGCATACAGGTCGCCCGGGCCGACCACTTTGCCCTGTTCATCCACGGCAGTGGTGCCCGACACGAACACGAGCGACCCCACGCGTTTCGCGCGAGAGTAGCCGACCTTTGGTTCCCACGGGGTCCCGGAGTAGACGCTGCGCCGAGTCACGCTCTGTGGTATGGCTGTAGCACCTCGCGACATGCGCAACCCGCTGCAGCTGCGAAACGTTCCGGGGGGCCGGCCCTATGTACCGACGTACGTAGAGAACTCGTTCGCCGAGGAGAATCCCTTTCGCTCCAAGTCGCGCCGGAACGTGGAGCCGTGGCCGACCTTCGCCGAGTCCAAGGGCCAGCTGCCCGCGCCCCACTATCCGGCGCGCCCCGCGTTCCTCGATTGCTACTACCGCTGTTGGGAGATCGCGTTCGAAAACTTTCGTCGCGCCACCGACCAGAACGGCTTCGTCTCCGATTTCTCGTCGACCATGTTCGCCGATTGCCTCTTCATGTGGGACTCGGTGTTCATCTCGCTCTTCGGGCGCTACGGCGATCGCGTGTGGCGCTTTCAGAACACGCTCGATAACTTCTACGCCAAGCAACACCCCGACGGCGGAATCTGTCGTCAGTTTCGGGAAGACGACGGCAGCGAATGCTTCGCGCGCTTCGATCCGGCGGGCACTGGCCCCAACGTGCTTGGTTGGAGCGAGTGGGAGTATTACATCGCGACTCACGACGAACAGCGCTTGGCGGAGGTGTTCCCAGCGCTGGTCGCTTACGGGCAGTGGTATCGCCGCTATCGAACCTGGCCGAACGGCAGCTACTGGGGCACCGGCTGGGCAAGCGGCATGGTGAACCAGCCGCGCACCCCCGCCGGGGCCCACCAGTGGTTCGATCACGCGCACCGCACGTGGGTCGACACCAACATGCAGCAAGTGCTCGCGAATCGCGTCGTTTTAGACATGGCCGAGGTGCTCGGGCGCCGCGCCGATGTCAGCGATTTCGCTGAGGAAAACGCGGTGCTGCTGCCCTGGATCAACCAGTATCTGTGGGACGAGAAGACCGGTTTTTATCACGACCTCGAGCGCGACCAATCGCGCGTCACCGGAGTCAAAACCATCGGTGCGTATTGGGCGTTGCTCGCCGACGCGGTGCCGAGCGAGCGCCTCGATCGTTTCGTTCAGCATCTGGACGACGCGCGCGAGTTCAAGCGCGTGCATCGGGTGTCGAGCCTTTCAGCGGACACGCAAGGCTACGATCCGGACGGCGGACTTTGGCTCGGCGGCGTCTGGGCGCCCACGAACTACATGGTGCTCGCCGGGCTAACTCGTCATGGCTACGACGCGCTGGCCTACGAGATCGCGCACAACCATTTTTCGCATCTGATTCGTTGCTTCGAAAAGACCGGCAGCATCTGGGAGCATTTTGCGCCGGACGCGCCCGCCGAGGGCCGTGGCCGAAAGGACTTCGTGGGCTGGACCGGCATTACGCCGATCGCCGTGTTCTTCGAGTACGTGCTCGGTTTGCGAGCGGATCCTGCGCGCAAGAAGCTGACCTGGACTTTGCTGGGCACCGACGAAATGGGGGTGGATCGCTACCCGTTCGGGCGCTCGGGTTCGGTCGATCTGCGCGTGCAGCGTCGTGAGAGCGCGGGCGAGCCGCCGTCGATAACCGTGAAGAGTAACGTCGCCTTCGAGCTCGAGGTGTGCTGGCAGGGCGGCAAGCAGATTCACAAGGTCGTGCCCGAAGGGGCTTCGGAGCGGTAGCGGATGGTGGCCATTGCTGGCGCGCTGGTGATGATCGACGGTCAGCCGTGTGCGCCCGAGGCGGCGCGCGTGAGCGTCTTCGACCGCGGGTTTTTGTACGGCGACTCGGTGTTCGAGACCTTGCGCACTTACGGCGGTCAGCCGTTTGCGCTCGACGAGCACATCGCGCGGCTCGAACGCAGCGCGGCTTTGGTCGGTATTCGCGTCCCGCTCTCCGCGAGCGAGCTCGACGCGGAAGTGCGACGCGCCGTAGCGCTCGCCGGTTTTCCAGAAAGTTACTTGCGGGTCATGGTGACGCGCGGCCAGGGTCAGCGGCTCGGGCTCGACCCGGCGCTTGCGGGCGCGCCGCTGCGTGTCGTGATCGTCTCTTTGCTCGAGCCGCTGCCCGCGGTGAAATACGAGCGCGGCATCGCCGCCATCACCTACCGCACGCAGCGCGTCGCCGATGGCACCGAGGCTGCAGGGGCCAAGCTTGGAAACTACCTGGTCGCGGTGCTAGCGAGCGAAGCCGCGCGCGCGGCCGACGCCGAGGAAGCCTTGCTGCTCGATCGTGAGGGCGGCGTGCTCGAGGGGGCTACTTCGAACGTGTTCGCCGTCCGGGCCGGGCGTCTCATTACGCCGCCCGTCGAGCTCGGCATCTTGCCGGGCATCACTCGCGCGCACGTACTGGGCCTCGCCGCGGCGCTTTCGCTACCCGTAGAAGAGCGTGCGCTTTCGGTCGGCGAGCTCGGTGAGCTCGACGAGCTCTTCATTTCTTCGTCGATTCGCGAGCTCTTGCCGGTGGTTCGGGTGGACGGCCGCGCGATCGGCGCCGGCCAGCCCGGACCGATTTGTGCCCGCCTGCTCGCGGCGTTTCGTGAGCAGGCAGGCGCGGCGCGCTGACGCGCGGGTCTGCTCAGGTGGCTGCGGGCGCTGCTTCCGGCTCTTGCCGGACCGGAACCTGCAGACGTCCTCCGCCCTGAACCGCGAGCGTGGCCAGCGCCTTGTCGAAGAAGGCGCGCAAGAACGGAACTTCGTTGGGCGCATCGGTGATGAGACCCGCCTGCTCGATGCGCTTGATCGTCGCCACGACCTCGAGCGCACGAACCTCGCCCTGAGTCGCGAGCACGCTGAGCGCACAGTCCTTCATTCGCCGCGCAAGCACGGCGCGTCGCTCGGGGCCAAAGTAGCGATCGGTTGCGGCCTCGACCGCGTCCTTTACGATCTTCTGAATGACCTCGGGCGTCTGCTCGGCGCCCTTCGGCAACTTCTCGCCGATTTCTTGGAGCATCTCGTCCACCGCGGGGCGTTCCGGCAGCCAGTTGCGGAACTCCCGCAGCAGGTGCAGCCCTGCCGACTTCTGCGCCAGCTCCTTGGCGTCTTCGTCAGCGAGCTCCAAGCCTTCGCTATCGAGCGGATGGGGTACCGGGCTCGTCGGCACCGGCTCGAGCAATTCCTTGCCGCTGGTCATGCCGAGCGGCTCCGGAATGGACTTCGACTTCAGCTGCTCCCGGCCTTCGGCGACGCGCTGGCGCGCGTATTCCACGGGGACACGCACCGGCTCACAGCCGGCCTCGGAGGCGCGCTTGAGCGCGTCCTTCAAGCCACTTCCGCTGAGAGAGCCGACCGTCGCCGAATGCACGCCGACCGAGTCATGCAGGTAGAAAAAGCCGCTTTCGGCGCGGCTCGTGGCTGCACGCGAAGCAATCACGATCAGCACGTTGCCACCTGCATCGGCGCCCACGAGCCAAGCCTCGGTCACGTGTTCACGCGCGCCCTCGCTGGCGGCGAACGTGGTGACGTGCGGAGCCACCTCGACCTTGACGCCGCGCGCGCGCAGCACGTTCAGCCCACGGCGCGCTGCTTTACGCGCCGGTCCGCTGCCGCGCTCGGCCACGGTGGCCACCGCTGCGGCGTTTCCCGCCTGGACCCAGGCATCGACCAGCTCGGCAGCACGCGTGTCCGCGCTCGCAACCGCATTGAGCGCAGAGTCGGCGCTCGCCTGGAGCTGGGTGGCGTTGAATGAGGCTTGGGTCTTGGTCTTGTCGGACATTCGATCTCCGGAAAAAAGATGTCAGCGCGCGAGGTATGCGATCGCGTCGATCTCGACGCGCACACCGCGTGGCAAGCCGAGAACGGCGACCGTTGCGCGCGCAGGGGGCTGTTCGGGAAAGTAACTCACGTACACCGCGTTGAACGCGGCAAAGTCCTGCATGTCCGCCAGGTACACCGTCATCTTGACGACGTCCGCGAAGGTTGCGCCGCCCGCTTCCAGCACGGCCGCGAGGTTATCGAGCACCCGGCGCGTCTCGCTTTCGATACCGCCCGAGACCAGCTGATGCGTCTCGGGGTCGAGCGGGATCTGCCCGGATAGAAACAGGAAATCACCCGCGCGGATGGCCTGGGAATAGGCCGCAACCGGGGCAGGGGCCTTGTCGGAGCGAATGACGACCTTGGGCATGGGCGAACGGCGCGGGAGGTTAACCCATCGAGCGACGCCCGTCGATGGCGCGGCCGAGCGTCACCTGGTCGGCGAATTCGAGCTCGCCGCCGTGCGGAATCCCGCTCGCGATGCGGGTAACGCGCAGCCCTTGCGCGCCGAGCTCGCGCGCCAATAGCAGTGCGGTCGCCTCCCCGTCGACCGAAGGTGGAGTCGCCAGGATCACCTCTTTTACCGAATCCTTGCGGACGCGTTCGGCGAGAGCCGCCAGCGGCAGCTCGTCCGGGCCAATACCATCGAGCGGCGAAAGCAGGCGACCCAGCACGAAATAGCGGCCGCGCATGGCTCCGCTCCGCTCGATAGCCAAGAGATCCTGCACGCGGTGCACGATGCAGATGAGCTGGGGGTCGCGTCGCCGGTCATTGCAGACGGTGCACAGCGCCCGCCCGCCTTCCACGTCCGCAAGGTTGCCGCACAGCTCGCACGGGCGCACATGGGCGGTGAACTCGGCGAGCGTTACGCCGAGCTCGCTCGCGGTTCCGGCGGTGTCGGTGGCCAGGAACAAGGCAAAGCGCTGCGCGGTCTTCTCCCCGACTCCCGGGAGTCGAGCCAAAAGCTCCATCACGCGGCGCAATCTATCGGGCAGCATCGCTGTTTCTCGGTCGATCGAGGATGACCGCCTCAGCTCCCCTTGGCAAGCTTCAGGTCTTTGAGTCGCCCGCCGAGAATTTCCACGGCTTCGGCGATGCGCGGGTGCTGCCGGGCCTTCTCGTAGGCCGCGCGCGTGCGCGCCTCGCGCGCCTCTGCCTCGAGGCGACTCAGCGTCTTCTTACCGGCCGCGCGAGCCGAATCGCGTTCGTGCTGTACCTTGCACGGGCCGCCCAGCACGGTGCTCGCTGCGCGCTCGATGATGGTCGTGTTTTCCGGGGTAGAAACCAGGTCACCGAACAAGCTGTCCGGCGCCCAGCCGAACAGCAAGCGCCCGGGGCCCGCCTCGAGGAGCACCCCATGCTCGAGCTTGGCCGCGAGCTCCAGCCGTTCACCGGCGATGCGCGCGACGATCGCGCGGAGCGCTTCATCCAGATCGAGCGGCGCAGCGGGTGCGCGCGGAGCGGCGCTCGAACGGGGTCCAGCACCGTTGCGAGGTTGCGGTGGCGGCGGGCCCGACGGCGAAGGGGGCGGAGCTTCTGGCCGCCGCTCCGCACTGCCGTTTTCGCTCGCGACTCGTGGAGGCTCCTTGCGCTCGTCGGCGCGCTCCGGACGCGGGTTGGGCGGCGATTGCGGCTCGCGTGGACGGGCCGACGGCGCGGGTGCGCCGCCTCCACTGATTGGGGCGGGCGAGCGCGGCGCCGCGCCGCTCGGCGCCGGCCTGCCTGGCACCGCGCCTTGCGTGAGCCGGCGTTCGAATTGCGCCAGGCGTGAAAGCAAATGATCGATCGGCACGAGCGGCGGACGCCGAGACAGGCGCACCAACAGCATCTCCAGCGCGGCACGCGGCTGGCCACTTCGCACGACCTCGTCGAAGCCCTGAGCAAAGCCTTGGTGCAAGCGCAAAAGGTCGTCGGCGTCAGCGCCTCGAGCCAGTTCACTCACGTCGCGTGCGGCGTCGTCGGGCAGGTCCAAGAGCCGAGAAGGATCTGCGCAGGTCTTGGCCACCACCAGGTCGCGCAGAAGAGCCAATAAGTCCCGCGCCACGTGGGGCAGGTCGTGCCCGAGGTCCGATAATTCCCCGACGATCTCCAGGCAGCGCGCGGCGTCACCGCCGACCAACGCACGCCCGAGCTCGTACAGCACCGCGTGGCTGGCCACGCCGAGCACGCGCGCCACGTCCTCACCACGCAGCTCCTCGCCGCCCCAAGCGATCAGCTGGTCGAGCAGGCTCATGGCGTCGCGCATGCTGCCCGCCGCTTCCCGCGCCACGATCGAGATGGCCGCGTCGTCTGCCTGAATCTTCTCTTGCGAAAGCACGTAGCGCAGGCGCTCGGCGATCACTTGCGCGCTGATTAGCTTGAAATCGAAGCGCTGCACGCGAGAGAGAATCGTGACCGGTACCTTGTGCACCTCGGTCGTCGCGAAAATGAACTTTACGTGCGGCGGCGGCTCCTCGAGCGTCTTCAAGAAGGCGTTCCAGGCGCTCTGCGAGAGCATGTGGACTTCGTCCACGATGAAGATCTTCGAGCGATCGCGGGCGGGACGGTAGGGAATGCTGTCCTGCAGCTTGCGGACCTCGTCCACGCCGTTGTAGCTCGCGCCGTCAATCTCACGGACGTCCAGATCCGTGCCCTGAGCAATCTCCAGACAGGCGGCGCACTTGAGACACGGGGTGACCGTCGGCCCCGGGTCCGTGCCAGGCGGGGTGGTGTCCGGGTCGCCCATGCAATTGAGCGCCTTGGCCAGGATGCGCGCGCTGGTGGTTTTCCCGACGCCGCGCACCCCCGTGAACAGGAAGGCGTGCGCCACGCGGCCGCTTTTGATGGCGTTGCCGAGCGTCCGCGCGACGTGGTCCTGCCCGACCAAATCCTCGAACCGCATCGGGCGCCACTTACGCGCCAGAACCAGGTAGCTCATCGCTCCGCTTGAGCTAGCAGATCGGCTCCCATGCCGGAAGCGCTGCCGCGGAAGGAGCTAGTTTTCGGGGCGGGGCGCAAAACGTGCACCGCTTTCCCACCGAATCGCGCTACTAGCGAGTCGATGCGCTCGCTGTTCCTCGCGGTGATGGCCCTTGGTTGTGGGGTTCAGTCGAGGCCGGCCACGGGCAGCGCCGCTGCCGCTCCTGCGCCGCCGAGCGCGGTCGCGCCGCTCGCACCGTCAGCCGCGCAGCCGCCGAGCAGCGCCGCGCCCTCGAAAATTCAGCTCACACCGCTTGACGCGCCGCCATTGCCGGCTGCCTTGCCGCGCTTCGAGGTGCTGCAGCCGTCGTTCGGGGACACGCTCGATCCCCGTTTCGCGACGAAACAGCCGGTTCGTATTCGAGCGGACGCGAGCGTCCTCACGGCTGACGCGGAAGGCATCGTGGTTTCACTCGACGGCGGCAGACCGCGACGTGTCCTCGTCGATTCTTCGCTGGTGCTGGGTGATTTGCTGGCCGAAGGGCAACGCCTGGCAGAAGGTCCTCACTCATTGCTGGTGCTGGCCGTCGCAGCAGACGGTCGTGTCCTGCGGGTGCCCGAAGGCACCGCGGCGCGTCCGCTCACGCTGGTTGGCTTCTTCGTCGGCGCTCGCACAGGCGATCCTCCAAGCCTTTCGACGGCGCAGCTATTTTGTCAGAGTCCGGTCGGAACCCACTATCTGAAACCGGATGGCGCGCTAGTTTTCGAGCTGCTTTCGCTGGGTGTTCGCAGCGACCGCGTGCGGCTGCAAGTGCGCGCGCCCGGGGCCGAGCTCGACACGCTCGTCGATCCGAACCGCTCCTACTCGGTTCGCGGCCTGCCCGTGGGCGATGTGCGTTTTTCAGCGGGTGACGCGCCAGGCCCGCGCACCGAGTGCGTGGCCACCGTCAATCCCGAACTCGCGGAGCGCTCGCGGTGAACGCACCCTTTCTGATGGGCGTGCTGGCGGCCTGGTCCGCGGCCCATCTGGGCCTGGCGCTGTTCTTCGCGCTGGCCTACTTGGTGGGGCGGCGAGAGAAGGAGTACCTGCTGTTCGCGCTGCTTTGCGCCGCGTTCAGCGTGCTCACCGGTGGCTTGACGTTCGATTACGCGGGCGGGCCGCTGAGCGATCGTTACCTGGCCGATCAGATCACGCACATGGCGGCGATTCTGGCCGCGGTCATCAACTTGCACTTCGCGCTCTCGTTTGCCCTTCCGGACAACAAGGTCAGCGCGATCCGGCCGTTGTACGTGCTCGCGTTCGCCTTCGTGCTGGCGGATTGGTTGGGCGTTTTGTGGGTGCCCGGGTCCTATCGCATCGTCGACTCTCACCCGCTGGGTATGACCGTGCAGCACGCGCTCGGTCGCGTCACCATCGTCGGCTTCGTCTACTACGCGACCGGTGGGATCGAGACGCTGGCGGCAATCTTCGTGCTGGCGCGCGCCTACTACAGGGGTCAGCGCGAAGTGTTACCCGCGCTGGCGACCTCTCTCGTCGTCGTCGGAGCCCTCGCCAACGACGTCGCACTGGCGACCGGCCTCGTGCAAAACACCTTCGCGTTGCTGCCGCACGTGTTCATGCTGTATGCGCTCGGCGCCGCAGGAACGCTGCTTTTTCGCTATCGCGTTGCAGCGGGTCAGCTCGAACAGACCGCGAGCAGCCTGCAGCAACGCACCGAGGAGCTCCGGCACTCTTACGCCGAGCTTGCGCAGGTGCAGAGCGAGCTCGTCACCAAGAAACAGCTGGCTGCGGTCGGCGAGCTGGCGGCCGCAATCGCGCACGAGGTGAGAAATCCCCTGGCCGTGATCGTAAATGCGGTGGCAGGGCTGCGGCGTTCCGGGATACGCGACGAGGACCGCACGATGTTGCTCGACATCGTGGAGGAGGAAGCCGGGCGACTCAATCGTCTGGTGACCGACCTGCTGCGCTTCGCGCGGCCCGTGAACGTCAAGCGCTCGCCGGTCTCTCTGGTCGAACTCGCCAACCGTTGTCGCGCCGGTGTCGGCGATACTTTCGAGATCAAAGTCGAGCTTTCCGCCGAGCCCGGCGTGCAGATCGTCGACGCCGATCCGAACCTGTTCCGCCTGGTGTTCGACAACTTGGTGTCCAATGCGTGCCAGTCCATGGGCGACCACGGCGTGGTCGAAATACGCATCGATCGCGCCGAATTGTTCGGTCAGGCCGCCGCCCGCATCGAAATCCGGGACCGGGGTCACGGCATGGAACCCCAGGTGCTCGAGCGCGCGCTCGATCCCTTCTTCACCACGCGCCCGAGCGGAACCGGCTTAGGGCTACCCATCGTGCACCGCATCATCGAGGCGCACGGCGGCGAACTCTTGATTGACAGTTCGGAAGGCGAAGGCACGCGCGTGGTGATCGTCGTCCCCGTGCATGGTCCCGCGGAGTCGGCCTCCAACGAGCAGCGAGCATGAATCGTCGTCAGCAAATCATCGAGCTCGACAAGCGCCACGTTTGGCACCCCTACACCGCGATGGGGCCGTACATCGAGCAGGCGAGCCCGCTCGTCATCGAGCGCGCGAGCGGCTCGCGCCTGTTCGATGCCGACGGCCGCAGCTACATCGACGCGAATTCCTCGTGGTATTGCGCGTCGCTCGGCCATGACCATCCGCGCCTGCTCGCCGCCCTGCACGAGCAGCTCGCGACCGTCGCGCACGTGCCTCTGGCCGGCATCACCCATGAGCCCGCGGTGGAGCTCGCCCGCGCCCTCGTCGCGCGCGCGCCCTGGCTCCCGCGCGTATTTTACAGCGACAACGGCTCCACGGCGATCGAAGTCGCGCTCAAGCTCTGCCTGCAATACTGGCATCAGAACGGCCGCCCCGAGCGCACGCGCTTCGTCGCGCTCGAGGGCGCTTTTCACGGCGAAACACTGGGCGCCACCGCGCTCGGTGGCGTGGACGTGTTTCGTCGGCCGTTTGCTTCGGTGGTGCTCGACTGCGTGCACGTGCCGCCGGAGCCGAGCGGATACGAAGCGGCATTCGCGACCCTATCGCGCGCTCTGTCCCAAGCCGGCGATAGCATCGCCGGAGTCGTGCTCGAGCCCGTGGTTCAGGCCGCTGGCGGCATGCGCATCTACGACCCCGAGCTATTGCGTGCCGCTCGCGAGCTGACGCGCAAGCACGACACCTTCCTGGTGCTCGACGAGGTCTTTACCGGTTTCGGTCGCACCGGCCCGTTCTGGGCCGCCACGCACGCGGGCGTCGAAGCCGACCTACTCTGCACCGGCAAGGGCCTCAGCGGCGGCCTATTGCCGTTCGCCGCCACCCTCGCGAGCGAACGCATTTTCGAGGGATTTTTGGGCGCCCCCGAGCGCGCGTTCTATTACGGTCACACCTACTGCGGCAACCCACTCGGCGCGCGGCTCGCCCTGGAAGTGCTGCGCGTCTACGACGACGAACACATCCTGGAGCAGGCCAAACCCAAGGCCCTTCGCATCCAACAAACCTTCGCGCGCTTGCGCTCCGAGCCCCACGTTGCGCGCACGCGCTCGCTCGGTATGGTCGGCGCCCTCGATCTCAGCGGTGGCGAGGGCTACCTCGAATCGCGCGGCCAAACCGTCTACGCAGAAGCGCTCCGTCGCGGCGCCTACCTTCGCCCGCTCGGAAACACCGTGTACGTCACTCCGCCTATCAACATCCCTGACGCCGATCTGAATGAGCTGCTCGGGATCGTCGAAGAGTCGGTGCGCGCGGCGCGTGGCTGAGGTCGCCACGCTCTCGACCATCCGGCCAGAGCGCGTCTTTTTAACGGGTTCAGGGAAAAAAGGTCGCAACCGACCTGGGGCCTTGGTCGACTGACGCGCGTCTCGAACAGTGATAGGCGAAGGGCAACAGCCATGCAGTTAGCATTCTGGCTACGGCGATTCGGACGGGGCGGCGGCGCTGCTCTTGGCCTTGGGCTCGTTACAGCAGTCGTCCTATTCCCCAGTGGCTGCGGTCCCAGCTTCACGAGCTGCGAGGCTCATCGCAGTTGCGCTCGAGAATCCGGCGGCACCGCGGGAACTGGCGATGGGGGCGCCCAGAGCGAGGCTGGCGCTGATGGAGCGCGCGGTGGCGACGCTGGCCAGGGGCCTGGCGGCCAGTCAGGCGAGAGCGGTGGGGATGCCACTCAAGGTGGAGCGGGGGCCTCGGCCGGAGGAACCCCAAGCGGAGCTGCCGGTGGCGAAGGTGCTGCGGACAGTGCCGGGTCACCCGGCTTCGGCGGTGAAAGCGGCGGCCAGGGAAGCGGTGGTAGCTGGAGCGGCGGCCGCTCGAGCGGCGGCGCCGGAGCTACAGAGGGTGGCGCCGGCGGCGATGGCGGTGAGGCCGGCAGTGGGGGGCATCGCGGAGATGCCTGCTCGCCCAATCCCTGCGGACCGGGCACATGCGCCCTGCATGTCGACAGCTACCTCTGCACCTGCCCGCAAGCGTTCACCGGTAACAACTGTGAGCTTCCGCGCTTCGAGGGACTCGGGTTCCTGGTGGGGGATACCGAGAGCTTTGCGCTGGACGTCAGCGGTGACGGCCGAACGGTGGTGGGACGGAGCAGCGTTCAAACACAAATGGGGCGTATTGAAACGCCATTTCTCTGGACTCGGAGTGCCGGGATTCTGGCGTTGGGGCCAAGCGGTGGTCGCGCTAACGCGACCAACTCCGACGGTTCGGTAGTGGTGGGCGCAACCGCGGCCGGTAGGCTTTTCAGATGGACTGCCGGGAAAAACGCGGTCGACCTTGGTATCCAATTGGATGCGGGTAGCAGCATTAAAGCGGATACAAGCGATGACGGAGCGTTGGTCGTTGGGTATTCGACGGCTGGCCCAGTGGTAAGTGCATTCCGATGGACCGCGAAGTCGGGGGTGATGGAAGCTTTGGACGCTTCAATCACCTCGGTGGTTGGCGTTAGTCGCGACGGAACCTTGCTCGTCGGTTCGAGAAAGATGTCGAATGGTCAGGTGGCCGCATTTCGTTGGACACAGGGGACCGGGTTCGTCGATTTAGCGCCAAGCGGCAGCACGGAGACACACGCGCAAGCAATGACTTCGGATGCCCAAGTGGTGCTCGGCTGGGGGATGTTCGGGGGAGCGCGACAGCTGTTTCGATGGCTTGTCAGTTCGTCAACTACGGACTTCATAGGAATTCCACCCGCGATCGCCGATGCCACCGTCTACATTCGCGCCATGAGCGATCTACCTCAAATGTTCGCGTGCTACACGGTGCCCACGGCTGCCGAGCACGTGACCGACGAAGACTCGCTTGAAAGGCTTGGTACCGCGTGCCTCGGCCACGCACAACCTGCGAGCGCGCCTCGTGGTAGTCCGAGTATCTCGATGCTTGCTGACACCCTAATCAATCTGGGTGTCAACCTCAGCGGCTGGCAACTCACGCGAACCGCCGCTATCGCGTCGGATGGCAAGATCGTCGTTGGCAACGGAATTGACCCGGCTGGGCACAGCCAGGCTTGGATCGCGCGTCTGCCTTAGTCTGCTTTGGCTGGTACTTACACGGCCGAAACTTTACGCGGCCGAAACTTCTGCTTCAGTTCTGGCCTCAGCCAGCTCGAACGCAATCGGGCATTCGACGATCGCGACGTACGGTCGGGCTTCGCTATTTAGCGTGACCACTGCGGCCCCGTCTGGATGGCCGTTGAACGGCTGCGCGAGAGCGCCGATAGCGACGCCTTGGCCTGAAGAAAAACCCGCGGCCTTGACGAGCGAATCGAAGGTCCAGCTGCCGTCTGGATCGGCAAAAAAATCAGCTGGGATCTGGTCGAGCGGCAAAGCGTAGAAGGCCACGCGCATTCCGCTTCGCGTTATCTCGCTCGAAAATGGCTTGATAGTGGGCTGACCATCCCAGCCCGATCTGGAGTCGACGAGGTGCGGCATTGATGAGACCTGTGTGGCTAGGGAAGGGAGCCTAGCGCATTACTGCTCATGTGTACAGTGTCTGGCTGGCGAGGAAGTTCAGGCGGGTTCGTTCCGGCCGCACCCGATTTTGCGTGTCGTCCAACGCGGGGATTTCCTGGCGCAGGCGTGATAGTTGGTGGCCGCAATGCGCTCTCGCACCCTTTCTTTGGGCGTTCTCTTTCTCTTCGGGGGAGCTTGCTCCCAAATCATCGGGCTTAGCGACTACGAGAAGACCGACGACAACGGGCAGACCGGTGGAAAGAGCGGCGGCGGTGCGGGTGCTGGCAGCGGTGGTCGCGCGACCGGCGGCAGAGCGTCCGACGCTGGGAGCAGCGGCGATGCGGGCGCGGGCGGCACCGTTGTGCACACAGGAGGTACCAGCGGTACCGGTGGCGGCTCGGAAGCGGGCGCAGGGCCCGGCGGTGTCGGCGGCGAAGCGGGTGCCGCTGGCTCCGACACTGGCGGCTCACCGACGGGCGGGACGACGGGTCAAGGTGGCACCGGCAAGGGAGGCGCGACCACGGGCGGAGCGGTCGGTAAAGGCGGCAGCGGCGGAACGGTTAGTACCGGCGGCACGCTCGCGACCGGAGGCAAAGCGAGCACTGGCGGCGCGATCGCAACCGGCGGCACGCTCGCGACCGGAGGCAAAGCGGGCACTGGCGGCGCGATCGCAACTGGCGGCACGCTCGCAACCGGAGGCAAAGCGGGCACTGGCGGCGCGATCGCAACCGGTGGCACAGCAGGCAAAGGTGGCAGTGGAGGCACTGGCGGCGCCTGCACGACCGTGGAGATGCTGACTGGCAAGAATCCGAATTTCGATGACTTCGCCGGCGTCGGTAACACGGGCCCCGACCCTTCGCCTTGGGTGAACGTAACGTCGAATACCGACGCAGTCGTGAACGACATCGATCATCTGCCGGTCAGCCCTCAGTCAGGTAACAACGCCGCGTGGTTCGGTGGCCTTGGCGGCACCTTCGAGTTTTCGGACGGCGGCTTTGGCGAGATCTACGAGCTCGACTTGAATTTGACGATGCCGGCGAACGTCACATCTGCGACGCTTTCCTGCTATTTTCGGTCCCAAACTAACGAGACTTCCGCGACAATTGGCGCGAGTAGGGACCTTTTGATCGCCTGGCTATGGGATGAAACGCTTAGCGAGTCGGCCTACACCTTCCATTCTTGGGGGCCCGCTACGACGTCCGCATGGCAGCTCTTTTCGTATTCTGCGACGGGTAGCGCTGCAGCCGCGCTCTCGAGTAGACCGCTCATTCTCATGTTCTATTCCGAGGTAGACGAGCTGCGGGCCAGTGACTTCTTCATCGACACCTGCTCGTTCAAGGTAACGACGTGCAATTGAGCGTGCCTTCGACGTGACAAATATGCTTGGTCGTTTCTGTCGTTGGTCGTTCTCCGCTGCCATCTTGTTCGCCCTCGCCGGCTGCGACTCCGGTCGCTGTGGGGCGGGGGAGTTGTGCGAGTGTGCTGGCGGGCACCAGTGCTACTTGGATTGTGACGGCGATGATTGTGTTCAGAGCTGTCACGACATGGATTCGTGCGGCGCGGTGTGCGGAGACGGTTGTCATTTCTCGTGTTTCCAAAATAACGAGTGTTCCGACTATTGCGGCGCGGGCTGCACCATGGACTGTCATGGCACGATGACCTGCGGCACGATCTGCGGCGCGGGTTGCAACTACTCGTGCCGGAGCGCGAGCGTCTGCGGCGCCCGGGTCGGCAACGGTAGCGTGGTGCTGTGCGAAGACGTTGGTTCATGCGCGGTGGAATGCGAAGGCGATTGCCGTGTGACCTGCACGCGTGTGGGTGGCAATACGTGCAACGTGACTTGCTTGGGTGGGGGCGCGCCGACTAGCTGCGGCAACGGCAACGTTGCTTGCGGGCCCTGTTGAGCCCCGGAGATCGATCCCAGATGCGAAGCGTTTCTCTGATTCGTGCCTGCTCGGGCGTCCTGCTCGGCCTTTGTCTCGCGCCCGCCGCCCACGCGCAGAGCACCATCCGACACCCGGGGCAGCGCCCCCACTACTCGTTCGAGGCGGAGCCGCACCTCGTGCTCGGTCCGTTCGATCCGCCGGGCTGGCCCCGCGGGGACGGCTGGGGCGTCGGGTTCCGCGGCACGGTGGAGCTTGCGCCGAACGCTTTCATCAAGACCATCAACAACTCGGTCGGCATCAGCTTCGGCGTGGATTGGGTCCACTACCCGTACGGCTATCTCGCCGGCGTGTGCACGCGCTGGACGAGGGGCCCGAATGGGACGACCGTCTGCACCGAGGTGAACGGTGGCAGCGGCCGCGACTACTTCTATCTGCCGGTCGCGATGCAATGGAACTTCTGGTTGGCGCGGCGTTGGTCGGTGTTCGCGGAGCCGGGATTGTTGCCTTACCTCCATCAAGGAGAGCTCGGTTTCGAGCTGATTTCCATGTATGCGGGCGGGCGTTTCCACTTTTCCGATCAGGTGGCGCTCACGCTGCGCGTCGGTTACCCGACGCTGTCGCTCGGCGCGTCGTTCTTCCTGTGAAGCGCGCGCGGCTCGATTAGAGCAGGCTGCCGCTCAGGATGACGCGGCTCACGTTGAAGTAGATGATCAAGCCGGAGACGTCGACCAGCGTGGCAACGAAGGGCGCCGACGCGCTCGCCGGATCCGCGCCGAGACGTCGGATGACCATGGGCAACATCGAGCCGGCCACGGTGCCCCACGTCACCACGCCGACCAGGCTGACCGCGACCGCGAGCGCAATGCCCAGGTAGTGTTCACCGTAGCTGTGAAACAGCGCTTGCCAGGCGATCACCCGAATCAGCCCGAGCATCGCCAAAATGAGGCCGAGCACCAAACCCGCCGCCAACTCGCGGCGAATGATGCGCCACCAATCCTTGAGGGTAATTTCCCCCAGCGCCAGCGCGCGGATGATGAGCGTGGTGGCCTGTGAACCCGAGTTGCCGCCGCTGGAGATGATCAGTGGCACGAACAAGGCCAAAATCACGGCGCGCGCGATTTCGTCTTGGTAGCGACCCATGGCGCTCGCCGTGAGCAGCTCGCCCACGAACAGCACCGACAGCCAGCCGGCGCGCTTCTTGATCAGGGCGCCGAGCGAGGTTTGCATGTAAGGCGTTTCGAGGGCCTCCATGCCGCCGAGTTTCTGAATGTCTTCGGTTGCCTCGCGCTGCACCACGTCGACCACGTCGTCGATGGTGACGATACCCTTCATACGGCCGTTCTCGTCCACGACCGGAATGGCGTTCAGATCGTGCTCCGCCATGACACGCGCGACCGATTCCTGATCGAGCGTGTCCTCGACGCTGATCACCGCGGTGTGCATCACGTCGGCGAGCAGCGTATTTTGCGGGGCCGCGAACAGATCGCGAAACGAGACGACGCCGCACAGGCGCTGCTCATGGTCGAGCACGTAAGCGTAGTAAATGGTCTCGAGCCTTTCGCGTGCCTGGCGACGCAGGTAGCGGATGGCTTCGTCGACGGTCATTTCCGGTCGCAGCCGCGCGAAGCGCGGGCTCATCAAGCCGCCGGCGGCGTCCTCCGCGTAAGCAAGCAGCGCGGTGACCTCGCGCCGGCTGGCATCGTCGAGCAAGTCCAAGAGGCCGGCGCGCTCCTCCTTCGGCACCTGCTGTACGGTGTCGGCCACGTCATCCGGCGGCAATAGGCGCAGCCACAACCGGCGCTCGCCGGGCTGCATCGAGAGCAGCATTTGCGCTTGCTCGCGCGCGCTCAACCCAAGGAAGAAATTGTCGGCTTCCGCGGGGTCCACATGATGGAAGCCATCGATGCGCTCTTCCCCCGACAACAGCGCCCAAACGTCGCGCAGCTCCGAGGTCGTGAGACGCTGTTCGTCCATGGGGTCCTCATGAGATGCGAGCTGAAAACGGCGCGGCAGGTGGGCCGAGGTTCGTGGCCCAGTCGAGCGAGATACCCCGCTTCCCCGAGCCCGTAAAGCGCTCAATCTCCCGCCTAGTGGGGCGAGCTGGCTGCGGCGCGAACCGACACGCCTCGACTTTCCGCGGGCGAGCGGTGCGAGCGTTGCGGGCGGGTTTCCCTGTCTCGCGCAAAAACGCTAGGATGGTGTCATGCGTGTGAAACTGACCTCTATCCTGTGTGTGTCCCTGTGTCTCGCTGCCTGCGGCGGTGGCCAGAAACCGGCTGAGGAACCGGCCGCGGAAAGCTCTGCCGAATCGAGCAAGGATTCGAGCGACTCGGGCGACAGCGAGTCCGATAAGTCTGCCGAGTCGAAGTCCGACGACGCAGCGGACAAGAAGGACGACGCCAAGGAAGCCAAGAAGGACAAGGGCGAGAAGAAGGACGACTCGTCCGCTTCGGACACCTCGGGCCCGAAGGTTACCCGCACCCCGCGCGACATTCTGACCGCGCCCGACGTGATCTTCATGTTCTCGTTCAACCAGTCGGACATGAAGGACGCCGCTGAAAAGCGCTGCGACAGTGAGGTCAAAGACAATCCGAAAAAGCGCGCGGATTGCATGACCAAGGAAAAGAAGAAGATCGAAGCCGACGGCATCGCGTTCAAGCAAGAAAAGGGCAACTGGTACTGGCTCACCATCCAGCGCAAGGGCAAGACGCTGGTGAACCTGCACAAGGTGCCAATCGAGTTCGGCAAGGAAGACGATCACAGCATCGTGCTCAAGCCCGTTGGCAAAGACGAAGGCAAGTTACGCGGCGGCGCTCCGGGCGAGACCAAGGTCGAGGTTCCGAACGAGTATGAAATCGTGATTCAGGATCCGAAGCTCGGAAAGATGGTCTACGAGGCCAAGATCGGCCTGACCGACAAGTGAGAAAGACCCGCGGCAGCGGGTGAGAGATGGACGATCTGCGAGTCAGCGACAGTCTCAGCGTGCCGGGGTCCGAGCTCGAGTGGACCGCGGTACGCGCGAGCGGGCCCGGCGGGCAGAACGTCAACAAGGTCGCGACGAAGGTCGTGCTGCGTTTCGATCCGGCGAGCCCGAGTCTGACCGCGACCGTGTGCGAGCGGCTCCGAAAGCTCGCCCAGAGCAAGCTCGACGCGGGGGGACGAATCGCCATTCACTGCGATTCGTCCCGCTCGCAGAGCACGAACTTGGAGCTCGCGCGCGAACGGCTCGCCGAGCTGATTCGAGCCGCGCTGGTGGTCCCCAAGCGGCGCCGCCCGACCAAGCCGAGCAAAGCGCAAAAACGAGCCCGCCTGGAAGGCAAGCGCCAAACCAGCGAAAAAAAGCGCCAGCGCCGCGCCGGCGGCAGCTGGGACTAGCAGCAGTTCTGCCCGAGCAGCCCCGCCGGCGCTCCAGACGGACCAGTTTCGGGGCCAGGCACCCGAAACCTGAGGGGCCCCCAATGAAATTCACTTCATTGGCGGGGAGCTGCGCTCCCACAAACTAATGCAGCGTGTAGTCGAACAGGTTGCCGGTCATCATCAAGAGCGAGAACACCTGCCAGCTCAAGTTGAAGTAGTAGCTCGGCGGTAGCATCTCTTTGGTGGTGAGCAGGCGATAGCTGTCGTTGGTGAAGGCCAGGAATTTCGCGTCGCTCATCGCGCCGACACCGGGCGCGCCGACGAACAGCGCCGACTGAATGCCCGCCGGCATGGTGTTCTCGGCACGCGGCTGACCGTTCAGGTCGTAACCGTCCACGATGTTGCTGGCGCCAATGCCCGAGAAGAACGTGCTGGTCTTGGCGAGGTAGGCCTTGGCGCGGGCCTCACCGAAATCGCAGTAGTCGAGGCCGATGCGGAAGGGAGTGCGCGCGGAGTCGTACTGGTAGTGCGTGGGTGCGCCCATGAACGCGGGAGCCGGAACGCCGTTGGTGTCGGTCCAGGCCGGGACCAGACCGTTGTCGAGGTTGCCGTTGCCCGAGGTCAGGGTCTTGTTCAGCATCTCGTAGCCCTTGTCGATCACCTTGTTCCAACCGCTGTTCCCGCTGAGCTTTGCGAACAAGCGATATTGGTTGGGCGCGAAATACGAGGGATTGTAAGGCACGGCCACGCCCCACGAGTCGCCCGCGAGCAGCAGCTCCCCGCGACCGTGGTCGACTTCCTTGTTCCAAATGCGGTCGATCTGCTGCTTGGCGAGCGTCAGGTAGTCGCTGCTGAGGCTGCCTTTGCCGCCCCATTTCTTGTCGGCGAGCGCGAGCGCCCAGGCGATGTCCTCATCGGCGTCCGTGGCCGCGCCCTTGCCTTGCATGGTCACGTTGCCGTCGGGGCCAATCTCCCAGTTCATCAGACCGTTCTCGTTGACGTACTTCTGCGAGTACTTCCAGAGGTCGTCGAGCAGGGTTTGGTCGTCCATCACGACCGCCAGGATCATGCCGTAGCCGATGCCCTCGGAGACGGTGGTGTCGCCTTCGTTGTTGGGGCGGCGCACGCGCCGAAAGCCACCCGCGCCGTCGCTGGTGACGAGCTCGCGCTTCCAGCGGTCGTAGGCGGTCTGGGCTTCAGCCGCGCGCGCCAGCGCCGGATAGGTGCAATAGGAGCTGCGTTTGTTTTGCGGAAACTTGAAGGGCGCACCGACCACGCCGGGCGGATCCGGAAACGGACCTTGGCCGCCAGCGCCGGCGCTCGCGCCAGCGCTGCCCGCGTTGGCGATCGTGCCGCCGGTGTGGCTGCTGACTCCACCGTTGCCTCCGGTGATCGACGTGCCGCCGCTGCTCGTGGTGGAGCCAGAGCTTCCGCCGCTCGCTACGCCGCCGCTTGCACTGATGCCGGTCCCGCCGCTGCTGGAACCGGTCCCGCCCGTAGGCGAGCCAACAGTGCCGCCGGTCGACGTGGTGCTGCCCGTGCTCGTGGGCGGCTGCATCGAATCCGAGTCCCCGGTCGTTCGGTGACTACAAGCTAGAAAAAAGAGAGCGGTCGCGACCCGTGCCGTGCGCTCCAGCATGCGTCGTCCTATGCCACAGTCGCATTCGAAGTCACGGAAATACCTGAGTTTCTTGATTATTTCGACATCACTGAACTCACTTTCTGGAGTTGCCATTTTTGCTTCGCGCGGGTCCGGGCCCGGCGCTGCGACCGCGCTTCACGCTGGTCCGATTTATCCGCTCTGATCCGAGCGCTCGATGCGGTAGGAAGAGGCGGCACGAAGCGCGGCCAGAGCAGCTCATCGAGCCAAAATCATGCAGTCTCGAATTCAGAACCTTCTCGATGCGGAGTGGCGCCGCACGGTCTGGAAGCGCTGGCTGCGCAGCCGTTTGGCAGGCGTCGAGGACGTGCTGCCGCCGAGCCCGGCCCCGCCGGTCGTGCCGGTCGGCGAGCGCGCGACGCGCACGCCGAGCCAGGCCCCTTCGCGCGAGGCCGAGCCGCGGCGGAGCGAAGTGCGCGCGCGCTTCGACGCCCTGTTCGATCGACTGCTTTCGGTCGAAGACACGCTCGACGCGCTCGGCAAGCGTTTTGCGCTGCGCGCGGTGCACGAGCGGCGACAAGATCAGCGGGTGCTCGAGCGCTTGGAGAGCACCAGTGACTCGCTGGAGCGTCAGACGCTCGCGCTCGAAGCGGTGAGCGCGACACTCGAGCGCATCGAACAGCGCGTGGAACGGCTCGAGCGCTGGCTGCGCAGCGATGGTGCGCCGCGCGAGCTCGGCGAGGTTCGCGAATCGCGCACGGTGCCTGCGCGCTCGGCAATGGACGAGCTCGACGAGCTCGAGCGCTCGTTTGCCAGCGACACACAGCACCCCTCGCGCGCGCCGAGCGCGGGTGACGGCGGCGAGAGCTGGGACGCGCCGCCGTTTTCGGCTTCCTCGATTCGCGGCAATTTGGCGGAGATGTCGCTGCCCACGGTGCTCGCCATGCTCGAGCTCGAGCGCCGCACCGGCGTGCTCAAAGTGAGCGCGGATGACGGCGCTCTGGTGAGCGCGACCCTGTTCGAAGGCAAATTGGTCGGAGCGCGCCACCGCGACCTGGAGACCGATCCGGTCGACGCGGTGCGTGAGGCTCTTCGCTTCAATGGCGGGCATTTCTGGTTTCGTCAGCTCGGCGTCGAAGTCGCGAGTGGCCCCCCGCGTTCAGTCGGCTCGGTGCTACTGGAAGCGACCCGCCGCAACGACGAGGCCGTGCGCTCGGCGTAATCATCTCAAAGGGGAGGGCCTGGTTTGAGCCCTCATTGTTACGGGCGCGCTGCGCGTCGACTAGTGCCGCTCGGCAACTTGGATTGGCCTAGACCGGGGCAGCAGCCACGCCTGGCCGCCGGACAGGTTTTCGGCCGGCAGCGCGCTGCGAGCTCAGCCAGCGGGAAGCAAAGGGGAAGGCTCGCCGCCAGCGAGTAGCCAGAGCTGATGCGCGGCGCGCGTGGCCGCGACGTGGAGTCGCCGGCGCGCGTCGGCGGTCGCGGGGAAATGGGCGGCGGTCGCGTCGGGCACGACCACGTAATCAAACTCCAGGCCCTTCGCGGAGTCGATGTCGGTGATGTCGATGCCGGGTTCGAACGAGAAGCGTCCGTCGAGCACCAGGCGCGCTTGCGGGACGTGCTCGAGGGCCGCGAACGCGCTGCGCGCGGCGTCTTCGGACTGGGCGATCACTGCGACCGAGGCGCGCGGCTCCCGAACCATCAGGTCGAACAGCGCGGTAGCCAGGAATAGCGTGGCCTGGGCTTCGCTGGGAAAGCGATGCACGCCGATGGGCGCGCCGTCGCGCGCAGCGCGCGTGGGGGCCTCGGGCGCCAGCGATCCGAGCAGGGTGCGAGCGTATTCGGTGATCGGGCGCGGGCAGCGGTAGGAGACCGAGAGGCGGCAGGTGACCGCGTCGCTCACGCCGAGCGTGGCGAGGGCCGCCTCCCAACCCGCAAAGCTCACCGAGGTTTGCTGCGATTCATCACCCGCCAGGGTGACGCTCGGCGGGCGACCGAGCTGCTTGCCGAGGACGAATAGCTCGAATAGGGAAAGGTCCTCGGCTTCGTCGAGTACCAAGTGCGGGCGCGCCGGTTGGGCGAGCGACCCGAGCCGTGCGCGCAGAAAGAGCAGCACGGGCAAATCTTCGAGATCGAGGGTTCCGGCCAGCGCCTCTGGGGTGTCGTCGGCGATGCCGCGCCCATCGACCGCGCGCCGCCGCTCGGGCACCACGATCGATTTGAGTTCGCGATCGATGGGATCGGCGAGGGTGAGCAGGGTGTGGCGGACGGTCTCTTCGATCGCGCTGCGCGACAGATCGCCGGCGGCGTCGCTGACCACCCCCGCAAGGAACTCGCGATCGGTGAACAGCTCCGCGAGTCGCTTGCGCAGGGTGCGCAGCGTCGGCTTCTTTACCGGGTGCGCGGCCAGGTGGCTGCTGAGGGCGCGGAACAGCGCCGGGCTGCGCTTCAAACTAGTGACCACGCCGGGGGCGGCGTTCGAGAGCTTGAGTGGTTTCTCGAATACGCGCTGCGCGAGCTCCGCGGCCCAGGTGTCCAGCGTTTTGACCTGCGCTGCTTCCGCGCCGAGCGGCTCGAGCAGCCGACGCGAGAGGCGAGCCAGGCCTTCCTCGGGCACCACGACTTGCATTTCTTGGAGCGGAAAGCGCTTTTGATCGAGCGCGGACAGGCGCGCCAAGCGGTGTAGAGCCACCGTGGTCTTGCCACTGCCCGCGCTGCCGAGCACGAGCAGCGCGGTCTCCGGTTCGGCGGAGATCGCGGCGAACTGTTCGCGGTCGAGCAGGGCCGTGACTTCGGCCTGTGCGGCGCGCGCGGCGTGCCCGACGCCCAGGCCGAGAATGCCGGGCCGCGCGGCGCTGCCCGCTCCACCCGCGTCGAGCGCGACGCTGCTCCGCGACGCCGCCTTCCAGCGACCGTCAGCCCCGAGCTCCAGCCAATACTGGTCGTCGAAGACCGAAATCAGACGCCCGCGCTCGATGACCACGATCCGGCGCGCGCGCACGACGCCCTCGGCGATGCGCCCTGGAAATTCCTCTTCGTACGGATCGCCTGCGCGGTAGCCGTAGAAGATGCGAGCCACTGGGGCTACACGCCAATCGACGATGCGCACACCGAGCTCGGGTTCGACGAAGGTGTGGTGACCGAGCAAGTAGTCGCGCCGCGCGCGACCCTCGTCGAGCGACAGGTGTGCGACGTAAGGCGAACCCTGGTCGGGCAGCTCGGGTTCGGGCGGGCGTTCGGCGAGGCGCTGAGCCAGATCCAGCTCCAAGAGCAGCTCCGGCAGGTCGTCGGTGGAGGCCGACATGGCCTGCTCGCGCAGCGTGCGCTGCGCTTCGAGCGCGCTCGCGCGGCTTCGCTCGAGCTCCGCGCTCGGGCGTCGTGCGGCCCTCGCGCGCCCGAGGGCCTCGCTCGCGCGCGCGAGTAGCGCTTGCTCTTCCTCCAGGATGGCCCGGGCCTCCGCGGGTAGCTCGCCCGTGGCGCTGGTTTCGGGGTCGTGCATAGCGTGCCGCCCAGGAAGGCCTCCCGGCGGGCGGCCGATGATAGCGATTTTGCGACCGCGCGCGCGGGAGTTGTTGATAGACAAGCGGAGTCAGCGGAAGATGGCGCGCGTCGTCAACGAGCATGCCCCTGGTTGTGGATCTCCTGCGTCCCGAGCCCCGACTATCGGTCGACGTGGTGGCGCTCGGTCAGGCGCTGACTTTTGCCTTTGCTACCGGTGGCAGCGGAGATTTTGCGCGCCTGCTGAACGCTGCACCGGTCGACGCATCGCGATTTCGCCCAGATTGTTTCGTGCGCGACTTGTTCGTGAGCGACCTGGTCGGGCGTTGCGTGGTGCTCCGGCTTGGCAATCGGGACCGAAATTTTCACCGCGCTCATCTGACACGCTTGCTTGCGCATCCTCCGACCAGCGGGGCGGTCGTGCGCTACCGGCAAGACATCCTGCGCGAGCTCTGGCAGCGCCCGGAGCTGCGCAGCGCGGTCGAGCGGACCTGGCTGTCGATCAGCGAGCTCATCACGCGGCTCGAGGCGTCGGATCGAGGGAAGCGTTACGACGCGATCGGGCGGCGCATCGACATCCTGCGTGACGTCAAGGCCACGCTCGATTTGATCGAAACGGCGTTCGGCAGCGCAAAGTCCGGCTTGTCTCGGATCGACCAGTTCGCGAAGACCGTGCGCGAAAGCAAGGGCTACAAAGACCTTTGCGATCTGCTCGACCACGAAGGCCACCTGGCGACGGTCGACCTGCGCGTGAAGCTCGGGCAGGACGGGCGGCTACGCAGCTTCGAGATCATTCGCTCGCGTGAAAACGCGAAGAACCCGTTCTACCTCGGCCCGCTTCGGCGCTTTCTTGCGCGGCTCTCGATGCTGACTCGCGGCTATCGCATGCGCGAGGCCGAGCTCATGGGACGGCTCGCCAATCAGGTGTTCGACGGCGTGCATGACGCGGTGATTGCCCTGCTCGCGTTGGGGCTCGACTTGGAATTTTATCTCGCAGCCATCGCGCTCCGGGAACGGGCCGCGGGCGCCGGTCTGGAAATGAGCCTGCCTGAGTTCATCGCGCCGGAGGAGGCGCGGGAAACCGGGACCGAATTCGACGCGCTGTTCAATCCCCTGCTGCTGCTCGAGTCGAAGCCGCCTCGCCCGTGCGATTTGAAGCTCGGCGCGAGCGCTCTGGTGGTCATCACCGGCCCGAACTCGGGGGGTAAGACCCGGCTGCTCGAGGCGGTGGGGCTGACCCAGCTCTTGGCGCAAGCCGGCATGTTCGTGCCCGCGCGGCGGGCGCGCCTGCGCTTTCGAGACGGGCTGTTCGTTTCTCTGATTCAAGAGGTCACCGCCGATCAGCAGGAAGGCCGGCTCGGAACCGAGCTCTTGCGGATTCGGCGCATGTTCGAGCGACTCGACTTCAACAGCTTGGTCATCTTGGACGAGCTGTGCTCGGGCACGAATCCCTCGGAAGGCGAGGGGATCTTCGAGCTGGTGGTGAGCCTTTTGGCGGAGCTCGAGCCGCAAGCGCTGATCACCACCCATTTTCTGGAGTTCGCCGCGCGCCTTTCGAAGGAGCGTCCGGTTGCGGGCCTCGGGTTTTTGCAGGTCGAGCTCGATGAAAACAACGATCCCACCTACGGTTTCGTGCCGGGGGTAGCTCCCACTTCGCTGGCGGGTAGGACCGCCGAGCGTCTGGGGGTGACGCGCGAGGCACTCGAGGCGCTGGTTCGTGAGAAGAAGCGGGAGCAGCGCGCTTCGCTACCGCCTGCTCCAGGCAAGCCGCCCGAGGACGAGTCCGAGCGGCTGCGGCGCTGAGGCGGGCCTGCTGCCGTGACCGACGAACGCACAGCTACGGAGGCCAGAGACTTGGCCGCCGCCGATCATGCGATGGCGCGCTACGCCGAGGGCGATGCGGCGGCATTTGGCGAGGTGTTCCAGCTGCTCGGACCGCGGCTAATGCGCTTCTTGCGGCGACTCACGGGGTCCGACGAGCTTTCTCGCGACTTGTTCCAGGAGACGCTGCTGCGCGTACACCAGGCGCGCGGCGCGTTCCGCCCTGGCTCTGCCGTGCTGCCGTGGGCGTACACCATCGCGCGCAACGTCTTTCTCGATTCTGCGCGCGCGCGCCGGCGCGCTCCCCCGCTGCTGCCGGTCGACGATGGGTCGAGCGAGAGCGCGGTTTCGCCCCAGGCTGAAAGCGAGGTCGCGGCGCGCCAGACCGCGCAGCGGGTCGATCGCGTCCTCGCGTCGATGTCGGCAGCACGACGGGAAGCGTTCGTCCTGCTGCGCTTCGAAGGGCTCAGCGTGGCGGATGCCGCCGAGGTATTGGGCGTCAGCGAGAACGCGGTGAAGCTTCGCGCGTTTCAGGCGTACGAGCTGCTGCGCGCGGCGCTGCGCAGCGATCAAAAATAATGACCATGATGTAGGTGCGAGGGCGCGAAGCGTGCTGCGCCAGCACGTGAAGTCGCAGAAAAACGTGACATGCCACGCGCGTTTTCATCGCGCTGACTTGACGGAACTCGCCATGTCGTAACTCGCGTGGTGTATTCGAGCTCGTAGAGCCGCCGAAAATCGCCGGAAATTGCGGGGTGTTGGCGCTCTTTGGGCTGCGCGTGAGTCGACGTAACCCAGTGTAGTTGTGCCTTCGTGCCAGCGTTTGCGCTCGATTTAAGCAAGGTTAAGTGTTGCACTGTTCAGTCGTTGAGGTTGGCGAGAACTAGCTTTCTCGTTTCGAGCCGCCACACTTTGAGAAGGATTCCGAGGACTGCAACGAGGGTCGCGTCGTCGATTCGGCGCGCGCTGCTGAGATTGTTTCAATGACGGAAATGGAATTGCGCGGAGGTGACCTACTTGGTCGATATGAGCTGCTACTGCCGATCGCCAAGGGCGGGATGGCCACGGTCTGGCTTGCTCGGCTCTCGGGTACTCGCGGATTTCGTAAGATCGTCGCGGTAAAGACCATTCTGCGCGGCGCCATCGACGATGCTCGTATGGAGCAGATGTTCATCGAGGAAGCCACGCTCGCAGCGCAGATTCACCACCCCAACGTGGTCGGCATTCACGACTTCGGCGAGCACGCCGGGACGCTGTTTTTGGCCATGGAATGGGTGGAGGGCGAACCCATCAACGCGATCGTGGCCGAGGCCGCGAAGCGTGGCGGGCTGCCGATGGCGGTCGCGATCAACGTGATCGGACAAGCTTGCAAAGGGCTGCACGCGGCCCACGAGCTACGGGACGAGACCGGCGGCCTGCTCGGCGTCGTGCACCGTGACATCTCGCCACAGAACATCATCGTCAGCTACACGGGCACCGCCAAGGTGCTCGACTTCGGTATCGCCAAGGCGACTGCGCGCTCCTCGACCTTGACCGAGGCCGGCGAGGTGAAGGGCAAGTTCGCGTTCATGGCGCCCGAGCAGCTCTACGGGCGCCCGGTCGATCGTCGCGCCGATATCTTTTCGCTCGGGGTGCTCGCGTACATGCTCACCACGGGGCGGCATCCGTTCCGCGGCGAAAACATGGGCGAGACGGTGCGCAACATCTGTTCGTCGGATCGGCCGCCGCCGCGCCCATCTGCGGTGATTGGCGAATATCCAGAGGCGCTCGAAGAAGCGTTGCTCAAGGCGATGAGCAAGTCGCCCGACGATCGCTACCAGACCGCGCACGACTTTCTGGAAGCGCTCGAGAACGCGGTTCCCGAGTGCCTGGAAAACAGCTTCGAGGTCGAGCTCTCCCGCTACATGCACGAGCTGTTCGGGGCACGTCTGGCCGAACGGCGACGGCAGCTGCGGTTGGCCGAGGAACGCTCGGGCCGCGAAGAACTTTCGATGAACCTGGCCGGGACGAGCAACAGCTCACTCGGGGCCGTGGCCATCGACGGCATGCGCACGGGGGTGAGCCAGCCTGCCGTGGCGGCGCCGATCTCGGATCGCGCCAGTGATTCGGGTTCTTCGAGCGCGCCGCCGGTCGCACCACGAAAGCGAAAGCTCTGGATCGCGGCGCCCGCGGCGGTGGCCGTGTTGGGCGGGATATTCGTGCTGAGCCGAGGCGTGTTGGTGCCAGTTCAGGGAAGCTCCCAGGTCGGCGCGGGCTCGCCTTCGATTGACGTCGCGTCGTCCGGCGCACCGCAGGCGCCGGCTTCGATTACTCCTGCGCGAAGCCTGCCGACCGTGAGCGATGGCTTGCCGCAGGTGGTGGGTTCACAGACCGCGCCGACGCCCACAGCGGACGCTTCGGCAGACGCTGACGGCGGTCGAAGTCGTTCGACGAGGCGCTTGGCCGCACCCCGCGCGATCGCGGGAAAGGCCGGTACTCCGGCACCGAGCGCGCGCACCGAGAGCGCTCCTGCTTCTGCTCCTGCGACGAGTCCCGCTCCGCCGGCACAGCCTTCGGTGCGCGCGAACTCCTGGGACCCATCGACCTTCGGTGGGCGTTACTAGTTCCGACGTGACGACATACGGAGGGGCATCCCTTCCTTTTCCTGCCAGCGAAATGAATCACTTGGAGGGTGAAAATGGCACGACGAAAGCTTCATTCACGGTTCGGGTTGCTCGTGGTTTCTTCGCTCGTCGCTTGCGTGTTGCAGGCTGGCGGCTGCGCTTCGAATGATGGCGGCATCGACGAAGAAGAGGGCGGTTCGGACACCGGTGGCTCCACGGCGACTGGCGGTCACAACGAAACCGGCGGGCAACGCGTCACCGGCGGCACCTCGCCCGGCACGGGTGGCAAGGATGGACCCATGGGCGGTGAAGCCGGCAACCCCTCCGAGGGCGGCGCGCCGAGCACGGGCGGAACCAGCGGTGGAAGTAGCGGCGGATTAGTCAACACCGAGGGTGGCAAGGCGACCGGCGGCACCGAAACCACGGGTGGCATCGGTGGGGCGGAAGGCGGCGCAGCGGGCGGCTCGGACGGCGGAATGGGCGCCGAGGGCGGCGCGGGCGCGACCGATGGCGGCAAGACCAAGTGCATCTACTTCACCAAGGGAGATGAGGTGATCGACTCGGATGGCGCTGGCGGCGCCTCACCGATGCCGACGATCACCGTGCGCAACAACTCTTTTGCGGGTCCCTACCTGGCCGATGGCGCGGGCAAGGCGCTCTACACGTACGGCGCGGACGCGCCGGGTGAGTGCTCGTACACCCCGCTCACCACCTGCTTCCTCGATTGCGCGATTTCGTGGCCGCCGTTCAACGGCGAGCCGCGGCTGCTTGCGCCAGGGCTCGACGACTCGATGTTCGGAACCATCGAGCGCATCGACGGGACCACGACTTCGAAGCAGACGACCTACATGGGTTGGCCGCTCTACTACTACAAGAACGATACCGCGCCGGCAGATGCGAAGGCTGTCGGCGACGTCAAAGGGCATGCGGTCGGAAAGATTTGGACGCTGGCCACGGTCACGCCGCCCAACATCGTGCTGCTACGCATGGGCACCGTGCGCACGCTCGGCGACGAGCTCGGTCATGTGCTCTACACGTCGGCCGCCGACACGCAGGGAACCAAGACCAAGAGCCCGGTGAGCGCGTGTACCGGGGACTGCCTCAAAGACTTCGAGCCTTTCGTGCTCACCTACCTGGCGCCCATTTCGTACGTGACGGCGAGCGACTTCAGCTACTTCGTGCGCGCCGACGGCACCCCGCAAATTGCCTACAAAGGCTGGCCGCTTTACCTTTCTCACGCCGATTTGCGATCGGCTCAGACCAACGGCACGGCCTTCGAAGGTTGGGTGGTTGCGGCGCCATGACCTCAGCGTTCGAAAGACGCCGTCGCTCGCTCGGGTTGCTCTCGGGCCTGTTCACCCTGGCGCTCACCGGCTCGGCGCTCGCCGAGCCGAGCCCGGGTGAAAAGGCGGCGGCGGAGGCGCTGTTCCAAAAGGGTGTCGAGCTGATGGCGGCCGGCAAATCGGCGCAAGCTTGCGAAAAGTTCGACGGCAGCAACCAGCTCGACCCTGCGCTCGGCACCATGCTGCGGCTGGCTGACTGCTACGAGCGCACCGGAAAAACTGCCAGCGCCTGGGCGCTCTTTCAACAGGCGGCTGCCACGGCGACGCAACAAGGGCAGCCCGAGCGCAACAAGATTGCGACCGAGCGAGCGAACAGCGTGGAGCAGCGCTTGTCGCGCTTGCAGCTCGCGGTCGATCCGCGCGCCGACAAGACCACGTTGCAGCTCCGGTTGAACGGTAAAGCCATTCCGGCCGGCACCTGGGACGCGGCTCTTCCGGTCGATCCCGGGCCGCAAACGATCGAAGCCTCTGCGCCCGGCTACCTTCCTTGGAAAACGACCGTGGAAGTCGCCGCCGGCGCCAACACCACCAACCTCGAGGTGCCTGCGCTGAAGCCCGAGCCGCAAGCAGCCGAACCTGCGAGCGCGCCGTCGGCCGCGGTGATGCCCGCGCCGGTTCAACATGGCAGCACGCAGCGCGTCGTCGGTTACGTGGTGGGCGGAGTCGGTGTGGCGGGTTTGGCGGTGGGCGGTGTTTTCGCGTTCCTGGCCTACGACAAGAACAAGCAGTCACTCGACGAATGTCGCAAGGGCGATGCTACCGCCTGCACTCCGCACGGGGTTGAACTGCGCAAGGACGCTCAATCAGCCGGTACCATCGCTACGGTGGCGAGCATCGCTGGCGGAGCGCTGGTGGTGACCGGTGTGACGTTGCTGCTCTCGGCGCCGTCTCAAAAGGAGGGCGCGCTCGCCGCGGCTCGACCGAAGACGACGGCCACCCTCTACCCAGGGGGTGTGCTGCTCCAAGGAGAGTTCTGATGTCGAACCCCCTCCGCTTTCGAGCGAAGACGTTGGCCCGCGCCGCAATCGGCGCGGTGATCACGTTAGCTGCCTGCAACAACATCCTGGCCATCGAGGACGCTCACGTCGATCCGACCTTGGGTGCTGGCGGAGCGATCGGCGGTGCCAGCGGCTCGAGCTCGAAAGAGGGTGGTGCGTCCGGCACTACGGGGGGCACCGCAAATGCCGGGGAAACGAGCAACGGGGGGAAGTCTGGCGGCGGCAGCGCCGGGCAAAGCCACACTGGTGGCAGCGGTGTTCAGGGCGGCAATACCGTCATGACCCAGGGCGGCAGCGGGGCCGAAGGGGGAAGCGAGGGCGGGTCCGGGGCGAGCGCCGGAGAGGCAGGCAGCGGTGCCGGGCCGGGTACCGGTTCGCTGTGCCAACAGTATTGCGACACGGTCGCCCAGTACTGCATCGGCACGTCGCTCCAGTACAAAGACAAAGAGCAGTGCATGAAGGTGTGCAGCCTGTTTCCGCAAGGAACGGTGGGCGACCCGGACGGCAATCACATCGCTTGCCGGCTGAAGTACGCGGGCAAGGCGCGCTACGCTGGTGGTACCGAGCTCGCCGCCTACTGTCGCCAGGCAGGCCCCGGCGGAGACGGGCGCTGCGGCACCAACTGCGACGGCTTCTGCACCATCACCATGGATACGTGCAACGCCGAGGACACTCCGCCTTACTTCTTCCAGAACGATGCAGCGTGTCACACGAAGTGCCAGAGTTTGCCGGACATTCCGTTCGTGTACGGGGACATCTCGGTCGCAGACGGCAACAGCGTCCAGTGCCGTCTGTTCCACGTGATCTCCGCGGCCATGATGGACCCGGAGGAGCACTGCGAACACGTAATGGGCCTGACCCTGTGCGAAGAGTAGCGTTCAACGCAAGCTGAGGTCGCGCGGCGGCAGCCCGACCGTGCTCTCGACTTGCCGTGGGCTCAGGAGCTCCGCGCCGTCCGCGGTGATGCGTGCGCGCTGCAGAACGCCGCGATCCGCGTCCGCCAACAAGCAAATGTCGGAGCAGCCGGGCGCGCAGGCCATTCCGCCGTAAACGATGCCCTTGCCCGTACCGGCCTCGTCAGGGCCCGCCTCGAGCAGCGTGCGCAGCGACTGCTCGCGGACGTTCAGGCTGAGCCAGCGGTTGTTTCCGCTGCCGCCGAGTGCGGTCTGAGTCTTCCACAGCAGTAAGTCTTCACTCGCGAAAACGGCGCTGCTTTGCAAAGCGGCACCGGCCAGCGTCTGCGCAGGAAACCGCTGGAGCTCGCGGAGTGGACGACTCTCGGCGTCGAGCAGCACGAGCCCGCTCTCGGAAAGATCCGAAACCTCACCCTTGCGGTTGAGCGACCCGCTACAGGCAACGGCCAGGAGCTTGCCGCTAGGCGACAGGGCTGGCCGCCCGCAGCCCTTGAGGCCTACGAAGCGCTGCACGAACTCGATTTCGAGCGTTGCGCTGGAGATGCCAACCAGTTCGGCTTCGCCGGTCAGCGAAAAGTCCAGTGACAGGCGGTCCAGCGTCACCATCACCAAGTCCCGAACGCGAGAGAGGCTGGAAGGGCGCGGAGGCAGCTCGTCGTGGCGAGGCAGCTCGATTGAATCGAGCAGCTGAAACCCTTGCGAGTCGATCACCAAAACGTCGCTGCCGCGGTCGAACGCTTGACGACCCGGCTCGCTATTTTCACCCCAGCGGGTGACCAAGGCTCGTCCGTCTTCGAGCTCGAGATAGTCGCTCGGGTTGGATTCGAACCCGGTTCCAACCGGTAGCTGGCCGAGCACCTCGGCGGAGCTTGGATTAGCCCAGGTAATCACGTTCGTACCGAAGCGGTCGACCAAGACCACGCGACCACTGAGCGTACGCGTGCTGGGCAACACCACGTCGCCCGAAAGCGCGAACGAGAGGCCGTCGGTCTTGCGAGAGCCGGTTGACAAGAAAGAGGCCGACTGGGTGTTGCCATCGAGCGTGGAAAGCGCGACCAGACTGGAAAAAAAATCCGAGAGTAGGACGGTCACGCCGTCGGGGCAGACACTGCCTGGGTGGCTTGGTTGGCCGGTGCCGACGTTCTGTCCCGCGGTGCTTTCGACGTTGCATGCGAAGAGCAAGAGCGACAAGCCTGCGACCCATCGGCCCGCGGATTTCATAGCGCGGCCTCGAGAGAGACGAACAAGCTTCTGTTCGGCAAGACGAAGCCCACGCTGTCGAAGCGCCGACTCGCGAATAGGTTGGTGAGTCGCAGCTGCGCCCGCAATGCGCGGGCCAAGCACTCCGCAGAGGCTTCCAAGTCGAACGAGGTTTGTTCCGGGATCACGCCGAGCCCTGCTGGGTCCACGTAGCGGCTCGACTGGTGCCACACGCGTAGGCCCGCCGAAAAGGCCTGCATCCACTCGCGCCCCGGTTCGGCCCGGACGCTCAACAGGCCGCTTGCGACGAGGCGGCTGAAGGACAGAATGTCGTTTCGGGTCGCGCGTCCGGGGGTCGTGTCGCGCGGGTCCAGTAGGCTGAGCGAGCCTTCGGCGTTCAGGAAACGAAAGGGCGTTGCCCCGAGCGAGAACTCGGCGCCGAGCGTGCGCGAGCGCTGGCTGTTGATCGGGATCAAGTAACCTTGCGGCGTTCGCGCGTAGGTCACGAGATCGGTCGAGAAACGCGCGAAGCTTGCGACATCGAACCAGAGCCGGCGGTTTCGCGCGCGATCGAACAGTTGGTAGCGCGCGCCCGCTTCAGCGGCCGTGCCGAGCTCGGCTTGCAAGGCGGGGTTACCTCGCAAGAGCAGTGAAGCGCCGTACAGTTTGGCGAGGGTGGGCGGGTTTTGATAGCGACCCACGCTGCCGTAAAACTCATAGCCAGCGTGTCGCAGGTCGAAGCCCACGCGACCATTGGCGGCGTGCTCGGGGCAGCCGACCGAGCCGGAGGTCGCGGTCCCGAAGCAGGACCAGGCGACCGTCCCTTCGATCTGCAAGGGTCCCGCGATTTCGAGCTCCACGCCCAGCGCGGCCCGCGCGGCGAGCCGCCGGGCACTCAGCACCTCGACCGGTTCGGTGTTGGCGGTCTCGATGCGGCGCAGACGCTCTTCCGAAACCAGGAACTGCTCTGCCAGGCGAAAGCGGTTCAAGTCCTGGCGCGCGAGCACGCTTTGCTCGATTCGCTCGGCCGGCGTCGCGGTCTTCTTCGCCGCGTAGCCGAGCTCGGAGAGCGGGTCATCCACTTGGGTCTCGGAAACCACACCGGACGTAACCAGCTCGAGCGAGCCGTTCCACGGTTCGACCGGAACCGCAGAGCTTATCGCGAACAAATCTCGGTTCAACCGAATGCGCGCCAGGCGCGACGCCGTGAGCGCGAGCTTCGGCGCGCCGAGCTCGCGGTCCGCGTGATGATAGAGCAACCGCAGCTTGGCCTCGCCCAGCTTCTGCTGCGCGAGTAGCCACAGATTCTGGCTCGCGACGTCTGCGTTGGAAAGGCGCAACGTGCCGTCGTCCGAGTTCACGAACGCAGTGCCGTTCCCACTCTGGAAGGAGTAGCCGTTGTCGGCGGCCGAACGCTCGACGCCCGCGAGGACCCCGCGCTCTTCACTTGCGTGCCCCGCGGATAGGCCGCCGCTGCGCGCCCCGGCGCTGCCGGCCATGGCACGAAGGCGCGCTTCGTCGCGCGGCTTGCGCGGCTCGAACAAAATCGCCCCGCCGATACCGAATTGGTCGGCCACGAGCGGCGCGTGACTTCGATAAACCTCGACCCGCTCCACCATGAACAGCGGAATTTCTGCCAGATCCGCGGTACCCCCGACGTCGTCGTTGATACGCACGCCGCCCAGGTAGACCGGCGTCTGATCGGCGCTGGCTCCGCGTAAGCTGAGCGTCGCCGGCGCGCCGAAGCCACCGAGCTGCACGATTTGAACGCCGGGCACCTCCCGGAGCGCATCCGCTGCGGTCACACCAGCCTGCTCCAAGCGCTCCGCCAGGATCACCGAGCCGGACACGTGGGCTGACCGCGGCGGCGCCTGAGGCTGCGGACGCTCGCCCTCGATCACCACTTCAGGTTCGGGTTCGGCGGCGAGTGCGGACCCGCCCGAAAGCAGAAGCAGCCACGAGCAAAAATAGCTCGAGCGGCTGAACCATTGCGCGCGAAATCGGCTCGACATAGTGGGAGCGCCTGCCGAACCGCTTTCCCGCGAAGGGTTCGGCCTGACGCCAGTGAACTGGCGCCGTCGCGCGTTCGGTCTTCGGGCTCGAGGCGCGACCCGAGCTTCCTCGGGTCAGCTACTACCCGCCGCTTCCCGGTTTTGAACCAGTGCTTCGGGGCGGGGTTCGTTCCTCATACCGCTGCGGGGCAGCTCCGGATTCACACCGGATTCCCGGAATGCCAACCCCGGGGGCTGGCAACGGCAACAGGGGACCGTCTAGCGAACATCGCTGGCAGCGGCAAGGTCTATTTGCCCGCAGCGAAGGGAAAATGCTCGCTCTGCGCTTTGATCAACGCTTCGAATCGGGCGTGCTGCTCTGGTCGCAGCAGTGCGCGAATTTCCGAGTCCATGCGCGTCTTCTGTTCCTCGAGCGGCTTACCGCACTGCTCGAAAGTCGCGCGCATCAGGCGCCGTCGCTCGGGGCGATAGCGCTGCAGCACCGCGCGTACTTTCTCGCCTTGCGTATCGTCCAGATCGAGCTCGCGTTTGAGCGCGGCAAAGCGTCGGCGTTCGCGCAGCTCGCCCGAATCATCGTTGGCGAGCAGCGCGTAGTCGCTGCGGGTGTAAGCGTACACGGCGCCCCCGCCGGCGACCGCTCCGAGAAGAAAGACGGCCGCCACCGCGGCGACCAGCTTGGCGCGCGCTCCGCTCACCACTCGAGCTCCATTTCGCCGAACGAGGTGGCGAGCGTCGCGGTCAGCGCATGTTCACTCAACACCGCCCAGGAAACCGCGCCTAGCGCGAACGCCAGGGCGATCGGCATGAATCGCCGAGCGCCCCAGGACAGGTTCGCTCGCAGGCTGACGCTGGCCTCCGCCTGTATGGCCCGCAAGGTGCGTTCTCGGAATCCGGGTGACGGTCGTAGCGAGGCGGTGCTCGCGCCGAGGCGACCCAACCGCGCTTCGACGTCGTCGTTCGCGCTCATGACTCGCCGCTCCGTTCCCGGAGTGTGACGCGAGCGCGAACCAGGCGCTGCTCGACCGCGCCCTCACTGCAACCCAAGATCTCGGCCACCTCCGCGGAGGTGTGCCCTTCGATCGACTTCAGCACCAAGGCGGCGCGCTGGTCAGGGGGCAGTGCGGCGAGCCAGTCGGAGAGCTCCCGCAGGGCGAGCGTGGTTTCGGCCGAAGCGCTGTCGTCGGCCAGCGTGTCTGCGGCGTCCTCCGAAGGCCTGGGCGCGCGCGCGCGGGCGCGCAGCGTGTCGATCGCGCTGTTGACCACGATACGGCGCAACCAGGTGCCGAGCTGCGCACGCCCATCGAAGCGCCCTTCGACCAGGCCGCGGTACGCCTTCAAGTAAGCCTCTTGCATCACGTCTTCTCCGTCGGCCAAGTTGCCCATCAGGCGCGCACTCAAGCGAACGAGCGTGGCGCTGGTCGCGTCCACGATCTCCTGAAAGGCCGACGCGTCCCCGGCGAGGATGCGCGCGACGGCCCCTTCGAGGTTTTCCAAGGCGCTGCTGTACTCCGGTTCACGTGGGGTTAGACGGCGGCCAACCGCCCCTCCCTACGGGAAAAGCCGGCGCGCGTCGCGCACCCAGGCGATTCCCAGGGGTTTTCGCGTGCTTATCGTATACTGAGCGCGATGCCCCAAGACGGTCCTGAAGCGCCGCCGCTCGAGCTCACCGAAGTGCCGGTGTTCCCGCTGCCCAACGTGGTGCTCCTGCCGGGGGGGTTCTTGCCCCTGCACGTGTTCGAGCCGCGCTACCGGGAGATGACACGCGATGTGGTCGCCGGTCGGCGCTGCATGGCCGTGGCGCGTCTTCAGCCGGGGTTCGAGGCAGACTACGAGGGGCGCCCACCGATTCACCCGCTGTGCGGAGTCGGTGAGGTCGTGAAACAGGAACGGCGCGCGGACGGGCGCTGGGACATCGTGCTTCGAGGCCTCGGCCGGGTGCGCATTCGCGAGGAACTGCCGGCGACACTTTCGTATCGGGTGGTTCGCGTCGAATGGCTGGAAGACGTGACCCCGAAGGACCGCCTCGCGCTCAGCGCGTTTCAGCAAGAGCTCAGCACGTGTTGGTCGCGGCTCGCCCCGTACCTGCCGACGGCGGTGCGCGACATTTGCCAGCGTTCGCGCGACGACGAGGCGGTTGGCGCGTGGGCAGATCGCGTTGCCGCCACCCTGATCGCCGATCCCGACGAGCGCCAACTGCTGCTCGAGGAACTCGACCCTGGGGAACGGCTTTGTCGGCTGGTCGAACGGCTGCACGAGCTGTCACGGGCGCTCAATGCCGGGGCGGCCGTGCCGAGCTCGGCCTTGAACTGAGGCGTCCGCACGGGCAGCGGGGCGGTTCGGCATCGCGCCGTGACGGAATCCGCGGACGGCCTCGGGGGTGGCGAGCCGGGTTAGCGGCGCTCGCCGACGTATCCTCGGGGCCGCAAATTCGCCTACACTTTGGCTGGGAACTGCCTGATAGATGGCGCAACTGCATTTCACTCCGAACCTAGAGCGGCACCTGGGCTTGTCTCAGCTCGAGGTTTCCGGCTCGACGCTCGCAGCGGCGCTCGAGTCCGCGTTCGAGCGTGCTCCGCGGGCGCGGGGCTACGTACTGGACGACCAGGGGCACGTTCGTCACCACGTGGCGGTGTTCGTGGACGGCGTGTTGGTGCAAGATCGGGTGCGGCTCTCGTTTCCGATCGCCGAGACATCGGAGATCTGGCTGATGCAGGCGCTGTCGGGCGGTTGAGGAGAAAGCGAAGATGGGCTCGATCGAACGATTGTTCGTGGCGACTCGCAAGGGGCTATTCATCATCGAGCGCTCGTCCTCGCGTTGGGACGTGCGCGACGTGGTCTTCGAAGGCGACAACGTACCGACGCTGCTGCCCGATGTTCGCGAAGGCACGCTGTACGTCGTCATCAGCCACGGACATTTCGGCAACAAGTTGCATCGCTCGGAGGACGGCGGGCGCACCTTTCGCGAGCTGCCCCCGCCAGCGTATCCGCCGAAGCCGGATGGAGAGGTCGACGTCGATCCAGTGCGCGGAGGGGAGCGAAACTGGAACCTCGAGCTGATTTGGTGCCTGGAATCAGGTGGTCCCGAGCGCCCGGGTCGCATCTGGGCCGGAACGATACCGGGCGGCCTATTTCGCTCGGACGATCGCGGTGAGAGCTGGCAGCTCATGCGCTCGCTATGGGACCGTCCCGAGCGCAAGAAATGGTTCGGCGGCGGCATGGATCGCCCCGGGATTCACTCGATTGCGGTCGATCCGCGGGATCCGGATCACCTTTTGCTCGGCATTTCCTGCGGCGGCATTTGGCGCACGCGCGACGCAGGCGCAAGCTTCTCGCTCGAAGGCGAGGGCCTACGCGCCGACTACGTCCCTCCGGATCAGGCTCAGGATCCGAACACGCAGGATCCGCATCGGCTCGTGTGCTGTCGCGCGAATCCGGACGTGGTGTGGGTGCAGCATCACAACGGCATCTTCCGTTCCGAGAACGGCGCGAAGTCGTTCGTGGAGTTGACGAGCGCCAAGCCGAGCGCATTCGGCTTTGCAGTCGCGGCCCACCCGCACGATCCGCAAACCGCGTGGTTCGTGCCCGCGACCAAGGACGATCGTCGCATCCCGGTGGATCGCCGGCTGGTGGTGATGCAGACCCGCGATGGCGGTAAGAGCTTCGAGGCGAAGACGCGCGGTCTACCGGATCGTTTCGCTTACGATCTCGTCTATCGCCACTCGCTCGACGTGGACGGCAGCGGCACCTTGCTTGCGCTGGGCAGCACTACCGGCAACCTGTGGATCAGCGAGAACGGCGGTGAATCGTTCAGCGTCGTTTCTCAGAACTTGCCGCCCATTTACGCGCTGCGCTTCGTGACCGGCAAGCTCCGCTCTCCCGGCTACGAAAGCCTGGTTCCTCCACCGCGGGGCGACAGCATGGCCCCGCCGGGCTCTGCCTAACGCTCAGAGCGGTCGAACGCTGTTGCCCGCGTGCCAGGTGGGGTTGCTGGCAAAGGCCGCGGCGCAGGTCAGCGAGCAGAACCAAAACTCGCGCTCTCGGTAGCGTAGGCGCCCGGCCGCGGCGCGGCGGTCGATCGGAGTTCGGCAAACTGGGTCGAGCGGCGTGTCGCTCTCGCCGAGCACCAGCGCGAGCGAGAACAATGGGATCGCCTGGCGCACGTTCTTGAGCGAGATCGCGCCGAGCTCGGCGACCGGAATACCCGACGCGCGCGCGGCGTCCGCGATGGGCTCGGTCCCGAGCACCTCTCCTGCGTTCGCTTCGCCCGCGACGCGCGCGGCCAGGTTGACCGCCGCACCGAAGACGTCGCCGCCGCGTTCGATCGCTTCACCGTGGTGCAGGCCCGCGCGCAGTGCAGGAAATAGCGGTTCATTGGCCGCCTCGACCAACATTCGCTCGACCAAGGCCACGCCCGAGCTCGCATCGGGACAGGTGACCAGCACCGCATCTCCGATGGTCTTGACGAGTCGATCACCGTCAGCGAGCGCCGAGCGTGTCAGCTCCGCGAAGCGCGTGGCCACGTCGGCAGCGTCCTCATCGCCTTGTGCTTCAGTGAGCGCCGTGAAGCCCGCGAGGTCGACGAAGCAGAACGTCGCCTGAACGCGCAAAGATGCCGGAACTGAGCGGTGATGCACGCTTCAGTACAGCAGCATAGCCGGTTTCGATGGGCGAGCGCGCACTCACTCCAATCATCCATGCGAGAGTGTAAGATAGGCGCGGCGCTTAGGAGCCAGGCGCTACGCCTAGGGTGGAGTTCGCGCGCGATTCCAGGCTTCCAGCGCGCGTTCGATTTCGGCACGCGGCGCGCCCGGATCCACTGGCAGCGGCGCGTGCGCGAGCTGGTCAGCGGCGCGCTTCGCGAAGTAGCGCACCAACGGGTACTCGTTGCCGAGCACCCCAGTCACCGAAGGCAAGAGCTCGGTTCGGCGTTGGTCTGCTGCCGCCGCCGCCGCTACGGCTTGTTCGTGCGGCAGGCCGCCGAGCAAGGTGGCGCGCAGCGCGCCGACGCTCAAATCGCCGCCGTACAGCTCGGTCAGGCGAGCGCGGTCGTAGCGGCGGTTCCACCAGCGCTCCATGGTCTTTACGATCTGGTCCACGCTCTTGTCGGCGTGGCACAGCGCGCATTCGAGGGGGCGATCGTGCTCAACGCGCGCCACGTCGGTCGGCGAGCCAATGCGGTGGTAGCGCGTGAGTTGGTAGGCGAGCCCCAGATTCTTTCGGGGCATGTGACACGAGAGGCAATGATTGCCCGCGCTGTCTGCTTGGTGATGGCTGTGTGCCTGAGCGGCGCGAGGCTCGGCTAGCGCGCGATGACAATTCGTGCAGAGGCGATCGCCGGCGTCGCCTGCCAGCGCGTCGAGGTGCGCACGCGAATCTTCGCCGTGCGGGTCGTGGCAGTGAGTGCAGGACAACTGGCTGCGGCAGTCCCCGAGCAAGAAATCGCGCGCCTCGCCCGAATTGATCGGGCTGCCGCCGGGGTTGTCACGTCGCTTGCCGCCCTCCCAGGTGTATGGGTAGCGGGAGAACAAGACGGTGTGGCACTTCGCGCAGGCGCGATTGACTTCGAGCGCGGGGGTCAACGGCGCGCCGTCGGCCATTTGTACCGAGAAAAATGGGCTCTGTGGGCTGAACGAAGGCTTCACCGCGTGCGGCGCGTTCGCGTGCTCGCGGCCTCCCCCGTGACAGGCTTCGCAGCCGATGCCGAGCTCGACCAAGTGTCGCTCGGCGAAGGCGTTGCGCGTTTGCTTCATCGCGTCGCGCAAGAGGCCTTGCAAATCCGCGGCTTGGGGGGGCGTGCCGAGGCGTGCAGACTCACTCTTGATCGCGCTCGCGAGCCCCGCCGCGTCGTGCACGGGATAGCGAAATCGACGATCGGGCGGCGCGTCGTCGCTCGCCGAGCCCTGGTAGCTCGGCGAACCGGGGCCGTGTAGCTCATCCAGCAGGGTCGAGAGGCCGGGCGCGGTGTTGTGACAGAAAATGCAGGTCTGCCGCCAAGTCTGCCCTGGTTCCAGCCGCGGTCGCTCGGTGACCAACACCGAATAGCCCTTGTAACGATAACTCTGATCGAACAAGAGATACGAGACCGGCAAGATGCGCTCTTCGCCCAGGGTGCGCTCCGGGTTTCTGGGGTCGAGCTCGATGCCCACGAAATCTTCGCGATAACGGCCGCCGATCAGCTTGGTCAGCCGAAACACCGTGCTCGAACCATCGCGCAGGGTGAGCTCCAAGCGTCGCTCCCCGCGCTCGCTGAATAGGCGAGTCTTATCACCCTGAAGGGTAAATGTTTCTCCCGCGAATGGCGCGCGAATTTCGGTGTTCGCGGCCGCGCGGGTCATCCGGTGCATGGGTGAGTTACGGAAGGCTTCGTACTCGGCGACGTGGCAACGCCCGCATGCCTCCGAGCCCACGTAATCTTGGAAGAGCTGATTGCTCTCGGGTCTCGCGCTGCCCCTGGCGTGCGGCTGATTGGGTGCGCGGCTGCAGGCTACGGCCACCAGCCCCAACAGCAGGTACATCCAAGGCGGTCGCCAGCACGCCGTCTTGCGAGTGCGTACTAGCGTCCGGGGCACGCAGGCAGGCTAGCACCCGCGACCGGCTCAGCGGGCTGGAACTTGTTGCGTGGCGCAACCGAGCAGCAGCTCGAGCTTGGCGCCCGGATCTTGGCGCACGATTTCGCAGGTCTCACCGCACAGCGCCAGCGTATTTTCGCGACGCTGCCAGCCGAAGTAGCAGTTGGCTTCGGGGTTTTCCACCACGAGCTGCGGCTCTTCTGAACCGCTGGGAGTGAACAGTAGGTTCATGCGCGTCGGGTCGAGCGCGGCACCGCCGGGCTCTACGGGCAGCTCGAACGAGCACGACACCAGCTGCCCCACGATTTGTGAAAGGCGCGCGCGGAGCCCGCTGGCAAAGTCGCTCTCGTCCACCAAATCGACGTGACAATAGTTGGGGCCATCGACGTTACACCCGGGAATGGCGGTGCCACCCAGCACAGCGCCGGTCGACAGCCAGGGACGCATGTCACCGCCGGCGCCATTGTCTTCACTGCCCGGTGAACCGATCAGAAAGGTGCGAACCGCTCGGTCCGAGCGGGCCGTCCAGATTGCGTCGAGGATCGGCTGCGTCGGCTGCGGTGATTGCGGCACGCCTGGCCCGAGGCAGCCTTGAGCTAGCGTAGGCGCGCCGTCAGTGATGACCAGCACGTAGCGCTGACCGGGAAGGTCGACCTTGCCGAGGCCGTTCGCGAGCGCATAGGAGTAAGCGTCGTGGGTCGGGGTCGCGCCGTTCGGCTTGGCACGTTCGAGCGAGTCCTCGATGCGCAGGCGGTGTGCAGAGCCCGCTTCGCCGAGCAGTTCGACTGGGATTTGCGTGTCGACGTTGACGCAAGCCGAGACGTCGCGCGCGCTATCGCTCGGAGTGGTCGGCATGTTCGGATAATAAAGAAGGCCGACTCCAGCGCTATCGGGCAACCCTGCGATGGCTTCGCGCAGCGCCTCGCGCGTGATGGCCCATTTGCTCTTACCGCGCGTGGTGGGTGCGGTCAGGCTCATCGAGGCGCTGGTGTCGACCACCAGATCCAGCACCGGGGGCAGCGTCGCTGGCGTGAGCTTGAGACCGGCGCAGGCGGACGTGCTGAGCTCCATGCCGGCGTGCGGATCGAGCCCGGTCGGGGTCTGGTTCGCGCTGCCTCCGCCGGAACCCGGGGCCGATGGGGCACCCGACGCCCCCGCCATCGGCGCCTCCGGGGTCTCGGTCGCCGATGAGCAGGCCACCGAGGCCAGGGTAACCAGGGCAACCCAGGTGTGTCTCAGCATCTGAACGGTTCCCTGCGCGGCTCGATGCCCCTCGGCGCTCTTGGCTGGCGCCGATAAAACAGCGGATGCAGCGCCCCGGCTTCTCGGGTCGTTTCATTTGGCAAAGGCCGGCGGCCGGGGCGCCCGAACGGTGTCGGTCGACCGCGGGCGTCCCGCGTTTTGCAGCTTTTTTCGCGATTTCGGGGGCGACCGCGCGGCGGGCGCGGCGATCGGCTATTGCGCGGAGGCGAAGATGCGCACGCAGCGTGCAACCATTCGAGACGTGGCCCAACGGGCGGGGGTGTCCACGGCCACGGTCTCTTTCGTGCTCAACGATAATCCAAACGAGAGCATCAGCGCGGGGGTTCGCAGGCGCGTGCTCGAGGCGGCGCGCGCGGTCAACTACCACGCCAGCGCCGCGGCTGCGGGCCTCGCACGCAAACGGATCCACAACGTCGGTATCGTTTTTTACAAATCCGATGATTTGCTGGCCAACCAGTTCTACTCGTCGGTGGTGCAGGGCGCGGTCAAGGAGGCCATCGAGCGCGGCTACAACTTGCTCTTCTCGTACATCGACACGACCTACAAATCGCCCCAGGACTTGCCCAAAATCGTGCGCGAGAAGAACGCCGAGGGCGTGATGTTCATGCGCCGCATCGAGCCGCGGATGATCCGCGACATTACCTCGCTCGGCATTCCTGTCGTGCTGGTCGACACCTTCCCGCAAGTGCGTGGCGTCAACCTGCTCCAGATTGACAACGCGCGCGGCGGCAGCCTGGCCGCGGAGCACCTGATCCTGCTCGGTCATTCGCAGCTCGCCATGCTCTTGCCGCGTTCGCCCGTTCCCAGCGTCGAGCAACGTCTGGCCGGGTTTCGGGCGGCCTTCGACAAACACGAGCGCCGCTTCTCGCGAGCCGCGAACTTGATCGAGGCCGAGGCATTGTCTTACGAAGCCGGCTATGACGCTGCGCTGAAGGCGTTCGCGCGGGGCGCGAGCGTCACTGGTCTGTTCTGTGCGAACGACGAAATGGCGGCAGGCGCGCTGCGCGCTGCGCGTGAGTCAGGGCGCCGCGTGCCCCGGGACCTGAGCGTGGTGGGGTTCGACGACGTGGTGATGAGCAAGTACTCCGATCCGCCACTCACCACGATCGGGGTGGTCAAGGAGCACATGGGCCGGCGGGCCATGTCGCGCCTGGTCGAGCTGGTGGAACGCGTGGATGACCGGGCGAAACTCGAGGTTGCGCCGGTGGACCTCTTGGTGCGCGGGTCCACGGCAAAGCTTCGGGCCAAGCGCTAATCTTCGCGCACCGCGCAAATCGACATCGGCTTGCGGGGCGGTTGGCGCTTTTGTGCGCCGCTTCTTTTCGCCAAACCGACTCTTCTTCGGTGCGGCTCGGGATCCACCGAACCGGCGTCGAGGCTCATGAATCATTCACGCTATTCATTTCCAGTTCCGTCCGCGCACTCCCCGCTTGCTGGGCTGTTTTCGCTGATTTTGGCGGCGTGCAGCGGGGGAGGGGCGGGCGCTGCGGCAAGTGGAGGCGGTCCCGGGGTCGGGACCGGAGGTTCGGCGCAGGGAGGAACGGCCGGGGGAGTGGGGAACGGGGGCGGCAGCGGGAACGGAAGTGGGGGAGGGACCGGGAATGGCGGAGGGGACGGCAGCGGAGGAGGGAGCGGCGCAAACGGCGGAGCAAGCGGGGCAAACGGCGGAGCGAGCGGGAGTGCGAACGCGGGGGCGGAGCAGGGGGGCTCGAAGGGTGACGGAGGTGCGTCGGGTGGAGTTGGCGGAGCCGGGGTGGGAGGCGGAAATGTCGGCGGGCAGAGCACGGACGGTGGCGCGGGCGGCGCTGGCGGCAGCGTGCTGGACGTGCCGGTGTTTACCGTGGGTGATGGCAAGCTGAAGGTCGAGCTCTGCGCCGACAACATCGTGCGCGTCGCGTACGCGAAGAGCGCCGGGTTCTTCACGCGCACCAGCATCACGGCCGCGGACAAGCGCTGCGTGCCGACGAAAGGCACTCTTGTAACGAGCCAAACCGAGGCGGTGATCAAGACCGCGCGGCTCACCGTTCACGTCGATCTGGCGAGCGGTGTGGTCGATTTTCGCGACGACAAGGACCAGCCCATTCTGGCTGAAAAGGCCGGCGGCGGGCGCACGCTCACCCCAGCCACGGTGCAGAAGGAGCAGACCAGCAACGTGCGGCAGGAGTGGCAGCCCAACGCCGACGAATCCCTGTACGGCCTCGGGCAGCACCAGCAAGGACTCTTGGACATCAAGGACTACGACCTCGACTTTCACCAGTACAACACCGAGGTATTCGTGCCGTTTCTGGTCTCGAGTCGTGGCTACGGGATTCTTTGGGACAATACCTCGTTCACGCGTTTCGGCGACCTCGGACAACCGGTGCAAATTCCCGGGGTCGGTTATCAGACCGACGGAAACCTGACCGGGGCCAACAGCGGAAGCATCAATCTACAAGCGCAGATTCAAGCAACGGCCACCGGCGACTACCTGTTCTACGCGCATTCGTCCGGCACGATTCAAGTCGACGTAGCGGGCCAGCGCGTGGTCGATCACTACCGTCAGGGCTGGTTGCCCTCGACCGACATCGCACGAGTTCGGCTGCAAGCCGGTGAGAGCTACCCGCTACGCGTGCAATGGACGAGCGACATCGACGTGAACACCGCGTCCCTGCGCTGGAAGCCTCCAGTCACCGCGCGCACCACCTCGCTGTGGTCGGAGGTCGGCGACGGCATCGACTATTACTTCGTGTACGGCCCCGAGCTCGATAGCGTGGTTTCGGGCTATCGCACGCTCACCGGCAAAGCCACCATGCCTCCGATCTGGGCCTTTGGCTTCTGGCAGTCGCGCGATCACTACACCACCGCGCAAGAGAGCCTGGACGTGCTCGCGGGCTACCGCTCGCGTCAGATCCCGATCGACAACATCGTACAGGATTGGCAGTACTGGGCTGAAAATGGCTGGGGCTCGCACGCTTTCGAGGCCAGCCGGTTTCCCGACCCTGCCGGCTGGGTGCGTCAAATCCACGAGACTTATCACGCGCATTTGATGATTTCGGTGTGGCCCAAGTTCTACCCGGGCACCTCGAACTTCACGGCGCTCAACCAGGCAGGGTTTCTGTATCAACCCAACCTGACCGAGAACCTCAAAGACTTCTTGAACTATGGCTACACGTACTACGACGCATTCAGCGCCGACGCGCGTAAGCTGTACTGGTCGCAGCTGCAGAGCACCCTATTCAACAAAGGCGTCGACGCGTGGTGGGCGGATGCGAGCGAGCCCGACATCAATGAAGACGTCGCGCCCAAGAACACCGCGGCGAGTCACTTGGAGACCGTGCGCAGCCACATGAATCCGACCGCGCTCGGCACCGGCTCCCGCGTACTGAACGCCTACTCGCTGCACCATAGTCGCGGCCTGTACGAGGGTCAGCGCGGCGCGGCCGCGAATCAGCGTGTGTTCATCCTGACTCGCAATGGCTTCGCCGGTCAGCAGCGCTTCGCCGCCACCACGTGGTCCGGAGACGTCACTGCGACCTGGACCGGTATGCGTAAGCAGCTCTCGGCCGGGCTCGGCTTCGCCCTTTCCGGTATGCCATATTGGACAATGGATTCCGGTGGTTACGCCGTTCCGACGCGTTTCGCGAACGGCGGCGCCGAGTGGCAGGAGCTGAACGCGCGCTGGTTCGAGTTCGCCACGTTCCTACCCATTTTGCGCGTGCACGGGCAGGCGCCGAAGCGTGAGATGTGGGAGTTCGGAGGCAACACCAGCGCTACGTATCAGGCCCAGCTCAAGTTCGACCGTCTGCGCTACCGGCTCTTGCCATACGTCTACTCACTCGCAGGAGCGGTCACTCAGAAGGATGCGACCATTCAGCGCCCGTTGGTGATGGCGTTTCGAAGCGATCCCGCCGTGCGCAATGTGTCGGACGAGTTCATGTTTGGTCCGGCGCTACTGGTGTGTCCAGTGACCAGCTACCAGGCGCGAACCCGCTCAGTGGTCTTGCCGACCGCTTCCGGCTGGTACGATTTCTGGACTGGCGCTCGCTCGGCGGGCGCGCAAACCGTCGCGGCCGCCCCAGCTGCGCTCGATCAAATCCCCATCTACGTGCTGGCCGGTTCGATCGTACCGTTCGGTCCAGAACTCCAATACACCCAAGAAAAACCGGCGGATCCCATCACGCTGTTCGTGTACACCGGAGCGGACACAACGTTCACGCTCTACGAGGATGACGGTCTCACCTACGACTACGAGCAAGGGAAATTCAGCACGATTCCCATCACCTGGCACGAAGCCAGCTCCACTCTGAGCTTTGGCGCCAGGCAGGGCAGTTTCGCCTCGCAGCTCGCGAGTCGCACGTTTCAGATCGTGCGCGTGACGCCAACCAAAGCGGTTGGCTTCACGTTCAGTCCGACTCCGGACAAGAGCGTCACCTATACGGGTGCAGCGACCGACGTCGCTTTCTAGCCGCGCTCGCTGGTGAGGTTACGGCGTCGCGCCGGCTTCGTTGCCGTCGCCGCCATTCGGCGCACCGCCTTCGTCGGTGGTGCCGCCAGTGCTCGTTCCGGCGCTTCCGCCGCTCGACGCTCCAGCGTTGCTGCCTCCGCTGCCTGCGCTTGCGCCACCGCCTGCGCTCGCGCCGCCGCCTGCTTTGCCGCCGGCACCAGCATTCGCGCCGGCCGCGCCGGCGTTCGTTCCGCCGCCTCCACCGTTGCCCGCCTTGCCCGCACCGCCGACCCCGCCCGCGCCCGCCGCACCGCCCCTGCCCGCCTTGCCACCTCCGCCGAAGGTTCCGCCGCCGTTGATTCGACCGCCTGTGTTCGTCCTTCCGCCAGAACTTGCTTTTCCGCCGGTGGCAGCGCCGCCGCTCGTAGCGGTCGTACCTCCTTTGGAAGACGCTCCGCCCAGTCCACCCGTGGCGGTTCCTCCAGTTCCTCCGGTGTTAGTCGGAGTCGAACCGCCGGTGGTGGTCAGGACTCCGCCGCTCGCGATGATCCCGCCAGTGGTGGAAGTCGCCGAGCCGCCGCTGGTCGAGCCGCCCGTGGACGTATTCGGAACGCCGCCGCAGCCTTGGGCAGTTGCCCAGCATTGCGGCATCGATTCCGGATCGCTTGCACAGGAGAGCGCGCTGCTTGCCGCGATGAAGAACACAAAATAGGCCGTGGAAGGCCGACTAGGGTGGGCCATTGCGCTGAGAAGATGGTGACCCCTCGACCCTGAACGCGTCAAGCGAACGAGGGCGCGACCACCCGTCTTAACGTTAACGTCGCTTGGCGGCGGTCCAAAGCTCGAGGAGCAGATCCTTCAGCTCGCGGCTGGCAGCGAACGCTTGCGCCTCGATGCGATAGCGCCCGCGCTCCGGAACGCACAGGGCGATGCTGAACCAACCCTCGACCACCTTGGGTGGCGTTCCGATTGCGAGGCGAGCGACGGAGCTTTCCTGCATCGGACGTTGACTGAGAAACGCGACGCCTTCCTGCGCAACCGCCAGCGTCTCGAGCTGGACGGGCTCCTTGCGATTTTTCAGATCAACCACCGGCACCGTGGCCGCGTGCTGCTCGCCGTTGAGCGCCGAGGGCGGCTTGCTCACCGCATTCCCGGATTTTCGCTTGGTCGGCTCCGCTGGTTCGACCAGCGCCTCCAGCGCTTGCGGGAGGCCGATCGCGAACTCGGTCACCAGGCGACGTTCGTTCGCGGCGACACCTGGGGTGGTGGCGAGTTGTTCGGCGCTCGCGCCCCGATCGATCGCTGACGCCAAGCGATCGCCGAGCGCGACCAACGTGGCCATGGGATTGGGCGTCCCATTGCTCGCGTTCGTCGCCACCGCCTGGACGATTTCGGCCGGGAGTTGCCACTGCTCGGCAACTCGACGTGCGAGCGCGTGTCGATGAGGCTCCACTGTTTGCAACCACTCGAGCAGCGTGCGCTCTGCACCTTTCGGATTGGGCAGCACGCGTTCCAAGCATCCGACCGCTACCGAGCGTCCGAAGCCGTACAGCAGTCCCGCCAAGAACGCCTCTTCGGGATCGAGCGAGCGCGGGCCGGCGAGCTGTTGGCAAGCGAGGGCGCAACTCACCGAGCAGCGCCACACGCGGTATTTGACGTCGACGAGCACACCGTCCGCGCACGCCCCCGCCGCCAGCCCCGCAGCGATCGCGATCGACGCCACCGAGCGCGCACCGAGCCGATGCACGGCGCGCCCGACGGTAGTGATCGCTCCGCCGCTACCGCGGTAGAGGCTCGAGTTGGCCACTCGCAGCAGCGTTGCGGCCAGCGCTGGATCCGTAGATGCCGCCTCGGCCACCTCGGAAAGTCCGAAGTTTGCCGTGTCGACGATCCGGCGCAGCCGCATGGCAGCGGCCGGGTACGGTGGCACCACGAAATCGCCGCGCGCGACGATGTCTTCAAGACTCCCCACGAAGCTTCCGGCAGATCCGACCATTCTCGACCTGAGAAACGGACGGAAATGCAAACTACGTAAGGGTTTCCGCCAGCTAGCGGATTCCGCGCTTCGCGCGCGCCAATACCCACATCACCCTACAGGGTCGGCCGAGGAGCCCGCGGGGGTCGTGAAGCGAATGATGCAGGCCGGAGCTCCGCGGTGCATGCAGGCCACGTCGTCGATGGTCAACGCTTGATTGAATTGCTTGGCCAGCCCGCGCGCGATGCCGCGCGCCACCGGGCACAGCTTGCGCTCGGAGTCGTAGGTCAAGATCACTTCGTTGGCCGACACGCGCTCGGTCTTCAACTTGGGCGGAAGCGCCCCGGGTTGGCGTAGCCGCACGACCCGGTGAATCGTTTGCTCGGTGCGCTCGATCACGTCGAGTGTGGTCCACTCTGGCTTGAGCAACTTGCCGTAGAGCGCCAGGTAGCGTGGCACCAGATACTCTCCGAAGGCTTCCAACAGGTCGACGGCAGCAATGCCAGTCATGCTCGCGGCTGCCCCGACCAGGCTCACGATTTGACCATCCGGATACGCGTTCAGCGGCGTGAAGATCTGACCCGTCAGTCCGGCGCGTTCGATCAAGGTCTGCCACGCCGGCGCCCCGTAGTTTCCCACGACGAAGTTCTGGAGCTCCAAGTGAATGATGCCGTGCATGAAGTTCGTCCCTCCTCCGAGTCCGGCGACTCCCTCGCCGAGCGAACAGTCTAGCGCGCTCGCACCTTGCGAATCACCGGCGTTGACGCTGGTTTGGCTTGCCCGTCGAGTGCGGCGAGCGCCTCGCACAGGAAATCACGAAACAGTGCGACGCGGGTGGGCTGATGGCGTGCCGACGGGCTCACCACGTGGAGCGCCGAGCCGCGCAGCGCGGCGTCGGGCAAAAGTCGCACCAGCCGGCTTTTCTCACGGTGTTTTGCGCAGGAACCGACCACGAACAAAGGCAGCAACCCGATCCCGATGCCGGCTTCTACCGCCTGCTGGACGAGCAGCAGGTCGTCCACCGACACCGGCCCCTTCACGTGAATCGACTCTTCTCCGGAAGGGCCGCTCAGCTTCCACTCACCATGCCCATCCCGACCGCGGAACAGCACGCAATCGTGGTTTGCGAGCTCGGCCAACGACGCGGGGGTGCCCTTGCGACTCAAGTAGCTTGGCGCAGCGAATAGCCCGAGATCGGCGCTGCCAACCCGGCGCGCCATCAGCGAGGAGTCCTCGAGGCGACCGGCGCGAACTGCCAGATCGAAGCCTTCGGCCACCAAATCCACGACCCGCGAGGTCAGGGACAGGTCGATGTGAATCAGCGGATAGTCGCTCACGAAGCGAGCGATCACGTCGGTCAGCAAGATCACGCCAATGTCGACTGGCGTGGTGAGGCGAACGACACCACGCGGCTCTTTTCCCATATCGGACACGGTCGCCGCTGCATCGGCGAGCCCTGCAAGCGCGCTGCGAGCTTGCGCGAAGTAGGCGCGCCCCGCGTCGGTCAAACTCAGCCGCCGCGTGGTGCGCTGGAGCAAGCGCACGCCGAGATCCTCTTCGAGTCGACTCACTGCCCGGCTCAACGACGACTTGCGTAGACCCAAGCCTTCGGCGGCCCGCGTGAAGCTTTCGCTTTCGACGACGCGCACGAACCAGGCCACGTGATTCAGATCGATTGTTGTTCCCACTGCAACGATAAGTTCCCATTATCGCGTCTACCCATCGTGCGCGCAACAATTAGGTTCATGGACACCAAGAGAGGTGACTCCCATGAATTCAAGGCAATCAAAACTGGTTTTTGCGGCGCGTGGCGTGCTCGGTCTGGGCTTTCTGGTCTTCGGCCTGAACGGATTTCTGCATTTCCTGCCTCAGCCCCCGCTAGCCGGCCCGCCCGCGGACTTCTTCGCGGCGTTGTTCGCGACTGGCTACATGTTGCCGCTGATCAAGGGCACTGAAGTAGTGGTTGGCGCGCTGCTGCTTGCCAACCGGTTCGTGCCGCTTGCGCTTACGGTGCTCGCGCCGGTCATGGTGAACATTCTCGCCTTTCACGCGTTCCTCGCGCCGGCGGGGCTCGCCATTCCGCTGCTGTTCACCGCGCTAGGTGTGTATTTGGCTTACGCACATCGAGCGGCGTTTGCGCCCGTACTGCAGGCGCGCCCGACGGGTGAACCCAGGTCGGAACGCGGGCGATTGGGTGGACACGCGCTCTCCGGAAGCTGAGCCGCGAACAGCTGCCGGACCCGCTCTGACTCGCTCGCGAGTCAGGGCGGTGGCAGGACCTTTCGCTTTTCCTTCGCCGCGCCGTGCTGCGCTCGCTCTCGCAGCAGCAGCACGACGCGCAGCGCATTTTCGAGCCGAATTCGCGCGCGCCCACGGACCTTGCCCAGACTCTCCGCGAGCGCATCGGGCAGCATGACCGAGTCTTCACTCGAAAGCACGCCGTCCAGGTCGCCAGTGCCGCCGCGAACGCGGCGATAAACGCCCTTCAGGCCGACTCCGCCAGTAGCGCTACCGAGGCAAGCTTCGAAGCGCGCCAGCGTGCGCGGATTCCACGCGGCAAGCACGTCCGAGTCGAGCGCGAAGTCCAGCCAGCGCCGACGCAGTTCGGCCAAGTCGACGCCATTTTCGACTTCCTCGCGCGTAAGCCCGAGGTGCGCGAGCCGCACGGCGCTCGGCATGCCCGAGCGCGGGCGCACGACGCAGTCGAAGCGCGCTGCATCACGGACGCGGAGCGCCACCCAGTGAACGAGCTCGGTCTCTGCGTCCGGCTCGCCTTCGGGGCGCACCGCCTCCCCGTAGACGACCAGCAGATTGCCGAAATTTTCGAGCAAAGCGCGCGGCAACGCACGGTAACCCGCGGGCCGCTGCGCGCGATTGCGGGGCTCGCGCGCCCGTTGCTTGGCGTTCAGCAGCTGATCGTCGATTAGCCCGTCGAACGCGCTAATCAGCCGCTCGGTTCCGGCGAGCTCGGGCTCGAGCAACGCGAGCGCTTGTACGATTGCCTCGATCGTCGAAATGCAGTGTGCCGCTGGTTCGCGCCGGATTCGGTAACGGGACGGTTCGCTCGGTGCCAGTCGATAGCGCGGCAATTCGCGCAGCCAGGCGTGATCGCGAAATAGCGCCCGCGCCTGGTGCCAGGTTCCGTCGATCACCACCAGCGCCGAGGGGCGCGCTTCCGCTGGGAGTGTCGCGAGATCGCTCGCGCCCGCGCTAGGGTAGAGTAGGCCTGCCCCTGCGGGCAACCACGAGGGGAGGGTCGAGTCGGAGCGCGCATGTGGCGGAACGACCAGGATCTTTCGTTCCGACAGGCCGAGATCGGCGATGCGAACGGTGCCGAGCGGGTGCCGTGACTCTCTCCGGTGCTGCACGATCACGATCGGCGTGCGATTCTCGATGCGCGGGATGCGATCGCACAGGCAGGCCAAGCGTGGCTTGTCGCAGCGGTAGCAGTGCGCGCGCGTTTCGGGTGTTGCGGGATCGGCCAATAGCGAGGTCAAGGCTGAACGCTAGGCTTAGCAGCGTTTGCGGGCCGGCGCGGCAAGCGCGCGGAGGGCGGGCGATTGACCGGGGCTCCTTCTGCCGCTAAGCAGCCCCCGTGAGCGCGCGCCGCGGTTCCCTGACTTTGACTCGCCTGTACGTGAAAGGCGCGCTGCCCGCGGACTTACGCCAGCGCTACTTGAAGGCCGTACGGCTGCGCGCGTTTCAGCCGCTGAAGCCCGACGATGAAGCGGTGGAAGCCAGCGGTTGGTGCGTGTTCGAGCGGCCGTTCGACCTCGAGTTTCACACGGCGAATCTGTTCGAAGACCAATTCGTAGTGCTGGGCTTCCGCATCGATCGCTATCGTGTTCCGGGCGCGATGGTGCGCGGGCTGTTCGCGGAAGAAGAGCAGCGCCTGCTGGCGCGCTCGGGCAAGAATCGGCTGAGCCGCAACGAGCGGCTCGAGCTCAAAGAGAAGATCGTGCTCAAGTTGCGGCGCAAGCTAACGCCGTCGACCAAGGCCATCGACGTGGTTTGGGATCTCGATGGCGGCAGCGTGCTCTTCTTCAGTCACGCGCGTCGCACCTTGGCTGATTTCACCGCGCTGTTCGAAAAGACGTTCGGCATCCAGTTGGTCGAGGACAGTCCGTACATTGCTGCCGAGCGGCTCGAGCTGCCTGCGCGCTTGATGAAAGCGATCGAGCATATCGAGCCGGTGCGCTTGTCGGGGCTGCGCGAGGCACCAGCTGAACCAGACTCGGTGGCGGTAGCCAAGGGCAAGCCGGCACAGGCCGAGGAAGCGGCCGAAGAGGAGGAGCAGGACGAGCTCTTTCAGCGCATCGAGACCACCCGCTTCTTGGGCGCGGAATTCCTGCTCTGGATTTGGTTGCGCGGCGAGTTCGTGCAGTCAGGCATCGAGCTCGGCGATCTGGGCGAATTCAACGTCTGGATAGACCAGCAGTTGGTGCTCGAGTCTCCACTCGATCGCAATGAGCGCGTTACCATCCGAGGTGTTGCGCCGGCGGATGGTACCGAAGCTCGCGAAGCGGTGCGGGCCCGCAAATTTCCGGTTCGTGCGCGAGTGGTGCTGCAGGCGGCCGAGCGCGAATCGGTGTTTTCGCTGGTCGCGCCGCGCTTCGCCATCGCGGGCGGCACGGTGCCGAACGTGGCGACCGAAGAGCCGAGCGATGCGATCGTGGAACGCATGGCGCTCGCGCAGCGGCTGTTCGGGGTGATCGATCGCCTTTATGGCGCGTTTCTGCAGGATCGATTGAGCGACACCTGGTCGCTCGGCTGGGAACCGGCCATTTCGGCTTGGCTCGAGGGCACTTCGGTGCCCGCTTCGATCCTGCAGAAGCTCGCGCCGGCCGCCGCTTCCGAACGACGCGGCAAGAAACGGCGAAGCGCGTAGCTGCGCGCGGCGCGCCGCCGCTCAGGAATGAGCGGCGCGATTGCTCGAGCCGCTGCCGACGTGGCTCATCGAGTTGGCCGCGTCGAACACGCGGTCCTTCGCCTCGTCGACCCGGTCGGAAATGCGCGCACGCAGCTGCTGTCCAGAGCTCGGCGCGAAGACCAGCGCGACGCCAGCACCCACCGCAGCGCCCACCGCGATCAGGCCGATCGCCGAGAGCGTTCGTTCGGCGCTGCCGTGACGCCGAGCCAAACCGACCAAGCCAAGAACGTCGTCGGCGGTCAGGTCGCGAATTGCGTTGGCAGCGCTGCTCGCCGCAATCGTAGTGCCCAGCGCCAGTGCGGATTTGGTGATGGAATTCATCGTGGTTCTCCTTGCTAATTGCGCCCTCGTGAGCGCGCGTCGACGAGGGGTAGAGCAAGGCGCGTGCCGCTGCGCAGCAGCGGACTACTTACCGGCAGCGCGGCAAGATGAGCCCAGACGACGCGCTCGGAGTGCGGGTGTTTGCCACAGCGGGGCGCGCTTGCCCCTCGCGAGTCCCCAGACTGCGCCACTGGCATCGTCTGTGCATTCCTTCGCGGCATGGCATCGTTCCCTCTTGGTTTGGCAGTGGCGTCGGTCGCGCTCAGCGTGGCGGTGGCGTGTCGCAGCCCGCAGGATCCTTCGCACCTCGACGGCCCGTTCGGGCGGGACGGTGGCACCGCGCCAGACAACCCCGAAGTCCAGCCCAATACGGGGCCCGCCATCGGCCCGATCGCTTCGGGGAATACGGGCGGCTCCTCTCCGCAACAGATGCCTGGCTTGGGCGGGCTCGGCGGAGTGGGCGGCATGGGGCCAGGCGGCGTTGCGGGGGCGAATCGCATCGCAGCTCGCTAGTGGCGAGTTCGCGCGCCCCGTGTGCGGCGCGTCGTTGGCTCACCGCCTGCGACGCGCCACGTGAGGGGCTTTCCAGCGCGTTACGCCGACGGCGGCTCGGTCGACCATTCACGCATTGCCTGCGACCCAGGGCGATCCACATGGACCTTGTCGTCGACTGCGGTCACCCAGCTGAGCGGGATGTAGTGGTGTTGCCCGCTCTTGTCCTTCTTGATGGCGTTGTTGCCCTCGATGTGATCGACCGTGGCAAACTGACCGTCATTGCTACAGACGACCGGCATGTTGGGTTGGATGCTAGCTGTGTTCATGCTTTCTCCTTTGGCTCGAGTCTTCCGAGCCAACACGGACCGGCAGCAATTCGTGTGCCGCGACCGCGAAGACGTGGTTGCCCCGCCCACGCAAGAGTGACGCGTGATCGAAATGCTCGCGGCTCGACGCCAATTTCGGCGCTCACGCTCAGGCGCGGCCGCGCTGCGCACGCCTGCCGGCGCGAATTCGGGCTGCGGGAAATTGCCCGAGCACGTTGCGGAGCTGCTGAACCTGATAGTCGGGTACGCTGCCGTCCACTTCGAGCGCCGGGAAGCGATTGCGAAGCACGGCGCGCACGGTTGCGCGGGGCACCGCCGGGCGCGCGACCACGTCGGCGATGGCGGAGAGCAATGCGGGCGGCAGGCGGCCGCGAATGTGGCGAACGATGCCGCGCTCGACGCGAACGGCGAACAGCTCGTTCGCACGCTGAGCGGCCCACAGTAAACCGATCACGAGCAGGGCGGCCACGGCGACCCCGGTGAGTGACAAGACGTCGTTCAACGCGGGGAGGCTAGCGCATCTGCTGTCCCTCGCGAATCAGCCGGTTGCGGAAATTCCCGCTCTGCTAGACTCGGCCCGCGCTCGTTCTTGCCATGCACACTTCGGGTTCCACACTCACGCTCTCTGCGACCGATCTCAGTGCCTTCTCCGAGTGCACGCATCGAACCACGCTCGACCTGAGAGTCGCGTTCGGTGAGCTGGAACGGCCCGGGGTGAACGAAATCGAGCGCCAAATGCTCGAAAAGCGTGGCTATGATCACGAAGCGCGGGTGCTCGCTTACTTTCGGGCCAGAGGACTCGACGTCACCACCCTGAGCGCCGCCCCCCAAAAGGGCGACGAGGCGCGTCGTGACGCCGCTCGGGCGACCGAGGCGGCCATGGCCGCCGGAGCGGACGTCATCTACCAGGGAACCTTGTTCGACGAAGGTTGGCTGGGTCGCCCGGATTTCCTCGTGAAATCAGAAGGTTCTAGTCGGTTCGGGGCGTACCACTATGCGGTCGTGGACGCGAAGCTCGCGCGCGAGGCCAGGGCTCGCGCGGTCCTTCAGCTGTGTGTGTACACGGATCATCTGGCGCGGGCGCAGGGCGCGCTGCCCACGCATTGCTTTCTCGCGCTCGGCGGCGACCAGGTGGAGCTCACGCCGCTGCGGCTTTCTGACTATCTTTCGTACTACCGGCTAGCCAAGAAGCGCTTCGAAGCTTTCGTGCGGCAGCCGGGGGAGGGCGAGCCCTATCCGGAGCCGGTCGAGCATTGCGCCGTCTGCGCATTCTGGAAGCGCTGCGAACTCAGGCGTCGTGCAGACGACCACCTCTCGCTGGTGGCCGGTATCACCACGCGCCAGCGCGACCGGCTGGCACTTTCGGGCGTCACGCGTGTCACCGAGCTCGGCGCGCTCGACCCTGCGCTCGCCATCGCTGGCATTGGCGACAGCGCGCTCGGGCGCGTCCGCGAGCAAGCGCGGCTGCAGGTGCAGGCGCGCGCCGCCGCGGCGCCGTTGTACGAGCTTCTACTCGATGCCGAGCCGGGCACCGGCTTGGAGGCGCTGCCAACGCCCAAACCAGGCGACCTGTTCCTCGATCTCGAAGGGGACGCGTTCGTTCAAGATCAGGGACTCGAGTACTTGTTCGGCTTGGTGGAGCTGGGTGAACCGTCGGACGATTTCTTGCCTCGCGAAACAGGCGGTCCGCCGCGCTATACGGCCTACTGGGCCCGCGATCGCGCCTCCGAGAAGCGCGCTTTCGAGGCGGTCATGGATCGCATCGCCAAGGGGCGCAGCGAGTTTCCAGACTTACACGTCTTTCATTTCGGACACCGCGAGAGCGACGCGCTCAAGCGGCTCTCCTGTCGCCACCACACGCGCGAAGAGGCGGTGGATGTGCTGCTGCGCGAGCACGTGCTGGTCGATCTTCACGCGGTGGTCCGGCGCAGCCTGCGTGCTTCGGTCGAAGGCTACACGCTGAAGCAGCTCGAAGGGCTGTACCGGTTCGAGCGTAAGACGGACCTTCGCGCCGCCGCGCACGCCATGCAATGGTTCGGGTGGCTGCTCGAGACCGGGCAGGGGCGAGCGGCCGAGCCCGAGCTCACGCGGACCATCGAGCGTTACAACGAGGAAGACTGCCTTTCGACCTTCCAGCTGCGGGAGTGGCTCGAAGCCCGACGCCTCGAGTTCGAGCGCAACACCGCGCGCAAGCTGGCGCGCCCAGGTGCTGCCGAGCCCAGCAGGCCCGAGCGCGAGCCGAACGAATCGGCAGCGGTAGCGGCCGCCTTGAACCGAGGGTTGCCGGCGGAGCCAAGCGAAGACACGCCCGATCAGGCCGCGCAGCGCCTGATGGCCGACCTGCTCGATTGGCACTGGCGCGAAGCCAAGTCCGGGCACTGGGAATACTATCGAGCCGAAGAGTTGCCGGAGGACGAGCGACTCGACGATCGGACGGTACTGAGCGGCCTCGAGTTCGTCGGCGAACTGCGCGCGGAGAAGCGCTCCAAGGTCTATCGTTACCAATTTCCGGAGCAGGAGCACGGCATCCGTCGCGCACCGACTCCGATCGATCCCGATACCGGCAAGTCCGCCGGCGAAGTGGTGGACATCGGTTCGACTCACATCGACCTCAAGCGAGCGGGCTCCGTGCCGCATCCGCGCGCGCTGATTCCGGGCCGCCCGATCGAGACCAGAGCGCATGCCGGGCGACTGCTGGCAATTGCCAAATCGATTCTCGAGCACGGTCTGGCCGTACGGGAGCCGTATTCCGCGGCGCGCGATCTACTCCGTCGCGCGCTGCCACGCTGCGGTCAGGCACCGGGCGCGTCGCTGCTGGAGCCTGATGCGGATACCGTGGAGGGCGTGAAGCGTCTCGCGCTGGCGCTCGATCACTCGGTGCTGGCTGTGCAGGGCCCACCTGGCTCCGGCAAGACTCACCGCGCCGCAGAAATGATCGTCGCGCTCGTGCGCGCCGGCAAGCGCGTAGGCATCACCGCCAATAGCCACGAGGTGATTTTGACCTTGCTCGGCAAGGTGACCGAACTCGCGCGCGCGACCGGCGCGCCGCTGCGCGCGCTTCACACCGGCACCGACGACCTGCGTGAAGGTCGCGAATTTTCGTTCGAGCTCTGCAAGGACTATGCGGCGATCCGTGGCAGGCTCGCCGCGGGCGAGCTCGATGTGGTGGGTGGGACGACTTGGGCCTGGGTTTCCGAGCATCTGGAAGGCAGCCTCGACGTCTTGGTGGTGGACGAAGCCGGGCAGATGTCGCTCGCCAACGTGCTCGCGGTTTCGCCGGCAGCGCGCAGCCTGGTTCTTTTCGGCGATCCGGCGCAGCTCGATCAGCCTCAAAAGGGCGTGCACCCAGCGGGCGCCGATCGATCGGCGCTGGAGCATTTGCTCGGTGAGGCGTTGACCATGCCGCCCGAGCGCGGCGTATTCCTGGCCGAGACTCGGCGATTGCACCCAGACGTGTGTGCGTTTACCTCCCGGGTCTTTTACGAAGATCGCCTGGCGGCGATGCCGGGGCTCGACACCCAGCGCATCGAAGGTCCCGCGCCCTTCGTCGGTAGCGGCCTTCGCTACCTGCCCGTGGAGCATCGCGGCAACACCAATCGCGCGGACGAGGAGGTCGAGCGCGTCGCCGAGCTCGTGGGCGGCTTTTTGAGCCCGGGCGCGCGTTTCATCGATCGCAGCGGAAAAGAGCGCCCTCTCGTGGCTGAAGACGTGCTGGTGGTCGCCCCGTACAACGCTCAGGTCGCGGCATTGAGACGGCGCCTGCCGCGCGCGACTCCGGTCGGCACGGTCGACAAGTTCCAGGGCAAAGAAGCGCCGATCGTGGTGTACTCGATGACCAGCTCGAGTGCGGAGGACGCGCCGCGTGGCCTGGAGTTTTTGTACAGCCTCAATCGTTTCAACGTCGCCACGTCGCGCGCGCAGGCGCTGGTCGTGTTGGTGGCAAGCCCAGAGCTCAGCCGCGTTCGTTGCAAGAGCCCGCGTCAGATGCAGCTCGTGAACGCGCTCTGCACGTACCTCGAGCTCGCGCTCAGATAGCGGCGAGCTCGAGTTGCGCGACTTGCGGCAAGGCCTTTTCGTGCGCGAGCAGCCAGCGCTTGCGTTCGATGCCTCCACCGTAACCCGTCAGGGTGCCGTTCGCGCCAATCACGCGATGGCACGGCACGACGATCCCGATCGGGTTGCGTCCATTGGCCAGCCCGACCGCGCGTACCGCCGCCGGGTTGCCGATTCGGCGTGCGATGTCCGCGTAAGAACGAGTTTCTCCGCAAGGAATTTCGCACAACGCGCGCCACACCCGGCGCTGGAATTCGGTGCCTTCCATAGCCAGCGGTAACCCTTCGATCGCTGCCAGGTCGCCCTCGAAGTAGCGGAGTAGCGCTGCGCTCAAGCCGCCCGGATTCTTTTCGGGCACGAGCCCGCTCGAGCCGGTTTTGGCGCTCATTTCCAGGTGATCGGCCATACGTTTGTGGCCCTCTCGGAAGCCCAGCGCGCGGAGTCTGCCCGAGTCGTCCGCCACCAGCGCGATCTCACCCACTGGACTCGGGAAGCGATCGATCAGCAGTCGGGCTTTGGCGTTCATGGGGAAGTTCCTTCCTTCTTTGCTTGTCGGTGCGCGTCGGCGGCCCACAGGTGCTGGGCCGCATACGCTCGAAACGGGCGCCATTGTTCTGCGCGCGCGCGAAGCATGCTGGCGCTGGGGCGGCTGGCGCCTTCCGCTTGCGCTCCGCGCAGCAGACCGACATCGCTCGCGGGGAATGCGTCGGGCTCGCGTACGGCGCGCAGCGCGATGTAGTGCGCCGTCCACTCGCCGATACCCGGAATGGCGCACAGCCGCGCCACGGTGGATTCGACCGTATCGAGAGGCTGGAAGAGCTGCGGATTCTCGCAAGCGGCGGCAGCCAGCGCCGAAAGCGCGCGTTTGCGCGCGCCGGGCATGCGTAGCGAGCTCAGATCGGCCCGAGCGACCTCAGAAGGCCCCGGGAAAGCCAGGTTGAGGCCGGCGTGGCCGCTATCGCTGAGCGACACCGAATTTCCGCACAAGCGTGCGAGTGTGAGGGACAGACGGCGGCCGGCCTGGACGCTGACCTGTTGGCCCAGCACCGCGCGCACGGCGAGTTCGAAGCCTTCCCAACCTCCAGGCGTTCTGAGCCCGGGCCGAGCCCGAACCAGTGGTGCGAGCAGTGGATCGCGAAGCAGGTGATCTTCGATTCGGGTGACGTCTGCACCGAGGTCGAACATGCGGCGAATGCGCGCAACGATCTGCGGCAGCGCGCGCACGTTGGGGAAGCGAATGGTGGCAGCGAGCGCTTGCGCTTCGGGTGCGTGGGTGACCTCGACTGAGCCGAGATGCCCGTCGAGCAGCACCGTGCGGCGGTAGCTATTGCCGTCCACCCGCTCGATGCCGTCGAGCGTGCGCTGTTCGAGGTGAGCCAGCATTGCGCGCCAGTCGTAGGGAGCACGGTAGCTGAGGTGTACGGTGACACCGCTCTGCGCCACCGTGCCCTCGGGCAGCGTTTCCACGTGCTTTCTCCGCAGCGCGCTCGGTGGACGCTGAAAGAGCTGTTGAAAGGTTTCGTTGAAGCGCCGCACGCTGCCGAAGCCCGCGGCCAGTGCGATTTCCGCCATAGGTAGGCGGGTGTCGTGAATCAGTTGCTTGGCGAAGTGCACCCTGCGGGTTTGGGCGACCGTTAGCGGTGAGGCTCCCAGATGCTCCTTGAACAAGCGACGCAGCTGTCGCCCGCCGACACCGAGCCGTTCAGCCAGCGTCTCTACGCTGGCGTCGTCGCCATCGAGCTCCCCCTCGGCGATCAGCGAAAGGCCCCGCGACACCGTATTCGAGCTCCCGCGCCAGGAGCCGAGCTCTGGCGCAGTTTCGGGCCGGCAGCGCAAACAGGGCCGAAAACCAGCCTCGTGAGCGGCAGCGGCCGAGGAATAGAACCGACAATGGTCGAGCTTGGGCGGCCGTACCGGGCAGACCGGCCGGCAATAGATGCCGGTCGAGGTCACCCCGACGAACAAGCGCCCATCGAAACGCTCGTCGTGGGTCTGGAGCGCTCGGTAGCAAATCTCTGGATCGAGGTCGGCCATCCGTTGAACGAACCTAGCTCCGACCGGCAGCCTCGGCTCGCGGTTTTCGGACCCGGTTCTTTCTTGGCGGCCTTTGGTCATTTGTTGGCGCGCTCGCCAATTTTCTTCTTTGGTTTCGCGGAATCCGCTAAAAAAATAGGCGGAGAACCGAGGCACCGCTGGAGGAACGGGATGTCGGGAGCTGGATGCCGATTCAGATGGCGCGCCCTGTGCGCTCTCGGAGCACTGGTGCTGCCCGGCGCGTGCTGCTCACAGCCCTCTGTGCCCGCTTCAGACTCGCGAGAGGTCTGTACCGTGCGTGGCGAGGCACCCGCGGGGCTGCCGCGCCTCTACCGCCGCGGCAATGCCAGCGCACAGCTCGGCCCTGGGCGCAACCTGTGTGGTGTGCCCGAGGCAGGCCGCCCTATCGGAGATCGCTGCGAGGACGTGGATGATCTCGCGGCGCTTCTAGGCACTGGCAAAGCGTGCGGCCCGAATGGTGTCGAGCCGCAATCGTTTTGCCCTGGCTACTCGGCGGAGCGGTTGCGATCGGAGCCCGCAGCTTTGCCGGGTCCGCTTTGCCCGGGCGCCTGCCCAAACCGGCAAATTGCGCTGCACGAAGCCTCCGGCAGCGTGACTCGGGTGCTCTTCTACGACGACCCGGCATGTCACAAAGCAGCGGCGGCTGGCTGCGACGGGGCCGAACACGTTTGCTACTACCGGGTGCTCGCGGTCGTGAGCGAGCTGCGCTGAGGGAAGTGAATGCGGCTCGATGACGTCAGAACCTGGTTTGAACGGCAGCATCTGCCCTTTTCTTGGCTGATTCAAAACGACGGAGACAAGCGCTACTTCCAGAAGCTGCGCCCACCGCAGGGGCAATTCATCGAGATGGCTCCGCTGGAGGTGGCGATCGTGGTGCCGGACGTGCACCTCGGCTGGAACAACGACGTCTTTCGCTTCAACGATCCCACTCGCGAGCGGCGGCTCGAGCGCTTTTTCGATGTGCTCGGCATGCTGCGCAATCAGCTGCCCGGCAGATTCGAAATCGTACAGGTGGGCGATTGGTACGACTTCTGGCGTTCGCCCGGTTTCACCTCGGCGAAAGCCAAGGCCATCATCGAGTCTCAGTACCCGGGCGTCGTTTCCCGCGCTCGCAATCTCGGCGTACGGCACTGCATCGGCAATCACGACGCCGCGCTGGCCGAGAGCGCCATTCGCAGCGGCATGGACGTCGAGATCGTGCGCACGCTCGGCACGGGCCATCGCGTGCTTTGCTTGCACGGGCATGACACCGAATGTTTGGCGAGCATCGCCGTGGACGGAACCGGGGAGGCGATTGGCCTGAATATTCTCAACATATTCAACTCGACCGTGCCGCTGTTCGGTGTGCTCGGCTCGTTCGTACAGCGGGCGTTCGATGGCACCTCGAAAGATCCCTGGAGCGCTAACCCGGCCAGTATTCCTTGGCCCAAGGCGGTCGTTGCCGGTCCCGCCGGCTGGGCCGCGCCGTGGGTCGGGCGCTCGTCCGCGGTTCAACTCGGCGCCGCGATTTCGGGTTTCGAGCTGTGTGTGGGTCGGGAGGTACAGGTCGTGCTGGTCGGGCATTCGCATCGCCCGGGTATTTCCTGGAGCCCAGTCGCGGGGCGACGCGTCCCAGTGATCGATGTCGGTTCGTGGACCTACGGGCGAGCGGAGTTCGCGGTCGTGTGTCCCGACGGGATCGGCATCGGCCGCCTCGATTGAGATGGGAGCTGCGCCATGATCGTCGTCGTTAGCGACTTGCACCTCCAACACACTTCCCTCGATGGCGTTCGTCGCGAAGAGGGCGGCCGGGTGTTCGAGACGCGCGTATCCCGAAACGTGGGCGCGGGCGCGTTGGCCTTGCTCTTCTCCGAAATCGTGGAGAACGCGCAGCGCTGCAATGCTCGAGAGGTTCACCTCGTGTTCGCTGGCGACATTTTCGAGCTGCACCGAACCCCGCTCTGGTTCGCTGGCGGTGAGCCGCTACGACCAACCCTGCACCCTGCATCGAGCTCGGCCGCGCTCGAGCGGCGAGCGCTCGAGATTTTGTCCGCGGTCGAGCGCGATAACCGTGAGTTCTTCCGCGCGCTCGCCGCGTTCGTCGGGAGCCGCGAGCTGGTTCGTGGTGGAGAATCGCGTCGGCTCTCCGTCCCGCTCATTCCCCACTATATTCCCGGCAATCACGATCGGCTCATTCGCTGCTGGCCGTCGACTCGGCAAAGAGCGCGTGAGCTGTTGTGCATTCCAGGTGGGGATGGTGGGCTCGCGGCGCGTTTTCCGCATCGGCTCGAGTGGCCGCGCCGCGCCGGGTACGGCGTGCGTGTGCGCCATGGCCACGAGTACGATCCGAGCAATTTTTCCGAGGCGTTCGACCCCGCCCGGCCGCCGAGCGACGGCGCTTACGAGGCGCCCGCGCTCGGGGACTACGTAACCGTGGACGTCACGGTGCGACTGGCCGTCGGCTTTCGCGCTCACTACGCGCGCGAGCTGCGTGCGCCTGGTCCCGAGGGTGATGCCTATCGCCGCATTTACGCGGCCATTACCGAATTCGACGACGTTCGCCCGCAGAGTAAGCTGGTACGCTACCTGCTCGAGACGATCGGGCTGCGCGAAGGGAAAACGCTGGCTATCTTGCGTCCCGTCTTGCGCGACGTGTTCGACACGGCGCTCGCGGACTCCTTCTTCATGAACGAGGCCGGCCCTGTGCTGTCGCAGTTTACCGGCAAGGGGCTCGTGGAATTGCTCTCCATCGTCGAAAGGTTCGGGCGTGGAGGCGAGCGTGGCGGCCCGGCCCAAGTGGCTCGGAAAGAACCGGGTCTGGAGAGCGGCGAGGTGTCGCTGATCGTGGCGGGTCACACGCACGAGCCCGATCACGTGGCCCTGCCCGGCCGTCAGGTGCCCGGCGCGCCGCGCGATGAGGCCTATTTCCTGGATTCGGGAACCTGGCGCACGCGCATCGACGCAGGAGAAGCAGGCGCGTTCGGGCGCCTGCGCAGCTATACGATGGTCTTCTGTTACCACGACGACGAGCTACGCATCGGTGAGCGTCGTCGCTTCGAGACCTGGACGGGGCATCTGCAGGCCGAGGACTATGGTGCCGTGCTTTCGCGTGAAGTCGCGGCGGAACCTCGCGCCGCGCTGCAAACGCTGCGCTGTACGGGCTGCCGCATTCAGCACGTGGACGAGGGAGAGACTCCCGACGGCGCTGAGCTCTTTCTCTCCTTCGGTGTCGACGGCCAGGGACACAAGCTCGCGTTTCGCGGGGTGCATGACGGCGACACTCTGACATTCCCGGAAACCACGCTGCTCCGCGCCGACCCTGCGCTCGACGGTGAAGTCTGGTGCTACGGAGTCGAAAAGGATCTCGGTGGCTCGTTGCTCGATCGCGACGATCCGCTGCCCTGGGCGGTCTTCTTTCTTTCGCGCGTGAGCGACGAGGAAGGCGCTGCGTTTCGTAGCGGCCAGTTCGAGCTACGCGCTGCCGACAACCGCGGCAACGCCTTCACGTTATGCTGCGAAGTGCTCTGAGCGCGCTACTCACCCAGCACGCCGAGAGCTTCGAGCAGGTCCGAGACTTGCGCGTCGCTCAGCGATTCGAGTGAAAAGGGCGGCATATCGCCGCCGTACTCGAGAAATAGCCCGTGCCTGATTTTGTCAATGAATACCAGCCTTTGAACGCGCGCACTCAGCTCCGCGTGCGCGCTGAGCGTGTCCTCCGGAAGGACCGGGACGCGTTCTGCCGCGCGACCAGCGCCGGTGTGCGGGGCACCGTGGCAATAGAAGCATGCCTCTGTGAACAGGAGCTCACCGGCACTCGCGCTGCCACGGGGCAGCGGCTCGATCTCGCGAACGACCGTAAATGGAACCGCGCTAGGCCAAAGTGGGTCGAGGCTCGCCAAATAGGCGTAGAGGTCCGCCGCCATGGGCTCGTCGGCGGCCAGCGGCTCGGTCGCTACCATGAACTCGCGCCGGCAAGCGTTCACCGCGTCGAGCAGGTCGATCGCCTGTCCGCCCCAGAACGACGGCCGAAGGGTGACGCCAGCGAGGTTCGCTCCGGGTTTGAGCCAACTCGAGCGGCGCGAGTCCACGTCGTGGCAGGTTGCGCAGGAGTAGAAGTTCAACCGCGAGGTTGATAGCGCGGTCGAACTCCACAGCTCCCGGCCGCGCTCGACGTCACCCGCTCCTGCTGAGGCCGAACAGGCCGCGAAGAGAGTTAGACAGAGCGTACAGGCGAGAGCTTGGAGCGCACTTTGGAAGGCGGCCACGCGACGGCCTCACTCACACCGGAAATGCACCGGTTCGAGCAGAAACGGTCCGCTACCCTGGCTGACTTCGTTTTGCTCGAAGACAGCCGTTATCACTTGCAAGGTGAGTGGTTGGCGCACGGAGCGAAGCTCTGCGCTTCGCGCAGCATCGACGGTGAGCGAGGTGCGCTCACTGAAAATTCGAAGACGTGGCTGTCCGGCCGCGTCTTGAATCAGGAAATAGAACCCTCGGCCGTTGAAAGGCACGCCGTGCGCGTGGGCCAGCGAGACTGGGCTGAAGAAGCGGACGAGGGCCGGAATGCTCGACAACGAACGGACGTGCGAACGCGCGAAGCGTGACGCTGGCCTGGTGCTGCCAGCCCTGGCGGACGAAGAGTGCTCGACCGAAATCGTCAAGGGTTGCTCCCCGCTCGAGGTCGCGTCGGGTACGGGCGATACAATCGTCCAGGAGCCACCGGCAATCTCGGCGACCGGCAGCGCGAGCAATCGTTCGAGCGCCTCATCGGTCGCGACACCGACGTACTGTACGGGAGGGAGCGCAGCGGCGTCGCTCGTGCTCGGCGGCGCGCTGCAGGAGAAAAGGCACCCCCCGAGCAGTGCCAGCGCGCACGCGGCGTGGAGCGAGCCTTCGAGAGGGGATATTCTTGGGGCCATGCGAGCTTCAATGCTCCAATTCCGAGACGGCGAGCCGATCGGGATAGAGGCCAAGCGGTGCGCTGCCGAGCACGCGCAGGGTGCTCGGATCAATCTCGGAAACCCAGCCCGGCTCGTAGTGACTGCCCTCGCACACCATGAATTCTCGGCCGTCGCCCAGCACGCTGACACGACCGGGGTTCAGGCACTCGTCATCGGTATAAGCGACCTGTGAAAGGACCTTGCCGTTCGACGCGTCGACGCGCGCCGCGCCGCTCGGGTCCTGGAGGGGAACGATGAACTCGCGCTCCGAAACATACGTGGCACCGAACGGAATGCCCTCGAACGCCTCGGTCGCGAAGAGCGGAGACGGTGTGTGGTCGGTCGTGAACGCCACGACTTTGCGCGTGACCTGGTTCGACAGCAGGAGTCGCGTTCCGGAGGCGTCGCTGCTCAGTGAGAACGGCTTGTTTACCGGGTCCGGGCCGGCCGCTACCCGGCTTTGCACGCTGCCGGTGGCAACGTCGAGGACGACCAGGGAGTCTTCGCCCGTGCAGGCCACGAACAGGAGCGAAGCGTCCGCTCCGAACACGAGCTCCGAGGGGCTGGCGCAGGCCGGCACGGTTTTCATGTCGTCGATGTCGGACGGCCAGGGGGAGGTGGCCCAGGCCACGTCTGCGCGGCGAGCCTCGACGTCCTGCGCGAGCGCGAGATCTTGATCGAAATGGGCCACCGCGAGCCGACTCTTGTCTCGCGACAGCGTCAGGTCGCCCGCGCGGGGCTCCACTCGTAGGTCGCCGAGTGGGCGCAAATCCGCCAGTGAAAGTTCACGAACGTAGCCGCTCCGCCGCGTCGCGCCGCTCGCCACCGCGTGCGGGCTGCTCGCCGAAAACGGATAGCCGAGCAGCACGTAGGCGCTGCCTCGCGCCGGGTCGAGCACCACGTGACGTGGCCCGTCGATGTCGACCGGATCACGCCCGATCGGTACTTCGTCGAGCGTGCGCAAGTCGTTCAAGTCGAGCACGCTCACCGTATCGGAGAAGCGATTGGCGACGTAGGCGAGCGCCCTGCCTTCACTCCGTGTGAAGTCGCTGCGTTGGTTGGGGAACGCCGCAGCTTTGGTTGCGGCGTCAGCGGCGCTGGGGCTGGCCGAGCAGTGCGTGAGCAGTGCGAGGGCAGCTAGGCTCGCGGGACGGATCTGACGATTCCAAAGTTCACTGTGGAGCTGTTGCACCGTCTTGAATCCACTTGCGCAGGGCGTCTTGCTCGGCTTGCGTGAGCGTCACCGTGGTCGACCCTTGTGGCATGAGTCCCGTACTGCACTGAACCGCACCGGTGGGAGTGCAGCCCGCGCTCGCCGCCTTGCCGGTCGCTTTCAGGTAGAGCCAGCTGTGGTCGGGGTCGAAAGGCACCACTAACTTGAACTGCCCGCCTGCGACCGAGGGCTTGTTGACCAGCGCAGCCACGATGTCTGACGACTTGACGCAGTCACTGCCGCCGAGCGTGAGGTTGGCACTGGCGCCGGAAGGACCATGGCAGCCAGTGCATTTGTTGACCGGACCCTCGAAAATGGGGCGAATCGAGCTGACGAACAGCCCGGATTGTTTGGGCGCCGGCGTGCAACTTCCGGTGTTCAAGTCCGGCTTTACGAGCAGCGCCAACTGGTCCATTTGCCGGCATTGGGCGAGCACAGCGTCTTTGATGTCCTGGTCGGTCGGCTTCTTGCCCTTCGCGGCCCGGTAACGGTCCCAGACCTTGTCGATCCAGCCGTGCATCTTCCAGAACATGTAGTTGTCGATATTGGTGAACTGGTTGCCCAGGCCATGCTCCGAGTTTTGCGTGCGCACCCACTTGAAATGCAGCGCGCCGTGCACGCCGCTGGTGGTTTGAATCCACTGCCCGAACGCGCCTTCGCTTTCGAAGCCAGGCTCGCTCATGTGGCTTGCCGGGTCATCGGCTTTGGCGCCGTTGGTAGCGTTCATGCCGGTAAACCCAGAGCCCCAGTCCGCCTGCCATTCCGCCGGAACGTCCGAGGCCTTGGTGGGGAAGTGCTCGAAGCCCTCGAACTGCGCTGCGTGCTTGGGGAATAGCTGTCGCAGCGACTGAATCATGTGACGGTGCATGGCCAGGAACTCGAGCCCGTCGCCGGGGCCTTTGCCCTCTTGATTGGCGGGCACGAGGTCCACGTACTTGCAAGGGTCGAGGCCTCCGGCGCGGGTGCGATCGACCATGCCGCTCGTGCAGCGCCGGATGTTGTGCCACTGAAAGTGTGCTTCTTCCCAAACGTGCGCCTGCATCCACGAGATGACTTCGGGCTGAACCAACGTGTCGGTTTGGTTCGCTTTGACGTAGAGCGCGGGCAAGTCGCTCTGCATGGTCGCGTCGCTCGGATCCGGATCGTAGCCCTCGAGGCAATGGTCGCGAGTGTGAGTGGCGCCCCCCGCAGCGCCTCCATTTGCCGCGGAACCGCTGTTGCCGGCGGCGCCACCCGTGTGCGTGCCAGCCGCACCAGATGAGCCGCCGCTGGTGGAAGGCGCGCCCGCAAGGTTGCCTCCGTTCGAAGTGCCACCCCCGGCTCCGCCCGAAGGCGGAGCTCCGGAGGTCGAAGCCGGCGTGCCCCCGGCGCCGGATAAGCCACCGCTTGGGTTGCTGCTGCCGCCGCCGGTCGACGCAGTTCCACCGTTGGTGGCGCCTGCTCCCGCGAGCGACGGGCTGCCTCCGTTCGTAGTGACCGGTGCGCCGCTGCTGCCGGCCATCGGCGAGGGGTTGGTCGCGCCGCCGGCCGAGACGCCGCCAGTGCCGCCGGGCGACGAGGGGACCTCCGCGCTACACGCGGCCAGCACTCCGGCAGCCCAGATCGGCGCGAGCGCGCTTACGAGGCGCGGCGCGGCGCGTAAAGGCCGGCGCTCGTTTCCGTGGTCGCCTTTCATGACTCGAGCTCAGTGAGGGTCCAGGAGGATTTGCATCTGTGCGGTGACGATCTCGCCGCTCAGCGAAGCTTTGGCGCGGAGTCCGCTGTTGTTCGCCTCGTCCGCCTTCATGGCGCCCTCGTAGGCGCTCAAGGTCGTGCGCCGCTTGTAGGGCTGATAGGCCTCGTGCACCGACTTGCTGAAGGCCGGGTCGAAATAGAACTGCGTGGTGAACACCCAGTTCGGCTCGTTCGTCTTCGAGTACGTGACCCGACCGTGCGATGACGACCCCTTCTTCAAGCACACGAAGTGAATGTGCAGATCGCGGCCGTTGTACCAACCTGGGAAAATGCTGCGAAATGACACGATTCCATCGGCGTTCGTGACTTGAACGCCGCGACAGAAGCGATCGTTGTTGTCGAGATCGTTCTGACCCGGGACGCCAGCGTACGGCTCGTCGGGCTTCTGTTCGCCGGGCATGCCGAACCCGCTGTAGTACCCCTGCGCATCGGTGTGCCAGATGTACACCTCCACGTCGGGAACCGGCGTGGCGTTGCAGCTCGTGCTCTTCGAATCGAGGATGCGTAAGTGCAGCTGCATCTCGATGCCGGGCTCAGCGCTCTGGTTGTAGCGACCGCGGATGTCCTGACGAATCAGCGAAATGTCATCGCTCTTCTCTGACTCGTGAATGAAAAAGGGTCCTTGTCCGGCAGCGTCGGTCTTGCTCGCCGTGCACATGGGTACGTTGTCGAACGGCGGCGGAACCAACGTTCCGCCGCCCGAGCCGCCGCTTCCTGCTTGGCCTTGGCCCGCTTGTCCGGCGCCGCTCTGTCCGCCGTTCGCCTTGCCGCCGGAGGCTTGGCCACCGTTCTGTCCGCCGGAAGTTTGGCCGGCGTTCGGCTGCCCTCCGCCGGATTGTCCCGCTGTTCCGCCACTCGTGCCCTGCGGATCGGCGCCGCCGCTGGCGTTCACGCCGCCGCTGGTGCCACCCGTGGCGCCGCCGGTGGTGTTGCCGCCGTTGCCGGGCGCGCCGCCCGTACTCTGCGCGGGAATTCCGCCGGTATTCTGAGCGATTCCGCCGGTGCTCGGGAACCCCCCAGTGTTCGGACTCAGTGAGCCTCCGGTCGCAGGAGTGCCGCCAGTGCCGCCCAATGCATTAGCGGTTCCGCCGGTCGCGGACCCTCCGCCGGTGTCCGAGCCGCAGGAGATCGCCGCGAGCGCGGGGCCAGAAACGGCAATCGCGCCGAGCCCCTTCAAGGCTTGGCGGCGCTCGACCCTTTGCGCCAGCAGCGCGCGCATTAGCGATTCGACTTTCTCACGCATCGAAATGATCTCCTTCAATTCTCGAACGAGGTGGCGCGAAGCGAGCGTTCGCACTCGACGGTGGAACACTGCTCAATCGCGATGACTCAGCTGAGCTGACGCTTGGTAATGCCGCGTCGGGTGCACCTGATTTTCACTGACACGCTCCAACGTCGGATTGTCACAGCGGTTCTCTTGATCGTCACAATCGTCATCGGAGCGCCCGAGTGCTGCGCGCGCTAAACCGCCGGAAGCGCGGAATCCGCGCCCGAATACGATCCGGTTAGGCTGGAGAACCATGGCTCGACCGAATTGGCTCAGCGCGACGAGAACGTCACCCGCTCGCCATGTCCGCGCGCCGGACTGCAGTCGTGTCGGTTTTGAATCAGCGCGATGACGTGGTATCGCTCGACTCGCATCGACCACGGAGGTCGCCATGGGATCGCTCAGCGTCGTTCACTGGTTACTCGTCGCGCTCGTCGTGTTGTTGTTGTTCGGGCCTGCCCGTCTGAAAGCCGTGGGCCGGGATCTCGGGGCAGGGCTGCGCTCGTTCAAACAGGGCGTGAACGAAGAGCACGTGCCCGAGTCAGCGTCGAAGCAAACTGCGTCGCCACTCGTGCCGCGCTCCGATGGCGGGCCTGCGGGGAAGTCTTCCGAAGTGGCGTCGAGCTAGCGCGCGACGCGCTGCGCTCTACGACGCGCAGCGCTGATGCCGAGTAGTGCGAGGAGAAGCGTCTGGTGCGCCCCCGCCGAGCGACGAGCGAGGCCGCAGCCAGAACCCGCTGACTCCTGCGTTTTTGCGGTAGAACCGCCCACTGCGCCCGCGCTGGAGCCACCGTGAACGGTGATCGGGCCGTCGCTGGCGCTCGCCCCGGCGGCGCCCGATTTGGCACCGTTCGCGATGCCACCTGAGCTTCCGGTCGCGCTGCCACCGGTCGCGCTGCCGCCGATCGCGCTGCCGGCGCCGCTAATGCCGCCCGTGCCGCTAATGCCGCCCGTGCCGCTACTGCCGCCCGCGCCTGCGCCCCCGCTGCGTGAGATGCCTCCGTCGCTCATCATGCCACCGGCGTTGGCGACGCCGCCGGTGGTCGCGACGCCTCCGCTGCTCGTGGTGCCCGCGTTGCTCGCGCCGCCGTCTCCTCCGCTGCTTGTTGCGCCGCCGCTCGTGTTCGGCGGTGCGCAGGTAAGGACGTTCTCGTGGCCTCGAAACTGCAACTTGCCGCGAGTTGATTGCACACTGCCACGCCGCCCGCGACGCCGGTTTGCCACGCATCCGAGCAGAGTGCAGCAGTGCAGCCGAGTGGCCCCCGGACCTCGCGCTGATCGAGCAGTGGCGTGAAGGGGCTCGGCGTGGCGAGCGTGAAATTGGCGTCCGCTGCAAAGCCGAGCGCGAGTTGCAGATCGGGCGGGGTTTGTAGAATGCAGGCGTAGAGCCCGGTCTTGGTCCAACGAAGGCACGCAACGGGATCGACCGAAATGCGCTCGAACGAAAAATCGCTGACCTTGGCGCGGTAAACGCCGAAGTCGTCGGGATTGATGCTGCGGCCCGCCTCGATCGGATCGCCGTACCCAGCGAGCACGGTGCTGCCATCGGGCGAGAGCGCAAACCCCAAGAGCTTTGCCTGGCGATGCAAGACCTCCCGCCAGGTTTTACCAGCGTCATCCGAGAACAGCAGCGCGTCCTGCGCGTGAAACTCGGCCGAGTCGTCCCAGTTGTCTGTTCGTACGAAGACGCGATCCGCGTTCTTTGGATCCACCGCCGCGATGTAGGGGAGCACGCTGGTGTCGGTGCCCGGAATCACGCGCCGTTCCCAGCTTGCCCCGTGGTCGCTCGAGACCAGAAGGGCGGCGGCGGAGCCGCTCAGCGCTGGCACCGTTAGGTAGAGTCGCGACGGATCGGAGGGTGCGATGTCGATGGTGTAGGCGTCGACCACCTCTTTGGGTAGCTCCGAGAGTTGTCGGAAAGTGCGCGCGTTGTCGGTCGATTCGACCACGCGAACACGCCCCGGGAAACTCGAGATGTCACGGACCAGCGCCACGAGCTTGCCGCTCGCGTGAAGCGACACGTCGAGCACCGACTCGTTCTCCGCTTCGGCGAGCACCGTATGAAAGGAGCAGCCACAATCCTGCGAGCGATTCAGCGTTTCGAAAATCCCCGTGAGCACGCTGCCGTCGGGCAGCAGCTCGAGCAGCGGATCCCCTTCTAGTATTTTCGAGGCGAACGCGGACTCGCAGATTTGATACCAGTTCTTGCCGCGGTCGGCGGTCTCGAGCAGCCCGAAGGTGGCTGCGAGATAGAGATGATTCGGGTCGTGAGGGTCTTCGAGCACGCGTTCCGCGCGCGGAAACCGGCCGTTGGCGTAGGCAGCGCTCGGCGTTGCCAACACGGTGCAGAGCGCCGCCCAGACCGCTAGCGGCGTACGCATCGAGAGCGAACCAACCCGGTCCGCGCCTTCGGCGGTCGGTTTGTGGGGTGAGAGAGAAAGCCTCTTCGGGGGATGGACATGAGAGGACGGGAAAGCTCACCTCGGCTCAAATGCGACGAAATAGACCGCGCGGTGAACCGAAGCGCCGCAGCGCGGACTCTGTGTACGAAACGGCGAATCTACGCCGGAAATCGAGTGAGGCGCATGTTTCGAAGCCGTTCGAAAAATTCAGTCGGTGTGCCTGCGTTGCTCTTAGGTTCGCTCTTCGTGGCCGCCCAGGCTGGCTGTGGGAACGACCCCGAATTGTCAGCGGCCCCCGCGCAGGACAGCGAGCTTTCGAACTCGCTAGAGGGAGAGCTTTCAGCCGTATCGGTGCTGAGCAGCGACGGCCGAACGAGCATGCTCTATTCCTTGAGGGTGAGCGGCTTCGAACAGCCGATTCTGCTCGATTTCGAGGACGACCCGAACTTGTCTTCGCGCATGCAGCTGCGAGTTTGGGGTAGTAAGGAGGGTGATTCTTTTCGCGTAACCCGGCACTTGCAGCTGAATTCAGAGACTGACGGTGACGCGAACGTCGCGGCGCGCGCCTCCGCACTCATCGGCCAACCGGCGGTCACACGACGGGTGGCCTGGGTGCAGATGGACGTGAACGGCGGTGGCGTGAGCCAGAGCAAGGCCGATGCGCAGCGTATCATCTTCGACACCAACGCCGGGCCGCTCTTCGGCACCAAGCAGGGCGACAAGTCGGTCGCTCAGTATTACGACGAAAACTCATACGGCACGTTGAAACTCACGGGTCAGGTCGAGGGTCCGATCCCGTTCACCGGCACCGCATGCAATAACTTCGATCCCTTGGCGAGAGACGTCGTAGCCAAGGTAACCGCGCTCGGCAGAACGTATGATCACTACTACCTCTATTGGGGTAGCAAGCAGGATTGCGGGCCTGGCTGGGGCGCTCAGGGCACTCAGAAGAACCCGGGCAAGTACGTCTGGCTAAACCAGGACGGCACGTTCTGCACGGCGACTGGCCAAGAAATTGGGCATAACTTCGGGTTGATGCACGCGTCCACCATGGATTGCGGCTCCGCCACGCTCGCCAACAGCACGTCGACCTGCACCAGCAGCGAGTACGGCAACCCGCTCACCGTGATGGGCGGAGGCTGTCGCCATTTGATTTCGATCGAGAAGTGGTACAGCGGTTTTCTGCGCGGCTGCAACGCGGTCAAGCTGAAGACGAGCGGCACGTTCACGCTGCTGCCGATCGAGGTGCCTTGTAACGGGGTTCAGGCGCTTCAGATCGCGATGCCCGCGAGTGCGCCGACGCGAACCACCTCGACGAGTCAGTCGAACGGTAATGTCACCGTGAAGTTCTACTACCTGGAGCTTCGCGGCGGGCACGGCATCGACACTGGTGTGAAAGCTGGCGTGTACGTGCACGTGGCGCCCGACATTCCGGCGCCCAGCAGCAATGGTCCGCGAACCTTCCTGCTCGACATGAACCCTGCCACCAACGCTTTCGATCCGATGTCGGTTGGTCAGACCTTCACCGATCCAGCGGGGGGCGTGAGCTTCACGCTCGACGCGGTAGACGCGGATCACGCTTCGATCCGCGTTCAAATCGAGGGTGGCACGGGCGCCAACACCTGCGTCGATGGCACCACCTTGACCGGCTCTGGTCCCGCCACTTGCACCGAAACCGGCGGTGGCGGCTCGCCCGGCACCGGAGGTTCCACCGGAACCGGCGGCTCTGCTGGAGCAGGCGGTAGCTCTGCAGGCAGCACCAGCGGCGGAGCCGCCGGACGCGGCGGCGCAGGTGGTCGTGGCGGTGGAACCAGCTTGGGTGGCTCGGGCAATACCGCGGGTTCGAGCAACACGGGCGGCGCGAAGAGCAGCGGCGGCTCGAGCAGCAGCGGCGGCTCGAGCAGCAGCGGCGGCTCGAACGGCATGGCTGGTTCGAGTGGCAGCACTGGCACCAGCGGTGGGGCAACCTCGGGCGGCGCGACGAGCGCAGGGGGCGCCGCGACTGCAGGCGCAGCCGGCTCCGCGAGCGCGGGCGGCGCCTCGGGCGCAGCCGGCGGCGGTGCTGCGGGGACGATCGGCTCCGCCGGTACGTCGGGGGCCGGTGGCGCAGGGGGCTTCGCTGGCTCGCCGAACTCGGCAGGTGGCCCCGCGACGGCGACGGGCGGCGCGCCGGCTAGCGGCGGTTCAATCAGCACCGGAGGCGTGAGCACGGGTGGCGTGCCCATGACCGGCGGAGCGAACTCCTCCGGCAGTGGTCCAATCGGCACCCCGGGGGCTGGTACTGCCGGCGCTGGCGGGGACGAGTCCGGGTGCACGTGCGATCTCGGTCGCAGTTCGGGCCGGCCCAGTTCGCCGCTCGCCTCCATGTTCGCCCTGCTGATGACCGCGACCAGCGTGCTGCGTCGACGCCGCGGTCGCCCTCAGTAGATCGTCACGACCTGTCCGGATTCGAGAGTGCAGGCACCGTTTTCCGGGGAACCGCCGGTTCGCAGCACCTCGTCTGCGTTCGGCTCGCGGTAAGCGCCCGAGAGCTCGATGTCGACCATGCGCAGGATGGCCCGGTCCAACTTGGTGACGAAATAGCACGGCACCGTCGGCTCCTTGTGATCGCCTCCGACGCCCGAGTCGTTGGTGAGGAAGAGGTAGCGGCCGCCAGTGAGCTGCGCCACCGAGCGCATCGTCAGCTCGGTGAAGTCATCGACGCCGCTCGAGGCGACCGGGTAAACGTGCACCTTGCGCTCTTGCAGCGCGAGCACGGCGTCGGATAGCGCACCCGCGTTCAGGGCGTGGTGCGGAGCATCTGCGACCCAGAACGCGAGGCGCGCGGTGGTCGGGTCGCTGCGCCAGTCGAGCAGGGCGGCCTTGGCCAACGCTTGGTCGGGTGCCTCCGGAAAATCCCCGCCGCCGTCCGCGCTCGCGAGGTCGAGCTTCGTCTGGAACTCGAGCGGATCTGCGCGGAAATCGAACCATTTTACGATGTACGGATCGGTCACGTCCTTGTACAGCACGAGCGACCAGTGCTGAGCGGCGTTCGGGTAGCGTTCGCTGATGGTGTTCGCGAGGGTGATGAACTCCGATTGCAGATACTTGATTTCATCGCCCATGCTGCCGGTGGTATCGATCACGAGCGAAATGTCGAGCGTGCTTTTCGCGCTTGCGGGCTGCGAGAAGAAGACGTTCGCCGTGGAATAAGCGTCGTCGGGGATGGTGAGCAGGCCAGGCGTCTGCGCCGCTACGCGTGTCTTTCGGTAGTCGAGGAAGAAGTCGAAGTTGCGGTTGTCGTCCCACGCGCCCGCGGTCAAAATGCTCCGGCCGACCGTGCCGTTGCCGGTGCCGGTTCCACCCGGTGTCGGTGTTACCGCGGGCGTGGACGATGGGCTCCCGCTCGAACTGTCGCTTGCGGTCGCCGAGGCGCCTGCCGAGGGAGGACTGACGACGAGGCCCGGACCGCTCGAGCCGGTGCTCCGCCCGGAACCGTCGCCCGCGCCCGTACCGGGGGTGAAGCCGTCCCCGATGGTCGTGCCCGACTCGGACGAGCCGTCGACTCCGGAACAACCGAGCAGCGCGCAGCCCGCTAGCGCCAAGGACGTGTGGAAAATGGTTCGTGCCATCGTTGCCTCCCGACCCGGTGTTCAGCAGGTTTCGTGCCATTCGCGAGCAGCCTAAATCCCGCTGGAAGGCACGGCCCTGTGCCAAACCTGTGCCACGCGGTGGCGCGCGCCCGGTCAGGCCGATCCGGAAAATGTGCGACTGCCCTCAGGGTCCGTCGTCATAGCCCTGAGCCCAGAAGCTCGTGAAAGAGGGATCATGACCGACGACCAGGAACTTCGTTCCGAGCCGCGAGCCGAAACCCGTACGGAGGCCGTGCGACACGACGCGATGCGCTCGGAAGCATTCGATTTGGCTCTGCTTTGGCCCGAGCTCTGCTCGGGATCGCGGCGCGTCGTGGACACGTTCTCGACTGACGAGCGCAGCTACGTCGTTCTCGAGTACACCGGTGCACGCCGCCGCATTGCTTCCCGTTCGCTCGGAATGCTCGAGCGCGTCTTGCTAGGGCAAAGCCCGAAGGTCGTCGCAGCAGATCTGAGCGTGTCGGTGGCGACGGTAGCGGGAGCGATGCGCGGTGCGCTCGGAGCGATGGGGTTGGTCTGCCGCGTTTCCAGCCTCCCGATTCTGGTCGTGATGGCCGCGCGGGCTCATTGTCTAGGTGAGCCCTTCTGTGTGGCGCGCGTCAGCACGCTCGCGCAAAACCACCAGAAGGTTCAGGTGGTGAGCGCACCGCGACCTGACTTGCGCCTTCCAGCCCGTCTTTCCAATGCGGAACTGTCGGTGGTGCGCCGATTGCTGGAGGGTTCGAGCCACGCCCAAATCTCGAGTGAGCGCGGCACTTCGGCGCGGACCGTAGCCAATCAACTGGCCACCGCGTTTCGCAAGCTCGGGGTTTCCGGGCGCGGTCAGCTGGTGGATCGTCTGATTCACCACACCATGGACACGCACCGCGCGCAGCGCGCGCGCACCGCAGCGACCACTCCCGAAGCGCTCAGTGCCTAGCCTGTCGGCCGTGCGCGTTCGTCAGTTCGGCGGACGCGCCACGCCGAGTAAAATCTCGGAGCGCCCATTCGCAGGGAACGGATTGACCCAGTCGGGCTTGCGGCTGCTCGGCACGGGAGCGGCAGGGGCGGCCTGGCTGTCCGTGGTCGCTGGTGCACTGGGTGCGAGCACGGGAGGTGGCTGGGGCGCTGCGTGGCGAGTCACCGCAGCGCGGGGTTTTTGCTGCAGGTGGGCCGTCTCCGGCGCCGCGTGGACAGCCTCCGGCACGAGCGTGTTGGCCGCGGGAGCCTGCGCGAGAGAAGTCGGCTCTGTGTGCGGCCGGGGCGGGGATTCTTGGGGACGCTCGCGCGCCGGGGTGGCCGCGCTGGTCTGCGCCACGAGATCAGAAGAGTGCCTCGAGATCACCCAATACCCAACCAGGCCGCACAGACTCGCGGCCAGCGTCAGCTGAAGAAGGCGTTTCTTCGGGAAGCGCGAACGCTCGGGCGGGTCTTTCAGAGTATCGAGGGCGACGAGCACCTCTCGCGCGCTCTGAAAACGTTCGCCCGGCGCGCGCTGCAAGCAACGCAGCACGATCGCATCGAGCGCGGCCGGCACTTCGGGATTGATGCTGCTCGGAGCGGGGGCAGGTCGACGCACACGTTCGAGCGCGCACGCGACCGGTGATGAACCCATCGCGAACGGCAATTCACCCGTGAGCATTTCGAACCACACCACGCCGAACGCGTACAGGTCACTCGCGGGAGTGAGCGTTTTGCCCTCCAGCTGTTCGGGCGCGATGTAGCCGAAGGTTCCGACGACGGGATTGCTGGTGCTGCCGCCGTGGCGCGAGTCATGGTCGAGCGCGCGCGCCAGCCCAAAATCCAGGATCACGGGCGTGCTTTCGCCGTCGGCGTCCGCTCGTAACATAACGTTATCACTCTTGAAATCGCGGTGCAGGATGCCCGCTTCGTGCGCCGCCTCGAGGCCCAGCAATAGAGCGCGCGCGAGTTTGCAGGTTTCTGGGATTGGGATTGCTCCTGCCAAGCGAATTCGCTGGCCGAGTGTTTCCCCCTCCACGAACTGCATCGTCAAAAAATGAATCTGGGCGAAGGCACCCGAAAGCGCGTGGCTGCCGAGATCGTAAATGCGGCACACGTTGGGGTGCCCAACGCGACGCGACAACTGAACCTCTGCCTTCAATCGACGCACCGCGCGCGGGTTGTCACAGGCCGTGGAAGTAACCGTCTTCAGCGCCACTCGCTCGCTCAGCTCGCGATCGAAGGCTTCGTACACCTCTCCCATGCCGCCGCGCGCCAAGAAGTTGCGAATCAGGTAGCGGTTGCCGACGAGGGTGCCGGGCTGAAACATGGTGTTCCAGTCGCCGCTGTCGGTTTCGAAATGCGGCGCTGTTGCCGCGGTGCCGAGCGCGTGCGCGGCTTCGCTCAGCAAGCGCTGGCACGTCGGGCATTGGTCTAGGTGCGCGTGCAGCGGTTCGAGGCGTTTGCCATCGAGCCGGCCAAGCGCAAAAGCCAGCACTTCGTCGTCGCTCAAGCACTCTTCCGCGCGCGGAGCGCCGGCCTCAGGCATCGTGGAGCGACCCCTCCCTGGCCTTGGTCGATTGCGGGTGACTCCCCGAAAGAGCGAGTGAGTGCGCGCTCAGGCTGAGCGCGAGTTGACTGCCGAGCCCCCGGGCCAGGCTCTTGAACTCGCTCTCGGTGAGTCGCGGGTTCTGTGCCGAAAGCTCGCGCCGTACGCTGTCGTAGATCCGCTCGCGGGTTCGCTCCAACCAGCGTGCAGCGGTGGCGCGGTGCACGCCGTAAGCTCGACCAATCTCGTCGATGCTGCACTGACCAGTGAGATGCATGCGGAGCACGTTACGTTCCTGCGAGGAGAGCGCGGTCACGGCGTGACGCAAGGCTTGCTGAAACGCCTCGCCGTAGCGCTCGCGCGCCAACGACAGTTCTGGGTTCGGATCTCTGGCCGCAAAGTTATCGCTTAGTTCCAGCTGCCGAACGGCGCGCGCGCTTCGCGCTCGGCAGCGATCGAGCGCGGTGCGAGTTGCCGCGACGCGAACCCACGCCAGGAGCGGTCCGCGACCCGAGTAGTCCGCCACCTTGGCGTCGGGTCCGAGCAGGAGCTTGTCCCAAATTTCTTGCAGCGTCTCCTGCACGAAGTCCGGATCGCGATCGATCCGTGCGATGGCGGCCTTCGCCACCTCTAGCCCCTCGCGTTCGAAGGCGGCCAGCGCTTCGCGTTCGCCAGCGGAGCACGCGCAGCATAAATAGAGATCCGCAGCTTCCAGCGGTTCGACCGAGGCATCTGCCGCGAGGGCGCGCTGATAGTGCGCTTCGAACACGGCGTAGGAGAGTTTCACGAAGGGCCATTTGCGCTGCCCTTCGTGAAACATCCGCTCTACTTTCGAGTCGGCGCCCATGCCCATGAGGGTAGCCAAAAACCAGGGATGGTGAGCCCCGGAAGCCGCCCGTCGAATAAGATACTACGGCGCGCGCTCGGGGGGCGTCCCCACCGCGCACACCCGAATCAGGCTTCGAAATCTGGAATTTTGCGGTGATCGAGGGGCTGTACGGATGACTATTTCCGCGCTCGGCGATTCGCAGCAAAGACCCTAAGATGAGCACTCGGTCGGCTCCGCGTTGCCGACTGCGCCACGTGGAAACAAAAAGTGCGACCTGGAAGGGCCGTCGCGTCAGATCGGGTGTGAGCCGCGTGAAGAGTCGACGGCGAATTGGTTACTGGGGGGCGCTTGGCCTCGCCGCTGCTTTGCCTATCGGAGGCTGTTTTTCCCCGGATTTGCAGCTGGCCGAGTGCGTTTCGTGCCCGGAGGGCGTTTGCCCTGGCGACTTGCAATGCGTCGCCAATCACTGCGTCTATCCGGGGCGAGCGACGGTTTGCGAAGCCACTGGTGGTACGGCCGGGGAGCTCGGCCGAGGGGGTGCGGCGGGAGACGTGGCCCATGGTGGGTCCGGCGCGGGTCGGACGAACACTGGTGGTACCCCCAACTCCGGTGCCGGAGGTGAGGGGACCGCCATTGGTGGTGCCGGCGGCTCCGGGCCGGGTGGTGACGGAGGCGCCGACGACCTGACGATCAGCGAGCCTACGACACCGAGCGTGCTGTGCAGCGGGCGCTCTGCGAGCGTAGCGCTAGAAGTCGCCGGCGGTCAGCCGCCCTACCGCTGGTCTCTCGTGGGTGGGGAGCCATCCTTCACGCTAAGTACGGAGGGCGCGGAGGCAACGCTCGAGGGGTCTCCAGATCAGGCCGGGGATTGGAATTTGGTCGTCACCGTTCGCGATCAGGGCGGTCATTCTGCCGAGTGGCAATGGCATGCGTCGGTGCGTGAGACGCCCGTCGTTCGCACTGCCGAGGTGCCGAGCGTGTGCCCCAATGAGCTTTATTCCGTATCGCTCGAGGCGGATGGCGTCGAGCCGGCGCTTCTCACCTGGTCGAGCAATCTTCCGGCACAGACCGGACTCTCGCTGGTCGAGGATCGCATCGAGGGGCATTTCGAGGGTGCGGCGGCGGGAGCGACCCACATCGACTTCGCTGTCACCGCGGAAGCCGACGGTTGCGTCTCCGAGCCCGCCACCCTTTCGCTTGTGCTGGAGTCGGCCACGGCAACCGCGTGCCCGGGGATCGCGGTGGATGGCGTTCCGTTTGGCCCTCCGCGTCGGCCTTGTTTGGGAAACGAGTACCAAACGCGGGTCGTGGTTCAGCGTGGCAAGGCTCCGTACCACTGGCAAGCGACCGCCGAGCCCGAAGGTCTGTCATTCGACGCTCAGGAACAGACCTTGTCTGGGGTCGCGAGTGCGGAAGGCGACTTCACGGTACAGGTGGAGGATGGCACCGGGCGTACGGTCCAGGTCAGCTATCCACTGAAGCCAAGCAAGAACTGCTGGTTTTCGTACGTGTCGACCGAGACGACACCAGCGCATCTGGAGCTGCTCGATCCAATACTCCTGCATAGACGAAGCTATCCCGCGGTCCCGGATGACGCCGCCGTTACCGACTTTCGCTTCTCGCCGGACGGCCAGTTTCTGGCGTATCGGCGCGGCCAGGTCGGCGCGCAGCGCGTCGCGATCATCCGGCTCGAGACCGGGCAAGAGCAGCTGTTCGATTTTCCTTCGGTCATTCAGTACGACTGGTCCCCGAACTCCGCCGTGCTGGCCGTTGCCTTCGATGAGAACGGGGCCCGATCGCTCGGCGCAATCGACGTGGCGCGGGCAGGCGAATTGGCCGCCGAAGACGCAGTGGGCACGGTTCTGTTCTCCGAGCTAACGCCAACGCCTGCGCAGGTCGACTCCGAACTTACCTGGTTTGCACCGGGCGACGTCGGGTTTCTGAGCGTATTCGTAGGCTCGATGCAGGAGCTTTACCGCGCTCCGCTCGAGTCCGATGGCTTCGCGAGCCCGCGCAAGATCTTGGGCGACCTGTACCCGGTCGGCACGCCCATGCGCACTACCCTGGCGGGGCTCTACGCAGTTCCGCAGGGAAAACCGATGGCGTTTTATGGCGCGGATGGTTCGGCGATCGTGCTGCACGACGGTGTGATCATCGGCGGTACCGGGCGCTACCTGGGGCGGGCTCAGTCCGGCGCGCTAGCTGTGTTTCGGGCGACCGACAGTACGCTCAACGCGGCCGCGAAGCCGCGGGTGTCAGGTTCAGGCTGCGATGATCTGTTGGCCTGGGCTGGCGCTCGCGAGCGGATCGCTTGCACCTTCCAAGCCGCAGCCGGTAACCAAGTCGTGATCTTCGATTTGGATGCAAAGAGCGAAGAGCTGAGCAAGCCCGAGGCGGTGCGCGGTACCTACGAGTATCCGCGGGGTGCCCAGGTCCAGCGCCGCCGAGCGTTTTCGCCAAACGGCGAGCGTTTTGCGTTCACCACCGATGACGCATTGCACGTCGCCACGCTCGATGACGGTACACCTCGAACCGAATTCGACGTGGCCCTATCGCCCGCCACCGTTGCGCCCAACAACGCTTTTGGGGAGCTCGAATTTTCACCGGACGGGAATCTCTTGCTCATGCATCGCGGCAAGCGACTCAGCTTTTTCGACGTGCGCGCACAGAAGCTGGGCGAGGTGGTGCTGAGTGGACTTTTGGCGCCCTCGCTCCGTTGCGAAGAAGACTTTCGAGATACGAACGGTGGCTGGTGTGGCGCGGAGCGCCCGCTTGCGCCGTTCGCTTGGTCGCAAGGCTCCGACCTGGCGGCGTTCGAGACTGCCAAGGGCACTCTGGAAATTCGTGATTTCACCTGGCTCGCTCGAGACGTGTTCGATGCGGTGGACGTCCACCCCAACTGCAGCTCGGCTTGCGTGAGCAACAACCAGTTTGGTTTCCAACCCTAAGTAAACAGAAACGGATAGCGAACATGTCAGATCCCACCTTCGTTTTTTCAATCCAGTCGTTCCTGCCGAACCCCGTGCCCCTGAATCCGAGCTACATTTTCGTGGCCGGGACGTGCTCGAACTGCCTCGTGGCCATGACGATTTGCTCGACGTTCAGTAAGTCGTTCATTGGCGTTCTCGACCCGAATATCTCGGCCGGCGCCTTTGGTGCCTCCACCGTCAAGTACACCCAGCTTCGCAACTGTCTGGACGCGATGGGCACCGGAACGGTGCAAATGCAGGTGAGCTACAAGCTGGTCAACAACTTGTTCCAGGTGAGCGACATCAATTGCAACGTTGTGCCGGCGCTGAACATTCAGCAGCAGCTGTCTGTCATTGCCACGAACAGCACCCAAATCGAGCAGCGCCTGGCCAGCGATCTGTCAGGCGGTGTTCTGACCGAGCTTCGCAGCCTGAAGGGGTTGGTTGCCGAGATGCTGTCCGTGCTCCGGCAAGACCGCATGGCCCCGTCCACTGCGCCGCCGAGCGAGCTTGGACTCGAGCGCCTGCAATCGGACTTCACGGGGCTGGCTCACGCCATGGACCACGTCGAAGAAGACGTCGGCTAGTCGTCCAGGCGCGTAAAGCGGAGGTCGGCGCTCAGAACGCGCGCGAGTAGCGCGCGCTGAGCGATCCGCTGCCGAACTCGAGCGAAAGCGCGGAGCTCTGCGCTTCTTGCTCGGGTGCAGCAATGACCAGCAGGGTAACGCCCACGGTGGTCAAAGCGGCAGCAGACACGCCCAGGACCTGTGCCCAGGTCGCAGCGCGCTGACCCGCGTTCTCGCGCTGTTTGTCCGCTTCATCGAAGCCGGCCTGCGAACTGCGAAGGTCACGCAAGCGTTGCTCCAGCGCTTGCTCGTCGTTCGCCGCTTGGATTGCCAAGTAAGCCGCGCCGCTGCCGGCCAGCACGGCTCCTGCAATCGACGACCAGCCTGCGGTTCGCATCGGGGTCCAATACCTCGGCGGAATCGGCGCTACCGGGGGCGGGGCAGCAGCTTTCGGCGCTTCCACCCGTGGCGAAACGGCGGGCTGTGCGGGCGGACTCGGCGGCTCAGGACACCTCCGCGACAGCTCGGCGATCGCACGATTTGCGTCGTCGCGTCGAGACGGCTCGGCATTTCGCGCCAGGTACTCACGGTAGGTGGCGAGTGCCGGCTTGCACTGCTCGAGCTCCTGGTGAAGCTGCGCCAGGTTGAAGAGCAACTCGGTGATCCCGGAGACTTCGTAGCAGAGCTGCATTTGAGCGAGCGCGCCGGTTAGATCGCCCGCCACGTATTTCGCCTCCGCGTCGCGGTATAGCTGGGCCGCGCGTGCGGCCTTGTCTGCTTCCGCCGTGGCCGGGGGCGTCATCGCGCTGCTGGGCTCTGCTGCCGGCAGGGTGCTGCCAGCGGAGCCTGGCTCGAGAGCGTTCGCGACGCCTGAAACCAGGGAAACCGCGGCCACGAAAGCCATCGCAAAAGACCGCACGTCACCTCTCCAGCGCGCTGGCGGCGGTTTCACGAAACCGCGCCGCAGCGGAGCGAGCGTAGCCGAGTTTGGAGGCAAGGTCGATGGCATTGCATCTCGTCAGCCGAGCTGACCCGACCAGGTTTCGTAGCGCCGGCCGGCGCGCTCGCCGTCGCGGTAAAAGATGACGTAGCTCATCACGTGGAAGCTGCTGAATTCGAGCGCGTCGGGCTCGCGGATGCAGCGCTGGTGCACGCGCCGCCAGGTGCCGGTGTTGAAATAGAGCTGCTCGCGCACGCCCTGGCCAAAAGGCACCAGATCGAGCGATACGGTTTCGGCGTGATGGGTGTGTCCATAGGCCACGAAATCCGCGTTGCCGCGCGCTAGGGCGTCCTCCTTCAAGGCGAAACCGGCCAGGCTTTCGCCGCGGGTGAGCCGGTCGACTCGGTCGGAAATGGACGTCAGCACTTTGAGCGAGAACCCGCCGCTCAGGCGCAGCGCGACCTGCAGCGTGTCGACCTTGTCCCAGCCCCAGACGTCCAAGCTGCGCACGAACGGCAGCTCCATGAATTCATCGACCCTATCGTGCCACACCTGCATCACTCGTTTCTTCGCCGGCTCGGGCAGCGCGGAGCGGCGCAGTACGCCTTGAATCCAGCCGGGGATGGCGAGCAGCGGCCGCACGTTGTCGATCTCGCGCAGCGCAAGCACGTCCGGGTGCTGCGCTGGCAGGTCGAGGCTTTCGCGCACGTCGATCGGGAAACGGTTCAAGAGCTCGACTACGATGCAGTCGCCGAGCGAGGAAGAATCGCGGCCGCGCTTGGGCTCGAAGTTCATCTCGTCGTATAGGTCGCCGTGCTGCGGGTAGAGCCGGTGGGCCCGCACACGCTCGAGAAAGCCACTTTCGGCCTCCGCGAGCAAATGCGGAAAGGGCTTGCGAAAGTCGTTCGAAAGGCCGAACGCTTGCACCACCGCGCGCCGCGCTTCGTCGAACTCCGGCCCTTGCACGTGAAAGAACCAGTCGTGATTGCCGACGAAGTAGTGGATAGCGAACGGGATCTCGACCGGTTTTCCGCTCGGGTCGAGCACGCGAATTTTGCCGCCGAGCTTGCGCAAGTGTGCGAGCGCGCTCTCGTTGTGCGCGAGTATGCCGGCGGTAATCTGCTGCACCATGCCTCCGATGCGCTCGCTTCCGGACCACGGGCGCAGCGCGCCGGAACGCAACCAGGCATCCGAGCGAATCACGTCGAGCACGTCGCCGAGCAAGAGCAAGTCGCAGCGCTCGATCGGCACGAAGCGCCCGTCTTGACGCCAGCAGGCGTCTTCGACGCTGCTCGTGAGGTTTTCGACGAAGGTGCGGAAGGCGCCCGCGTGGATGGTTTGGCCCGACGAGCCGTCGGTGAGATGTAGATCACTGATCACCACCAGCATGAGTCGCTCCCTTGTGGTCGGTCGACGCGACGGCCACGTTCGCGATCTTTTAGAAAGCACACGGTGGCGGGGCGCTCAATGGTAGAAAGTTTCCGGAGCGCGAGTGCGATTACCGTGCGGGCAGGCGCGGCTGCCGAGACGCGGAGCGGCGCGCTCGGTTGCCTGGTGCCGGGCACCCCGACGAGCGCGCCCGTTTCAGGGTGGCCCCCAAAAACCCGAGGCAGAGCTCAAAAATAGCGGACTTTTCCGTTGAGTTTGCGGGAGAGCGCCAGAAAGGCGCGAGCGTTTGGCGGGTGCGGTGCTTTACTCCTCCCGCTGAACGCAACGGCGACCTGTCTTTGGAGACTTGGTTTGATGCGAAGATCTTTTTGTTGCTTGGGATTCGGCTTGATGGTTGCGGCGTGCGGTGGCGGTTCGTCGAACGGCGTCGGCACGGGCGGCGCGGCAACGACTGGCGGCGCGCTGTCGAGCGGCGGAGCGCTGGCCTCGGGCGGCACGGCTCCCGCCACTGGCGGGATCGGCACTGGCGGGGTCGGCACGGGCGGCAGCGCGATGGGCGGCAGCTCGAACGGCGGTATGCCGGGTTCGGGGGGCGCGACCGGCGGTGTCTCGGTGACGTCGGGTGGGACTAGCAGTGGCGGGTCGAGCAGCGGCGGTACTGCGGGCGCCAGCGGAGCCAGCACGGGCGGCGTGGCGGGTGCAAAAGCGAGCGGCGGCGCGGGGGCGAGCGGAGGCGGCGGCTCGGCCACGGGTGGCAGCGCTACTGGCGGCAGCGGCGGCGCGTCCACGCTGTGGGCGTGCCCGAGTGGTGTGACCGGCAAGCCGACCCTCTCGGGCTTGGTGCCGACGCGCATCGCGAGCGTGCCGCCGTCCGACAGCTTCAACATGAACAACGGCACGTACGGCAACATCGAGGGGCCGGTCTGGATCGGCGACGCGCTGTACATGAGCGAGATGAACAACACGCCCTACGATCAGCAGAACTCGAACGTAGTGCAGTCGCGTATCTTGAAGCTGAGCAGCGATGGGAACGTCAGCATTTTCGTGGCTGATTCGGGCAGTAACGGTCTGGCGGTAGACGCCAACGGCAACATCGTCGCGGCCGTGCACAAGGATGGCTCGCTCACGCGCTTCACGCTGCCATCAGGGACGCCCAGCACGGTGGTGAACATGTACATGGGCAAGCGCTTCAATACGCCGAATGACCTGGCGATTCGTAGCGACGGCAACATTTACTTCACCGATCCGAATTTTCAGGCGCCCACGCCATTGCCGCAGGGCGCCACGCGCGTTTATCGTCGTGACCCTTCGGGCACGGTGACGCCGCTGGCGGACAACTTCAACAATCCGAATGGCATCACGCTCTCGCTGAAGGAAGACTTCTTGTACGTCGCTGCCAGCAATGGGCGGCGCTATCCGGTAATGGCCGACGGCAGCCTGGGTGCGGGCGAGAATTTCTCGGCTTCGAATGGCGGAGATGGCATGGTCATCGACTGCGCGGGCAACCTGTACGTGGCCAAAGGCGGGAGCTCGAACGTGGGCGTCTATACGCCGGACGGAACGAGCATTGGCATGATCACGGTGCCGAGCTCCGAGGGCATTCAAGTGACCAACGTGGCTTTCGGCGGCGCCGAGCACAAGACGCTCTACATTACCGGGCTGCAGAACAAAAAGGGCCTTTTCAAAGTGGAGCTCGACATCGCCGGGAGACCTTACTGAGCTGGCTCAGTGGCAGTAGGGGGCGTCGATACTGCAGGTCTTGCCGGTGGGGCAGTCGTTGCTGGTGCCGCACGGATAGGTGCACTGGTTTGCAACGCCTGCCACCACGGCGCACAGCGCTCCGCTGCCAGCCGCCGTGCACTTACCGTCCGCGTCGCGCGAGCAACCGCACGAGGTAGCAAGCCCGTCGCTGCACGTGCGCGCGTCGATCAGATCGAGTAGCGCTTCGCAGCGCGTGGAGACTTGATCGACGCCGCAATATTTCTCGGCCGCCGCGCCAGAACGACTGACCACCGCGTCCGGCATTTGCACGAACGGTCGCGTGCAGGTTTTGCTCGCCCGGCGCAGGCAAAAGGCTTCCGGCAGAGGCGCCCCGGCGAAGGTCATGGGAACGCAGCGTGTATCCGCATCGGCCAGGGTGCCTCCGATGCACTCGCGATCGGAAACGCACTTTTGACACAGGCCGACGCTGCCGAGGGGGGTCTGGGTGCAACGCTTTCGGGCGGGGTCGCAGGAGTTGGCGCCGCAAGCGTCGGCGCTCGCCTCGGTGCATTGGACGCAGACGGCCGCGCTGCACACGTTCTTTTTGGAGATATGCGAGCAGTCGGTGTCTTTTGCGCAACCCAGGCAGCGGCCGGACGCGCAGCGCGACGCGGCGGGGTCGCCGCAATCGGCAGGCTGCAAGCACTGCACGCACTGGTGGGCCGAGAGGTCGCAGCGTGATGCGCTCTCTGGGCAATCCGCGTCCGCCAAGCATTCGACACAGCTGTGGACCGCGGGGTTGCACACTGGCGACTTGGCGGGGCAGTCGGCGTTGGCCACGCATGCGACGCAGACGTGGTGCGCAACGTCGCAGGCGGGTAACGCCGGCGTGCAGTGAGTCGACTGCGTGCACGCGACGCACTGTCCAGCAGCCTTGTCGCACGCAGGCGTCGCGCCGGCGCAGTGCGTGTCGTCGGTACAAGCCACGCAGCGATCGCCGACAACGTCGCAGACTGGCGTCGGTGGAGTGCACGCGCCCGCACAGGGGGGCGCACCCGCTGAGCTGCCGCCTGCGCCCGCTGTGCCGCCTTCGCTCGAACCGCCCGCGCCGCCGCTCGTCTCTCCGCCGGACGCGCCTGGGGCTCCTGCGGAACCCGCGCCGCTTTCGCCTTCACCGCCCGCGCCGGCTGAGTCAGGACCGCCGCCCCCCGATGCGCCATTCGGCGAGCCGCCGCCAGGCTTACCGGCGACTCCGCCGCTCGCGTCGGCTGTTCCGCCGCTCGTCGCGCCGCCGCTCGCTGCGCCGCCGCCCCCCGCGCCGCCGGTTTGCGGACAGGTTGCGGTGTATTCACAACCCTCGAGCGGCTCGCAGGCGGCCCAGGCGATCGGCAGGAACAATGAACAGAAGAGGGCGGCTCGAATGGGACTTGTAAAGCGCACGACGACCTCAGAATTCTCCGGCCAACGAGAGCGCGATGCCGGTTTCGGTGAGCTCTCCGCCCGGGCGAAGGCGCGCCGTGGTTTGTGAGCGATTGGGTGCGGGCCAAAAGAGCAGGTAGCCGAGGCCAGCGGCCAGGCTTGCCGACGCCACGCCAATGCCGATGTTCGACCAGAGTGCGTCGCGGCGTTGAGCTTGAACGGCGCGCTCGGCCGCATCACACGTGGAGCGGGAGGCGGTACTGTCTGCGCAGCCGGATTCGCCAAGTCGGGCCTTCAGAGCGTTGGCTTTGGTTTCGTCCGAGTCCGCCGCGAGGCCGAAGCCGACCGCGACGGCTGCGCCCACGACGGCCAAGCCACCTGCTGCATATACTGGCAGCAGACTGCGGTGGGCTTCGGGAGAGCGGTCGTCACTGGGCACCGCGGGCCCCGGAGTCGCGATTGTTTCAGGTGGAGGCGCGGGAGCTGGCTTTGCCAAGGAGAGCTCGACGGTCAGTAACTCTCCTTTGCTGAGCTCGACCTGCTTGGAAGCGCTGACGCCGCTTGCTTGCGCTTCGATGGTGTGCGGCCCGGGATCGACGAAAATGGGGTGTGGGAGGGGAGACATCCCGACGGGCGCGCCATCGAGGCGTATCTCCGCCGCAGGCTGATTGACGTTTACTTCGATGCGACCGATTTGCGCTTCGAGTTCCGACAGGGCAGCCCGATAGCGAGCCAGAGTCTCCGGGCGCTCCTTTGGGGCCAGGTGACTCAAGGCGAAGGTGAGGTAGCGGGCAGCGAGCACGTCGTTTCCCTGCGCGTGCTCGACTTGCGCGAGGGAGGCCGCGACGTCGTAGCTCTTCGAGCGTTCCCAGAGCGCCAGCAGTAGGGTGCGTGCTTCAGCCCAATTGCCACGCTGCATCGCCGCGTGGGCCGCGCGGTAGCGAGCCATGGGCAGGCTGCCCGCGACCTGGCCGGCCTCTTCTCCGCGCGCCGAACCAGAAAGGAGACTCAAGCCCAGCGCGAGGCGGACGAGCGCGCGGCGAGGGATGAGCTTCGGGAGAGACGCCATTTTCGAGCTTACGCGAGCGGCAAGGCTTCATTCCGGCGGGGCGAGGGGTTCATCGAACGCACTGCGCGAGGTGGGCGCCATAGCCGGCTGGGGCATGCGCGCGGTGGGCATGGGCGTGATCGCGGCGCGCTGCTTGGCTGAATAAAGACGGCTGTTGTCAGGCGCGACCACTGAGACCGCCGGCACCGGTTCCACCACGATGCGGCTTTCATTGCGAGCAGACGCCATGGGAAAGGGAGCGCTCTTTACGGCGGCGATGGCGCCTGGGGGATCGGCGGGCTTCGTTCGGGTGCCCGCAGCGGCGAGCAGCGCAAAACAGGCGCATACGCCGAGACCAAACCAGGAGAGCCGGCGCCCGGCCGTAGCTTCCAGCGGCGTGGACTTTGCGCGCAGCTGCTCGGCTTGCGCAACGAGCTGGGCACTAGGCAGCACGCGGAACGCCGTATCAGCGCGCATCACCACCGCGGGAGGTTGCTGAGGCATGATCCTCAGAACGAGGAGGTGCAATCGATGTGCCGCGAATCGAAAACTTGGTTCGGCGCGCGCTGCGCGCTTGCGAGGCACAGCAACGGGACGACAATGCCTCACTGTGTCCGCTTGGTGCGCAGGAGTGCGCACGGCGCGGGAGCGCGCGTCCAGGGTCGCTCGACAGGCTTTTACTGGCTCGCGCTGCGCCTTCGCTAGGACGCCACAACCTGGCTCATTTCGCCGCGTCCCGGGCGTGCGACCGCGTCAATGCCGTCTCAGAGCCTCTGCGCGGGGCCGGTCGGAGGGTGTGCTTTGGCGCTAGGACGCCTCAGTTGCTTGGCCGGCGAACCGCTCTGGCACCGGGTTTGCAGCGTCCCCTGCGCATAGCTTCATCGAGCGATCGATTGACAGAGACTTACCCTCCCGCGAAAGCGAAACTCTCATGGACTCCGTAACCCAGGGCACATTGGTAGCCGAACGCTACCGCTTGATCCGCGCCATCGGTTTTGGCGGTATGGGAACGGTGTGGCTCGCCTACGATCAGGCGCTCGATTGCCCCTGCGCGGTCAAGCTGATCGGCGCAACGCAGGCTCGGCAGGAAGAATTTCGGATTCGTTTCGAGTGTGAGGCCAAATGTGCGGCGCAGCTTCGGGGCGCGCACGTGGTCGACGTCTTGAACCGTGGGGTGTGGCAGGGCAAGCCCTTCATCGTCATGGAGTACATGGAGGGCGAGGACCTGGGCGTCCGTTTCGAGCGCGTCGGTCGGCTGGACCCAGTGGAGACGTATCGAATCGTCGCACAGGTCGCTCGGGCCCTGATGCGCGCTCACGCGCTCGGTATCGTTCATCGCGACATCAAACCCGGAAACATCTTCTTGGCTCCGGGGGACGAGCACGAGATCGCGAAAATCCTGGATTTTGGCGTGGCCAAGCATCGTGCGCTGCCGAACGCGTTCGAGAGCCCGAGCGAAGTCGCGTTCATCGGCACGCCTTGTTACATGAGTCCGGAGCAGGCTCAGGGTGATGCCGTGGATTGGCGCTCCGACCTGTGGGCGCTGGCGGTGGTCGTTTTCGAGTGCCTGACCGGCGACGTGCCTTATCCGCAGGAAGAGATCGTGGACATCGTGGCCGCCATTACCCGCGATCCGGTGCCGAGCCTGATCGAACGCCGGCCCGACCTGCCGCCGGCGCTGGAAGCTTGGTGGCGGCGCGCGACTGCGAAGGATCGTCAGCATCGCTTTCAGTCCGCCAAGGATTTCGCGGACGCGCTCGCGGACGCTATCGGCTATTCACCACGCCTGCCCATCGCGGACTTTCCGCACGCGGCAGCAGAGGCTCCCACGCTCTTCGTTCCGTTGGGGGTGCCCGCGTCGCAGCGCGCACCGTTCGTCGACCGTCGGCTCGCGCCGCGCGGATCGTATGACAGCGACGCTGGGGTCGCGATCTACTCGGATCCCCCGACCGAAGGTGAGCTCGCGGCATTCCTGCCCGGCTATCGGCGCAGGCGTTCGCCGTATTTGCTCGGTGCTACCGCGGCCTGCGCGGCGCTCGCGCTCGCGCTCGGCGCGTACCGTCCCGCGCTCGCGGACGCGGCGTCTGGGTTCGGGCTCGCCTCGATGGCCAGAAGCATCAACCCTCAGCAGGCCGCTGTGGTCGGCGCTAGCGCCGCGACGCCGCGCGTAGAGCCCGCTGCATTGGAACCGCCGGTCGCCGCCATCCCAGTATCGGCTCACGACGGCCTCCCTTCACGCGTAACCGAGCCGGTCGTCGTGATGGTGGCCCCGAGCGCCGTCGCGAAGGAGAACGCACCCCCGCCAAGTGGCCCCGCGTTCGTGGCTCGCAAAGCGAACTGGCGTCCGCTTGCTCCGCCCGCACCGGCTTCCTGGCGAGGCGCTCGTTCGTACCCGCGGGCGGGCGCTGCTCCCACACGAGACGCGCGGCCGACGGAGCTGATGCCCACGGAGCAACTGCGTACGGAGCCGCTGGAAGACGCGAAAGATTACGGGATCTGAAGCGCTTCGCGCTCGGCCTCGGCGCGCAGGCTTTCTAGATCGCGCCCGACGGTGACGACGGCCAAGGCGCGATCACCGCGCCGGAGCGTCAGGCGAGCGTCGCGCTGCGCGAGGCTGCCTTCGACCTCGATACGGTCCCATTTTTCCGCGTGGCCTACATAAGAAATCTGGACGTCGTAGTGCTGACTCCAGAAGAACGGTACGAAGTCGCATGCGACTTTTTGACCGAGCATATTGCGCGCTGCGATCTGACCTTGTCGCTCTGCGACCACCCAATGCTCCACCCGAATGCGCTCACCACTATGCGGATCAGGCCAGCGCGCGATGTCGCCCGCTGCGAATATGCCGGGCACGCTCGTCTCCAAATAGCGATCGACGACCAGACCGCGATCGACCGCAAGGCCAGCTTTTTCGGCCAGTTGAAGCGCAGGTCGCACGCCGATGCCGGCCACCACCAAGTCGGCCAGTAAGGCTTCACCGTTCGTCAAGGTGACGCTGTCAGCCGCGATGGATTCTGCAGTTTGCCCGAGGTGAAACACGACCCCATGCTCCTCGTGTAGGGAACGAATGAAGCCGCCGAGCTCGGGACCGAGCACGCGGGCGAGCGGCAACGGATCCGGCGCAACCACCCGCACGTCGAGGCCGCGCGTGCGGAGGGCCGCCGCAACCTCGAGCCCAATGAAGCTCGCACCCAGCACGACCGCGCGCTTTGCGCCCGAGAGCTGCGCAATGATCGCGCGGCTGTCCGCAAGCGTGCGCAAACTGTGCACGTGAGGCAGCGTGCTGCCCGGAATGTCGAGCTTCACCGGATCAGCGCCGGTCGCGAGAAGTAACGCTTGATACGAATGGGTTGCGCCGGACTCGCAAAGAACGCGCCGGTTCGCCACGTCGATCTCGGTGGCGCGAGCGTTTAAAACGAGTTCGATGTCTTGCTCGCGAAAGAACGCTTCGGGTCGAAGCGGGATCCATTCTTCGGGCGCCGTGCCGGCCAGATAATCTTTGGACAGATTGGGGCGATCGCACGGGGGGGATCCGTCGGCGCTGAGCAGCGTCAGCTTTCCGGAGTAGCCCTGGCGGCGCAGCATCTCGGCTGCCGCTTGCCCTGCGGCACCACCGCCAACGATCACCACCGACTCGAGCGCGACCGGCGTTCGTGGCGCTGCGGCTTTCGCCGGTGTTTTTCCGAGAACGAACAGGCGGTCGCCCTTTTGTTCCACTCGAAAGCACGCGATCGGGTTCAGAGCGGGCGCCGCCAGAGCCTCGCCGGTGCGCAAATCGAAACAGGCGTGGTGCCACGGGCAGCGAATCGTATCGCCGACGACCAGGCCTTCTGCAAGCGGCCCGCCGTAGTGAGTACACGCGGCGCCGACCGCGAAGACCTCGCTGCCGCGCCTGGCCAGCAAGACCGACTCGCCTTCAGCGTGCCCGAGCAGCAGGCCGCCTTCGGTAAGGTCGGCCGCCGGGATTCCTTCCTTTAGATCTGGCCCCGAAAGTTCGCTCGATCCGCTCATGATTCCTCCTGCTCCCTGGCCTCGCTTTGCTCGGCCCGGCGAGTTCGCTCGAAGATCGAGCGCACCTGCAAAATCGTATCCGCGTCTTCGGCGCGCTTGTCGGTTCGATAGCGTCGTACCCGAGCGAAGCGCAAGGAAAGCCCACCCGGATACTGCGCGCTCTGCTGAACGCCGTCGAACGCAACCTCGACGACGAGCTCCGGTCGCAGCGTGACGACGTAACGATCGCTCGAGACGACGCGCTTTTGAAATTCCTCGGTTTGCCAGCGCAGCATCTCGTCGGTCATGCCCTTGAAGGTCTTGCCCAGCATGACGAACGACCCGTTCTCCGGATTCCGCGCCCCGAGGTGCACGTTGCTGAGCAGCCCGCTGCGACGCCCGTTGCCCCATTCCGCAGCCAAAATGACTAGATCCAGCGTGTTGACCGGCTTGACCTTCAGCCACCCTGCGCCGCGCCGGCCCGCGTCGTATCCGGCCGAGAGGCTCTTCACCATTACCCCTTCGTGGCCCTTTGCCAGCACTTCGTCGACGAACGCCTGCGCGCGGCTGCTGTCGGCGGTGACCTCGCGCGGGATCAAGAGCGGTGCCGGCACGTGCTCGGCGAGCGCGGCGAAGCGCTCGCTGTTCGGACGATCGATCAAAAGCGCGCCGTCGACGGTCAAGCAATCGAAGAAGAACGCGGAAAGGGGCAGGGTCTCGCGCAGCGCGAGCACGCCCTTTTGTCGCCCGAAGCGCTGCATCGTCGTTTGGAAAGGCTGAGGCCAGCCGTCCGCCCGCAGCGCTATCGCCTCGCCGTCCAGAACCAGCTCGCGAGCAGGCAAGGTGAGCACCGATTCGACGAGTTCGGGCACCGACGCGGTGACGTCCTGTCCCTGACGGGAGAACACGGCGACGTCCGCGCCCGAGCGATGGACCTGCACTCGCGCACCATCGAGCTTGGCCTCGAGCGCGACCGCCTGCTCACCGCCAAGCGCCTCGTCGATGCTACCCGCGGTGTCCGCGAGCATCGGTCGAAGTGGGCGGAACAGCGCTAGCGCGAAGCGGGCGAGCCCCTCGCGGCCTTGGGTCAGCGCCGCGGTAGCCACCTCGCCCAAGCGGCCGGAAAACAGCAAAGCGCGGCGCAGCTCGGAGGCTTGCAGCCCAGTCGCGCGCGACAGTCCTTCCAGCGCGATGCCTTCGAGCGCGCCCTGGCGAAGCCCTCCGCTACAAGCGCGGACGAAGAACTCGCGCTCGTCGAGAGTCAGGGAGGCGAATAGCGCGCCGAGTATGCGTTCGCGTTCGGCAACCGAGCCGCGTCCCTGTGCCGCCGCGAAACGGTCGATGGCCGCGTCGACGTCCAGCAGAGACACGCTGGCTTCCGCGACCGCCGGGGCTCGAGACAAGCGATGCAGGAGCGCGCCGCCCAGGCCGACGCGCCCCTGTCGCAACTCTCCCGAGAGCCAACCGACCGCTGCCTCAATCTCGCTTGGCGCGAGGCGCTTGAAGAGCTCGGCCAGCCGCTCGATCTTGGCAGTTCGCGAGCGAAGTCGCGCAATCTCCCGCGAAGCGTCGACCAGCTCGACGAACTGCATGCCGCGTAGACTGCGGCTCGCGTCCGCGCGGGTCAAGCGACGCGCTCAGTCTTCGTCCTTGGTCTTCTCTTTTGCCTTGTCGCCCGCTTCCTCCATCTTCTCGCCGGCTTTCTCGGTCGCCTCCTCGGTGGCTTCCTTGGTGTCAGCGGCCGCCTGATCCACCTTCTCACCCGCGTTTTCCGCGGGCCCCTCGGCGGGCTTGTTGCTGCCCCCGCACGCTTGCAAGATCATACACAGAAGCGCGGGGACGACGAGTTTCGAAATATGCATTTATTCCTCCTTGGATCGACGGTGAAGCGCGTTTAGCGATGTTGTTTCGTTTGATGGGTTTCGTGGCTAAAGCAAGAACGACAGGCCCAGCGCCAGGGCGGGGTGCCCGACGCGCAGCGTGAGCGCGACGGTCTGTCCGAAGCGGTAGCGACCGCCGCCATAGATCGTGAAGTCGGGGCCACGATCCTTGAAATGGTCGCGCAGGCGTAGCGCGACGCCGGGCTCCCCGAACACCGACCAATGTTCGCTGAGCCAAAAGTTCCACTGAAGGACTACGGGGACCCAAGTGGTGTCGCGAGTCCAATCGCCGCCGATACCGAGCCCGACGCTGTCGTTGATCGAGTCGATGAAGCCGTTGTTCGACAGCGTAAAAGTGGCGCGAATGCCCGCGCCCGGCAGCCCTTCGTAGAACGGCGCGAGGAGCACGTGCGGCTCCAGTTCGAGCGCGTGGTGAGGATGAAGATTGGGGTCCCGTACCAGGTTTCGCTCGGCACGGGCCGTCGCGGAGGAGAGGGAGAACGTCCCCGCAATCAGACCTGCGCACAGCAGTGCTTTTCGGCTACGAGCGTCGCATGAGGGCCGGGCGACGGGACGGCCTTCCAAATTCATGTCGGCTGGCGGCGTGCAACGGCCGTGCCTACACGAGAGGGCGCCGATCGCGCCCAGAAACGCGCGACAGCCTCGCCGCGGCATGCGACAACTTGCCTCACATCGCACCTTCTCGCCGCAGCGTCACGCGGCTTGGATCCGCGCGGCTCAGTTGCGGTTCGGCCGAGCGCAGAAGGAACCCACCAGCGCGCTGTGGTCGTCTAACTCGTGCAGGTTGAGCCCCGGTTGCTGTTCGGAAAGCTCGTGCGCGCTCTGGATGTCATGGGGGTTCATCAGCACCAACCACACGCGACCGTGCGAACGCCGCGCGCGCTGCATCGACAACACGGCCGCAGATTGCCCGAAGCGCGCGCAGCGCGGCCTAAAACGCCGCTCGACGTCGGACGCCAGCAAGCGATATGCGGGGTGAAGTTGCAGGTAGTAAGACCAAACACTGCACGAGTAGGCGTCGAGTACCAGCGGGTCGCCGTTCTGCGCGTAGTCGCTGCCCTGCAGCCGAAAGAGCGTGTCCGCCAGTGTTCCGAACGAAGACACTACGGGCCAGGCCTTGTGCGCGTGCCAGTCCCGTTCGAAGGTGAGCAGCGGCGCGAACACCAGCAGCCCCGCGGCGACGGCGGACCAGTTGCGTTCCGGAGCACGGGTCGGCGCCTCCAGGGCGCAGGCCGCGATCGAAGCCACGTAGGCCAGCGCAAACAAGTTCGTACGAAAGGCTCCGAATGGCCAAAAACCGAACTGATTGAAGGAAAACCACACGACGAGCGGCAACGCGAGCAGCAGTAGCCGCTCGCGCTGTCCGCGATAGGCGAGCAGCGCGAGACCCAGGACCTGAAGCAGCACCCAGACCCAGGCGTCGATCTTGGCGAGTGCTGCGGCGGCGCTTTCGTCGAGCGGGCCCACGGCGTGGAAACGCTCCCTGCGACTTCCGGGCAACGCGGCGATGTCGCGGCATTTTTCGAGCACCCAGCCGAGGCGCGAGGTCCCGTTGCCCCGCAGGTAGAACACGTCGTACTTGCCGCCCCAAAAATTGCTGGTTTGCTCGCCCCCTTGCTCGAGCGCTCGCCACGAGAACCAATACAGAGCGAAAAGCGTGGCGATGCACAAGCTGCCGCCGAGCACCGTGAGCACTAAGTGCGAGCGTCGCCCATCGCGCAGCGCGCTCAGTGCCAGCACCAGGAACACGCCGGGGAACGCGAACACCAGATCTTGCGCGAACAGTGGCCCGATCAGGGCGACCCCACACGCTGCTAGCAGCGCGCCGAGCTTGCCGCCCCGCGCGTAGCGGAGCGCGAAGAAGATGCACAGCAAGTGCAGTAGCAAGGAGAATGCGTAGGGCTTGAACTCCTTGGCGTAGTCGATGGCGAGCGGATGCAGGGCGATGCTGGCCACGAACAGCAACTGCGCTGCGCGTCCGCGGAACAGTTCACGCGCCAATGGCACTGCGACCAGCGAGGTCGCCACGCCTGCCAAGCAAGGCAGAATTCGTAGTGCAAACTCGGTAGCGCCGAAGACACGCACGCTGAGCGTGCTGAGCCCCATGAAGCCCAAGGGTCGGATGGACGGCGCGAGCCAGCTGGTCTTGGCCAGAATCAGCGCCCACTGAGCCTCGTCGAGCCAGAGCGGGATGCTCGACAGGTTTCGAACGCGCAACACGACGCCGAGCAGCGCACAGGAGACCAGGAGCAACAATCCGGCGTCGAGTGGGCGGACCACCGCAAAGCGGGCGCGCAGAGCGCCGCGCAGAGTCTGCTCCGAGTACTCGGTGGGACTCGTCATTCGGGCGTGAAGCGACTCAGGGTAGCGGCAGTTTTCCGCGATACCAGCTGAGACGAGCGAAATGATTCGCTGGTGCGCCGCGCATGACGGCTGAGTGACGCCTGTCGATTTTTGACTACCAGGCGGGGGGAGAAGTCACTATCACGGCAGAGCTACCAGGTGCACTCGGCCCCTCTGCAAAGAATCAGCTGAAATACCCCATTGGGTGAAAAAACCTCGCAGCAGGCTGGGCGCGGTATGACCGGCTCGCTCCGACTAGCGGGCCTCCGCGAGGGTCGTCGATGAATCGATGTATCGCGGAGGCGCTTAGTGACGCCTGCAGCGTGCCGCTGCGGCGTTCATCGATTTGCGTGATCGGAATCGAATGTCCGATATTGAGACCACGCAGATCGACAAGGTCGGAGCTCAGCGCACCGGCGGCGGTGGAGGCGGCGGCGGTGGAGGCGGCGGCGGCGTTTCACTCGGCGGCGGCGGTGCGCCGGGCGGAGGCACCGCGGGCGTGGTCGGCGGCGGCGGGGTTCCCGGTGCCTGCGGCGGCGGCACCACCGGCGGCGTGGGCGGCACGTCGTCGGGCAGCGCGCAGGCCGAGAGCTCGAAGATCAAAAATTCCCAGGCCTTCTCCTGCGGGGAGAGCGCCGCCGTCCCGCAGGACGAAGGGAAAGGCCCGCTGTTGCCCGCGCTCGCCAAGTGAATGCCGGTGTGCACGAAGCGCCCGCACTGCTCCGCGGGCGTGGCCGCTTTCTCGACGGGCATCGGGACCGTGAAGTACGGAACGCCGCCATCGGTCTTGATCCAAGCCTGACCGAGACCCGCGGTGAGCGACATGGCTGGTGACTCGACGCTGGTCAATTCAATTTGGCCGCGCGTCGGCGTGGCGCCGACCGCGACGAGCCAGTCCGCGAAAGCCCTGCCCTTCGGGAACCCCGTCTCGATCGTATAAGGCGCGTCCGAGTTGCCGTCCCAGTTGGCAACGAGCGGCCACGGTGACGGCTGAAAATTCTTCGCGTCGGTCGTGTTCGGCACACCGCGGAAGTAGCTGAACGAAAAGTGCGAGCCGAACACGCGCCCGCCTTGGTCGACGAAGTCTTTGACGATCTGCTTCTCGCTCAGTGGTTGCGCGCGCGATCTCGCGCTTTCACCGTGACAGGAGATGACGACCATGTCGTATTTCCGAATCACGGCGGGGTCGAACAGCGTCGAGACGGCAGGGAATGCTTCGCCGGAGTCGTAGCCCGTACCTTTGCCGGTTTCGTAGAAGATGTTGACGCGGCCGGTGCCCGCTGGATTGGTAAACTCACTCGCATCCACGCCGATGCGCCGCAGCACGCATTCCAAGCTGTCGGCCCCGCCGCGCGTCATCGCGATCTTCGGCAGGTGGCCTTCGGCCTGATTTCTCGGCAAGCGGAACGTGTCGGGGGTCGTAAACGCGTTGTCCTGACAGGCCTTCACGGAAGGCAACGTAATCTGTCGCCGCCACTTGCCAGTTTGAATGACGACCGGAATGTTCGTGCCGACGGGCGCGTCGGTCATCGTGAAGTTGCCGGACGCATCGCTGAGCGCGCTCGCCACCGGGCGCCCCGTCGCAGTCGTGTCGCACTTCTGGCAAGAGACACCCTCGACGAAATTGTCGAGCGGCGCATTCGGCACGTACACCATGACGTTGTAGAGCGGGAGTTTGCCGGAAGGATCGTAGACCGTGCCTTTGATAGTGGTCTTCGGCTTGCCCTCGCATTTGTCCACCTGACAGGCGAGCCCGGTGCAGCCACCACCCGTGGTCGGCGAGCCTGGGCAGGCGTTGGCGACGCCCGCGGAGCCGCACGCCGCACCGTTCGGGCACGTGGTCGGGCATTCGAGCACGCCGCCACAGCCGTCGCCGATTCGCCCGCAATATTGGCCTCCGCCTTTGGGCGTACAGGTGCCGGGGGTGCAATTCGCGGGCGTGCACACGTTCGGGCGCACGCTGCCGCAAACCTGGCCCGTGGGGCAGGCACCGCAATTCACCGCGTTGCCGCAGCCATCACCGATCGTATCGCAGTAACGCGCGCCAGAAGCCTCGCAAGCGGTCGCCGGAACGCAGCCGTCCTTTACGCACAGGCCATTCTTGTTGCACGACTCGCCCGGCGCGCAGGCGCCGCACTCCAGCGCGCCTCCGCAGCCGTCCCCGATGGTGCCGCAATACTTGCCGCCGTTCGGCGTGCAGGTAGCCTTCACGCAGCCCGGGCCCGCGCCGCAGACATTGCGAACCGAGCTCCCGCAGACACCGCCATTCTGGCACGTGCCGCAGTCGAGCGTGCCGCCGCAACCGTCGCCGATCGTGCCGCAGAAGTTCCAGCCCTGGCTCTGGCAGGAGAGCGGTGTGCAACCGACCTGCACGCAAACACCAGCGTTGCAAGTTTGGCCAGCGGCGCAACTTCCACACTCGAGCGCACCGCCGCAACCATCGCCGACCGTGCCGCAAAACGTGGCGCCAGCTGCCTGGCAGGCGCCGCGTTGGCAGGTCGGCCCGCCCACGCACAAACCATTCTGGCACTGCCAGTCTCCGCTGCACGCGCCACATTGGACCTTTCCACCGCAGCGATCGCCGATTTCACCGCAGTACTGGCCGCCTTTTGGCATGCAGCTGACGGCGCACATCGAGTTGTCGATTGTGCTGCCACCCGTGCCAAGGATGACCGTGCCGGCGCCGCCTTGACCCGTGTTGGCGCCGCCTTGACCCGTGTTGGCACCGCCTGAGGTGGTGCTTGGCGGGACGGTTGCTTTGCCTGCCGCGCCAGCGGTGACGTTGCGTTCGCTGTTCGGGGAGCCTCCGCTGCAACCGAAAGCAGTCAGTGCGGGCGACGCTGCGAGCAGCGAAATTGCAAACCGTGCCCAGTGCGTGCTCGGATTCGACATGCGCTTCTTTCGCGTGCCGCGGCGAATCTGGCCGCGCGAATGATGCGCACCGTAGCATGTCGAGCGACTCGAATGCAGCGAACGCGGGCGCACGTCCGCCGGTCACGCACGAATCGAGACGCGATGTTCTCGGGGCGAGTAGGACGCTTTCGTAAGTAAGGTTTCTTGTCTTCGTGTGCGTCAGCTCAACGCGCGCTGAATTCGTAGCGAAGCACGTAGCAGAACGGCACCGCGTGCCCGCTCTCGAGTAGCGGGCGATATTTCCATCGAGAGACCGCGTTCGCGAGCGGCGCGTCCACCATGGGCCCGGCGGAGCTTTGGAAGCGGACGCTGCTCACAGTGCCGTTCCCTGCGACGCAGATGTTGATGATGGCCGCGAAGGTCTGCCCGGTTCGCTGGATCGCGAGCGGCAGTTGGATGCGGTACGGCGCCGAGAGCGGGTTGATCGCGAGCCGGCTGTGCCCGACGCGCGACGCGACCTGACGCAGCTTGGGAGGTGCGTCACTCGGCGTTTGGGTGGGAGCTAGCGTCGGCGTGGGCGCTGGCGTCGGCGTACCAGGAGCCGAACTGGGAGCAGCGCGCTCGACCGATAGCGAGCCGAGACCGCTACTTACCGCGAGCGCGGCACTGTCGGACGGCGCCGCTTTTGGCTCGCCAGGCGGAGGTTCGAGTAGAAGCGCGTGCGTCACGCGCGGAACTTGCGGCTGCGATTCGGTCGCCGCGGTCTCTTCGATCGCTTGAGACCGTGAGCGCTGCGCGTTCGGTTTCGTGCTCGCAGGCTCCGTCGGACGCACCGGATGCGTCGGCGGGGCCGCGACGCCGAGCGAGACCTCGCTCACTCGAGCTCGGACCTGGGCGGCTGCTATGGGTGAATGCGCCGGTTCTGGGACGCGCTCCCGTTCGCGCGCGACGGCCACAGCCGGCTGCGCGGCTGCGCTCGGGCGGCTCGCCGTCCAGGCATAGTTTCTGAGCGTGAGTAGGGAGGCGACGAGCGTGAGGCCGACCGCGACGAAGGGCAGACCCAAATTGCGCCGCGAGCGCGCTGGGGCGATGCGAGCCGTGACCACTGCGGGCACGGACAGCACCGACGCCCGCGGCGACGATGACTCCGCGCAATCCTCCGCTGCGCGCAGCACGTGCCGGCGCTCCAGCATTTGCTCGCGTAGCAATGTTTGGACGTACTCTGCGCAGGCCTTCTCTCCGGCGGGGCCGAACGCGCTCGGTACGGCGCTCTCGAGGGCTTCCAAGAACGCTGCGGCCGAGGGAAAGCGTTGGTCCCGCTCCTTTTCCAGCGCGCGCAGCACCACCACCTCGAGTGCATCCGGGTAGTTCTCCACGAACGCCGAGGGGGGCGGAACCGGACTGGATGACAGAATGCGTTTGATCGTCTCTGACTCGGACCGACCGCGAAACGGCTGCTGACCCGTGGTGAGCAAGTAGAGCAGAATGCCCGTCGCGAATACGTCTACCCGCGCGTCCAGCGGTTGGGTACGCAGCTGCTCGGGCGCGAAGTAGGAGACCTTGCCCTTGATTTCGTTCTCGTCCTTGCGCGTCGCTTCGGTGATGGCCACGCCGAAGTCGATGATCTTCACCGTACCGGAGTAGGTGACGAGTACGTTGGGCGGCGAGATGTCCCGATGTACGAGCCCGACGCGGTTTCCCTGTTCATCCGATAGATCGTGAGCCGCTTGTAGGCCGCGGCAGATTTGCCCGACCAGGTTGACCGCGGCGACGAGCGGCATTCCCCCTTCGGCTTGGGCCTTGCGCAAAATGACGCTGAGCGACTCGCCGTCGACCAATTCCATGACCAAGTACAGCTTGCCCTCGTGCTCTCCGAGTTCGATGGTCTCGGCCACGTTAGGGTGCCGTATCTGCGACGCCAATGTCGCTTCCTCGAACAGCATTTGTTCGAAGCGTGGATGATCCTGAACGTTCAGGACGGTTTTCACGGCGAATAGCTTGCGAAACCCTCGTGCTCCGCGCAGCCGCGCCGCCCAGACGTTTCCCATTCCCCCTTTGCCAATGGGCGACAAAAGTTCATAACGGCCGAGCATCTGGCCTGCGACCAGTGCTCCCTCGGTTTCTGTTGAATCGCTCGACACGCGACCTCCGTGCCTTCGCGCCGACTAACGTGGATCTTCCCTTTTTGACGACGAGACGTGCTGGCGCGACAGTCCATCCGCCGTTCGACCGCGCGCTGGCGGTCACCCTCGATCTCTAACTTAGCTCTACTTTGCAGAACGAAACATGATGATGCAAGTGCTCTCTTCAAACTTCGTGCTCGCGCTTGCTTCGCTGGCGGAACACGCCGGAGTCTTCGAAAGCACGCAGCGCGCAGCAACACTTCGAGTACTTCATGAACTAGTTCCCGAGCGCGATGAGCGCGCGCGCTCGAAAGCGAGCGCGCGTGCACGCTTCGAATTGCCTCGCACGAGCATGTTTGTCACAGGCAGGACCTCACGTGTCCGGCGTCAGATATCGAATCAAGCACTAAATGGTTCGTTGTAGTGCACGCGATGTCGGGAGTTTCGGGCGCTCGCCTACATGCGCCGCGCGTGTCCGCCGACTGGCTCTTTTCGGCTCTCGACCACCACATTCGGATACTCCGGGACCTTCCTCCGGAGTGCATGAAATCGGCTGTAACGAACGTCTATGAGTTCATGTCGCGAAAGGTCGCCAGCGCCAGATACAGCACTGCCAGAGTCGGCAGTGCCATGCTCCGCGGCCCGACCTGACTCGTCAGCCAACCTCCGAGGGTTGCACCTGCGGTGAAGCCGAACAGCGCGGTCCCCACGAGCTTCATTCGCGCGTCGGCCTTGCGACGCTCCGCAGGGCTCACCAGCGCAGCGGTCCCCCACGCACGCAGGATGAACAAATCGACGAACTCGATCACGAACTGCGTCATGTTGCCCGTCATCACGGTGGTCGGGCAATTCGTGCCGACGGCTTCTCTCATGAACGTGTTCTGAAACGCCATCGCTGCTACGGCGCTCAGCAAGAGCACCGGCATTGGATGCAGCGCGCTCCCGAGCTCGGGAAGCGCGAACCCCGTAATGGTGAACAGCAACAAGGCCGACGCCATGAGTCCGAGCAGCGCGAGTAGCGGCGGCCGACCCCGCCGACGAAACACGCGAGCGACGACCACCGCGACCGCGACCGCACCGACGAACACCGGTAACATCAGCATGCGCATGCGCAATGGATGACCGGTGGACACCGAAATCGTCAGGCCGACCAGTTCGCCCGTGAGGTGGGCCGGGAAGAGCCCAACCAAGCTCACGAAGCCCGCAGCGTCCACGTAGCCGGCCACCGCGCTGAGCAGGCCGACGCGCAGTCGGTCGTTCGACATGCGTGCGGTCGCGGATGGCACCACGCCGCTCTCACGCCGCTCACCCGGCGGCGTAGTAGAAACTTCACGTTCTCCGGTCAGCGGGGGCAGCGGCAGACCGCTCAGCTCTGTCTCTTCCGGCTCGCCGGCAACGGGCGCAGGCGGTGGCAACGCGCGGCGCCCGACCGGAATCACCGCGGAACTACGCTCGTCTGCGCGTTCGATGGCGTCAGACCCCAACGGGTGAACGGTCTTCTTCACGTTGCCAGCAGCCACTAGACCTGGAGCCTCTCCCTTGTGGCTCTCAGCGACCGGTGCTTGGCCGAACCTAATACGTGAGTTTCGAAATCACGATTTCAGTCGATTCCAATTCATGATGAAACACCTAAAGGGTTGCTGTGAGATTTGTTGTGTGACCGCGTCGGCACGAGTCTGAACCGTCGCTGAAACACGTAGGGGTTGTTGCTCACGCCACCGGCGACATGCCGAGCGCAACGCGCCCGGTGAAGTCGAGTTGCTTCTTTTCCGGAAGCGGGTGAAACGGTGCGCCTTGCACGTCGCGTAGCATCCGCTCTAGCCCGAGCTTGCGGAAGAACGCGCCGCCGCCGACCAGCTCGATTGCTTTCGAGACGGTCGCCATGGCCGCGTTGCTGGCGAGCGTCTTGCGAATCAACATACGGTTCGCGTGATCGACGCTGGGCTCGACGTCGTAGTCGTTGGCGATGCGCAGCATGTCGGTCCAGGCGAGCTGCATCTGAGTCAGGTGGTTTTCGAGTTCGCCCAGCGTCTGCAGCAAGATCGACTCCGGCGCGCGCCCCTGGATCGAGGTGCGCGCGAGCTCGGCGGCGCGCTCTGCGACCCCGACGTAGGCCGCGGTGTAAATCGGGGCCGCCATGGTGACGATCACGTTCCACATTGGGTGCCATTCGCCGCGCGGGCGCCGCGCCGCGATGGCCTCTTCTGGCACGAAAACGTTCGAAAGTTCGACCGAATGCGAGCCCGTTGCCCGCATGCCGAGCGTATCCCAGTCCTCACGGATGGTGACCCCGGGTGCCTTGACCGGCACCGGAAAGTGCAACACTTCCGAACCGCGCTCGCCGCCGTCGAGCGGCGCGCTCGTGATCAAGAGATCGCCGACGAGACAGCCGCTGCAAAAGCGTTTCACGCCGCTCACCAGATAGCCGCCCTCGGTACGCTCGGCGCGACCCACGCTGTCGACCCAATCGCCGGCGCCCGTGCTGACCAGGACCAGCTCCGAGGCCGCCACTTTACGGAGTAGCGCTTCACCGGGCTGACCATGCCGGTAACGAAATACGGCGGCGGCGACCAAATGGGTATGCATCGAGAGCGCCAGCGCGGTCGAGCCGCAGAATTGCCCGAGCTCGCGTATCACCTGGCAGATTTCAGAGTGGGTCGCGCCGCCCCCGCCGAGCTCGCTGGGCACCGCCGCCGAGAACAGACGCTGCTCTTTCAAGAGCGCGTAGTTCTGCGTGACGAACCGCCCGGTGGCATCGTGCTCGGCAGCGCTCTCTCGAAAAATGGGCCCCAAGCGGCGGGCAATTTCCACGAAACGCGAAACGGTTGCTTGAGTCATGAAAAACCTCCTAAACGCCTTTCGAGCATTTGGCTTTCCGTGATCTAAGCGCCCAGGGTTCGAGCAACAAGTTCAGAAAATGGACCGTTGCGCAAGTCCCGAAATTCAGCGTAAACTCTCCAGAAATGTCGAGTTACGGACAGTTTTGCCCAGTCGCGCAAGCTTTGGAGCTGGTCGGTGAGCGCTGGACTCTATTGATCGTTCGTGAGCTTCTGTGTGGGAACTACCGATTCAACGAGCTCATGAACGGCGTGCCGCTGATTTCACGCAGCCTGCTCTCGCAGCGCCTGAAAGCGCTCGAGGAAGCGGGCCTGCTCGAAAGGAGGCCGCGCGAAGACGGTGGAAATTTCGAGTATCGGCTCACCCAGGCGGGGCAGGAGCTCGAGCCGGTCGTGCTCGGCCTCGGCAATTGGGGCAAGCGCTGGGTGAGGCGCAAGCTCAGCGCCGAGGAGCTCGATCCGGTGCTCTTGATGTGGGACTTGCGCCGCCGGCTAGACCTCGAACAGCTGCCCGAGGCGCGCACGATCATCATGTTCTGGTTTCGTGACCTGGCCGCGAAGCGCAGCCGTTACTGGCTACGCGTGGAGCGGCCGGAGCTCGAGCTGTGCCTGACCAACCCTGGCTTCGAGGTCGCGTTGACGGTCGAGACCACGCTGCGCACCATGGTGGACGTTTGGATGGGCCAACGTGAGGCGCAGGAGGCGGTGAAGAGCGGCGCGATCGAGTTGAAGGGCCCTAGCCGCCTGACTCGCGGTTTTCCCAAGTGGCTACTCTTGAGCCCTTTCGCGCACGTCGAGGAGGCGAGCTAGCGTTCACGCAGGATGGTCCTGAGCGCGGTCACGAGCTTTGGTCCGACCTCTTTGAGTTGTGCCCGATGCAATGCAGAGAGTGCCTGCAGGATGGCGTTGCCTTTCGGCGTCAGCCGCAGGAGCACTTCGCGCTTGTCTTCGGTGCCGCGCTCGCGCAGCACGAACCCGCGTCGCTCGAGCTTGTCGACCAGCGCGACGGCGGTGTGGTGCTGCACGCAGAGCCGCTCCGCGACGCTGCCGATGGTGGGGCGAAGATCTTCGGGCAAGCCGCGTAAGGAAAGCAAGAGCTGATGCTGCTGCGGCTCGATGCCCGCCGCACGCGCCGCCTTTTCGCTGAAGGCCAAAAACTTTCGCATTTCGTAGCGAAAGGCCGCGAGTGAGCGGTAGTCGGAGTTTTGAACGCGCGGCATCCAGCCCCGTAAAGCTAGCCAGCGCCCGGTTTCACGTGCGTGTCCAGCCCGTGGCCGCTCGTGAAATGTATCGCCTTTCGATGGTATCGAGCGAAGACCGAGTGCGCGCTAAGTCCGCGGAGTGTCCGTCATGACGTTCAATAGGTTTCGTAGCAGCAGGTTTCCCACGGCTTCGAAGGAAGGCAGATAGTGCTCGGTTTCCAATTTGAGACGCTGAACGCCCGCCGGCCCGTTGGCGCGCGCGACGTATTTGTCGTCCTCTCGCAAGAAGTCCGCGACATTTGCCGCGGTGACCTCACAGTGAAACTGCAAACCAAAAAGACGAGAGCGAAGCTGGAATGCTTGCTGCGCGCACAGCGCGGTGGAGGCGAGCAGTCGCGCGCGGCTCGGGATCTCGAACTGGTCGCCGTGCCAGTGCAACATGGGCGCTTCCGCCGGTAGGCCGCGCAGGATTGGGTCTGCGCTGCCTTGAGCGTGAAAGCGCACCGGCGCCCAGCCGACTTCGTAGCATCGCTCACCGGTCGCATTGACCATCGGACGTACGGCGGCCCCCGCGGCGAACGCGAGCAACTGCGCGCCGAGGCAGACGCCGAGCACGGGCGCGTCTTCCTCCACGCAGCGCGAAAGAAGCTGCACTTCGCGGCGCAAATAGCCGAATTCGGCGCGCTCGAGATCCTCGACGCCCATCGGGCCACCCATCACGATCAACACCTCGTTCGCCGCCAAGCGGCTCGGCACGGCGTCGCCGCGGTACAGGTGACGCACGTCGAGCGCGTACCCGCGCTCGCTGAGCAGCGGTGCAATTCTGCCGGGCCCTTCGAAGCTCGCGTGCTGCAGTACGATTGCCTGTTTCATGAGTACCCCGATGTTATTCAGCCGTTCGCAGCGCGCAAGCGCGCTACTCGCGGACGGCCCCAAGAAGTCGCCAAGGGCAGCAGCGCCTCGCGCACCTCGGCCGCGCTAGCAGGGCGATTCTCTTTCGCCTTGTGCAGACAGCTCAGGATCAATGCCTCTAGCTGCGCCGGAATTCGTCGCCCGAGCCGCTGCGACGGAGGTACTGGTGTGCTGTGCAGGTGGTGTGCGCACACCTCCAGCAGTCCGCTCCCCGTGAATGGCGGCTCGCCGGTGAGCAAGAAGTATCCGACCACGCCGACCGCGTACAGATCGCTACGCCCATCCATGGTGTCGGGAGCGATCAGCGCCTCAGGTGACAGGTAGAGCGGCGTCCCGACCACGCTCTGAACCTCGCTATGCGTGAGGTGGTTCTGGTCGTCGAAGTGTTTGATCAACCCGAAGTCGAGCACTTTGAGCACGTCTTTCGCGCCGCCGCGCTCGCAGAGCATGAGGTTCGCCGGCTTGATGTCGCGGTGAATCAGGCCTGCTCCGTGCGCCTCGGCGAGGGCTCCGCAGAGCTGCGCCAGCAAGTGAGCGACGCGTTCCGGATCCTGCGGCCCCTCACGCTCGACGAGCTTCTGCAGGTCGAGCCCGTCGACATACTCCATGGCGTAGTAGCAAGCGCCCTCCGAGGTGCGTCCGAAGTCGTAGATCGATATCGTGTTGGGGTGAGTCAGCTGACTCGTGAGCTGCACCTCGCGCTCGAAGCGCCGGACCGCTTCAGCGCCGTCGTGGTTGGGGCGAAGGAGCTTGATCGCGGTCGGACGCTCCAGGAAGGCGTGCCGCGCCTTATAGACGACGCCCATGCCGCCTTCGCCGAGCTTTTCGCCCAGCGTGTACGGGCCCAGTCGAGTGGGGCGCGCCCCGTCGTCGGACACCAGCTGCGAGCGTCGCGTGGGAGCAACCGCAAGCATCAAGGCCGCCGCGCCCGAAAGACCAGTGAGTGACAGCCAGAGCCCCGCGTCCGCGGCCATCAGGCTGACGATGCTGCCCGCAGCGAACAGAGCGAGCGCCGCCGCGGTCAACAGTGGAGACACGTCGCCGCGCGGGGGGAGGCTGAACTCGGCCGAGCCGGAAGCAGCGCTCGCGAGCGAGTGGGGCGAATCGCCGCTCCTCGCGCGTCGCCGGACTGCGCTGCTCGTGGGATTGGTTGCCTGAGTCATGACGTCATCTCCGCAAGAACGACGAATGGGCTCCGTCGGAATCGACAGAAAAAGTACACCGGCAAATTGTCAGCCTAATGTCAGTTATTGTCGATCGCGTTCGGATGTCGGGCCGGGGTGGTCGACGCTGAACCGGCCGGTACTATGCTGCAGCGCTTGGATCCGCTCGCTGACTTCTCCGCGCCAGTAAGGAGCTGGTTCAAAAAGAGTTTCGCGGAGCCCACGCGTGCGCAGGCGCTCGGGTGGGGGCCCATTCGTGACGGGAAGTCCACCCTCCTCCTGGCTCCGACCGGCTCGGGCAAGACGCTGGCAGCTTTTCTGGCGAGTCTCGACCGACTGATGACCGAACCGCCGGGAGAGGGCGTGCGCGTCCTCTACGTGTCCCCGCTAAAGGCGCTGGCAGTCGATGTGGAGCGCAATCTGCGTGCGCCGATCGCCGGGATCCGCGCGGCCGCAGCGGAGCTCGAGCAGGCGGTGCGGGAGCCCGAGGTGGCGATGCGCTCGGGTGACACCCCTGCCAAGGATCGAGCTCGATTTCAGCGCGCGGGCGGGGACCTGCTCATCACCACGCCGGAGTCGCTCTACCTGCTCTTGACCTCTCAGGCTGCGCGGCATTTCGCGGCGCTCGAGACGGTCATCATCGACGAGATTCACTCGCTGCTGCCGACCAAGCGCGGCGCCCACCTGTTTCTATCGTTGGAGCGCCTGGAGCAATTGCGAGTCGGCCGACCCCCGCTGCAGCGCATCGGGCTTTCCGCGACGCAGCGTCCGCTCGACGAGGCCGCACGCCTGCTCGGCGGTTCGCATTCGAGCGAGGCAGACGGCTCGGTCACGCCGCGCGCTGTCGAGGTGGTGGACGCGCGTATGCCGCCGCGGCTGCACGTCGAAGTGCGCGCGGCGACCCGCAGCTCCGGCGAGCCCGGAGAACGCGGAGCCGAGGCGCCCGCGCTGAACGAGAAGGCGGATCCTCGCTCGGCCTGGCCCGAAATCCATGCGCCCCTGCTCGAGCTCATCCGCTCTCATCGCTCGACGCTGGTGTTCGTGAACAGCCGGCGGCTGGCGGAGCGGTTGGCCCAAAGCCTGAACGAGCTCGAGGGCAGCGAAATTGCGCTCGCTCACCATGGCTCACTAGCCAAAGATCGCCGCGCGTTCATCGAGGATCAGCTGAAGGCAGGCGCGCTGAAGGCGCTGGTCGCCACTTCCTCGCTGGAGCTCGGGATTGACATGGGCGCCATCGATCTGGTCGTGCAGGTCGAGGCCCCTCCGTCGGTTGCGTCGGGTCTGCAACGCATCGGGCGGGCCGGGCACAGCGTAGGCGAGGTTTCGAATGGCGTGGTGTTTCCCAAGCATCGTGGCGAGTTGGCTGCGGCGGCGGTGGTCACGCACGGGATGCAGCAAGGGGCGGTCGAGGCCACGCGCTACCCCAGAAATCCGCTCGATGTACTTTCGCAGCAGATCGTAGCGCTGGTGTCCACGACACCAATGACCGCGGATGCAATCTACGCGCTGTGCCGGGGCGCTGCGCCGTTTGCCGACCTGCCGCGTGGGTCATTCGAAGGCGTGCTCGAGATGCTGGCTGGTCGCTACCCTTCCGACGAGTTTTCCGAGCTGCGTCCGCGCATCACGTGGGATCGCGTCAGTGGGGAGATCAGCGCGCGCGGCGCCGCGCGGCGCATCGCTATCGTGAGCGGTGGCACCATTCCGGATCAGGGGCTTTACGGCGTGTTTCTGGCAAACAGCGAGAAGCCCGTGCGCGTCGGCGAGCTCGACGAGGAAATGGTGTTCGAGTCTCGCGTCGGAGACATTTTCTTGCTCGGCGCGAGCTCTTGGCACATCGACGAGATCACGCACGATCGCGTGCTGGTGACGCCCGCGCCGGGGCAGCCCGGAAAAATGCCGTTCTGGAAGGGCGGGGGTCCGGGTCGCCCTGTCGAGCTCGGACGCAAAATAGGGGAGCTTACGCGTGAGCTCGGGCAAATGCCGGAAGCGCGCGCGCGGGCGTTGCTTGCCACCGAACATGGCTTCGACGCGGGCGCGACTCAGGCACTGCTCGACTATCTGCGCGAACAGCGCGAAGCGACCGCGGTCGTGCCGAGCGATCGCTCGATCATCATCGAGCGCTTCAAAGACGAGCTCGGCGACTACCGAGTGTGCATCCTGAGCCCGTTCGGCCGCCGCGTGCACGCGCCCTGGGCGATGGCGCTGAACGAGCGCTTTCTGAGCAGCGCAGGCGCAGAGGTCGAGGCGGTCTGGTCGGATGACGGCATCGTCTTGCGCCTGCCCGAAACCGAGGAGCAGCTCAGCGTCGAACATTTCGCGCCCGACCCCGAGGAAATCGAGGCGCTGGTGGTGCAGGGCCTGTCCAAGAGCTCGCTGTTTGCCGCACATTTTCGGGAAAATGCGGGGCGCGCGTTGCTGTTGCCCAAGCGCGACCCGCGAAAGCGCGCTCCGCTCTGGGCGACGCGGCGGCGGGCGGCGGACTTACTGCGTGTCGCCAGTCAGTATCCATCGTTTCCGATCTTGCTCGAGACGTATCGCGAGTGCTTACGCGACGTGTTCGACCTGCCCGCGCTGGTCGAGCTGCTTTCGGCCTACCGGCGTCGTGAGCTCGAGTTCGTTCCGGTTGAGTCGCAGCGGCCATCGCCGTTTGCGGCCACGATACTGTTTTCGTACGTCGGCAACTTCCTGTACGACGGAGACGCGCCGCTCGCTGAACGTCGTGCTCAAGCGCTCGTGCTCGATCAGGCGGAGCTGCGGGAGCTATTGGGCGAAGCCGAGTTGCGGGAGCTGTTCGACGCCGACGTGATCGAGGGCGTCGAGCGCGACGTGCAGCGCCTGCGCGAGCCAGCCATTCGGCGTGCCGACGATATTCACGACCTACTACTGTTGCTGGGCGATTTGGCCGAGGAAGATTTACTGGCCCGCGCCGAGAGCGGAGCGGCGGTGCCCGCATTCTTGCGCGAGCTCAGCGCGGCCCGGCGCATTGCGCGCGCGCACATCGCCGGCGAGCCACGCTATTTTGCTGCAGAAGATGCGGGAAAATTGCGCGATGCGCTCGGGGTGATGCCGCCCAGCGGGCTGCCCAGCACGTTCCTCGAGCGGGTACCGAATGCGCTCGAGGAGGTGATGTCTCGCTTCGCGCGGACGCACGGACCGTTCACGAGCGACGTGCCTGCACGTCGTTACGGCCTGGGCCGCAGCGTGGTCGATGCGGCGCTCGGCGCGCTCGAACGAGCGGGGCGCGTCGTGCACGGAGAGTTTTTGCCGGGCGGCCGTGAGCGCGAGTGGTGCGACAAAAACGTGCTGCGACAAATCAAGCAGCGCAGTCTGGCCAAGCTCAGAAAAGCGATCGAGCCCGCGGCGCCCGAGGCGTTTGCGCGACTCGTGGTCGGTTGGCAGGGCGCGGTCGAGCCTTCGCGTGCGACAGACGCGCTCGACCGTGCGATCGATCAGTTGCAGGGCGCCCCCATCGCCGCCACTGTTTTGCTGCAGGAAGTTCTGCCGGCGCGCGTGCGCGGGTTCATGCCTTCCGAGCTGGACAGCTTGCTTTCGACCGGCGAGCTCACCTGGCTCGGCGTCGAACCGCACGGCGCGAACGACGGAAAAATAGCCCTGTTTCGCACCGAAAAACTGGCGCTGCTGGCCCCCGTTGCTCGCCCCTGTCCCGGCGAGCTACAGGCCAAAGTGCGGGCCGAGCTCGCACAGGGGGGGGCGCTGTTTTTCGTCGACCTGCTCCGGCGAGTCGGCGGCTTTCCGCGCGATTTGCTGAACGCGATTTGGGATCTGGTCTGGGCCGGCGAGGTCACCAACGATACGTTGGCCCCGCTTCGGTCGCTGCGGGTCGAGCAGAAGCGGCCGCGTGGGCGGCCCGAGCCACGCGCACGACGCCCCGTTTTGCCCGGCAGCGAAGGGCGTTGGTCGCTCGTGCGCCGAGACACTGCGCCGAGTGTCGCGGAGCAGCGCACCGCGCGCGCGCTTCTGCTACTCGACCGCTATGGCGTGGTGAGTCGCGAGGTCGTGAACGCGGACGGGCTCGGCAACTTTGCCGAGCTCTACCCGGTGTTCAAGGCCATGGAAGAAGCCGGCAAGCTACGCCGTGGCTACTTCATCTCCGGTTTAGGGGGTGCTCAGTTCGCGCGTCCGGGCGCGGACGAGCGCTTGCGCCAAAAGCCCGAGCCCAAGGCGCGCGCGGTGGTGCTCGCCGCCACCGATCCGGCGAACCCCTACGGCGCGGCGCTGCCGTGGCCCGAAGCCGAGCCGCGGCCGCAGCGCACGCCGGGCGCCGCGGTGGTGCTCTTTCAAGGGCGACTGCTGGCCTACCTGGCCAAGAGCGAACGCGCGTTGAGCACGTTTTTGGAAGTCGAGGAGCCCGCGCATGGGCAGCAACTTGCCGCGCTGCTTACCGCGCTCCAGAGCTTGATCGGACCCCAGAAACGTCGCGGGGTGTTGCTCGGAACGATCGATCGAGTCGAGGCACAGAGGTCGCCGCTGGCCGCAGCGTTCATTGCCGCCGGCTTTGCGCCTGGCGCTGCCGGGCTCTCGTTGCGGCGTATGGCGGGCGCGCCCGACTTGGACGCGGAGCTCGATAGCGAGGCGCTCGAAGATGCCGGAGGGTGATACGCTCTGGCAGGTGGCGGCGAAGCTTCAAGCCGCATTAGCCGGCGACCGCGTGCTGCGTTTTTCGTCCCCGCTGCCCGAGCTGAAAGAGCAGGAGCTCGAGGGCAAGCGCGTGGTGCGTGCGCGCGCACACGGAAAATACGCGATCATCGAGTTCGACGACGGACGTGCGCTGCTCAGCCATTTGCGCATGCAGGGGCGCTGGCTGGTGATGCAGAAGGCCCAACTTGCACCCGACCGGCTGGCGCGTCTTACCCGAGAACCGCGCTGGGACGACGAGCGCACCACGCTGAAGCTCGAAACCGAGTCGGCGCTCGCGATTCTCGAGCATGCGGCCATTGCCGAGCTCGCTCCGCTTGCCGAGATCGAACGCAAACTGTCGACGCTAGGCCCCGACTTGCTGAGCGAGAGCTTCGACCTGGAGGAGGCCTGCGCTCTCTTGCGTGGCAGCCCAGAGCTCACGATCGCGGAGGCTTTGCTGCGCCAGTCGCTCGTAGCGGGGGCCGGAAATGTCTACAAATCGGAGGTGCTCTTTCTAGAGAAGGTGTCGCCGTTCAGTGCAGTGGGGGAGCTCGACGACGCGACGGTTGCACGGATCTTGCGCCGTGCCCGCGAGCTGCTGCGTCGCAACCGCCGCGGCCCGCGCCGCACCACGGGTAGCTTCGCCGGCACGCCGTATTACGTGTACGAGCGCAGCGGTGAGCACTGCTTGAAATGCGACACCACTATTCAAATGCGCCGGCAAGGGGCGCTTCAACGCTCGACCTACTATTGCCCGGAATGTCAGGGCGTTCGCGAACGGTAAACACACTTGCCGAACTTTCGAATGGAGCGCCGCTCATTCGCTCGTTGACGCGGAGCGCGGCGCGCCGCAAGCCAGGGTCATGCCCTTTTCGCGCGGGCGCCGTCGGCTCAGCCTGTTTGCATCGATTTTGGTCGGTTCGCTGTGCACCGGCACCGTGTTCATGCGCGACGCCGCGGCGGAGCTTTCGCCTGGCGCCATCGACGGGAACGCGGTCGAGTTCTTCAGCGCGGCTCGACTCGCTCGCTTGCCCGCAGCAGCGCGGGCGGAGTGGAAGCAGTACCTCGCTCGCTCGGCACGCCTGAGCGCACTCGACAAGAAGTCGATGGCGACCGAGCTCCAGAAGACGGGCAAAGCAGAGATGACTCCGGCCCCCTATGCCAAGGGGTTTCACCTGGACGCCAGCATGACCGAGGCTTGGTTCAGAAGCGCCGACGCGCGGCGTATTGGCCAGTATCTGCTTTCCTATCAAACGCCCTCTGGCGGTTGGTCGAAGCGGGTAGACATGTTGCAGCATCCGCGCGCGCCGGGTGAAAGCTACTACTCGGAAAACACCCACTGGGATTATATCGCCACGCTCGACAATGATTCGACGTCGCAGCAATTGCGCTTCTTGGCAGGTCTGCTGCAAGCTCAACCCGACGCGCAAACCGCGCTCGGCTTTCGCAGGGGAATCGACTACGTTCTCCAGTCGCAGCTCCCGAGCGGCTGTTTTCCGCAAGTTTATCCGTTGCGCGGCGGCTACCATGATGCTGCCACGTTCAACGACGATGCGACCGTCAACGCGCTTCGTCTGCTGCAGGAGACCGCCGAGGGTGCATTCCCGAGTGCATCACCCCTGCAGCGAACGCTCGCTCGGCACAGCGTGGCGCGCGGCATAGCATGCATTCTCGCGGCTCAGGTTCGAGTCGGGGGCACTCTTACCCTTTGGGCGCAGCAGCACGATCCGCTCGACCTGACCCCAGTGCCCGCGCGAAGCTATGAGCTCGTCGGCCTCGCTGGTCGCGAGAGCGCCAGCATTCTGTCGTTTCTGATGGCACAGCCTCGGCCGAGCGCTGCCTTGATACATTCGGTGGACGCTGGCGTCGCTTGGTTCCGCGCGCATCGAATCTTTGGCTGGGAGTACGACGTGCTGACCGGACTTCGGCCCGCACCAAACGCCGACCCGCTCTGGGCTCGCCTGTCCGAGATCGAGACCGGTTTTCCGCTGTTCAGCAATCGCGACGGCATCAAGCTTTACGACTGGAATCAACTCACCGATCGCCGCCAGGGCTATGCCTGGTTCGGACAGGAGCCCGCGAAAGCCCTGGCGGCGTACGACACCTGGGCAAGGCAGCATCACTAGCGTCGAAGTGGCGTAACGGCTGCGCTCCGAGCACCCTGGCTGATCGGTCTGAGCCCGGAGCTTACTTGCGCGCGAATGCCAGTGCTTCCTTGGCAAGTTCGCGCCAGCGCGAGCTTTCGTCGGGGAGTTCGAGCCACTCTTTCATCAGACGACCGTGGCCGGGGTCGAAGTACCGACCTTGTTTCGCCTTCACGAGCTCGCTCACGCGGTCCTTTGCCAGACGGACCACGAACTTCTGCTTGCTGGTCAGCATGGCGAAGATTTTGCCGTTGTGCTTCAGCGCCGAAGAGCCGAAGCCTTTGCCGCCGTACGACACATCGGGCTCGCGCCGGAAAGCGCTTACGATGCGTGCGAACGGTGCGGGCAGGGAGGGCGAATCGGGAGACTTCCGAGCGCGCTCCTGGATTGCCGCTGCGACTTTGGCTGGGATGGGGCGACACGCGCAATGCTTTTGGTGGGCGCGGTGCCAGGCGATGCGCGCGGGCAGCTTGGCATTCTTCGGAAGAACGTGCTGAGCGTGCCATTCGGCGTTCATGCGCCGAGCTTAGCCCGTTGTGGCACTAGAGGCGCGCGAACTAGCGCGGGCCAGTGTTGCCGGTGATGTGGCAGCGCCGATCGAAGGCGTCGAACGACTCGTCCGGGCGCGGCTCCTCACAGTCGCCGCCCGTGGGGGCCGGCGCGGAGTTTGCTGGCGCCGCCGAGCTCGCCGGCGGGGCCTCGGGAGTGGTGACATGACAGCGCTTGTCGAAGTCGTCGAAGGCTTCGCCGTCGCGCGGCTCGTCACAATCCGCCGCGGCCGATGACGCGGGCGAAGGCAGCGGTGACGCCGATGGCGGGGGAGGCGCGGAGGCGGGCGCAAGCGGTGCCAGAGCGGACGGCACGGGTCGCGCGGGCTCGCTCGCTGCCGCGGAGCCGACCGTTAGGCTCGGCACGTAAGTGGTGATCAACAAGGCCGTCACGAAGATGCCGATGAACGGCAACACCACGCGGTACAAATCCGGCACTGGACGATTGAAACGAAAACCGGCGATGAACAAGTTCAGGCCCATCGGCGGCATCAGGTAGCCCACCTCCAGGTTCAGCAAGAACACGATGCCGAGGTGGTAGGGGTTGATGTCGAAATGCAGCGCTATGCCCATGATCAAGGGCACGACCACGACGATGGCCGAGAAGATGTCCATCAGCATGCCCACCACCAGCAAGAACGCGTTGAGCGCGAGCAGAAACGTGGTGGGCGAGTCGATGATGCCGCCCGCCGACTGGCCCGCGCGAGCGAGCGCGTCGACCGCCTCGCGACAGCTCACCAGCGTGTCGGCGTGCGCGGCCAGATAGGCGCGCGCGGGCGGGCCGCAGGTCAGCGCTTCGAACAGCCGATCCGCAGTCTGCGCCTGCACGAAGTAGAAGGTGAGCACGGTGGCAGCGCAGAGCTTCACGAAGATGGCGCCGACGAGCAGCATCGAATCGGGAACGATGCGCGGCAAGTCGCGCGTCAGCGAGAGATCCCGATACAAAAAGACCTCGATGATCAGCACGTAGAACGCCGTGAACGCTGCGGCCGTGACCGGGCTGAACACGCCGCTCGCCAGCCCTCCGAGTAGGAACACCGGCAGTACGAGCTCCCACTTGGCTTCCCAGAGCGCAGCCCCTGCTTCCTTGGCGTCGAAGCGCGAACGCGGCACGCCCGAGCGCAGGCCCTGAATCAAGCAGTAAATCACGAGCAGCGCGATCAACAGCAGCCCAGGCCGGATGCCCGCCAACAGAAACTTGTCGAGCGCGAGGCGCTCCTTGCCCGGTGGCATTTCCTGAAGGCCCGCCACGATGCCGTACACAATCAGCGGCAAGCAGGGGGGAAACGTGATGCCGATAGCACCGCCGGTGGTCACGAGCCCCAGCGAGAACTTTTCTGGATAGCCATCTTTCAGCAACGCGGGCAAAAGCAAGCCGCCGATGGCCACGATGGTGATGCCGCTGGCCCCGCTGAAAATGGTGAAGAAGGCCGAAGCCAGAACACAAACGATGCCCAGCCCGCCAGGCGCGAACCCGAACAGCGCGCGAGCCACGCGCACCAACCGCTGCGGTGTGCGCGACTCACTCATCAGATAACCCGCCAGGGTAAATACCGGGATTGTCGGTAGCACGCTCATTCGCGCGAAATGCGGGCCGAGCACGTCTTCCACGGCGTTCGGGAGCGACATCGGGGGCACGCTCTCGCTGCCGTGCGACCACAGAAACAAAGCCAGGCCGCCGAGCACGCTGAACAGCGGCGCGCCCATGAGCGCGAGCAGCAAGAAGAACACCACACCCCACGCGATCGGGATGGCCGGTATCGCGAGAACCCCGGCCCAACTGGCCGCGAGTATGCCCGCGACGCCTGCCAGCGCCAGCAACAGCTCGCGGGGGCTCGCGCTTTCGGCAAAGGCACCTTCCGCCGGCGCTGGCGCCGCGAGCGTGCCGGTTCGGCGGCGTAGCCAAAGCGGAACGATCAGGGTGAGCGCGCTGAGAAACACGCCGAGTGTCAGCGGCGCCATGACGCTCGAGCCACGCGCGAGCAGCAACAGCGACAGCAAGGCGACGAGCGCGATGCCCACCTCGGTCGGACCAGCGCGCGAGATGGGCGGAACTTGGGTGAGCTCCGGATCCAGCGCATGAACCGCCGGATCGACTTCAGGTCGCAAACGCCGCAGCGCCGCTAGCAGTTCGTGAAAGGCGTGCAGCAAGAGACGCGCGGCGATCAGCGAGAACCCGGCCGGAATGACGAACTGAAACTCATAGCTGCGATCGACGCCGCCGCGCACGATGCCGCGTTCGGCCAGTAGCCGCACGGTTTCATCCGCGGTCGCCACTTGTTCGAGTAAGGCTTGATGAATTCCGCGCGCGAGAAACAGCGCTACGACTGCGCCAAACGTCGAAGCGACCGCGACCACCAGGCGTCGAGCGCGATCCGGCAGTAGACGCCCGAGAGCGTCGATGGCCAAGTGGCGACGCCCGCGTGTGGCGAAGCTGGCCCCCAAGAACGCCGCCCAAATCGTGCCGTGGAGCAGCACGTCGCTCGACCAGTGCAAAAAGGAAAGGCGCAGCCCGAACAACGCCGCCGCCGAGTCGACGAAGGCGACGAGCACCATCAGCCCGACCACCACCAGGCTCAGGCTCACTTCCGCGAGCAGGATGCCCCGGTCGAGCAACTCGAGCGGGCGGAGAAACGGCGCGGGCTTGCGGGTCGGGGCGGCTCCGGCCATCGATCCGGACTTACTTGGAGAATTGCATCACGCGATCGACCAGCGCCTGATCGGCGATCTGACCGACCAAACGTTCGCGCACTTGCTTGCCGGTGGCGAGCCACGCGGCCTTATCGGACTCCGTCGGTGTGACCAGCTTGATGTTGCGGTCCTTGAGGGTGGCCAGGGCCTTCTGCTCGTCGCTGCGCAGGTTCTTGCGTGCCAAAGCGTGGAACTGGGTGGCGGTCTCGCTCAAAATCGTTTTCTGTTCGGCGGTCAGCGACTGCCACTGCTTTTCGCCCAGCACGGTGCCGCCGATCACGACCGTGAGCGGGAAATCCAGCATGTACGAGACGCGCGACGACCATTGCAGCGCGACCGCCGCGACCGGCGTGGTGATGACGGTGTCGACGCGGTTTGTTTGCAGAGCACCGAGCACCTCCGGTAGCTGCAGCGGGACCGGGTTCGATTTCACCACGCGGAATAGCTCGGGAAGCACCAGATCGTCGCGCCACACCCAGGGTTTGAGCGGCGCGAAATCCGCGGGCGCGTGCACCTCGCGCGTAGAGAAGACGCGCGACATGCCAACGTCGGCCCAGCCGAGAAGCTGAAAGCCGGCTTGCGCGAAGTGCGGATTCATCTCGGGCGTGATGGCTGCACGTGCAGCGTCGAGCTGCTCGTAGCCGCGCAGGATGCCCGGCATCTGGAAGACCAGCGCTGGTCGATGGATTTGTGACAAGCCAACCGCGGTGATCGCAGCGCCGTCCAGGCGACCGGTGCGAATCTTGCGGATCACCTCCGATTCGTCCCCCTGTACGCCGCCCGCATAGAAGCGAAGTTGTAGGGTCTGATTGGAGCGGCGCCGTATTTCGCGGTTCCACGCCTCGAACACCTTCATCCAGGTCGACCCAGGTGGCGCCAGGGTGGCGATGGAAAGCGTTCGGACCGGGGCCTTCGCGGCGGGCTCGTCGGCGAAAGCGCGGGTGGCGGAGCCGAGGAGCAGGCCCGCGAGAGTCAGTGACGCGAACCGGCGGGTGGTCTTGATCATGCTGTTATTCCTGGTGGCTGGACCCTGGATCGACGAAGTTCCGGCCCGGCCATTCAAAGCTTGGGAGGTTGGGTAGCGGCCGGCGCCGGGGAGGCCTGAGCCGGCGCTGGCGCGGGCACCGCCGGCGCTTCCGGCACGGCGGCGGCCTCGGGCTCGAACAAGCTATCGATTTCGGCGAGATAGCGGGCCGCTCGGCGTTTCGCGAGCTGGTTGGAAAGGCGCTGGTCCAGGTCGATGTCGCGTGGCGCCTCGAGCACGGTCGTGAGCAGCTTTTTGTACAGCGCACGGTCTTGCAAGGCCACCGCCACGATGCGCGCCTCGACTACGTGATACATCAAGTTCTTGCCGCCGGTCGCGGCAATGGCGATTTCGAATTCCTTTTTCGCCTCTTCGGGGCGGCCGCCGAGCTGAGCGGGCGCGGTACCGATCAGTCCTGCGCGCAGCGCGTGCGGCGCGTGCCCCATGAACGTTTCGTCGAGCTCGAGCAATCGATCGGCGAGCGCATTCACGAAGGGCAGGTCGGCGAGCGCGTTCATGTCGTCGCGATTGAGCCCGATGTAGCGAGCCCAGGCGTACGCACCCCAAAACAGCGTAGGGACTTGGTCCTTGTCATCGAACTGTTTCAGATAGGCGACCCACGCCGGAAGACCTTGCTTGACGTGGCCTTCGGCGCCGCCCGTGTCGTCCTGCCACAGGGTCAAGCTGCCCATGGCCAGCTCGCGCGCTCGCGAAAACGCCATGCCCGCGCGCAGGCGATAGCGCTCCGCGTTGGCGTCGTCATCACGCGCGAGCGCCTCCTCCATGTGATCCTCGAGAAACCCGAAGCCGTAGGATGCATAGGTACGCGCGAGAAGCGCCCGCAGCTTGGTATCCTTCGGCCGGATCTCCAAGAGGCCCTCCATAGTCGATATTGAGGCCGGAATTCCCTGCTCGGCGAGCTCCGTATCTTCGAAGCGAGCAATCGCCGGAGACGCCTGTGCGACCACGTTGACGGTCGTTCCAGCTGCCAGGTTCGTCATGCAGCCGAACGCTGGGAAGCCCAGGGCGAGGCCGATTAGCGCGCTCGAACGGAGCAACATTCCCTCGTTTTTAGGCTTCGCCGCGAGCGCATGTCAATCGTGGTCAACCGCGAAGTTTCGGGGGCGGACACCGCCGTTGCCACGCGCGCCCAATTGTGATCATCTTTCGCCCGAGAGCGATTTTTCCCCAGGACGGGAAGCGCATTCGCCATATCGCCAATTACGCGATTCGGGATCTAGAATCATCGAGCCGACCAGGCCGAATCTAGCCTCTCACTCCACGAGCGCCCAGCGTCATGGCTCTAACGCATTTGCAGCGGCTCGAGGCCGAAAGTCTCCACATCTTTCGCGAGGTGGTGGCCGAGGTCGAACGCCCGGTGCTGCTGTATTCGATCGGCAAGGACAGCTCTGTCTTGCTGCATTTGGCGAAGAAAGCCTTCTATCCGGCCCTTCCGCCGTTTCCCCTGCTGCACATCGACACGACCTGGAAATTCCGCGAGATGTACGGAATGCGCGATCGCGTCGCCGCCGAGTCGGGGCTTCAGCTGCTCGTGCACGTCAACCCCGAGACGCTCGAACGTGGCATCAACCCGTTCAGCCACGGTTCTGCGGTGCACACCGATCTCTGGAAGACCCAAGGGCTCAAGCAAGCGCTCGACAAGTACGGCTTCGACGCTGCGTTCGGCGGCGCGCGTCGCGACGAAGAAAAGTCACGGGCCAAGGAGCGCGTGTTCTCCTTCCGCAACGCGCAACACCGCTGGGACCCCAAGTCGCAACGCCCCGAGCTGTTTCGCCTGTACAACACCAAGAAGAACCGCGGCGAATCGCTGCGCGTGTTCCCCCTGTCGAATTGGACCGAGCTCGACGTCTGGCAGTATATCTATCTCGAGAACATTCCGATCGTTCCGCTCTATCTCAGCCGGGAACGACCGGTGGTCGAACGAGACGGCGCCCTGATTCTCGTGGACGACGAAAGGCTGCCGTTGTTGCCGAATGAGCGTCCTAGCTTGCGCAAGGTGCGCTTTCGCACGCTCGGCTGCTATCCGCTCACCGGCGCGGTGGAGTCCTCTGCCGAAACTCTGGCTGCGGTCATCGACGAAATCGCCGCGGCGCGCAATTCGGAACGCGAGGGGCGCGTGATCGATCACGACGCGCCGGCATCGATGGAGCACAAGAAGGAGGAGGGCTACTTCTGATGCATGCCGCGATTCAGCGCCGGGCAGAGCGCCCGCTCCTGCGCTTCAATACTTGCGGCAGCGTGGACGACGGCAAAAGTACCTTGATCGGCCGGCTGTTGTTCGAGTCGAAATCGCTGTTCGCCGACCAGTTGGTCGCGCTGGCCGCGGACTCGAAGCGCTATGGCACGCGAGGCGGCGAGCTCGACTTTGCGTTGCTGCTCGATGGCTTGTCCGCCGAGCAAGAGCAAGGCATCACCATCGACGTCGCCTACCGCTATTTCGCGACTGAAAAGCGAAGTTACATCGTGGCCGACACGCCCGGCCACGAGCAGTACACGCGAAACATGGTGACCGGCGCATCGACCGCCGATCTCAGCGTGATCTTGGTCGACGCGCGCAAGGGGGTAGTCACGCAGACCCGACGGCACACGGCCTTGGTCGCGCTGCTCGGGATTCGACAGGTCGTGTTGGTCGTCAACAAGCTCGACCTCGTGGGTTACTCGGAGGCCACCTTCAAGGCCATCGAAGGCGAGTATCGCCGTTTTGCCGAACGGGTCGGAGTCACTTCACTGAGCTGTATTCCGACCTGCGCCACCTTGGGCGACAACGTCATCTCTCCGTCCGGTCGCATGCCCTGGTACCGCGGCCCAACACTCCTGGAGCAACTCGATCAAACGGAGCTCGACGAATCGCGGCTCGAGCAAGGGCCGCTGCGCTTTCCGGTGCAGTGGGTCAATCGGTCGAGCCCGGAGTTTCGCGGCTTCGCTGGGACGATCGTCGCGGGTTCGGTACGGCCAGGCGACGCGGTCCGGATTCAACCGTCCGGGCGTCTGACTCAGGTCGCTCGCATCGTGACCGCCGACGGTGATTTGGAGCACGCCAGTGTGGGCCAGGCGGTCACGCTCACGCTGCGCGACGAAGTCGACGTATCGCGCGGAGATTTGATTACGCCCGCGCAGCGCCCTGCGGAAGTCGCTGATCAGTTCGAAGCCACCGTGGTCTGGATGAGCGACGCGCCGCTCTTGCCGGGCCGCAGCTATTGGCTGAAATGTGGCGGGCGAACCGTCACTGCCAGCGTGGCGCCGCTCAAGTACAAACTCAACGTAGATACGCAAGATCAGCTGCCCGCCACCAAGCTCGAGCTGAACGAAATCGGCGTGTGCAATCTGCAGCTCGACCGCGCGATCGCGTTCGATCCATTCCGGGAGAACCGAGACACCGGCGCGTTCATCCTGATCGATCGCCTCACGAACGACACGGTTGGCGCTGGGATGCTGCACTTCGCGTTGCGGCGCGCGCAGAACGTGCAGTGGCAAGCGCTCGACGTGGACAAAGCCGCGCGCGCCGAGCTCAAGGGGCAAAAACCGTGCGTGCTCTGGTACACGGGGCTCTCGGGCGCGGGCAAGTCCACCATCGCGAACTTGGTCGACAAGCAGCTACATAGCCTGCGAAAGCACTCTTACCTGCTCGACGGGGACAACGTGCGTCACGGCCTGAACAAGGACTTGGGCTTCACGGCGGCCGATCGCGTCGAGAACATCCGGCGCATCGCCGAGGTCGCCAAGCTGATGACCGACGCCGGTCTGATCGTGAGCACCGCGTTCATCTCGCCGTTCCGCGCCGAGCGGCTGATGGCGCGTGGTCTCTTGCCAGCCGATGAGTTCTTGGAGATTTTCGTGGACGCACCACTCGCCGTGGCCGAAGGGCGGGACCCAAAGGGCCTCTACAAGAAGGCGCGCGCGGGCAACCTGAAGAACTTCACCGGCATCGATTCGCCCTACGAAGCGCCCGAAAATCCCGAGCTGCACATCGACACTACTCGCGATTCACCCGAGCAAGCGGCGGAGCGCGTGATCGCTCTCCTGATCGCGCGCGGGCTTCTCACGGTCAGGTAGGCACGGCGATATGACGCACTATTTCGTATTCAACGGCGATGCGGACGGACTGTGTGCGCTTCAGCAGCTGCGGCTCGCGGAGGGCGTGGGCGGCACGTTGATCACCGGCGTCAAACGCGATATCGCACTGCTCGCGCAGGTGGAGGCTTCTGCGGGCGATGCCTGCACCGTGCTCGATATTTCGCTCGACGTGAACCGTGTCGCGCTGGTCGGGTTGCTCGCGGCGGGCGTGTCGGTGCGCTACTTCGACCACCACTTCGCGGGAGAGGTGCCGGAGCACCCCTTGCTCGAAGCCCATCTGGATCCGTCGCCGGCCATGTGCACGAGCTTACTCGTCGATCGCGCGCTCGGCGGTCGAGCTCGCCCGTGGGCCGTCGCCGGTGCGTTCGGCGACAGTCTGGATGAGCCCGCGACTGCGCTGGCCAGGGCGGCTGGCCTCGACGCGGCGGCTCGCGAAACCTTGCGCGAGCTCGGCACTGCCATCAACTACAACGCTTACGGCGAGACCCTCGAAGACCTGCACGTTGCTCCGGCGGTGCTCGCGGAGGAGCTCGCCAAGTACGAAAGCCCGTTGGCCTTTGCGCGCAGCTCCGAAACTTATCTCCGCTTGCGCCGGGGTTTCAGCGAGGATCTCGCGCGCGCGGCCGAGCTGCCGCCTTTCCGGCGCGCACCCGGGACGCTGCAGTTCGTCCTGCCGGAGGAGCCATGGGCCCGACGCGTGAGCGGCACGCTGGCCAATCAGCTCGCCAAGGCCCACGCGGGTACCGCTATCGCGCTCCTTTCACCGAAGACCGCGGGAGGGTACCTGGTGAGCATTCGAGTCCCCGAGACCTCTCTGGTTTCGGCCGAGGGGTTTTGTCGTCGCTTTCCGTCCGGCGGCGGCCGCCGCACGGCTGCGGGCATCAATCACCTCGCGCTGAGCGAGGTAGAGCGCTTCAGTGCCGAGTTCGAGCGAGAGTTTCATCATGAATAGCATGGTCAGCGGGATGAACCACATCCTCGTCAGGATGTCTCACGTGTATCGGGTGCTTCGCCGCGTTCATCACGTGCGCGTCATTCCACTGTTTCTGGCCGCGCTGTTTGCGTGCTTACGCACGGTGGTTTGGTTTGGAATGCTGCTCGATCGGCTGTTTTTCCCGCAGCTCGCGCGCACGCGGGCGAACCGTCCGATCGTGCTGGTCGGCAATCCGCGCACCGGGACCACGTTCTTGCAACGTTTTCTGGCGGACGCCGGCTTTGGGTCGGGGATGGAACTGTTCCTGATGCTGTACCCATCGCTGACCTTGCAGCGCCTGCTGAGACCCGTATTGCCGCTGCTGGAGCGGGTCAGCCCAGCTCGCTTTCACTCCACCGAAGCGCATGAAACCAGCCTGAGCTCGGTGGAGACCGACGACGTCGGCGTACTGTTCCGCTACCTGGACGGCTTTTTCCTGTACGGGTTCTTCTTGTCGTTCGAGGAGCAGGAGACGCTGCCCGCGTTCGATCCGCGTGAGCGCGACACCTCCGAGCGGGACTTCGACTGGCTCGATACGCTCTGGCGGCGCAGCCTGGTTTTGCACGGTGCGGAGCGCAACGTGGCCAAGCTGTTCTCGCTCGCGGTCCGCTTGCCGCGTTTTCTCGAGCGCTTTCCGGAGGCTCAGATCTTGTACATGGCACGCGACCCGCTGGCCGTGATCCCGAGCTCGATGAGCTTGATGGTCGGAGTGCTGGATCGCGCGTTCGGTTTCTGGTCGCTGCCGCCCGAAGTCCGACAGCGCTGGCTCGATCGCATGTACTCAGCGTGGATTCTGCTGCTCGGCAAGTTTCACGAGGATTGGACCAGTGGCGCGATCGACAAGCGCCGCGTGTACGTCGTGCGCTACGATCGAATGATGATGGACTTCGAGGGAGTGATGGACGAAATGTGCGCCTTCCTCGAGCACGAAATGACGCCGGAGCTCCGCGCGCGCGTCCACGAGCTCGGCGAGAAGCAGCGCAAGTACGAGTCCGAGCACCGCTACAACCTGGCCAAGTTCGGCTTGACCGAAGAGCAGATTCGCACGGACTGCGCGTTCTTCTACGAGACGTTCTTGCCGCCGTTGCCGACCGAATCTTGGTCGGCACCCGCGGGCTCCGCGCCGCCTATTGCCGCTCCAAGTAGCGCGTCGTGAAAAACTCTTCCTTGGTGTCCGGCGCGAAGCTGACCTTTTCCGAGTCGAACACCGAGCGACGCCCGTTCTGCTTGTTGACCATCTCCATGTGCATCGGGCGATAGCGCTTGTTCTTCGCGTCGAGCAGCTTCAGGTCGTTGCTCAGCAGCTCTTTCAGCAGCTTCTTCTGGAGGTCGTAGTAAAGGCCGCGGCGCACGGCGAATTTCGCCTTGCTCACCCAATAGGTCTTCTTGGAATAGCCTTCGCCTTCGGCGACTTGCGGAGTTTTGGGCAGCACATCGACCACGTAACAGTCCTCGTCGCCGAACGACTCCTCTTTCACGAGCTGATAAGTGAAGTCGTCGAGCGCTGGGATGTTCAGGTCGCCATAGGAAAATTCACTGCCCATGAAGCTCTGCGAGCGTTGAGAGCTCACGATGCGGCGCGTCTTGCGCAGCGCAGGCAAGAAAACCCACACGTCGTCGGCCTGGGCCTCGTAGTCGAACACCAGCACGCCGGTGCCTTCCACGTCTGCAGGAGACAGGAAGCGGTAGATGCGTTTTTCGGTCTTGCCCCCGTCGAACAGCTTGGTCGCCATGCTGATCTTGCGTTCGCGCGACTGACCCTTCTCGTTCAAGATGTTCATCTTGATCACGGCCTCGGAGCCGTCGAGCTTTCGGGTGACGGTCACCTTCTCCATGATGCCGCGGGCGTCGGGGCCGGCCTGCGCTTCGGTCTGGGTGAGCGCGGGCGCGAGCAAGCCGGTCGCGAGCGCGAAGGGAAGCGCGGTTCGGAAGGGGGCGGGGAGTTTCATGCTCGTGCTCCTGGCCAGCAAAGGCTCTCGGCGTTGGACGGAAAGAGGGGGACATTGCTTCAAGAGGCGGGAAGCGGCCCAGAAGGCTCAAAAATCACAGCGTAGCTCCGCGTAGCCGGCGCTCAGCTGTTGGTCGATCAAGCCGAACAGCGTGTCCTCGGGCCCCGCGTAGATTTCTGCCCCAAGCGTCGTGCTCACGGTGTCGGAGACGTGATAGCCGAGCTTCGGGAACAGCAGCCACTCTTGGGTACTGAAGTTCATGAAGCCCAGCGCAGAAAGGGACAGGGTGTCATGGGCAAGCAGCCACTCGATGCGCGCAGAAGCGAAATGCTGAACCCGCTTACGCTGCGAAAAGAGCATCTGGTTTCGGGCCGCGAGCTCCTGATTTATCGCTTCGTTGATTTCCTGAGCCACCAGCGTCGGGAGCGGAGGAGCAACGTTGATCAGAATGCTGGGGTCGAGCGGCGGGTTTGGGCCCGTCTCCTCACGCCAGTCGAAGACGACGCGCCCGCCGTACTGCAGAATCACGTTGACCGCACCGAAGTTGTGGTCGACCCCTGCGATGTACTGAAGGTCGGGCCGTGCCGCGTAGGGTCGGTCCTGATAATGGAGCGGCCGTCGAAACGCGGCTTCGCCACGCAGGCCAAGGCTTTCACCTATCGCCGTCGAAAAATCCGCTCCAATCACGTGCTGGTCGTAGGCCGTGCGAGAGACGCGAATTTCTGGTGGATCGACGCCGACCGTGTAGTCACTCAGGGTCAAGCCGGGCAGCGGCGCATGCCCGTAGAGGTAGGAAACCGACGCTTCGAACGACGCGAGCTCCAGGTGAATTCGCAGCGCTTCCAGCCCGTTATCGAGGGTCGGTTTCGGAAACCGGGTATCGCCCATGGCGACGTAGCGCGGCAACACCACCGGCAACTCCGAGGGCGAGTAGAGCGGCATCCAAACGCCCTCTACGCGCACTGGCGCAAACGAAAGAAACGCGCGCGCGCCGACGTTGCCGCGCCGGCGGTCGTCCTCCACCGGTGAGCGCACACGCAGGTCGAAGGGCGTGAGGTTGTTGGTCGGGTTCAGCGCGTCGGCGCGCCCCCAAACGATAATCTGCTGGCCTAACCGCAAATCGAGCGGTCCAGCGTACAGATTGACGTAGGCCTCGCGCAAATCCAAAAACAGCTCTTGGGCTTGCCCTTCGCGCCCGTAACGAAAGCGCGCTTCGGCGTAGGCGTCTCCTGCGGCATCCTTTTTGGCGCGAAGCTTCAGCGCGAGCTCACCATAGGCGGCCTTGGTTTCCGCGCGTCGGCGGCCTTCGGCCTTGCCCACGAACACGTCACCGCGCACGGTCACGCCGAAATTCAGGCCCTGCGTCGTGCTCGCCTCGCCCGAATCCCCCGCGTGATCGGCCTGGCTCTGCTCGAAAAGTCCGGAACCCGCACTGTCGCTGCTGGGCGTGGTCGCAGCTTCCGCGTGCGGCTCAGGCGTCGCGACGCCCGGTGATGGTGGCGCGGAGGTGTTCGGCGGAGGAGCCGCGTCCGCGGGAACGGGCGCCTGGTTCGATTGCTCGCCGCCCGCCTTGACCGGTTGGTTTGTGACCGGCGGGGGCGCGCCTCTTTCACCGCTCGGGGGCGCGGGGGGAGCGGCGTTCGGGGGAGGGCTGGGGTTCGCGCTCGGTTCGGCCGCGTGACTCTGCGCGGCAGCGAAGAGCACCGGAAGAGTGAGGCCGATCACCAAGCTACGTTGAACCGTGTTGCTCGCTTTCGGGCGCTTCTTCATTTGCTTCACGGAACGCTCGCTCGAGGGGCCGTGCCCTCCGAGACACACCATTCGGCTGCGATGAACACCATCGAGAACCCGGCCGCCGCGCTGCCCAGAACCAGCTTGTCTCCATGCTTGACCGGGCGCTCACCGAGCAAGTGCTTGAGCGTGACCGCCACGCTGGCGCTCGCGGTGTTGCCGTAGATCGGGTGCGTATAGACGCCTTTTTCCGGGGCCACGCCGATGTCCTCGAGCAGCTTTCGGACCATGATTTCGCTTGGCTGGTGGAAGACGAAGTGATCGACGTCGGTAGGCTTCCAGCCGAGCGAGGCGAGCTTCATGCTGAGCCAGGGGGGAATGAGCTTGCCAAGTCGCATCAACTCGACCGACGAAGACATGAACGTCCCATCGATGGGCGCCTGGCAAAGGTGCCAGTGGTCCGGCGCAGTGTAAGTGGCAATGTCGAGCAAGCGCAAGCAGCCCGCAGGCCACGGGTGGCGCCGCAGCAGCACGCAGGCCGCGGCGTTGCCGACCGTCAATCCGGCAGACTTCATGTACAGGTCCCGCACGGTCTGAACGTCGTAACTCAAGAAGTGTCCGGTGAGTTCGGAGGTGCAGACCAGAGCCGTCTCGTAGTCCTCGTGCAAGAGCAGGTAGGCGGCTGCGGTTTGAATCGCTTCGAGATGTCCCACGCACGCGGCCGTCACATCGAAGGCATGCGTGCGCTTGATGCCGAGCTTGGCTGCAACTTCCATGGCGGTCGCAGGCTCGAAATACTGTCGAGCTATTCCGCCACAGATCAAAAGATCAATCTCATCGACGCTGACGCCGTTGGCTTCGAGGCACTGTCGCGAAGCGGTCACCGCGTAGTCCGCCACTCGCGCGTTCTCGTCCCCTTCGAGATAGCGATACTGCGTCTTACAGAGGCCAAAGACGTGCTGAATGGCAGACTCGATGGTCGGCCACCCGCCTTCTTCCCCGCGGTAATTCTCCTTTACTCGGCGCAGAATCTCCGCGTTATCGATTCGCGTTGACGGAAACGTCACACCAGGCGTGGAAACGTACAATTCGGGCAGGCTCAATCGGATCTCCCAAGCCAGACCGGTGGCGACGCCGCGAGGGCGCACCTGTCGGACAAGCTCGCAAGGGAATCATAGAGGCTCGCGCTCGCGCTGCAAAGCGCTACAAAGGTGCCGAAAAAATCTACGACCGAGAGCGAGCGTGACAAAAAGTTGATCACCTTTTTGTCTGTGGCAGCTTCGTTGTCCGGTGTCGCGTTCAATCGACGTGCTCCCCTTTCAATACGGCGCGCACTGCGGTCTACTCCGGCTCATGGATCCCGTCTTCGTCACGTTCTCCGCCAGGGTCGCGTCGCGCCATTTTGCGCAAATCGGCACGAAAATGGCTGTCGTCGCAGCGCTGCTCGGTGTCGGCTGCGGTTCGGACGATAGCGGCGGGAAAGCTAGCCAAGGTAGCCGTGGCACCATTCTGCTCGAGGATCGTAACAACTACTCTACCGAGAGCAGTCTGACGATTCCCACCGTGGAAACGGTCTCGGGGCTCGACTTGGACGTGTGCTGGACCGACGCGGTCAAGGATCTGCAGTGTCACGACCTGGAGCCGCAGGCGGGCCTCGACAACATGAGCATGCTCCGCTTCTTGCACCTGACGAGCACCGAGGTTGCGGCCAAGCTCACCGCCGGCCAGCTGCCGCAATCGGCCGTAGACGGCTACTCCGACTTTCATACCGATCACGAGTCGACCTGTACGAAGCTCTCTTCGCTCTCGCTTTTCGGCACCAAGTTCGAGCTTTCGGAGGAGTACGTCGAGAGCAGCGAGCGGGTGTACCTACTGATTCTCTCCAAGGGCACCACGCCCGGCGTCGGCGCGCGGACCATGACCTTCTTGAAGCCGAGCGAAGCATCGACCAACACCAAGGTGGACGTGCCGCCGGGCTGTGGAATGCTCGATTTTGCCGCTGATTTGCGCACCGCACAGCCCGTGGCAGTCCCGGCGAAGTCGCCTTGGACAGTCGACTGGCAAGACGTGACGATCGACGGCCAAGGTAATGCCATCGCCTACGAGAGCATCGATCGCCTGCTGGTGGGATTCTTCGAAGGAAAGACGGTGGCCGACCTGGAGGCGCAGATCTTCGACATCGAGAGCGTTGCGACTTCGCTTTGGGAGCTGCCGCTGAAGGGCGGACGAAAGGCGGATCTCGCGCTCACTCGTGAGCGCACGAGCGGTGAGTCATTCACTGGTTTCGATCGCACCGACGGCGTGTGGTTGCTCGGGCTCACCTGCAGCACCTGTCAGAACCCTCAGCCGGTCGTGCTCTCGGTTCTCGACACGGGTGCCGACTCTCCGTGAGCGCGCTGCGGGGAAGAAAGCTGCGACCTCTACCGGTTCTTCTCGCGCTACTGTGGCTGGCCCACGCGCACCTGGCGCACGCCGCTGGCGGCTATTACTCGGGTAACCACGGCGCGCGCGCGGCCGGGCGCGGCGGCGCATTCACGGCTAAGGCCGATGATTTGAGCGCAGTGATTTACAATCCCGCCGGGATTGCGCACCTCGACGAGACGCTGATTCAGATTGGCAATCGCTTTTCGTACAATGCATCCGAGTTCACGCGCCGGCCCACGCTCGACTGGGGCGATCTCGATAACGGCGTGCCGCCTTACGTGGAGTTCTCGACCGTACGAAACCAGGAGCCCTGGCAGGCCTTGGATCCGCTCCTGGGGGTGGCCTCGAGCCTCGGTCAGAAGGACTGGATGTTTGCGTTGGTCGCCTACGCGCCGGCTGGAACGAGTCGCGCTGCGTTTCCCATCGATGGCGGGCAGCGCTATCTCATGGTGCGCCGGGAAGCGATCATTCTCGATTATTCCGCGAATGTTGCCTGGAAGTATGGCGAGAAAGTGGGGGTCGGCTTGAGCCTGCAGTGGATCCACGTGCCGCTGCTCGAGTACTCGCTGGTAATAGACGCCAATCAGTTTCCGGCGCACGCGAACCCGGTCTCGAGCGAGCTCGACATGCACGCGCGTACGAAAGGCTCGGATCCGTTCACGTTCAACGCCGTGATCGGGGCCTGGTATCGGCCCGCGCCGTACCTGGAGCTCGGCATTTCTGGTCAAGTCATTCCGAGTCAGATCGAAACGGACAGCACTCTCAGTATCGACCCGATTAGGCCGGAAATCGTGGATCAAGTGGAGCTCTTGCGTGACGGGGAGCCGGCGAACGACGTCCACGTCACCCTGCCGCTACCGCTCACGGTACGCGCAGGCGTGCGCTATCGAGAGCTGCGCGGCGAGCGGGAGTTGTTCGACGTCGAGCTCGACGTCACTTACGAGTCATGGTCGCGCGTGAAACGCTTTTCGCTGGACAGTAACGGCATTCGCGCGAGCCTCTTGGCTCAGACCTTGGACGTGGGCCGAATCGAGGTCGACAAGCAGTGGCGCGACACGGTGAGCCTGAACCTGGGCGGGGACTACGCGCTGATCCCCGATCTATTCACGCTGCGCGGCGGCCTATTTTACGAGAGCGCCGTGGCGAGCTCCGCCTACGCCAACGTCGATTTCGTGGGTGGAACCCAGCTCGGGGGCGCCGTGGGCGCATCAATGGCCGTGCGCGCTGGGCTGGAGGTCGCCTTGGCCTATGAATACCGCGTGCAGCCGACGCTGAACGTGTCGGAAGCCGATGCGCGGGTGTACCAAGAGGTGCCCGGCAGCCAATGCCAGGCGCCTTACACCGACCCCAACAATTGCCACGCACGATACCTGGGCCTGCCCGCGCCTGCGGTGAACGCCGGCCGCTACGCCGCCCATTCGCACGCCGCGTCGCTGGACGTGCTCTACCGCTTCTAATGGCTTAGTCCGCACGACTGGAATCGAGGACACGCTCATGCTTCGTCGCTACGTCACCTTCGTCGTCGGTCGACCCAAACTGGTGATTGCGCTGACCCTGGCGATCACACTGGTTTTGGGCGCGTTCATCGGCAGGCTGCGCGTGCTGCTCGACGTCGACGATCAAATTCCGCCTGGGCACCCGATGGTGGTCGTGGGTAAACGCATCGAAAAGCTGTTCGGCGGCAAGTTCGTGACCGTGGTTGGCTTCTACCCCAAGACCGGCACCGTTTACACGCCGGCGACTCTGGCCAAGTTGAAGCGAGTGACGAGTGCGGTCGAGCGATTGCCCGGTATCAAGTCAGGCAGCGTGCTGTCGCTCATGTCGAGCCGCGTGAAGGACATCCAGAGCGGCCAAGAGTCCCTGGAGATCCAGCCGCTTGCGGAAGCAGTGCCGCAAACGGACGCCGAGATGGCCGCGTTTCGCGAGCGAGTGAAGCGAAATAGCCTTCTCACGAGCCTTCTAGTCAGCGACGACGGGCGGGCCACCGCGGTGATCGCCGACTTCGAGGACTTCAAGCGGGCTGGCGGCGCCGCCGGTGTGTTTCCGGCGCTCGAACGGATTTTGGAGCCCGAACGGAGTCCCGAGCTCGAGATCGTCAGTGCGGGCGCACCGACGGTTTTGTACTGGCTTTTGGTTTACACGCGCCGTGTGGGCCTTTTGTTCGTGCTCGCGCTCGGTATGATTGGCTACCTTCACTACCGAGCGTTTCGCACGCTGCAAGGCATGTTCGTGCCCTTGGTCACGGCGCTCTTGGGGGTGGTCTGGGCGCTCGGGCTGATGGGCTTGATCCGGGCGCCGATGGACCCGTGGAACATCATGACGCCGATCCTGCTGCTCGCGATCGGCGCTGGGCACTCGGTTCAAATCCTCAAGCGCTACTACGAGGAGTATGCGCGTTTGGGTGAGTCAGAGCCAGAACTTCCCGCGCTCGAGCGAAATCGGCGCGCGGTGATCGAGGCAACGACCAAAGTCGGCGTAGTGATGCTAGCGGCGGGTACCATCGCGTCGCTCAGCTTCGGCTCGCTGGTTACCTTCGGGCTACCGTCGATTCAGAACTTCGGTCTGTGCACGGCGTTCGGCATTCTTGCGGCGCTCGCCGTCGAAATGTCGTTCATCCCGGCGATGCGCGTGCTGCTCGAGCCGCCTTCTGCGGAACAAGCGGCGCGCGAGCGGCGGGAAGAGTACTTCGACCCGATCTTGGAGAAGCTCGCCGAACTGGTGCGAGCTCGTCGAGAGCGGCCGCTCTTGTGGATCTCGCTGGGCATCGTCGCTGTCGCCGCGCTCGGTCTCGTGCAGCTGCGTGCGGGCAACAGCATGGGCGCGCAGTTCTTCGAGACCAACGCGCCGGTTCGCGGCTTTCGCCTGGCAGATTCACGGCTCGCCGGCACGCGGGTGATTCAGGTGCTGGTCGAGGGGAACGCTCCGGATGCCATCAAAAACCCCGAAGTTTTGCGGAGGATGGACGCGCTATCGACCTTCATCAGTCGTCAACCGTTGCCGGTCGGCAAAGTGGTCTCGCTGGTCGACGTGCTGAAGCAGATGAGCCGCGTCATCAACGAAGGGGACCCCGGCGCGGATGCCGTGCCCGCGACACCACAGGCGGTCGCGCAGTACCTGCTTCTCTACTCCATGTCGGGTGACGATGACGATCTCAGCCGCCTGGTCGACCACGACTATCAACGAGCGGTGCTGACCGCTTACCTGCGGACCGATGACTACGGAGTCATGAAGACGCTGACCGTTGCCGTGCAAGCGGAAGCCAAGCGGCTATTCGCCGGCTTACCGGTCTCCGCCACGGTTGGCGGCGGAGTGACCAACGCCATTGCGCTCAACGAAACCATGGTCAAGGGTAAGATCAACAATCTCATCCAGATCTCGCTGCTGGTTTTGGTGATCACGTCGCTCCTGTTGCGCTCGATCACGGGCGGGTTTTTGGTGCTGCTGCCACTCGCGACCGCAGCGCTCGTGAACTTAGGACTGATGGGTTGGACCGGAATTTGGCTGTCCATGGGGACCGCCGCGATTTCAGCGATGGCCGTCGGAATCGGCGCAGATTACGCGGTCTACTTCCTGTTTCGCGTGCGAGAGGAGTTCCAACGGACCGGTGACCTGCGCGAGGCGACCGCGCTCGCGCTCACCACTTCAGGCAAGGCGATTGCCTACGTGGCGAGCGCCGTGGCCGGCGGGTATTTGTGCCTCGCCCTGTCGCTGTTCAAGGTGCACGTGCTGCTCGGCGTGCTGGTAGCGCTCACTATGGTCACGTGCAGCGGCGCCACGGTCGCGTTTCTGCCGGCGGTGCTACTGAAGGTTGCCCCACGCTTTCTGCAGCGGCGCCCCAGTCTGCCGGCGCTCGCGACGGTCGAATCGGCGCGCGTCGGCCACTCGTAACGTCAGACTTTTCGCCCTTCGAGCGGAAACTTTCACATTCGAAAACGCCGGGACAAAACTTTGATCAGATTTTTCTGAGAGTGAGCCCGAGTCGTCCAAATCGTCACTCGGTGAGCGGTGACGTGCCGCTTTACAGTCCACGCTACTCGGGGTCTACTCGGGCCGATGGCGCCTGGAACTCGGCTTTTGTCGACCGCCTGCTACGCGGCCGCGATGCTCACGATTTCTGCTTGTAGCGATAGCAACGACGCCGAGCGGCCCCGCAACGTCAGCGCCGAGGTCAGCGAGAAAATCAGCACGGTCGTTGCCGTGCGTTGGCACACCGATCAAGCATCGATTGGCTACGTCGAATATGGGCCCAGCCCCGAACTCGGCTTCAACACACCGCTCGAAGACGCCGAAACGAAGGAGCACAGCTACAACCTGCTCGGCTTGACCGCGGAGACCACGTACTACTACCGCGTCGTCACCTGGGACGGGCGAAACGCGGGTGCGAGCGACGTGACTACCTTTACTACTGGCGCCCTTCCGCTCGGTGTACCGCGTCTCACCCGCAAGGGTGACGCCAACGACCTGTTCACCATCGTTCCGATCTTGGGCTCCACTACGGCCGTCACCATTCTGAACCCGAAGGGCGAGGTCGTCTGGTACCACACCGACGACCGGGACCTCGATTTTTACCGCGCTCGGCTTTCGCTGAACGGTAAGGACTTGCTTTATAATGCCGCCAGCATTTCCGGCGATCCCGCGGAGAACTCGGAGCTCGTGCGCGTCGCGCTGGATGGGTCGAGCACGAGCTCGATCAAGGTGCCCCTGCTGGCCCACGACTTCGTGGAGCATCCGGACGGCACGCTGGCGGCCATGGTCGTCGAGTACGGTGATTTCGACGGAAAACAGCTGCGCGGTGACAAGATCGTCGAGATCGATCCGAACGGCACCCAGACCACGATCTGGACGTCCTGGGACTGTTTCGATCCCGCGGTCGAACCGGGTGACGATATCGAGCTCGGGTGGACGTTTGCGAATGCGCTCGACTACGATCCCACTGAGCAAAAGTATTATCTTGGTATGCGCAACTTCAGCAGCATCGCCAAGATCGATCGCGCGACGCACGCCTGCGAGTGGGTGTTTGGAACCACCGCGTCGACGATCGAGTTCGCCCCAGGCTCCGGGCAGTTTCTACACCAGCACCAGTTTCAGGTGCGCGGGAATCGCATCGTGGTTTTCGACAACGATGGCAGCCTGGGCGAGGAATCTCGGGTACTCGAGTACGAGCTCGATTTCGAAGCGAACCGAGCCACTCAGATTTGGAGCTATGTCTCCGATCCGACGGTGCACACGTTCGTGCTCGGAGAGCCGACGCGGCTCCCTAACGGAGACACGTTCATCGATTGGGGCACCGCCGGACAGCTCGAACGGGTGAACGCGGCGGGCGAATCGATTTGGAAGGTCAACTCGGCTGCCGGCACCGTTTTTGGCTTCAATACGTTGGCCCCCACTCTTTACTCCGCAACCGCGAAGAATCCTTAGCCTGCTACTCGAAGTTCCGAACACTAACGTCTTAGGGTTTCTTGCGCGCGTGACGCTTTGGTTGCGTCGCTTTGGCGAAAACCATCGCCTCGTTAATGCGATCATGGCAACGCCGTTGAATTCATCGGATCTCGGTGTACCGAATCGCCTTTTGACCAAGCAAAGTGCGTTTTCGTGAGCGCATCGCGCTCGTCCTTTCCTCTTTCTAACTGAGCGCAGAAAGGTAGTCACGCTGCCGGCCCATCGCGGCTCGGCGTCAAAGGAGAGTTCCGAAATGCCACGCCTCCCCCAGCTCCATGAACGCGTGCGCCGAGGAAGTGAGCCCGAAGGTTCGGACCACTGTACTTGGCCCGTCCAGGCGCGACTCATGCCCTGGGCGGGCGCGCTCAGCCTGCTCATCAGCTGCGGCTCTCCCGCGGACGGCCCAGGGCCGGGGAGTAGCGGCAGCTCGAACATGGGCACTGGCGGCGCGACGTCGAGCAGTGGCGGCTCGGGCGGGACCACGGTCGCGCAAGGTGGCTCGGTCGCGACAGGCGGTGACACCAGCAGCATGGGCGGCTCCACGGGTGGCGCTTCCTCGGCGACCGGTGGGGCGACCTCGGCGGGTGGCGCGGCTGCGGGCGGAAAGTCGGCGAGCGGCGGCTCCTCGGGCGCTGCCACCAGCGGTGGAAAGGGCGCGACGGGGGGCTCGGGCGCAGGCGCTGCCTCAGGCGGAAAGGCGAGTACGGGCGGAACCTCTGCCGGCGGAACCGCGGGTGTCGCAACGGGCGGAACCGCAGGTGGGACTGCGGGCGGCACCGTGGGTGGCAGTACCGCTGGCGGCGCCGGTTCGGGCGATAGCTTCGTGACCGGCGTCACGGTCACGGTTCACCCGAACGTGAACACGTTGCTGGTCGTGAAATGGACTCAATCGGTCGCAGCCGACCAAGTGTGGCTCGAATTCACGTTCGAGGCCGGCAACGTGATGCGGTCCCGGGGCGCGGTCGGCACGGTCGGCGCTCACGAAGACGTCGTGCTCGGCACGCCCGGCTCCACCGCGGTGACCGTGCGCATCGTCAGCAAGGTCGGCACGGTCGAGAACAAGACACGCGACTACATGGGCATGACCAAGGCCGTTCCGAGCGGCATGCCGGTGCCGACGATTGTCGCTTACGATGCGACCATCGCCACCGCGGACCGCTGGATGTTCGGGGCGGTCGAGAACTCCGACGGCGGCTGCGCGAACACGTCGTGTTACTACCACACGACCTTCTGGCTCTACATCATGGACCGCAAGGGCCGCATCGTCTGGTACTACGCGGACCCTGCGAGTAACGCGACCTCGTCGTTTCAGCGCATCGCGCGAGACGGCGAGTACATCTGGATCGAGAAGCGACCCTTCGGCGGTAGCGGCACCCGCGAAGTGCTGAAAATGACGCTCGACTGGAAGTATACGCAGCACGTGCCCGTGCCCAACCTGTCCGATTGCATCGACGTCACGACCAGCGGCAGCCTGCTGTACGACGCCAGCGAGGCCCGCTCCTACACGCTGCGCGAGATGTCGCGTGACGGAACGGTGCGCGACATTTGGAGCTGTTCCAAGCACTTCCCACAGGGCTTTCAGTGCTACTCGAACACGGTCAACTGGAACGAGAAGGGCGACACGGTCGTGATGTCCTTCCCCGAGGAAGCGACCGTAATCGAGATCGATCGCAAGACCGGCGCCGTGGTGGGCCAATACGGTGATGCGGCCGGTAGCTACACGTTCTCTCCGGCGACTTGGGAGTTTGGCTACCAACACTTCGCGAACATCACTCCCGCGGGTACGCTGCTGCTGTCCTCGCACATGCCCGGGCATCAAGAGGTGAACTCGACGCCCATGGCGGGGCAGCACGCCTTCTTGGAATTCGAAATTGACCGCGCCAACAAGCGTTTGGTCGAGAAATGGGTGTACCACGAAGGGCCGGAGTGGGCGCTCTACAAGGGAATGGCCATTCGCTTGCCCAATGGCAACACACTCGCCAACTACGGGACCGGCGGCACCATTCGCGAAATTACTCCGGACAAGAAGACCGCCTTCCAAGTGAAGTTCGACGTCGCTTCGGGCAACGACTTCTACAACAAGATGGTGGGCAACAACGTGCTCATCAACGACCTTTATGCGCTCAACGGGGGCGGCCCGAAGTAGCGGCCGCGCTCACGAACCGAAATCGGAAACGGACGAATGCGAATGGGACGAACGATCTTGAGCTTGGGTTTGCTGTTCAGCGCGGCAGGCGCCATCGGTTGCTCCGACAGTGGGTCTGGTGGCAGCAGCACGGGTGGCGCGGCAACGAGCACTGGCGGAGCCTCGACCGGCAGCGGCGGTTCGGCGTCGAACACTGGCGGCTCGACGTCGATGGGCGGCGGTTCGACCGGCGGCAGCGCGGGTGGCTCCCTCTATGAGCAATCGGGTGTGTGCGGCGAACGTGGCCAATCGACAGCAACCGCGACGACCTTCGAAGGCTACGAAGAATTCTATCTAATTGGCGAGAAGGGCTTCGGCTCCGACATCTGCGTGGTTCGTTTCGACGTGAAGCGCGTGGGCGCTGCACCGGAAGGCTGTACCGACTGCAAGTGGTCGCACCAGGTCGAGTTCAGCAATCCGACCGTGGTCACCGACGTAGACGGCGTTTGCGCGAAGAGTGAGCTCGGCTTCAACGCCGCCAAGATCGCTGCCACACAGGGTTCGAAGGCTTCGTACGGCTACGTGAGTCAGTTCGTCGGTCACAACAGCGTGCTGATGAAATACGGAGAGACCACCAAAATGTGGGACGCGTACGGCAACGCGACCTGGGATGAGTCCACGGGCGCGTTCCGCTTCGATCGTCGCAACGGGGCCTGCGGTTACTAGCCGTAGAAAACGCCCTGCTGGGCGGGCCCCGCGCTTTTGAACCCCAAGGGTTCGTTGGAGGACGGGCTGATGTCGTTTGAAATCGCTTCGTACGCTTCGGACAAGAGGCTTAGAGGCGCGCGACGCGCGGCCGGAGAGGGGTCGTGGCTGGCTCTGCTGGCGCTGTTGTCCTCCGCTTGCGGCGATTCGCCGCGCGGTCCCGCGAGCGCGAGCGGGGGCACGGGGGCGGGTAGTGGAGGCATTCCGAGCAACGCCACGGGTGGCGCGGAGGTTACGTCGGGTGGTCTCGGCGGTGCTGCGCCCGCTGACACCGGCGGCAGCGTCAGCAGCGGCGGCAAGGGCGGAAGCAGCGGCGGCAAGGCTGCTATGGGCGGCGGCCCGACGACAGCGACCGGTGGCGGCCCTACGACCGGCGGCGTCAGCCCCGGGGCGGGCAACGCCGGAAACAACAGCGGTGGCTCGTCCAGCGGCGCAGGCGGCGCGGTTACCGGCGGAAATGCCGGGGCGAGCACCGTGGGCGGCGCCGGTTCGGGTGACGCGTATGTCACGGGCGTCACCGTCAAGGTTCACGCGGACGTGAGCACGGTGTTGGTCGTGACCTGGACCCAATCGCAGGTCGCTGATCAAACTTGGCTCGAATTCAGCTTCGAGAACGGGGCTGCGATGACGTCCCGTCCGTCCGCCGGTGCCAGCGGAGCGCACCAAGACGTGGTGCTCGGGGTCCCCGAGAAAACGGAAGTGACGCTGCGCGTGGTTTCGAAGAAGGGCGGCGTGGAATACAAGACGCGCGACTACAAGGGCACGACGGGCGCCGTTCCCACGGGGCTGCCCGCGCACCAAGTGCTGGCGTACGACGCCGCGATCGCCAGCAAGGATCGCTGGATGATAGGCGCGGTAGAAGACTCGATTGGCGGCAAAGCTGGAGAATGTTGCTACTGGAGCTCCACGTGGTGGACTTACATCATGGATCGGCGCGGCCGCGTGGTTTGGTACTACGCCGATCCGGCGCGCAACCCGACCTCTTCGTTTCCGCGCAAGGCCCGTGACGGAGAGTACCTGTTCATGGAGAAGCGCCCTTTCAGCACGGGCGGCAGCCGTAGCGTACTCAAGATGACCCTCGACCACCGCTACTTCGAGGACGTTCCCGTGTCGGGCTTGTCCGACTGCGTCGACATGACCGCCAGCGGAAGCTTGCTCTATGACGCCAACAACGAGCTTCGCGAAATGACTCGCGACGGCAAGGTGCGAACCATTTGGAGCTGCCCACAGAAGTTCGGCCAAAGCTTCCGCTGCTATTCGAACACCGTGAACTGGAACCCGCTCGCTGACACGGTGTTGATGTCGTTCCCCGAAGAACGCACGGTCGTCGAGATCAACAGGCAGACCGGCGAGCTAGTCGGTCAATACGGCTCGGCCACGGGAAGCTACGCGTTTTCGCCGACGTGGACCTTCGAGTACCAACATTTTGCCAATATCACTGCGGCAGGGACGCTGCTGGTGTCCTCGCATATGCCGGGCTTCACGCGCGATGGAGGTCCGGTTGCCGGCAAACACGCGTTCATCGAATTCGAGATCGATCGCGCGAACAAGACACTGATTCAGAAATGGCTCTATAACGAAGCGCCCGAATGGGCGAACTCGCGGGGGATGGCGATTCGCATGCCGAACGGCAACACGCTCGCCAACTTTGGCCCGCAGGGCGTGATTCGCGAGATTACGCCGGACAAGAAGACCGCGTTTCACGTCAAGTTCGACGTCGCAACCGGCGACGACTTCTTCAACAAGATGGTCGGCCACAACGAGCTGATCGACGACCTCTACGCGTACAACGGCGGCGGGCCGAAGTAGCGTCGCGTCAGTTGCGTCGTCGATCGATACAGTCTCGAGCACGGCGTGCTCGCCCGGGTGTGGCGGTTTTCCACCACCTTCTTGGAGACTTTTCGACGACGGACCTTCACCTGTGTCGGTTGTGCTCGAGACGTAGCGATAGTCGCCAGGCGATTCAGCCAACCCGGAAGCAAACACCTATTGCGGTTCGCGCGACGTGAGTTACAAGAAACGGCGTGGGGAGTCGCCCTTCGCGTGAGGGTCGGGCTCGCTCGCGCCCGCGAACGAATCATAAGGAGGCTGCCGGATGAAAATCGTCCATCACTTGGGCTGGGTTTCGTTGCTCTCGTTCACCTGCATCGTTGCCGCTGGCTGTGACCCCGGGGAAGGCGAAGGCGCGTTCTGCGGCGGATTCGCCGGTATTGCCTGTCCCGACGGTCAAACCTGCGTCGACGACCCGTCGGACGATTGCGATCCACAGAATGGCGGGGCGGACTGCGGGGGCATTTGCGTGCAGGAGACCAACCCGTGCGCCGCAGTGCTTTGCCCGGTGAACACCGAGTGCGTCGTCGAAGGTGGGACGGCCCAGTGTGTTACGCGCTGTGGTGATGCCACGTGCGGTCCAGGGCTGGTGTGCTGTAACCCCCTGACGAGCACCTGTACGGCCCCTGGCCGCGTTTGCGCGTTCTAAGCCCGACCTGCGCCACGCGGGAAGTTTCGAGTTTGCGACGAATTCGTCACCGAGACGTGCGCGAACCCTGAGAACGTAATCAGCCGATGGGAGGGCCCGTCGGCTGATTGCGCTCCCGCGTAGACGCGCGCTTGGCGCCCTGGGCGCGTTGCTGGCTTGCGGCAGTTGTCGGCGGCTGCGCAGTCGCGAGTCCATCTTGTCGGCGCTGGCCCAAGAAGTCGTAGCCCCTGACCTCCTGGACGTAGAGCGGCGGAGCTCGGACTTGGCTCGAGCCGCGCAGCGATTGCTGGCTGCGCCCGCGGAGGCCGAGCTGATGGCCTTGCGCGCGTGCTGGCGGCGCGCCGCGCTCTCTTGGAAGCGCGCCTCCGCCTTTCGCGATGGGCCGTGGTGGACCGGCGAGCCGCTACTGAGGGCGACCTATTGGCCTGCTCGCGGCGCGGCGATTCGCGAGCTGCTGCGTGCCGAGCGCAAACCCAGCGAGACGGTGCTCGCGGAGCTCGGTGCCGACGTGAAGGGGCTCTATGCGCTCGAATACGTGCTGTTCGATCAGGACGGCGAACCCGCGGCGTGGCAGCGCCTTTCGGGCGGTTCGGGCATGCGAGCTCGCGAGCTCGTGCTCAGTTACGCTGAAGACCTTTCCGCCCTTGCGGCCGCAGCACGGGCGGTGCTCGAACGGGGCGCGGCGGGAGCGGCCACCCCATTGGCATCGTCTGGACCAGAGCGTCTGGCAAAGCTCGTGGCATTGCTCGCCGCGAATGTAGAAAATTCGCTGGTCGCGCGTTTGCAGCTGTGGCTCTGGCTGACCAGGCTGCAGCGCGTGCGCGCGGTCGATATCGAGGGCGGACCGAGTCGAAGCTCGCCGGCTTTGATGCTGGCATTGCTCCAAGGCAGTCAGCGCCTCTACTTGGGAGCAGCTGGGGGAGGTTTGGCGGATTTGGTGGACCGCGCTGCCCCAGCCGTTCACGCGCGCGTGGCAAGCGAGTTCGAAGCGACCGCATCCGCGCTTCGAACTCTACCCGCGCCCTTGGAAACTCCGCCGGCAGTCGAGCGAGCGCGCGTAGAGTCGGCGCTGGCCGCCGCGAAATCGTTGGAGACCGCGCTCAAGACCGAGCTGCCGAGCGCGCTCGGTGTCACCCTGGTGTTCTCTTCCATCGACGCCGATTGAGACGATCGCTGCGAACAAGTCACGTGAAGGCAGCGAACGTGACACGTTGCCCGCCTACAGGTGGCAGTCGGCTCGCTCCACGCACGCGAGCTGGAGGAGAACCACATGAGGGATCGTGGTACTTTGGAACATGCACGCCGCGGCAGCTCGTTCGCCAGAAATGGCCTGGAAAAACTCGCGATTTTGGGCGTTCTGTCGACGTTGGCCGGGGCCCTGTCGACCTCTTGTGGCGCCAGTGAAAGCGGAGAAGCGGTCGAACGGCTCGAGCAGCAGCTGGGCACGCCCGTAACGGTTTCGTTCCAACAAGGCGTGTCCCCGACTGCGGCTTACGCGGGCACGATCGACACTTCGCTGAAGCAGGTTTCCCCGAGCACCAACTACGGTTCCGAAACGACTTTGTACGCGGACGGTGACGACGGTAGCGGCGTCGACCTTTCGAGTTTGATCGAGTGGTCCCTGAGCGGAATTACGGCCGGAAGTGTGGTCCAGTCGGCGACCGTCACGGTCCGGATCACCAACGCGACGGCGAACACCTACAACGTTTACGGCATGGTTCGGCCATGGTCCGAAGCGCAGGCGACTTGGCAGAATGCAACCAGCTCGAGCCCGTGGGCGACCGCTGGCGCGATGGCCGCGAGTGACCGCGGGGCCGTGGTCGGCACAATCACCGGTTCCACCGGCAGCAAGACGATTACGCTGAACAGCGCCGGTATCAGCTTGGTTCAAGCGTGGGTAGACGGCGGCACCAACGCCGGCATCCTGATTGCGAGTCCCTCGAACACCGATGGGTTGAACGTGCGCTCGAGCGAGTATGCCACGGCGACCGATCGCCCCAAGCTGACGATTACTTATCTTCCGCCGGATGGCGGAGGCGGTACGGGCGGAAGCTCCGGCACAGGTGGCACCAGCGGCGGCGGCGCAGCCACCGGCGGTACGAGCACTGGCGGGACCACCGGCGGTTCGGGCGGTGAGATCTCGACCGATGCCAACCTGAAGATCGCGTTCATCGGGGATACGGACTCCGGCTCTGCTTTCACCAGCGTGCTCAACTTGATCAAAGACGAGGGGGCGTCCGCGGTGGTCGTCGAAGGCGACATGTCGTATTCGGCCAACCCGACCGCGTGGTGGAACGCGCTGGAAGGGGTGTTGGGTACGAGCTTTCCCGTCTTCATTTCACGAGGAAACCACGACGATTCGTCGTGGAGCGGCTATCTGGCGAAGGCCGCGAATCACCTGGGCGGCGCGACACGCGTCGCAGGCGCGCACGACGCGAACTACAAGACCACCTACCGCGGTCTCGTGATCGCGACCGTGAAGAAGGGTGACAGCGGTTCGAACATTACGCCACTGCTCTCGGGCGACGCTCACATCTGGAAGATCTGCAACTGGCACCAAAACCAGGCCGCGCTTCAGATCGGCGGCAAAGGCGATGAGATGGGCTGGGACGTCTACGAGACCTGCCGCGGGCTTGGCGCGATTATTCAAACCGGCCACGAACACAGCTACGAACGGACGAAGACGCTGACCAACATCGCTTCGCAAACGGTCGACGCCAGCTGCTCGGCTCGGGGCAGTCTGTGCGTGGGGCCGGGGCGCACGTTCGCCAACGTGGTCGGCCTCGGTGGCAATAGCGTGCGTGACCAGACTCGC
>DASZQI010000061.1:0-125431 GCA_035549735.1 Polyangiaceae bacterium | reverse complement strand
GTGGCGGCGCTGGCGGCGCGGCGGCTGGCGGTGGTGCGGGCGGCGCGACCGGTGGCGGCGCGAGCGCCACGGGCGGCGCGGGCGGCGCTTCGATGATGCCGTACAACGTCAGCATCGTGATCGATAACATCCGCTTCATCGGCGGCACCAACGTCGGCACCGGTGGCGCCGGCGGCATGTCAGGCGGCGGCACGGCCGGCGGTGGCGCGGGCGGCAACAACGGCGGCGGTGGCGCAAGTGCCGGCACCGCGGGCGCGGCGGGTAGCGCTGGCGCCGCGACGGGCGGTGCCGGTGGTGCTTCCGGTGGCGCCGGTGGCGCTTCCGGCGGCGCGGGTGGTGCTTCGGGCGGCGCGGGCGGTGCTTCCGGCGGCGCCGGTGGCGCTTCCGGCGGCTCGGGCGGTGCTTCCGGCGGCGCCGGTGGCAAAGGCACGGGCGGCAACTAATTCCGCCTGAGTCCGCGACCGTGTAACGAACGAAGGGCCTCTAACGGGGCCCTTCGACATTTTGTGGCACGCTCGGGCGCACTCGACCCAAGGTCGCTAAGGTCACCCAGTCGAACGGCTTCGCGAGCGCATGATTCGCCTCGAGAAAATCAACAAGAGTTATCACGGCGCCGGGGACACACTGCACGTGCTTCGCGACGTGGATCTGCACGTGAAGCCGGGCGAGTTCGTGTCGATCATGGGCTCGTCCGGCTCCGGCAAGTCCACGCTGCTCAACGTGCTCGGCATCCTCGATCGTTACGATCACGGGGCGTACTACCTGGACGGCCGCCTGATCCGAGACTTGAGCGAACGCGAAGCCGCCCGCTACCGAAACCGCTTCATCGGCTTCGTCTTTCAGGCTTTCAACCTGCTGGCCTTCAAGACCGCGCTCGAGAACGTGGCGCTGCCCCTCTACTACCAGGGCGTCTCGCGCGCGAAGCGTACGCGGCTCGCGCAAGAGTACCTCGAGCGCGTCGGGCTCGCGGCACGCGCTCAACATTTGCCGAGCGAGCTTTCCGGCGGTGAGCGCCAGCGCGTTTCGGTCGCGCGCGCGCTGGTGACGCGCCCCAAGTTGTTGCTCGCCGACGAGCCCACCGGCGCGCTCGATACCGCGACGTCCTATCAGCTGATGGACCTGTTCGATGAGCTACATCGGGACGGCAACACGATCGTGGTCGTGACGCACGAGCACGACATCGCCGAGCGCACCGAGCGCATCATTCGACTGCGCGACGGGCGCGTGGAGACCTGAGCGGTGCTGCTCGAGAGCTTCTCCGAGATCTGGGCGGTAATACGGCAAAACCGCCTGCGCACGCTGCTCACGGCGCTGAGCGTTGCTTGGGGTATGTTCATGCTGGCGTTGCTGCTGGGCGCCGGACGCGGGCTCGAAAACGGCGTGGTCTGGGAGTTTCGAGACGACGCCGTCAACTCGATCTCGATCAACAGCGGCAAGACGAGCGTGCCCTTCGCTGGCCGCGGCCCCGGGCGCTCCATCCGTTTCGACAACGACGACTTCGAGGCGATCGGCCGCGAGGTCCCGAACGTCGAGCACCGCACGGGTCGCTTCTACCTGTGGGGTGAGTTCTTCGTAAGCTACGGCAAGAAACACGCTGCCTTCGACATCCGTGGCACTCACCCGGATCACCGCTTTCTGGAAAAGACCGAGATGCTACGGGGGCGGTTCCTGAACGACGTCGACATCCGTGAGCGGCGCAAGGTGGCGGTGATCGGGCAAAGGGTGCGCCTCAGCCTGTTCGAAGACCAAGATCCAATCGGCAAGTACATCCAGATTCGCGGCGTCTCGTATCTGGTGGTGGGCGAATTCGACGACGTCGGTGGCGAGGCCGAGCTGCGCAAGATCTACGTGCCGATCAGCACGGCGCAGCTCATCTACAACCAGCCGAACACCGTGCACCAGCTGATGTTCACGATCGGCACGGAGGATCTGGAGCGGAGCCTGCGCATCGCCGAAGTCGCGCATGCGCTGGTCGCGAGTCGCCACGACGTCGCGCTCGGCGATCGGCGCGCGATCCGGGTGCAGAACAACCTGGAACAATTCAGGAAAACCACACAAGTGTTCGCCTGGCTGCGCGGCTTCGTGTGGATCGTGGGCATCGGAACGCTGATCGCCGGCATCGTCGGCGTGGGCAACATCATGCTGATCTCGGTCGCCGAGCGGACCAAGGAGATTGGCGTGCGCAAAGCGCTGGGCGCGACGCCGTTTTCGATCGTGGGCATGGTGGTGTTCGAGGCCGTGCTGATCACCGCGGTCTCCGGCTATCTCGGGCTGGTTGCCGGGGTCGGCGCGGTGGAGGTGATCGCGCGCTTCACCAAGGACGCAGCGTTTTTTCGAGCGCCCAGCGTCGACCTGAACGTCGCGCTCGGCGCCGCGCTCGCGCTGGTGATCGCGGGCGGACTGGCCGGGCTGTTTCCGGCGCTGCGCGCGGCGCGAGTCGACCCAATCGTCGCACTGCGGGAGGGCGACTGATGTTCGACCTCGACTCCTGGCAAGAGATCGCGACCACGTTGGCGCGCAACAAGCTGCGCGCCTTTCTGACCGCGTGCGGCGTGTTCTGGGGCATCTTCATGCTGGTGGCCCTGCTCGGGCTCGGCAACGGGCTCGAGCGTGGCACGCGCAAGAACATGGGCGGGCTCATGACCCGCGCCGTGTTCGTCTGGACCCAGCGCACGTCCCTGCCCTATCGCGGCCTACAACCAGGGCGCTATCTGAAGTTGCGCAACGACGACATCGACGCGGTCCGCCACGTGCGCGGGGTGCAATACGTCGCGCCGCGCTTGCAGCTCGGCGGCTGGCGTGAGGGCCAGATGGTAACCGCCGGCGAGAAGTCCGGTAACTTCACGGTCATGGGGGACGTGCCCGAGTTTCGCCACGTGGAGCCGTTCCGCGTGCTTTCTGGCCGCTTTTTGAACGATCCAGACCTCGCTGAGGCGCGCAAGGTGGCGGTCCTGGGCGATCAAACGCGCGCGGTGCTGTTCGGAGACGAAAATCCGATCGGCCGCAACATTCAAATCAAGGGCGTCTTTCTCACCGTGATCGGCGAAGTGACCACCGACAAGACCGGCGACGATGGCGACCGCGTGCGCGCCGCCATCTTCGTGCCGTTCTCCACGTTTCAGCGCGCGTTCAACCAGCGCGACCGCGTCGGCTGGTTTTCGCTGACCACCCTGCCCGGCGTCGCGCCCGAACCGGTGGAAGCGGCGGTCAAGGCGGCGATCGCCGAGCGTCACAGCATTCACCCGCTCGATCAAGACGCGCTCGGTTCCTTCAACCTGGCCAAGCAAATCGAGAAGGTCGACGGTCTGTTTCGTGGTATTCGCCTGTTCGTGTGGTTCGTGGGCACGCTCACGCTGCTCGCCGGCGTGCTCGGGGTGAGCAATATCTTGCTGATCACGGTGAAAGAACGGACGCGCGAAATCGGCGTTCGCAAAGCGCTCGGCGCGACCCCCTGGTCGGTGATCTCGATGATTTTGAAGGAAGCGGTGGTTTTGACCTCGCTCTCCGGCTACCTCGGGCTGGTGGCCGGGGTCGGCGCGCTGGAGTTGGTCGGCAAAGTGCTGATCAAGCTGGAGAACGCGCCGTTGAATCAGCCGGAAATCGACGTTCGCGTCGCGCTCTTGGCAATGCTGATCCTGGTGCTATCCGGCACCCTCGCCGGCATCGTGCCGGCGCGCCACGCCGCCCGCATCAGCCCGGTCGAGGCTTTGAGAACCGAATGATCCGCCGCTTAGTTCCGCTCGCCGTCGCCGTGGTCATCCTGGGCGTGTTCGTCTGGACCCTGGTCTTCTTGTACAAGAAGTCGGAGGCGCGCCCGATCGTGTACGAGACCACGCGCACCGAAAAGCGCGACATCGTGAAAAAGACGGTCGCGCCCGGTTCCATCGTCCCGCGTCGCGAGATCACCATCAAGCCGCGTGTGTCCGGGGTAATCGAGAAGCTCTACGTCGAACCGGGCCAGCGAGTGAAAGAGAAAGAGCTGCTCGCCAAGATTCAGATCATTCCCAACATGGTCAGCGTGAATCAGGCGGAGTCCGCCCAGCGCTCGGCGCAGATCAGCCTGGAAACTGCGCAGCGCGAGTTCGAACGGGTGAGCAAGCTGCGGGATCAGGGTCTAATCGGCCAGGGTGATTTCGCCCAGCAAGAGCTGACCTTCAAGCTTCGCCAGCAAGAGCTCGACTCGGCTGAAAACAACCTGCAGCTGGTGCGCGTCGGCGCCTCCAAACGCGCTGGCAAGGTGTCGAACCTGGTGGTCTCGACGGTGTCCGGGATGGTCCTGGAAGTGCCGGTGAAGGAGGGCGGCAGCGTGATCGAAGCCAACAACTTCAACGAAGGCACCACCATCGCCGCCATCGCCGACATGAACGACCTGATCTTCCAGGGGCGCGTCGATGAATCCGAAGTCGGCGGTGTAAAAGCCGGCATGCCGGTTTCAATCGCGATCGGCGCGCTAGGCGAAAACCGCTTCGACGGCCAACTCGAGTACATCGCCCCGAAAGGCGTGGAAAAAGAGGGCACCATTCAGTTCGAAGTGCGCGCGGCCGTGCAACTGAAGTCCGACGTGTCGTTGCGCGCAAACTACAGCGCCAACGCGGACATCATCCTGGCCCGACACGACGGCGTGCTCGCCATCAGCGAAAGCGCGGTGGTGTACGAGTCGGGTAAGGCCTACGCCGAGGTCGAAACCGCGCCGCAGAAGTTCGAGCGGCGCGCGCTGACACTCGGGCTGTCCGACGGCATCTGGGTAGAGGTGAAGAGCGGTCTCGACGCGACGAGCCGCGTGAAGAAGCAGGATCCAGGCGCTGACACCGCGAAATCGAGCGCACCCGGCGTGAAGCCCGCGCGACGTTGAGCGCGAAGCCATAGATTGTAACGAAGGTTGCCCTTCCCAGCCGACGCTCGGCGAGATGCGGCAACTTGACCCGGCCAAGTCAGCGGCTTACGAACGCCGAACTCCGAATGAACACCGCGCTTCGTTCGCTCGCGAGGGCCAAGCTCTGGCTCTTGCTGTTCGCTCTCACTACGGCGTGTTCGCCCAGTGCAACCGGCAGCGCGCCGGCGCCCAGCGCGCCGCCTGCAGCGGCTCCAGCGAAAGGCGCGCTCGATACCGGCCTCGAGCCGATCCAACCGGTGAGCGCTCCGTTTCCGGTGCCCGCCTTCGTTCGCCCGAGCATCCCGGCTCGCAGCTTCGACATCAAAGCCTTCGGCGCGGTCGCTGACGGTCAAACCAAGAACACCGCCGCGTTCGCGCGTGCCATCGAAGCCGCGAGTCAGGCTGGCGGCGGCACCGTGCTCGTTCCGGAAGGTCGCTGGCTCACGGGTCCCATTCACCTGCGCAGCAACATCGAGCTGCGGCTTTCAAAAGGCGCCGAGCTCTTGTTCAGCCAGGACTTCGCCGATTATCTGCCGCCGGTGTTCACTCGCTGGGAAGGGCTCGAGGTCTACAACTACTCTCCGCTCGTCTACGCGCGAGACTGCCAGAACGTCGCCATCACCGGCGAAGGCACCCTGAACGGGCAAGGCGCGGCCTGGTGGCCTTGGAAGAAAACGCAGCAAGCCACCGCCGCGCGACTGTACGAGCTCGCCACCGCGGGCGTGCCCCCCGAGCAGCGCGTGCTCGCCGCCGAAGGTGGGCTGAGGCCAAGCTTCATTCAGACCGTTGGTTGCAAAAACGTTCTGGTCGAGGGTGTCACCATCCAAAACGGGCCGATGTGGACGATTCACCCGGTTTACTCGGAGAACGTCATCGTGCGGCGCGTGACCGTGCGCACCGAGGGTCCCAACAACGACGGCCTGAATCCGGACTCGAGTCGTAACGTCTTGGTCGAAGACTCTTTCTTCAGCACGGGCGATGACTGCATCGTGATCAAGTCGGGCTTGAACGAAGACGGCTGGCGTGTCGGCAAGCCGAGCGAGAACATCATCGTGCGCCGGATTCACGGCGAGCGCGGCCACGGCGGCGTGGTGATCGGCAGCGAAATGTCGGGGGGCGTTCGTAACGTGTCGGTCACTGACTCCGAATTCATCGGCACCGATCGCGGACTGCGCATCAAGTCGATGCGCGGCCGCGGCGGCGTGGTGGAAAACGTGTATTACGAAAACGTTCGCCACCGCGACATTGGCATGATGGTCGTGGAAATGACCACGGCGTACGCGAGCTCGACGCTGGTGCCCAAGACCGACAAACCGCCAATTTTCCGCAACATCTTCGTCAAGAACGTCACGGCCGAAGGCGCCAAGTCGGCAGCCGAAATAAGCGGCCTCAGCGAAGTACCCATCGAGAACCTGAGCTTCGAGCAGGTCCGCATCGCGAGCGAGGCCGGCTTTCACTGCACCGATTGCCGCGGCCTGCGGCTTCGAGACGTGCAGATCACTCCGCGCTCGGGGCCACCTTTCAAGCTGGTCAACACGAGCCGGGCGTCACTCAGCCAGTCTTGCAGCGCGGACGTCAAGCCGTGCATCGCGCTGGAAGGCGAGCGCAGCGGCGAAGTGGTCTCGGACGGTGTGGCCATCGCCGTACAGCCCGCAAGTCGTTGAGCGCCCGCGCGCGCTCCGCGGCGCGGGCGCGAGGTCACTCCGCTTCGACGTATTCCGGCCCGGAAAAGCCGCTGAAATAAAGCCGGTCGCAGGCCGAGTTCGGCTGCGCCGCTTCCCGATCGGTCAAAGTCTGCACCCAGACGATCGGCCCGTCCAGCGACGCGCGGTATGCCGCCCGCGGCGCGCGCGCGATCTCGTCGTAGTAAAAGAGCGTGAGTCCGTCCGCTGAAACGCCCGTTGGGATTCGGCGGTTCGCGCCCTGCGCGGCGAGCTCGCAATCCTCGAGCGCTTCACCGACCGGCCACGGCCCTGCGTTCTTTCGCCGTGAAACTCGCAGCGGGTGCGACTCGCTGTCGTCACCCGACAGCAAGTAGTAAAGCTCCTGGTCGCTCGCGCCGATCACGACGGCGACGAAGGATTGACCACGCGACGCAGCGTCGGCATTGATTTCCGCGAATTCCGCGGCGTCGCTCGGCTCGAACGCCTCACCGCGCGCGGCGCGCGTCATCAGGCCGAGCGCGCTTTGATCCGGCGTCATCGTGACCAGGCGTAAACCGTCCGGGCTCAGCGCCAGCGCGTCGCGGCCGGGCAAATCCTGAGCCTGCGCAAATGCGCCATCGCGATCGGCGCGCTCGGCAACGTACGTCGTTTGCGGCCCTGATGTCTCCGCGAGCCAGAGCAGCGTGAGCTCATCGGGCGTGATCGAGAGCAGTTGCGTGCCGAAGTTCGGAATATCGACCGCGGTGCTGGCACCAAAGCTTGCGGCAGGGTCGCACACGCCGCTCACGCTATCGGGTGGCTCGACGACGTCGTCGCTGGGACAACCGGGCGCAGCTCCCCCTTCACCGGGGCCCGAGCCACCGCTGCTGACCGCGCCGCCGGTGTTCGCGCCGCCACCCCGCGTGGCCGAGCCACCGCTGCCGTCATCGGGTCCTCCACCATCCGAGCCCGGCGCGCCTGCGCCGTCGCCGCCGCCCTGACCACCGCGGCCACTGCCCGCAGCGCCCTGCCCTGCGCTCGAGCCGGAGCTACCGCCGAGCCCCGTCGCGCCCGAGCCACCGGAGCCCTGAGCACTGCTGGGCGGAGGCTTTTTGTCGTCGCTACCGCAAGCCAAGGGCAACAGCAGCGCGCTGCACAAGGTCAGAGCCCGCACGGCTCGGGAGTCGTAAACGAAATTCATCACTTCTTCATCGTCACAGAAGAGATCTGAGCCAGGCGCGACGGTCCGTACTCACTCCGAGGGAACGCAATCGTAGATCTGGCGCCAGTTCTGGAGCGTCGGGGCAGAAAGCCCCGACATGTTGGGCTTGAATGTCATCGAAACCAATAGGTACGGCAGCGACTTGAGACCCACGTTCACGAACGCTGCCTCCACCGTGGTCGCGCTGCGCGTCCACGTACCGGCCACCGTGGTCGTGCTCGCCGTCCCGAGCGGTGCTGCGGGACTGCTCGGAACGTACGACCCCGACGCAGTCGCCTTCGTTTGAGCCTCGAACACGATCGACGTACCCGTCGGGACGGTCGCTTGCCATTCGAGGTAACGCCACTTCGGCAGGGTACCGCTCGGGCAACTGGCCACGTACTCGCGCTGATAAGTCTTCTGCACGAAGATGGGCGGGGTCACCACCAAGCACACGCCGCCGCCACTCGGGCAGGTGCCGCCGGCGCAGCAGTCCGCGGTCGTCGTACAGGCCGAGCCCGTGGGCGAGCAACCCGAGAGCGGCTGACAAGTTCGCGTCGGGGGAACAGTCGCGGCCGAAGTTACCTTGCACGAGCTCGTCGGTGAGGAGCCGATGCCTCCGCAGCAGTCGTCATTGCTAGCGCAGGCCACACCCGTAGCCGAGCACGGCGTGTTCACCCACTCGGCGTTGGCGTTACCAGCGGAGAGCTCCTGACCTGGCAGGTAGAAGGCGGGATGGCTCGGATCGGAACCTGGAGTGATGCTGCTGTTGAGCGCGGCCACCCACAGCTTCTTCGTCGGCGGCTTGCCGGAGCTGCAGGACTGACCGGGAGCTGCATCCCATGGATCGTCGTAGGCGATGTTGCCGTACATGCGGCGGGAGGTGAACACGACCCACGAGTACCCGCCTGCGACCTGAGGATTGAACGCGGGCAGGTAGTTGAGGCGATAGTCGTAGACGTTGGTGGCGGTGCCGGTGTTGGTGCAGGCGTCCGCTTGCGAGATGGTGAACGACGTCCCGGCGTTGCGGTGAGTGGCGGGGCTGGGCGGGCTCGCCGGGCGAGTATCCTCCGGCAAATACGAGGTTCCGTCGGGGTTCAGCCCGTTCAGCGCGAGCAGGCGCGTGGGCGTCGCGGCCGTAGCGCTCGTCGCCGGCACGTTCGAGAGCCAAAGCTCAGCCAGCGCGCCGCTCGAGGTGTTCACGTGTGACGGCGACCAACCGGGCCAGAGGCCCCAGCCTGGCGTACCGATCACACCGACGTCGAAGTTGTAGGTCGTGCCTGCGACGTAGTTGGGCGGCGAGGCCGCGAAGTTCGCCGAGAGCCCGGTGGTGCCGAGCGCGACCGCTGACGAAGAGGTCGTCAGATTCGTGCCCGACAGCGAACCCAAGCTCCAGCTGAACTTGGCCGTGCCGCGCGCGCCGCCGGTCGTGATCGTGATCAGCCCGGCACCGTTCGAAGTCGCAGTCGGCGTACCACTGAGCGTGACAGCCGGACCAGCGCCGGTCTGGAACACGTCGGCAAACTCGGTGCGGGACTTGGAGGTCCGGTACTGCCGCTGGTACACGACCGCGTCCCCGCTGGGCGTGAATGAAGGCCACGCGACGCGCTCGGTCACGCCCGGAGTGAGGTTTCGTGCGTTCGACACGCTCGCAGTGAGACCCGCTGAGCTACCAGTGCAGGGCGGGGTCGTGCAGCTAACGCTGAAATCGGCCACGGCCAGCCGCGTGCCCGCAGCGAGCGAGGACAGCCCGCCGGAAGCGTTCGGCAGATTGCTGCCACCCCAGTATCCGAAGACCAGCGCGCCGCCGCTGTGATTGAATCGCGGCGTCACCGCCAGCATATCGCCGGGCCAATTGGCGACCGGAACGCTCGAGTTCGGGTTCGAGACGCTGACGAAGCTCGAATAGTCGGGCGGAGCACGAAAGTTCGGGTCGCCCACGCCGACCGTGCCGGTTTTGCGACCGCCGTGGGTCATGTACAGCGTGCCATCGCCCCACGGCCCGCCGAACGTGAAGCGATCGCCGAGACGGTTGGCCCAGTATTGACCAGAGGTCGAGCCGCTCGCCTGCGAGCTCCCCCAGTCGTAGGTCGTGCCGAGCGCGTAGCTCGTGCCGGTGCCGAAGTTGGCGGTGAGGCCGGTCGTGCCGAGCGCGACGCTCGCTGCCGTGGTGACTCCAGAGCCCGCCTGAGACTCGAAGGTCCAGGCGAACTTCGCGGTGCCGCGGACGCCGGCGGTGGTGATCGTGATGAGGCCGATGCCATCACGACTGGCAATGCCGGTGATGCTCACCGCCGAGCCCGTTCCGGTCTGGATCGTCGCGGTGTTCGTACCGAGCGCTGGCACCGTATCCGAACCCGCGTAGCTGTTCAGCACGGTGGGCGACGGGCCGGCCGTCGACATATCGTAGCGCCGCGACTGATTCATCAGGGTGCCGGGGCCCGATTGCGTGTTCGTGATCAGGTAGCTGCCCGTCGAGTTCAGCGAGTGACAGACCGTACACTTGCCGCTCGGCTGCACCGCGACCGTCGGCGATGTCGCGCCCGGCGCGATTTTCAGAATGGCGCCCGTGTTGGACGCCTGGGGCGAGTTGTACGTGCTGTAGTAAATCGTGCCCTTTATTTGGCCGTTCACCGGATGGACGATGCGCCGTGATTCCTGCTCGAGTATTCCCGCGCGCACGCGTTGCAAGATGATCTCAGCGTCGTTGCCGCGCGCGGTCTGCTCGAAGTAGCTCCACGCGTACTGGGGGATGGTGATTTGCGGGTCGCGCGCGTCCTCCGGCAAGCTCGAGGGGGCGGCCTGCGAGGTCGTATTCGATTCTTTCGCGATCAGCGAATAGTTGAAATCCGCATAGTTCATGGCCGCCGGATCGGCGGAGGCGCCGGCAGGGTAACGCAGCGACACCTTCACGGCCCGATCGGTGCTGGCCACCGCGGCGGTCGTGCCGCCGCCACCGTTGTTCGTGTACCAGTACTGGATGATGGGCGCGGGCAGAGCGAGCGGGAAATAAGTATTGGCGTAGGGATAGAGCCAACTCACGCTGCTCGCGGTCGTGCCCGAGAGCGGTGTCTTCCACCAGTCGCTCGTCACCATCGACGAGCTGAACGCCTGCTTCTGTGCGGCGGTTGCGGCCACGTTCGGGGCGGCCGCGGTGGCGTCCAAGGTGTTCACCTTGACGTTGATGGTGGTCGATGCGCTGAGGCCCTGCGCGTAGGCCGTGACCACGATTGGCCCTGCGTAAGGGATCGCGATCGTAAGCTGACCGTTGGTGTTGTTGGTGCCGCTGATCGCAGCGCGGTCGGGGCGGTTGGTGGTCCAGTTCGTCGTGAACGGAGAGGTAACGCAGGTAGGCGGAGTCGCAGTGAGCGTGAACGTCACCGGGCCCGTCGGCGTGGTCGTCACGGTCGCCGAAGTGAACGCCGTCACGGTCACCACGTTTCCGGTCGTCACCTTGGAAGCCACCGGCGTCAGCGTGAGTGACGTGCAGCCACCGATACCGGTCTCGATCAGCGTGAGCCCGCTGGGAGTCACCTGAAATCCGGTCGGCGTGCTGATCGTGTTGTCAGGCACGTCGACGACCTGGTTGCAGTAGGGGTCACACGGATCGTAGGTCCCCGGACAAACCTGTGGTGTTCCCGCGGCCAGCAGCTTGCGCCCCATGCCCTGCTGCAGGCTCTGCTGGCGCACCTCACTGATGGCGCAGCTGCCCCACACCCCATTGCTGCAGGTGCGCGTTCCCACCGCGCAGCTGCGGTACTCGCTGTTGACGCTCTGGGTCTCGCCGCACTCGACCTCGTCTCCCTCGGTATCGCACGCGCAGCCTTCGCGCGGGTTGGCGCAGCTCGTCGGCGAAGCGCCTCCACGATCGGGCGGCGAGCCACCGACCGTGGGGTAGTTTTTCCGGCCTCCCTCGCAGCTCGTGGCCAGCAGCAAGAGCGCCGCCGCGCTGACGCCTACGGTGAAGCGAGCCCAGAAAGAACGCCTCATCGGAGGTGAGCCGGCGAACATCGACCTCGCAAGGTAGCAATGTGCGTGCCCGTTACAAAGTTCGGCTCGCGGCCGTCATCCGGGTGAGACGCCCGCAGAAGTGCGACTTTCTCACTCACGAGGATGACGAAGCTCGTCGCAAATAGTGCGGAGCCCTGCAGGCCTTGCGATGTAGGAAAGCGTACGAACCCGAGCTCGTTGTGGGCGTTCGTGCGCTCTTCGCCGCGCTTACCTCACAGCGCTCACAGCCAACCGAGGCACAGCGCAGAGGCCGTGTTTTCGCAGCCCGCGCTGCTCGACGCAGCGCAGGTATCGACGCCTTCGCCGCCGTTTTCGCTACCGGCAGCGCCGGTGCTTTCGAGCGCGTCGTTGCCCTCGTCTCCGTAGATCTGCGCGTAGCGGCCGTTGCCGTCCCCGGTGATGCAGTCGTCGCCCGAACCGCCGCCAAAATAGGCGCCGGTACCCTCGAGCCAGTCGCGCCCGCCGTAGCCGCGAAACTCGTTGTCTCCGCTGTAATCGAACAGGTGATCGGAGCCGTCACCGCCGTGCAAATCGTCGTTGCCACCGCAGCCGTCGATGCTGAGCACGTGACCTGCGTAGTCGATCGGCGCGTAGCCGAGCTTCTCACCCCTGACCACGAACTCCGTGTTCTCGCGCAGTACGATGATCGTTTGATCGAAGCGATTGCCGAGCAGCGTGGTGTCACGAGGCAAGCGACGCATGCGCCGATAGGCGTAGACCGGATCCGCCGGCGTCGGCCAATACAGCCCAATCTCCCGGTACTCGTCGCCATCGGGCACCAAGGCAACTATCGAAAGGTCCAGCGGGCGACGCCCCAGGTAAACGAGCCCGGCGGGGAGCGCCGCGCTGGTGCGCGCCAAACCGCCATTGGGGCCTGGCGCAGCGCGCAACTCACTTTCGAGCTCGCAACCGTCACTCCCCGCAGCCGCAGCGTACTGAGCGGAGAACAGCACCAGAACCGCAGCCAAAAGTCCGATACGCCTGAACGCCATGCCTACCTCTCGCTACTCTCAGCGTGTCCGCGATTTCAGCGCTATCAACCGTGACTCCGCCTGTCAATTCACGCCACCCGAAAGCGGCCCGAGGCTCGCCCGCACGGCGTGCCGACAGTCGAGAATCTGTTAATCTGTCGAGTAATGGGCGCCCGGGCAATTCTCCGAGGGGTCGCGCTGCTGGCAGCGCTCACGGGCGCGTGCGGCTGCGCGGCCCAGCTCGCGGGGCAAAACCAACTCGCGTACGAGCTCGCACAAGCGCGGGACGACGCAGCTGCCCAGCGCAGTCAAGTCACCGCGCTCGAGGCGCGCCTCGCAGTGCTCGAGCGCGACGCGGCCAGTAAGCGCGCGCGCAGCGTTCAGGACGCGCCGGTGCTCGCCAAACTCGACCACTTGATCAGCGTGAACGAGAAGCTCGTCGAGCGCGTCTCGGCTCCGTCCCACGAAACGCCGGTGAACCAGTCGTCTGCACCGGTCACGAGCAGCAGCCCCGCGCAAGCTACGGATGACAACGCTTGCGCCGACGGGCTCACCCCGGAGGAGCAGCTCGAGCGCCTCGTCCGCCGCATGCATGGGCACGCCGGCTCCGGTTTTCGCGGCGGCCTCTCGCTCGAGCAGAGCCAAGCCCTGCGCGTTCTCCTGCGGAGAGAGCGCGAGCTCGACGAACGCAGTCCCTGGCAAGCCTGGTAAAGCCGCCGCCCGCCGGGGTGGTTGTGGTAGACCACGCCGATGGCTGTGGCGATTCAGTCGATTCGCGTCGGATTGGTGGCGGCAGGGCTAATGGCTTGTGCGCCGCAGCTGGTCGACGTGGTCAGCGGTGTTTCTTGCTGTGACGATCCCAACCAACCGGGCTGCGGTGGTTCGAGCGGCACGACGGGCGGAATGGCGAGCGGCGGCACCGGCGGTAGCCAAGGCCAAGGCGGCGCTGGAGCTTCCACTGGCGGCGCCGGCGCGCTCGTGCATCGCTACACCTTCCGGGGTGAAGGCATCGATGTCACCGATTCGGTCGGTACCGCCAACGGCAACGTGCTCGGCACCACGTTGGACGGCAAAGGCTCGGTCAGTGTCATCGACACCAGCCCCGAGCAGTACGTGGAGCTCCCGAGCTTCATTCTCAGGGGCCTGCGCAACGCCACCTTCGAAGCCTGGGTAACCTGGAGCGGCGGGGCCGAGTGGCAGCGCATCTTCGATTTCGGCGAGGATCTGTCGGGGGAGCACGGCAGCCGCGGCACCGGCCGCAGCTATCTGTTCTTCACTCCTGACGACGGCAGCGGGCGCCCCAAGGTCGTGTTCGGCAAACCGAAAACGGTCGAGTCGACCTTTTTGTTCGCCAACGTGGCTTTTCCGAAGGACCTGCCAACGCACACCGCGGTCGTGGTCGACGCCAATCAAAAGCGTATCTCGGTGTTCATCAACGGTGGCTTCCAAGGCTCGGCCGAGTTCAACGACACGCTCGACTACATCTACGACATCAACAACTGGCTCGGCCGCTCCAACTTCGCGGTCGACAGCGGCTTCAACGGCACTTTTCACGACTTTCGTATCTACAACGCCGCGCTCGACGCCAATCAAATCCTGGCCAACTACCAGGCCGGCATGCCGCCCTGAGCTCAATCCGCGGCCAGCCGTTCGCACAACCGGCTTCGCCGCACGTCTACCCGCGCGTCCGAAACGGCGAGCCGCAGCGCGCGCGGATCCGCGACCAACACGCATAGCTTCCGCGCGCGAGTGACGCCGGTGTAGAGCAGGCTGCGCGACAGCATCACGAAATGCGTGGTCAGCAGCGGCATCACCACCGCCGCGTACTCGCTACCCTGGCTCTTGTGCACGCTCATGGCGTAGGCGAGCGTCAGAGAATCCAAGCTAGCATCCTCGTACTCGATCTCGCCGCCATCGAAGCGCACGCGCAGCTTACGTTCGCCGACGTCGACCCGGGTCACCACGCCCACGTCACCGTTGAACACCTCGTTGTCGTAGTCGTTCTTGGTTTGCAGCACCTTGTCGCGCTCGCGAAACTTCTGGCCACGCACCTCCAGCGCGGGGCCGTCCGGATTCAACGCCTGCTGCAAAAGCTCGTTCAACGCCACCGTCCCCACGGGCCCGCGGTGCATGGGCGTCAGCACCTGTACGTCCTTCAGCGGATCCAGCCCGAAACGCCGCGGAATGCGCACCGTCACGAGTTCCTTCACGACCTCCGCCGCCTCTTCCGGGCCGCGCCGCTGCACCACGAAAAAGTCGCTGCGCGGCTGCTCGGGCTCGCCGCTCTCCGGCATTTCCGAATGCAAAATGCGGTGCGCGTTCTGAACGATTCCGCTCTGCTCCGCTTGCCGAAAAATCTCGGAGAGCCGCGCGGTCGGCACGCGCCGGCTCTCGATCAAATCGCGCAGCACCGCGCCCGGCCCCACCGATGGCAGCTGATCCGCGTCGCCCACGATGATCAGCCGGGCGCTGGCCGGAAGGGCGAGCAGCAGCGCGCGCATCAGCGATAAATCGATCATCGACGCTTCATCGACGATCACCGCGTCGACCTCGAGCGGGTTCTCCGCGCCCCTCTGAAAATCGCCCGCGCGCGGCTCGAACTCGAGCAAACGATGCAGGGTGCTCGCTTCGTGGCCGGTGGCTTCGCTCAGCCGCTTCGCGGCGCGCCCGGTCGGCGCGGCGAGCCGCAAGCGCTGGTGGTGACTGGAAAGAACCGCGACAATCGCGCGCACGATCGTGGTCTTGCCCACGCCGGGACCGCCGGTGATGATCGCGATGCGGGCGGTGGTCGCGAGCTCCACCGCGTGCCGCTGCCCGGGCGCCAGTTGCAGCGCGCGGCTCTTCTCGAAGGCCGCGATCGCGCCCTCTACACCGCCGAGCGCGGCGCTCTCCGAATCGAGCCGGCGCTTCACCGCGGCCGCCACGTCGACCTCCGCGCGATGGAGCCAGGACAGATAGACCGCGCCCTGTTCGACCACCACTCGCTCCGAAGCGAACAGCTTGTCGATCGCCGCGTCCACGTGTTCGCCGCCGACCTGCAGTAGCTCCGCTACGCGTTCGACGAGCTCCTCCCGCGGCGCAAACACGTGCCCGCCCTCCGAAAGCTCTTGCAACACGTGCACCACGCCCGCCTGGCAGCGCTCCGGATGATCCTTGGAAAGCCCGAGCGACTGCGCCAGCCGATCCGCGGTTTTGAAGCCGACGCCCACCACATCGAGCGCCAAGCGGTACGGCGAGCGCTGCACGATGCTGGCCGTACGATCACCGTAGTGCTTCCAGATACGCATCGCCAAGTTGTGCGACGCGCCGTGACTTTGCAGGAGCACCAGCACGCTGCTGAGCGCGCGCTGCGCGGCCCAACTATTCTTGATCTCGCCTACCCGTCGCTTGCCGAGACCCGGTACGCTCGCAAGCCGCTCCGGCTGCTGATCGAGCACGCGCAACGTCTCGAGCCCGAACGTCTCGACTACACGCTTGGCGAGCGCGGGCCCCACGCCGGGGATCAGGCCCGACCCCAAATAGCGCTCCAGGCCGAGCAACGTGGTCGGCTCGAGCGGCACCACCACGTCCGCTTTCAATTGCTCGCCGTGCCGCGCGTCGTTCACGAAATTGCCGGTGATGCGCACGCGCGAGCCGGGGCCGACCGCCTGAAACGTGCCCACCACCACCACGCTTCCGCGCCGCGCGCCGTCACCCTCGAGCGAGCCCACGCGCACCACGCGAAAGCTCGTCGCCTCGTTCTCGTAGGTGACGCGCTCCACTTCTCCGCTGAGCGTGACCGGCACGCCGGGACTATAGCCTTCGCTACGCCGGAAGGGTGCCGCTCCGCCCGTGGCCAAGGGCTCGCGTTCCGTGCGAGCCAGGGTTTTGGCTGCCCACGCTGAAACGGGCGCGCTGACCGACGCGCCGCGCCGCTAGGCAACCGAGCACGCCCGAGCGCGCCGGAGCAGCCACGCCGGGCCGGCCCAGGGGCTTTGCGGGCGCGGCTACGACTTGCCCCGACGCCGGGGAGCCGGTAATCGAAAGGCTGCATGAGAATCGCACAGCGACTTCATGAACGCTGCGCCTGTGCCTCGCTCGGGGCGGGGTCGTTCGCGCTCGCGGGCACCGAGCGAAAGTACGAGCGCTCGCGACCGTTCCTGGTCACCCACACCTTCCTCGACCTGTCCTTGGATTTCGCGGCCAAGGCCGTGAGCGGCACGGCGCGCCTCGACCTACGCCGCGTCTCCCCGGACGCAGAGACCGTTCAGCTCGATGCGATCGGCTTCGAGCTGTTCGAGCTGCTGCTAATTTCCGGCAAGAACTCGCGGCAGGCCGAGTTCGAATACGACGGCGAAACGCTGACCGTGCTCGGCCTCGGCGGTCTCGAGCAGTTTCAAATCGAGGTTCGCTATTGCGCGGTGCCACGGCGCGGGTTGTACTTTCTCGCGCCGGACAGCAAGGTGAAGGACCGGCCCGTGCAAGTTTGGTCGCAGTGTCAGGACGAGGACGCGCGTCACTGGTTTCCTTGCCACGACAAGCCGCACGTGAAGATGACCACCGAGCTGCGCGTCGAGGTGCCCACAGGCTTCGTGGCGCTCTCGAACGGCGAGCAAATCGCGGGTGGGGCCAAGCCGGCCAAGTCGTCCGCCAAGCGGGCTGGCGCGGCCGAGCGCGCGACCTTTCATTTCAAGCTCGACAAGCCGCACCCGAGCTACCTGGTGACGCTGGTCGTCGGAGAATTTTCGATCGAGAACGATCGCGACGCCAAGCTCGAAGGCGGCCGCAGCGTCCCGGTGCAGTACTACGTGCCGAAGTCGCGCGCGGGCGACGCGGCGCGCAGCTTCGGCGAGACGCCACGTATGATCGAGCTGTTTTCCAAGCTCACCGGCGTGCCGTTCCCGTGGAGCCGCTACTCCCAGGTCGTGGTCAACGATTTCGTGTTCGGGGGCATGGAGAACACTACCGCCACCACCATGTACGAGCACGTGCTGCTCGACCAGCGCGCGGCGCTCGACATCCAGTCGCACGACCTGGTTGCGCACGAGCTCGCGCACCAGTGGTTCGGCGATTTCGTCACTTGTCGCGACTGGTCGCACGCCTGGTTGAACGAGGGCTTTGCGACCTACTTCGAACAGCTCGAGCGCGAGGATCGCGAAGGCCGCGACGCCTACGACTACGGCATCGAAACCGATCGCGACACTTACCTATCGGAAGCCGGATCGCGCTACCAGCGCCCGGTCGTGTGCCGTGACTATCATGAGCCGATCGATCTGTTCGATCGACACTTGTACGAAAAGGGCGCGCTCGTTCTGCATCTCTTGCGGCGGGAGCTCGGCGACGCCTCGTTCTTCCAAGGCGTACGCGACTATCTGCAAGCGCACGCGCACTCGCTGGTCGAAACCGTCGATTTGCAGCGCGCGCTGGAGCGCGTGTCAGGCCGCTCACTCGAGCGTTTCTTCGACCAATGGATCTTCCGGCCCGGACACCCCGATCTGAAGATCAAGGTGAGTTACGAGGACGGGCTCTTGGTGGTGAGCCTGAAACAGGCGCAAAAGGGCCCGGAAACCGCGATCTTCGAGCTCGAATTCGAGATCGAAGTTCAAACCGAAGGCGGCGCTTTCGCCCGACACCGAAAGCGCGTTACCGCAAGCCACGACCAGCTGGTGGTGCCGCTCGGCAAGCGCCCCGCGTACGTCGCGTTCGATCCCGAACAGCGTGTGATCGGGCAAATCAGCGTCGAAGCACCGGCCGACATGCTGCGACGCCAGCTGACCGCCGGCAGCTCCGCGTTCGTTCGCTGGAGTGCGGCGGCCGGGCTCGCGAAGAAGCCGGACCCTACCAACCTTTCGGCGCTGGACGACGCGCTCGGCAACGAAAAGGAGAGTTGGATGGTGCGCGTCGAAGCCGCGCGCGCGCTCGGCAAAACGCGCGCGCCAGCCGCGCTCGATGCGCTCGCCAAACACACCAAGGTGAAGCATCCGAAGGTGCGGCGCGCGGTGGCCGCTGCGCTCGGTGCGTTCCGCGACGAGCGCGCGGTCGAGCTATTGAGGCCGCTCGCCCAGCGCGACGCGAGCTATTTGGTCGAAGCCGAAGCCGCGCGCGCGCTCGGCAAAACCAAACAAAAGGCCGCGCTCAAGCCGCTGCTTGCCATGGTCGATCGCAAGTCCTGGGCCGACGTCGTGCGCTCCGGCACGCTCGACGGTCTGTCCGCGCTGCGCGACGAGGCCGGCTTGCCCGAGGTGCTCGAACGCACGCGCTACGGCTATCCGTCGCGTGGCCGTCGTGCGGCGGTCGGCGCGCTGGCCGAGCTCGGTGAAGGCAAAAAGGTGCGCGAACACTTGGAGAGCCTGCTCGACGACGGCGACCCCCACCTGCGGGCCGATGTGGCAAGCGCCCTGCTTCGTCTCGGCGATCACCGCTGCCGCCCCGCCCTGCGTCGAGCACTGGACCGAGAGATCGACGGTCGCGTCGCGCGTCGTTTGCGTGAGGCGCTGCGCGATCTCGGTGAGGGCGCGAGCGAACGCAAGCGCGTCGCGGACGAGCTCGAGAGCCTGCGCGGTGAACTGCTCGAGCTCAAGGCACGACTAGCCAAAATCGAGGCCAAAAAGCCGGACAAATCCAAGGACAAAGCCGAAAAAACCCGCAAAAAGTCGGCCCCACGCAAGAAGAGCAAGCGATGAGCGAGAGCGTCGAGCTCGAACGGCAGGGCGGCGTCGCGATCGTGCGCCTGAACCGACCCGAGCGCATGAACGCGCTGTCGCGCGCGATGGTGGAGGCGCTGGGTCGCGTGGGGCGCGAGCTCAGCGCCGACAGCGACCTGCGCGTGGTCGTGCTCACCGGCACCGGAGACAAAGCGTTCTGCGCGGGCGCCGATCTCAAAGAGCGGATCGGCATGAGCGATTCGCAGGTGCTCGAACAACTCGCGCTCTACCGCAGCGAGCTCGCCTGGCTCGGAGATTTCCGCACTCCGGTCGTTGCCGCGATCAACGGCGTGGCGCTCGGCGGCGGTCTAGAGCTCGCGCTCAGCTGCGACTTACGCTTGGCCCGTGCCGGAGCTCTGCTCGGGCTGCCCGAGACCTCGCTGGGCATCATCCCAGGCGCGGGCGGTACGCAGCGCCTGCCGCGCCTGGTGGGCGAAGCCAAGGCCAAGGAGTTGATCCTGCTCGGAACGCGGCTGAGCGCCGAGCAAGCGCTCGCGGTCGGGCTGGTAAATTGCGTGATTCCCGCAGAAAAGTCGCTGCTTGACGAGGCGCTCGCGTTCATTCGACCGATCGTCGAGGGCGCGCCGATCGCGCAGCGCGCCGCGCTGCGTGCGCTGCGCGCCGCGTCGCTGCCCCTCGAACAAGGCCTCGCGGTCGAGCTCTCCGCGTATCAAGAGTGCCTTGCCAGCGAAGATCGGCGGGAAGCGTTGCTCGCGTTCCAGGAGCGTCGCCCACCGCACTTTCAAGGGCGCTGAGGCTCCGGGGTGCCCCTCAGCCTGCGCCCCTATCAGCAAGGCGCGGTCGACGCGGTGCTGGCCGCACGTCGAGCCGGCGTGCGCCGACAACTTGTCTGTCTCCCGACCGGCGCCGGCAAGACGGTCATCTTTTCGGAGCTCGCTCGGCTCGCCCGACGGCAGGTGTTGGTGCTCGCCCATCGCGAAGAGCTGCTCGGCCAGGCTCGCGAAAAGCTGGAAGCGGCCCTACCGGAAAGCCACGTAATCGCGCTCGAACGCGGCGCGGAGCGCGCGAGCGCGGAGGCCAAGGTGGTGGTTTGCTCGATCCGCTCACTGCACGAAACCCGTTTGGCGAAGCTGCTCGAAGGGCGCGATTTCGGTCTGGTCATTTACGACGAGTGCCACCACGCCCCCGCGCAAGACAACCTACGCGTACTCGAGCAGCTGGGCGCCTTCGATCCGGCTTTTCAGGGTACCCTGCTCGGCTTTACTGCCACGACCGCGCGTGGCGATGGCCAGGGCCTTTCCGCGGTCTTCGAGCGCATCGTGTTCTCGCGCACGCTGCCGGACTTGATCGACGAAGGCTACTTGGCGCCGCTTTGCGGCTTCAGGGTTTCGACCAGCGCCGATCTCACGCGCTTGACCGCGAGCGGCAGCGACTTCCGCGAGGAGGAGCTGGAGCAAGCGGTCGACATCGAGGAGCGCAATGCGCTGGTCGCGCGCTCGATTCAAGAGCTGGCTCGCGACCGGCGCACGATCGCTTTCTGCGTGACCGTGCGTCACGCGCAAAACCTGTGTCGGTCACTGAACGCGCTGGGCGTGCCGGCCGGAATCGTGCACGGCGCCATGCCGAGCGACGCGCGCAAGCGCGCGCTCTCGGACTTCCGCGCTGGCCGCACCCAGGTGCTGACCAACGTGGCCGTGCTCACCGAAGGCTTCGACGACCCGGGAGTGTCCTGCGTCGCGATGGCTCGACCGACGCGCTCGGCGGGGCTCTACGCGCAATGCGTGGGGCGAGGAACGCGCCCGCATCCAGGCAAGAAGAACTGTCTGATTCTCGATTTCGTCGATGTTTCCGCGCTTAGCCTATGCACGCTGCCTTCGCTCTTCGGCGTGCCACGCGACCTCGACCTGCGCGGCGGTGACGTGAGCGACGCCCGGCGCGCGTGGCAACAAATCCTGTTCGACCATCCCGGCTTCGAGCTCGAGGCCGGCGCGCTCACCCTGCCCGAGATTCAAGAGCGCGCGGCGAGCTTCGACCCGCTCACCCTGGAACTCAACGTCGAGGTGCGCGCGATCTCGGGCAATGCTTGGTTTTCGCTCGGCCGACATGGTCTGGGCCTACATTTCGAGCCGCAGCGCGGCCAGAGCAGCGAGTTTTTGGTGTTGAAGCGCGCCGAGCGCGGCAAGAAGTGGGAAGTGAGCCTCGACGGTCGGGTAATGGCGCGCTTTTCCAATCTGGAAGAGGCGGTGCAAGCCGTCGACTATGAAATCGAGCAACGCGGTCGTCTCACGGCAGCCTCGGCACTCCCGGACGCTGATTGGCGCCGCGAACGGGTGAGCCAGGCCGAAGCAGACTCTGCTACCCGCGCTGACGCGCTCCGGTTCGCGACCTTTCGACGAATCGTGGCTCGCTGAAGCCAGAGCGGGGCGCGGAAACGCCGACGAGGGCGTGCTAAGCAGCAGCCTCATGCGACTCTTGCTGTTTCGTCACGCGGAAACCGCTTGGACTTTGACCGGGCAACACACGGGCAAGACCGATCTCGAACTGACCGAGGCCGGGGAAGCCGAAGCGCGCGCCACGGCCAGTCTTTTCCAGCGCCTGCTCTCCGGGACTCGGTTGGGAGCGCTGTACTCGAGCCCGCGGCGGCGAGCGCTCGAGACCGCTGCGCTCGCGCTCGGCTCGGAGCACGAACCGATCGTGAACGAGTGGCTCGCCGAATTCGACTACGGAAATTACGAAGGACTCACTCCGGCCCAAATTCAGGCGCTGGCTCCGGGCTGGAGCCTGTGGAGCGACGGCTGCCCCGGAGGCGAAAGCGTTCAGCAAGTGTCCGAGCGCGCCGATCGCTTCATCCAACTTTTGCGCGAGCGGCACGTCGACGATACCGTGTGCGCGGTGTCCCACGGTCACCTGATCCGCATTCTGAGCGCGCGACTCTTGGGGCTCGAAGCCCGCTCCGGCGGCCTGTTCGGCATCAAGACCTGCTCGATCGCCGACTTCGCCCAGAAAAACGGCGCCTTCGTCCTGAACCAGTGGAACTTGACGGTTCAACGGGGCTAGCGTGTCGGCGCCTCGGCCCGGGCGCGCGCGGCTTCCTGCAGCGCCTCGAAACGCTCGGCGAGAGCGACCAGGCTGAAGGGCTTGCTCAGCACGGCAAAGTCCGGACCCAGACGCTCCGCACCCGTAACGTGACCGGTGTCGCCCGAGATGAGCACCACGGGCATCATGCATTTCCGGCGCCGCAGCTCCTCGACCAAGGCCACACCGGACGCACCGGGCAAACGTACGTCCGAGATCATTCCCACGAAGGAGGACGTCGGTTGGTCAATCAACGACAGAGCGCCCTCGGCCGAAGTGGCACACACCACTCGATAGCCGCGACTGGTGAACAGCTTTTCCATCGAGCGCAGGATGGGCGGAAAATCGTCGACGATCAAAAGGCTGCGCTCCACCCCCCCCGAGCTCGGCGGCGGAATCGAAGCGGGTGCGAGCTCCTCGGCGATCTTCAGCGGAAGCACCAACTCGAAGCAAGAGCCGTGGTCGACTTGGCTCTGGACGCGCACCGTCCCGCCCAGCGAAGTGACCATGCCGTAGACCACCGAAAGCCCGAGGCCAGTCCCTTCACCGGGCGCCTTGGTCGAAAAATACGGATCGAAGATGCGCGGCAGAACTTCGGGAGGAATTCCCGCGCCCTCATCGATCACCCGCAACGCTGCAGCGCCAGGTTCGCGCGACGAGAGCTCGATGCGCACGCTCCCTTGCCGGCCCGACATGGCGTGGCGCGCGTTGCTGACCAAGTTCAGCAAAATTTGCTCCAGCTGCTTGCCATCGAGCACGACGTGGAGCGGAGCATCGGGCAGACGGGTCTGCAGCGAGACGCCGGACGGCAACAGCTTCGAGAGCACGGGGACCGCGCTGCGAACGACCTCCGCCGCATCGCTACCCTCGCGCGGCAACTGACCCTTCGCGAACGCCAGGATGCGGCGGCACACGTCCGCAGCGCCGCCGGCCGCTTGCTCCAAAACCCTGACCGACTCGAGCGCGGCAGGCGCCTCGGGCAAACGCTCGCGCACCACGAGACCGAGCAGCGACAGCTCCGACACGATCAACTGCAGGTAGTTGTTCACGTCGTGCGCCACGCCCGCGCACAGGTTGCCCATCGAAATCAGCCGTTGCTCCCGCTCCCGGCGCTGGCGCACCTCGTTTTGGTCCAGCACGTGCTCGAGCTTCTGCGCAAGCAGCGCTGGCTCGAGCGGCTTCGATAGGTAGTCTTCTGCGCCGCTGCGCACCGCGTCCACCGCGGAGTCGAGGCTGGCGTAGGCGGTCATCAGCAGGCACACCAGTTCCGGCCTGCAGTTCTTCAAATAAGGAATGAGGCGCACCCCGTCGTCCGCGCCGAGCTTGACGTCGACCAGCGCGACCTCCGCAGCGAACGTGGAGAGTGCGTCGATTGCCTCCCGAACACCGCCCGCGACGCGCACCGAGTAGCCGAGCGGCGACAGCAGATCGACCAGGCTCTCGGCGAAGTCGCGATCGTCCTCCACGACCAGGAGCCTCCGCAAAGATCGGAACGAATTCTTCGTCTCGCTCATGACCGATCCTCCGTGCCCGGAAAGCGCAAGGTGGCGGTGGTCCCCTCGGTGCCGCGACTGAGCAGCTCCACCGAACCGTGGTTGCGCTCCGCCAGCTCGCGAACGATTGGCAGCCCCAGCCCGATGCCGAAGCCCTTGGTGCTGAAGAGCGGTTCGAACGCCTTCGACAGCACGTCACTCGGGATGCCCGCGCCGCGATCCGAGACCCGAATCACCACCGAACCCGCTTCCCGCGCCAGCGTGAGTTGAATGGAGGGGTCGCTCCCTTCCGCCACGACCGCATCGACCGCGTTGCTCAGCAGGTTGATCAGCATCCGCCGCAAGTCGTCCGCGTCGATCACGAGCTCGACCCCGCTCTCGATCGCCAGGTTGACGGTGAGCGGCGGCGGAACGCGATACTCCTCGACGATCTCTCGCGCCAGCTCCGAAACGTTCTGTCGCCTGAGCTGCGGCATGCGAGGTCGCGTGAATGAGAGCAGCTCCTCGATGATGCGGTCGCAACGCGTCACGTTGCGATCGCAACGCTCCAAAATTCGCGCGAGGTCTGGAGATTCACCGCCCATCCGCTCGCGCAAAGTATACAGTGACGTGCGGAGCGTGCCGAGCGGGTTACGGAGCTCGTGACTGACCTTGGCCGTAATCTGGCCCAGAGTCGCCAGGCGAGCTCGCTCCACCAGCTGAGCGTGTGCGCGCGAAAGCTCCTCGGTACGCTGCTGGACCGTCCGCTCCAGGTCGTCGCGGTGACGCGACAGCTCGCTTTCGGCTTGTTTTCTCAGCAGTAGCTGGCGGGTCAGGTCCTGTACCGTGCGTACGTTGGTCTTGCGCAAGAGCGCGCTGGCCAGGCCCACCAAGATCAGCGCCGAAAAACCGCTGATCCAGAGCGCGTGCCGAAAGGGGCGCTTGATCGAGTCCAGGTCCAGTCGCGAAAGGACGGCCATACCGAGCGCCGGAATGCGCTCGTGCACGACGAGCCATGACCTTCGTTCGGACGCGTATTCCAGCTCGCCATGCTGACGGGTCAGCGCGGCTTCGGCGGCTTCGAGCGAAATGTCAGGTGGTAACGGCCGTGAGTGCGGGGCAAACAATTTGCCGTCCTGCAGATGCATCACGATCCGCCCCCCCTCCCGCCCGATAATGGCGAACGAAACACGTGCCGGAGCCGCGCGATCGCTCGAGTATCCGGCCGCCACCTGACTCAACGTGGCCACCCATGGGCCCGCCGGGTTCGCGTCCTTGCTTTCGACCGCGTCGAAGCTCGCGACCGCGTTGATGAGCTCCGCCTGGCTGTGGCAAAGCTCCGCGAGCCGCTCGCGCTGAGCGGACAGGCCCGCGGAATAGAGCACCGACATTGCCACCAGGGCGGACAAGCTCGTGACCAGGACCATCGCGCCGAGCACCACCCGCGCGCGCAGCGCTCCGCCGCGAATTTCGCCCAGATCATCGCCCGGCGCGCCTGCCGCCACGGGCTACCCCACGTCGGCCGAAACGTCCGTGCGCGCGCGGTAAAGCGCCCAAAACTTGTCGGCGATACGCGAGGGCTCGAGCGTGGCACTGCCGCGATCGAACGCGGTTCCCTTGACCAAGCCCATCACCACGACCTCTCCGACGTAAACCCCGTCGCGAGCCAGCTTCTGCGCCAGCATCCCCACCAGTTTGTGCTTGGCCGCGTTGGCCAGCGCTAGCCCCATCGAGCTGTGCTCCACCGCCATCTTGTCGATGTTGGTATTGGAGTAGGCGAGGCCGCCATTCGTCACCAGCAGCGCCCCTTGGCCAGCCTGGCTTCGCAAATCGGGTAGCGCCGCGCGCAGAGTGGCGAGCAAGCTGGTGGTGGCCACGTCCAGCGCCCCGCGAATCGCGGCGCTGTCGGCCTCCATCAGATCACCAGCCCCTGCCCCATAAGCGTTCCAATGAACGACCGTGAGCGGACCGAGCGCCTTTCGCGCGCGCTCGACGACCGCGGCCGCCGCCGATGGGTCCGACAGATCGGCCGCGAACCCTTCCGCTTTCAGACCCTTTTCGCCGAGCGCCCGCACTGCTGCCGCGAGCCGCTCGGCGTTTCGGGCGACCAAGCCCACCGAAAACCCTTCGGCGCCGAACTTCTCCGCCACCGCTTTGGAAATTCCTGTCCCGAACCCACACACCAGAATGGCCTTCGACATGAACGCGACCTGCCTTTCGCCCGAGCGATACAGTGACCCGCGCCTCGACGCGAACCAGAACTATACTACCGGAGCGGCCAAGCCGCGAAAATGAACTCGATCTCAGAAGCCAAGTCGGATCCCCTACTCGCGCTCGTCGCCGAAGTGATGGCCGAGATTCTGCACGCGGAACCCGTGGTGACCCCGCTCGAAGTGCTCCTGCGGCTGGAGCTGCTCGACCCCGACCTGGTCGAAAAGTGGCGAAGCGGTGAGCTCCCCTATCTCGAGCGCGGAATCACCACCGGACTTGCCCGAGTCGCGCGCTTCTTACGCTTGATCGCAGAACAGGCGAAAATCCTCGGCCTGCAGCCGACGCCGGGCAAATACCTGCGCCGCGGCAAGGGCCCAAAGCGCAAACTCCGCTTCTCGAAGCGAGGCGATCTGGAGTCCGAGCTCGCCTACTCCACGCATTTCACGCGGGTCTAGGCGAACCGGGCTCCAGCGCCTCACCCGAGCTCATTTACCGACGCCGTCGGGCGCGCCCACCGACACCCTGGGCTTGGCCTTATCGAGCTTCACCGTGAGCTTGCACAGCTTTCGCACCGGCCGGCGCGACGCCGCGCTGTCACCCAGGCCCCAAATGCCAACCAATAACTCGGCCTCATCCCCTGCAGCGAGCACTTTGGCGCCCCCCGCACCGGGCCAAGTGCGGGTCAGCGTCACGGGTTTATCCTTCAACAGGATCTCTTTGTCGCCCTCGCGGTGATCGGAGAGCATCTCCGGCTCAGCCTGGCCGCTGCGCTTGACCAGACCCGCGATCGCCACCTCGGTGCCCGTAGGCGCGAGCAGCGAGTGCGCATTGCCATCCTTCGCACGAACTTCGACCTTCACTTTCACCGCCCAACCCGCGCCGCTCTTCACCACCTCGGCCTTCGGCGCGAAGGTCACGCCCTCGACCTCCACGCGCATCCCCTCCGGATTCACGATGTACTTCACGTTGCGACCGGACTCACCCTCCCCGCCGCCCTCCTTCGCGGCACCCTTGTCACCGTCGGCTTCGGCCGGCGGCGTCGCGTCGCTCGCCGCAGCGGGCTTCTCTGCGGGCGCCTCAGGCACCGGCGCTTTCGTGCTCGCAGCAGGTGGCGCTTCCGCGACCGGAGCAGGCGCATCACTCTCTGGGGTTACTGGCGGCGGAGTCTCCGCACCACCACAAGCGACGAACGAGCAGAGCGACAGGGCACAGAGCGAAACTCGAGACGAAACCATTCGCCGACTATACAGGATCCCCCCCGCCGTCCCTTGTCGGTAAAACTACTACACAGCAGCTGCACCCCGAGCGCGCACGGACTCTATTTCTGGGGGTCGCCTCTCAGCAGCTCCGATGCGCCAGTAATGTAGCGAACAGGGCCACCGAGCCCGGCAGCCCGACGCTGCGGCTTCACACCCGGCGGAGCGCGGCGGCCAAACCGACGCCTTCATCTGCGGCGCGCACTTTCGCTTCGACGAGGGCGCGATGGTTGGCGAGAAGCCAGCGGACTCGACCACCGCACCCCCCTCGCGCGTTCGAGCGCGGCTCTAGCTGCCGTGCTTGCCGAGCTCGAACTCTTCGCGCGCCGCGGAGAGCAGGGCTGAGTCTTCCAGAACTTCGGCGGTGGTGCGAGCCATGGCCTTGGCCGCCACGCGCATGGTCTCGAAGCCACGCGGGCTGCGCGCGCACGCGGCGAACGCGCGTTCGTGGCAGAGGGTTTCGCCCTCGTCGCAGATCGCGAGGTACGGGTGAATGGACGGAACCAGATGGCTGACGTCGCCCATATCGGTGGAGCCTGCGCCGACGCCCGTGTCGCTTTCGCGCGGCTTTCGGCCCAAAGTCTCGAGCGCGGCTCCGAAGCGGCGAGCCAGGGTCAAGTTGTTGCGCATGTTCTTGTAGCCGGCGCGCATTTGTACGTCGACCTCGACGCCCGAGGCGAGCGCCGCGCCACGCGCGCAACGTTCCACGATTTCGCGGACGCGAGCGAGCTCGCTGAGCGACGGCGCGCGCAACAAGAATACGGACGCCGCGCGCTCGGGGATCACGTTCACGGCTTGCCCGCCGTCGGTGACGATGCCGTGCACGCGCACGCCATCTCGAAAGTGCACGCGCTGCGAGTCGATCAAACGAAATGTTTCGAGGCACGCAGTGAGCGCGCTGTTGCCGTCCCAGGGTGCAATCGCCGCATGCGCGGGCGCCCCTTTATAGGTGAGCGTGGTGCGCGTCGTGGCCAGCGCGGGATGCGCGAGGATGTCGCGATCGTAAGGGTGGTACATCATGGCCACGTCCACGTCGCGGAACGCGCCGGCCTCGATCAGGCGGATCTTGCCGCCTCCGCCCTCTTCGGCGGGGGTGCCGATGAGCTCGACCGTGCCGCCGAAGGGCTGGCGCTGGCGAGCAAAGGCGAGGAAGGCGCCCACCGCTCCAGCCGCGATCAGGTTGTGCCCGCAGGCGTGGCCAATCTCGGGCAACGCATCGTACTCGGCGAGGATGGCGACGCGCGGCCCCGAGCCGTTGCCGACGCGGGCGCGGAACGCGGTCTCGACGCCGCCGAGAGCGCGCTCGACGCGGACGCCCGAAGCTTCCAGCAACTCGGCGATCCACGAGCTCGCGCGGTGCTCCTGGTAGGCAAGCTCGGGATGCTCGTGCAAGCGCGACGCGAGTTCGGTGAGCGACGAGTAGGACTCGTCGACGGCCTGGTCGAGATCTCGGCGGTCCAGGGGCATCGCGGAGGAGACTATCCCACAACCGCGTGACGGAAGCCGAGGGCCGGGCAATGAACGCAGGTGGGGATCGTGACGATGGCGGAGTAGGGCGAGATTGCTGGGGAATTCGCCCGGGGAGCCAAAAAGTGGAGAACAGGCCCGGGGGCTGAGCGAAAACAGCGTCTGGCTCGCCGCGATCGCACCTAAGCGGGGCGCGCACCCGATCGAGCGCGCGGCGTGCTGATTCGGCGACGCAAAGACGAGACGCACACACTCGAAGAAACCGCGCGACGCGTCCCCGCGAGGTGGGAGATCCTCCGCGCATGTGCGCGCTCGATGGATCGCGGGAAATGCGTCGAGGCGCGCGACGCCTACAAACACCCTGAAAAGCATTCCTAAATCGCTACAGAAGTTCTGGATGCGAAAGGGGGAGCCATGGACTATCGTTGTGCGTTGGATCGTGGCGAATCGAGTCGCACTCAAACCCGGTGACATTCTGGGTCGTTTTCAACTCTTGGTTCCAATTGGCGCCGGAGGCATGGGTCGTGTCTGGGTCGCCCGCGAGCAAGGGCTCGTGGCGCGGCCGAGGCTCGTCGCAATCAAGACCGCGCTAGCCGAGGAAGCGGCCAGCGAGGACTACTGGAAGGTGCTGCTCGACGAAGCGCGCATCGCCTCCCAGATCCAGCACCCGAACGTGTGCTCGATTCACGCGCTCGATCGCGAGCGCGGCGTCGTCTACCTGGTCATGGACTGGTCCGACGGCGGTTCGCTGCGCGAGCTCTTGGACGAGCTGCCCAACAACCGCACGGATCCGACGGTCGGTGCGCGCATCGTCGCGCACGTGTGTGCCGGCTTGCACGCCGCGCACGAGCTGGTGGGCGATGACGGCGCGCCGCTGCACGTGGTGCACCGCGACGTTTCCCCGCAAAACATCCTGATCTCGTCCAATGGCCAGGTGAAGATCACCGACTTCGGCGTGGCCAAGGCGCGCGGGCAGGTGCACGCCGCGACGCAGACGGGCGAGGTCAAGGGCAAGCTTTCGTACATGGCGCCCGAGCAGGTCACCACGCGCGACGTCGACCGACGCGCGGACGTGTTCGCGCTCGGCTGCGTGCTGTACGAAACCACGCTCGGCGTGCGGCCGTTCCACGGTGACGATGCGCTCTCGACGCTTTATCAATTGCTCGAGCAGCCGATCAAGCCGCCCAGCGCGGTCTGGGCCGACTACCCCCCAGGGCTCGAGCGCATCGTGCTCAAAGCGCTCGAGCGCGACGCTGACCTCCGCTACCAGACCACCGAAGAGATGGGGCGGGCGCTGCAGATGTGGCTCGCGGCCGAGCGGGCCATGGTCGCGGATTCCGACATCGCCGCGCTGGTGGCGTCCGCGCTCGGTGCGCGCGTCGCGGAGCGGCAGCAAGCGGTAGAAGCCTCGCTGGCCGCCATCGATTCGCCTCAAGACGCCGCGCCGGAACCTCGGCCCGTTGGCGCCGAGACCCTGTCCGGTTCGGCAGCCAGCACGCTGTCCGGCACCCCGCCGCCGCGGCCACCGCGCAAAGCCATGTGGACCGCGCTCGCCGGCGCCGCAGTCGCGCTGAGCGTGGTGGGCGCGCTGGCAAGCCGCGGTAACCCGCCGCCGGCCGGCCCCACGCCGACCACGTCAGTGAGCCCGGCAATCGCCGAACCGCCGCGCGTGGTGACCCCTCCGAAGGAAGCGGCCCCCACGCCGCCTCCCGCGCAGCCGGCGCAAGAGATCACCATCCACGTGCGCGCCGAGCCAGCCAAGGCAGAGATCTCGCTGGATGATGGGCCTCCGCTGCCGAACCCTTACAGCGTGAGCCTGGTGCCCGATGGTCGCCCTCACCGCCTGCGCGTGCATTTGGCGGGGTACGAGGATCGAGAACAGGACCTCACCTTCGATCGCAGCCGCGACGTGGCCGTCGTGCTGCGACCGCTGCCTGCGGGTACCAATCGCAAGGTAGCGCGCACCAACAACAACACGACGACGACCAGCACCACCGCGCCGGACCAAACGCAGCACACGGGCCCCAAGCTCGGTGACCTGCCGGTGGTGACCAAGAAGGTCCCGCGCACGCTCGACAACGACAACCCGTTCGCTCAGAAGCCCTGAGCGCGATCGTCGCGGCGCGCCAGAGCGCGCTCCCCTCCCCTAGCCTTTCTTTGGCCGGGGGAGCTGGAACTCTTCCAAGCGATTGATCAGGGTGCGGCGTGAGACGCCCAGCATCTTCGCAGCGCGAGTTTGATTGCCACCGCAGGCCTCGAGCGCTCGGATCACCCGGTCGCGCTCGCTGCCGCCCTCGGCTTCACCAAGACCCGGCGATTGGGACGGATCGAGCACGCTCATGACCTTGGTCACGGCGTCGAAATCGTCTTCCTCGGCGTCTTCGTCCTCGGGCACGGGGGGTTCGAGCAGCACGTGCTCGGGACCGATTTCATGGTCGTTCGAAAGCAGGGCCGCGCGCTCCATCACGTTCCTGAGCTCACGCACGTTGCCCGGCCAGTCGTAGGTGTGCAGCACCTCGACCGCTTCGGGCGACAGCCGCGGCGGCACGTGACCCGATCGCTCGCAAAACACCCGCAGAAAATGCAGCGCGAGAGGTTGGAGCTCGGCGCGCCGCTGCCGGAGCGGCGGAATGCGCACGACCAGACCGCTGATGCGATAGTAGAGGTCGCCGCGGAAGCGACCCGACTTCACTTCGCGACCGAGGTCGCGGTTGGTCGCGGTGACGAAGCGCACGTCGATGTGGCGCGGCTTGGTGGCGCCGAGGCGAATCACGGTGCGCTCTTCGAGCACGCGCAACAGCTTGGCTTGGGTGCCGAGCGCGAGCTCGCCGATTTCGTCCAAGAACACCGAGCCGCGATCGGTCGATTCGATCAGCCCGACCTTGGCCGCGTGCGCGCCGGTGAACGCGCCGCGCTCGTGCCCGAACAACTCGCCCTCGAGCAAGCTCTCCGGGAGCGCGGCGCAGTTCAAACGCAGGAACGGGTGCTCGACGCGCGGTGAACGGCGGTGAATGGTCTCCGCCATGACTTCCTTACCGACGCCGGTCTCGCCCAGGATGAGCACGGAGATGTCGCTGGCGGCAGCGCGCGTAGCAAGCTCGTAGACGCGACGCATTTCCGGATCCAGAAGCACCGCCGGGCCCATCGTCGGCTGCGCGTCGCTTGGACTCGGCAAGCTCGAACGGCCCTTGCGCTGCAAGACCAGGATCACCGCCCCGACCCGGAGCACGTCGCCAGGGGCCATGGCGGTCGGCAAGTTCGGATCCAGGCGCTGATTCGCACTGGAATCGGTCTCCTCCAAGTCACCCTTGGCCTTGCCGCCGCGCATCAGGCTGGTGCCGTTGGCGCTACCCAGATCCTCGATCTCGACGTCGGCGCCGATGTGCAAACGCGCGTGGTGGCGCGACACCGAAGGGTCGTCGATTTGAATCTGGCAGTCCGCGCTGCGACCGATGTCGACGATACTCCCGGGCGTTAACGGGTAGAGCCGAGACTGTTGTCGCATGTACACGACAATCTCGAATCGGCTCGATGGGGAAGGCGGACGTTGGGTGAGAAGCTCCGACATTTGCCTCCACTCACCCGAGCAACACGGTCCGTGATGTTAGCGCGAAAGCTCGCTGGTGCCCATGTGGATGCGTCACGCGGCTAGCAGGATACACGACTCTTGGCCGAGGGCACTCGTTCGATCCGCGGTCGCGAATTTGTCCCTAAAAAAAGCGGCCTAACGACCATCGTGCCCCATTCCCGCGGACCGTCCGCGCGGCCGCCGGAATGAGCCGCGCGCGGTCGACCGCCGTGCGAGCGACCGCATGGAAGCACATGGAGCCAGATCTCCTACGTCATCCGACGCCCGCTCGCACCGCGCGCGAAGGTGAGTGTTTGGCTATGTTTCAGGCCGGGGAAAGCGCTGGCTCGCTTAGACCAACTCGGTTAGATTGAAACTCGGATGGATAGCGGTGCAGAAAAGGATCGACCGCCGGACGGTGCCCCGCCACCGAACGAAGTGTCATCGGTAGGCTCGCGCGCAGTGCGTGCGTCGGATGTCGACGACGCGCCGCGCGCCCTGGCAGGCAAGACCATTGGTCGCTACAGGCTGCTCTACCCGATCGCGGCAGGCGGCATGGCGCAGGTTTGGACGGCCAAGCCCGAGGGCGGCGGCCTGGCGCGAACCGTCGCCATCAAGCTGGTGCGGCCGGAGTACGCGGCAGACGACGAGTACTCGCGCATGTTCATCGACGAAGCCATGGTCGCGTCGTCGATTCATCACCCGAACGTCTGCGAGATCTACGAGCTCGGTCGTGATGGCGACCTTCTGTTCATGGTGCTCGAGTGGGTCGCAGGCGATTCACTGAGTGGCTTGGTGCAGCGAGGTGCGGAGCTGCAACCGCTCCCGGATCAGGTCGCTGCGCGCATCACTGCAGACGCCTGCGCGGGTCTTCACGCCGCACACGAAGCGATTGGTCCCGACGGGCAGCCGCTCGGGATCGTGCACCGCGACGTTTCGCCGCCGAACATTTTGGTGTCCATGCACGGGCACGTAAAGGTGAGCGACTTCGGCATCGCCAAGGCGCGTCACCAACTGCACTCGCGCACGCGCACCGGCGAGATCAAGGGCAAGTTCGCGTACATCCCGCCGGAGCAAATCTTGGGTCGCGGCGTCGATCGCCGCGCGGACGTCTACGCCATGGGCTGCGTGCTGTACGTGGCGACGCTCGGCCTTCGCCCGTTCGGCGGCGGCGCCACCGCGCTCGGAAAAATCGTGCAAGGCAGGTTCCGAAAGCCCTCCGAGCTGCGCAGCGATTACCCCGAGGAGCTCGAGCAGATCATCGTGCGCGCGCTCGCGGCCGATCCCAACCAGCGCTACCAGACCGCCGAAGAAATGCGGGTCGCGCTGGAACAGTGGATGCTGAACTCGTCGAAGATGGTCGTGCCGGGCGACGTGGCGCGCATCGTGCGCGACCGCATGAACCCCGAGCGGCGCAAGCTGGTGGAAGCCGTAATGAGCTCTAGCCGCGCGCTGCCCGAAGCGCTCGCCTATCAGCTGCTGGTGATGCAGGATAAGACCGACACGCCGACGGCGACGAGCGGCTTGATCGTTCAACCCGAAGGGTTGAGAAAGAAAAAGAAGCAAGCGTCGATCCCCGATCCGGAACCCGTGCCGGAGTCGGATCCCGACGCGACCATCGTCGGCGCGCGCCCTGAGCCCAGCACTTCTGGCATCAACGCGGGGCCGCCCGTGGCACCCGCCGCGCCCGCCCGCGCCGCCGCGCCTGCCGCAGCAGCGCCTGCTACCGCTGCCACGCCGGCGGCTGCCGGGCCTGCGCCTGCAGGTTCGGTGAGCTCGGTGCGACCGGAGCCGCAGTCCGCGCTGGCGGCGGTGAGCGCGCGGCTGTCATCGATCCCGCCCCAGTTCAGGACAGGCACGGTCAGCGTTTGGCTGTTCTGGGTGATCGCCTTGGCGGTCGCCATCGCAGCGCTCGCCTATAGCGTTCGCCAGCCCTGAGAAAATGGTGTGAGCCTGCGTGCGCGCAGGCTAGCATCCGGGTTGTCGAGGACCTCAGGGGGCCCTCGAGCCGATTCAATGCCAACGCCGCAACCGTTCGGCCTGCTCGCGCAGCTTTGCCGCGCCGTCGCCGCGGCCGCTCCCGATCGAGCGCTCGACGCGGCTCTGGTACAGCTCGCCGAGCTCGGAATCGTTCCAGCTGGGTCACGAGAAGAAAGACCCTGGCTCGAGCTCGAGCGCGGCGGAAAAAACCTGTCACTCGTGCTGCGCGGGCCTCTACCGGCGGAGGAGCTGCGCGAGCCGATCGCCGATTTGCTGTCACTCGTGCTGTCGCGGGAGAGCGAACACGAGCAGGCCTGCCGCGTGCGCGAGCGGATGGAAATGCTCTCGGCCGCCTCCTTCGAGGGCATTCTGATCCACATCGACAACGTGCTGATCGACGCCAACCAGCGACTGGCGGAGATGCTGGGCTACGAGCACGCGGAAATGATCGGAAAGAAGATGCTTCCGCTGTGCGTCGCGCCGGAAGATCAGGAACGCGTGCTCGAGCGCGTCAAAAACCGAATCGAGGGCGAGTACGTCATCACCGGTGTGCGCAAGGACGGCTCACGCTTTCGCGCCGAGCTGCACGGTAAGCAAGGCCGGCTAGGCACGCGCCCGGTACGCGTCGCCGCAGTGCGCGACGTCACCGAACGCGAGCGCACCAACACGCTGCTGCGCGAGAGTGAAACACGCCTGCGCGACTTGCTGGAGGCCGCGTTCGACGCGACCGTGCTCAGCCGCGACGGTGTGATCGTCGACGTGGGCGGCCGCTTCAACGAGATATTCGGCTACGCGCGCGAACAGACCATCGGTCAGCCGCTCGCGAATTTCGTGGCCCCAGCGGCGCGGCCCATCGTGGCCCAAATGATTGCCGAACAGCGCGCCGGCGCCTACGAAGCCGCTGCGCTCAGCGTGACGGGCGAGATCATCCCAGTCGAGATCGTGGGGGTGATGTCGACCTTCGACGGCGAGCCGGTGCGTGTGGCGGCGCTGCGCGACCTGCGCGAACAGCGGCGGCGCGAAGACGAACGGCGAAAGCTGGAGCAGCAGGTCGAACGCAGCCAACGGCTGGAGAGCCTGGGCGTCCTGGCCGGCGGCATCGCGCACGACTTCAACAACTTGCTGGTCGGCGTGCTCGGCAACGCCGAATTACTCCTGGAGCGGCTTCGCGACCCGCTGGATCGCCAGGCCGCGCAGGGCATCAAGTCCGCGAGCGAACGCGCGGCCAGCCTGACCGCACAAATGTTGGCCTACGCCGGCCAGCGCGATCTCGGACGCCGGGAGCCCACCGACCTTTCACTGCTCTTCCGCGAGCTCGGTGCGCTGCTCGCCGCAACGCTCTCGAAGAAGGCCGAGCTCCGGCTTTCGATCGAAAGCGGCAGCGTGGTGCTGGGCGATCGCGCCACGTTGACGCAGGTACTCATGAACCTGCTCACCAATGCCTCGGACGCGCTCGGCGACGCGACCGGAGTGATCGAGGTGCGTACACGACGAGTGACCGAGCCCGATTCGAGCTTTCGCCACGCGCTCGGCAACGTCGTACACCCGGGAGACTGGGTGCTAATTACGGTGCGAGACACCGGGGAGGGCATGGACGAGGCCACGGTCGCGCGCATTTTCGAGCCGTTCTTCTCGACCAAGGCCAAAGGGCATGGCCTCGGCCTGGCCGCTTGCCTCGGCATCGTTTCCGCGCACGGCGGCGCGATTCGCGTCGAAACCAAGCCCGGAGAGGGCAGCACCTTCTCTCTGCTCTTGCCTGCGAGTGAAGCGTCGAGCACCACTGCCCGCGAGCGTCTGACTCGATCCGCAGAGCAGCCTTGCCGCGTCTTGGTCGTAGATGACGAACCGTTCGTGCGCACCCATCTGCGACGCGCACTGATGCGTCACGGCTATTCGGTCAGCGAAGCGAGCGACGGCGCGAGTGGCCTCACGCTGCTACAGAGCGCCGAAGTCGACGTGTTGGTGCTGGATATGACCATGCCCGACATGGACGGCGCCGAAGTGGTGCGCCGAATTCGCGCGCGCGGTTCGACGGTGCCGATCGTGCTCGCTTCGGGCTACCTGGAGCCGACCGTGGAGCGCGGCCTCGACCGCAGTTTGGTCCAGGGATTTCTGCTGAAACCGTTCGGTATCGCCGATTTGATCGACGCCATCGAGCGCGCTCGCCGCGCCCGGTGACCGGGTGTTAGTTCTTGCGGTAGGTCACCCAGCGCAGCTCCACGGGCGCGCGCCCGGGGGGCAAGTCGAACAGATCGCGCCCGCTGGTCCACTGCTCGAACCAACCGGTGGGCGGCCAAGCTTCGGCTGGCAAGTGCTCACGCTCGTACTCGAGCACCGATTCGTCGTCGATGCGCTCGAGCCCGAGGCCCGCCATCGCCTGATCGAAGTCGGCGCGAGTGAACACCGAGCACCAAAAGACCTCACCGAGCTCACGCGCGGTGGCGTCGGGCTTGTAGCCATCGAGCGGTAAAAAGCCGCTGAACAAGAGCAAGCCGCCCGGCCGCAAAATGTCGGCGATCACTTCGAACAGCCTGCGCAGATGCGCGACGTTACGGAAGTGCGAGGCGATCACTTCGGCCATCACGATCAGCTGATAGTGGCCGTGCGGCAAGCCGAGCGACCGATCGGTGGCGTCGCCTTCGAAGACACGCACCGAAACTTGGGATTTTTCCGCGTCCTCGCGGAGTAGCTTGGCCAGCGCCGGGGCGAGCTCCACTGCGTCCGCTGGAAAGCCAGCGCGCGCCAGCGGAAGCGTGTTGCGACCGGTGCCTGCGCCGATGTCGAGCACCGGGTTGTCCTCGGGATTGCCTTGCGCCATCGCTAGATCCATGACCTTGGCGTCTGGGTGCGCGCCGAACAGTGGCGGCGTACGGGTCTTGGTCCAGTGCTCGTATTCGTCCGCGATGGTGACCACGTTCAGCGTCACGTTGTACGAAAGCGTGGTCTTGGGCGGTTGGTCGGTCTCGTAGTGAACGACCAGGCGGGTGTACGGCGACTGCTCCCAACCCTTGTTCAGCCAGGTCTCGAGCACATTGCGCATGTGCGCCTTCTCGGCGTCGTTGAACACGCGCCCGAGCGAGCCGAAAATGGTCAAGAGCATCTGCTGGTAGTGATCGAGCAGACTCGGCACCGACGCGATCATGATCTCGCCGCGCGCCGCGACGCGCCTCGGCAACCGCCGCAGCATGGCTTGCTTGAGGAGGGTGGCGTTGGTCTCGCGGGTCGGCTTCTTTCCCTTCATGGGGCGCCGACGCTATCACTGACCTTCCCCCGCTCGGCCCGAAAAAACGTTACATGGGCTCGAGCCCGATGACGCTAGGCCTCACTCTCTTCGGCGAATTCGGGCGCGTCGGGGATCTCGTCGAGCCCGGCACCGCCCCGAACCGGAATGGCGCGGGCGGCGGCGGTTTTTTCGAGGGCCGCAGAGAGACCTTCGCGATCCGCGACTTCTGGAAGGAACACGCGGGTACCATCCCAAACGTCGAGCGCGATGCACTCGGGCAAGTCCAAAACGATGCGGTCGATCTGCGCCCAGCGATAGCGGCGCAGCTTGGGCAAGCCCATCGCGAGGATGTCCCGGTATTCGACGCCGTCGCTGCGCAGGCGCACGCCGCGCATGTTGGCGCGAACTAGTGAGGAGATCGCGCCGAGCACGAGCATGAAGGCCACCGTGCGCGCGCCAATGAAGCCATGCTGGCCGCGCGCGACGATGTTCATGTACAGCCAGCTACCCGCCGGGCTTTTCTCGGCCACCAGCACGGTCATGATCGCGGCGAGCGCGACCAGGAGATAGACGAACGACGGGATTTTCAGGCGAAATGGCGGTCCGAACGCCGTCTCCGCGGGCCTGTAGGTCATGTCGAATCCCGGGGGGCGCGACGGGCGAGCCATATCAATGAAACCTAACTCCGACGCTGAACCTTGGAAAGCGCAGCGCAGTTCGTAGAAAACTCCGCTGTTAGCGATTTTTCCTGGAGCACGTGGGTCGCTTCTGCCATTTTGCGCCGCGTGCCAGCTCTGGTCACTCGCCGCGCGCCGGGCGCGCCTCCCCTTTTGCCTAGCGTAGTTCGGGGTTTGGCGGAGGCCATGCTGCGCGCACTCAGCCTCGAGAGCGCCGAACTCAGCGTCCTGCTCACCAACGACCGCGAGATTCACGCGCTCAATCTGCAGCATCGCGAGAAGGATCAACCCACGGACGTGCTGGCCTTCCCGTTGGCGGATGACGGAGCAGCCCCGGGGCCCTTTCTCGGCGACGTGGTGATTTCGCTCGAGACGGCCCAGCGACAGGCCGATTCGCGCCGGCGCCCATTGCTCGAGGAGGTGCGATTTCTACTCGCGCATGGGCTGTTGCACTTGATTGGGTACGACCACGACACGCGCCCGCACAAACGCGAAATGGATGCGATGGCGCGCAAGCTCGTGCGAAACGCAGCCATCGAAGGGGCGAAAGCGCGGCGCCCAGCGCGCAAATCCGGCTCCTGAAGGCGCCCTTCTTAGCGGGGGTCGCGTTTTTTTTTGCTGGGTGTCGCAAATGTCCGGGATTTGCGCTGGAGCGCCGATCGCGATCGTCGGCGCGCCCGAAGCGGCCCACGCACCGGGCTTTGACGAGGCTGTAGCGGGCTTCGCCTTGCTCCGGAAGGATACGGGCATAAATCCACGAAAATTCGAGAAAAATCCGCCCTCGCTCGGGGACAGGATATGACGCCGCATAGAACAAGGGAACCCGTGCGACCCGGCTACGGATCCAGCGTCCTACCCAGCCTGCGGGTGACCGCCCTTGTCCGACCCGCATAAAAAAAGCTCGTTCTGGCGCCCCGACCAATTATTTCCCCTTGATTAGGCCGTCATGTCCCTGTTATCCGTTCGCGCAGCCTTGGTCGGTTGAAACGGCGGTCTCTTGAGCCCGCTGGAGCGGCCGGGAGGGCCGGAAAAACGTCCAAAGCTCAATTCAGGGTTTTATCCACAGGAGGAACACATGGCAGGAAAAAGGCTTACGAAAGCTCAGGTCGTTGCTGAGCTCGCAAATGCGTCGGATCTGGACAAGAAGAGCGTCGCTCGAGTGTTCGAGTCGCTTCAGGACCTGATCCGCAAGCAGCTCTCGACCCGCGGCCCCGGCGAGTTCGTGGTCCCCGGTCTCGTCAAGCTGCGCGTCGTGAAGAAGCCGGCGACCAAAGAGCGTGCGGGCATCAACCCCTTCACGAAGGAGCCGATCACGATCCCGGCCAAGCCCGCGAGCAAGAAGGTCCGCGCGACCGCGCTCAAGGCGCTCAAAGATCTGGTTCAGTAAAAAAACCGGCTCATTCGAGCCGTACCCTGTCCCCGGACCTCGGCCGAGCTCCGGGGACAGTCGTTTTGTGGCGGTTACCAGGAGAACAGCGCGCCGACCCGAATCAAGCCACCACCGGACGCGTTGGTCGTTCGGCCCGTCTCGGGATCTTCGAACTCCGGCCGGGAATTTCGGCCCCGATCGGTGCGGTCGCGCAAGAACCCCAGCAGATCTGCCTTGATCGCCGTGCGTGAGCTGAGCCCGACCTCGACGCCGGCTCCCAAATCGGCGCCGAAGTAGGAATAGTGCCGGTCGTAACGGGGCCAAAGCGGCGTATTCTCCGCAGTGCCCGAGGTGACTTCGGCCGTGCTCAAGCCAAAACCGCCAAACACGTAAGCCCGCACGCGGCCGCGCGGGTTGAGCGTGCCCAGCGCGTGCAAAAATCCCGCGGCTTCGCGGCGGTCATAGCCGTTGTAGTCGGTGCCGAAGCCGAGCTCGAGCGTGCCCTCGATCGCAAACTCGGGAAGCAGGCGATAGCGAAGGCCCACGCCGAGCCCACCCATGCTGGCGTCCTGACTCTTATTGCGACCGCTACCGAACAACGCGCCGAACACATGCGCGTCGAAGCCCCAGGGGTGGAGCGGGCGCCGCAGGCCGTAGTGGCGTCGCGGCGGCGGGCTCGGCTCGAACACCATGCTGTGCCGGTGAGTGCGCGGCTTGCGAACGCGATGCGGAGGGGGCAGCGGCTCCGGCTCGGACTCGGCGTCGTCGTCCGGCACTGGGCCGGGCGGCGGCTCGGTACGCTCCGCGGGGTCACAAAACCAATCGCCTTCCGGGCAATCCTGGGCGCGCGCAACACTGGTCGCGAACGCGACGGACAGCGCCGCAGCGGAACTTACGAGGGCCAAAGCAGATCGCATGCAGGAGACCCGGGCGAGCGTGCGGAGCAGAGTAGCACCTTCGAGCAAGCAGGGAAGGCCGCACAAGATTCGACGCGGCGGGGTCGAGGCCGCACTGCTTCTTCGGCCCTTGGGATGCTAGGCTCTCGCGCCGAAAACGTGAGCGTCGGTAGCGTCACTCTCAGGGCAGGCCACGTGCAGCCGGTCTGGGCCGGACACCCCTGGGTTTTCGCCCAGGCCATCGAGCGCATCGAGGGCGGCGTAGCTCCTGGCGGCGAGGTGGTGGTGAAGGACGCTCGGGGCAATTCGCTCGGGCGCGGGCTGTATTCGCCCGGCTCGGCCATCCCGGTGCGGCTCTACACGCGTGACCCAGAGCGGGCGATTGATCGCTCGCTGTTCGAAGAGCGCGTGCAGGCAGCGCTCGCGCGCCGGCGCGACCTCGGCCTGCCCAGCGCGCAGACCAGCGGTCTGCGCCTCATCCACGCCGAAGGCGATGATCTGCCAGGGCTGATCGTCGACCAGCTGGGCGACGTGCTCTCCGTTCAGTTCGGCACGATCGGGATGAAGCGCCGGGAGGCCACGATTTTGGAGCTGCTCGAGCAGAGCCTCGCGCCGCGCGCGATCGTGGACCGCAGCTCTCAGCGGACGGCGGAGAGCGAGGGTTTCGTCGCGGGTAGCGGCGTTGTGCGCGGGGATACCTCGCTGCGCGCATTCGAGTTTCGCGAACGCGACCTGCAATTTCGCATTCCGCTCGAGCTCGGGCAGAAGACGGGGTTCTACTTCGATCAGCGCCCGCTGCGCGAGCGGGTGGAGGGCCTTGCGCACGGACGTCGTGTGCTCGACGTCTACACCTACACCGGCTCGATCGCGCTCGCGGCGGCACGCGGCGGTGCCAGCACGGTCGAAGCGGTGGACTCGAGCGCGCTCGCGCTCGAGGTTGCAGCGGAGTGCGCCAGCCTGAACCAACTCGAAGGGCGAGTCCGCTTCGAATGCGGCGATGCGCTCGAGGTGCTCTCGCACGTGGGTCGCAAAGGCGGCTACGACCTGGTGGTTCTGGATCCGCCGAAGCTCGCGCCCACACGCGCGAAGCGCGAGCGCGCGCTCGACGCCATGCGAAAGCTGAGCGCGGCCGGCTGCCGCGCCACGCGCCCGAGCGGCCTTTTGGTGCTTTGCTCGTGCTCCGCCGCCCTCGGCCTTGCGGATTTGACGCGCGCCGCGGCGCTCGGCGCGCGGGACGTGGGCACGCGAGCGGTGCTCCTGGATCGGCTCTTTCAGGGTCCGGATCATCCGGTGCCGGCGGCGTTTCCGGAGGGCCTATACCTCAACACGGTGATCGTTCAGGTGCTGCGCAGCTGAGCGCGAGCCAACGTCATGCAAACGCTGGACGCCATTTCCAAAGAAACCGTCGGCAAGCTGCGTGGGTTTCTGTTCGACCTCGACGATACTCTGCTCGACCACGGGCGCTTGCTGCCGGAGGCGCTGGCCGCTCTCTATCGCATGCGGGAAGGCGGGCTGGAGCTGTTCGCGGTCACCGGGCGACCGGCAGGCTGGGGCGCGGTGGTCGCTCACCAGTGGCCAATCGACGGGGCGATCACGGAAAACGGCGCGATCGCCCTGGTCCGGAGTGGCGAACGGGTGCTGCTCGACGATCCGCTCGACGCGCGAAGCCGATCCGCTCGGCGCGCGCAGCTGATGGCCGTCGTCGAAAAGCTCAGCGAGGCTCATCCGGAGCTAGAAGCGGCCGACGACACCTGGCAACGCATCAGCGACTACACCTTCGATATCGGCGAGCATCGCCAAGTCGACAGTGAGGTCGTCGCGCGAGCACGCGCCACCATTCACGCGCTCGGGGCCACCAGCACCGCTTCCAGCGTGCACCTGCACGTCAGCTTGGACCGAGCTGACAAGGCCAGCGGCACGGTGCGCGTGCTGAGCCAGCTGCGCGGGCTCGACCCATTTCGCGTGCTGTCGGCCTACGCTTTCATCGGCGACAGCGAGAACGACGCCGCATGCTTCGGCGCCTTCCGGCTGACGCTGGGCGTCAGAAACCTACGCGGCCGACCGACGCTCGGCCCTCGCTTCCAAACGCGGGGCGAGCGCGCCCAGGGCTTCATCCAGGCGGCCGATCTCCTGCTCGCGCGCCGCGCCGAGCTGAGGTAAAGGCATGCGCGCCCCGGGCTCGACGAACGGCCCGGGCTTCGAGGTTATTCGTCATGGCAGCTTCCCCGTTCTCTGAAGTCCCGCTCGCTCCCGCCGATCCAATTTTGGGCCTCACCGAGGCGTTTCAATCCGACAAGAACCCGAACAAGGTGAACCTCGGGGTCGGGGTCTATCAAGACGGCCAGGGCAAGGTGCCGGTGCTGAAGGTCGTGCGCGAAGCCGAGCAGCGCTGGTACGAAAAGGAGGACTCGAAGTCGTACCTGCCGATCGACGGCGTCCCGGCCTACAACAAGGAGGTTCGACAGTTGTTGTTCGGCGCGGACTCGGCGCTGGTCGCCGAAGGCCGCGTGGTCACCGCGCAGGCCATGGGCGGCACCGGTGCGCTCAAGCTGGGCGCCGATTTCTTGCGCCGCTTCCTGCCCGAGTCGGGGCTCTGGTTGAGCTCGCCGAGCTGGGAGAACCACCGCGCGCTGTTCGAGTCCGCCGGCTTCGTGGTCAAGGACTATCCGTACTACGACGCCAAGACTCAGTCGGTCGATTTCGCGGCGATGAAGGCGACGCTGTCGAGCCTCGCGCCGAAGAGCATCGTGCTGCTCCACGCCTGCTGCCACAACCCGACCGGCGTGGATCTCGACGCGGGGCAATGGGACCAAGTCGTGGGCATCTGCAAGGAACGGAATCTGGTGCCGTTCATCGACTTCGCCTATCAGGGCTTCGGCGTGGGGCTCACAGAGGACGCGCTCGCGGTGCGCGCGTTCTCCAAGGCGAACCTTAGCTTTCTGATTTCGAGCTCGTTTTCGAAGTCTTTCTCGCTCTATCGCGAGCGCGTGGGCGCGATCTCCCTCGTCACCGCCAGCGCTGACGAGTCGAAGCGCGTCACTTCGCAACTGAAGCGCGTGATCCGCACCAACTACTCGAACCCGAGCTCACACGGCGGTCAGGTGGTGGCCCTGGTGCTCTCGGATCCGGACTTGCGCCGCCGCTGGGAGGGCGAGCTCGGCGAAATGCGCGAGCGCATTCAGCGCATGCGCGGGCTGTTCGTGAAGAGCTTGAGCGCGAAGGGCGTGGCGCGCGACTTCTCGTTCATCGAACAGCAATCGGGCATGTTTTCGTACTCGGGCATCGATCTCGAGAGCGTGCGTAAGCTACGCTCCGAATTCGGCCTCTACATCGTGGACAGCGGGCGCATCTGCGTGGCCGCGATGAACGAGAAGAACCTCGATTACATCACCAGCAGCATCGCCGCCGTGCTGAAGGGCGCGTGAGCATGACCGACGCGGCGGCTTCGGAGCAAGCGCTGGTCGAGCTCGGCAAGCGCTTCCTCTATCCGAACTATCGCCAGCCCCCGCTCGTGCTCGCGCGCGGCGAGGGCTCGGCCTTGTGGGACGTCAGCGGCAAGCGCTACCTGGATTTTTTCGCAGGCATCGCGGTGAGCGCGCTCGGCCACGGACACCCGGCGCTCGCGCGCGCTCTGGCCGAGCAGGCCGCGCGCCTCGTGCACGTGTCGAACTACTTCTACAACGAGCCCAACGTGCGGCTCGCCGAACGGCTGTGCCGGGCCACGCGCATGGACCGCGTGTTTTTCTGCAACTCGGGCACCGAGGCCATCGAGGCCTCGCTCAAGCTGGTGCGCCGGCATTTCTGGGCCGCGGGTCAGCCCGAACGGCTGCGCGTGGTGGCCTTCGAGAACTCTTTTCACGGGCGCACGCTGGGCGCGCTCGCAGCGACCGGGCAAGGCAAATACAAGGAGGGCTTCGGCCAGCTGCCGCACGTCTCGCACGTGAGCTACGGCGACGCCGCCGCAGTGCGAGCGGTCATGGCCAGTGACGTGGCGGCCATTCTGTTCGAGCCGGTGCAAGGCGAGGGCGGCGTGCTGCCCGCCCCGAGCGGTTTTCTCAGGGAGCTGCGGCGCATTGCGGACGAGCACGGCTCGCTGCTGATCGCGGACGAGATTCAAACCGGCGTCGGACGCACCGGCGCGTTCTTGGCGGTCGAACACGAGGGCGTCCAGCCCGACGTGGTCGCGCTGGCGAAGGGCCTGGGTGCCGGCGTGCCGATTGGCGCCATGCTGTGTCGGGAGAGCCTGAGCCAAGCGCTACCGCCAGGCAGCCACGGTTCGACTTTCGGCGGCAACGCGCTGGCATCCGCCGCCGCGCTGTGCGTGCTCGAAACGCTGGAGCGCGAGCGGCTGATCGAAACAGCTGCGCTCAAGGGAGACAAGCTCGCGGCCGGCCTCCGGCGCGTCGCCGAACGCAACCCAAAGCTCGTGGCCGGCTGCCGTGGGCGCGGCCTGTTGCAAGCGATCGTGCTCGCCGATTCGGTCGACGCGCGGGCGGTACTCGGAACCCTGCAGAAAGAGGGTCTTTTGCTGACCATCGCGGGCGGGCAGGCGCTGCGTTTTTCGCCCCCGCTGGTGGTGACCGACGCAGAAATAGACGAAGGCATCGAGATCCTCGAGCGCGTACTGAAGACCCACGCTTGAGAAAGGCCGAAGGGGCAGACGCTTGACCTTGGCTCGGCTCAGCGAATCGAACCGGGTCCAGTGTGCGCGCTGCGGCACTCTGGTCGACCCGCTGCGCGCGGATCGGGTCGCGATCTACGGCGAACGCTTTCGTTATTTCTGCAGCGAAAGCTGTCACCAAGCGTACGATCCGCGCGCCACCGCGACACCTCTGCCGATCACTCGCGAGCGCGCGCGCGAACGCGACGTCGAGCGCGAGCGCGAGCGCGACCCGGAAAAGGTCGAGCTGGGACGGCCCACGCCGGCGGAAGACGCGCGGCTCGCCGAACAAGCGGCGCTGCGCGAGCTCGCGCTCGTCGGGCGTCCTGACGACGATCCGCCGCGCTCGCCGGCCACCGAGGTCGACGCGAGCGTCGAACCGGGCAACGGCGCCCTACCGGCTTCGCCCGCGTCGAGCGACGAGCCCCAAGCGCTCGCCGTGGGCGCGCTGCTGCTCACGCTGGCGGCGGCCGGTGGCAGCCTGGCCATCGCGCTCGCACTGGCGGGCAGCTCGCCGGTGGCCATCACCGCGCGCTTGGTGTTGGCCGGCGTTGCGCTCTGCGCGCTCACCGCTGAATCGTGGATGGGCGAGCGCGACGCGACCGAGCTGAGCCCGATGGCGGTCCTGGTCGCCCCCGTGGGCGGCGTGGTGGTGGCGATTTGCGCTTACATCACCGCTTCCCGCGTCACGAGCAGCGCGGTCACGCTCGCGGCATTCGTGGTCGCTTCCACGGCCATCGGAGTCTTACTCGCGCGACGCGCGAGGCGCCCAATCGACGAGGAGCGACAGCTCATTTTGCAAGAGCTCGACGGCGCTTGCCGACGAGTGGTCGGCGACGACGTCGTCGATACCCGCTCGATAGATCTGCGCCCCGGAGAGGAAATCGTACTGGAGGCGGGCGACGTGGTGCCGGTCGACGCCACCGTCAGCGCGGGCAACGCGACCGTGGAGCCCTGGCGCGGCGCGAATGGCCGCGAAGAGCGCCGCGAGGGCGACGTGGTCGTCGCCGGCGCGCGCGTCATCGAAGGGCGGCTACGAGCGGTCGTGAGCTGGGCGGGTCCCGATCGCGCGTGGGTGCGGCTCTCGAGCGATCCGCATCGCCGCGCCGACCTGTATTCGTCGCTCGGTCGCGCTGGCCGTTTGTTCGCCGAGAGGCTCTCGCCGTTTCTGACCGGAGCCGCCGCGCTCGCGGCCTTCGCGGGCAACCTGGATTGGGTCGAGGTCGGCGTCCTCGCGGTAGCCGTACATGCTTCCCTGACCAGCCCAGCGCTGGCCGCGGTCCCGGCCATGCACGTCGCCAGAGCCATTCTCGCTGCGTTGCGGCGCGGCATCGCCTTCCGCGCAGCCGAAGCGTTCGACCGAGCGGGCAAGGTCTCTACGCTCGCCTTCTGCGCGCGAGGCACGCTCCTGCTCGGTGAACCCGAGGTGTCGGACATCGAGGCCTTCGGCGGACACCGCGCGCCGGACGTGCTGGCGCTGGTTGCTGGCGCCGAGAGCGGCTCGCAGCGCGCCACTGCTACTGCAATCCAGCGCGCGGCCCGCGCCCGTGGCGTGCGCCCGGACGGCGTGCGGAGCCCCAATCCCCAGCCTGGTTTGGGCACCACGGCGGTCGCGTCCAACGGTCAGGCCTTGGTAGTGGGCAGTCGCGCTCTGATGCTGCGCGAGCACGTGAGCGTCGCCGCCGTGGAAAGCCGCCTCACCGAACTCGAGGCAATGGGCCGCAGCGTGTTGCTAGTGGCTCTCGGTGGACGCCTGATTGGCCTGCTCGGGCTTCAAGACGGCATGCGTGCCGGCGCGCGCGCCGCGGTGCAGCATCTGTTGGACATCGGGATCGAGCCCGTGTTGCTTTCCGGTGACGCGCGCGAGACCTGCGAGGCGCTCGGGCACGCGCTGGACATCGACCACATTCGCCCCGAACTACCGCCTGGTGAACGCGGGGACGCGATCCGGCGCCTCATGGACGGCGGAGCCGTGGTCGCCGTGCTCGGCCGTAGCCCGGTCGACGACCTGGCGCTGTCCGCTGGCGACGTCTCGATCGCGCTCAGTACCGCGGGCAGCACCAGCTCCGAGTGGAACGTGCAGCTCGCCTCCGATGACGTGCGAGACGCCGCTTTTGCCTTGCGCCTCGCCCACGACGCGCGGCGCGAGGCGCGGCTCGCGCTGCTGCTTTCGCTGGTTCCCGCGGCCGTCGGCAGCATCACCGCCACTCTCGGCCTGGCGGCGCCGGTGCTGGCGCCGCTCGGCGCGGCGCTGGGCGGCGCATTCGCCCTGGTTCGCCTGCGAACCAGCCCGTGAATCACCGACTTTCGCCGCGCTCCGGCCCGCGGCTCGCAGGCATCGTCCTGATCATCGATTCGCGGCTTGACTCGGGCCCGGGTTCAGAAAATACAATCTCCTGTGAAGACTGCGGCCTCCGTCGGTCGAAACAGCGGCAGCCCGGACCTGCCCCGTCTGCGCCGAGATCTCGACGCTTACATGGCAAAGCGTCGGCTGCGTTCGACCGAGCAGCGGCGGCTGATCATCGATACGCTGTTCAAAGATTCGGCCGAGCACGTCACGCTCGACGGCTTGCTCCGCGAAGTGCGCACGGTCGATTCGCGCGTCGGGTATGCCACGGTGTACCGCACCATGAAGCTGCTCGCGGACAGCGGCATCGTGCAGGAACACAAGTTCGGTGACGGTTTCACCCGCTACGAGCTGGTCGACGAAGCGCACCACCACGATCATCTGATTTGCCTGGAGTGCGGGCGAATCACCGAGTTCGAAGAGCCGCTGATCGAGGAGCTGCAAGCGCGAGTCGCGAACCGCTACGGTTTCCTGGTCAAGCAGCACAAGCACGAGCTCTACGGCGTGTGCGCGGACTGTCAGAAGCCCGCCGGCAAGAAGCGCCGCTAGACTTCGAGCGTTCGCGAGTCGGTCACCACGTAGTCAGAAGCCACGTCGTGGTCGAGCTCCGGCAACTCGGAGAGCAGCTGAAACTCGTAGGCCACCACCACGCTCTTCGCCGGCGGCCTGAAGTCCGGAAGGGTCACGTCGTAAAACCCGCGGCCATAGCCGAGCCGATGTCCATTCGCGCCCACCGCCAACGCGGGCACCACGATCAGCTCGATGTCACCGCGCTGCGCGCGCGGCGCCTCCGGCGGCGGCTCGAAAAAGCGCTCGCTGCGCGGCGCGAGCGATGCCGTGCCCTCGCCGAGCGCGAACCCCGTGCGCACGCCGCTCGGGATCGGATCCATCACCGGGTAAAAAACGCTCTTTTCGCTGCTGCGGCAGAGCGCGTCCAGCGCTCGCAAATCGACCTCGTGCGGCATCGGCCAGAACAATGCGACGGAGCGCGCATCTCGATACGCTGGCAAGGCCGCGATGCGCTCGACGATCGCCGCGCTGCGCTCGGACAGCGCCGCCTTCGGGTAGGCGGCGCGAAGCGCGCGCATGCGCGCCCGGATCTGCACGCGCGCTCGCTCACGGAGGTCACTCGAGAATTCGGGCGGGAACACTGCGATTACCGTAGCTCATTTGGCGGCGGGTCATACGCGCACGTCGTAGACCTGAACTCGCTCCCAGGTTGCAGCGAATCGCTCGAGGAATTCTACGTGCAGCGGGTGCTCTTGATAAGCATCGTGGTCGCCCAGGTTTTCGAAATGCACGACTAGCGCCCAGTCGTAGCTTCGGTCGATCACCGGGCGAGGTGGAGTCTGTTCGGGTTTTCCGAAGTACGCAGCCTGAATCTGCTCGACCCCAGTCAAGCGGCGCAGGCCCGACTCGAACTCGGAAACACGTGCGGGATCGGCGTCGGGTTTGAACCAAAAATAGACCGAGTGAATCAACACCGCGCAAGCATAATCTAGCCGCGGGGCTCCACCACCCTGCGCGCTGGCCGACGCTGCCGTGGCCCAAGTCCCTCGGTTTCGAACCCCATCGCCGTAGATACGGGGCCCTGTCCACCAGCCCCACAAGCGCTATGCTCCCCGCCCCTGTGCGTGTCGCCTTCGTCGTTCCTGCTTACCAAGCCTCGCATTCCATCGCCCGCGTCGTGAGCGAATTGCTCGACGCAGCGCGCGGGGCGGTCGAAGCCACCGAGCCGGCCGTCGTGGTCGTGGACGACGGGTCGACCGACGAGACCGAGCAGCGCGCCAGGGACGCAGGTGCTCTGGTCGTTCGCCACGACCAAAACCGCGGCAAGGGTGCGGCGCTCCTCACCGGCTTCGCGCGCGCCCACGCGCTGGGCGCAGAAGCGGCGGTCAGCGTCGACGCGGATGGCCAGCACCTGGCGACGGAGGCGGTGCGCGTCGCGCAGCACCAGGCAGCACGGGAAGCCCTGGTCCTCGCCGTGCGCGACCTGCGGAGGGACGGCGCGCCCCGCGCCAATCGCTTCTCGAACGGCTTCTCGAATTTGTGGATGTCGTGGTTCACGGGGCGCCCGCTGCGCGACACGCAATGCGGACTCCGGCGTTACCCGCTGCCCGAGGTGCTCGATCTGCACCTGCAAGGTAGCGGCTACGAGCTCGAGGCCGAGGTGATTCTGAAGGCCGCGCGGGCGCGCTGGCCGATTCACGAGCTGCCCACGCGCGTGCTCTATCCCCCCGGTACGGAGCGGGTTTCCCACTTTCACAGCGTGCGCGACCCGACACGCATCGTTCTCCGCATTCTGGCGACCGTGGCTACCACCCGCTTTCGACCGAGCAAGCCAGCGTGACGCGGCTCGTGCGCCGGACCGTCCACGCGCTGTTCGCTGCGTTCGCGTGTTTGCTGCTGGTGCTGGTCGGGCACTCGCTGCTACGTGCGCTCTGCCGCATCGAAGCGCCCGTGGTTTCCCCCGCGCGACAAGAGCCGGTCCGCGCGGGGCCCCGGTTGCGCACGCTCGGCTCCTCGTTCGTGCTCGAGCGCGACGGCTTGTTCGAAGCGCACTTGATCGGCACCCCAACGCAAATCGGCTGGGCGCACGCTCGCCTGTTCTATCCGGAAATGGTCGAGAACGAGGGGGTCCTGCTGTCGAACTTCCGAAAGGCGGTGCCCACGGCGCCCCTGCGCGCGCTGCTGCTCGACCTGGCGCAGGTGCGCTACCGGCACGTCGCTGATGGCATGAGCCCCGAACGACGCAGCGAAATCGCGGCCGGCGCGCTCGGCTTCCAGCCGGACCCCTACCGCGACCTGTTCCCCACCTTTCAGCGCTTCTCTTACCTGAACGCCTTGTACGACATCGCGCTCTCGTTCGAGCACTCACCGCTGATTGGCTGCACCACCTTCGTCTTTTCCGGAGCGGCCGCGGGTGGCAGCGGGTCGCTGCTGGCGCGGAACTTCGATTTCGAAGTCGACCCCATCTTCGACCGCAAGAAGGCCGTGTTTTTCGTGCGTGAGACCGGCAAAATCCCCTTCGCTTCCGTAGCTTGGCCGGGGCTGGTGGGCGTGGTGAGTGGAATGAACGCCGAGGGCGTCGCGCTCGTCGTTCATGGCGGCCGCGCCGGCGAACCGCGCGCCGAAGGGGAGCCGGTGGTTCACGCGCTCCGTGCGGTACTCTCGTCAGCGAAGAACAGTGAAGAGGCCATCAGCGTGCTGTCGGCGCGCCCGCCACTGGTTAGCCACATCGTGATCCTCACCGACGCAAACGGTCGCGCGCTCGAGGTCGAGCGCACCCCCGGGCGGGCCGACCATGTCGTAACGCTCGCGGACGCCGCCGCTGTGACCAACCATTTCAGCGGCCCCGCTGCGTCGGACCCCAAGAATCTTTCCGTGCTCGCCCACACCTCGACCCGCGCGCGGAAAGCGCGGGCCGACGAGCTCGTCGCCGCAGTTCCGCGCCCGGTGACGGCAGCGAGCGCGGTCACGCTACTCCGCGACCGACGCGGCTTCGGCGACCGCCCTTTGGCGCTCGGTGATCGCGACGCCATCGACGCGCTGATAGCCACACACGGCGTGGTCATGGACACCCGGGCACGAAGACTGTGGGTGAGCGTCGCGCCGCATTTGCTCGGCCCCTTCGTGGCCTTCGACCTCGGTCGCATGCTGGCAGACGACTACCGCCCGGAACCGGACCTGACCCTCGAGCGCATCCCATCCGACACGAGCATCAATCCGAGGAGTGAGAACTGATCGCAGTCTACCCATGGGTACAAATTTACCCCAATAACTGGGTCAAGTTTGACTGGGTCAAACTAATAAATCCAACTAAAACATAGGCTTATGTCACCTGTGGCATTTGGCCCGATGTTTGCTTGATGACGGCCGTGGCCAACCAACTCGCACTCAATCTCGGTCTAGTCAGCCCGAGCTCGCCGCCCGTGCTGTGCGCGGTTCCAGTGCTCACGGAAGCTCCGGGAGCGAACGTGGAACCGGCCAACACGACCGTCCACTTGCTGATCATCGACCTGCCCCAGGCTCCGGGCGCTAGTCGAGAAGCTCTAGCCTTCCCGCGCGAGGAACAGCTGGCATGGCTTTCACGCGCCGCAGCTCGCGGAACGTCGCTGGTCGCGCTGATCACCGATCACAGCATCGAGCTCTATTCGACCGAGAGCGATCGCACGCAAGCGTTTCGACCGGTGCTCGAGAGCCTGGCCACGCGCATGAAAACCGTGTCGGTTCTCGGCAAAGCGCGCACGATCACCAAGAGCGGCGCGACCGCCGCCCGGCACCTGCTGCGACGCGCTGGTGGCCTCGGCTCCGATTTGCTCGGCGACCCACGCTTCGTCACCCAGCTGCACGCGGCGACCGCGCTGGCGACCTTTTCCAACGCGCTCGGCTCGACCCTCGGCTCACTGTTTCGCGCAGCCACCGGCGTCGGCCGCCGCGTTCGCCAAGAAACCGCGCTCGGAGATCCGAACGCGACGCTCGCGCTCCGCGAGGTCGATCAGCTGAGCGCCGAACGCATCGTGGAAGAGGAGCTCGCGTCCTGGCAGACGCAGGAAGCCGAGATCACGCGCGTGGTCGAGCAAGCGGAAGTCTACGACGCCATCGCCGAGGCGAACCTCGAGGCGAACGGCACGAGCTTGCCGGAGATCGAGCAGAGCGGCATTCGCCGCGTAATCAAAGGCGAAATTCTGTTCGCCGACGAGCCCGGCAGCATGGTCCGGGCGCGCCTCGCGCGCTAGCGCTCGAGCCCGAGCCAGGCGCCGCCGCAGGCCAGCCCGATCGCGATCGGGGTGAGCGCCAGCGCGAAGAGCACGGCGATCGGCGCCGTCAGTGACAGCACCACGACCAGCACCACCAGGGCTGCGAGGGTCGCCAGCGCGGGCTCGAGCACGCTGTGCGCCGCGCTGGCACGCGCGAGCAGATACCCGGCCACCGGAAATGCCACGACCACCCCTGTGCCGAGCAACGCCAGTGGGCCCGCGGAGCGCACATCGGCTTCGTCGGCCAGGGTAAAGTCGATGCCCATGCGGCGACCCACGAATACGCTCGCCGCGGACAGCGTCAACACCAGGCCGAGCGTGACGAACGCGCCCACGAAGACCCAGCGCAACATGACCGGTTTCTCCGGTGGGCGCAGGGCCTCGCGAACCTCGCGCAAGCTCGGAGGCTCCAGCCGGGCCCCTTCCCGCGCGGCACCCGGGTCGACCTCGCGTTGCACTGCCCAGGCGAAGAGCAACATGAACGCCAGCATCGGCAGCGTCGCGGCGAGATAGCCGGGGCCGCGTCCCCAGACGATGTGGTCGTACAAAGCGTGCAGCAGCACCGCGACGCCCCAGGTCAGCGAAAACCAGCGCCCCCGAACGCGACCGGCGAGCAGCGCATAGCCCCAAAGCGCCGCAAAAAACAGGTGCGCGAAGGTGCCGAGCAAAGCGCGAAGCAGCGATAAACCCGAGCCGCCCGCCTGCACTACCTGGAATGCCCCCTCGCTGGCGGCGAAGCCCGAGGCCGCGGCGCTCGCGTAAGCAATGGCGAGCCGCGGGCCGTCGATTCGCCGAGTGCGATAGAGCGGCCAGATCACCGCGACCTTCGCGGCTTCTTCCAGCGGCGCGGCCAGCAAGAACACCGCCATCAGTGAACCTGCGACGCCGGCGGTGCGAACCTCGAAGTCGAGCCCCGTGAACTTCAGCACCGCGCGCTCGATGTACTGCGAGAGCACGCCCGCAAGCGCTCCGGCGAGCGCGGCGTACAGCGCCAAACGCCGCGAACTGCGCGCGGACACGCTGGTCCGCCGCCACGCGAACAAACCCAAACCCAGCGAGACGACGACGATCAGAAGAGCGAGGAGCGCGCTCGCCATTTCAGAAGTGCAACCCGAGAAGCCCGGTCAGCGCGAGCGCGCCACCGATGCTCGTACCGTCCTGTGCGTAAACGGCGGCCACTCGCTCGGCCTGACTACCCGACGCGGGCGTTGCCCTGCTCGTCACCTTTGCCCGCGAAAGAAATAGGAGATCCCCGGACAAGTTCGCGCCTACCGACAGGGTCTTGCCCAAGTAATAGTCGAAACCCGCGCCGCCTCGCAGATCGAAGCCGTGCGCCGAGAGAGCCCCCTTGTCGATACCGGCGTCAGAGAGTGCGCTGCCTCCGTCGAACGAGCCGAGCGAGGCGTACCCGCCACCGAAGGTGAAATACGGCTCCAGCGAACCCAGCGGGATGCGCAGGCCGAACTCGGCGTTCAGCGTCCACAGCTGGAACGCCGAGAAGCTCGCGTAGCGAAAGCGTGCGCCGGCTGTGAGAAAAATCAGGCGCACGCCCGCGCCCGCGCCGAACACCGGCCCAGTCTGCGTCGACTTCACTGCATCCGAATCGACCAGCTTGTTTTCGTGGAAGGTGTGGAGACCGAGGTGCTCCAGCCCAGCCTCCGCGTTGAGCCAAACGAACTGCAGCCCGCGGCCCGAGTCCTCACGATCGGCGCGAGCCAGCTCCTGCTCGGTTGCGGTCGGGGGCGCTTCGACCGGGGCCGCCTCGACCGCCGGCGGCGGGGCGAGCCCGCCCGCGCTCATGCCCGACGCTGGCTGCTGCTGGGCGTTCGCCGGACGCGAAGCCAGGGCCAGAGCGAAGGCAAACGCCAGCGAAAGCGAGCACAGCGGGGATCTCATGAGCGCAGAGAGTAGCAGTGTTTCGGCGAATTCAGGGTGCGGCCCAGCGCGAAACGCGTTCGAGCACGCGCTCGGCACCGATTTCCTCGCAGAATGCAGCGAGCGCTACGCGCGATGCGCCGCGATAGGCGAGGGTTTCCAAGGAATCGTCGATCGGCACGTCCGTACGCAAAGTCGCCAAGCGCCGGTAGAGCAGCGCTTGCTCGCGGGCTGCGTCGAACGTCGCCAGCAAGCCCTCTGCGCCGCGCACTTTCGCGCCGAGCAGGGCAGCGTCGCGCGGAATTGCTTCGAGCCCTCCGCAGTGAGCGAGCACGCGCGCGGCGCTGGCCTTGCCCCAACGCGGAATGCCGGGGATTCCGTCGGCCGTATCGCCCACCAAAGCCAGGTAGTCCGGCACCAGCGCGGGAGGCACGCCCAGCTTTTCGATCACGCCCGCTTCATCGTACACGCGCTCGCGCTGGCGATCCCAGCACACCACGCGCGCCCCGCGCACGCACTGCAGCAGGTCTTTGTCCGGCGAGCAGATCACCACGCGCTCGACGCGCGGGTCGGCGTTCAGGTGCGCAGCGGCCGTGGCGAGCGCGTCATCAGCCTCGAACTCGACCATGGGCCAGACCACCATGCCGATAGCCGCGACCGCGCGCTCGGCGAGCTCGAATTGGGAATGGAGCTCGGGCGGTATGCCCTCCGAGGTCTTGTAGCCGTCGAAGAGCTGGTTGCGAAACGACTCGATGACGTGATCGAAGGCGCACGCGATATGAGTGACCTCGGCGCGCTCGACCAATGACAACAAGGTCGAGAGCAACCCCCGCGTCGCACCAACCTCTGCACCCTGCTCGGTCTGCTGGCTCGGCACCGCGAAGAAGGCTCGAAACAGCTCGTAGGTGCCGTCGATCAGGTGAACCGTCGCCTGGGTCATGGGGTAAAAAGTCGCCCTTCACCGGTCCGAATCGCGGGCCGGGTCGATTTCCCTGGCCGTTCGGGGCTCTGAAGCTCGAGGGCCTCTTGCACTTGCCCCCCGGGCTAGAGCAAGATTGCGCCCACGTCAAACATCCCACGAGGGGCGTAGTCGACTCATGCGGACGTCTCGCAACACCCGAAACCTGTTCCTTATCACCCTTGCCGGCGGTTCATTGATCGCCAGCTGCACACTCATCACCGACGTCGATCGCAGCAAGATCCACGACGAGACCCCGACCCCGACCGCGGGCGCCGGCGGCGACGCGACCACCACGGGCGGTACCACGACAGGTGGCACTTCCACCACCGGTGGGAGTGCGGGTGAAAGCGGAGCACCGGTCGTCGGCGGCGCCGGGGGTGACGGCGGCGGCGCAGGGGCGTCAACCGGCGGCAGCGGCGGCAACGGCGGCAACGGCGGTGCAGGTGGTACGGACGGCGGCGCTTCCGGAGCGGGCGGCAATGATGGCGGGGACGCCGGCGGCGGCGCAGGCCCCACCACGGGTGGCACGTCGACTGGCGGCACCACGGGCGGCACGACCGGCGGAACCACGGGCGGCACGACCGGCGGAAGCACGGGCGGCACGACCGGCGGAACCACGGGTGGAACCACTGGCGGCACGACGGGCGGCGTCGAAACCGGCGGAAGCACCTCCACCGGCGGCGTCTAGCTCACCGGCGCTCGACTTCTGCAAACGGACCTAAATAAAACGCCGATCAGTGAGACTGATCGGCGTTTTCCATTTCAGGCGTCGAGCTCACAGATAGACGTGGAGCTGCGAGAGGATCATCTTTTCGGACCGTATGATGCCGTCCACGCGCAGGTCGAAGTGGGGCAGGAAGAACCACTGCAAACTGAGCCACCCGCCGAGCCCAGGCTCGCCGAGGCCCGCCGCCCGATCCGGAGCGTTCGGGTTCTTGTTGGGAAAGCCGGCGTCGAGCAGCTCGGCGGTGCCAATCGCGTGCAGGCCACTCAGCACTTCCGCGTCGATCTGCACGAATCCGACGTAGCCGATCTCGCGCCGTGAGCGCGTGAGCACGTCGGCCTCCGCCATGATCGCCACCGCGCTGCTGGCAGCCGCACGCGCAAAGACGCCGTTCGCGCTGCGCGCCGTGCGCAGACCTTCGATGTAAATGCGGTCGTTCTTGGCTTCGGTGTACAGGCTGCTCACGCCGACCGCAGCCTTGTCGGCGACCACGAACTCCACGTAACCGGAATAACCGCGTTCGCGGAAGTCGTCCGGATTGATCTGAAAATTGCCCGCAATGCCCATCAGCTCGAGGCGCAACTTGTCGAAGTTGAGCGAGAGCGCGATGCCGTGCTGTTGATCCGACTCACGGTCGGTCTGCGTCTTTTCGCGCACCCACATCACGTGCTCGGACATTCGAATGCCGAACGGCAAATTCATGCGGCCGACGCGGATCAGGTGAGCACCGTCCCCGAAGTCGAAGCCAAGCCAGTGCGTGCGCGAGATGACGTTGTAGCCGTCGCCCTGATTACGCGTGATCTGGGCCGCGCGCGCGTGCGGTGATCCGGCTGGAACCTTCGCCGCGCCGAGCCCCAAGGACACCCGGAAATTCTTCAGGAACCGAAGCTGCCCGTACATATCGAGCTGCATCGGGAAGAATTTGGCCTCGCCTGGATCGGTCTTGTACGTGGAGGCAAAGCGCCAGCTGCCACCGATCAGGAGCTCTTCCTTGGGCTTCAGCAGACCGAATAGCGGTCCGGTGAGGCCACTCATGCCCTCGAACGGAGACGGCTCCGCGCCGCTGCTCTCGGAGCTCGCTGCCGCGCCTTCGGCGTCCGCCGCCGGGGCGTCACCCTCGGCCGCGCCTTCTTCTTCCGCCGAGTCCTCGTCGTCGCCCGTCTTCTTGGCCGGCGCCGCGCTTTCTTCCCCTTCTGCTTTTTCAGCTGGGGCGGCCGCGTCGGCGGCCTTAGCCGGTGCTTCCGCGGCTGCGGCGGCGGGCGCGCCTTTCGCCGGTGGCTCGTCGTCGAGGTTCACTTTCTCGGCAGCCACCCGCTTTTTCGGTGCGCTCTTGGCGCCCGCCGCGCGCGCGATTGCGGCGTTGATTCGTCGTTCCTCGAGGCGCGCCGCTTCCTTGTTGCCGCCCCACTTCGTGCTCAACGCTTCGTACGAAATCGCGTGCCCGTACAGCGTGAGCAGTTCACCGCCAGACGGGTCTGCGTGACAACCGCTGCAGTTCGTGTAGCCGTGTCGGATCATCCACGGATACGCCTGAGCTCGACCAGAAACGAAAAACAGCGTCAGCGCGACGAGAAGGGGAGCACAGCGCAGCGCGGGGAACTGAATCCGACCGCGCCGGAAACGATTCTGCATGGCACAGACTTTTGGCCGTATCGGCCAGCGCTGTCAATCGCCGTCAGCATGATCGAACGCGCGCAGCACGCTGGTTTTTACCGAAATTTATGGCCCGGCGCGCACGCGTCCCAAACTGCTCCGCCGACGAGGCCCAGTCGGACTAGAGAAAACGAAGACGGCGCGAGCGGGTGTTCCGCGTCGCGCCGCCTCGGCTCTATCGGGGTCCTAGCCTGACTCGATCAGGAGTCGCGGACCTTGACGCCGTTGACCGTAATCGTGACCTGGGGCTCAACACACACGCCGAGCTTGCAGATCTTTTCCACCCCGAAATCGGGATAGTTGAAGGAGAACTTGGCTTCTTTGATGTGGTAGTCGGAGCCGGTACGCGACACCGAGTACTTCACCTTCACGGGCTTGGTGACGCCGTGCAGCGTGAGATCGCCGGTCACCTCGCCACTCGCCTTCTCGTTGTCGCCGGGCAGCTTGAGCTTGCTCTTGTCGACCACGAGCTTCGCGCTGCGATGCTTGCCGGTCTCGAAAGCTTTCTTGCAGTGATCCTGACGGAGGCCCATCTTGAGTCGGCCTTCCAAGTCGCTCGTGAACACGAGCTTGCCGCCGTCTTCTTTGACGTCGACGCCGTCGACCTCGCCCGAGAAGGCGCCGAGCCCCGGCTTGGCAACGGCTTCGACTTTGACGTGGCCCTTGTCTGCGCCCTTGAACGTGGCGTGCGCAGCGATTGCAAACGTGGTCAAGCAAACGGCGATAGAGGCGACGGCGATACGGCGGTACATCAGGGGGCTCCTTTTTCTTCTCGCTGGCTTTCCGGATCTACGAATCGACGAGTGGGTTCTGGCAGCTATTCAATCGCTGGCCTGGGGGGTCGAAACCGCGTCCAGCGTTAACATAAGTGCCTTCACAAGCCGGAACCTTCTCAAAAAAAATCGCGTCCGGGCCGGCGTGCGAATTCTGATCAGGTCTACGCAACCCTTGCACGGAATCTTCCCTACGAAAGTTTCGGGGGAGCAACCCACATTATGGGCTCAAGGGGGCCAAACCGTGCTGTGTCGGGGAATTTGGCGACGCCCAGACGCTACGCGTCAAGCTCCGACCGACATTTGTCCAAGCTTCTTCGGTCAGCCACTCCGCCGGGCAAGTTTCGGCACGCTAAAATCGCAGGTCGCGCCAGCGAAAACCGGCCGGATCCCGAACGCTCGACTCACTGCGTAGCAAAGGCCGGCCGGGAGCGGTAAAACGGCTGGCTGTGAACCAGCGCGCCCCCGTGCCTCTTCCGCCTCTCGAGCGCCTGCTCGAATCGGCGACTGGCACGCCGCCCCCGCTCGAGTTCGAGGAAATCCTGGGTGGCGCCTCGGTTCGCCGCTTCTTCCGCGTCAAAACACGCGACGGGGGCAGCGCGATCGCCATGTACGTGCCCGCGCAAAGTCACGAGATCGCGAAACCCTCGCCCGTGCCCCGATCGTGGCCATTCTTGGAAGTGCGCGCCTTGCTCGAAGAGCGCGGGATTCGCGTGCCCTTGTTGCTCGGCGCAGACTGCGCCCAAGGGTTCGTGCTGGTCGAAGACTTGGGCGAAACCCTGGCCCAGCACCTGACCAAAGCGCCGGAAGACCGCGACGAGCTTTACGTCCTCGCCGTGCGCGGGCTCTCTCGAGCCCAAACCAGCTTGTGGCCGCTGCCGCCCGGCTCGGTCGTGCTGGAACGCGCGTTCGACGAAGAGCTCTTGCTGCGGGAAGTCGAACACTTCCGCGAGTGGGCGCTGGAAGCGCGCGGCGTGCACCTGTCCGCCGAAGATCGCGGCACCTTCGAGCGTGCCGCGGAGCACCTCTCGCGCACCATCGCCAGCTGGCCCCGCGTGTTCGTACACCGCGACTATCAGAGCCGAAACCTGATGGTCGTGCGCGACGCTCACGGAAAGCTCGGGCTCGGCTGGGTCGATTTTCAGGACGCCATGCTCGGCCCGCGCGTGTACGACCTGGTCGCGTTGCTCAGCGACAGTTACCAAACGTTTTCGCGCGCTTTCGTCGAGGCCCGTCTGGACGACTTCGGTCATCACCAAGGGCTGTCCGCGCAGGAGCGGGCGAAACTGGGCCGCGAGTTTCGCCTGGTCACCGTGCAGCGCAAGCTGAAGGACGCAGGGCGCTTCGTGTTCATCGAGCGCACGCATGGCAATCCGACATTTTTGCCGTTCGTGCCGGGCACCATCCAGAAGGCCCAGGCCGCGCTGGACGAGCTCGCCGACGACCCGATCCTGGCCGAGCTCGGCCGACTCATCGAACGCTTGTTCCCGCGCCAGCTCAGCTAGCTCGCCGCGGCGGCGCGGGGGCGCCCGGCCAGACCTCGTGCCATTCGTCGGCCCAGTCGCTGTCGAACGGCAGAAGCCAGCTGCGCCTGGGCAAGCTCAGGCGCCTGCCAATGTCGGCGGCCGCCGCGAGGCCGAGCTCCAGGGGCGACGCGAATGCCAAGTGAACGTAGGCATAGCGCAGCCCAAGCCCCGCCCCGACGACGCGCCCGAGCCGTCGTTCGCGCAGGCCGCGCTCGAGCGCGTCTTCCACGCGCACGCGCAGCGCGAGCCGCGCGTCGGACGAGCCTTCGGCTTCGTATTTGAGACAAAAGAACGCCTCGCCATGTCTCGAAAACCTCAAGGACGAAAACGGCGACTGCTCCAGGTGGCACTTGAGCAACTCCGGAACGCACGTCGTGGCCAGGACCAGATCGTCTTCTTCTGCCCAATCCTCCGCCGGTTCGGGATTGAGCTCGAACATCGTCCACTCGCCGCTCAAATCGCGATCGACCAGCGGCTGCTCGGCGAGCCCGGCGCGCACGCCGTCGATCGCGGCGCGCGCGGCCGCGGCGAGCTCGGACAGTGAGAATTGTTTGGGATCCGGCTCGCTTTCGAGCACGCGCAGCGGCCCCACACGCGGCGCCGGAGCGACCCGCACCTGCCCGACCCAGTCATCCGCGCAGCGTTCGCCGAGTAGGTTCCAAACCAGCCCTTCGCAAACCTCCTGCTCGCGCGGCGACGCCGTACCGCCGGGTACGTAGACCACGATCTCGAGTAGGTGTCCGCGCGCGAAGCCTGCGCGCGCCCGGGCACCGCGAAGCTCGACGCCCGCGCGGCGTGCCTGCTCGAGCGCGGCTTGCAGCGCGAGCGGCGCGCGCCGCGTGCTTACCGTGAATTCCTGCGGGGCGCGCGCGGCCACGTACTCTGCGATTGGCGTGAGCTCGCGTCCCCAAGGGCGAACCACGAGCGCGCGTTCCGCTTCGAGCTCGCCGTCGAGCCCCGGCCACAGCGACCGAACCTGAGCTCGCCACCAGGCCGCGTCGCGTGCCTGGGAGCAGGCCGCCCGGAAAAGCACACCGATGCGCCCGTCGAGCGCCACACGAGCAGCCCGCTCGGTCTCGCTCGGCTCACCCAAATAGAGTCGCATCGTGGCCCGCATCGTAACCACAACGGAGCCAGGGTGACACGCCGGAACGCCCGGGCGGCGAGCGCTAGCGCCGTTTTTTCCGCTGCTTTTTGCGGGCTTTCGCCTTGGGCCCGTACTCGACCACCTCCGCGGTGACTCGCGTCACGCCACGACCAATCAGCCCAATGGCCTCGGCCGCAGCCCGCGACAGGTCGAGCACGCGGCCGCGCACGAATGGCCCGCGATCGTTGATTTGCACGAACACGAGCTGTTGGGTGTCCTCGCGTACCACGCGCACCACCGTTCCGAACGGCAGTGAGCGGTGCGCGGCGGTAAACGCGCGCGGCTGATAGGGCTCACCGCTCGCGGTCGGGTTGCCGGAAAGCGAATCTGCGTAGTAGCTCACCTGGCCGCGAAAGCGCAGCAACGGCTTCGCCGCCCCGTAACGAGCGCGCAGCACTTCGAGACTTGGAGGCGGTGAATGGATCGCGCCTCCCCCGACTCCCTCGCTCGACTCGGCGCTGCCGAGCGACTCGCCCGACGTCGACGGCACCTGTCCCGGCGCGGTCCAGCGCGTCGAGCTCGAGCTCCGACTGGGCTGCGAAGGCGCAGACGGCTGACAGCCCTGAACGGCGCCCGCCAGAAGCGCGGCGATCGCGGTCGACCGCCGGATGCGGCGAAGGGCACACGCGAACACCCGTGATTGTTATCACGGCCTTCTCCGCCGCGGCGACGCCCAGAAAAATCCAGCAAGAGCGGGAAACGCCACGAGATTCGCTTAAATTCCCGCTCTTTATGAGTGCTTTTCGCGCGCGCTCTCGCGCCGCATCAAGCGCGCCAATGCGGCGGATAGGTCTGCGCGAAGTAAGGGAGCGCCTCGATGCGTGTCATCCAAGCGCGTAACGCGAGACCGAACTCGCTCGAAAGCGCGAGCTCAGGCTGCCGCAACTCATAGCGCGCCACCATCGCGACGAACGGGTACAGCGTGAAGTCGGCCGCTGTAAAGCGCTCACCAAACACCTTCGCGCTCAGCAACCCGTCGAAGTAAGCGAGCTCGCGCGCCATCAGCGCTCGCCCTTCGGCGATGCGCGCCGCGTCGCGCTCGGCCGGATTCGACTCGAAGAACAGCTCTTCGGTCAGCATCACCTCGGCGCGCGCGAGGTGGCAATCCACTTCCCGCACCAAGCGTCGCGCCAGTGCGCGCTCGCGCAAGTCACCCGGAAACAGCTTCGGAGAGTCCGGAAAGCGCTCGTCCAAATACTCGAGAATGGCGGCGGACTCCGCGAGCGGAAAGCCGTCGTCCAAGAGCAACGGCACCTCCCCGCGCGGGTTCAGCGCCCGGAAGCTCGGCTGTCGCAGATCGCCAGCGGAGAAACTCAGCAGCTTGGCTTCGTACGCAATCGCCTTGTGCCCGAGGGCCAACTGAACCCGCCAGGCAAACGGAGATCCGGAGCCATAGTAGAGGATCAATGACATCTCGGTGTCCGAGCCGGACGGGTCGTGAAAGCGACGGAGTCCGTGTTATAGGTCCGCGCCCATGGCGCGCAAGAGCCCAGCCTACGAACCGAACGCGGCGCGCGCGCGTTTGTGCGCTTCTGGCCTGCTTTTGGCGGAGGGCGTGGTGCCGCTGCTCGCGGGGAGCGTGCACTACTTTCGCCTCGAACCGGAGGCCTGGCGGCGTGCGCTCGAAGCGCTGCTCGAGCTCGGACTCACCGTGGTCGACATCTACATTCCGTGGGCCGTGCACGAGCGCGCCCCCGGCGAGTTCGATTTCGGTGAAGGTGAAGCGCGCCTCGACTTCGTGCGTTTCCTGCAATTGGCGCACGAGCTCGGTCTGTACGCTTGCGTGCGCCCCGGACCGCACATCAACGCCGAGCTCACCTATTTCGGAATTCCGGAGCGCATCATCTGGGATCCGGAGTGTCAGGCGCGTTCCGCCGGCGGAAAACCGGTGGTGCTGCCGGTGCCGCCGCTCGCCTTCCCGGTGCCGAGCTACGCGAGCAAGACCTTTTTACGCGAGGCCTCGGTCTGGCTCGCCCGGGTCGGCGAACGGCTCGCCCCGCTGTGCTACCCGAATGGGCCCATCGTACTTTGCCAAGTCGACAACGAAGGCGCGATGTACTTCCGCGACGGCGTGTACGACCAGGACTATCACCCGGACGCGATCCGCGGTTACCACAAGTTCCTGAAGCAAAAATATGGGTCCACCGAGCAGCTCTCCAACGCGCTCGGCTACGACGCGCTGTCGTTCGAAATCGACCCGCCGCGTCAGCTCGACGCCGCCACCTCGCGCGATCTCACGCGGCACCTGGACTGGGCCGAAGCGCAGGAAGAGGTGCTCGCCCACGGCTTCAGAAAGCTGCGCGCCCCGCTGCTGGAGGCCGGCATCGACGTACCGTTTTCCCACAATTTCCCGATCGGCGAAGCGCTCACTCCGCTCGATCCCGTGCGCGTCCAGCGCGTGGTCGACCTGGTCGGGCTCGACTACTACCACGTGGCCACACCCGAGCAGCGCGCCGAAATCGCGCGCCGAACCAGCGACCTCGCCGTGCGCTCGGCCGCCGAAAACGTCCCCGCATTCGCCTGCGAGCTCGGCGCCGGCTTCCCGCCGTTCTTCCCCCCACTCACCCACACGGACAACGCCTTCACCGCGCTCACCGCGCTCGCCTACGGCCTGCGCGGCTACAACCTGTACATGGCGGTCGAGCGCGATCGCTGGATTGGTGCGCCCTTCGACCGCCGCGGCCGGCGCCGACCATCCGCAGACTTTTGGAGCAAGCTCGGCAACGCGCTGCGTGCGCTCGAGTTTGCCGAGCTCACCCGCCATACCCCGGTGCATTTGGTGGTGCCGCGCAGCCTGCGCCGGCTACATCGCGTGCTGCACGCGTTCGGTCCGCTCAGCGCGGTCATGTTTCAGATCGTCGGCCGCGGCGCGGCAGACGCGCAGCTCGAAGACGAGCTCGACCTGGGCGCGCCCTTCGCGCTCGACGCGGAGCGTTTCTGGCGCTTCCTCGAGCAGGAGCTCGAGCGACGTCGCATCCCGTTCGCAGTGGTCGGCGGGGACTTGATCGAATCCAGCATCGAACAAGCTGCTTGGACGGTGATTGCCTGCGCGGGCGGGCTCGAGCGGTCGATCGCGGAAGCCGCCAGCGCCGGTCTCAAAAAGGGCCGCGCCGTTACACTTGGGCCACATTTCCCGCAGCGGGACGAGGCGCTCGTGCCGCGTGAACCGCCGTCCGCGCTGCGTCACGCTTTCGGTCACGCGCTGCCCACGTTCGTCGACTTCGAGGCAAATCAGCTCAGCGCGACCATCGATCGCGCGGTCGAGCTTCTGCAATTGCCTTCGCTGCTGGCGAGCCCCGCCGAACTTTCGGTCACGCTGCACCACGATCGCGCGGGCAAACCCAAAGTATTATTCGCCATCAACCCCACGGAGTGTTTGCTGCAGGCGAAAGTCGCTGCCTTCGGCGCCGCCGAAGCGGAAGACGCGCTCGACGGTTCGGTGTTTCGTGCTACGTTCGATGCGTTCGAGCTGCCCGTGCCACCACGGACCGTGCGCTTGCTCGCGCTACGCTTCTGACGTTCATGCTCCTCGAGATCAACGACGAAAACCCCGAACCCCGCAAGATTCGCCGCGCAGTCGACGCGCTGCAGTCGGGCGAGGTCATCGCCTATCCGACCGACACTTGCTACGGCCTCGGCTGCGACCTCTTCAACAAGAAGGCCGTCGACAAGCTGTATCAAATCAAGGGCATGGACCGCTCGCACATGCTCTCGTTCGTGTGCCAAAACCTGGGCGACATCGCGAAATACGCGGTCATGCACGATCGCGTGTATCGCACTCTGAAAGAATTTTTGCCCGGCCCCTACTGCTTCATTCTCGAAGCCACGCGTGAGGTGCCGCGCTTGGTGCAAACGCCACGCAAGACCGTCGGTGTGCGCATTCCCAAGCACGCCGTCGCGCTGGCCCTCGCGGCCGAGCTCGGGCGACCGATCATCTCCAGCACCGCTGCACGTCACGGCACCGATCCGAACCCTGACCCGCACGAAATCGAGGCCGAGTTCCGTGGTCTCGCCCTGGTGCTCGACGCTGGCGCGGGTGGCACGGTGCCCACCACCATCATCGACCTCACGGGCAATGGGCCGCAGGTCGTGCGTGCCGGCGCGGGCGACGTCAGCCCGTTCAGCTGAGCGCCGGCGCGACACGCGCCCCATGTTCGTGCCACTCTTCGCGACGTGAGCTCCACGGACCTGCTAAAAATTCACGAAGAGACCACGGCCGAGGGCAACCTTGCGCCGATCTTCCTGCGCGTCTCCGGCGACACGCTCGAGCTCGTGAACGGTTCGGTCGCGCTCTCGCTACCAGAAGGCGCGCTGAGCGCCGTGCTCTCGCGCTTTGGCGCACCCTTCGACCCCGAAGCATCGATCGCCGTCGTGGGCACGCTCGACCTCGGCGCTGGCGAGTCGCTGCGCCACGTGCGCCATCTGGCGGGCTACGACGTCATCGCGCGGGACTACTTGGTCTACGAGCGATCGGGTGAGCCGGCGCTGTGTGCCCTGGCCACGCCGGTGACCGCCGCCCTGCTCCACCTGGCCCGCGCCAAAGCTGCGCGAGCTTGAGTTTTCTTGGGGGCTGGCCCGCGGAAACGAGCGCGCTGGTCGGGCTCGGCGGCGCTAGGCAGCGCGGACTGCCAAGCTCCAAACTGCAGCCGCGCCGGCCCGAAATTGCAAACGACACCCGAAAAGCGGGGGTCCAAGTTGTTGATTCGCGCGCTTGCTGGCGGTAAAAGTGCCGCATGACCTTCGTCGTCACCGACAACTGCAAAGGCTGCCGCTTCACCGATTGCGTCGCCGTGTGCCCGGTCGACTGCTTTCACGGCGATGCCGACATGCTCTACATCGATCCCGGCGAGTGCATCGATTGTGGCGCCTGCGTCCCCGAATGTCCCGTCGAGGCCATCTACGACGAGACGCAGATCCCCGACGACAAGAAGGGCTACGTGCAGATCAACGCGGACAAGGCCTCGAGCCTGCCCGTAATCAATCAGAAGGCCGATCCGCTGCCCGGCGCCGAAGAGCGCAAGCAGTCGCTCGGCTTCTGAGGGCGCGCCGCACTTCGCAGCGCGCCCCGGTCCGTTCGCTCAACTCCCGCCGAGCTTCAGCTCGGCGCGGGTGCGCACTTCGAGCATGCCGCGCTGCGCGGGGTTGGTCGGGCTCTGCAGCTGCGCACCGAACGCGGAGTTCTGAGTGCCGCCGAGCGGAAACCCCTTGCCGGCTTCAATCTGCAAACTGCCCTCGGCCAACGACTGAAACTCGGCCAAGTTGCGCGGCGCCTCCGGCGGCAGCCCCGGCAAGTCGAAGGTCGCCCCCGCCGAGTAGCGCTTGGTGTTCACGTTCAAGGACACGGTCTTGCCCTCGATACGCTCGACCTTGACCATGCGATAGGTCACCAAATCCAGGCCCATCGTGCCATCCCGGCTGGTTGCCATCCAGAAGGCGCCCACGCCGACCGGCTTCTCCGGGTAAGGCAGCGTCACGACCGCGAGGGTGTCGGTGAGCGCGCGCACCACTTCCCCCAGGTCGGAACTCGCGCCTTTGGCGAGATCGTAGCGATAGTTCGTGCCCGCGCCGTCCGGCGAGACTTCGTATTCGACCTTCGTTCCGCGCAGCTTGGCGACTTGGCTCTCTACTTCCTTCGGCGCGCCGGAAACGGCCACGCGCGCGCCGGTCACTCGCACGGTCACAGGCACCGCGGTCGCGCCCTCGGCCTTCGGCTTCTGCGCCTCGAACGTCACCGAAAACTCGACCGGTAACCCGGCGCCTTGCGCCTGCTGAACGACCTGAATCGTTCCGCTCTGCTTGCTGCCGGGCTTCGGTTGCGCCGGAAACAAAGTGACGCGTGGCTCCGCGCCATCGCTGCCCAAGGTCAGCTTGGGCGGTTGCCCGTGAGCGATTTCTTTGTCCGCCGCACCGGGCGCGAAGATCCCGTTTGGCGGCGGCCCTCCCTCCACTGCGGAGGGGCGATCCCCAGGGCGCATCGCCGAGGCCGCGGCCACCGCCTGCGCCAGATCCGGATCGAGCGCTTCTTTTCGGGGCGCCCCCGCGTCCGAGCTTGCCGCCGATTCAGAAGGCGGGGGGTTCTCCTTCTGACAGCCGAAAACGAAAAGGGTCAGACCGAACAGGATGGGGACGCGCCGCAGCATCACTCTCGCCTCGTTGGGGTTTCAGCAGCCTCTCGGGCCGCGAAACCGTTTTACCCATTGCGTCCTCGTTGTCCACCCGCAGCGCGGTGCCAGGGTCGCGCCGCTTCGCGAGGCGGTGCCGAGTCGAAAACCCCGAAAATTTCCACTCAAAATGGCGGCGGAGCGACCGAACCCGCGTCGACCGCGGGCTCTGCGGGGCCGACTGGCTCGCCCGCATCGACCACCTCGTCATTGACCGCGGCCGTGGCGGGCGCGCCCGCATCGGGCGTCGCCGCCTCGCTCGGCACGGTGCCTTCCAAGAACTCTTCCTCGATCGCGTCGGTCTGCCCAGGGTAGGCCAAGAGCCCGGTCGCAGGGTCAACGCTGGCGGTCACGATGCCGTTCGGTCGCGGAAAGTCGGTGACCGGGTGCCCCTCGTGCGCCGCCTTCATGAAGCTCATCCAGATCGGAAGCGCGGTGGTCGCGCCGGACTCACCCCAGCCAAGCGGCAGCGCGTCGTCATAGCCCACCCAGGTCGAGGCCACGATTTCAGTGGAGTAGCCAACGAACCAAGTGTCTTTTGCGCGATTGGTGGTGCCCGTTTTCCCGGCCAAGGGCCGCCCGAGGCTCGACGCGCGCTTGCCCGTGCCCGATTGCACGACCGAGCGCAGCAAACTGGTCACCAAGTACGCCTCCTCTTCCGAGGTCACGCGACGCTTCGGCGGCGTCGGCGGAAGAGCAATTTCCTTGCCGTCTGGGCCTACGATTTTTTGGATCAAGCGCGCCGGCTCGAACTCGCCGCCGCTGGCGAAGCAACCGTAAGCGTTGGCCAGCTCGAGCGGCGTCACTTCGTACGCGCCGAGCGCCAGCGACGGCGTCGGTTCCAGGCGAGACTCGATGCCCAAGGCGTGCGCCCACTCGACCACGTTCGGCGCACCGACCGCGTTCAGCAAGAATTCCGCGGCGGCGTTGTCGCTCTGCGTGATGGCCGCACGGACGGAGAGCCTGCGCGCCTCACGCGCGGGCTGGCTGCCCTTGGCCGGTGCACCTGGCAGCTCGAGCACGCTCGCGGGCGTGAAATGCCGCGATGCCAAGGCATAGCCGTAGAGAAACGCCTTGAACGACGACCCGGGTTGGCGATGCGCCTGGGTCGCGCGGTCGAGCCCGCCGGCGATCGCTTCGTAGCTACCGACCAGAGCGAGCACTTCGCGCGACCGCACGTCCAGAGCCACCAGCGCGGCTTCCGGACCGAGCTCTAGCCGAAGTGGCAGCAAGCCAGGGCCAGACTCCGCCGGACCTGCCACTGAGACGCGCAGCGCCGCGCCGACCTTGGTGAACGCGCTCGGCGGCAAGCGCTTTGCGTCATAGCGATCCTCGTGTGAGAGCAGCACGCGACCAACCGTGCTGCCAAGTTCGACGTCGATGCTGCCCTTCTCGTCGTCGACCGCGCGCACGCGCCCCACGTAGATCTTGTTCGGCTTGGGCGTGCCGGTGAAATCTGGACCCCACAACTTCCGGCTCTGCGAAGTCAGCGGCGGATCCAGCTTCTGTCGCGTGCCATAGCTAGCGAGCCCCTCGCGCACGGCCTTGCGCGCGGCCGCTTGCAGCTTCGGGTCCAGAGTAGTGGTGACCGTGAAGCCGCCACGCTTGGCAGCGTCGCCGGCCACCGATTCCAGGATCCGGCGCGCGTAGGCGACCATTTCCGGCGCAAGTTCCGACTCTTCCTCGCTGCTCGGCGCCAGGCGGAGCGGCGCTTCCAGCGCTTGATCGTGCAGCTCTTGTGTGACGAAGCCCTTCTCCAACATTTGGCGCAGCACGTAGCGCCGGCGCGTGAGCGCGCGCTCCGGATCCGCGCGCGGCGAAAAGCGCTCCGGCGCAGCCACGAGCCCCGCGAGCAGCGCGGTCTCGGCCAAGTCGAGCTCTCGCGCCTTGCGCCCGAAGTAAAAGCGCGAAGCCTCCTCGACCCCGTAGCGGCCGTGACCAAGATAGATGTGATTCAAATACAGGGAAAAGATCTCGTCCTTCGACAGCTCCTGCTCCAAGCGCCGAGCTAAAATCGTCTCCTTGATCTTCCGCTCATAGGTGCGCTCGGGCGTGAGCAGCAGGTTTTTCACCACCTGCTGGGTAATGGTGCTGGCGCCCTGACGCGTCCCGTGCGCGCGCAGATTCGCTGCCAGCGCGCGCAGCATTCCGAAGTAATTGAGGCCGCGGTGTTCGTAAAAGCTCGCGTCCTCGGCCGCCAAAAACGAGAGCTTCACGTGCGCGGGGAGCTCGGCGAAAGGAACGACCGTGCGCCGCTCGGTGAAAATGCTGCCGAGCAGGGTTCCGTCGCGGGCCAGCACGCGCGTGACCTGCGCGGGTTGGTAGCCCGTCTTCAGCTGCTCGACGCTGGGCAGGTTCGACTCGTAGTGCCGCAGCACCAGAAAGACCGTCGCAGCGGCGCTCAAGGCCCCGACCCCGAGCGCGATGGCGATCACCTTGACCGCCTTCTGCAGCAAACTCAGGGCCTGGTCGCGATCCATCCTAAAACAGCGCTTATCATAGCGCTCGCGGCGACCATAGGACGCCTATCGACTTCTCTCAAGGGCGAGCTTGCCTCTGGCAAGAGGCGCCGTCAGGCAAACAGCGCCGAAACCGAGCGACCGTCGTGAATCCGCATGATCGCCTCTGCGAGCAGCTCGGACACGCTGATGATGCTGATCCGCGAGTTCGACTTGTGCTCCGGGATCGGAATCGAGTCGGTGAACACGTAGTCGTCGACCGCCGCGGCGCGCAGCCGCTCGGGCGCGGCGCCAGACAGCACCGCATGCACACCGGCCACGGTCACGCGCTGGGCACCCTCCGCCCGCACGAACTCCACCGCTTGCACCACCGTGCCCGCGGTCGCAATTTCGTCGTCGATCAGGATCACGCGCTTGCCCTTGACTTCACCCACCAGGTTTATCGCGCGCGGCTTTTCGTCGTCGCCGAAGCGGCGCTTGTCGATGATGGCCAGCGATACGTTGAGCCGCTTCGCCACGCGCGCGGCGTCTTTGGCCTCGCCCGCGTCGGGCGCAACCACGACCGCGTTCGAGAGATCGCTCTTGGCCAGGTGATCGCAGATCAGCGGCACCGCCGACAGCTGATCGGCCGGAATACGGAAGAAGCCCTGCACCTGGGGGGAGTGCAAGTCCATGGTGAGCACGCGATCGGCCCCGGCGGTCTGCAGTAAATCGGCCATCAAACGCGCGGTGATCGAGATACGTGGCTCGTCCTTCTTGTCCGAGCGGGCGTAAGGGAAATAGGGCATCACCGCGGTGATGCGACGCGCGCTCGCGCTCTTCAGCGCGTCGATCATGATCAGCAGCTCGAGAATGCCCTCGGACACCGGCGAGCAGGACGGCTGCACCACGAACACGTCGCTCTCGCGCACGTTTTCGTCGATTTTGACCTTCAGGTTCTCGTTCGAAAAGCGATGGGTGTGCGACCGCCCGAGCGGAATGCCGACGTGCCGGCAGATGGCGCTGGAGAGCGCGGGGTGCGCCGAGCCGGAGAAGATCTTGAGGGTGCCGTCCATGTGGCACAGCCTACAAGCAAAGCTCGGATGCGCCCGCGAAAACGACCGCGCGCTTCAGCGTCCGAGGACGCGCATCACCAGCACCGCGAGCACGACGCCGAGCGCCAAGCAGGTCGCTGCCACGCCGAACAGCACGCCCGTGCTCGGACGAGAGCGCGCGGGCTCGGCCAGCGCATCGCCCACTGCTTTCGCTTCGGGCTCGACCGCTGCTAGCGCGCTGGCAGGACGCGACCTCGGAATGGCTTGACCTGCCGCGCCCGCGAAAGGCCGCAGGGCCTCCGCGAAGTCGGCGGCGGTCTGATAGCGATCTTCGGGACGCTTGGCCAGCGCTTTCACGATCACCGCTTCCAAACCCGGGGGGAACTTGCGCTCGGGCACGCGCTCGGCGAACGGGATGACCGGCTCGGTCACGTGCTTTTGGATGTACTCCATGGGGGTACGCGCCGAAAACGGCAGCTTCCCGGTCAGGAGCTCGTACAGAATCACGGCCAGCGAATAGATGTCACTGCGCGCGTCCAGAGTGCGCCCCTGGGCTTGCTCGGGCGACATGAACTCCGGCGTACCGAAGACCATCCCCTCTTGGGTGAGTATGATCGACCCGGGCTGCATCTGGCGCTCGGTGACCTTGGCCAAGCCGAAGTCCAAGACCTTCGGGTAATCGGCGATGCCGCCCTGACGGGACAAGAAGATGTTCTCTGGCTTCAAATCCCGATGCACGATGCCGAGATCGTGCGCTTCCTGCAGCGCGCCGCAGACCTGAATCAGAATCGGCAGCGCACGCTCGACCGCGAGTGGTCCCTCGCGTCGCACCGTTTGATTGAGGTTCTTGCCCTCCAGGTGCTCCATTACGATGTAGAGCGAACCGTCCTCTTCGAGCTCACCGAAGGCGAACACCTTGACGGTGTTCGGATGGGTGAGCTGGCTCATGGCGCGGGCCTCACGGCGAAAGCGCGAGGTCAGGTCCTTGCGCCCGGCTAGCTTTGGATGGAGGATCTTGATCGCGACCATGCGGTTCATGGCCGGCTGAGACGCCTTGTAGACCGATCCCATGCCTCCAGTGCCGATCTTCTCCAGCACTTCGAACTGGCCGTCCAGGATGGTTCGGCCGATGAAAGGGTCCTTCGGACGCATGGGCCTCGACACTTACCAAAAAAACAGGAGGCCCGCTGGCTCACTCGCAAAGCCGCGAGTTCGCAGGCTACCGGCGCATGGGTTCGAGTGGACGAGCCCACGGCGGGAAGGGTTTTCACGGTGACCCCGAGCGACTCGGCCGAGTACCTGACCAGCCCGCTGCTCTCCCGAGCAGGGTTTCGGCACGCCTTCTTCACGCGCAGGGGCGGTGTCTCGGAAGGGGCCTTTCGGTCGCTGAACTTCTCGATCGCAGCCGGAGACGATCCGGATCGTGTGGCCGAGAATCTCGTTCGAGCGGGGCGCGCGCTCGGCGTGGACCCCACGCGCATCTTTTTCCTGTCGCAGGTCCACGGTCGTGCGGTCGCGCACGCCGACGGCAGCGAAGCGCGCGACAGCTTCGTGCGACGAGAGGGCGATATCGTGGTCGGCTCGCTACCGAACCTGGCCTGCGCCGTGCGCAGCGCGGACTGCGTGCCGGTGTTGCTCGCCGATCGCGTGAGCGGCTACGTCGCCGCGGTACACGCGGGCTGGCGTGGTGTAGCCGGACGCGCAGTCGAAGCCGGCGTCACCAACCTGAAGCAGCTCGTCGGCGGTCGCGCGGAGCTGATTGCCGCGATTGGCCCTCACATCTCACTGGATTCTTTCGAGGTGTCCGAGGACGTCGCGCGCGAGCTGTTGGCCGCGTCGCCGATTGCGGACGTCGTGGACTACGGCAAGCGTCGGCCGCACGTCGATCTGCGACGCATCGTTCGCGCGCAGCTCGCGAGCCTGGGCCTGGAAAGCGACGCTATCGACGACGTCTGGGGCTGCACCGTCCGCGACGAAGCCCAGTTTTTTTCGTTCCGTCGCGACGGCGCGGCGAGCGGACGGCTACTATCGGCAATCGTGCCTCGGGGCGCCTGAGGCGCCCTCGCAGCCCTTTCACCACCGGACGTGTAGTTGCGCGGAGGGGAACCGCGGCGAATGTAGACGCAGCGCAATGCTCCGCGTTTATTGGAGCGCGGCTCTAGCCCCAAGGGTTGGTCGCGGGCGTTCCCGACGCGCGACATTGCGCAGAAACCCGGGGCTTGCTTGCGACTTGCGAGGCCGACGGCTTCCGGGGATACTGCCTTGGAACCCGAGGAGCGTAACAGCTTGCCGTATGCGGTAACGTGCAGGTCGTGCGGCGCCCGCTTCAGCGTGGCCGACGACTTGGTTGAAAGGAAGCTCACGGGCAGAGTCGTGGTGCTGCGCTGTAAGCGTTGCCACGAACCCATTCGATTGAACCCCTCCGAGCCTCCGAGCCGCCGCTCGTCGCGCCCGCCTGCACCCGCCGCTCGCTCACCGCTGCCGCAGGGGCCCGCGCGCCCAAGGCCGCGACCGCCGTTGAAGACGCGCTCGACCCCGCCTGGCGGCGGGCTCGGTCGTCGCAGGCCTCCGCCGCGCAAGATCGCGCGCGAAGCCATGCTCGAGGAAAGCAGGAAGGGCGTCAGCCACGATCTGTTCGACGCCCCCCCGCCCTCGGGCAGCGGTCTCGTCGACTTGAGCGACATGGCACACTCCGAACCGCCGGAGTCACTCGCCAGCCGCGCGCCTGCGCCTGCGGCTCCCAGCAGCGCGCCACCTCTCGACCTGCTCGCTCACCCGGAGGGCCCCGAGCTCGCGCGCTCTGGAGAAGACGTGGACTTCCTGCTCGGGCTGACCGGCAGCCAGGGGAGCACGGCCGCGCTCGCGAGTCCGACCCTCGCGGATCTCGCGCGCAAAGCGCCGTCCGACCCGCCTCCGTCGCAGCCCATGCCGCAAGAATCCGAGGCCACGCAGCCGGCTGCGCGCGTCTACGTGCCGAAAAAACCCGGGGCAACGAGCAAGCCCGCGAACGAAAAGAAGAAGGGTGGAGGGCTCGGCTGGGTATTGGTCGCGGGCGCGCTCGCCGCGGGCGCGGTCGCCTTCGCGCTGAGCTCGCGCAAGGCCGAAATCAGGAACCCCGAGGTCGCGCAGAACACTGCGGCGAGCCCTGAGCTCGAACGCCCGCAGACGGCAGAGCCAGCACCGGTCGCGCCGAGCCAACCAGCGCCCAGCGCCGAGCTCGCGGAGGCCCCGCTGGAAATAGCGAGCGCCAATCCGAGCGCCGCGAGCGCTCAGGCCGCCGCGCCCACGCACGCGGCCGCCGCCAGCGCTGCCGTAAAGGAAAAGTCGAACGCACAGGCGAAGCCCAGCCAAGCGGGCGCGAGCGAGCCGAGCGCGGCCGCAGCTGAAGTCGAGCCCAAAGCTCCGAGCCTGCCGAAGCCGCCCGCTGCGGCCGCTGGCACGCCCTTCGATCGCAGCGCGGCAGCGAGCGCGCTGGCCACCGCCGCCGCTCAGGCCTCGGCTTGCCGCAAAGAGGGCGATCCCTCGGGCGTGGCCAACGTCACGCTCACCTTCGCTCCCTCGGGCCGCGTCACCACGGCCAAACTGAGCGGCCCGCCCTTCGCGGGCACCGCGACGGGTGGTTGCATTGCAAGCACCCTGCGACGCGCGAAAATTCCGCCGTTCGACGGCGATCTGGTCACGGTGAGCAAGACCATCGTCGTGCAGTGAAGCCGCGCGCAGCGCGCAACGACTAGCGACGCATCAGGGAAATTCAGGACCTTCAGGGGTGCCGGGAACCGCGCCGACCAGATCGAGCGGGTCGCCCCCACGCGCCTCGACCACCGAGGCTTGCGTCAGAATGTCGGGGTTGATGGCCACGTGATTCTCGAGGCCACTCACCGAGCCGTGGCAACCACCGCACAGGCCGTTGAAGAAATCGCGCCGGAAAGACTGACGCACGACCTCGCCCGGATACGCCTGCATCTGTTCACGTTGGAAGTGCAGTGTCGGACTCGTATCGGACGCCAGCTGAGTTCTCAGCGCCAACAGATACGGTATGCCGCCGGGCAACGCGACCTTGGCCGAACCATCTCCGGCCGGCGCGATTTCCCCGAGCAGCGAGCGGCGCACGTAGAGTTGCCCGTAGCTATCAGTGGTCACGAACGAGCCGCCGGTCGCAAAGCTGGTCACGCCCGGTTCGGGTGGCAGATCTTGCCAGACCTGCGCGTGCGGCTGATCCACCGGCAAATTGCGCCCCGACCGCGTGTTCTGGAACAGCAGGGTCGTGAGCAGCGGCAAATCGAGATAGGTGATCTCCGCGCGTGTCCCGTTCCTTGGATCGAGCGAGGTGGCGCCGTTGGCCTCGTCCAAACGCGAACGAAAGACGCCGATGTTTTGCTTCGCGTACAGGCCCACGGGCCACAGCGCGTCCTCGGGACCGGGGATCAGCACCGTGCGCGCCCCCGTGTTCGGGTTGACGACCACCACGTCGAAGCCCCCGTTGAAGGTTCCGAGGTTGGTCGCCCCAGCAGCGTAGCTCGCCAGCAGCCTGCCATCCGGCAGCGGCGATGGGCTGGCATAAGCGCCCTGCGTCGATGCTAGCCGTCCGGTCGCCGCCTTATCGAAAATCTGAATCGAGTGCTGATAGAAGTTCTCGTTCGGGAAACTGATGGCGTCGGGGTCGACCAGATAGTCGTCCGGATTTTCACTGCGCTGGTCGATACCGATGCTGCGGTTGATGATGGCCAGCGCTCCTGCGCCGTGTGCCGCCCCACGCTCGCTGAAAATGGCAGCCAGGTTCTTGTCGCTGAGCTCCACCACGCTGCTGAATTGATCGAACCCTACCGTGCTGCGCTGGCCGAACAGCGGGTGGTAGTCACCGCCGTCCAAATTGATGCGGCGCCCAGCCAACTGGTAGAAATTCGGCGCGCGCTTTTCGGCGGTCAGAATCACGCGGCCATCGCGCATGAACGAAGGCAACATCTCCTGGTTCAACAGGAACGTGAGCTGGCGAATCGAACCGTCGCTGTCGCGAACGTAGAGGTTGGTATTGAGCTTCGACGGATCCGCCGGCGTGCGACGGGGCCCGGGAAACGACAGCTGCCCGGTCTCGACCAGGTTGCCCCGCGTCGAAACGAACACGATTCGGTCGTCGGGCGAGAAGCTCGGGTCGAAGTTGTGCACGAGCTCGCCGTTCGTCGACAGTGCCCCGCCCCGGGCGTCGACCGGTGCGGCGTCGATCGCCGGCTCGACCGCGCAAGCGCCGCCGGAAACCACGTAGATGCGATACGGCGCGTTCGCGGCGGTACGGGCAGAAAACGCCACCCGCGAACCATCCCAGGACACCGCCGGTCGGCGCGCGTCGCTGGTCGCCGGATCCAACCCGCACAGGCGTGAAAGGCTAGTCTCGGCGCCGACCGCGAGCGCACCGGCCGCGCCCGGTGTGACGGCGACGCTGACCACGTCTGCACCGGCCGCGAACGTTTCCCAATCCTGCAGGGTGTCAGGGAGCGGCCGCGGAGCGCGCTTCACGTACACCACCGCGGACAGCGCGGCGGCGCTAGCCATGCGAGTCGCGCGTTCCTTCGCAATCCAGGCGACCAGAACGCAGTACGGAGCCTGATCGTCGAGCTCGCCCGATTCGGCCGCCATGAGATCGCAGGCTTCGGGCCGACCGTTCGCGGCAAACAACGGCCCGCCCCGGTGCAGCATGCCGCCTTCGCCTGGAATCAGATTCTTCGCGATCAGGCGGCTCGCGTTCGGGTCCGGTGACTCGAGCGCCAATTGCTCCAAAGTCAGCCGATAGTTGCGACGGGTAGCCGGAAGCCCGAAGTGGCCACCGCTGCCACCGCGCAGCCGGTAGTCGTGGAACATGGCCGCGGAATGGCAGCCCAGCATCATGCAACCGCGCTTGACCAGCATCGGCTGCACTCGCGTCGCGAACAGGTCGAAGCCGGGGTCGGTCGGTATCTGCGAGGGCCCACCTTTCTCGGTGGCCCAAGCCAGAATGGCCTTGTAATTCTCGTCGTCGACCGAGGTCCAGAACGGACCGCCTTCGTGATAGCTGCCGCCGACCGTAGGCGACAGCGTGCGCAACAGAATCTCGCTCGAGCGGGGATCCGCAGAGACATAGTCGCCCGCGGCAAAGTAGTTCCAACGCACCTGCTCGGCCGTCGCACCGCAAGTCAGGTGCAGCGAGTTCGCGGCCGAGCCATGACAATTCCCAGCCGCGCAGCGCTCCCCCAAGATGGGGTTTACCGAGTCGCGGAAGGTCGCGAAATCCGCCGCAGTCGGGTCCTTGGTCGCGTCGAACAGCGGATCCTCACCCAGCACGTCCGAGCAGCCCGGCTGGGGGGACGCCTGCACCGTCTGCGGCGCGTTGTTCTCCGCCGCACCGCCGACCATCCACTTTTCGAGCGTAGTGAAGGTTGGGCTCGCCGTGTCGATTTGGCGATTGCCCGCGTGCACGATGTCCGTGGTCAAAATCAGCGGGTCCTTCGAGCGATACGAAGTCAGGCTGAGCTTGAGATTCGGCACCACCTTCAGCAACAGGCCCGGCATCCCGTACGGGCCATAGTTGACCAGCAGATCCTTGCGCAGATAGAGATCCTCGTAGCTCTCGACGCTCAGGTTGCCGAGCGCGTTGCCTCGCGCATCCGCTTTCACGTGACAGCTCGAGCGCGTAGGGCTGGTCGCGCACGATTGCTCCAGCAAGGGCCCGATCTTGCGCGAGTAAAAGGTGCTCTTCGCCCCCGACTGATCGTCGCGCGAGCAGCCCCCTAGCGAGAGCAGCGCGAAAAGCACCAGAACGCCCGGACGCGAAACTTTTGGAGCTGGCATCGGCAGAGCGCTTAACAGCCTACCACGAGTGCGAGCGGCGCCTTGGGCGCTTGCGTTCACAGTCGCCGGAGAGCGATACGCGCGGCGTCCCGGACCAAAGAGTTCGAGTCCGAAAGAGCCGCTTGGACGGCCGGTTTGGCAGCCGAGTCGGCGATCTGACCGAGTGCCCACACCGCCGCACCTCGTACCTCGGGCGACGACTCGTTGCTCTCCGTGGCCAGCATGGTGAGGCCCACGACCGAGTCCGCGAGTTTCATCGCGCCGACGGCTTCCGCCGCCCGGCGGCGCACGAGCGCCGACGAGTCACCGAAGCGCTCGACCACCTTGTCTGCGCTGCTGAACACGTTGACCGAGATGGCGGCACGCAAGGCGGCGAGACGCACGTCCTCGCTCGAGTCCGCGAGCGCCTGACCGAGCTCACGACCGGGGCCTTCGTTGTTCAAGCGCTGCAGCGCGGCCACGGCCGAAAGCCGAACGCGCGCCGAGCCATCCGAGATGGCCGCCTTAGCGACGTCGGGCACGCCCGCGGGGTTCAAGAACTCCCCAATGGCGTTGGCCGCATAGGAGCGCCGTATCTCGGTCTCGCTCGAGTCGGTCAACGTGGCCAGCATCTGCGAGTACACCTCGCCCTTGCCGAACACGCCGAAGATGCGGCGCCGCAGCCACCACGCGCTGATCTCGCGCGTCTTGTCGTTCGGCGCAAACAGCAACTTCGAAACGACCGGAATGCAGCTCAGGCACTCCACCTTTTCTCCGTGCTCGAGCAGCTTCCAAATCCGCGTCGGTGCAATGTTCGCGGAGCGCAGCTGCGTGCTCAGCGCTTCAGAGCCGGTAATGTCCTCGAGCGAGCGTTGATCGAGCGAGGCGTAGACCGCCGCACGTCCGCTGAGCGTGTTCGGGTTGGCAGCGCTGGAGGAGCTCGCGGTGGCAACCAGACCGAAGGCCAGAGCGATACCAAAAAACCCACGAATCTTGCTGGTCATCACTTTGCTCCTGGGATCTTGACGGCGACCGGGTCATTGCCGAAGGCGACGAACTGCGTGTTCTGCCGCGCATAGAACTGCCCGCCCATATCGATGGCTCGAATCAACATCACCGCCTCGTCGCGAGTCAGCCCGGCCACCGCAGCGTGATCGGTGCGCGTGCCGCCCTGGATGTTGGGGTCCGAGAAGGCTTGCCCGAGCGGCCATGCGTAGCTGGTCGGGGTCTTGGTCGACGTGATGTTGAGCTTCTCGATCATCGCGCTGTGACGAGCATCGCTCGGCACCGCCCACTTCGGCGGCACGGTGCCGGTGACCTCGGCGCCGCGACCCATCTCCATTTCCAGCGCGGCCGGATAGAACAGCGAGACGTAGCTCGCCGGCCAAGATTTGGTGTTGCGATCGTAGGTAACCGTAATCGGGCGAGCAGTCAGGTCGAGCCGAGGGATCTGGTATTCGGTAGACGTGCCGGTGACCTTGTCGGTCATGGTGACCGTGTAGAACTCCTGCGGGCCGTTGCCGTTCTTGGTCTCGTTGTGGCAGCTCACGCAGCGGGTGTTCAAGAGCTTCTGCAGCTCACGTGGGTTCGTCGTGTCGTCGGCGTAGGCCCACGGATATTCCACGCGCTCCTTGATCGGAATCATGAAGTTCACGGCGCCCTTGGCGGCCGCGATGGTCTGCGCCTGGTCGCCGGGAACGTTCGCCGCGGTGCGATCCTCGTGGCAACCGCCGCACACGCGCCCCTCACCCGGCATGCCCTGAATCCAGGTGGTCTGGCTGCGAATGGCCAAGTCGAACTCGTCCACCGGCTGCAAGTGCACCGGTACGTACGGCGGGATCTTCGCGAGCCACGAGCCGTCGGCCTGAACCGGAGCTTCACCGAGCATCGCCGCGCCTTCGGCCATGGTCAGACCGAACATGGTCTGGTTCGCCGCCTCGCTCGAGAAGCCCTCGATCACACGCACCTTGACGGCCTGCGCGAGTGCGACGTCCATCGGTGTGTCGTCGAACTGGGCGCCGCTCACGTGCTCGCCGTGCTTGGAGGTGAGCGAAGTGCGCGACACGTCGAGCGACCCGATCAGCGCGGGCTCCGAGGCGCTCACCGTGGTCTGGCGCGAGCCCAGGTCCTTGGGCACGCTACGCACGGTCACCGGCTTGGCGTAGAGCTCCCAGGTGTCCTCGTGATTCAACACCAGCTCGCGACGATTCTCGGAGGCCACGAACCGATAAAGACCGTAGTCCGGCGGCGTCAGAATCGCTTCGCTGATCTCGTTGACCGGACCGCCCGCCCAAGACACCAGCACGCTGCCGTCCGGCAGCTCCACCGGTGACCGATAGCGCCCTTCGGGTGACTGCGCGTCGTCGAGCGGCACGTTCGGCGTGAGCACGGTGTACGCGAGCTCCTCTTCCTTTTCCTCGTCGAACGCGCCAATCAGTGAGTCGGAGCGTGCGTCGATCTTGACCAACGCGCCGGCTTGAATGGTGTTCTCGCGCTCGGTCACGATCGAATAGAAGACGTTCGGCGTCTGCGACTCCGTGGCTTGCACGATCGAATTGCCGGGTTTGCCGTGCTGGCCGCCGACCGCCACGACCTGGGTGCAGTCCGGGTTCATCGCGAACAGCTTCACGTCGTTGACGTTCTCGAGGTGCTCCCAGCGTGCGAAGCCGATACGCCCGTCCTGCATCGAAAACAGCGTGACGATGTGCGAAAGGTTCTGCGAGCAAAGCTTGCGATCCGCGTCGCCGCCTTCTTCGGTGATGCTCGCGAGCTGTGTCACCACGCGCGAGTGGTTGTACTCGTCCGCGCGCGTGCCCATCTCGGTGTAACCCTGATTGGTGGTGAACACGATCCGCTCGGCCGCGGCAAAAACCGCGTTCTGGTCGTCGTACGGCCCGAACGTGAGCTGGGTGAGCGCGAACTTGCCCGACGCGTCGCGCTTCAGCGGCGCGGTGTACACGTGGTACTGGTCGCTCTCGTCGCGCTTCATCGTGAACACGACCTTGGTCGCGTCGAAGCTCAGATCGACGCTCGAGACGTCGGCCGTCGTGTAATCTTCGATGATGTTCTCGGTGTCCCCGGTCCTGAGATCCAAAATCTCGAGTCGCCCGCCCGGCACGAACCGCCCGTAGTCCATGACCTGGCCCATGCCCCCCGCGACGTCGATTCGCTCGACCTTGCCGCCCTCGACCAAGGTGTGCTGGCGCACCGCGTACACGATCTGGTCGACGCCACCCGGCGGAGTCGGTGACTGTTCGGTCGACGAGCAACCGACCAAACCGAGCAGCGCGCAAAACGGGGCGACGCCGAAGCGAGTGAGTCGGGCGAGAGAAAGGCTGCGAGCCATCAAAAACTCCTCTGAGACCGGGGCGGGTCTCAGCTGATCGATGAGCAGGATCTGGGCCATGCGATTATACACGCAATTTCGCGGAGTTAGCTCCGGTTTCACGAGGGGCCAGGCCCCCACGAAGCGAATCCGCGGGGCATCGGCCCCCCGTTCCATTCGCGATACGCAGTCTACGCGCGAATGTAGGAAAACGCGCTACGCTCGCCGGCCCCGTGAAACCTGCATTCGATTCCAAAACTGGCCTCATCCCTGCCATCGCCCAAGACCGATTGACCGGCGAAATCCGCATGGTCGCGTGGATGAATCAAGAAGCCCTCACCCGCACGCTGGAGACCGGCAAAGCCACGTTTTTCAGCCGCTCCCGCCAGGCGCTCTGGGAAAAAGGCGAATCCAGTGGCCATTCGTTGCGCGTGCAGCGCGTGGCCGCCGACTGCGACGCAGACGTGCTCCTGCTGTTGGTCGATCCGGACGGCCCCTCGTGCCACACCGGTCGCCCGAATTGCTTCTTTCACGAGGTGCGAAGCGCGGAGGAGCTCGTCGAGAAGCCCGCGGAAGCCACGCCGTTCCTGCCCGAGCTCGAAGCGCTGATTCGCGCGCGCAGCCAGAGCACGGCGGAAAAAAGCTATACGCGTTCGTTACTCGACGGAGGCCCTGCCAAAATCGGGGCAAAACTCAGAGAGGAAGCGGACGAACTCGCCCGGGCCATCGCCGACGAAAGCGAGGACCGCGTGGCCAGCGAGGCCGCTGATTTGATGTTTCATGCGCTAGTGGGGCTTCGCGCCCGCGACGTCCCGTTGCGCGCCGTGCTCGACAAGCTGGCCAGCCGCATGGGCCAGAGTGGACACGCGGAAAAAGCAAGCCGCGGCCGCTGAGCCCGAAATCCCGAGCGGTATCGCACCCTGTGCGGCCGGCAGCAGCGAAGGAAACCGAAGCAGATCCCAGAGTTTGACCCCACGGGACGCGCCCGATATCGTGGCGCTGTGCCGTCGCGCCGCCTCCGTATTCTGAGCCCCGAGCGCGGGTAACGACCGCAACGACCCCGATGCCCACCAAGGTCCTGGTCTTCGAGAGTGACGCCGCGTTCGCCGAGGAACTCCGAGAAGGACTGTCACGCCTCGATTGCAGTGTGACGGTCGTCGACGACGCAAGCGCCGGCCTGCAGACGGCCGCGCGTGATCGTCCCGATTTGATTCTGCTGGCCATCGAGTTGCCGAGAATGAACGGCTTCTCGGTGTGCAACAAGCTGAAGCGCGATCCCGGGCTGAAGGACGTTCCGCTCATCATCATGAGCTCGGAATCGAGCGACGAAACCTTCGAGCAGCACCGGCGGCTGCGCACCCGCGCCGAAGACTACGTCCACAAGCCGGTGAGTTTCGCCGATCTGCTCGCGCGCACCGAGCCATTCATCAAGCTCGGTTCGCCCAGCAACGCGCCGGTCAGCAACGACGCGATCGTCATCGAAGACGACCTGCAGATCGAAGAAGAGGCCGTCGAAATCCTGGATACCGACTCGGTCGAGATCGCCGATGCAGAGGTCGAGCTCGAGACCGAGAAGCTCACCGAGCAGGCCTTCGATTCCATCTTGGACCTTTCGCGGGCAGCGCCTCAGTCGCAAGAGCCGCCGGCCGTCGATTTGAGCGGCTCCGAGCAGGGGCTGCCGTCGTTCGCGGACGAGAGCGAGGTGGACGAGCTGGAAATTGCCGAGGCGGAGGTTCACTCCGAACAGCCGGAGCCAGACCCCGAAGACGTGGCTTTGAACTCGGTTTTCCCGAGTGAGCCGCATCTTTCCTCGCCCGTGCCGGCGCGACTCCAGTCCGCGCCCGCACCGGTTCCGTCGGTGCCCGCGGCGCTGCCTTCGTCTCTGGTGCCGCGCGGCCGCAACCTCACGCCGCGACCGCTGTCTGCGGTGCCGGGTCGCGCGCTCGACGCCGAAACGCAGCGCTTCAAGGAAGAGCTGGAGCGCCATCGCGCACGTACGGCGCAACTGGAAGAGGAAGCGCGAGCAGCTCAAGCGCGCATCACCGAGCTGGAAGACGTGCAGCGCCGTGGCAGCGCGAAGGACCACGAGGTTCAACGTCTGCAGCGCGAGCTCGACGAGGTGAAATCCAAGGCCAGCAGCGGCAAAGGCCCCGGCGCCGGGTCCGCGCGCGAGTTCTTGGATCTCCGCGAACAGCTCAACAAGAAAGACAAAGAGCTGCTCGACCTGCGCGATCAGCTCACGCATCGCGACAAGGAGCTGGTGCTGCTCCGAGACGGCGCGATCGATCTGGAGCGGCAACGCGCGGATCTGCAAGATCACATCGCCGAGGTCGACAAGCAACTCGCGGATCTGCAAAAGAGCAACCAAGCGTTGAGCGTCGACAAGGACGCGGCCAGCAAGCGCGCCGAGGACTTCAAGCGCAAGGCCGACAAGCTCAAGACCGATCTCGACGCCAAAACCAGCGAAGCCGCCGAGCTCAAGAGCCAACTCGACGCCGAGCTGGTCGCGCGCAGCACGCGCGAAGTCGAGTTCGAGGCTCGCGCCCAGGCGGATCTCGAGAAAGCCGTGCTGGCGACCGAGGCCTCCGAGCGCGAGCGCGCCGAGCAGGCGCTTTCAGCCGCGCGCGCCGAGGCCGAGCAGGCACTAGCGGCGGCGCGTGCCGAGGCCGAACAGACACTTGCGACGACGCTCGAGCGCGAGCGCAGCGCGGCCGCTGCCGCGGCCAGCCAGGTCCTCGCTGCGCGCGAAGCCGAGCTCGGCGAGGCGCATGCCCAGAAGCTGTCGGCGCTCGAGCGGGGCAGCGAGGAGACGCTCAGGCGGCTGCGCGCGGAGCACGAACAAGCCCTGATCGACGCGGAAAACGCCAGCAATCAGCGGCTGTCCGAGTTGCGGGCCGAGCTCGACGGCGTGCGCGCGCGCGAACTCGAAGCACTGCGCAACGCACACGAAGAGGTGCTCGGCCAGCGCGATTCGGCTCACGCCGCAGCGCTCGGTGAACGCAACGAACTCGTGGCACGCCTCGAGCGCGACCTGGCGGCGCGAACCGGCGAGCGCGACGAGGCGCGCAAAGACCTCGAGAAGCGCAAGCTGCGCGTGGAAGGGCTGGAGACCGATCTGGCCCAAACGCGCGGGAACCTCGAGACCACCCAAGCCACGCTCGCGAACAAGGAAAGCTCACTCGCAGCCCTCACCGCCGCCTTCGCGGAGAAGAGCAACGAGGCCTCCGCGCTCGCCAATCGCCTGGCTTCTGCCGAGGCCAGGGTCAGCGAACTCGAAGCGAGTCTGCAGTCGGTGAGCACGCAGTTCGAGCAAACGCGCACCGCTCTGGCCAACGATCAGGGCATTCTCAACCGCGCTCGCGGCAAGTGGGAAGGCGACCGCGCCTCGCTCGAACGCACCAAGGACGCGCTCGCCGCCGCGCTCGCGCAGATCGACGAGATCGAAGCGCGCACTTTCGAGTAGCGCGAGCCGGCGAGCGCCGGAGAGGTTACGGGCTCGGCGGCATCGGCAGACCCCTGCCCTAGACCGCGCACGGTGGGGTGCCCAGCGGGCGCCGATCACTTAGTTAGGGCAATTAACATATTGGAATCATTGAAAAACCTGGGCTTCCCGCGCTTGCCGGACCGAGCCACGGTCTTTGGGTTCCGAGGATGTCGTGGTACGCGAGTGCGTCGCATTTTCTGCTACAAGGTCGCGCGCGCTTCATGAGCCCGTGCGGCTCTTCGGAACGTCTTTGTTTTCCAGTGAGGAAAGAACCATGACTATCTCGAACACTCCGTTCTACGCTCTCTTGTTCTTCTGCGCGGCTTCCGTTTGCGGCATCGCGGGCTGCGTCTCGAGCGATGACAAGGACAGCAAGGGAGGTTCGAGCGGGACCGGCGGTTCGAGCGGCAACACGGGCGGCACCAGCGGCAACACCGGCGGTGGAAGCGCGACGGGCGGCAGCGGCGGCGTGAACGCCAACGGCGCATTCCCCTGCGCGCCCCCCATGCAGATGATCACCGACTTCACGTACCTGGAAACCGCGACGTCCACCGAGAATGCCTCCTTCGGCGACTTCACCACCACCTTCTCGGGCGGCACGTTCATCTATCCGACGACCGGGACCTACCCGCTCAAGTCCGACGTGACCAAAGGGAACTGGCACATCACCGGCAGTGTCGGCGATTACTCCGGCGTCGGCTTGTTCTTCTCGGGCGTAAACCCGGCCACGGCCGCGGTCGGTGGCTGTGGCAAGGTCGATGCCTCGGCGTTCAAGGGCATCCAGTTCACGATCAGCGGCAGCGTGGCGATGGGCAACACGGTCAGCCTGAACGTCGGAACCGCGGGCGACGACGTCGCCTCTGCTTGGCTCAATGCGCACAAGGCCAACGCGACCGACCCGGACAAGGACCCGAACTACGGCCGTTGCATGCCCGCCGGGGCCAGTCAGTACGACGGCACCTGCGGCGCCCCCATGAAGGCCATTCCGGTCACCTCCACTCCGACCGTGGTGAAGGTGCTCTGGTCCGAGCTCATCGGTGGCAAACCGGAGCCGACCGTCAACCCGAAGGAAATCACGTTCGTTTCCTGGGTGCTGCCGCCGCCTGCGGGAGTTGGCACCTCGCCGACGCCGTACGACGTCGACCTCACCATCGACGACCTGCAATTCATTCCCTGAGCGGAAAGTCGCAGTGCCGTGACCGCTCCCTGGCGCGGTCACGGCATTCCGCGCGGCACCGCGGCGACCGCAGCTGCTAGACTCGCTGCGGGTGATGTCCGTCGTGCCGCACAAAACCATTCGGACCACGCTGCTGCTCCGAGGCCTGGTCTCTTGCGCGATCGTGTTGTGGGCCTGCGAGCGCGCCGACGAGGCTAACCAGGCACTGGGCGGGGCCAAACGCGGCCGGGCGACCCCCAACATCGTCGGGTCCCCCTCGGGCGGCTCGAACAGCGGCGCTAGCGGCGAGCGCGGAACGACGGCCGGCGCGGGCGCGACCAGCGAGGGTGGCGCGCCCGGAGGCAATGACGGCGGCGCCGGCGGAAGTGCGCCGAGCCCCGAGTATCCTGAGCTCGAAGCGGTGCTGCCGGTGCTCGAACGAGCCAACGCCTACTTCATGAACGAGTGGCCCGACCCGGGCGCGATGATCGACTTCCGGAACGCGAGCAACATCTGGACGCGCGCGGTCTACTACGAGGGTCTGCTGGCGCTCTACGCGGTTCAGCCGAAGGTCGAGTACTATACGTACGCCGTGACCTGGGGCGAGAGCCACGCTTGGGGGCTGAACCGCGGCGCGACCAGCGTTTTCGCAGACGATCAATGCGCGGGGCAAACCTACCTCGACCTGTACGCGATCGATCCGCAGCCCGAGCGAATCAACGCGATCCGCACCAGCCTCGACGCGCTGCTGATGAGCAACGTGGTCAGCAACTGGTTCTGGGTCGACGCCATTCAGATGTCGATGCCGGCGCTGGCGAAGTTCGGCGTCATGATGAAGGACACGCGCTACTTCGAGAAGATGGCCGCGCTCTACGAGTACACGCGAAACTCGGCAGGCGACTCGAGCGACAGTGGCGGGGCGAGCGGCAGCGGTGGGCCGCTTTACGACGCCGAAGCTCACCTGTGGTGGCGTGACAAGGACTTCGACCCGCCCGCTCAAACCGCAAACGGAAAGCCGATTTATTGGTCACGCGGCAACGGTTGGGTGTTCACTGGTCTCGCGCGAGTACTGGCCGTGTTGCCCAAGGAAGACCCGCACCGGGCCGGATACGTCCGTGATTTTCAAGACATGGCGAGCGCGATTCGCGCGGCTCAGCGCAGCGACGGCTTCTGGAACGTGAACCTCGGCGATCCCGATGACTTCGGCGGGCCGGAGCTGTCTGGGACCTCGCTGTTCGCGCACGGCCTTTCCTTCGGCGTTCGCAGCGGATTGCTCGACGAAGCGCGGTTCAAGCCGGCGATCGTGAACGCTTGGCGCGCGATGGCGAGCGCCGTTCACCCGGACGGCTTCCTCGGTTACGTGCAGCGCACCGGACGAAAGCCGTCGGATGGGCAGCCACTCGCGCTCGACAAGGCCCCCGATCTCGACGACTTCGGGCTGGGCTGCTTCCTGCTCGGCGGCACTGAAATCGCAAAGCTTGCGCAGCGCTAGGAGCGCAGCGACGTGACGATGCGCCGGAGTTCGCGGGCGCCCTCGGCGAGGCGTGGCCCGGGTCGACCGAGCCAAGCCTCGGGCACGGGGTAAACCCGGCCGCGCCGGGTCAGCTCGAGCGCTTGCCAGGAAGCGCGTCTCAGCACCACCTCGCGCCGATACTTCGAGAGGCGCACGCCGCACCACGCGATCACCGACACATCGGGAGCGAGCTCTGCCGCAGCTTGCTCGGTGAGCGGCGTGCTCTTCAGGGGCCAGTCGGCGCACGGGTTTTCGGCCCCGGCCGCGAGCAGCACCTGGTTTACCCAACTATCGCGGCCCGGCACGATCACCGGCTTGGGCCACCACTCGACCAACACGCGCAGCCCGCTCGGCGCCGGCCGCACCTCGAGCTCCGCTTGCATTTCGCTCACCAGCTGCTCGCCGCGTTCGCTGACGCCGAGCAAGCGCGCCACCTCGCGAACGTCGCGGTAGACGTCAGCGACGCTGCGCGGCTCGAAGGCCACGAACGGCAATTTCTCGCGTGCCAAGCTCTCGAGCACGCGCTCGTGCCCCGGCACCGTGAGCGACGCCAGCACCAGATCGGGACGCGCCGCCGCGACCCTTCCCGCGTCCACGCCGAGGTCGGGGCCGACCCTGGTGAGGCCCTTCACGACCTCTTCGGGGTAGTCGCTGTGATCGTCGACTGCGACTAGCATCTCGGCGCAGCCGAGCGCGCACACGATCTCGGTGTTGGAACAAGTGAGCGCGACGACCCGCACTCACTGCGTGTGCCACGCCCCCCTGCGGGGCGCAAAAATCCTATTGGCAGCCGGGCAGCGCGTCGAGCGCGGCGCGCGAGCTCAAATTGCTCTGCAGGTTCGACGGCGGAGTGCCGGTGATGTTCGCGGCCACCACGCCTTCGGCGATTCGGCCGTTGAGGTCCATGACCGAAGCCGTCGACCAGCTGTCCCCGGCCGCCGAAATGCCGGCGCTAGTGTCGACCAAGATCGAGCGCTTGGTCAGGTTGTGCAGGTACGCATAGGTTGCGGTGGCGTGATTGTAGGTCGTGCTAGTGGCCGAAGCTTCGAGGAAGCCCTTGTTGTTGCCGACCCCAGTGGTCCAGACCATGTCGTAGTTGGCGACGGCCATCGCGTTCCAAAACTTGTTGGTGATGTCGTCCGCGTTCCAGCTCGATTGGTCGATGGCCACGACCGCGTTCGGCATGTTGGACTTGATGGCGCAGGTGATATCCGCCGCGAGCTGTCCGAGCTCGGGATAGCTGAGGGGGCTCGATTGGCTGGTGCCGGCGTATTGCACGTAGTCCCCCTCCAGTAGCCACACCAGCGGCTTGGTCGGCCACACCTTGAAAACCTGCTGCGCGTACCAAGCGTACATTTGCACGATCTTGGCGCGGTTCGCCTTGATCAGCGCGGCGCCGCCCGTGGTGAGCGATTGCCCACTGGTCTGATTGCCGTCGGGCAGGCCGTTGGCGTGCCCGTAGAAGCCGATGAAGTACGCGTAGAACGCGGGAATGATGTTGGTCTTCGAGACCTGATTGCTGAGCCATGAGCAGCCGCTGCAGGAGCTGATCGAGCCGTCGGCCTTGACCTCGGAGCCGACCCAGGTCGACATGAATTGCAGGTAACTGTAGTTCGTGAGAGCGCCATTGGGGCTGGCGATACCCCAAGCGAACTTGCAGCCGAACGGGTGGGTGTTCATGGTCGAACCGCAAGCGCCAGTCGCGCCACCGACGCCGCCGGTCGCGTTCGAACCGCCCGACGTTGCACCGCCGCGCCCCGCTGAGCCGCCCGACGTTGCACCGCCGCGGCCCGCGGAGCCACCCGAGGCCATGCCGCCCTTGCCCACGTTGCCACCCGTGCTCGCAATGCCGCCGGTCGCAACCGACGCACCGCCGGTAGAACCGCCTTGCGCCACCACGCCGCCAGTCGAAGTGATTCCGCCGGTCGATGGGGCGGTACCGCCGGTCGAGGTGCTGCCGCCGGTGTTCGTGGCCGCGCCGCCGGTCGCTTCAGGGCCGGGATCGGCGGTGTTACTCGAGCATGCGGCGGCCAGGAGCAAACCCAGGGCGATCGGCGAAGGGGCCGTAAGCAGTTTCATGTCGGTTCGATAGACGGCCGATCTCGAGAGCCGGGCTCGCCTATCCGCAGTCTGAGTAACAAAAACTGCAGACGCAATCGCGCTCACCAGAAATTATCCAGTATCACAGCAGCCCGGAAGCTCCCCATCCCGGGGAGTTAGGTCGTTAACGTGCACGCCGAAACGACCTACCGCCGCACGGAGCAGACGCCCTCGATCAGGTGAAATAGGCCGGGCCCGAGCTCCCACACGAAGTAAGCGTGCGGCAGCGCGGCTGGGAAAAACCCTTCGGTGAGGTGATCCAAGAGCTCGTTCTCACCGAGCCCGGAGCCCGGCTCCGAGCCCTCGTAGGCGGACGCGATCAGCTCATCGTCAGCAAGGCGCGAGCTCGTACTCTGAACGCCCTCGAAGCTCGGCTGCACGAAACCCGACACACGGTCGTGAAAGCTCGCCCACGAGCGCCCGCTTATTGCCTCTTGCACCACTTTTCGTACGCGTCGAAGCGCCGGGTCATCGGTAGAGGAGACTGCGAGCAGAGCGCGAAGTTGCCCGAGCACGTTGCTGAAGAGCAACGCCGCCGGCTCGAGCTTTGCCAGCAATTCGAGCAGACGCTCCGGATTGGCGAGCAGGTGGTCGTCCGACACGAATTCGAGCTTGGGCCGCGTCTCGAGCGGCGCCTTGCGCAGGCGGCGCGCGAACAACGCGCGCGCGAGCGGATCCGGCTCGAGACACACCAAGCGCTCGAAGCGCTCGAACAAAAACGGTTGCAGGTTGTAGCCCGCGCTCGGCCCCACCAAAACCAGGTTTTTTTCCGGTGGTTCCCAAGCGAGCAGCCACTGGCCGAGCGCCCAGCGAAAGGGCTCCCACAGCGCGCGCGAGTAGCGCGCGGCCCGCAGGTGATAGCGAAGCCCACCCGCGGGATTGATGAGTCCGCTCATGGTTTATCGAAGCCTACCCACTGGCCGTCGAGCAAGCGCTGATGCGGAAGAAACCGGGCCTTGTAGCGCATGTGCTCGGAGCCCTCGATGTACAGCCCCAGGTACAAGAACCGGAGACCCCACTGCCGGCAGAGCTCGATCTGCTTCAGGATCGAGTACGTGCCGAGGCTGAGCTTCTCGTAGCTCGGATCATAGTAGCAGTACACCGCGGACAGCGAATCGTCGGCGCGATCGACCAGCGCTACGCCGACCAGCTCGTCGTCGAGGGTGTAGCGAACCTCGAAGGTTTCGCACGAAGAAAGCACCAGGAACTCGCGATAGCCATCGGCGTCGATCGGCAGGCGCCCGCTGCCTAGACCGCGCAACAACTTGTGGCGGTTGTAAAGCTCGATGCGCCGCTCGTCGACCAGCGCGGGGCCGAGCTCGACGCGCAACGCGGCGTCGCCGCGCTGCACGACGCGCCGATGGCTGCGCCCGAACGTGAACGCGCGGACGTCGATGCGAATCGGCTCGCATGCGCGGCAGTTCGGACAGCTCGTGTGATAGAGAAAAATGCCCTGACGGCGATCACCCGCACCGAGCCGCTGCTCCAGCTCCAAGCGCGTGAGCGGGCGAGCCGGTATACGCAGCGGTAAGCGCGCGACCCGCCCGTCGAGGTACGGGCACGGCTGGGGCTCGTCGTACACCACCAGCTCGGGTGGGCTACCCGGCAAGACCCGATACGCGGCGCCCGATTCGCGCTTCATCCGCGCAACGTGAAGGGTTCGGGGAGCAACGCGCCGAGCGTGGTCAGCTTGCTCTCGCGCGGCGAGGCCACGACCACGGCGCAGGTCGGCCCAGCAAATTCGACCAGAGTCTGGCGGCAGATTCCGCAAGGCATGCCGAGCGGGCCATCGTCGGTGAACACGAGCACCGCGTCGAGCTCGCGCTCCCCCGCGGCGACCATGGCGGACACCGCGACCCGCTCGGCGCACAACGTGGCGCCATAGCTGGCGTTCTCGACGTTGCAGCCGGTGTAGATGCGGCCCGAGCGCGCACGGACGGCGGCGCCCACGCGATACTGCGAATACGGCGCGTGAGCGCGCTCACGAACCGCGCGCGCCTCCGCTCGCAGCGTGTCAACTTCTGATGGCGAGAGCGGACTACTCACGCGCGAGCTCCAACGCGGAAAGCGTAGCCCATCGCGCCAAAAGTTCCACGAACACGCGCCGAATGCGGGCGGCGGTGGCTTCGACGTCGGCGTGGTCCAGTGTCCGCGCCGAAAGGCCCGCGGCTTTGTTGGTGATCGCGCTGACCGCGGCCACGCGCACACCGAGCTTGCGCAGCGCGATAACCTCGAGCACGGTGCTCATACCGACCGCATCGGCCCCAATCGCGCGTAGCATGCGGATCTCGGCCGGCGTTTCGTAGCTCGGGCCGAGCACACCTGCGTACACGCCCTCGCGCAGATCCAAATTCAGCTCTTCGGCGGCGTCCCGCCCGAGCGTGCGCAGCGCCACGTCGTACGCCTCGGTCATGTCCGGAAAGCGCGGCCCGCGTGGGTCCTCGAGCCCGATCAACGGACTCTGACCCGTCAGGTTGATGTGATCCGAAATCATCATCAGATCGCCGGCGGCGAGGTCATCGCGAATTCCGCCCGCAGCGTTGGTCAAAAACACCGCACGGCAGCCGAGCTCCGCCAGAAGGCGTACGCCGAAGACAACCACGCTCACGGGGTGCCCTTCGTAGAAATGCACTCGCCCCTGCAAACACGCGACCCGCGCCGAACCCAGGCGCCCGATGATCAAGTTGCCGGGGTGCCCCGACACCTGGGGGACCGGAAAGTGAGGGACGTCGCGCATGGGGAGCACAACCGGGTCGGTCAGCGCCTCGGCGAAGGCCGAAAGGCCCGAGCCCAGAACGACGCCCAGCGCGGGGGGCTCCGGTGCGGCCTCGCGCACGTAGGCCGCGGCCTCGGAAAGCTCCCGTTCCCCGAGATTCAGCACGCGAAGCCTCCCGACTTTACGAAGCGGCCGGTTGTGATTATGGTTCCGCCCCCGAATTGGCCGGAGGCAATGCCCCGCGCCGCGCAAAGCGAGACACGACCCATGGCCAGCAAGTTCGCCGAATTTTTGGAGAAGAACAAGATCGACCCGCGCCGAGTGCTGTCGGCCTCGCGAAAACTCGAGCGCCTGCGCCCGGAAGATCGCGCCGCGAAGCTGAAGAAGCGCCAGGCCAAGAAGGGCGAGGCGGCCGCCGCCGGCGAGGAAAAGCCGGCCAAGCCACGCTCCGGCCGCCCAGTGACCCGACGCGCCATCGACGCCGCGAAGAATGGCAAGTCGATCGCCGGCCCCGCCAAGACCCGCCTGGTTCGCGCCCTGAACGAGGTGTTGTCTCAAAAGAAGAAAGAGCCGGTCGACCTCCGAAAGCTGTTCTGATCCGGGCCCGCAAGGTCCGGGCCGGAAACTCGAAAGTTCTCGAAGGTTTCCAGCTGCTCCCGCGCTCGTAGTCGGGCCGCCAGGTCGGTCCGACTACACGTGAGCGAAGGTGGGAGAGTAACCAAAATGAAAGTCTGGCAGGCATGCCGCATCCAATCCCCAAGAGATGTCGCTTGCTGCTCAGGCCCTCATCCCAAATGCGCAGCGTTCCGCGTCTGAGCTCCCTCCCGTTCGGAACGAGCTGACCAGCGGTTACCAGAAGCGCGCGCCCGAGCCGAGGATTACGCTAAGCCCCGTGGTCGAGCCTGAAGTGCTCGTCCTGCGCTGCCAGGCGGGCGACAGGGACGCATTCCGAGAACTCTTCCGGCGGCATCGGAGTGATGTGGCTCGCCTGGTGCAGCGCTTGCTCGGCGGCCGCGGCGACATCGACGACGTGGTGCAGGAGGTCTTCCTGCAAGTGCATCGTAGCCTGAAAGATTTCCGTTTCGGGTCGCGCTTCTCCACCTGGCTGTATCGCGTCACCGTCAACGTCGTGCTGATGCAGCGGCGAGCGGCGCGCAGCCGGCCTCAGCTGGTCGAAGCCCCCGAGGGTCTCACTCCGCTGGACGGCGCCGCGACGCCGGAAGAACAGGTCGTCCGCAGCCGGCGAATCGCAGCGTTTTACCGCCTGCTCGAGCGGCTGAGCGAAAAGAAGCGGACCGCGTACATCCTGCACGAAATGGAGGGGATGTCCCCGGCCGAAATTGCGGAAGCGGTGAAGGCCCCCGTGCTCACCGTGCGCACGCGGCTGTTCTACGCGCGACGCGAGCTCGTCGCGCTGCTGCGCGAAGAGCCGTCGCTCTCGTCGCTGCTGCATGAGCTCGGTGATCTCGACTTGGCCACCGATGGTGAGCCCCACAAGGAGCCCGCATGAGGTTCAGCAGAAACGACGACGGTAGCGAGCGCGCCCTGTCGGTCGTGGTCGATGAAGCGCGCCGTCAGCCAGCGCCCGAGCTCGATTGGGATACGCTCGAAACAAAACTGGAACACGCCATTCGGCAGCCCTCCGGGGCAGTCAACGCTCGGCGTCATTCCCGATTCGCGCTCGCGCTCTTGCCCGCGGCAGCCGTCGCGGCGGGGCTCGCCGCGATCTTCTTGCCTAAAGCAGAGCCCGTGGCGCCGCCGGTCGCAGCGCTCGCGCCGCTCGAGGCGGTCAAGAACGGCGACTCGCTAACGACCGAGGAGCTCATCATCGCTGAAGACAAGCCGGTGGAAGTGAAGCACGCGGGCCGCGCCCGCTGGACGCTCGAGCCGAATGGTCGGGCGCTGGTGCTCGCTCGCGGGGACGTGTTGCGCGTGCGATTGATCGCGGGCGCGCTGCGAGCCGACGTCGTGCCCAGCCCGCAACCGGAGCGCTTCGTGGTCGAAGCGGCGGGCACGCGCGTTGCGGTGCACGGCACGGTGTTTCGAGTCCAGCTGCAGGGTGAGCGCACGCTGGTCGATGTCGAGCAGGGCGTAGTTTCGGTGGGCCCGCGCGAACGGCCCACACAGGTCACGGCCATGCTGCGCGCGCCTGCGCACGGCGAATTCACGCTGGAAGGTGGCACGGTTTCGACGGTTGGCGCCCCCAGGGTCGCGTCCCAGCGCCTGCGGGTGGTGCGCCCGGTGCAGGCGCCCGGGGTCGCCTCGGCAGAGCCCGCGACACCAGACGCTGCGGCGCCCGAAGCGAGCGCAATTCACTCGCTCACCATCGGTGAAGTCGAAGCCGGGGTGGCGACCGCGGTCGACGCCATCAACGGCTGCTTCAAACAGCACACCGAAGGTTCTCACAACGTGCATGTGAGCGCGGAGACCGAGCTGACCCTGGACGTGTCGGAGGCCGGCGTCGTCACCGACGTGAGCTTTACGCCTCCGCTCTCGCCCTTGGTTCAGAGCTGCGCGAAACGTGAAGCGCTGAGCGTGCATTTCGCACCCTCCTCCGAAGGCGCGCGCATCACTCGTACGCTCGAGCTCAATCGCTAGGGTCAGAGCTCGCGGCGCAGCAGGACCGCGCGCGACTCACCGAGCATCCAGCGGATCTCGCGCTCATCATCGAGCTTGAGACGGGTCACGTCCTCGCTGCCGTCCGCACGGGACACCGACAGCACCACGTCCGAGTTGTGCACCGAGCGAATTCGGTACTTTCCGGTTCGCTCTTCTTCGGCCGCGATCGACACGGTTAGCTTCTCTCCACTGAACGTGAAGCGCAGGCTTTTCGCCCAACCGGTGGCAGGAGCGAGATCGCGGTCGTCGAAGTTCTCGACCGAGTCGCCGTGCCAGGTCCCCTCGAGCTGTCGTTGGACCGGGTGCCCACAGGCAGCGGCGCAAAGGGCGAGGACCGAAGGAGCCAGCCAACGCCCTGTCAGGCGAAAAGCAGAGGCACGCGATGTCATACTCAAAATCGTACCTGAGCCACCCACATCCACGCATAAAAACCTACATATATCGGCCAATCGGCCGACGTGGTCAGCGACAGCAGCGCGTCCCCAGGCTGTAGTCGAAATACTGAGGCGGGTGACTGGCAACGCGAGCGTCGCAGCCCTCGCGCGTCGCGCGCGCGAAGAAGCCGCCCACGAAGCCGCCCTCGGAGACCCACTCATCGAGATTGCCGACCATGTCGAACGCCGCATCGCTTCCCCACTGGCTGCGACAGCTCGGGGTCGCGCCGGTCACCCGCAAGAGCGGCCCTTTTTCCCCTGACACCAGGCCGAGACGCGGATCGAGGTGCTCGCGGCTGGCATCGCCATGCAGCACCGCCGCCGGGTGAGCTTCGCGGAACACGTTGCAGGCCCCTTCTGAGTACTGCTCGCCGTACGGGTATTTGCGGTTTTGCTCGCCGCGACAAGCCGTGAGCCATTCGGACAGCGAGCACAAGCGCTTACCCGCCGCCCCGCACGCGGCCGCGGCGACTTCCCCACTCAAGTAACCCTGAGGGATTACTCCAGCGCGCGAGCGGGCGAGCGGCGCAGGATCCGCTTGCAGCTGAAATGGCGGCGGTTCCGGAACGCTCGGAGTACCAGGCCGCTCGCGCCCGCGATAACGGGCGAAGCTCGCGGCAGTCTGCGCGCGCGTCGGATGATAGTGGGGGGAGAGCGGCTCTCCGCTGTGCGCGTCGATCAGCGAAATCTCATAGCGATCGATGCAAAATTCACCGCGTATATCGACCATCTCGGGCGGGCAACGGCCGCTGCCGCGCGGCGCGCCGGGCAGGAAACCGTTGCCGATCGGCGCCGGCTGGAGCTCGTCTGGGTCCGGCAGATGCAGGAGCACCGGAGGCCCGGCGGGCGGACGCGGGGCGGCCAAGGCCGACGGAGTCGGCGAAGGGCCCGCGCTGGGCACTGGCCTTTCGTCGTCGCTCTTCGCTCGCGAGCAGGCGACTGCGAGCCAGCACGAGCCGGCAATCAGCGAGCGCGCGAGACCAAGCAGCGACGGCGCCGCGCCCTCACTTGCCGCGGTAGACGATCAGACCGTGCGACAGATCGTAGGGCGAGACCGCGACTCGCACGCGATCGCCGGGAAGCACGCGAATGTGGTGGCGGCGCATTCGTCCGGAGAGCTGGGCGCGCACGATGGCGCCGCCTTGGTCGACTCGGATGTTGTACTGACCGCCGCCGAGGGCGTCTTGGATAACGCCCTCCATTTCGAGAAGATCGCCCTTGCTCATTGGATACGATTCATGAAGATCTATCGCCGCTGCGACCGGCTGCACCGAACTACGGCTTAGCGGCCGGGCCCAGGCTTTGGGCCCGCGGAAGCTGGCATAGTCGTTCGGCTGATGCAAGCTCCGGTGCGGCCGACCCCCGGTCTAAATCCACTCTTTGGCTCGGCTGCCGAGCCTCCGCCCACCCCGGCGGCTTTCATACGACGCGCTCAAGTGCCTATCCCCACGTTTCCCGCCACTCTGTTCGACTACAACGGCGTGCTCGCCGACGACGAGATCGTGCACCTGGAGGCCTTTCGGGATGCACTCGGCCCGCTGGGCATCAGCGTCTCGCAGCAGGAGTACGTCGAGCGTTACCTCGGCTTCGACGACCGCGGAGCGTTCCGCGCGATTCTGAGCGACCACGGCCGGACCCCGAGCGAACAGGAAATCGCCGAGCTCATCGTGCAAAAGAAGCCCCTGTACTTCGCGCGCGCGGCGCGGAGCTTGCCCACGTTCGCAGGCGCCGCCGAGCTCGTGCGCAGGCGCGCGGCGTGCGGCCCGGTCGGCGTGGTGTCGGGCGCGCTGCGCGACGAGATCCTGCTTGGCCTCGAGCAGCTCGGCGTGGCAGCGCTCGTCCAACACGTGGTGAGCGCCGAGGACACGCGCGAATGCAAACCCGATCCCGAAGGGTACGTGCTCGGCATCGAGCAGCTGAGCGCGGAGCTCGGTCCGGCCAAGGCGCGGCAAGCGCTGGTCATCGAGGACTCGATCGCCGGCGTCGAAGCGGCCAAGGCGGCCGGGCTAGTCTGTGCAGCAGTCACGCACAGCTACGGACAGGCGGAGCTCGAGCGCGCCGGCGCGGACGTCGTGGTGCAAAGCTTGGACGAGCTCAGCGACGAGTTGCTGTCGGAGTTGTTTCGCAGGCGTGGATGAGCGCGGCGCGGCTCTTCACTACGTTTCTCGCGGCGCTCGCGACAGGCTGGCTCACCGTTTCCAGGGCCCACGCCGAGCCTTGCGCGCGCTCGGTGCTGACCGAGCGCCAGAGCGACGAGCTTCGTTTTCGCGATAGCGAAAGCCGCGCCTTGCGCGGAATGACGATTGGCCCGATCGAAAGCGCGCTGCATCCCGAGCGCGGCTACGGCTCGCCGGCGTTCGAACGCGCGCTTTCGGAAGCGCAAAAGATGGGCGCGACGTGGATCAGCCTGACTCCGTTCGGGCGCGTGCTCGACCTTTCGCCGACCGGTGTGGCTCTATCTTTCGAGCAGCCCTTCGTCGAAAACCAGAAAGCCGTGCGCCGCGCTATCGCGCAGGCGCATGCGCGCGGCCTGTGCGTGCTGCTCGTGCCGCACCTGTGGGTGGAGAGCGGCGGCTGGCGCGCCGAGATCGAGGCAGGCGACGACGCGGCTTGGGAGCGCTGGGCCAAAGGCTACACCGAGTTCGTGCGCGCCTGGGCCGAGGTCGCGCGCGACGCGCACGCGGACATGCTGTCCGCTGGGGTCGAGCTTCGGAGCTGGGTCACCACCGCGCGCGCCGCGAGCTTCGGCTCGGTGCTGCGCGAACTCCGTCGCATCTATCCCGGCCCGCTCACCTACGCCGCCAACTGGGACGATGCCGAACAAACCGTGATTTGGGGCGACCTCGACGTGATCGGCATCAATGCTTTCTACCCGCTCGCGGAAAAAGACGGCGCGACCGCCGAAGAGCTCGCTGCCGGTGGACGCGACGTGGCGCGTCGCGTGAACGAGCTCTCCAAGGCGTGGCAGAAGCCCGTGATGTTCAGCGAGTTCGGCTACACCACGCGCAGCGATCCGGCGGTTCGTCCCTGGGAATGGCCCGATTTCATGGCCAACGTGCGCGTCGATCAGCTGGCGCAGGCCGAAGCGTACGCTGCGTTGCTCGCACCGCTCCTCGATGAACCGGCGTTCATCGGAGCCTTCGTTTGGCGCGTGTACGCCGATCCCGACGACCTGTCACAGGAAGCGGAGTGGGGCTTCTCTCCGCGCGGAAAGCTCGCCGAGCTCCTGCTGCGGGATGCATTCGCTGCGTACTGGGCGGCGGACGGGCCTCGACGCGCCTCGCCGTTTGCAGCGCTCCCGGCCGAACGCGTCGGAGTCTACTAGCTGTCATCGCGTGCAGTGTCGCGGCGCTTGGCCCCGATCTTGCGTTGCTATTGGCCGTGACCCTCCGAGCCATGGAAAACGGCGTCTCCGGCCTGCGGGCGGAGGGTGAAGCACTTGGCGTAGTGGCCGACAACGTCGCCAACGTCAGCACCACCGGTTTCAAGCGACAACGCTCGCTGTTCGAAGACGTGCTGCTGAAGAGCGGCACCCCGGGCGGCGGAGGGGCGGGCGTCGAACAAACCCGCTCACAACAGGTATTTACGCAGGGCGCGCTCGCGCAAACCGGTGTGCCGACGGACCTGGCCATCAGTGGTGAGGGCTTCTTCGTCGTTCAGGGAACCGTCAACGGGCTGACTTCGTCGTTCTACTCTCGCGCCGGCCAATTTCGGGTAGATGCCGCGGGATTCTTGGTAAATCCGTCGGGCCTTCGTCTCAGCGGGCGCCCCATGACCGCCGACGGCTCGCTCGCAGCGTCGGTCAGCGCACTGGTCGTTCCGACGTCGGGCATTCCAGCCCGAGCAACCGGCGAGGTTCAAATTTCAGCCAACCTCGACGCCGCGGCAGCAACGTCGACCGTGCTCTTCGATCCGGCAAACCCTGCCAACACCGCCAATACGTCGACGGCGATCCAAATTTTTGACTCCCTCGGAGCCACACACGAGCTCGACGTCTACTTCCAGAAAGTGGGTGACGGGCAGTGGACGTATCACGCGCTCACCAGCGGTGATGAGCTCAATCCCCAGCAGCCGGGCACGAACGTGGAAGTCGGTAGCGGCACGCTGACCTTCACCAGCAATGGCGCGCTCAGCTCGCTCACCACCACTCAGCCCGTCAGCCTCGATTTCATGGGCGCGACCGGGGGCCAAACGGTGGACTTCAATTTCGGTTCGACGGTTTCGGGCGGTGGCACCGGCCTCGATGGCACGACCGGGTTCAGCATGCCGAGCGGCTTCTCGGCGCAATCGCAGGATGGAAACTCATCCGGTGCGCTCAGCGGCGTGAGCATCGCGTCGAACGGGATGGTCGAGGGCTTGTACACGAACGGCATGCGCGCACCCGTCGGTCAGCTCGTGCTCGCGAAGTTTCGCTCCGAAGACGGCCTCGCTCGCGCTGGCGAGGGCTTGTGGATGGCGACCAAAGAAAGCGGTGACGCCGCGCTGGGTGCCCCCGCGAGCGGCGGCCGCGGCGCGCTCAGCGCTGGCGCGCTCGAGACTTCGAACGTCGAGTTGGGCGAAGAGTTCGTGGGCATGATTCAGCATCAGCGTGCCTACAGCGCAAACTCGAAGGTGATCGCGACCGCAGACGACATGCTGACCACGTTGATGCAGCTCAAGCGCTAACAGCGCTTTTGAGCGGGCTCCGAGCTCGACCGTTTGCGGGCCCTTGGCGCCACCTCGCGTAGCTGTTAGTTTGCGGGGATGGTCAGGGTGTCGGGTTGTCTCTGCGGCCTCATGAGTACAGCACTGTGGACATGGCAGGCAGCGGCGCAAGCGCCGTCGAGCGCGGGCTTTCCGGAAGAGAGCGCCCCGGCGAATACCCCTGCGGCACCTGCACCTGCACCCGCCCCTCCGGTCGCGCCCGTGCCAGCCGCGTCGCCAACCCCAGCTGCGGCGCCGGCCCCTGCGCCCGTCGCAACGGTCGGCGAACCTCCGCTCCCGCCCGAGCCAGGCACAACGAAGAAGTCGCAGCGGAACGTCTCACTCACGCTCTCACCCCTCCATCTGATAAGCCCCATTCTGGAGCTCGAGGTCGAAGTCAGCCCAACGCCACACCTCGGCCTGGCCGCCATCGGTGGCTTCGGTAGCATCAAGGCAGAGTCGAACGACCCACAGCTCGACAACACGCGCTTCTCGGCCTACGAGCTCGGGCTACAAATCATTGGTTATCCGCTCCAAGATTTCTCCAGCCTGCAGCTTGGCGGAGAGCTCTTGTGGCTCAAGGTCAGCAGCGAGAAAATCGGCACTACCGACGTCCGAGCCAACGCTGGCGGCGTCGCGATTGGCCCGTTCATCGGCTACAAGCTGGTGACCGAGGTTGGCTTCACGCTGTTCGTGCAGGGTGGCTTCGAATACTTGGCTGCCAAGGCCGAAGCCACCAATTCCCTCGGTGAGAGCGCCGACGAACAGCAGAACACGTTCCTGCCGCTGCTCAATTTCAACCTGGGCTGGTCGTTCTAACCTCTCCATCGACTGCGCGGCCCCGCCCTGCTGGAGTCAGTCCGAGCGGGGCCCCACCCTCGTGGTTTGGGCGGGAGCCCCGATGATTGAAATTCTGCCGCTGCGCGCCGCTAGCCCGCGTGGCGAATGGCCTGAGCGAGTTCGCGTGCCGCGCGCACGCCCTCGGACGCGCCGCCCTCCATGAACCCCTGAAAATCCTGCGAGGTGTGCTCGCCGCAGAACAGCACGCCACCCTGAGTCACGCCTTCATAGCCAGCGAACGACAAGTACTGTCCGACACGGAAGTACGCGTAAGAGGCCTTGAATTCCGGCGCCTTGTGCGGAATCGACTGCGTGGCGCGACCGGTCCAGGCCGCGCGCAGACCGGGAAACACCGCCTCACCGCGGCGCAGCGCAGTGTTTGCGTCGGCGAGCGCCGCCGCGTCCGGAGCGGTGGCGAACGCCTTCTGAGACACCTGCGCGCGGGTCACCGCGCCCCCCGAATAGAAGCACAAGATGCCCTGCGCGCCGCGCTGCGCACGCGTGACGTCCCAGCTCGATTGATAGCCGGTGTCCGAGTAGCTCGAGCCATTGCTGATCCCCGGCCACGCGCCACGAGCGTTCCAAATTCGCTTTTCGAACTGCAGTTGGGTCTTGGCATTTTGCGCGCGGCCAAGCTCCTGAATCGCTTCATTCTTGAGGTCGTCGAAACCGGCACGCGAGTAGTCGATTCCGCGCAGCACGGCGAACGGGATGGCCAGCACCACGTAGTCGACCGTGCTCTCGATCGCACCGCTCGCGCGATCGAAGGTGAGCTTGTAGCGCCCTGCCGCCGTCTGCGCGATCTTGCGCAGCGAGTAGCCGTAGGAGACATCGCCGAGCTCCGCCGCGATCGCGTTCGGCAAACGCTGATTGCCTCCACGAATATGGAAGGCTTCATCCGACTCACCGAACACCGAGAGGCCGGTATCGTCGGGCTGATAGCCGAGCAGGTAGACCAGGTTCAGCGCGGACTGATCCCGAGTGTCGGCGCCGTACTCGGTCACGTAAGCGAGGTCGAGCAGCGCGCCGAGCTCGCAGCGATGCCCGCCGGGCACGCGCGATTCGATCCAATCGTAGACGCTCATCGCGTCGAGCAACGCCCCGGCGTCGGTGAACGAGTCGTAGGAGGTCGGATAGTCCGCGGCCTCGGCATCGGCGGCTACGCGCTCGGCAACGCCCGCCAGAAAATCGGAGTCCGCGTCGCTCTTCGAGTAGTACGAGCCGAACAGCTTGTAGGTGTCTTGCGAGCCACCGGGCTCGGCGCCATGCAAATCGTCGAGCGGCAAACCAAAGCGTTTGGCCAGCGCCTGCACGGTCTCGTGGCCGGTATCGATCAGCTCACCGCACCATTCGCTGACCTGGCCCTGAGCCCAATAGCTCGTGTTGGAGAACATGCGCCCGCCCGCACGACCCGACGCCTCATACACCGAGGCTGCAATGCCGCGATCGCGAAGCTTGAGCGCACAAGTGAGCCCCGCAATGCCAGCGCCCACGATGGCGACGCTCGGTGCACTCTTGGCCAAGGCAACGCGCGGCGCGCCCAGTGCGAGCGCCGCGGTGCCGGCCGCACCCATGAACGTGCGTCGAGTCAGCGCTTCACCGCCCAGCTTCGCCGCGCTCGCACGCAAATCCGGCAGGCCGGCGAGCGGCATTTTGCGCGCCCGCGCGATGTGCGCGTCCATGAACAACCTGCGAAGCGACCTGAGTAGTGGTGTTCGAGCCATCTGTTCCCCGTTGCAAGAGTGCGTGATTGGAAACCGTACCCGCCCACTCTAAAGACCATGCGCGGCCGCGCGGAGCAACCGCTTTGCACGAGGTAAGAGTCTTGTCACAAGCGAGAATCTATCCCTGAAGGGTGTGGCCGGTCGGTGGGAGTTTTGTTGCTGGAGGGCCTGTGAGCGCTGCATTGGGCCCGGCCGGTTCACCGGCTGGCGAATGACCCTCGGGGGTTTCGTCACCCACTTGTACAAGTGATCCGTACGACCAATGCGCCACGGCGTGTGAAGCTCGCGTTTCAGCGTCGCGTCAGCGCGACGCTGAACCTCATTTCCCGCTGGTTGCGGCTCGAATTCGCTCCCAAAGACTTGTTAATCCGAGTGCGCATGACCAGAATGCGCGGGCTCGAGTCACGAGTCAGGATTGATTCATGGTTGCCGAAGGTGAGGCAGGCGCCAGGCGGGAAACGTTCGACGTAGACGCCCTGGTCGGCTCCGTCCTGAACGGGCGCTTCCAGATCAGGGAGCGCATCGCGCGCGGCGGCATGGCGAACGTCTACTACGCCACGCAGACACCGTTGAATCGTCCGGTCGCGGTCAAGGTCCTGCACGGCGTGCGCAACGTCGAAGCGGAGTCCGAAGAGAGCTTTCGCGGTCGCTTCCTTCAAGAAGCCAGCATCCTTGCCAAGCTGCAGCACCCGAACATCGTGGTGCTACTCGACTACGGGCAAATCGACGACTTCGCAGGTGAGCACTACTTCATGGCCATGGAGTACTTGCGCGGCGAAACGCTGGCGCAACGCTTTCGCGGCCAAGGCCGGCTGAGCATCGAGGAGAGCATTCGACTCACCCGTCAGATCGGGCGCGGACTGCGCGAAGCGCACCGCTCCGGGTTCGTGCATCGCGATCTGAAACCGTCGAACATCATCTTGGTGCCGGAGGACGCGGACAACTACATCGTGAAGCTGGTCGACTTCGGGGTCGGCAAGGTCGTCCCCGACCCCGCGACGCGCCCGGCCGCCCTGGCGGTGCCGCGGCCCGAAGAAGACGTCACGCGTGCGGGGCTCCTGCTCGGCAGCCCGCGCTACATGTCGCCCGAGCAGATCCGCAGCAAACCAATCGAACTTCGCACCGATATCTATGCCCTCGGGGTGATCTTCTTTCAGGCGCTCACCGGCCGGCTCCCCTTCGAGGCGCAGAACGAGGTCGATCTGTTGATGGCGCATTGCTTGGCGCCCGCGCCGCGCATCGACGAAATCTGCCCGGACGGCTCGCTACCCGCCTCACTCGCCAGGTTGGTTGCCGGCATGCTGGAAAAGCGCCCGGAGGATCGGCCCAAGGTCGAAGAGTTCTTGGAGGAGCTGGCGCTCATCGAAGACGAGGTGTTTGGTTCGGTGAACCTCGCAGGGCCGACGCTGCAGAGCCTGATGCCGAGCCTGCCGGCCAGCCGCAAGCGCCAGGACTCGATTGCGCCGAGCTCCTCGAACACCTCTGCTTGGCGCGTCCGCACCGGCAGCGCGGTGCTACCGAACGTCACGCTCGCCCCCACCTCTTCGGGCGGCGTCGAATCTCCTCAGCTCAAGCGCAAAAAGCTGTGGCTGCTTGCGCCGCTGGCCTTGCTCCCGCTTTTCTTGTGGCTCGGGCTGCGCACCACCACCCGCGCGCCCAGCCAACCCACAGAAAGCGTCGCTTCGGCCGTGCAAGGCGCTGCCGCGGTGCCAACCGAAAAGCCTGCGGAAAAACCGGAGCCGAAGACGTTCGACCTCAGCATCGAGTCGGAGCCTTCGCAGGCACTGGTGAGTGAAGACGGCATCGTGCTGGGCCGCACGCCGCTCGCGCTCGCCATCGAGCACAGCTCGGTCGTCGAAAAGCCGCGCCGCTTCGTGCTACGCCGCGAGGGTTACGCGCCGTACGCGATCGAGCAGCGAGATTCGAACGAGCCAGTGCGCTTGTCGCTGAAGCTCGTGCCCGGGTCCGGAAACGGTGCTCCAACGGGAACCGCGCGTCGCCCCACTCGAAAGACCCTGACTCCCGCGACACCCAAAGAAACCGCGGCACCCAAGCGCAGCGGTGATACTCCGAATCTCGATATCCGTCTGCGCCGCTGAGAGCACTACGCGGCCTCCGATCGCTATCAAAGCCCAGCCCCTTGCGAGACCTTCGCGTGCCCAACTTCGCTCGATCCTTAGCCAAACTTCTGCTTCTCCTGGTCCTCTGCGCGATTTCGACGCTGTCGCTCCCCGCGCATGCCGACGACGTGGCCGACGAAGCCGACGCCGAATTCACCCTCGGCTCCGAGGCTTATCAAGCCGGCGACTATCAACGTGCGCTCGCGCACTACCTGGCTTCGAACCGGCTGGCGCGCAATCGCAACGTGCTGTTCAACATCGCGCGCTGCTACGAGCAGCTGAAGCAGTTTCCCGACGCACACCGCTACTACACGCGAGCGCTACACGGCGAAACGGATGAGTCGGCGATCGCGCGTATCAATGATTCGATTGCGCGCGTGTCGCCGCGCGTGGCGGTCTTGGAGATCGTGAGCGAGCCCCCGGGCGCGCGCATCTACCTCGATCGCAAGGACCTCGGTGAGCGCGGCACCGCGCCGCAGCGCATGGCGATGCCGCCTGGAACCTACCGCGTCATCGCCGAGCTCGACGGCTGGGAAGACGCGATCAGCGCTCCAGTCGAGATCAAGATCGGAAGCGTCGAGACGGTCACGCTGCGGCTGAATCGCATCGTGGGCGTCATCCACGTCCCGGGTCCCGCGGGGGCGGCGGTGCGACTGGACGCCGACAATTCGCCCAAGATCTGCAATGCGCCGTGCGACGTGCACGCGCCGCCCGGTCAGCACACCGTCATCCTGAGCAAGCCGGGCTATCGCACCCTACGCGTCCCGGTCAACAGCGAGGCCAAGAAGACCGCCAATATTCAGCCGGATTTGGTGCCCGAAACCGGCTCCTTGGTGGTGAACGCCGATGAACAAGACGCGGCCATCGAGATCGACGACGTCACGCAGGGGTTCACACCCGCGATCTTGAACGTGCCGGTCGGACCGCATCACGTGCGCGTCACGCTGCGCGGCTTCAAGCCGATCGAGCGCGACTTGGTGATCGAGCCGTCCAAACAGCTGCACTGGGACGTGCGGCTGGTCTCGAGCGACTCGGTCGAAGCAGCGTCGCGCATCGAGGAATCGGTCGAGGACGCGCCGGCGTCGGTGTCTCTGGTGAACAGCCAGGAGCTCCGCGCCATGCACTACCCCACGCTGGCGGAGGCGCTGCGCGGCGTGCGCGGCGTGTATCTCTCGGACGATCGCGGCTACGAAGCGCTCGGGTTTCGCGGCTTCGGCCGTCCGGGCGCGTACGGCAATCGCGTGCTGATCACGCTCGACGGCGCGCCGCTGAACGACGACTGGGTCTGGTCGTCTTACGTGGGCTACGACCTGCGCACCGATCTGGAAGACGTCGACCGCATCGAGGTGGTGCGCGGCCCAGGCTCGGTGGTGTACGGCACCAGCGCCTTCTCCGGTGTGGTCAACCTGATCACCCGCGGCAAGGAAGTGCCCACCGGTCGTGAGCTCGGGGTCTCGGTCGCCGGAGACGGCGTGGCCCGCGCGCGCGCGCGGATCACCCAGCATTTCGGCGCCAGCGCTGGGGTGTGGGCGGCGCTCGGGGTCGGCCGCAGCGCGGGGCAAGACTTCTTCTTCCCCGAATACGTCGCTGACGGGCCGCCGGAAGTCGCCGGCAACGCGCGCGGCATCGACGGAGCGCGCTTCGGAAACTTCAGCGGTCGCTTCTGGTGGCGCGATTTTTCGCTGTCATGGTCCGCAAACTCTCACGAGAAGCATTTGCCGACCGGAGAGTTCGAAACCCTGTTCGGAGACGGACGCACGCGCCAGATCGACACGCGCGCGCTCGTCGAAGCGCGCTTCGAGCCGAAGCTCGGAAAGACGGTCACGTCGCTCACTCGCCTGCACGGCAACTTGTACGCTTATCGCGGCTACTTCGCGTACGCGGCGGCCGATGGCGGCCTCGAGAGCGACAAGTACGACAGCTATTGGGGCGGCGCCGAGCAGCGCTTCGTGTTCGCACCCTCTTCGGTCTTCAGCGCCAGCCTCGGCGGTGAAGCGCAGGCCCATCCGCATGCGCGCACGCTCAATTCCAATGAGCTCGACGGCGAGTTCCTGAACGACACACAGCACTTCACGCTCGGCGCGGTGTACGGCAGCGTGGACGTGCGCCCGGCCGAAGCACTCAAGCTCTCGGCAGGTGGGCGCCTCGACTACTACTCGACCTTCGGAACCTCGTTCAACCCGCGTATTGCCGCGATTTTGAAGCCCTACGCGGGCGGCAACCTGAAGCTGATCGCGGGCAAGGCCTTCAAGGCGCCGAGCATCTACGAGCTCTCGTACACCGGCGTGGGCCAGGTTCCGGCGCCCGACCTTCGCCCCGAGAACATCTACTCGGGCGAAATCGAGTTCAGTCATCGGGTGAGCCCAACCGTGCTCGCCACCGCGACGGTGTTCGCGAACTACATCACCAACCTGATCTCGCTCGGCGAAGGGCCGCTCGACATGAACGGCGCCGAAACGATCCAGTTCCAGAACGCCAACACTCCGGTCGGCACGGTGGGCGCCGAGGCCGAAGTGCGACGCGATTGGAAAGAGGGCTGGATGGTCGCCGCCTCGTACTCGTTTCAGCATTCGAGCTATCTCGCGTCCAACGACTTCAAGGATTTCATCAACCTGCGCGCATCGGGGGACTATGGTGAGGTCCCGAACGCGCCGACCCATCTAGCCTCGGTGCGCGGCGCGGTGCCGATCCTCTCTCGCGCGCTGCTCTTGATGAGTCGTCTCTCGCTCGAAGGTGCGCGCTACGACACGCACGACCAAAGCGGAGACACTCAGCTGCGCACCGAAAACGCCTGGCTCTGGGACTTCGTGTTTTCCGGGAAAGAGCCGCACTGGGGGCTGAACTATTCGGTCGGCCTCTACAACGCCTTCGATTCACGCGCGCGTTACCCGGTCAGCACCGAGTTTCGCCAGCGTTCCATCCCGATCGCCGGGCGCTCGGTGCTGGCGACTAGTTCGGTCACCTTTTGACGCGGCTCGCACCATGAAACTCCCTTCACGCCTCCGGCTCGTCGCTTCGTCACTCTTCTGGATTACAGCGCTCGCGCTCACCACCTTCGCGTGTGATGAATCGGGACCGCGCGTGTACACCGCGAAGGCCTATGACCGCGAGGCGCAGTGCCTGTCTGCCGATGCCCCGATAGGTTTGGTCGAGGCCGAGGATCTGAGCGCGACCTGCGCGCCCGCCTGTCTCGAGCTGGGCGACGAGCTCTACGTCTCTACGGTCTGCCCGCCCTACCCGACCGACAGCGTTCTGCTCACCACCGAGGAGTCAGCGGACTGCGCGGCTGCACTCTCCGCGCTGGCCGAAGAACGCGATTGCGAAGAGTAGCGACGCGCGTGGCAGCGCGCCTTCAGTCTGTTCAAAACAGATCCTGCCCGCGGAGGTCCACGGTCGGTAGCGCGAGCGCGACCACCGGTACGGCGCCTTCCCCGCCCGCGAGGTAGCGATAGCGCGCGTGGTTGCCGACCACTCGCTCCACGTAGGCACGTGTCTCCTCGTACGGAATGCGCGCCACGAACAGATCGAGCTCGAGCCCCGCGGAGTTTTTCAACCAGCGGTCCACCGCGCTCGGTCCGGCGTTGTACGCGCCAGCCGCGAGCGCCAGGTTGCCCCCGAACCAATCCAGCAATTTTCTGAGGTAGCGCGTGCCCAGCCGCACGTTCAGCGGCGGCTCCGGCAGGCGCGCTGGATCGAACTCGACGCCGAGCTCCTGGGCCAGGCGCGCAGCGGTGGACGGCATGAGTTGCAGCAGGCCCACCGCCTGCGCGGGTGAAACCACGTCGGGGCGAAATGAGCTTTCTTGCCGCATGACCGCGTACACCAGCTCGGGCTCGAGGCTCTCGGCCGCGGTGAGAGCGCTGACCAACGACCCGTACGGGCGCGGATAGACGCAATCCCAGAGCCAGCGGCGCCCCAGGACCGGCGCGGCCACCAGTTCATCGACCGTGGCCGCACGCTGGCCAACGCGGTACGCGCGCTCAGCGGGCGCGAGCTGTCCATACAGGCCGCACAAAGCTTCGTCCGCGCGGCCAGGATAAGCTCGCGCAACGCTGGTCTCGACCTCACCGAGCGCCGCTTCTGCTTCGCGATCCAGCCCCGCATCGTGGAGCAGCGCGACGACCGGTGGCAGCTTGAGCGACAGCGCGGGCTGCACGCGCGCAGACGTGGTCGCGTCGGGCAGCGCAACCGGGCGCGTCTCGCCGAGCGCGGCCAGGCGTGCGGCAGCGCACAGCGCAGCAAACGAGAGGGGGTGTTCTTGAATCACCGCGCGAAACAACGCCCGCGCCGCGTCTTGCTTGCCGGCGCGTGACAGAGCGACCCCTTCGAGCTCGTTGTAGCGAGCACGCGTCCGACGATCGGACGCCTGCTGCGCCAGCGCGTGAAACTCGCGCGCAGCGTCGTTCGCGCGACCGGAAGCCAGCCAGGCGACCGCGCGTTCATCGCGCGCATCTGCGGCAAAACGCGCTTTTGCGCCGAATTTGCTCAAGTAAGCGTCATAACTCTTGGCGGCTGCTTCGAACGCGCCACCGGCGTAGCTGAGCTGAGCGATTCGATACGCCGCATGATCCACCAAAGGCCCTTTGGCAGCGCCGCGCGTCACCTGCGAATAGAGGGCCGCCGCCTGCGCGTCGTCGCCCGCTCGCTCGCGCGCGCGCGCCGACAGAAACAACCATTGGGCGGCGCGGTTCGGATTGCTCTTGGCGCCCGCTGCCAACAGCTCCGATGCGCTGGCGAGCTCCACACGCGCGCGCAGCCGCGAAAGACCGCGCAAGTAATTCGGCATGCCGGGCTCGAGCGGCGGATTGGCGTTGGCTGGCAGCGCACGCAGCTCGCGCTCCACGTCGGCAATACGCCCAGCCTCGGCAAACGCCTCCGCGCGCGCCAGACGCTCGGCCGCGGTCAGCCGGAGCGCAGCCGGAACGTCCTCGGTGCCCTCACACAACGGCGCCCGGGTCGCGAGCCAGCGCTGCTCCTTCGCGCGCAGGCCGGGCGGATCGCTGGGCAGCGCTTCGGCGAGCAAGCGTCGCGCCGGGGCTTCGACGCCGCACAGCGAAGCGCGGCGCGGCAGATTGCGAAGCAACGCTTCGAGCGTGCCTTGCGCCTGCTTGACCTCGCCCAGCTTGAACTGGGCCGTGGCGGTGCGCAGGCGGCTGCTGGCGTCCCCGCGTGCAGCAAAAAAGTCGAGCGCTGTGCGTAAATCGCCGAGGCGAAACGCCGCCTCCGCACGCCGCGCGCGCACGCGCTCCACCAACAGGGGCAGGCTCGAGTCGAGCCCTTCGAGCAGCGTTTGCGTGCGAGCCGCGTCGCCGATGTGGTGCGCAGCGGCCGCAGCCGCGTAGCGCGCCAGCGCATCCTTTCGGACCGGCTCGGGCTCGGTATCGAACAGCGCGAGCCCCTCTTGCCAACGCTCGGCGCGCAGCAACGAAACCCAGGGTCGCTCTCCGTTCAGCAGCAGTGAGCTCGGCGCCGCGACCGTCGCGCTCGGCAGAACCTGGCCCGTGCGATCTGGCCGCGGGCTATCGCCCGAGGCCGGGCGCATGCACCCGAGACCGACCAGAGCGGCGCAAACGGCTCGAGAAACCCGCACTAAAAACCCCAGCGATACTCAGCGCGCAACAAGGCTCCCGACACGTGACCCTCCGGCAACAGCTCGTCATAGCTGAGCTCGGCCCCAATCGCGAAACTTCTGGAGAACGAGTAGTCGATGCCGGCCATGCCGCCCAGCGCGCCGCCCGCGCGCGAATAGGGCGCAAACGGCGCCTCGCCGAAGTAGTAGCCCCCCGCGCGCACACCAAAGTACGGCACCCACTCGATGATATCGAGCTTGTACGCCAAACCGAGCGTGGCCAGCCCGAGCGACGTCTTTTGCGAAAGCTCGTCGTCTGACTCGTGCATCGAACCCGCCAGCGTGAGCCGCGCGTCGAACACGTCGGACAAGCCGTAAGCGAGGTGCAACGCGGCCGCGCCGCCGGTCGCGTAGGTTTCGCCCGGAAGCACCACGCCGACCCCTGCGCCAAGATGCCACTGACGCTCGAAGGCCGAGGCCGTTCGCGAAAGCAAGCATGGCACCAGCGCGAACGCGGCAGAAAGGCCCAAGCGGAGGCAAATCTTTCGCCCCACTCGGCTCCGGCGGAGGGCCTGCCCGTCACGATCCTGGGAAACAACCGTCGAAATCAACACTGGCCCCAGCATAGCGGCTCGCCGCGCGGAACGTCACCCGAGACTCGTTCGCGTAGCCCATTGCAAAAGCGCGCAGCTGGCCACAGCTTTGCTCGCATGCCGTTTGCCGTGGTAACCGGAGCGAATCGAGGCCTTGGCCTCGAAACATGCAGAAAACTGGCCGGGCTGGGCTTTCAGGTGCTGCTCACCGCGCGCGACGCGGAGGCGGGGCGCACCGCGGTCGCGTCGCTCGGCCTGGGTGAGCGTGTCCGCTCGACCCAGCTCGACGTGGCCGAGCCAAGCAGCGTCGAACACTTGGCGAGCGAGCTCGCGGGCGGCCCCGCCATCGACGCGCTGGTCAACAACGCGGGCGCCTCGTTCTCGGGCTTCGACGGCGAGGTGGCTCGTCGCACGCTAAACGTCAACTACTGGGGGCCCATTCGCGTGACCGAAGCGCTCGCTCCGCTGCTCGCTCCCGGTGCCAATCTGGTGATGGTGTCGAGCGGCATGGGTGAGCTCGCTCATCTGTCGACCGCGCTGCGCGCGCGCTTACAAGCACCGACCCTCGATCGCGCGGGCCTCGACGCGATCGCGAACGAGTTCGTCGAGAGCGTGGCCCAGGGGCGACACACGGCGCTCGGTTTTCCCAGCAACGCTTACGGAATGTCGAAGGCGCTCTTGAATACCTTCACGCGCCTTCTGGCACGCACTCTACACGGGCAACGCGTCAACGCGGTCTGTCCTGGCTGGGTGAAAACCAGAATGGGTGGTGACCAAGCGCCGCGTACGGTCGAACGCGGCGCCGCGGGTATCGTGTGGGCCGCAACGCTCGGAAACGACGGGCCGAACGGCGGATTCTTCCGGGACAGCAAGCCCATCGCTTGGTGATTGCCGCGGCGGCCGCCTCGCCCTAAACGGTCGCGAATGTCCGGCCCTGCGTTGTTCTTTCACGGCTACACACAGAACGCAGCCAGCTTTGCCGCTGGGGCCGCACCGCTCACCGCCGCGTTCCCGCCGAGCCTGAAGTTGATCGTCCCGGACGCACCGCACGTCTGCTCCGAAGAGGCGGTGGCTGCGTTCTACGCGAACCGTCGGGGAACACGCCCTGCGCCCCCCTATCGGACCTGGTGGCGTGCCAGCGACAACGGCGAGGAATACCTCGGTTGGGAAGACACCCTTACTTTGGTTCGCCAGCTCGTCGAGGCGCACTCACCGGTGGGCGTGATCGGCTTTAGCCAAGGAGCCATGCTGGGCACGCTGGTTGCGGCGCTATCCGCACGTGGTGAGCTGCCCAAGCTGCGCTTCGCGGTGCTCATCGCGGGTCGCGTGCCGCGCGCGCTCGCTTTGCAGCCGCTGATCGCAGAGAAGATCCGAGTGCCCAGCCTGCACGTGTGGGGAAAACGCGACAGCTACTCCACTTCGCTCTCGCCTGAGCTGGTCGATCGCTTCGAAGCGAAGAGCAGCCACTCATTGATCTGGCCCGGCGGACACCAACTGCCGACCCGCGGTTTCGTCCCGCGCGCCATCGCTCAGTTCATCGCGACGCACACCGCCTGAGTGCGCCGCTTCTGTACAGGGGCGTTCACGGGGAACCAATGTGGGCTGAACCCCGCATGCCAACCGCGATGCCTGGCAGCGTCAGCGGATTCCTACCGCAAAACTGCTAATCAGCCGAAATTGTTGGCAATTTCCTGCGGGCGCCGGAGCGCATCCGAGGTTACCTTGGGTGACCACCCTGGGAATGAGTTAGTCCCCTTTGGAGGCGCTGGGCATGCAGCAAACAGAGACCGACGAGCGTTGGTACGTGCAATTCGATTCGGGCGAAGTCCGCCTGATGACCCTCGAAGAGCTCGATGCAGCGTTCGAGGCGAGCGAGGTCCACGAGAACACGTTTGTCATTCAGGTTGGCGAGACCAAATGGCAAACCCTCGCCGACGTCGCAGGCCTCAGCGAAGAAGAAGAGGAAGCGGAAGAAGCCGAGGTAATCTCGACCTCCGCGTCCGAGGCCGAGGCCGAAACCACGACGCTGTACACGCCGCAGCAGGCTGCTTCGCTGCACGCTTCCGTGCAAGCGGGCGCGCCCCGTCAGCCGGCGGCAGCGCCCTACGGCGCGCCACAACATTACGCAGCGCCGCCGCAGCAATACGCCGCACCCCAACCCCATGCGCAGCCCGCCATGCGACAGCAGCCTGCCGCGCCACAACAGCAAGCGCAGGGCTTTACGCAGCAGCGCCCCCAGACCGCGCCCGTTCAGAGCGCGCGTCCTGCGGTTGCCGCAGCCGCTGGTGGTTGGCCCCCGGTGGCCGCCCCCGCTGCGCAGCAAAGCACCTGTCCACCCGCGGCGCTCGCGCAGAGCAACGGCGGCTACAACCTCGGCCCGCAAAGCACGATTCCGGTCGCCACTGATCTGGACCTCGACTTCGACGGGCGTTCATTCAAGTCCGGACGCCGTACCGGGCTCATCGCGGCGTTCGCCGTCATCCCGGCCTTGGCCGGCGGCGGCTACATGCTCACCCGCATGGACACACCCGCGGCGGCCGCGGTCGCAGCGGCTGCTCCAGCCCCTCCCCCTCCCAAGACCTCTCCTTGGTCGGGCTCGCTCGGCGCCAGCATGCCGACCACACCGACGCCGACTCCCACGCCCGCACCGGAAGCCAAGACCGACAGCGGCTCGACCGGTCGCTTGAGCGACGACATGAAAAAGGCGCTGCTCGCCTCCGACTCGGATCGCTCACCGAAATCGAAGGGCAAAGCCGCAGCGGCGCCCGCGCGTCGCGCGAGCGGCGGTGGTGGCAGCGCCAAGGGCGGAAGCTCGGTGTTCAAGTCCGGGGGCAACGCGAACGACCCGCTGAACTCGAAGCTCTAGTCGCGCGCAGCGAGCCCCGAGCGTTCGCTGCTCGGGGCTCAGCGTTCAGTACGACAGAATTTCGGCTTGATAGATGTCGGCGACGCCGCTGCGCGTCGACGCGAAAAAAATCGTGCTCTTGTCCTCGGAGACGAACGGATCCGACTCGAGGAACGTTGCTGTATTGAGCTCGTCGAGCGCGAGCACCGTGCCGAACACTCCGTCCGGCTGCGCGCGCCGCGCAAAAAACAGATCGCCCTCACCCGCGCGGGTCGAGCTGAAGAAAAGGTCTCGACCGGCGTCGACCAAAAACGGATCGTGCTCGTTCGCGGGGCCGTTCACGCCCGGGATCGGCGCGAGCGCGGTGAACGGCGCACCGGTCGAGGCGCGCGTCGAGAAATAGAGGTCCCAGCCCGCATCGCTCGCACCGAGAATCGCGAGCGCCAGCATCTTTTCGGACTCGTCGAGGCTCGGGCCGATCACCAAGGTCGTGCCCGCGGGCAGTATCAGCTCGGACAGCGGCTGCGCGGGCTGCCACGGCGCGCTGCGCGAGGCGCGCGTCGCACTCCAGATGCCGTCCGGCGCCTTGCCGCTATAAAACCAGATCCGAAGCCCATCCGCCGAGACGCTCGGAGTGATCTCCGAAAGGTCGGTGTTGAGCTCGGTCACCAAGCGCGGGGGCGCCCAAGGCTCCGAGCGGCTCGCGCGAGTCGAAGTCCAAAGCTCTCGCGTCCCGCTGCGCTCCGAGAGAAAAAAGATTTCCAGTAAATCCCCGGTCAGCGTGATGTCCTCGTCCTTGGCGTCGGGGACATTGAGCTCACTCACCGGCGTGGCCGGGCCGAAGCGCGGACGGCCCGAGGTCGGCGCATCCGGCCCACCATCGGTTGGCACTGCGGACGAGATCACTCCGAGCAGCTCCCCACGCTCACCGCAGCCCGAAAGCGCGAGCGCGCCGGCAAACAGCAACCGAGTGAGCGCGTGGCCTTTCACGTGGCAACGCAAAGCCTGCCCCAGCTCCGCCCGCTCGTCCACGCCCGAACCACCACGCTCAGAGCATGTTCATCGGATCGACGTCGAGCACCATGCGAACCTTGTGGTCGAGCTCGGCGCGCGCCACCGCCAGCAGGCTCTTTCTGAGCTCCGCGCGCTCGTTCGAGCGCAGCAGCACGTGAAAACGGTAGCGGTTGCGGAGGCGTGGAATGGGCGCCGGCGCGGGCCCCAGGACCCGCACCTGTTCACCGCCCGCGCGCCGAGCGAGCGTCGCGAGACGCTCCGCCGCGCGCTCCGCCCGCTCTTCTTCGACCGCGTCGCAACGCAGCAAGGCCAGGCGCGAAAACGGCGGATAGCCGAGCTCCTCACGAGCCAAGAGCTCCTGTTCCACGAACGCTCGCACGTCGTGGCGCGCCGCACAAACGATGGCCGGATGCTCGGGCTGCCGCGTTTGAATCAGCACGCGCCCGGGCGTCTCGCCGCGCCCCGCGCGCCCCGCGACTTGCACGAACAAATGAAAGCTGCGCTCGGCCGCGCGATAATCCGGAAAAGAAAGCGCCGAATCGGCGTTCAGCACACCCACGAGGGTGACGAGCGGCAGATCGTGCCCCTTGGTGACCATCTGCGTGCCGACCAGCACGTCGATCTCGCCTTTGCGCATGCGATCCAGGATCTTTTCGCTCTTGGCGCCGGCAGCGACGTCGCGGTCCAACCGCGCCACCCGCGCGCCCGGTAACAGCTCGCTCAGCACCGTTTCGATGCGCTCGGTGCCCGCGCCCTCCTCGAGCAGCTGGTCGCCCCCGCATTTCTCGCACTTTTGCGGCCGCGGCGCAGAATAGTCGCAATAGTGGCAGCGTAGGCGTTCGCCGTGCGCGCGGTGCAAGGTCAACGCGACCGAGCAATGCGGACACTCCGCGATCTTGCCGCAGTCGTCGCACACCAAGCTGGGCGAAAAGCCGCGGCGATTGAGGAACAGAATCGCCTGCCCCTTCTCCGCCATCACGCGCTCGAGCTCGCGGTAAAGCCGCACGCTGAGCAAGCGCTCGCCCCCCGGGCCAGGCCCGGTGCGCCGCAAATCGACGATTTCGACCTCGGGCAAGCGCGAGGCGCTGCGCGCGCGCGCCGGCAGCACGAGCGAAGTGAGCCGCCCCTGTTCGACCAGCGCGAGGCTCGTGATCGACGGCGTGGCCGAGCCCAGCACGCACACCGCGGACGCGCGATGCGCGCGGAGCAGCGCCATGTCGCGCGCGTTGTAGCGTACCCCCTCCTCCTGCTTGAACGAGCCGTCGTGCTCCTCGTCCACGCAAATCAGCCCGAGCCGCTCGACCGGCGCGAACAGCGCCGAACGCGCGCCGATCGCCACGCGCAGCTTCCCGCTGCGCAGCGCCTTCCACATCGCTTGTCGCTCGCCATCGCTGAGCCCGCTGTGCAGCACCGCAATTTCGTCGCCCAAGCGCGCGCGAAAGCGCGTCACGAGCTGCGGGGTGAGAGCAATCTCCGGCACCAGCACGATCGCGCTCCGACCCTGCTCCACCGCGTGCTGCACCGCGCGCAGATAGACCTCGGTCTTGCCCGACGCGGTCACGCCGTCCAGCAGGAACGCGCCTCGCTCACCGGAATCGAGCTGCTGATTGATGCTCTGCACGGCCGCGCTCTGGGCGTCGGTCAATTGCGGCGGCGTATCGCGCGGGACCGCGCTCGAAAAGAAGGTGTTGGCCGCGGCTTCGCGTGTTTCGACCGAGACCGCGCCCAACGCTTCCAAGCGCTTCACCAGCGTGCGCGCGCTCGACCAGCGCTCGACCAAGAGCGGCAGCTCGGTCGGCCCCGACTCTTTCAAGAAGGCCCAGAGCTCCGGCGCTTTTCCACGCAGCCCCGTGGGCGCGAGCAAGGTCGCGGACGCCACTTGCACGACGCGGCCGACCACGCGCGCTTCGGCAGTACCGAGCGCGCGCGCCGCCGAACGCTCGAGCGCGGGCAGCGCGAGCTGAATCACCTCACCAATCGGCGCCACGTAATAGCGGCCGAGCTCCTGCAGAAAGCTCAACAGCTCTTCCGAAAGCACGGGCTCCTCGGCCACCACCGCGCCGAGCGCCTTGATCTTCTCGGGCGCGATGTCGGGCTCGCGCTCGCCCACATCGAGCACCACGCCCAGCAACTTCCGTCGCCCGAACTCGCACAGCACCCGCGCGCCGCGCTGCACCCGCGCGGCGAGCTCCGCGCTCACCGCATAGGTAAAGGCCTGCCCCAAGGGCACCGGCACGGCCACGCGAGCGAGAAGCACGACCCGAGCGTTGCTGCCTCCGAGCCGAACCGCAACTGCTCGTTCACCCCCCTCGGTCGGGTAGCCGAACGGCCGCGCCCTGGTTTTCCTGGAGAAAAACTGCGCTCACGCTTCTTTCGCGATTTAATTGCATTGACAACTATATTGCCGAGCTCTAGCTTTGGCGGGTGCTCGACCAGTTCAGCGGCGACGGCATCGTTCTCGATAACGCCTTGGCGTTCTGGATGTATCGCGCGAATCAAGCCCTGCGAAACGAAAGCTATCGCGAGTTCCGCGAGCACGGCGTCGAGCTCACCCCCGAACAGTGGATGATCCTGGTGCGGCTGTGGGAGCGCGAAGGCCGCTCTCAAAACGACCTGTGCGACTCCACCTTCCGTGATCGCCCGACCATGAGCCGCATTCTCGACGGCATGGAGCGACGCGACCTGGTCGTGCGCCGCGCAGATCCGAACGACAAACGCAGCCGCCTCATCTATCTCACGCCCACCGCCCAGGGACTCAAAAAGCTCTTGGTACCGGTCGTGCGCAAGCTCGTCACGCGCGCGCTCCACGGCGTCAGCCGGCAAGATTTGGACACCACGCGCCGCACCCTGCGCGCCATCTTCGAAAACTTGGAAGCCTAGATCACTGGGCTTCAGGCCTTCCCACTCAATCATTAACCCCAGATAGTTGCATTAACAACAAATGGAGCTCTCATGACCGAATCCAGCCTTTTTCAGGACTACGACGAAAGCAACGCCCCCGCCCGCTCCCGCCCCGCGCTTGCTGCCGCGCAGCACGCCTTCGGCTTCGTCCCCGGCGCTCTCGCGCGCTGGGCCGCTTCTCCAGCATTGGTCGAGGGCTTCGAGCTGGTTCGAAAAATGTTCGAACGCAGCACGCTCTCGCATCTCGAACAGGAGGTGGTGGTGTTGGTCGTCGCCTACGAAAACGAGTGCGAGCTGTGCATGGCGCTGCACTCCGCTTTGCTCACGCGCGAACAGGTGCAGCCGGAGCTACTCGCGGCACTCCGCGCAGGCCACGCGCTCGCCGATCCGCGCCTCGACGCGCTGGCGACCTACACTCGGCGCGTGCTGGCCACCCTCGGCAAAGTCGAGGAGCCGGACCTCAGCCGCTTCTTGCAGGCTGGCTTCACGCACGAGCAAGCGCTCGAAGTCGTGCTCGGCGCGGCCGCCACCACGCTCAGCGCTTACGCCAACCGCCTCACCCGCGCGCCGGTCGACCCCGCGTTCGCCGCATTTCACTGGCAAAAGCCAAGCTGAGCAACGCCGCTCTATCAGAAGCGCTGAAAAACGATCCTGCTTTTGAGGGCGCCGCCTAGATAAGGGCGCGCTAGCCGTGCTGTGCGGCACCAGGCACCCCAGCACGGCTTAGCACGCCAAGCAGCCGCGCCTGCGCGCCATTGAAACGCGCCTGATTTGAACCCACTCTCCACGCCTGCACTTGGGCCGCGCCTGCACTTAGGCCGCGCCTGCATTCGGAGCGCGCCTGTATTCGGGCCGCGCCGGCATTCGGACCGCCTGTATTCGGGGCGGCGCCGGCATTCGGACCGCCTGTATTCGGGGCGGCGCCGGCGTTCGGACCGGGCCTGTATTCGGGCCACGCGGGCATTCGGACCGCGCCTGTATTCGGGCGGCGCCGGCATTTGGGCCCCGCTGGTAGTAAGCTGGTTCGGGTGTGGGTCAGGGCCAAACTGGGTGCCGTGAAGCGAACGCAGCGTTGCGCGCTGTTCGCACTCGTGGCCAGCAGCGCCTGCGCACGCACGGAGCTCGACCCCGGCGCGAGCGCAGAAGCCGGCGGCACGACGTTCGCGACCGGCGGCATCGTTGCGACCGGCGGCGCCCCCACGAATGGAGGCCTCGCGTCTTCATCGGGAGGCAGCCCCGCACGCGGCGGCGTATTTGGCGGCGGCACCGACGCGGGTGCTCGGGTTGGAAACGGCGGCATGGCACAAGCCGGTGTCGGCGGCATCGTGGCCGCAGGCGGGCGCGCAACGATGGTCGGCGGAGCCGGAACACTCGGTGGCGCAACGACGCTCGGTGGAGCAACGACGCTCGGTGGCGCAACGACGCTCGGTGGCGCAACGACGCTCGGTGGAGCTGGAACATTCGGTGGCGCGTCGGGACGCGGCGGCGAAGGCGCGGGCGCGGGAGCTGCGGGCGAGAGCGGCGCCGCGGGCGAGAGCGGAAAATGCGATGCGGTGGTGCTCGCCGACAGCCCGTTGCAGCCCATCATCGACGCCGTCACACCGCCCGCCGTGGTGTGCGTGGAACCAGGCTTGCACGTGGGCAACGTCGCGCTCCGCGATGGCGTCGATGTGCGTGGGCCGGTCGCGACCACCACGCCCGCTGTGTTGTGCGGATCGATCACGGCGGACGCTGCGACATTGCGCGGCGTCGCGCTCAGCGGCATGCAAGTAGAGGGTGGGCTCAAAGCGGCCAGCGCGGTAAACCTCAGGTTGAAGGACCTCGCGCTGCGACCGAGCTCCGGCCGATACTGCTCATCGCACCCTTTGGGCGCCGCGGTCCGCCTCACCTATAGCGGAAGCGACAGTCTACGCTTCCACGCCGACCACGTTCAGGTCGACTCGCCCGGGTTCGACATCAATCTCAGCCCACTGAATCGATTGGACGCAGGGATCACGATCACCCGCTCCCGCTGCGACGACCCATTCCAATGCTACCTGTTTCTCAATCTGGTGATCGACGCGCCGGAAAGCGAGTCGTTGCCGCGCGGTAGTCATCTGAGCGTGGACATCTCGAACAATCTGGTCGAAAACGTCGTGCTCGAGGGCATGACGCTGCAGCTGCCAGATGACATTCCGACGGGCTACAGCCCGATCTTGATTCACCACAACACGTTGATTTCCAAGGGCGATCTGAACAACGGGATCTCGTTCAGCAGCCCAGCGCGTCTGAACGTGGTGCTGGCCAACAACGTGGTCGCTTTCATCCGCTCGCCCGTGCGTAACGGCGATACCGACACCGTCGCTTGGTTCACGAACTCGCTCTCGAGCGAAGCGACGTCGAAGGCGTGGTTCGTCGACTTCGACGGTAGAAACTACGTTCCGGCGGACGGGTCACCCCTGGTCTCGGCCGGCACCGCCGCGTACGGCGTCGACGTAGACATCGACGGCCGCGCACGCAGCGGTCATTTCGACATCGGCGCGTACCAGCGCTAAGCCGCGCGGTAACGCCGACGCGCTCAGCCTTCGGCCGAGCCGCCCTTGTCGAGCCCGAAGCCTTCGTGCAGCGTGCGCACGGCGAGCTCGGTGTACTTCGAGGCGATGATGCACGAGATCTTGATCTCGCTCGTGCTGATGGCCTGGATGTTGATGCCCTCGCCCGCGAGCAAGCCGAACATCTTGGAGGCCACGCCGGCGTGGGAGCGCATGCCCAAACCGACGATCGACACCTTCACGATCTCGGGGTCGTACTCGACCGTGGCCTGAACTTCCTTCGCGCTCTGCTCGATCACGTCCTTGACGCGCGGCAGGTCGGTCTTGGGCACGGTGAAGGTGACGTCGGTGCGCGAATCACCGCCGCGCGACGCGCTCTGGATGATCATGTCGACCGACACGTTCTTCTCCGAGAGCAAGCCGAAGATCTTGGCGACCACGCCCGGCTTGTCGGACACACCGACCAGCTGAACCTTGGCCTCACCTTTGTCGTAGGCCACACCGGCAACCGCGACCGACTCCAAGCCTTCTTCTCCGACCACCATCGTACCCGCCCGGTCACTGAAAGACGAGCGAACGTGCACCGGGACTCCGTACTTCATCGCAACCTCCACTGAGCGGATCTGCAGCACCTTCGCGCCTAGCGAGGCAAGCTCCAGCATTTCTTCGTAACTGATGCGGTCGATGCGGCGCGCTGACGGACAGATGTTGGGGTCCGTCGTGTAAACGCCGTCGACATCGGTATAAATTTCGCAGACATCGGCCTTGATCGCGGCGGCGATGGCCACCGCCGTGGTGTCCGAGCCGCCGCGGCCGAGCGTGGTGATGTTGCCCTCGGCGTCCACACCCTGAAAGCCCGCGACCACCGCGATGTTGCCGTCCTCCACGGTGGAGAGCAGCTTGGAGTCGTCGATCGAGTGGATGCGCGCCTTGGTGAACGCGCCGTCGGTCTGCACGCGCACCTGGTGACCGAGCAGGCTGCGGGCTTTGCCGCCGAGCGCCTGCACGGTCATGGCGACCAGCGCGGCGCTCACCTGCTCCCCGGTCGATGCGAGCGAGTCCATCTCACGCATGTCCGGGGTGGGCGAGATCTGATGCGCCAAGCCGAGCAAGCGATTGGTCTCGCCTGCCATTGCGCTCACGATCATGACGACCTGGTTGCCTTCGCGTTGCGTGCGCAGGGCACGCTCCGCAACGGTCTTCATCCGCTCCAGGTTACCGACCGAAGTTCCACCGAATTTCTGAACGACGAGGGCCAAGGGGGGCATGGCGTACCCCCCGACTCTGGCCGCGTCAATATCCTGCATAAATCGGCGCTTTCGGCACCCGGCCCGCGGGCCGCAGATCGGAGCACAGCTACGCCGGATGCCGGACGCATCTCGCCAGGTGACTCTCCGGGGTCTGCGAACGGAGATTCTTTTTGCGCAGCGGAGCGGCTTCGCGGGTCGGTCTCTCACAAGGAGGACACCTCATGCTGAACAGACTCCGTGGCTCACGCCCGGCGATTGCGTCCATCATTTCGTCGTTACTCATTTTCGGCGCCGGCTGCGGCGACGTCGCCGAAGGCGACGCTGCGAGAAACTCGGATGACGTCGCGGTCGCCCAAGCGCCGATCGGCAACGCCTACCCGTCGCCGCACAACCTCGAGCTCTCCAAGCGCCAGTACACTTGGACCATCAAGAAGCAATCGGACGGTTGGTACGTCCCTCGATACAGCTGGATCATAGACCAGCCCCTCTGGATGGTCGAGAAGGCGAACGCCATTTATGGCGCGTTGCCTGCCGACGCCACACTCACCGAAACGCCGGACGGCAAGACGAAGGTCGTCTACCCGCGAATGACGAACGCCTATATCGACCGCGTCGTCGACACCACCGTGGCGACCTGGGCCTCGGTGGTGAACATTCAGTTCCGCAAGGTCACCGGGGCCGCGGACATCACGTTCTCGTTCACCGACAACAACGCGTCTGCACCCTCGGCCTATCCCGAAGCCGAGGGTTGGTGTGACCGGAAGACCGACTCGGCCGGAAAGATCACGGGCGCCGACGTCGTCATCAACTTGAAGGCCCGGAAGCCTGCGACAGACGAAGGCTACGAGCCGTTCTGGAAGGCGGGCGACTATGTTTCATTGTTCTGGCACGGCGCTTACGAAAACCAGCTGTTGCGGGCCGAATTGCATGAATTCGGACATTTTCTGGGCCTCGCGCACGCTTTCTACGATACGGCGAACTACGGGCGTGATTCTGACGGCAACAGCCGAACCTGCGGGGGCGTCGCCTGCCCGTACCCGCCGTCGAACGACGACCTGTCGATCATGGACTACAACCTCGGCGGCAAGCCGGTGTTGTTGAGCACTTACGACATCAACATCGTGCAGGCGAAATACGGGCGTCCCACTTATAGCCCGATGATCGAACTGTCCGTTCCGAGCATGAACGAGCACTTTTACACGTCGTCCTGGTCAGAAGCGAACCACGTGCTTCACTCGGGCTACGCGAGCGGCGTGCGATTCACGAACTTAACGGGCGCGCTCTATTACCAACAGCAGTCGAACACCACACCCCTGCATCGCTTCTTCGAGCCCGCCGCGAACGGCCACACGTACATTCTCGGTGGCTCCACGAGCCGACCGGGCTCGATTTACGAAGGCGTGGTTGGCTACAGCGCCAATTCGTCGGCAACGAATCTCTCACAACTCGGCGCGTACCACCTGCCGTCTTCGGCTGACGAGCTGTTCTTCACCGTGAACAACGTCCCCGCCGGATACGTCGACACCGGTCGGCGCTACGGCTACGTCTTCCCGATGAAAAACATCGGCCGCTATTGACGCTCTCCTAGCGAGGCGCGCTCGGCGTCCGCTCGACCCGTCGCCGCTAGCATGCACAGTGGCGACGGGTCGCCTAGGACTGGGCTTGATTCCTAGGCGCTGCGCGCATCGTTCGAGCTGCGAATCGTCTAGCCAAAAGCGCCGCACCGGATCGCGCGGAGACGCCGCCCCGGCGCGCGTACGAGCGCGAACGCTCGCACGCTGCCGCCCAAGCCGCTTCGCTACGCTAGTTCAGGTCGTAGGCTTCGACCGCGTTGTCCATGAAGCGCGGCACGAGCACGCGCTTGCGCTTGGTGTCGTAGCCAATGTCGGCTGCGCCTTTGAGGCTCGGCAGCGCGACCTCGAACTTTTGCCCGAGCTTGCCGCGGAAGATGGCCGAGCCCTGCCAGCTCGTGACGAGCAGCGAATCGCCGACCGCCGCGAGCCCGTCGAGGCCGCCTTTCGGCAGGGGCGTGACGTCTTGCCGGGCGCCTTTGTCGTCGAGCCGATAAAGCTCGTTGCCCGTCAGCGTGTTCACCAAAACTCCGTTGTCGACGACCAACAGGCCGTTCGGGCCGGCCAGCTCTTTGCCGGTCGCGAGCGGCTTCACTTTGCCCTTGTCGATCAGGTAGACCGCGTCGCCACCAACCGGCTCCAAATTGCCATTCACCCCGGAGTCGGAGACGAAGATGCGGCCGTCCTTGGCGATCGCCAAGTCGTTCAAGAATTTGGAACCCGGAATGGCAATCTCACCCTTCGGCGCGCCGGTCTTGGCGTCGAACTTCCGCACGACCGTGATGTCGGTCACGTAGAACACGCCGCCGGAGATGCCCGAGCCCTTCGGCGCGTCGAGCTTCACCTTGTTCACGCCGCCGGCGATGAACTTCTCCTTCACCACCTTGCCGTCGGGCGACAGCTCCGAGATGTAGCCGTTGTTGTCGGCGTCGGTTGGCTTGCCGTTGATGTTCGAGACCAGATAGCGATCGTTCGCCTCGTCGTACAGAACACTCTCGGGGGTGGAAATTCCCTCTGCAAAGCGCAGCGCGGGCGTGGGGGGCGCGGGCTCCTTCGGCGCTTCGGGTGGCGCGGCCGGCTTGGCCGTCTCTACCGGCGCCGGAGCGGCGACGGGCGGAGGTTCGGGCGCGGGGGGCGGAAGCTGCTCGGGCGGCGGTTGGGAACCGCCACACGCCACCAACGCAACGAGAGCCGAAAAGACCGGAAGCACGGAGCGATATGCCATGGCGAAGTCAATAGAGCCGCTCGCGGCAGCGCGTCAACCCTGCGCTCGCGCTGCGGCCAAGACTGACGATATTCGGGTTTGGGGCTGCCACGAGTGAGCCACGAGTGCACCAGTATTGGGCCGACGCTCGGCTCGCGGCCGGCAGCGCGCGTCTGTGCGGCGCGGTTAACGTCGAGGGTGCGCGATGGACGAATGGGGAGGGAACGGCCAAGGCGCCAAGGACGCCAAGCGCTCTGCACGCATAGGAACAATCGGGAGCGGCGGGACACGAGCGTTAGGTATTCGTTGCGCTCAGAGCGCGACCGGGAAAGAGCCGCAAGTAGGAGAGCGGAGCACGGAGCGGCAATATGGGGCCCGAAGACTTCGTCGGGCGTCGGTAGCGCGTTTCGGGCGCTAAAGTTGCGCGTGGGCCTGGCCGTAAAGTTTGTCGGAACTTTGTGATGTCTGACGAGCCCATCTGGTCGAAGCATCCGGGCGAGCCGTGCTCGGGGCTACGGGCGCTCGATGCCCTGCCCTACTATCAACTGTTCGTGGACGAAGCCTGTCGCTTGGTGATCGCGCGGCGCACCGAGCTCGCGTTTGCGAACGAGGCCGAGATTGTGTCTTGCTTCGCGCGCGTCGAACGCCTGCTCGCGCACGTGCCGCGTTCGCAATACGGCTTGCTCGTCGACGTGCGTCGGGGCCCCGCGCGCAACGACCCGAGCTTCGAGGCCACAGCTGCCGCGCATCGCGGCAAGCTTTTGCTCGGGTTCGCGAAGAACGCCGCGCTGGCCGCCACCGCCGCGGGTCGCCTGCAGATCCAGCGCTATTCCAAGGCCGACGGCCGGCAGGTCTTCGCCACCGACGACGAGAAGGCGGCATTCGAGTACCTCGGCGCGCGGCCACACGCGTTCGCCAAGTAGATCGCTCCCCACATTCTAGGCGTGGCACGTTCCTTGTAGGGGCGAGCGGCGGAGGACCACCCATGAATGATGTCCGCAGGTCTCGACGCAACTTCGTAGTGGGATTGACCGGCGCAGCGGCGGCTTATGCCTGTCGCAAAGAGCCTCACCAAAGTGTCGATGCCGCGGCGTCGGCGCGAAAGCCTCATGTGGAGGGGGAGGTACCCAAGCGCCGGTTGGGCAAGACGGGCGTCGATGTGTCGATGATCGGCCTGGGTGGCTTTCACATCGGCAGCAAATTGAGTGAGGCCGAGAGCATCGCTCTGATCCGCCGCGCGGTCGACAACGGGGTCACGTTTCTCGACAACTGCTGGGACTACAACAACGGCGAGAGCGAGACGCGCATGGGTAAGGCCTTGCAAAATGGCTACCGCAAGCGCGTGTTCTTGATGACCAAGCTCGACGGCCGCACCGCGCGCTCGGCCAGCGAGCAGCTCGAGCAGTCGTTGTCACGCCTGCAAACCGATCACATCGACTTGGTGCAAATTCACGAAGTGATTCGCATGAGCGACCCCGATCGTTGCTTCGCGCCCGGCGGCACGATCGAGGCATTGGTGGCCGCCAAGAAGGCCGGAAAATTGCGCTTCATCGGCTTTACCGGCCACAAGGATCCCTCGATTCACCTGGCCATGCTCGACGCGGCGAAGAAGAACGGATTTTCCTTCGACACCGTGCAGATGCCGCTGAACGTGATGGATCATCACTACAAGAGCTTCCGCGCTCAAGTGCTGCCAGTGCTCGTGGCCAACGACATCGGCGTGCTGGGCATGAAATCGATGGGCTCGGGTGACATCTTGAAGAGCGGGGTGGTCAGCGCGGAAGAGTGCCTGCGCTACGCGCTCAGCCAACCGACTTCGGTCGT
>DASZQI010000060.1:0-20501 GCA_035549735.1 Polyangiaceae bacterium | reverse complement strand
GGCTGGGGTGTGGTTTGTTCGTTGGTTTCGCGCGACGCGGTCCGCTGACTGGCGGTGTCGCAGTCCACTTTTTTGTCGAACGACTGAAGGTTTTGCGCGCGCTTCGAATTCCGACAGCGCGCGGCGGCTGGGACTGGGAGGTTACGATGAGATCATCATTTCGTAGGTTGTCGAGGTTTGCCCTTTTGCTCGGGTTGGGTGTGGTCCAACTCGTGGCCTGCTCCTCCGATTCGAGGCGCGATAGTTCCGAACAGGCAGCGAGCGGAACGGTCACGCTGCCGCTGCGGGCCACGGCGGCATCCGGCCATGTCTACCGGCTGCGTAATGCCTTCTTTCAGATCACCGATACTCGCAGCGGGGCGACGGTGGCATTTCTCAATAGCGAAGACGATCTCAATTCGCCGCTCCTCACGAGCATTCTCGATACCGGTGACTACACCGTCACGCTGCAACCCGGCTGGTTCATGGAGCGATTGGTTTCCGGCGGGGGCGGCTCGACCGGCGGCTTCGGTGGCTTTGGCGGCTTCGCCGGGGCTGCTGGCGCGCCAGACCCGGGGGCAGGCGGTTTTGCGGTCGGCGGCGCCTTCGTAACCGACGAAGAAGGCGGCGTTGGCGGCGATGATTCGTTCCCACCCCCCGCCACCGGCGGTTCCTTCGGCACTGGCGGAGCCTTCAGCACCGGCGGCACGTCCAAAGGGTCGACCGGCGGAGTCTTCAGCACCGGAGGGGTCTTCCAGGGCACCGGGGGAAAGTTCACGGGCGACACGGGAATCCCGGTCGAAGCTCAGTTGCTCAGCCCCGCCGTTCAGTTCTTCTCGATCTTCTCGCGAGCCGACTCGTTCGTGAACTTCAGTTTCCAAATCGGCGGCGAAATCATCAACTTCAACCAGGGTCGCATCAACATCTCCATCGACGTGACCGAGGCCGAGCCGCAATGCGATTCGCCCCCGAACGTGACCCGGCCCGAGCGCGTGCTGCTCGAAAATGATGCAGCCGCGCTCGGGAACATTCGCCTTGCGGACGTGTTCAACGCGCTGGCGTCGAACGGCGGTTTCCAAGGCGATGGGCTCCGATTGTATCAGGAAATTTTCGACAGCTACGCGAGCGCGGCGAATGCACGCTTGCCGGACGCTATTCATTGCGGAGACGAGGTCACCGAAGGGGTCCCGACTCTAAACGGTTATCCCATCCGCTGCGATCGCGTCGAGCGCTTCCACGTCGACGACATCGACAACTTCCGAGCCATCGCGGTCGTCAATCGCTTGGATTTCACGCCCGAGAACGGCGCTAACTGCGGGCAGCAGCGCATGATCTTCGCGAACAACTCGCAAAACCGCGCGTTCATGATCATCGAGGCTCAGGTCCCGAATCCACAACCCGAGCTAGGCGTCGCCGGCTGCAGACCACTGGCTCAGTTCTGGCTCGATCAAAACGGCATCGACGATCCATTCGCGCGCGGACAGCGCCTGGCAAACGCCTTCTTGAAGGGTGATCCGGACCTGCTGGCTGCAGGGTTTGGTCCGTTTTACACGGCGACGAACCTCACCGTCGGCAGTGGCCAGATTCGTACCAACCAGTTCGACGATTTCCCGTGGACGCTGCGGGAGTTCAAGCTCGCGCTGGACGATACCCACCTCAAGGCGATTCCATTCCCGACCGCCGAAGCGCCCAACGGCGCCCTGTGGAACGAGGACAGTGGTTTGCCTCAGGGCCCCGCGTGCCGTGAGAATTTCCTCACGGCCATGCAAGGGCTGCTCACGGGTGATATGGCCCAAATGTCCTTCGTCGTCGATCAGGCTTGCAAGGATGCTGAAAGCCAGAACGACTTCAGTCAGGACTATGCCTCTCAGTTGACGGGCGGCTTCGCGAACCTGCTCGCCCAAAATCTGGGGGGAACGGGCCTCTCTCCAACGGACATCGCCAACCGCGCTCGTTTTGCCGGGTCTTGCATCGGGTGCCACAACGAGTCGTCGTCCGCCAAACTTGGGGGCGGCCTGGTCGCGCCGGTCTCCTTCGACTTCCCGCACGTGCAGGAGTTCGCCAGCAACGACTGCGGCAGCCGCAATCCCGGTGCAGTCTGCTTCCCAACCTCGATCGCACTGAAGACGGTCTTCCTACCGAGTCGGCTCACTGCGTTGAGTAACCTGTCAGGCGTGCCGATCGTCACTGATCCGTGCGAGAACGGTGGCTCGGGAGGCGGCTCTGGCACTGGCGGCAAATTCAGCGGCACGGGCGGCTTCCGTTCCACCGGCGGCGTTACCGCGGGCGGAGTGGGCTCGGGCGTCGGGGGCGCCTCGAGCGGAGGAATTCCGGGCAAGGAAACTCCGCCCCCATTGCCGGACGGGCCCGCGCCGGTCATCGAGATCGAGCTCCCGCAAGCGGACACACCGCTCGATGAGCTGATGACGAAGGACGCGGAGATTCGCGCGCAGTACGGCGAGCGGACGATCAGCGGGCGTTCCGCACGGGTCACCCACTAGCCAAGGCCGAGCCTCCTGGCGGTGTCAGACGCCGCCAGGAGGTTCCGGGTGAACTACAGATCCTGCTTCACGACGTCGTTCTTGGTTCTTTCGTTCGCTGGTTGCGCGAGCGCAAGAACGCCGCTCTACGCACCAGCACCCGAAGAAATCCCGGCCCTTCCAGCGCCCTACACAAGCTGCGTAGGCCCCCCTGAGCAGTGCGGCACAACCGTGCAGCTTCTCGCCGAGCGCGGCCCCATACAGCGCTCTCGTCCCGAAGGCCTGTTGGACGGCCCGCTCTCTGCCGCCCCCGCAGCACGCAAGTCTTCGAGCCCCTGGCGACACGCTCAACGCGCGGTGTTTCGCGCGCTCGACGCACCAGCTCCGCCACCGGCGGCGCCCAGCACGACACCAACGAGCGGCCCGGGCGAGCGGAGAGAGCTCATTGACCTGGAAGCGCGCCTCGCGCTCGAGGTTTCAGAGCCTCGTCTCGCCGCGCAAAAAGTGCGCGCGCTCACCGTTGCGGCCTGCGGTGAAATCGTCAGCGAGACGTTCGAAGACAACGCGTCGGCCAACGGCTCCGCCCTCTCACTCCGCGTACCGTCAGACAAAGCGCAATCGCTCATCGCGCAGGTCAGCGCGCTCGGCAAGCTGATCTCGCTGAAGACTCAGTCTACCGAAATGAGCCGCAGGTTCGGCGATGCGGACACCGTGCTCCAGAACCTGGAAGCGGCGCTGACGCACTATCAAGACTTGCTCGATCGCGCACAGAACGCGCACGAGATGACCGAAATCGAAAAGGAACTCGAACGCGTCCGGCTATCGATCGATCGCGTGAACACCGATTTGGAGTGGATGAAGGACCGAGTCGCGCGCTCCACGGTGTACGTACAGCTTGCTTTGCCGCGCGACGAGCGCGCCGAGAAGACGGCTCAACTCTACCCTGGGCTTCGCCTACCGTACTTGATCGATCTCGAGCCGGGCGGCGGAAAGTCCGGCTACTTCGGCGGCGGATTTTCGGCGCTCGTCGCCCGGCCGTTCAACCTCGATCTCGACCTCTTGACCCACACCGACGCGAGTCGACGCGACGGGGTCGACCTGCTCCTGGCCAGCGTCGGAGTCGAGCTGTATTCGAACCTGCTCGGCGCCGGAAAGCGCCGCTATTTGAATCCTTACCTGGGTTTTCGCGCCGGCTACGCGAATCTGTCCTCGGATGACGCGCTCCTGCTCGGCGGCAGCCTCGGCGTCGAACTCCTGAAGACCTCGCTCCTGCTGTGCGAAGTGCAGGCGCGCGCCTACGCCTTCGTCGGCGGAGAACGTGGTACGCACGCGCTGCTTCAACCAGCCCTCGCGCTGAACTTTGCGTACTAGTTCGCCTCGAGCCAGACCGCGGTGAGCAGGTAGTCCTCGCGTTGCCGCCACGCCCCTCGGAACCGGTAGAGCGACGGCCACTCGGGAGATTTCAAGAGCCAGTTCACCGTCAGGCCGCCGTCGGGCTCCAGCAGAACCCCGAGATCTTGAAAGCCGAGGTACTGGCGGGTGATACCGAACTGGCACTTGTAGGCGGCTTCCTTGGCGGAAAACAAAAGGCGCGCCGCGACCAGTGCTGGAAGGCCATTCAGCCTCGAGAGTTGTGTGATTTCCTCGGGTCGACACACGCGTTCGACCAGCTGCGGCTTGAGTGGCAGCGCACGCTCCACGTCGATGCCGAGCGCGGGATAGCGGTTCGCTGCGGCGACGGCCACCGCACACAACCCTTCGGTATGAGTTAGGCTACCGACGACACCCTGCGGCCAAAGCGGCTCACGCTCGCTACCAGAAAGCAGCGCGAAGCCTTCGATACCGAGCTGAGACAGGGCGGCGCGCGCGCAGGCGCGGCCGCGGGCGAACTCCTTGCGACGCTTCTCCACCGCGCCGGCGACGATGAGCGCTTCTTCAGGCAGCAATTCTGGGGCGGGCTCGGACGGATCACCGTGCTCGGTGACCACATCGCGCGGTAAAAGCCCATCAAACATCGGGTTCACCTTGGCACTCTCGTGCGGGGTTTGCCAGTCACGGCGCAAAACGCGCCGCGAGCCCCCGAGGATGTCAGCGCAAACCGACGCGCGAGCTCGACGCCTGTTCGAGACGCAGGCGCGTCGCCCCGATCACGCAATTCCGACCCTTGCCCTTGGCCGCATACAGCGCCTGATCGGCGCGCCCGACCAGCTCTTCCGCGGACTCGGTGCCGTGCTCGTAGCTCGCATAGCCGACGCTCAAGGTCACGCTCAACGCGACGCGATCTCCCCCGAGATCCTCGACCCAGAACGTACGTGCTTCGACATGACTTCGTAGACGTTCGGCGGTGGCAAAAGCTTCCGCTTCGTCGGCTGCGTTCAGCACGAAGGCGAACTCTTCGCCACCGTAGCGACACGCGAGCTCTCCCGCGTGCAGGGCCTCGCGAAACACCTCGGCCATCTGCCGCAGCACCTGATCGCCAGCGTGATGGCCGTAGTGATCGTTGACCTCTTTGAAGTAGTCGATATCCGCGAGAATGACGCACAACCCGCCGCTGCTGCCGGCGCGCTCCAGCTCGCCTTCCACGAAGCGCTCGAACTCACGACGATTGTACAGACCGGTGAGGTCGTCCAGCTTGACCAAGTGAGCCAAGGTACCGTTCTCTTGTTTCAAGTGGTCGAGCGCGGCTCGCAGTTGTTCTTCCGAGGCTTTGCGCTCGGAAATGTCGTTCACGATCGCGATCAGGCTCAGAGTTTCCGGAGAGCCGGTGGAGGCAGAGCTCAGCGAAACGGACGCCCAGAAAGGCTCACCACCCGCTCGCAGCAAGCGTGCCTCGAAACGGCAGTCTTGACCCCGTCGGCAATCTTCGAACGCGCGCCGGGCAAGCGCACGCTCTCCCTCGTGTACGAAGTCGAAGAACGATTGCCCCAGCATCTCGGCGCTCGAGCGAGCTAGAAGCAGGCCGATTTGGCCGTTGGCCAGGGTCGTCTGACCGTGCTCGTTGGTCGACCACACGCCCTCGTTGGTCCAATCGACGATTCGGCGATAGCGCATGTCGCTGTCCCGGCGCCGCCGCTCGCTGTCCGCGCGGCGCAAAGCAACCTCGATGGCGATGCGTAGCTCGAGCGGCGCGCACGGTTTCAGAACGTAACCGTAGGGCTCGGTCTCGCTCGCGCGCTGGATACTAACGTCGTCGGCTTCAGTGGTCAGGTAAACCACCGGCAGGTTGAGGTGACGCCGGAGCAAGGACGCGGTGGCGATCCCGTCCAAATCGCCCTGCAGCTGCACGCCCATCAACGCCAAGTCCGGATGCAACGTCTGCCCGAACACGAGCGCCTCGTGCGCCGAAGTGGCTACCCCCACCACCGTGTGTCCTAGCGCCTCCAGTGTCACCGCGAGTTCTCCCCCGTCGCCCCCCTGCTCTTCCACCACCAGTACGCGCGCCACGATGCGCGGGATCAAGTACTTGGTCTCCGAGGTCGGCGGGATCGACCGGGTGCTCACGGGCATCGGCGGCGATGAGTGAGATCTCTGCATTGGCTCTTTCGACTCATCGAGCAGCGTCGAATGCTAGGGCCCTAATTCGAGGTTAGCGATCGGGGCACTAGAAGTCTATGAGGATCCCCGGAGGGATCTCACGGCGATTCTCGCCAGCTCGCGACGTTGATTCTCACGCGTTTCCAAGAAGCAAAAAATCGGTTGAATGACTGCTGCCTGCTGCGAGGCCGAGCGCGACCTCGTACCCTCCGTTGACTCGACCCTGTGTGGCACAAATCCCCAATATGCGCCTAGTCGTCTCTCTACGAATGGCTAACGACGCGCTCACGCAAAACTTGAAGCCCAGTGACGCGAGCGCGTCGTGTTCTCAGTCTGGAACAGGTCAGTCGCGATCGCGGACGAGAATCTCGAATTTGCGAAAGTCGGCACCACCACGCTGATCGTTCGCGGTGACCCAAAGTTCGACGCGACCGACCGCTCGGCGCGGCGGGCTGTAGTAAGCGGCGTGATCATCAATCCATCCCGTCGCACGATCGTTGACGAGCTCCGTCGAGGGGTCGAAGGAGCCAGCCGTCGCGTAGAAGCTGAGCCACACGACTTCGTTGGCATTTTGCCCCGGTAGCGGCTCCGCGCTCGCACGTTCGAGCTGAGGCAGGACGGAAAGCGACGGGCAGTCGCCTTTTTCCGGACACGGATCGAGCCGCGGCAGGCAACGCCCGCTTTCACGCTCACAGCCACCGTCGAAGGAGTTCTCGACGGCGAGATCCGCGCAGTCGGCGTCTTCGGTGCAGCCCATGCTCGGCTCGGGCAGCTCGCTGCCCGCAAACTCCACCGCCGTGAGGGCGGGGCTCTGATTCACCGGCACATCGCCTTCGTAGCTGAACAAAGTGGTGAAGCCCGTAACGAAATCTCTATGCCCCAGCGCCTCGCCGGTTTCCGGGTCGATGCATTCGAGGGGCACGCGGTCCTGAAGATCGGGCCGCGAGCGCAGCTCCCCGGCGCAAACCGCGAAGAACGCGTACGACACCCCGTAGTGCACTGGATCGGCACTGGTCTTCGGCGCGCTCGACAGGATTTCCTCCGGCAGGGTCAGCTCGAAGCTCGGGCCCAAGCCAAATATTCCCTTGGGCACGCCCGAAAGCGGTGTCTCCACCACCTTCGACGAGAGGCGTGCAGCGATCGCGTTCAGCACCGGAAAGCAGGCGTAGTACTGGCGCGACGGCGGGTTGTGACACGCGCCGAACCAAGCGATTTGCAGCGGGCGCGGCGCGCGTAGGCTGCCGTCCCCGGCGCGAGTACCGTCCGCAGTCACCATCGTGAGCAATGAGCTTTGGCCCGGCGTGCCGGACGCTGGCTCGGGCTCGACGATCAGGACGCGCAGACTGTCGACCTGCGAGGGCGGATCGAACCCGCTGTCGCAACCAGCCAGCAGAAGTAGAGCAGCCGCACTGACCAGGCCCTTCCTGCGCATCAAAACTCTCCACGCATGCCGAGGCTCGGCACAATCGGCAGGCTCGCCGTTTGCGCCTTGCTCTGCGAAAAATCGTAGTTGTACTGGATGAAATCCGGGTTCTTGCGGTTGTAGGCGTTGATCAGATCGAGGTAAGCGCTGAGCGTGAAATCACCGAACTTCCAGCGTTTGTCCACGCGCGCATCGAGCTGATGAAACGGCGGCAAGCGCTGGCTGAAAAGCGGTCCGCTGCCGCACAGGTAGCTCGTGCCCGTGCTGCTGAACAAGCCGGCGTAACAAGGCGTGTACAAGTTCCCCGACACCAGCCGGAAACGAAGGCCAATTTCCCAGCCGCGCCCCAGATCGAGACTGCCGAGCGCGGTCAAGATGTGAGTCTGATCCAAATAGAACAGCCGTGACGGCTCGCCCGGAACCCACGTGCGCTCCGAACGCGAGAGCGTGTACGACACCCAGCCGAAGAAACGCTCGTCGGGATCGTAACGCAACATGAACTCGCCACCGAAGATGCGCCCCTTGCCGTAGTTGTTGTAACGAAGCGCGCCGTCCGGCCCCGGCTGCCGCGACACCAGGTTGTCGAGCAAATTGAAGAAGCCCTCAGCCGAGAACTTCACCTGTTCACTCAACTGTTGCTCGACCCCGAGCGAATTCTGAAAATTTCTGAGCGAACGCAGTTCGGTATCCTTGTCTTTCAACACCAACTCGACCAGGCCGGGCGCCTGGTGAAATAGCCCGCTGCCGGCTTTCAACGTGGTCTTCGGAAAGCTCGGCTTCACGTCGTAGCGAACGGTCAGCCGCGGGCTCACGTCCACGCGCCCGGTCTCGCGCGTGTAGTCGGCGCGCACACCCGAGAGCAGCTGCGTGCGCTGGCTCGGGTGCAGGTCCATCTCCGCGTACAACGCGGGGGCGAAGAAGGTCGCGGAACGATCGAACACCTGCGTCGGCTGCGTCACGAACGAGCCCACGTCCGGCGCGTTTGGCCCCGCGTCCTCGGGCAGATTCCCCTTTACGCGATAAGGCGCGACCAGGAGGTCATAGCCGCTGCGGAGCGTCACGTTGCGCCACATCTGCCACTCGAGCTCACCGCGCCCGACCGAACCAAGCGCGACCAGATCGATGAGCAGCGTGCTCAGCGAGAAGCGTTCGTGATTGCGGGCCGCGCTCTGCGTCAGGTGAAGCTTCACCTTGCTCGAGAGGCGCTGTTGGTAAATGGCGCCGACGCCCGTGGTGGCGCTGATCGTCTCGAGCTCACCGCCCACAGCGGTGTCCTTGCTGATCAACGCGAAACGATCGTCGAACCCGAGCAGCCCGATTCGCAAGTAGCCTTCGTTCGCAAAGCGGCGGTCGGCGATGAACTGATAGTCATAGTACACCGGCGCCGCCGTAATGTACGTGTCCCGGCCATCGAGCAACGGCGCGAGCCAGGCGTCGACATGGCTGCGTCGCAGCCCGGCGATGAAGTTCCAGCCCTTCACGAACGGCAACGGACCTTCTACGAGCGCGCGCGCGTCGATCAAATCCAGCTGCAGCAAGCCGTGGCAGCGCTCGTCCTGACGCGTCTCACGCAGGTGCGCATCGACCACGCCGGCCAGCGCGCGACCGTAGCGCACGCTGAAATTTCCCGGATAGAAATTGACCTCGTCGAGCATCTCGGTGGGCACCACGCTCGATAACCCTCCGAAGTGATAAACATTGGGCAGCCACATGCCATCGATGAACACCGGAGTGGTTTGATCGGCGTTGCCGCGCACGACCAGCACACCGGACAGCGCTGGCGGCCGAGCCACACCGGGCAGGTTCTGCACTGCGCGTAGCGCGTCGCCCGAAGTGCCGGGGATGCGCGAGAGTTCGCGACGGGTCACCGTGCGGCGCGTCACCTCACGCGAGGGACGCTCCCCGGTGACGGTGATGACGTCCGCGCCCTCCTCGTGTGGCACGAGGCCATAGTTGACCTCGACCTCTTCGCCGGCGCCCAGCTTTTCCTCGACGCTGTACGGCTCGAAGCCAGCCGCCGCGACGCGCACCCGATAGTCGCCCGGCTCCAATTCAGAAAAGGCAAACCGACCATCCACCGCCGTCACGAGCTCGGCCGTGCGCGCGCCTGCGCGCAAAAGCTCGACCTTGGCGCCCGCCACCGGCTCCTTCTGTCCAGTGATGCGAACGATGCCCGCGAGCTTCGCTTTGCTGACCTTCTCTTCCACAGGCGCAGACGGCGGCTGGAAATGGAAGGAGTAACGATAGAGAATTCGAGCTTTTACTGGCTTTTCACCGCGCCGCGCGGGGCGGAACACGAACTTCTCTGCAGCCTGAATCGCTGCTTCGTCGAACCCATGCCCCGCGGGTGTTGCGACGCTGGCGTGGGTGACTTGTCCTTGCTCGTCGATGTCGAGCGAGAGCACGACGTCGGCTTCCAGCCCCTGTTCGCGCGCCTGTGCAGGATACTCCGCTTCGACGAAACGCTCGAGCTCGGGAACTCGAATCTCGACTTGTGCTCCCGAGTCAGTCGCTGACCGATCCGGCCCCTGCGCGCGGGACGGAACCGCCTGCGCCGAGGCGTGGGCTGCAAACAGCCACCCAATCAGAAGCCCCGAAACACGAACCAGCTTGGTGATGGACCAATGCCCCATACCTAAACCGCTTTTCCCAGTATCGCCATCCGCAACCGCACGCAATCGCGATCGTGATGCATCGTGATTTCTGGACCCTAGGACCTCCGCGCGTGCATCCGCTGCTCGAAACGCGCGCGCCTACCCGCTACCGTGCGGCATCACCAGTTGATTGAGACAGCGTGCGGACCGCTCGACGCGGATGAGAAGCGAAGCGAGCGCAACTCTTGCTCATAGCGAAACACGGCCGGTCGGCCCGCAACGCTGACCCGCGTCGGCGGCTGCTCGCAATAGGCCAAGAATTCGCCGCCGTCTCGGAGTTCAAGCTCGCAGCTTTGCGCGGTAGGAAAGCTCACGCGCGAGATCGCGGCCGCGCTGTTCAGCTTGTCAATCAGCCCTATCGGCGCGAACCCGTTCTCGATCGGAACCAGCGTGAAGAGCTCGTACCCGCGCTCGCCGAGCGACAGAGACACGCAACTCTCGCGCTCGAGAGAGGACAAAGTTCCCGCCACCTGTCGATAGCAGGCGAACACCGTGCCCTTCAGGCCCGGCACGTCACTCGGCCTCAGCGTTCCCTCCAGCACGGGGCCGGGCTTACCATTCGCGCCCACCTGCACGTTGAACACCCCGATCACGCCCGCCTTGCCGGCCGTGTTCCAGATCTTGAGCAGCAGCGCTTCGCGCGTCGGATCGTGACACAGCAGGTCGCGCGTCGGCACGCCCACGCCGTCGCAGAGCAGCACGCTACCATCGGAGCACACGAGCTTCTTCAGCAGCGGAAAATCGTGCTCTCCGGGCTTGTCCGAAACGTAGACCGGGCCCCCGGACACCGCGCGCCCGGCTGCGTGAAAGGCGCCCCACTCGTGCCCGCTCTGGAACATGTCCCAGTCCGGATGCATGAACTCGCCAAACCAGAGCCCGACCTGCGCGTTGATGTACAAGTGCTTGCCGTGTGACTCCGGCCGTTGCGGAAAAAAATCGACCGAGCTCCGGATCAGCGTGGAATCACTCGAGCCGTACCAAGTCTCCTGCGCGTGCGACATGCAGTTGATGAGTCGCCCGGAAAAATGCCGCCGCGCGCTCGACTCCAGCGCAGCACGATAGGCCCGCGTCAGCGGCACGCGCCCGCCTTGCTTTTGCGCGACGCCTTCGAGCACCGCCTGACTATCGACCTTCACACCGTCCACACCCTGGGCACGCAGCCCGGCGTGATAGTCATCGTAAAATCGCGCGATCGCGTGGGCCGGCACCAGCCCGAACACGCTCCCCCACCAATCCTGATTGAACGCGGGCATGTGAAACAGAATGCCCTCCCCGAACTGGCGCGTCTGATCGACTACCCCGTAATTCGAAAAGCTATCCGCGTCCGCGCCTCCCCAATAACCCACCATCGCGTGCCAGACCAAGAAGGTCTGAATCCCGAACTCCCCTTTTGCTGCTCGCACGACCCCGCTCAAATCGCCCTGAAACTTCTGATTCGCCGCAAAAGCGGTCAGCCGCGTTTCCCCGGTCGCGCGCCGCTCCGTGCACTGCCAGCCATCGTCTAGAATCAGAAAACGCGGGGACACTCCGCCCGCGCGAAACGACGAAAGCCCTTCACGCACCTTCGCCTCGCTCACCTCGGCGTAGAACGCATCCCACGTGCACCAACCAAAGTGCCCGATGAACTCCGGAGCCACCTTTTCGCCGCGCAGCTTTCCCGTACCGAGCCGCGCCATCACCGACTTCGCGCCCAGGCGTGCGAGCTCGAACGGATCGTCCCCAACGGACACGAACGCCGAAAGCCCTCCCGTACCCGGTGCAAACGAGTCTCCCGTTTCACCGAGCAGCATCAGCGTTCCGTCCTCCTTCCCCTGCACTGAAAACCGAAACAGCTCATCGAACAAAGGAATCACGAATACGAACCGCCCATCCTCGAGCTCGACCAACAGCGACTGCGTCTCCGGCGGCACCTCGGCGAGCCGTGTTCCAGCGCACGGCTCCATCCAAAACGGCTCATACCGGTGACACGCCGAAAACCGCCTGAGCCCCGGCATTCCCCCCAAATCGAAACGCAACCGCGACGACGTCGCCCCCTTCCGCGCGATCAAGAATACCCCGTGCCCCAGCCCATCGCCCTCCACCGACAGCTCCGCGCCGACCCCACTCAACACCACGGACCCCTTGCCACAAACGAGCGACCCATCGACCAAAGAGAGATTCATGCGCGGCGCAGCCTACCAAGCTTTCCCCGCCTCCGACTGACGACTGCGATAAAATAGCCATGAACACTGCGCGGCGCGGCGCCCCTCTCGATTTGCGTGACGGTTAAGCGAGGTGGCGACGGCAATCGACGCGGGATGACGAGCTGCGGATGGGGGTTGCAGGATGCGGGGGGTTGGATGCAGCGGGTTGGATGCGGGGGGTTGGATGCGGGGGGTTGGATGCAGCGGGTTGGATGCAGCGGGTGCAGCGGGTTGGATGCGGTGGTTGGATGCAGCGGGTTGGATGCGGGGGGTTGGGTGCGGTGGGGTGGGATGCAGCGCGTTGGATGCGGCGGGCGGCGGGTTGGATGCAGCGGGTTGGATGCAGCGGGTTGGATGCGGCGGGTTGGACGCAGCGGGTGCAGCGGGTTGGATGCGGCGGGTTACAAACGACGGGCTGTTATACGACGGTTGCGGACGGCCGGGGTTGCAAGCGGCGGGCGCATGCGGGAGTGGAGTAGGCGTGGAGTTGCGGACGGGCGCGTTGGATCGAAGGTAGGTCTTGCAATCGGGAGGTGATTGAAGAGCGCGCGGAGATTGGAACGTCCGCTGGGTTAGAACCTCCGCGCGAACCGTCGCCCGGCGGGAGTGGAGAAGGCAGAAAATTCGATCGTGCTATGGTTGGAGCCTGCGTGTAATTTGAAGCTGCGGCGACTGGAACCTCATGTGATCACTTCAGCGCGCGGCGTGTGAGGACGTTTCGGCGTTTGTTTGGTGCTGTTGAGATGACGCAAGCGGTCGACCTCGACAGCGCAGTCTCTTCGCACGGAACTCCAGCACGATCGGCACGCTGCAAAGCAGTCCTGATGGTGCGACCGTGCAGCGCGCGGCGACGACCCGAAGCGACCGATAAACCGACCAATTCAATCATACGCTTACACAGATGAACGCCCGAAGCTCCGCGCTTTCTGAACGCCCTACCACCCTTGTCCATTGACTTAGACTCGCCAAATCATTATCTTCGCCCTATTCAATTATAACTTCCGGGGGGTGAGCGTGACCCAAAGAAGGTCTTCACAAAACGTAGGTTTCACCGATGCGGATCCGCGGCCGCGACGGGGACGGCGAACAGAGAAACGACCGACCATTCAGCTAGAATTGGCGCTTCATTCTCGCCGGGGCGGCCGTCGTGCGGGTGCGGGGCGCCCGCCGAAACCGGGACGAAGACAAGTTCCTCATCGCAGCCGCCCTGCGCATCGTGCCGAGTGTCCCGTGCATGTTACTCTGCGCAGCGCTTGTCGCTCCCTTCGCACGCAGTACGTGTTTCCGACCGTGCGTGCGGCAATTTCCGCCGCAAATCACGCCGTGCCAGAGCATTTTCGCATTGTGCACTTTTCGGTGCAGGGCGACCACCTGCACCTCCTCGCCGAGGCGAGGGATCGCAATGCGTTACTCCATGGTATCCGCGGCCTATGTATTCGAATCGCTCGACGCGTGAATCGGCTGCTCTTTCGAAAGGGCCGGTTCTTTGCCGATCGCTGGCATGGTCGTACGTTGGCCAGCCCACGCGCGGTTCGCCACGCGTTGGTCTACGTCCTCGCAAATTTCAGAAAACACCAACCGGGAGCGACCTCGCTCTTGGACATCTATTCTTCCGCACCATATTTCCGCGAGTTCATCGAATTTCCGTGTGGCACCCCGATCGGTTCCCAACCGCAGCTGCTCCCTCGGGCGCTCGTCTCACCACACGAACCCGTGCTCCATGCGAAAACATGGCTCCTCTCTGCCGGCTGGAAGCGACACGGAAAGCTGTCCATCGCGGAGCGTCCGGCAAACTGAAACTCCGCCCAAGCTCTGCGCTCGCAGCAAACGGCCGCCCCGTCGCACTCGGGAACAAATCACGGCGCTACGAGAGGGCCGACTCAATGAGCCGTCACCAAAAAGCGCATCTGCGCCGAACAGCGCTCCGACAACTAACCGCGTCGTCACTCCGCCACACAAGCGTGATCCGACGCGCGCTCGTAGGCTCTGCTCGTACGCGCGACTTGACTGCGCCTTAGAACCAAACCCGGCCCAGCGCCGGTGCATCGCCCCTCGAGCCACGACAGCAATCGTACCCGGCGAGCGCATTGGCCCTCGCGCCCACGTCGCGGCACCGTTGGCCAAAACCTTGTCTAGCGCCGAAGCGGCCTCCCCGGAAGCACCACTGCTCAACGCCGAATGGGGGTGCGGCACTTCACTCGCTGCGGACGCGCGCGGACCGCGTACACGGACATGGGGAAATGCGTGCGCGACGAGCGCAGCGGTACTTTGAGAAACGAAACCCACGCCTCCCCGCGCCACGCGCCACACGCCGCACCTCCCACGCTTCCCACGCCGCACCTCCCACGCGCCCCGGCCGCACCTCCCTCGCTTCCCACGCCGCACCTCCCTCGCGCCCCGGCCGCACCTCCCTCGCTTCCCACGCCGCACCTCCCTCGCTTCCCACGCCGCACCTCCCTCGCGCCCCAGGCGCTCCTCCCACGCTTCCCCCACCGCTCCTCCCTCGCGCGTCCCTCCCCCCGCCATTCCCGCAAGCCCCCGCCGCTCAACGCGTGCTACCCACCCCACCGTGCCCTCCTCGCCGCCTTCGGCACCTCCGCCCTTCTCCGCCCTCCCCCTCGACGCGTGCCGCTTCCGCAACGTCCAAATCATCGGCGGTGGTTTCGTCACCGGAATCGTCACGCATCCCAAGCGCCAAGGGCTGATGTACGCGCGTACGGATGTCGGGGGCGCCTATCGTTGGGAAGCCGCCACTGAGACGTGGTCACCGATTACAGACTGGGTTGGCGGTTCGCGCTGGCCGTACACAGGGGTCGAGAGCGTCGCTCTGGATCCAAATGATCCTGAGCGCGTCTATTTGGCACTCGGCATCTACAACGATCCGCGCTTCGGAAACGGGGTCATCGCGCGCTCGACCGATCGCGGGCAAACCTTCGAGCTTTCTCCGCTGCCGCTGGGAATGGGCGGCAACGAAGCAGGGCGCGGCTGCGGCGAGCGGCTCGCGGTCGATCCGAATTGCGGCCGCCGCTTGCTGTTCGGCTCACGCGATCGCGGACTCTGGAAAAGCGAAGACTACGGCGGCAGCTGGGCCAAGGTACCGGGATTTCCGGACATCGAGACGGCGCTGCCCAATCCGACTCCGGAACGCTGGAACTACCTGACCCAAGCGGTCGGAATCGTGTTCGTGTTGTTCGACGCCAGCAGTAGCGCGCTAGGCAAGCCCTCGCGACGTCTCTTCGCCGCGGTCTCGACCCGCGAAAAGAGCTTGTTCGAGAGCAACGACGGCGGCGAGAGCTGGTCCGCGGTGCCAGACCAGCCCACGGGTCTGCGTCCGATTCGGGCAGCGCTCGCCACGAATGGCACGCTCTATCTGACCTACGGTCGCGAGCCCGGACCGAACACGATGTTCGACGGCGCAGTGTACAAGTTCGACACCAGGACAGGGGCCTTCACCAACATCACGCCGCTCGTGCCGCGCCCCGATGCCGAGCAGCCCTTCGGCTATGCCGGCATCGCCGTAGACTCGAGCGATCCACACCGAGTTCTGGTCGCGACCGCCTTTCGCGACCACGCCCGAGACAGCGGCGGGGACGAGCTGTTCCTTTCGCTGGACGGCGGCGCAACGTACCAGGCCATCGGGCAACGCGCCGAGCGCGACGCCACGCGTGCGCCCTGGCTCACCTTCCGCAGCGGAAGCGCGCACCTCGGCCATTGGATCTATGCGCTCGCCATCGATCCTTTCGATTCGAATCGGGCTTATTATGGAACCGGCCAAACCATCTGGGGTTGCTCGAACCTCGAACGCGCCGCGCGCGGAGAACGCACGACTTGGTCCGTGGCCGCGCTGGGCATCGAAGAGACCGTGCCGCTCGCGTGCGTGAGTCCGCCCGAAGGCGCAGAAGTGGTGGTCGGCACCGGTGACATCAGCGGCTTCGCGGTCTTCGACGTGAACGACGTGCGAAGCCACGCGGCGCTTTGCGAGCCGACCTTCAAAGACACGAGCAGCCTCGATTTCGCCGAGCTCTCACCTGCGCTGTTGGTGCGCGTCGGCAGTCGCGGCTGGAACCGCGAACGCGACCTCGACACCGGCGCGTTCTCCCTCGACGGCGGCCGCACCTGGCGCGCTTTCCCGAGCTACCCGCGCGCGGGGGCGCAATTAGGTCGAGTCGCGGTCTCCGCGGACGGTCACAGCTGGCTCTGGCAACCGCGCGACTCCGCACCGTTCCTCACGCACGACCGCGGCCACACCTGGCTCCCCTGCCAAGGCCTGAGTGAACACCCCTACGCGCTGCTCGCGGATCGCGTCGTGCCCCGTCGCTTCTACGCGCTCGAACTCGACGGCACGACCGCACACCAAAGCAACGACCACGGACTGAACTTTCGCCCCTGCGCGACCCCACTTCCCGCGTCCGGCCTGAGCGACGCGCGCGCCGTGTTCGGTAGCGCGGGCGAGCTCTGGGTTGTGCTGGACGGCGGCTTATTCCACAGCGAAAACAGCGGCAACTCCTGGCAGGTGGTACCAGTTCCGGGCCGAGCGCGCTTCGTCGGCCTGGGGCGGGCCGAGCGATCCGGAGATGCGCCGAGCGTGTTCGTCGTGACCGAGTTCGAAAGCGCACAGCTGTTTCTACGAAGCAGCGATCGCGGCCACAGCTGGACGCGCCTCAACGACTCACACCAGCAGTTCGGCCAAATTCGCGGAATCACCGGCGACCCAAAACGCTTCGGACGCTGCTACATCTGCACCGGCGGTCGCGGCTTGCTCTACGCAGACACAGCGGCCCGTTCCTAACCGGCAAACGCCCGCCAATCGTGCGACGCCACGCAGCGTCAGGTGCGTAAACTGGATCGCAGCACCGTTTTTCGCATCCAAGTCGCCCGGCCCGAAATCCACAGCAAGTCCGTGCCCGAGGGCCAAATTCCAGGGCGGCGCGCGCGCCCGTCAAACCCGTTCGTTTTGAACCGAACTGGTAGTTCACGTCACCCAGGAGTAAGATACTCATACTTAACCCCGTTACGGGGTCAAAGCTTGTCGGAGGCTCTAATGCAGCAATATGGCTACGGCGAATTCCTGCGCTCCGAAGTGGCGATTGACGCGCGCGCTCGCTTCATCACCCGCACTTACCATCACCTGTTCGGCGCCCTGGTCGCCTTCGCACTCGTCGAAGTCGCGCTGTTCGAACTGGGCATCGCCCCCGTGCTCGCTGGCGCCATGGCCGGCCGCGCCTGGCTGCTCGTCCTCGGCGCGTTCATGCTCACCAGCTGGCTCGCGACCCACGTCGCCCACACCGCCCGCTCCCTCGGCGCCCAATACGCAGCCCTGGCCGGCTACGTCGTGGTCGAAGCGGTCATCTTCGTCCCCCTCCTCTACGCGGCGAACCGCTTCGCGCCCGGCGTCATCTCCAGCGCAGCGCTCGTTTCGTTCGCTGGCTTCTCCGCCCTCACCGCCATCGCCTTCTACACCCGCAAGGACTTCTCGTTCCTGCGCGGCATCCTGCTCTGGGCTGGGTTCGGCGCCTTGGCCCTGATCGTTGCCGGAGCCCTCTTTGGCTTCCAGCTCGGCACCTTCTTCTCCGTCGCCATGGTCGTCTTTGCTGGCGCCGCCATCCTCTACGACACCAGCAACATCATCCATCGCTTCCCCGAAGACCGCCACGTCGCCGCCGCCCTCTCCCTGTTCGCCTCCGTGGCCCTGCTCTTCTGGTACGTCCTCCGCCTCTTCCTCTCCTCGCGCGACTAACCCTTCCTCGCGCGACTCGAGTCCGGAAAGGACTAGCCATCGCCGCCACGCTGCCGCGGCAATCTCCGCCACCCTCGTTTTGGTTGGCCCCCCAGAAAAGGGCGCGCTTCCTCGGCAATTCCCGGCCGTGGGCAACCCACCTCGCCCGAGCGCATCCCTGCAGCCGCGCCTGCCCCCCCTGAAACGACGTTCACACCGTCGAGCGAAACGCCTTGGGCGAATCGAGCGAAACGCCTTACGCGAATCGAGCGAAACGCCTTGGGCGAAAAGCGAACGTTCGACTCGACGTCGAGAGAACGTCTCGGGGCGACAGAACGTCTGGGCGTCCAGCAAACGCCTCGGCGCGACGTCCAGGCAAGCGTCTCGGTGCAACGCGAGAACGTCTCCGACGCGACGTCGAGCCAACGTCTCGGCACGGCGCCGGACGAACGAACTCGGCGCGACGTCGAGAGAACGTCTCGGCACGGCCGCCGAGCGAACGTCTCGGCGCGACGTCCAGAGAACGTCTCGAGGGATATCGAGCCAACGTCTCGGCACGGCCGCCGAGCGAACGTCTCGGGGCGACGTCCAGAGAACTTCTCGGGGGAGATCGAGCCAACGTCTCGGCACGGCCGCCGAGCGAACGTCTCGACGCGGCCCGAACGAACGTCTCGAGGGAGATCGAGCCAACGTCTCGGCACGGCCGCCGAGCGAACGTCTCGGGGGATATCGAGCCAACGTCTCGGCACGGCCGCCGAACGAACGTCTCGGGGGATATCGAGCCAGCGTCTCGGCACGGCCGCCGAACGAACGTCTCGGCACGGCCGCCGAACGAACGTCTCGGGGGATATCGAGCCAGCGTCTCGGCACGGCCGCCGAGCGAACGTCTCGGGGGATATCGAGCCAACGTCTCGGCACGGCCGCCGAGCGAACGTCTCGGCACGGCCGCCGAGCGAACGTCTCGACGCGGCCGCCGAACGAACGTCTCGAGGGAGATCGAGCGAACGTCTCGGGGGAGATCGAGCCAACGTCTCGGCGCGATGCTTCGAAACCCGAAACAGAAAGCGATTGGAATCGATCCCGTAACCGCGGGAGCGCAGAACCCGCAAGCGACCGACCGCAGCGAAGGCTCGCACTCACCCCTTTCCGCTTGGATGCTGTTTGGCGGCCGACGCTTGGCTGGGATGCCGCTGGCTTGAATCGGCTGATATCTCGTTCCTGAGAGCGTAGTTACGTGGCAAGCGTTTCGGGTTGATTGGGTCATCATTCTCCATCTCATCGGCGTCGCCGGTGGCTCGCCTACGCGGCTCGCCCAGAGGCTCATCGGTGCAGTCGCGGCGGCGACACTTTATCGATGTCAGACACTGCTGCTTTTCAGGTCCAATCGTCGTCGGTCAAACGCTTCGGGTTGGGTTCGGCTGGGGAAGTGTGAGCTCCTGCTACTGACGTTGTCATGGCGCTTGAGCTGCAACCGCCAGTCGTTCAGACGCGGCGGCACTCCGTCGCGGCGATGAACGTTGACCCCGCTGGCCAACCCTGCGCGTTCGCTCGCGGCGTGCGCTGCGACACCCAGTGGCCGGACGACGATCCTGCCCCACGCAAGGGTTTCTCGAGGCTCGCCGCGAAGATCCACCGCAGCGCCAAGCGTCAACGAGCCTGTTCAGCGGTTCACAGACAAACCTGACCAGACGGCTGCTGTCCGAAATCCTGGCTTGAATCCGGCTGATACCGCCGCCTCGATCGACCTACTCGACGGGACTGCCAGGCTCCACGCCCAGATAGGGTGTTTTGAATCGGCTGATATCATCTGGGAACCTAGCGGTTCGGACGCGCGTTCGCACTCGTCCTGAATCAACGACGCCGGCCGCCCGCGACCGTCGCAACAACCTAGCAACCGCGCACAGCGCGCGACCGATTGTTTTGCCCGTACCCGCTCCGGCACACCCACCGCGCAGCAATCCTCCAAAGCTCGCCCAGCGCTCAACCCTGCTCAGCCGTCACTCGCTCCAGCGCCCGTCCTCAATCCGGCAATCCTCCAAAGCTCGCCCCGCGCTCAATCCTTGCTCAGCCTTCACTCCACTCCAGCGCCGCTCCTCGGTCCCGGCAGTTCTCCAAACTCGCCGCGCGGTCAACCGGCCCCACTGCCTTCGGCGTGAGCTCCGTATGTGTGCCTCCCAACGCGCAGGCGACAGCATGTGTTGTCTGGCGAGCTTACGCTTCCGCTGGCTCAGCTACTGGGATTCTGTTTCCCGCGCGTCGAGGACTTGATTGGGCTGAGATTGTGATGCGGGTTTGCATCAATTCGGCTGCGATTGGAGCTCGCCCGGAGGGGGATCGACAGCGCAGCGCAGCCCAGCCCAGCCCAGCCCAGCCCAGCCCAGCCCAGCCCAGCGCGGCGCGGCTCAGCGGCCCCAGCGCGAAGTGGGCCAGGGGCGCCAGCGCGGCGCGACGTGGCCCAGCGCGACGTGGCCAGCGCGACGTGGCCCAGCGCGACGTGGCCAGCGCGACGCGGCCCAGCGCGACGCGGCCCAG
>DASZQI010000059.1:0-113297 GCA_035549735.1 Polyangiaceae bacterium | reverse complement strand
CGTCGCGGGGGCGGGGACGTCGCGGGTGCGGGGCCGTCGCGGGTGCGGGGACGTCGCGGGTGCGGGGACGTCGCGGGTGCGGGGACGTCGCGGGTGCGGGGACGTCGCGGGTGCGGAGAGGTCGCGGGTGCGGAGAGGTTGCGCTGCGGGTAGGGGTGCGCGCGCGGAGGTCGCGGGTGCGGTGCGGGACACCTAAGCGCACGCAGAGACGTGAACGCGCGCAGAGACGTAAACGCGCGCCGGCGATGTAGCGTCGCGTGGACGTAAACTGCGCGTGGGGGACGCGAACGCGGAGCCGTCCTGCGCGGAGCCGTCCTGCGCGGAGCCGTCCTGTGCGGAGCCGTCCCGCGCGGAGCCGTCCTGCGCAGAGCCCGTCCTGCGCGGGGCCCGTCATGGTCATGCGCAGCCGTCATGCAGCACCCCCGCAACACGCGCACCCCCACAACGCGCACCCCCACAACGCGCACCCTGCAACGCGCGCTCCCCGCAACGCGCCCACCCCCCAACGCGCGCTCCCCGCAACACGCGCACCCCCGCAACGCGCGCACCCCCCCAACGCGCGCTCCCCGCAACACGCGCACCCCCGCAACGCGCGCCCCCCCGCACCGCGCGCACCCCGCAACGCGCCCACCCCGCAACGCGCGCTCCCCGCAACGCGCGCACCCCCGCAACGCGCGCACCCCGCAACGCGCGCACCCCGCCCAAGCCAGCGCACCCATCACGCACGGCAGACAGCGAGTGTGCAGCGCGTCCGTCGTCGAGCTCGAAATCAGGAGCGCCGCGATGCGGGTGAAGCGATTTGGCGCTTGGGGTGGTTAACAGTGGTAGCGAGGGATCAACGACGGGGGGCTAACAGATTGCGGAGATCCCGTCGGGGGCCGCGATTTGCGGGGATTTGTTCGCTGTGTTGGGTTGCGAGCGAATGGCGTGTTGCGGGTGACGGCGCAGCGCGCAAGGCGCGAGTTGCAATTGGTGGGCGCGCGGTGAGCCGCGTGGCGGCGCGCGTGACACCTGACTTCAATGCCACGGTTGCCGCTTCACGGTTGGGTTAAGCGTCTTTCCAAACCGCGTGAGGCGAGCTGCGGTCTTGGTTCATCGTACTTACTAATTGGCCCGGGTTGGGCCGCGTGGGAGCAGGGAGCTACGCTCGCCGCTGCTTCGCTCCAGGGTCGCCACTCTGTCTCGAGAGGTAGGTAGTCGTGAAAGCTTTGTCCTCCGTTCTTTCGCTGTTCGTCGTCATTTCGACCGTCGCCTGTTCGGCCAACGATACCGCCGCTCCGGCCACTCCCGGAAAGGGGGGTTCGAACGGCGCACAGGGCGGTTCGAGTGGAACCACGGGCGGCAGCAGCGGCGTCACGACTGGCGGTAAAGCGGCAGGCACCGGCGGCACTCCGGGCGGCATCGACGTGCCGGTCGGCGGTGGTGGCGGCGAGCAGAACTGCGGATTTCAGAACTTCAATCTGAAGCGCGAACCAGCGGACATTTTGCTCGTTTTGGATCGCTCGGCGTCGATGGAGGATGCACCGGACGGCGCGACCGATCCGACCTCGAAGTGGAATCTGGTCGTGCCCGCGCTCACCGAGGTGGTCAGCTCGACTGATTCCTCGGTGGCCTGGGGGATGAAGAGCTACCCGGAGGGTGAAGGCAACGAGTGTATCGCGGGTTCGGTCACCACGAAAATCGATGTGGCGATCGCGCCGAGCAACGCGAGCGCGGTGAACCAGGCGATCATGACCACGACCCCGAAGGGCAACGGAACCCCCACGGGTGATGCGGTCAAGCAGGCGGTCGTTTACATGAAAACGGTCACCAACACTCATCCCAAGTTCTTGTTGCTCGCGACCGACGGTGAGCCCTCGTGCGCAGGCACCACGAAGGATTCGACTCAGGCGCGAACCTACGCCGTGCAAGCCGTGACCGACGCGCTCGCGGCGGGCTTTCCGACCTACGTGGTCGGCGTGGCTACGACCAAGACCTCCGCCACCACCGCGCTGAACAACATGGCCAGCGCAGGAGGCAAGCCGCGCGCGGACACCAATCCACTCGCCACGCGCTACTACCTTGCGAACACCAAGGACGAGCTCGTGAAGTCGCTGCAGACCATCACCGGTGAGGTCGCAAAATCCTGCACGTTTGCGCTCAATCCGCCGCCCCCGGCGCCGAATTTCATCGCGGTCAAGGTCGCGGGCCAAACCGTGATGCGCGACCCGGACAAGGGCGCTGGCTGGGAATACACGAGCACCGACTACACCCAGCTGGAAGTGTACGGAGCGGCTTGCGAGGCCATCAAGAGCGACGCCGACAAGGTCGAGATCATCTACGGCTGCGAAGGCATCATCCCGAAGTGACGCTCGCGCGCTCAGCGCACGTTCGGATCCCAACCCAAGATTTTCGCTCGGTCGCGCAGCTCGCGCGCTTCTTCTTCGCGCAGCTGGCGTGAGGCGGGGGCGCGCGCGGCCACGTTCAGCGGGTGGCCGTCCAGATCGCTGCTCTGATACTCCCAAAAGCGGAGCTCCGAGGTGACCTGCGCGTTCGCGGGTGTGACCAGAAAGCCCGCTGGCGCAATGTGCGTCCCGAATTTGCAATTCACGAAAGCGACGTTGCTGCCCGGGTACTCGTTGGCGTCGATGCGCGCGAGAAAGGTGCCCGTCAGCTCCGGATCTGCGCTGAAGCGCGAATCGACGAAGACATAGCCGTAGCTTCCAGGAGGGTTCCGCGACTGCACCACGTAGCCAGCGCGCCCGCTGGTGTGCAGCTCACTGCGCTCGAAATACGCCACACCCTTGCCCCACACGAAGTCGACGTTGCCCTCGATGCGGCTGTCGACCACGTACACGTGTCCGCTGAGCAGCAGCGTATCTTGACGACTGATGAACTCCGAATTTCGCAGCACCACGCCGTGGCTGCCTTCGACGCGCAGCGCCTCGGCCTGGTAACCCGAGCCGCCCGGCGGCTGCTGAGTGGTCAAGTTGTGCAGGGTGAGGTTTTCGAGCGTGAACTGGTCGCTGTTTTCGACCCCTACCAGTGCACGAAAGCGAGTGCCCAGGCGCCGCTGCAGGTTGTCGTTGTTGGCGTAAACGATCTGCGTGCGCTTGCGATCTTCCCCGCGCAGGGTGAGCCGTGGCTTGTTCGAAATCAAAACGATCTCGTGATAGGTGCCGTTCTTCAGCGTGATGGTGACCGGGCTCCGGTTCTGCTCCGGGACGAAATCGACGGCACCTTGCACGGTGCAAAAATCGCCGCTGCCGTCGAGCGCGACGCTGAGCGCATCGGGCCGCGCGGGAGCGTTCGCGCGTGTGCTGAAGCGAAACCCTTCGGGGCTCGTCAGCTGACCGAGCGAAGCGCCACGCTCGTTCAAGAACACCCCCTCGTCCACGGTCACGAAATAGCTCTCGTTCGGGGCCAGCGCGCCGCCATGGAAATAGACGACCGCGTCGTTTCCTTCGACGAACACTGGCCGAACGGTGTGAAAGGGTCGCCCGCGAATCGTGCGATCGAACTCGGTCTCGGCGAGGTCGATGCTGTCTATCGGCTCGTTCGGGGCCGAAGCTCGATACAGCACGATTCGCCCGCTATCACCCAGCACCACGGGCCCCGTGAAAGCAAACCGCAGCGGCGCGTCCGCGCACACCGGCGCGGCGCCGGCGGCCGGAAAGCGCGAACGCAGCGCGGCGAGCAGCGTGACGCTCTCAGGAGTGACTGTCGCTGACCGACTGACGGTCGGGGCTTTTACCACGGGCGACGCGCACGACAGCGCGAACGCGAGCGGGCCGGCGAGAGCGAACCGCGCTTTGCCGAGTAAAGCCACGGGGTCAGTTGCGCTCCGCGCTGGCGAGCACGAACGCCGCCACGCCCTTCGCGTCGTTGGCAATGACCTCGGTGCCGGTCGTGTAGTACTCGTACGAGCCATCGCGGTACGGGTTTCCGCCGAGACCCGCGACTTTGCAAGTGCCATTCACGGTCACCTGCCCCTTCGCATCCACCGACACGAACGACTGCGTCAAGCCCTGATAGGCCCGACGCGCTACGGGTTCGTACTTGGCGCTATCGATCCAGCCGTTTTGAACGGCCTTGGTGAGCGCGTAGGTAAACATCGCGCTCGCCGACTGTTCCCGGTAATTCTTGGCGCGAGCGCCCTGATCGAGCACCTGCCACCAAACGCCAGTCGCCGGATCCTGGACCGCGCTCACCGCCTTCGCGAGACGTTCGAGCACGGGCACGAGCTCGGCTCGCTTCGGATGATTCTTTGGAAAATGCTCGAGCACGTCGACCAGGGCCATCGCGTACCAGCCGAGCGCGCGGCCCCAGAAGTTCGCGGAGGTGCCGCTCTCCGGGTTCGCCCATTTTTGCGCCTTGCTCTCGTCCCAACCGTGAAACAGGAGGCCGGTGTTCGGGTCGCGCGTGTGCTTTTCGATCAGCAGGATTTGTTTGGCTACTTCGTCGAACAACGCGGGTTCGTGAAAGGTCTCCGCGTACTCGGCGAGGAACGGTGAGCTCATGTACACGCCGTCGAGCCACATCTGCGAGGGATAGACCTTCTTGTGCCAAAAGCCGCCCTCTTTGGTGCGCGGTTGGCTAGCGAGCTGGGCGCGCAGCTGGCCGAGCGCTTTCTTGTAACGCTCCCGCTCTTTGCCGTCGGTCGCGTACTCGAGCAGCGTGAACAGCACCTTGCCGGGGTTTACTTGATCCAAGTTGTAGTCGTCGAGCTGATAGCCCTTGATCGCGCCGTCCGCATCGATGAGGCCGTCGATCGTGCGCTTTACGTAGTCGAAGTATTTGGTCTCGTGGGTCTTCTGCCAGACTGCCAGAAACCCACGCAAGCCGAGGCCGGTGTCGTAGTTCCACTTGTCGCTGAGCACGGCGGGCGACTTTTCCATCAGCGTGTCGCACACGCGCACGGACCAATCGGGCCCGCTGAAGCCCACGGTCGGCGCGGGTAGCGGCGTGGCGGCGCTGAGCTTGACCTTGGCGGGCGCGAATGCCTCTTTGGCGAAGCCTTCCACGCGCTTTGCCCAGATCTTGTCGTCGGCCACGTCAGTGGATTTGTCCCAGGCGAAACCGGCGTAGTAAACGACCGGGCCGGTCGCGGGCACACTGGTCACCAGCAGTGAATCGGTGTCGGTCTGCGGCGCATCAGTGGCTTTGCCGGCACCGACCACGACCGCACAGCCGACATGACCGTTGTTGTCCTTGAACGGTTCGAAGCTGCGCAGCACGCCGAGGCGCTTGTCGGCCTGCGCGGTGCCGCCGGGGTGCTTCGCGATGCCAATCCCCACCGCGAGCGGGCCCTTTCCGGACTCGACGCGGAAGGTGCTCTCGAAACGATCGAAGTTCTTGCCCGCGTCCAAAATCACGCGCTTGGTCTCGGACACCTTGCTGCCCGCAACGTCCCACGCCTCGTAATTCAGCTCGAAAACCAGGCGAATTGGGCCGTTGGCGAGCACGCGCGAGTTCACGAAGTTGCGCGAGTTATAGAGCTTTCCGCCCGACCAAATACCGAGCCCGCCGCAGCCGCGTGTCTTGCCGACCGAGTAGAAGTCACCGCCGTCACCGTTGTCGCGATGGTAGTCGTCGACCATGTACCAGTCGTTGATCACGCGCTTGGTTACGCGCTTGACCCAGATGTCGATGCCGCTGCTAGCGAGCGGCTCCTTCGCCCAGGTCTCCAGATCGCGGCCGTACATGCGCCGCGCGATGCGGTCGTTCTCCCACGCGAAGTCGTCGTGACGCTCGCGGATGAAACGCCCATAAACCTTGAATTGGTCGCGCGTGAACGGCTTGCGCTCACCGAGCTGCACCGTGAACGCCTTGCTCTGACTCGAGCCGAGCTCGGTCTGAAACACCAGCTGGTCCGGCGCGTCATCGCCGTCCATGTCGACCAACTGCGAATCGACCAACTTGCTCGCCGAGTCGAGCACCACGGTCTTCTGTGGGTCGAGCGCGGGCGCGATCTTCTTCAGCTCGGCAAAGTTGAGCGCCACCGTCTCCGACCAGCGCGGCGCGCCGAGCGGATTGGTGATGGTGACTTTAATTGCGTCCGCGGCCGATGCCGTGCCCGCGCTGGCCAGGATGAAGCCGCCGACTCGAAGTACCCATGTCGCTCTCATCTACTCCCTCGTTCGCAGGGTCACGCCAGGCATGACGACGCTGCGAGTCTGGTCACAAAAGCAGCGAAAACCAAGCCCTTTCGCGCACGAACCCAAACCTCCGCCGACGACACGACTGCCACACGGCCTGAAACAATTTGACCGCCTTACACCCTTGGCACCCTGCAGAAAATAAACCGCAGAGACGCAGAGATCGCGGCACGCAGAGGCGCTCTCGACAAGGAAACAGTCGAGCCGAGGCCGGCGACGCCCCGGAGGGTTCAACCGCAAAGACGCAGAGACCGGGGCACGCACAGCCACACTCGACAAATAAGAAATCAGTCGAACCGAAACGCTGCTGATTTTTCGTACGCGCTTAGGGCGCTGCGGCTCGCGTTCGCGACCCAGCCGCGCTCGAGGCGCCCCGGAGGTTAAACCGCCAAGACGCCAAGCCGCGGCTCCCACAGCCGCTCTCTACAAATAAGAAATCAGTCGAATTGAGACGCTACTGATTCTTCCTACTCGTGCTGTGCGCTCTGCGTCTCGGCGGTTCCTCTCCCCCGGCCCCACGCCGTTCAAATGGCTGCCACGACGTCTCGCAAGCCGGAACGCGACGCCGAAGGCTGCGCCGACCTGCGACGGCACGCGTGACCATCAAACCCCCTTTTGAAAGAGGGCTTCGTGCGGCTTAGAAGGCGTATTGGGCGATGCCCATGCCGCGCCAGTTGTGCGGCTTGTTGCCGTCGAGGTACTCGACTTCGGTGTAGGCGCCGGACAGGCCGAGGCGTACGGCGGGCGTGGCGTCCCAGTAGAGCGCGGCTTCGCCGTGGCGGGTGGTGTTGGCGACGCGACCGAGTAGCTCGATCTCTGCGCCGCCCTTCGGGAACAGTTTGGCCATGTTGGCCGAGTGCGCCTGGGTGTAGTTGGCCGTGATGAACACGTGGCCCGAGGGAGGGAGATAGTACTGAAGGCCTGCTTTGATGGCCTGCCAGTCGATGGTGTGCAGGACGCCTTGCGTGTCGAAGGTCACCAGGCCTTCGTCGATGTTCGCGTCGTACTCGGGGGGCGGGCTGGCTTGCGCTGGGTTCGAAAGGGTCGGAAATGACGCGCCGCCGGTGGAGTTGATGAGATCGGCGATGCCAGTGCCGTGCACGAACGAGCCGGTCAAGGTCAGGCAATTGCCGCGATGCGTGTCGTCGTGCGCGGGAACCACGGGCACGAGCACGTCGACCGAGACACCCCAACCGCTCGCGCTGTTGGAGGTTTGCGTGGGCGGCGGAGCGAACGCGTTGGCCTTGAATTGGCGCGCCGCGCCGGACACCTTGATGAACATGGGTTCGGCCGCGCTGCCCGCGTTGGCAGTCGTGGTGATCATCCCTTGCCAGCTGTTGATGTCGAGCCGGATGCTCGCGTTGGCATCCGGAATTTGTGAATCGCGCTGGGCGGGTCGCACCGCCGCAGCCGCGACGCCGAGCGAGACCGGCGCGGTCGATTCGCCGAACTCGTGCGAGAGGCGAAGCTGAGCGCTGCGCGTGTTTTGCCAGCCGAAGACGTCGTAGGTCTGCCCCGCGAGGAAGTCGGCGTATGGGTTTTCGAGCAACAGATAGGCGTGCCGAATGCGGAAGATGGCCGCGTCGTAGTAGGTTTTTTCTGGGGTGTCGGAAGGCGTGCTCGGGCCGTAGAAGTCGGCTTCGACCAAGGCCGACGGTTTGACCCCGCCCAAGGTGGGAGAGCCGAACTTCAGGCCGATTCGAGTGTTGCGAATCGAGAATTGAGTGCGACCGTGGTTACCGTCGTAGGTGTCCGAGCGAGCCACCAGCGTGCTACCGATGCGCTCGTCGTAGCTCCGCGTGGTGTCCATGATGTAGTTGGCTTCGATGATGCCGTAGAAGGTGAAGGACCATTGCTTGTCGCCTTCACCCACTGCCAGCGTCAGAGGACTGCGCGCCCAAACCTCGGAGCTGTCTGCGGCTGAACCCGCTACGAAACCGGCCTTCGCAGTCACAGGCTCGGGAGCCGTGACCACTGCCGACGTCGAGGGGGCCGGCGGGGGAGGCGCCGCAGGCGCGGGCGCGGTCGGCGGATCCGCAAGAGCGGGCGCGGGAACTGCGGGAGCCGCCGCGGCGTCGGCGGGTGCTGCGGCGTTCGGCGCTGCAGGTTCGCTCTTTTCGGCAGGCTGTTGGGCGTGCGCAGGACTAACGCTCGCGACGAGGGCAAACGCAATGGCGACGGGGACCAGCGATTTCGCTGAGGCGGGCGTAGAGGAGTCCATCATTGGGCGGGGCCTTCGGGGGGTAATGACGCGTATCTTGGCTGTTCAGAGGACGCTCTGAATTCAGGAGAAGGGCGGGAGCCGGGTTATTGAAAATCGCAGCAATATAGAGTTGCCGGATAACCCTCTTGGCTCGTGCCGGCGAAGCCCGGGTCGGGGCAATGCATCGGCGGATAAACTTGGTCCGGCGTGTCGATCCCATAACAGGAGAAGCCGAACCTACCGGGAGCACAGCCAGGAACAGCGGTGTTCTGGATGCACGAATAACCGGGCGGTTGCGGCGCCGGCATGTAGCAACAGTAGTTTTCCAACTTGATGTTGGGTGCGGGCGTCGGAGTCGGGCAAAGCAGCCGGAAATAGTCGGCTCGACTTTCGCTGCTGCCGAGATCTTCACCCTTCGGGAGAACTCCCTTGGGGCAGGCAAAGCCGGTGAGCTTGTCGGTCGTGCAACCCACCGAGTTCGATTGAGTGCAGCTCGGCACTTCGCCCTGACCGGTGCAGCAGTAGTTCACGTAAACGTCCTGCCGGATGCCGTTGCCGCAACGGATGGCCGCATTGAACGCTTCCGGGCGGCTGGCGCCACGGCATTGGTAACCGGAAGTACCAGGGTCACACGACAGGGACGGGTCGTAGGAACAGGTGGTCACTTCCGGACTGCAGCAATAGGTCTGCTTGCCATCCGCATTCGGACCCTTGTCGGCGCACACCAAGCCCTGTGGCACGTCTCCGTTGTAGTGCCCGTCCTCGTCCGGCCGGAAAGTGCCGGTGCAGGAGTAGCCCACGAGGCCTACCTCTTTGTTGACTACGCCAGCGATGGTTGCGCGGCAGTCGACCGCAGCATCGTAGGTACACGTGCCGTCTTGAGCCGGCGGCTTGGTGACGCAACCGCCGCCGAGGAGGCCGAGTGACAGCGCGCCGAACGAAAGCTTCAGCGCGAAATGGGTTAGCTTAGCCATCTGTTACCAGGTCCAACCGGCAGGGGGTTTCGGCGCCGGCAGAGTCGGAAAGACGCAGCGTTTCGGCGTGCCACTGCCTGCGACGCGGTTGTCCGTTACCGTGACGCCAACCCCCTTTGGGACGAAGTTGACGGGGCCTGGGCCGAGCACGATGTTCGAAAACTCCCCAGATACGGCCTGCGGTCCCATGTTGTCGACATGCACGTTGTCGAGCGTGATGGGCCCGGCCGGCAGCGCCGCGTTGAAGCCGTTGAGCGTGACCACCGGCTGGTGCAGGCCCTTACAGGTGACGTGACGGACGTTGCGAAACTGGATGTCCCCGAACTCCGGATAGGACGTGCCGGCGAACAGCGGATTGTAGGCCGTGCTGATCAAGATCGCGTTCGTCATGTCGCGCATGCAGATGTCGGTGTAGGTGATATTTCTCACCACGCCGCCGCGGCTGGAGTCGGACTTGATGCGAAGGCCGTTGAAATCGGCGCTCTTGGCTTCACTGCCCACGGGGCGTGAATCAGCGTCGATGGTCAGGTCGCGAATGTCGATGTTCTCGATGCCCTGATGCATGACGCCGTCGACCATGTAGGGCAGGCCGTAGGTCTCGCTGCCGATCGACATGCCGTGACCGGTACCGAAGTGGTTGTGCGCGATGGTCAGGTCGTACACGCCGTGGCCGCCTTTGATGGCGATGTGATCGTCGCCGGTGCTGATGGTGTTGCAGACCATCAACCCGCAGCGTGAGAACGCGGTCGTTCCCGGATCGATGCCGTCGGTATTGCGTGCAAAGCTAGGCGTCAGGACCAGGCCCTGGCTGTTGGTCCACTTCGAAGGGGTAAGCACGGTCACGCCCCAGACGATGAAGCCCCGACCGCGTCGGTCGCAGGTTTCGCCGGGCGGGATGATGCTGCTGATCTTGACGTGGAATTTGGCCGAATTGTGCAGCGTGATGCGGTACAGCACGAAGCCGCTGGTGCCGTTGGTCAGGTTGATCAGGGTCGGGTTGCCGAGGCTGCCGTCGACCTCACGCAACGCGTAAGAGAGCTGCCACCAGGAATAGGGACGGTTGACCAGCGGCTCGCCACCCTGCCCGTCGATCACACCGTCGCCCATGATCGCCGGCTTCACGCCGGAGACGGTGATGAAGTCTCCGCAGGCCGTGGAGTCATTGATGCCCAGCACACCGCAGCTTCCGGTGCGCTGAAACAGGTCCGGGTTACGCGACATGTAGAGCGTCACGCCCTTGTCAACCCAGAGGGTGACACCGTTGACGTTCAAGTGCCCGGAGACGAATGCGTTGTTGTTGCCATCGGCAACCAACTTCACCGCCCTGCCCGCGCAGGCGGTCAACGCGTTCTGGATGCGAGCGGTGTCCAGGTTCTCCTCGCTCGGCGGCGACATGTCCGACGCAAAGCGATTGGCGACCAAGGTCTCACAGACGTCGGTCGGAAAGCTCGGCTCCATGCCCTCGAGCTCGGGATCCCCCGCGCCGCACACCTGCCCCTCTTCCACCACGGGTGAGGCCACGGGCGACGTCGTGCACTCGTATTCGATTTCGGTGATCGGCGCGGGTGCGCTGCAGCTCAAGGCACCGAACAGCGAGACCGCCAGGCCGAGGCCTAGCAGTCTCGCGATGGCCCGAAGCGCACGTTGCTCTCGGTTTACAGGGCTCTTCGTCTGCATGAACATAGGTCAGCGTAGATTCGAGTTCGATTGTGTTCGGAGAGGCGCGACGAAGAGCCTAGTACTCAGCAGCCCTTACCCTGAGGGCACGGCCACGAAGTCAAACTCGCGCAACTCCACTTGGCGACGCCGGTGGTGGTGCTCGGTTCGGGGCAAACGCAGTAGCCCACCTTGGGAGCGCCCGACGAGTCGAGGTACGTGCCCGAGGGATCGCTGCAGGGCGTGCACGTCTTCACCGTGCACTCCATACCGGCCTGCGGCGCGGTAGCCGGACAGCTCGGGTCGAGCGTGGTCGGGATCTTGAAACAGGAAGCGTCGAGGTCGGACTTGAAGCTGCAGCCGGACTGCTCGACGTAGGCGCCGGAGGTGCACGTCTCGGACTTGAAGCCGAGGCTCTGCGGACCGCAGGTCTTGTAGCAAAGCTGCGGGTCGGCCGCGGTGCAAGCACCGGCCTTGGTCGGCGCGACGCCGGCTGCCGTGGTGAGCGCAGCGCACAGAGGCGTAAACATGTCGGAGCCGGTGCTGCCACCCGTGGTGCTGGTGCCCGTGCCACCGGTGGTGGTGGTGCCCGTGCCACCCGTCGTGGTGGTGCTCGTGCCGCCCGTGGTGGTCGTGCTCGTGCCACCAGTGGTGCTGCTGGTACCGCCGGTGGTGGCGCCCGGACCGACTGGGTCGTTCGAGCCCGAACAACCGGCCATAGCGAGCCAGCTGGCTCCGATCAGGGTGAGAGCTGAGATGGGGATGAATCGGGCCATGGCTTCAAGACTCCTTTAAACGACGATCAACTAACGACAAACAACGTCAACGAGACCAGCACAGCGACAGTGCTGACTGCGAGCTCCAGTGCGGGCGGATAGAGGAAGCAAGCCGCCCAGAACAGCGACGGCCTGCTCCGCGCTGGCTCGATCGAACGCCAGTACTCGAGCGGCGCGCATAATGCCCGGGATGGGTGTCCTGATCATCAAAAATCCGACCTACCCGCATCGCTCAGCGTGGACTCATTCCGTGCCCACGGCAAGCGAGCGTCTGCGGGGACTCTTGAGTAATGAAGATGCTTTACTAACTGCCTTCTCGCCCCTACGCGGCCGATCGACGCAGCGCGGAAGAAGGGGGTTCGACTTCGCGTCTGCGAAGGAACGAGCACAGTAGTTGGACCGCGACGCATCTTAAAAAAATACGCGCTCACTAGCGCGTAGTTAAAAACCGAGCAGCGCTGGCGAAGCACTAACCAGACAACAGTGTCACGAGCGCGCAGCGACGGCTCGCGGGCACGCCGGCACCAGTGCTGACCGCGTCGGAGGGTCACTGCGAATCGGAGCAGCGTTCATGCCCAATTGACTCGTCGCGCCGCCTCGCCTGTGACAAGCCTTGGCTGCGGCGCCCTCGCCACCGCGATTGGAGCCCCGCCTTGACGCTCGGTCGGTCCGAGCACGCCAGGATGCGTTTGGTTCGCATGCAATACCACGATTCTCGACCACTCCTGCTCCCCACCCTATTCGCCGCTGCGGTCGCTTTCAGTTGTGCCGACCACGACCATGTCGATTACTCGACCGGCGCTTCGCACGCTGGCGGAGCGGAGAGTGAGGAGGGCGGCGCCAGCGGGCAAACGACCGGCGGCCAAATGACTGGCGGGCAAACCGCCGGCGGCTCGAGCAGCGGCGGCGCGGCGGGCGGCAATTCGAGCGGAGGCAGCGTCAACAGCGCTCGCAGCTGCGACGACCTCGGTCCAGAGCCGACGATCCCCCCTGCCTGCTCTACGCTGACCGCCACCCGCGTCGCCACGGACGGTGTGCTCGACGACGAAAGCACGCTCGATACGCTCACCATTCAAGCGGCCATCGATGCCTGCCCGGCCGGGCAAGCGGTGCGGCTCACCGCCGACGGTGACAACAATGCTTTCCTGTCGGGCCCGCTATTCTTGAAGGAGGGCATGAGCTTGTGGGTGGACACTGGGGTGACCTTGTTCGCGTCCCGCGATCCGCGTGAATTCGACGCCAAGCCCGACCAGTGCGGAACATCGGGCGGCGGTAGCAGCGCCTGTTTTGGTTTGGTGAACGCACGCAACGTCAGAAACGCCGGGCTCATCGGCGCAGGCACCCTCGACGGCCGCGGCGGAGAACCAGTGCAGAACGATACCCGCACCTGGTGGGAGCTCGAGGACGAGTACGACGGAAAACTGGCTGCGCCGCGGCTGGTGCAGACGACCCGCGCGCACGATTTCACCCTCTACGGTGTGCGCCTTCAAAACGCCTCCAAGTTTCACGTCGTGATCGAGGGCAGCATCGGTTTTCGCGTCTGGGGCATCGAGATCGACACGCCCGCGGACGCGCCGAACACCGACGGCGTCGATCCTGCCGCGTCGACGAACGGCATCATCGCCTACAATCGAATCTCGACTGGAGACGACAACATCGCCATCAAGGGCGGCGGACCGACGACGGTGGACAACCTCGTGATCGCCCACAACCATTTCGGCCGCGGCCACGGCATGTCGATCGGCAGTGAAACCAACGGCGGAGTCAGAAACGTTCGGATTTGCGATCTGTCGCTGGATGGGACCGACAACGGCCTGCGCATCAAGTCGGACGCAACCCGGGGCGGCCTGGTGCAAAACATCAGCTACACGGGCGTGTGCATCCGCGGTGTCAAGAACCCGCTCGTCTTCGACCCCTACTACAGCAGCGGCACCGGTACGCTGATCCCGAATTTTCGCGACATCGAGGTTTCCGACGTGCACGTGCTCGGCGGCGGACGCCTCACGTTCACCGGCTTCGATCAGGCCCGGCCGCTCACGATTTCGCTCGACAACGTGATCTTCGACTCACCACCGACCTTTCACACCAAGACCGCCAACGCCGAGCTGGTGTTCGGACCGGGCGCGGTGAACTTCGTTCCGACCGGCAACAACGTGATCGTTGTCGATCGCGTCACTGCCCCCGCACAGCCGCGCAACTGCGACGATGCGTTCTAGTCAGAGACCCAGGAAGACTGCGATGAACACTCGATTTTGGCGATCCGTGCTGTGGCTTTCGTGGTTCGTGATTTCGCTCCTCGTATTGGGCTGCAGCAGCGACGGGGCCCAGCAGAGCATGAGCACTGGCGGCAACGCCGGGGCGGGCGGCAGCCCGGCGGAGACCGGCGGAACTGCGGGACAGGGCACTGGCGCAGGGGAGCTGTCGCTGAGCGAAACCGCGCTCACGTTCGCCGCGCCCGATCAGAGGCAGCCGCTGACCGCGACGCTCGACGGCATGCCGACCAGCGCGGTGACTTGGACGTCGAGCAACACTTACATCGCCACGGTGAGCCCCGCCGGGCAGGTGTTTTCGGTGAGCGGCGGGCAAGCCGTCATCACGGCGACCTCCACCGCGGATCCGAACGTATCCGCGACGGCGAGTGTCACCGTCGCGGAGCCCGATCGAGCGCGCGCATCGACCTACGTGGACGCGAAGAGCGTCACGTCTGGTCCGGTGAACATCCTGATGTGCGGCGACTCACTGATGCGCACCTACGTCCCGAGCAACTCCGACCAAACCGGTTGGGGTCAGGTGTTGAGCCAATTTTTGAGCAGTGACGTCACCGTCGACAACAGCATCGCCAACGGCGGGCGCAGCACTCGCAGCTTTTACAACGAGGCGGGTCGTTGGAACATCATCAAGATGCGCCTCGCAGCGGCGCAGGCGGCGGGCACGCCGACCTTCGTCTTCATCATGTTCGGCCACAACGATCAGAAGAAGGCCACTGACACGAACGGCGCCGACTACTTGACGTTCGCGAGCGAAAACCAGAACGGAACCGTCGCGGGCACGTACTACGACTACCTGGAGCGTTACATCGTCGAGGCACGCGAGCTCGGCGGCATCCCCATTTTGCTGACGCCGTTCGTTCGCGCGTACCTCGCCGGCACGCCGCCACGAGTGACGACCACGGGTCAACACGACATCACCGTGCCTTACGCCGGCGAGACCACGGCTCGCGGCGACTACCCCGCGGCCATGAAGGCAATCGCCGAAAAGCACGACGTTCCCGTGATCGACATCACGACCTGGAGCAAGGGCATGGTCGAAGCGCACGCGGCAGACGACACGCTCGGATATGTCTACATCGAAGGCGATCAGACTCACATTCGGGAGCTCGGCGCCTTGCTGATGGCCGAGGAGGTCGTGCGCGCCCTGAACGAGCAGGGCATCCTCTCGCAATACGTGAAGAGCGTCGCGCCACGCTTGATGCTCGATAGCAGCACGCTCGCATTCGGCGGGCTGTACGCCGACTCGACGCTCGACAAGACGTTTCGCATCTCCGCGTTCGGCGACGCATCGGGAACCATCACCATTGATGCGCCGAGCGGCTATACCGTGTCACTCGACGGCGAGCACTTCGACTCTTCGCTCACCATCGATTGCGACGCGACATACACCGGCAGCGTCGTCACCGTGCGCTTCTCGCCGACCGAGGCCGCCGCCTACAACGCCGAATTGAGCGTGACCCATACGAGCCTCGAGCTCGACTACGGCAACACGCCGCCGAACGCGCAACCAGGCATTATTTCGCTGACCGGAAACGGCAAAGTACCCGTGTCCGGGACACCGGCCACCGCCACCTGGGCGATGGTCTCGGGAACCGCGATCGTGATGGATGCCGAGGTCAGCGGCGCCATCAGCGCCGAGCCAGCGACGCTAACTGGGCTGGTGAACAAGAACGTCGCCAACTCCGCGGCGCGTTTCGACGTCCCGGGCGGAGCGTGGCCTGCGGAGGGCGCGCGCAACGAGGCTCGTTACGTCGAATTCACGCTGCCAGTGAGCAGCGGCACCTTCACGCTCGACGAAATCTCGCTCTCTGCCGGCACCGGCGGCGGCAGCAACATTCGCTGGGACGTCGCCTACTCGCTTTCCGACGATTTCGGGAGCCCGACCGCGCTCGAGACCGCGATCGTCGGGGCCAAAGATACGCTCGTGCGCAGTAGCTACCCGGGCCTCGGCGTCAATGTCGAAGCCGGGAAAACGCTGCGGCTGCGCGTGTACCCGTACAGCACCGCCGCCGCAGCGTCCGGCAAGAGTTTGCTGGTCGCCAACGTGGTGGTGTCGGGCGTGACGAATTGACTCCGAGCGAACGCCGACTCAGGGAGCGCCCCACTCGGTGGCCAGCGCCGACACGTCCCAGTTGGTCGCAGCGGCCTGGTAGCCGCTCGGCGTACCCGCGGTCACCGTCACCACGCGATTCAAGATGTGGTCGCGCGAATCGTACTCAGTGGCTTGGTCCGCGATCGTCGCGGACGTGCCAGCAGCAGTGGTGAGCGACTCCAAATTCGCGCCGCTGCAGTCCGCGGATTTCCAACCCACGTAGCTCGCGTCGCCGAGGGCGAGCGGCGCGGTGGCGGTGTTCCACAGGCCCGCGCCGACCATGCCCGCGCCGTCGAAGGCCACGTTCACGAGCGCGACCTGATCGTAGAAAGCGCCGGTCCCGGCGTCGCGGCCGAAGTAAGCCGTAACGTTCGCGTCGATGCTCACCTTGGAGTCGAGCAGCACGTAACCCTTGCCGACCGTACCGTTGGCGCTGGCCGCGATGGGCGCACCGGTGCGGGCCACGAACAAGCTGTAGCTGGCAGCGCCGCCGGCGTCGTTGATGAACCGTAGGTCGCAGCTCTCGAAGAGCGCCGCGTCCGCGGTACCCCAGATGAAGTCGACGTTGCCTTCGATGTGGCAATCGTAAAACCAATTACGACCCGAGGTCTGCAAAGTGTCTTGGTTGCTGGAGAACGAGCAGTTGTGCGCAGCCAAGGTGGTGCCCATGATGCCGCCCGCGAAATACAGGGTCTCCGCCTGGCCGACCGCGGAGCGAACGCCGGTGTTCTCGAAGCTCAGGTTCTCGAGCACGAGGTTTGCGCCGATGAAGTAGAAGGACGCGCGCGTTTGCGTGCTGCCGTTCATGGTGTTGCCGTTCGCCCAGCGAACGATGCAGTCGTCGCCTTTGATGTTCCCTTTGGGACCGCTGATGCGAATGGTTTGGGCGCTGCCCGCGGTCCCTTGATAGCGCAGCAGTTCGTCGTAGGTTCCCGCGGCCACGTTGATCTGCACGTCCGGTTCGGTCCCGAGGTTCGCCGCGATGGCGCTCAAAGCACCCTGTATCGTGCGGAAATTCGCGGTGCTGGTCTCGGAGCCGTCCACGCTCACGTCCGCCGCGTCCAACACGGGGGCTTTGCGGGTGGTAAAGCTCCAGGTCGCCACGCTGCTGAGGTCGGATAACCCGTTGAAATCGTGACCGTTGAGCGTGCCGGTGATCGAGGCGACCGGAATCACCACGTAGTACGCGGTGTCGTACAGAAGCTTGCCGAGGTGCGGCGTGAAAAAGATACTCTTTCCGCTGACCCGCACCAGCTGGTCGTCCACGCGGATCGCGGTGGTACCGAAAATCTGAGTTTCGGACGCAAAGGACACGCTGTCCACCTCGCTGCCGTCCGAGGCTTTGAAGATCTTGATCGAGCCGCCGGGGTTCAGCGTGGGTTCGCTGTCGAACGTGAGCGAGAGCGCGCCATCCGCGAAAGCGTCGGTTGCGCCGGGCTCGGGATAGGCGAGGCCCGTGAGGTCGCCGTAGTCGTCGCTCGTCGGGTAGTCGTTGACCGAGACGATGAACGTCTTCGTGTTGCTGGCCTTGTTCGAGTCGGCCACATTCGTCACCGTCACGGTCGTGGCGCCGCCCTTCAGGCCCTTGAGCGTGATGGTCGAGTTCATCGCGCCGTTGGTGACGCTCACGTCGACAATCGAAGGATCGTCTGCGGTCGCGCTGACGGTGGACACCGCGCCGCCCACGGCCAGCGCGGTGGCAGTGATGGTCGTGGAAGCGCCCTTTTTCAGCGCCGTCGCGGCTGCGGACAAGGTGAGCGAAGCCGGCACGTAGGTGATGAGCTTGCCGGTGTCCGAGTCATAAACGGTGGCGCCGCTGGCGTCCTGGACGCGCAGCTTGGAAATGGTGGCCACCACATTGTTGAACGAAACCGCCGGATAAACTGGGCCTGCTCCGTAGGCGGTGGTGCCGTTGGTCAAGGCGCTGGTCGCCACGCTCTGCGTGCTCGCCGTGCCGCCAACCGGCCCGGCGGCGAAGGTCACCTGCTGGCCTTCGCGCTTGAACGTCAGCAGCAGCGGCGTGCCGTTGCTGAACGGAACCACCGGCGCACCCGCTGACACCGAGCTCGGACCGTTCACGAAGTACCCGTTGGTCGAGTTGTTCATGTTGCGCATCAACACGTAGGCGTAAGCGTCGGTGGGGCCGTAGCCAGTGGTCATGCCGAGCCCGATGCCGCACGCGTTGTTGGCTTTGTTTTGCGTGGTGATGGTGACTTCGGCGGAGATGGTGAAGTCGCCGCTCATGGTCGTGGGAAACGCGATGAAGCCGTTGCTGTTGGTCCCGTAATAGTTGGGGGCGACGTATTTGAACGCGTTGCCAGAAGAGGAGTACGCGCTGTTCACGGTGATGATGCCGTTGGCCAGTGCGGCGGTGTTCGTGCCATTGGCCTGGGTCACGAAGTAGACCGACTGCTCGCTCGGCTTGCCGTCCGAGCCTGCGCTGCCGCCGGTGGTGGCGACGCCGGCCGTCCCCCCTTGAGAGCTGACGCCGCCAGTCTGGGATCCGCCACCCGAGGTGCTGCCGCCGCTCGCACCCGTGTTCTTGTGGTCACTGCAGCCTGCGAGCGTGAGCAGAGCCGTCACCAAGCTTATCCGTAGGATCGCCGACCAGGTCATTTACGCCTCCGAGGGTGCCCCCTGTGGTAGCGGGGCGCATTCTAGGAAACGACCTAAACGAATTAGCGGCCCGCGGGCCTCCACTGCGGCTTTTGTGCGCGCAGGCGAGCCCTCCATGAGGACGCATCGTAGCGCGGAGCGCGCGGAAACGGTGTGTTGCCGAATCAGCGCTGGTCTCGACGCGACGCCGGCGAATACTCCAGGCAGAGACCTGGCCGTGAACCGCCGCAACTTGTTGAAAGCCCTGGCCCTTGGCGCTCCTTTGGCGGCGGGCGGCTGTCAGCGGGCGGAAAGGAATGCCGTGACGCGCGCTGACAGCACCCCGCCCACTCTCACGCCGCGCATGCCGGTGGTGTTCTTGGCCCATGGCTCGCCGCTGTTGCTCGACGATCGCGGCTGGGTCAGCGAGCTCGCCGCGTGGGGCAAGGCGCTGCCGCGCCCGCGCGCCGTGTTGATGCTCTCCGCGCATTGGGTCGACGCACCGATCACGCTCGGAGCGACGCGCACGGTGCCGCTCGTCTACGACTTTTACGGGTTTCCCGAGCGCTACTACCAGATGCAATACGCGGCGCCCGGCGCGCCCGAGCTCGCGACGCGACTTCGCGGCTTACTCGCGAACGAAACGGTCCGCGATTCGCAGCGCGGACTCGATCATGGCGCTTACGTACCGCTCGCTTCCCTTTACCCGAACGCCGACGTGCCGGTGCTGCAAGCGTCGCTGCCTTCGCTCGACCCCGGGCGCTTGTTCGCGCTCGGCAAGGCGCTTTCACCGCTGCGCGACGAGGGTGTGCTGATCATCGGCAGCGGCTTTCTCACGCACAATCTCCGCGCGGCCGATCTTCGCGGCGGTTCGCCACCGCCTGCCTGGGCGCTCGAGTTCGACGCCTGGGCAGCCGACGCCTTGGCGCGCAACGACGTCGACGCGCTGCTCGACTTTCAGAAGCGCGCGCCCGCGGTCGACTTGGCGCTGCCCACGCACGAGCATTACGTGCCAGTGCTCGCCGCGCTCGGCGCAGCGAGCTCGAGCCAAACGCTGCCGAAGTTTCCCATTCAAGGCTTCACTTATGGCTCGATGACACGGCGCTCGGTAGAGTGGGGCTAGCGAGCCCCCCGCGCTCACCGTTCGACGCAGCTTCCGAGCTGACAGGTCGGCACGCCGGGTGCCGGGCAGGAAATGGGGAACGCAGTGCAGCCATGTTCGAAGAACTCGAGGCAGATCGAAGGCACCGCGTTGAAAAGCGAAAGCGCGCGACCCTTGCTCACCACGACTCCGCACATGCCCACGCACGTGTCGAGAAAGTTCAGGTGCGTACAGTCGTAGTCGACTTCACACGCTCGGGTGATCGACACCTGCGCGCGAAAGGTCTGTTCGGCTTCTCGTTGGAGCTGGTCGCAAGTGGCAGCGCCAGCAGCGCCCGCTCCACTCACGCTCACGCTCACGTCTGCACCGCCCGTTGCTCCTCCAGAGCCGCTTGCACGCCCTCCGCTCGCCTCCCCTCGAGTTGCGCCCATTGCGACCCCGCCACTGGCGCTTTCGTGCCCTCCGGAGACACTCTGACTCCCGCCGTCAGTAGCGGCGTCACCGCCAGCCGCGCTGCCCTCGTCACCGTCCTCCTCCACCTTTCCGCAACTAGGGATGGCCAGGCCGAGCAACAGCACCGCCAAGGCGGACGCACCCCAGCGAGAGCGCTGCTTTCTGACCCGGCCCATGCTTCGAGGATACACCGGTTCGCCTTGCGTGGAGCCCCGCGAAATGGCCGCCCGAACTGCTGTGACGGGCTGGCGCGGCCGCCGCGACGGGGCGCGCCGGACTCTGCTGCCCAGCGTCGTCCGCGCCGGTGAGCGCGCACGTTCCCTCGTGGCCCCCAAACAAACCAACGATCGCCGAGCATTTCGGCTCGCGGAGCTTCACCCCATTTTGGAGAGCGGGCCGAAGCGGCTACTCTCGGTGCGGAGACGGCCGCGGAAGGATGAAAGAGCACCTCGAAAGCTTCTTGTTGGTCCTCGCGGTCGGCGCGGCGGTCGCGATCTTCGCGAAGCGTTTTACGATTCCGTACAACGTCGCGCTGGTCGTGGTCGGGCTGCTGCTCGTGTTCGTCGATTTATTGCCGCACGCCAGCATGGATCCCGAAGTGATCCTGGTGTTGTTCTTGCCCCTCTTGGTGTTCGAGGGCGCGTTGTTTGCAGACGCGGGGCTGCTGCGGCGAGCGAGTCGACCGATCCTCGCGCTGGCGATCCCGGGTGTGTTGATTTCGCTGATGGGCACGGCTGCGGTGGCCGCGTTCGCGCTGCGCTTGCCGTTCTCGGCGGCCATGCTGCTCGGCGCGCTGCTCGCGATCACCGACACGGTGAGCGTGCTGCTCGCCTTTCGCAGCGTGCGCGTGCCGCACCGCTTGGCGGCGATCATGGAGGGCGAAAGTCTCTTCAACGACGGCACGGCGCTGGTGCTGGTCAGCTTGACCACCACGATTTTAAGTCAGGGTTCGTTCGATTTCTCGCTCACGCTGCGCGCGCTGGTGGTGGCCATGGTCGGCGGTGCCGCGCTCGGCGTGGTGATCGGCATGGCCGGCGCCGCGTTGCTGCGGCGCACCCCGGACCATCTCACCGCGATCTTGGCTTCGCTGGTGCTGGTGTTGGGAACGGCGGCGCTCGCGGAGGAGGTGCAGGTGTCGCCAGTGATCGCGGTGGTGGTCGCGGGCCTGTTCGTGGGCACCGCGGCACGCCGCGCGCTCGAGCCCTCGCGCGTGCTGGCGCTGTTCGGGTTCTGGGAGACCACCGGGTTTGCCATCAACGTGCTGCTGTTCCTGGGCATCGGCATGCAGCTCGACCCGAGCATGCTGCTCAGCGAAGCGCCCTCGATTTTGCTGGCGCTGGTGGCCCTGCACGCGGGCCGCGCGATCGCCGTGTACGGCTGCTGCTTCGCGCTGAAGGTGATCGCGCGCGAGACGATCTCGCCACGCTGGCAGCACGTGATGGTGCTCGGGAATATCAAGGGCGCGCTGTCCATGGCGGCGGTGCTGGCGCTGCCCACCACGCTGCCTTACCGCGACCGGTTGATTGCCATCGTGTTCGGCACCACGCTGGTGACGCTGGTGTCGCAAGCGCTGCCGCTCAAGCGTTGGCTCACGCTGCTGGGCGTCGCGGAGTCACCTTCGGACGAGCGCTTCGCGGCCGCGCGCGCGCAGCTGATCGCCGCGCGCTGCGGTCACACCCAGCTCGACGAGCTCTTGGCGGCAGGGCTGCTCGATCGACAAGATCACGCCGAGCGACGGGCCGCGTTTCAGCGCCAGATCATCAACGCCGAGCTGGTGTTGCGCGGCGCGGCGAACCAAGACCACGTGGTCGACTCCACGCTGCTTTACGCGCAGAAGGCGGCCTTGCTCGACGCCGCGCGGCGCGGGCTCATCCCAGAGAACATCGCCGAGGCCGAAGTCGAGGAGCTGGACCGCGGGCTGGTCTCGCTCGAGCTCTCACCCCACGCAGTGCGCGGCGATCCGGAACCCAAGAAAGGCTAGAACGGATGCGAATCTTCATCGCGGGCGCCGGCCAGGCCGGACTCAGTGTCGCGGCGCACCTGGGCGGGCTCGGCCACGTCGTGAGTGTGCTCGACCGCGACCCGCAGCGCGTACGGCGGGCGTTCGAGCAACATGGTCTGGTGGCGCTGCAGGGCGACGCCACCGACGCGGCGCTGTTGCGGCAAGCCGAGGTGGGCCTGGCCGACGTCGCGGTGGCCATGCTCGACCGCGACGCGGATAACCTGGCGGTTGCTTTGCTCGCCCGCGATTTAGGTGCCAAACGCGTGATGGTGCGCATGCGCGATGTCGACTACCGCGGCGCGTATCAACACGCGGGCGTGCATCGCATCCTGTCGGAGACCGAGATTTTGGTGGGGTCGCTGGCCACGACCATCGAGCACGAGCACGTGCAGCACGCGATGCTGCTCGGCGCGGGCGACTCGGTCGCGTTCGAGCTCACGATTCCGAGCCAGGCCGCGGTGGTCGGTCGCAGTGTCAGCGAAATCGCCGCTCAGCCGGATTTTCCGCCTTCGTGCGTGTTCGCGGCGCTGTTCGACAAGGCCGGCATGCTGAGCCCGCGCGGCGCGACCGTGGTCGGCGCCGAACAGCAGGTGCTCTTGGTGGCTCGCCGCGCAGAGATGCCGCGCGTGGTCCAGTTCTTCATGAAGACCCGTTAGAGTCCACCGGCGGCCTGCGTGAAGGGCCGGAGAGCTGGCGTTCCAAGAGCGCCACGCGCGCGATCAGCTCCGACTGGCCCTTGAGCAAGGATTGAATGCCGATTTCGGCCTTCACGTTGACCTGAAAGTCGTTTTCGGCGAGCAGCTTGTCCTTCGTCGATTGCCGGTTCTGACTCATCATGATCACGGGCGCTTGCAAGGCAGCCAGCGTCGAGAGCATCAGGTTGAGCAAGATGAACGGATAGGGATCGAACGCTTGGTCGAGCACCGAGTTGACCGTCATCCAGATCGCCATGAGGCCGGCGAACGTGCCGATGAACGGCCACGAGCCGCCGAAGGCCGCCACGCGATCGGCCACGCGCTGGCCGAAAGTCAGCTGATCCTCGGCTTCCTGCAAGACATTGCGGGAAACCTGGCTGGAAAATGCGGCGTTGGTTTGGCGCAGGCGCATCGCCAGCTCGCCCATCACGGCCAAAGTAGCTTGTGGATGCTTGGTGGTGAACTCCGTGAAGTCCTTGCGGTCGAGCGCGAGCAGCAAGCATTGACGCGCCGCGCGCGCAGTCGCGGAACGCGGCTCACCATCGAACAGCGAGAGCTCGCCGAAATACTGGCCCGGAACCAGGTTCGCGAGCCGAACCATTTCCTTGCCCTTGCCGAAGGAGATGTCGACCGAACCCTCCTGGATGATGAACATCTTGCCGCCGGGCTCGCCCTCCTGAAAAATCGTGTCGCCCGGCTCGAACCGCACTTCCTCGAGGCGCGCTGAGAGCGCCTCCAGGTCGGTCATCGCGAGCGACTCGAACAGGTTGAGTGAACCGAGGAGGGTGATGTGATCCATCGGGCGTCCTGCTTCCTTTCGTTCGGGAGAGGACAGCCTACGCCAAGTCCGGCTAGGCCGCGCGCTCGCGACGAACGGCGCGCTCGACCAGCCACGCCGGCCCCACCAGAAGGTGCACGAGATTGCCCAGGAAAGCAGGCGAACGATGCTCGAAGCGGGCGTGCCCGATGAACTGCACCGCCCAGCCGACGAGGAAGAGTGCGAGCCCCCAATAAAACGGTAGCAGGCGGGCGAGCTCGGCCAGAAGAACGATGATGACGGCGGTCACCAGGCCGAGCCCGCGCGCCTCGATCACGTAAAACGCCGCCACCGCGAGCAGCACCAGCTCGGTCAGCGTGAGCTCGGCCGAGCCGAGCGCGAACAGCGGCACCGCAGCGAACAGCCTACCCGCGCCGGCGACGATCAGCGGGATGCCGACGAAGTGGCAGACCTCGTTGCCGAGCGTGCGATGAAAGGTCGCATACTCGTCGAGCCGCGCGCGCGTCCGGGTCGATACTCGAGGCTCCATCGCACTGCTCGCTCGTCAGTTGCCGGCTGCGGGCAGACTCGAGCCCGTGCGCGACAGAAAATCGCGGTACCAGGTGATGGTGCGATCCAGCCCTTGGTCGATGCCGAGCAAGGGGCGCCAGCCGAGCTCGGTCTTGGCGCGGGTCGCATCCAGGGATTGCTCGATGATTTCGCCGCGCGCTTCGCCGAGCACGGTGGGCGCGACGTCGAGGCCCATGCGCTCGGTGATTTTTTTCACCAGCTCGAGCACGGTGAAGCGCTCTTCGGTCGAGAAATTGTAGGCCTTTCCGCGCAGCGCAGGGTTTTCCGCCAAGCGCTCGGCCAGCAACATGTAAGCGGCCGCGCCGTCGTCGACGTGAATGTAGTCGCGCACGTAGCTGCCGTCCGAGCGAATGAGCGGGGCCTGGCCACGGAGCAACGAGCGAATGGTGCCGGGCACGACGCGATTCCAATTCAGATCGCCGCCGCCGTAAAAATTGCCGCAACGGGTGATGGCGACGGGCAGCTCGTAGGTCTTGCCGTAGCTCTGCGCGATCAAGTCCGCGCACGATTTGCTGACGTCGTAGGGGTGCTCGCCGTGCAGCCGGGTGTCCTCGGTGTACGGTAGCTTCGGCGCGGTGCCATAGGCCTTGTCCGAAGAAGCCAGCACGATCTGCTTCACGCGGGGCGAGCGGCGGCAAGCTTCGAGCAAGAGCCAGGTGCCGCGCACGTTGGTCTCGAAGGTCGAAATCGGGTTGCGATTGGCGATGGACACGATGGTCTGCGCCGCCAGATGAAAAACCGTGTCGATCTCGAACTCACCCAGGAGCCGCTCGAGCACCGCGCCGTCGGTGACGTCACCGCGCACGACCTTCACGCGGTTCACGTTCTTCGACAGCACGAGCTCGCTCTCCGGCACCCAATCGCGCACCAGGCAGACCACGTCGGCGCCGAGCTCGACCAAACGCCGCGTGAGCCAGCTGCCGAGCAGCCCGGTCGCCCCGGTGACGAGCGTGGGTCGATCCTGCCAAAATGTCGAGCTCATCGCCCCTTAGATTATGCGGTTCCGAGCGGTGCGAGCAACCCCTCATGTGCGATGCGACCTGCTTCGAAATCGACTACGCTCGAAAGGTCAATGTCGGCGGAGTCGGGGTTTTCGTCCCTGTTCAATCAACCGAGCGCGCTTCAGCGCCCCCTGTGCGTCGACCTCGACGGAACGCTGGTCAGCAGCGACACGCTCTCGGAAGAGATGCTGCTCTTGCTCCGACAGCGGCCCTGGCTGGCCCTGCTCACGCCGCTCTGGCTGCTCGGCGGTCGGGCGCGCTTCAAGCAGTTGCTCGCCAGTCACGTGCGACTCAGTCCCGAGAGCTTGCCCTATCGGCGACAGCTGCTCGACGCGCTGCGTGAAAGCAGGGCTCACGGGCGCAAGTTGGTGCTGGCCACCGCGGCCGATCGCACGGTGGCCGACGCCGTCGCGCGGCACCTCGAGCTGTTCGACGAGGTTCACGCGAGCGACGGCGAGCGAAACCTCAAAGGGACTCACAAGCGGGACGCGCTCGTCGCTGCGTATGGCGAGCGCGGCTTCGACTACATCGGCGATTCCAGCGCGGACGCAGAGATTCTGCGGGCCGCCGCGCAAGGCTATCTAGTCGGCGCTTCACCGGGCGCGGCCCGGGTCGCGCGCGAGCTCTCGAACGTCAAGCTGATCTCGCACCGACCGAACGTGCTGGTGGCGCTGCTGCGCGAGCTGCGTCTTCACCAGTGGGCGAAGAACGCGCTTCTGGTGCTGCCGGTGTTGCTGTCGCCGAGCGGGCCGACCGTGCCCGTGCTGGCCCTCGGAGTGCTCTCCGCGCTCACCTTCTCGCTGTGCGCCTCGGCCGGCTACGTGGTGAACGACCTGCTCGACATCGAGGCCGATCGCGCGCACCAGAGCAAGCTCAAGCGCCCCTTTGCCTCCGGTGCGCTGCAGGTGATTTTCGGGCCCCCGCTGTTCCTGGCCTTGGTCGCGGCAAGCTTCGGCCTCTCACTTTCGTTCTTGCCGCTCGGCTTCAGCGCGATGCTGCTGCTCTACTTCGTAGGCACGCTGTCGTACTCGTTCTACTTGAAACGCCTGCTGCTGCTGGACGTACTGGTGCTCGCGGGCCTGTACACGCATCGGATTCTGTCCGGCGGCATCGCCACCGGCGTGAAAGTGAGCGCCTGGCTGCTCGGCTTCTCGATGTTCTTCTTCACCAGCCTGGCCTTCGCCAAACGCTACGTGGAGCTGCGCGCCCTCACCGGCGACGACAAGGTCAAGAACCGCGGCTATTACCGCACCGACGTCGCGGTGGTCACCAGCATGGGCACCGCCAGTGGTTACATCGCAGCCCTGGTGTTCGTACTCTACGTCGACGGTCCAACCGTTCGCGCGGTCTATCGGGAGCCGCTGCTGCTCTGGCTCATCCTGCCGGTGCTGCTGTACTGGCTCGGTCGACTCTGGCTGCTCGCCGGCCGCGGACGGATGCAGGAAGATCCGGTCAAATTTGCGCTCAAGGATCCCGTAAGCCTTTTGTGCGGCGCGATCATCGCCTCGATCGCGGGCTCGGCGCGTTTTGCACCGGCCTGGTTGTCGAACGCGCTGCACTGAACAAACCCAAAGCAGTGGTGTCGCTGTAGGTGGCTCAATCAGCGCGGCCGGCCGAATCCGTCAGCGACAAAGCGCCAGGGGCTTTGCTAGCATCCGTAAGCTTGAGAACTCGACTCATTTCCTGGAGCAGGTTCGTAAGCCTCCGGATCCACCTCCTCGCTCTCTGTTTGCTGCTGGCGGTGTCCGGCGTTGCACGGGCCGAGGGCGCGCCTCGCGTGGCGGTCTACGTGCAGGGCACCGACGCCAAGACCGTGCGCAAAGAGATCGTCAAGTTGGTGCCCGAAGGCGTGGAAGTCGACGCCAGCGCGTTCGCTAAGTCGCTGGAAGAACGCGGGTTCGTGAAAGACCCGAAGTTCGATACGTCGAAGAAGCTCGCGGACCGCGTGGCCAAGGCCATGACCGCCAGCAAGGTCGACCTCGCGGTCGTGACGCGCGTGAACAAGAACCGCGTCGCGCACGTGCTCGTGTTCCGCCGCGGCGCCAGCGAGGCCGAAGTCGACGAGACCGTCGAGCTCGGCAAAAAGTCGGGCTCCGACGCCGAAAACGCCGCGCTCGCCGCCAAGCTCGGCAGCGTTTTCCCGACACCAAAAGCGGTCGAGGAAAAGAAGAAGCCCGCCGAAGCCGAGGAAGAGTCGGAGGCCGAAGCCGAAGCCGAACCGGAGAAGAACACAACAAAGGCGGAACCCGCGCCCGCAGCCGACGAGGCAGCCGAACCCGAAGAGGCACCACACCCGAGCACCCTGCCTGCGTTCGCGATTGGCCTCGGCATCGGCATCGGCGCGCGCGATTTCGACTACGAGAACCGCGTCACGCCGAACCTCAGGCCGTACTCGAATTGGGGCATCGGGGTGGCCGAGCTCGACGCCGAAGGCTACCCGCTCGCCAAAGATCCGGGCGCCCTGAAGAACCTGGGGCTCACCGGCTCCTTCTTGATTGCGCTGCCATTCAAGACCGAGGTCGAGGAAGGCGGAAGCGCGAAGCCGAAAGGCTCCTACCTGCGTTACAGCTTGGGCCTGCGTTATCGAATTCCATTGGCGACGCGTTCGGCGCTGTTCGTGTCCGCTGGTTTCATCGAGCAAACGTTCAACTTCAAGAGCGCGGGCAGCCTCGCCGACACCATCCCCGCTGTGAAGTATCGCTCAATCGAACCGGGCCTCGGCGCGCGCATCGCCGCCGGCCCGGCCGTAGTGCTGGTGGGCGCGGGCTATCGCTTCGTGTTCAGTGGCGGCAAAGTGAAATCGCGATTTCCCCACGCTTCACTCGGGGCGATCGCCGCTCACCTCGGCGCCGGGCTGCCGCTCGGGAAAAGCCATTGGGAGGCGCGCCTGATGACCCGCTACGAGCGCTATTTTTACACGATGAACGCCTCCGAGGATGACGAGTACGTTGCGGGCGGAGCGCTCGATCAGTACTTCACGTTCCTCGGCGGGGTCGCGTACGTTTTCTGAGTCTCGCGCGGGCTTCCCTTGTCCGCGCGGTCGTCCTAAGCTGCAGGGCTCGAATCCGAGGCCACATGACCAAGAAGATCCTTGTCACCGGCGGAGCTGGCTTCATCGGCTCCCATCTCTGCGAGCGGCTCGTGAAGAAGGGGGAGGACGTGCTGTGCGTCGACAACTACTTCACGGGCACGAAGAAGAACGTCGAGCACCTGATCGGCAACCCGCTGTTCGAGGTCATGCGGCACGACGTCACGTTCCCGCTGTACGTCGAGGTCGAACGCATCTTCAACCTGGCCTGCCCGGCCTCGCCCGTGCACTACCAATTCGATCCCGTGCAGACGACCAAGACCAGCGTGCACGGCGCGATCAACATGCTCGGCCTGGCCAAGCGAGTGAAGGCGCGCATTCTGCAGGCGTCGACCTCGGAGGTGTACGGCGATCCGGAAGTGCACCCTCAGCCGGAGTCATATTGGGGGCGCGTAAACCCGGTCGGCATCCGCAGCTGCTACGACGAAGGTAAGCGCTGCGCCGAGACCTTGTTTTTCGACTACTACCGCCAGCACCAAGTCGACATCAAGGTCATCCGCATCTTCAACACCTACGGTCCGCGCATGCACCCGAAGGACGGTCGCGTGGTGTCGAACTTCATCGTGCAAGCGCTGCAGGGCGAGGACATCACGATCTACGGCAGCGGCCAGCAGACGCGTTCGTTCTGCTACGTGGATGATTTGGTCGAAGGCATGCTGCGAATGATGGATACCGAGAAGGGCTTCACGGGTCCGATCAACCTCGGCAATCCGGGCGAATTCACGATGCTCGAGCTGGCCGAGAAGGTCATCAGCCTGGTTGGCACCAAGAGCAAGCTGGTGTTCAAGCCCTTGCCGCAAGACGATCCGCGCCAGCGAAAGCCCGAGATCAGCCTGGCGCAGTCGAAGCTCGACTGGATGCCCAAGGTGAACCTGGACGACGGGCTCAAGGCGACCATCGACTATTTCCGCAGAACGCTGCAGGGCTAGCCGGGGCAAGCTGCCCCGCCGCTGAACCCCGAACGAGAAATCGGGGGCCCGTGCTAGTCTGTCGACCCGACCCGATGCCGGATTCCAGCTACCTCGGAAGCCCTCTTCGTCAACTGCGCTCGAGGGACGCACTGGAATGAGCCAGACCGCGCTCGCTACTTTCGGCCGCAGCGATGATCTGTGGCGTGCAGCAGACTGGCAGCGACTGTGGCTCGCCACGCAGGAGCGGGCGTGGCGTTCGCTAGCGCTGGTCCCGGCCGGCGCGGGCGCCCCGCTGGACACGACGGTGCACATCGCGATGGCGCTGGCCCGCACCGGCATGCAGCACATCGGCACGCAGATTCACGTGGCCGACGCCACGGAGCTCGGGTTGGAGGACACCGCCGAGCTCACGGCCCAGGTGCGCGAGAGCGCCCGCAGCGGGCTCGTGATCGTAGCGCTGGCGCCGGTTTCGATGAACCCTGTGACCGTTCCGCTCGCGCAATCTTCGGACTGCGCGGTGCTGTGCGTGCTCTTGAACCTGATGCGCATGGCTGAGGCCAAGCACACCACCGACCAGATCGGCCGCTCGCACTTCGTCGGCGCGGTCACGCTCGGCTGAGCGGCGCGCGGCTACTCGATCACGATCACGTCGCCGTCGGTCAGCTTGAAGCCGACCGCGTGCGGCTCGTTTTCCATGAGCTGCTGATAGGTGACGCGAATGCGCTGCGCCGGGGTGCGGCGCAGGATGAAAATGCCGTCCGCGTCCGCGTATTGCGTGAGACCGCCGCCCAGCGCGAGCGCCTGCAGCAGCCCGGTGTTGGGCGGCAGCGGATACACGCCTGGGCGGGCGATTTCGCCCATCATCGTGAACGAGGAAGCGTGCACGTCATCGACCTGCACGGTCACGGTGGGCGCCTGCAAGAAACGCGTCAGCTGGGTTTGCACCTCTTGAGCGAGCTGAACCGGCGACTTACCCGCGGCGTGCACCTCACCGAGCAGCGGCAGGCTGATCTTGCCGTCGAGCCGCACCTTGCCCTTGGAAGACAAGCGCTCCTCGTTGTAGACGCGAATGTCGAGCGAGTCGCCCGCCGCGATCACGTAAGGGAGCGGCTGCTCGACAACCACCGGCAGGCTCTGCACCCACACGAACGGGCCACGAGAGGCGCACGCCCCGAGCGAAAGCGCCGCAATTACCCCGGAAGCAAAGAGCAGATTACGACCGCGGCTACCCACGCGCATGCCCGTACTTAGCTGTGCGCGTTGGCTCCGTCAACTTGCGCGGACCGGGCCCGCCATGCTTCGATCGAGGCCGGAGAGCCTGCCGCGCACGAAGTGGCGGGCTCGAGCCTCGCCGCCCCATGCTCGCGTTTCTACGCCGTTCGGCTATCGCGCTTGCTTGGGCCTACCCGGCGGGTCTGCTTCTGGTCCTGCTCGCGTTCCGGTGGCTGGGCGAAGACTGGTGGGTGACGGCGGCGACGCTGTATTTGCCGCGTCTCGGCTTCGGGCTTCCGCTCTTGGTGCTGTTACCGGCCGTGTTGCTGCTGCGCGCATTTCGCGTGCTCTGGGCGCTCGGGCTCGCGGCAATATTGCTGGCGTGGCCGCTGATGGGCTTCTCGCTTTCGCTGAGCTGGCCTCGGCCCCGACGCGAACCGACCACGTTCAGGGTGCTCAGTCTCAATGCTGACTCCTGTGCTTTCGGTTCCGCCACGGTCGCCGCTGCCATCCTCGAGTACGAACCGGATCTGGTCTTGCTACAGGAGGTACATTCCGGTCGAGACCAGCTCGAAGCAGCGCTCCGCGGCCACTACCCGAGCGTTCACGCCTCGACTCAATTCATCGCGGCCAGTCGCTTTCCTATTCTCGAAACGAGCGACCCCGACCAGCATGCGATTTTGGGGCCCGAGCGCTCGGCTCGCTACATGCGCTACCTGCTCGACACGCCGCTCGGGCGCATCACCGCATTCAATATTCATCCTGCTTCGCCGCGTGCTGGCCTGAACGAGATTCGCGGCCCAGGTGGCTTTCGCCACGAGCTGCGGTCGGGCCGCGCGTTCTCGCGTCACGCGGCTCCCGAAGTGGCAGCGCTCGCAAAACTCCGACGCGACGAGGTGGCCGCCGTGGTTCGCGACGCAGCGGACGAGCGCAACGCGGTCGTCATCGCCGGAGACAGCAACCTGCCGACCCTCAGCAAGATAGCCGCGGTGCACTTTGCCGAGTACCAAGACGGCTTCAGCACGGTGGGCTTCGGTTTCGGCTACACCTACCCGGCGCGCCTGCCGTGGATGCGCATCGATCGCATCCTGGCCAGCCCTGGCCTGCGCTTCACGAATTTCGACGTCGGCTGCCGGGGCGCTTCGGATCACCTGTGCGTGGTGGCTGACCTGTCGCGCCGCTAGCTTTTCGGCGTGGATTGGCCCTTGGCCAGCTGCCGCCCCACGATCCACAAGAATTGCGGGTCGCGCAGCAGGTAGCGTCCCGCGAGGCGGCGCGGTTCCTGGGCCAGTCGATACAGCCACTCGAGCCCCGCGCTGGACACCCAACGCGGCGCGCGCCGCCGCGAACCGGCAATGAAGTCCAAGCTGGCGCCAATGCCCAGCAGCACCGCAGGCTTCAATGCCTCGCGCTGCTCGTGTGAGAAAATTTCTTGCTTGGGCGCGCCCAGCGCGACCAGCACCAAGTCCGGCTGGGCGTCACGAATGCGCGAAAGCACGTCCTCCGATATCGAGTCCACGTTGATGCGCGGAGCGTCGAGGCCCACGATCTTGAGGTCCGGCAGCTCGCGCTCGAGCACCGCCTTGGCCTGCTCCGCGACACCCGGATCTCCGCCAAGGAAGTACACACGGTGACCGTTTCGCGCGGCGCGCTCCATTAACGGCCGCACCAGGTCCGATCCAGAAATCTTTGCGGGCAGGGGCCGGCCGAGCAAGCGGGAGGCCCACAGCACGGGCGTGCCGTCCACCAAAGACAGGCTCGCGCCGGCATAGGCAGCGCGAAAACGCGGGTTGTGCTCGCCCAGCACGACATGGTCGACGTTCGGGGTGAACACGGTGCCCCCCTGCTTGGCGCGCACCAAGCGGTCGATTTCATCGAGCGCCTCCTCCAGACTGACACGGTCGAGCGGCACCTCGCCGATCACGATGCGTTCGGGCCTTGGGGCTTGCTGGCTTTCGTGGGAATCGACGCTCACGTTCACGCGCTCCTCGTTCTCATCGAACGGTGATCGATACCGGATCGACCGCCGACCGGGAAGAGGGTCACCCGTTCCGCGCTCGCGGCTGCCATGCGACGGGGCAAAGTGCTGGGAATCGCCGCCTTTTCGCCGCAGCCGGCGCAAGCGTGAATGGACTCCCCGCGGCGAGCACCCAGTCACGCGGTGCCGCGGAGCGCTTTCGCGCCTACAGCGGCCAGGGCTCGGGCCGCCAAGAAAGAGCGATGAAGGCCGCTGCGGCGAAACCGGTGGGCGCGGCCGCAGCCGACGCGGTCTCCGGCGCTTCGATGTCTTGGTCGGTCATGCGCGCGCCGAGCTCGAGCGCGAGCGGGTGCAAGAGGTGGTAGCTCGCGCCGATCTCGGCATTGAACACGGTCGCCGCTTCGTTTCCGGTTGCAGCGCCGATGGTCTTCAGCGCTCCGCCAAGCACGTAGGTTCGGAATGGGTACGCGGTCCAGGCGACCTGCGCGGTCGCGCGCACGGTTGGCCGAGCCCGGCCCGTGACGCGATCGGTGTCGATTGCGGTCCCGGCGCCGACCGACGCTTCCAGCACGCCATGCTCCGAACCACCGGCGAAGCTACGCGTGAGAGTTGCGAACCCCTGCGGCAGGAATTGCGCCTTGCGCCCCTCTTCGAACAACACCGCTTCGCCCACCGACAGCGAGCCGCGGAGCTCACGCCGAAACAAGTGATCCCAGCGCTGAGTAAACACAATGGCTCCGGTGTCGACCGCCGGCACGAGCGGTTCGATGTCCGGTTCCTGGTCGGCGGTCTCTCGAGGGCCGATCGCGTGCAGGTAAGTGCCCGCCAAGGCCAGACCAAAGGTGTCGCGCGCGCTCACACCGTAGGTCCAAGTCATTTCCAGGTGGGGCCCTGCCACGAGAGGCAAGATGCGCCGCGACTCGTCATCGACGCCGCCCGACACGCCGTAGTTCGCCGCGAAGCCCAGGTTCGAACGCTGGCTCAAGCTGAGCTGGAGCGCGGCTTGCGTCACGCTCGCAGCGAACAGCACCGACTCCGACGCCGGCGTGGTGTTGGTGATGGGCATCCCGGTGATCGCGTCCACGTCCGCGCGAGCCAGCGCGGTGAACCGCCGGTGCCCGTACTCACCGTGCTGCGACAGAACGAGCGTCGTGGAACGGCCCTGAAACGTGAGCGCCAAATCCGCGCCGTGCATCAAATCGCTCGAGGCGTCCGACTGGGTAAAATCGGTGAACACCAGCCGCGGCGCGTAGATCAAGGTCAAGCGCGTGCGGCGCCAATCGAAAGCGACGCCCGCCGTGGCGAGATTGTCGAAGTCCCAGCCGCTGGTATCGCCCGGGCCGCTCTGCGCGCCCTCGCCCTCCCGCACGCGAAGCTCGGTGCGCGCGCTCGCCGAAACGGCTGACCGCGGTCCGCCCAGCGCGGGGCCGAGGCCCAGCAGTAGCGCCAGCGTGGGCGCGATCACGGGCCCCACTTCGGCACCGCGCGCCTCGCACCGTTCATCGCCGCGTTTTTCTACGCGCTAGCGCCGCAGCGGTCAACCCCGGGCGGGCGGAGCGGGCTCTCCGCCGCGCGTGAAGCGCGGCCACGCACCGACCTGGATCGCGAGCTTGCCGACCATCGCGGTACACGGCGAAATCAACAGAATGGCGACCATCGAGCCGAGCCCCATGTCCCCGTAGCACTGGAGCAAATAGATGAGCACGGAGCAGAAACAGGTCAGGGCAATCGTGCGGTCGTAGGGCTCCTTCGAGTGATAGTAGGCCCGGGCCGCAAAGTACGCGCCGACCAGCGGGATCATCCATATCAGCGTGAAGCCGATGTAGCCGGTGTAAGCCCAAATGCCGACCACGCTGTTGTGCGGCACGTAGGGCTCGAGCTCGTAGCTGTCGGTGATGTCCGGGAGCCAGACCGCCATCTCGTAGGGGTGACCGAAGCCAGTGCCCATGATGGGGTTGTGCTTGAAAGTGGTCACCAGGTTGAAGTTCTCGAGGTCACGCCACAGCGTGGAGCCATCGGACTTCGAGTCGGCCATCGAGCGCAGGGTGCCGACCGGCTTGAAAATGCCCGTGGGCGACTGCCAGCCTGCCACCACGTAGGCGATGAGCAGCGGGATCGAGGCCAACGTGATTTGTGAAAAGCGCTTCTTGAACAGCGTCCAAGGCGACATGAAAAACACGAACACCAGCGCCAGCGCGATCTCCACGTAGACCAGGCGCCTATCGTTCGCGAACATGCCCCAGCCGACCAACGCCAACACCGGCACGCTGAGCCACTTCTGCCGCCGCGTGGCACCGTGCAACAGCCGGATGATCAGGTAGCAATACACCGTCCCGAACAGCATCGAGTCCGAGTGCGAGCTCGTGTATTCGACCTCTGGGTAGTCGAAGCGCAGCCAGATCGCGATCACCGAGCGCAGGCAGGCGAGCGCGACGAGCAGCCTCAAATAGCCGCGCATGTTCGCGGGCCCTGGGAAAATAGCCACCGCGACCAGGAACATCAGCGGCAGGTAGATGTTGCGCTGGATTTGCCAGAGCGCCCAGCGGAACGCGCCGCCGGTCGCGAGCCCCCAGCCAGTGGCGATGACCACGGCCAGAAGGCAGGCCCAGTTGGCGATGAACAGTGGAAGCGGCGCGGGCTGGTAGCCTTCGCGGTCGAGGGTGGAGCCCTTCGCGCGACGCACCGCGTGCACGATGAGCGTGAACGCAATCAGCAGGTCGAGGCCGGACATCACCAGCGCGCCGCTCGGAAACACGTTCTTGAGCTGTGAGGAGAGCGCCACCGCAATGGGCCTGAGGCTCGAGCGGTACTCGCCCGCCGCGAACGGCTCCGCTGGCGTATCGAGGCTCATCACCAGCGCCATGTACACGAGCCACGGATAGCGAAGCGGCAGCTTCACGATCGTGTACACGACCAAGAAAGCGAACGTCGGCGCCAGCGCCGCGACCACGTTGCCGTTGGTGAGAACGGCCAAGGTCAGCGTCGACACGCCGAGCAGCGCGATCAGAACGAGAGTAGCGGTAGGCCGTTCGGAGGGCGGAGCGGCCTGGCTAGGAAGGCCAGGAGCGCGGCTGGCTGAATGCCAATGTGTCACGATCGCTTGCCGGGCAAGGCCGGCAGGCTGACGTTGGAGAGCACGCGCAGCGAGAGGCCATGTTCGACCTGCCAGGGGGCGTACAACGTGCCCTGCCGCAGCTCCAGCGCGACCGCGCCGATCAGACCAATCAACAGGCCACCGATCAGCGCGGCCAGAACGATGGGGATCGCCTTCGGCGCAATCGGGCCTTTGGGCAGCTCCGGAGGCGTAACCACCGTGTAGCGGTACTTGAACGCGGCCTCGGCGGTTTTCAGGTCGACCACGGTCTTGTCGATTTCAGCGCCGTTGGTTTGGTAGCTCTGGATCGCGAAACGCAGCTTCGAGCGCGCGTACTCGATTTCTGGATCGCGCTCCTCCGCGGATTCCTGCTCGATGCGGATGACGTCGCCGAGACCGCCGCCGGCGGTGACGCTGGCAGGCCGTCCGCCGCCGCCGCGGGCCAATCCGCGACCGGGCGTCCCGCCGTTGGCGATCCGCAGCTGATCGTATTCGCCGCGCAGCTGCTTCAGCTCATCGCGCAGATGGCCGACCTGGGGAGACTCTTGAGACGCGCTGATGATGCCCTGCTTCAGCTCCGTTACCGCGGGATGCTGCTCGGTATATACGGCCCGAAGCTCCTGCAGTTTCGCCTGCAGGTCGTTCAAGCGGCGAATGCGCGTGCTCTCGAGATCGTTGAGCATACGCTCCTTCGACTCAATCGCGACGCCGAGCTCGGCGATGCGTTGTTGCCGCTTCTCGATCACCTCGGGCGCCTCCGCGGGGGCGGCAGCGGGCTGCACTCCTGGCTGGGCGGGCTTGTCGGCGGTCGGCTCCTTGGGCGGCTCCTTCTCGACCGGCTTGTTCTTCTCTTCCTTCTGCTTGCGCTCACGAAGCGCCTGCAGCTCCGCCACTGCGGCGTTGACCTGTTCTCGAATGGTCGCGGCGCGCCCTTCGTAGATGGAGACCGCTTCCGCCAAGGAGGAAACCTCCTGCACGTGCCGCGCATCCAGGTAACCCCGCTGCAGCGCATCCACCAGCCGGTAGGCCATCAGCGGGTCGCGCCAATCGACCTGGAAAGTGACGCTGGTTTCGTCGTTGTAAACCAACATCTTGGTGAGCAGGTAGTCCGCGAGCGCGTCGGTCTCTTGCTGCTCGGTCATCGGCTGGGAGACCAGCCCCTTCACGGCGTCCTTCGCGCGCGCCAGAGCGCCGCGGTGCGCCTTCCACTCGGCGACCAAGTTGGTCTGCTTGACCAAGTTGAGGACGTTCTCCCGCCGCGAGACCATGTCGGACGCCGACTTGGTGGCCGATTCCCCGTTGGTGTCGCCGCGCAACGCCAGCGCCGAATTCTTCTGCGCGAGCACGCGCGACTGGACCCGGTACGTCTTGGGGATGACGTTGACCAGGATCAACGCGACAACGAACATCGCGCCCGCGACGGTGAACACCAGCCGGCGACGCTGACGACCGGCGCGCAGCGCAAACTCCAGCCAGTTCTTCATCGCGCGGAAGTCGATGATCTGCGAATGGTCGATTTCGGTTTGTGGAGCCTGAGCCATGAGTCGTTCGAAGTCTGAAGAAAACTCGTTCGGAGGCGCGCGCCGAGCACCGGCGCGGCGCGCTCACCAGCAGATCTGCGGATACACGAACATCACCAACAGGGCATACACCACGTTGAAGGCAACGAGACCGAAGATGGCGCGTCGCAAGCCGCGCCGCGGCATGACGTCACGCGCTGTCACCGCTGGAATAGCCGCGGTCATCAGCACGACGGACATCAAAAGGATCTTGGCCACCGACTCGGGAGTGTATCCCGAGCGTCCCAGGCCGGCAAGCCGCACAGGCCTCAGAACGCTCGTAAATCCAATCCGCGCAGCTCCGCCGCGCGCGACGCCATAGTCACGATGATGAACGCAGGATTCTTTTCAGACGGGTGAGGCGCGCTTGCACCACGCAAAGCTCAGTTGCGTGCGCGCATGACGGGCTTCACAGGGCGGCCTACCAGGTATTTCTCCAGGCCTTCGTCGAGCGCCTTCTTGTACACGCCCATCGCGCCGTGAAACGCTTCGATCGTGCGATCGATGTCCTGCTCCGTGTGCGAATAGGACACGACGAGCGATGAACCGAGCACGCCGCGCTTCATGCTCTCCTGAATGAACAGGGTGCGGAAGCCCTGCGACGGTTGCTTGTCTTGGTCCTTGGTGCCGTAGACCAGGCAACAAGGCTTGCCGAACGTCGCGATTTGCTCATCCACACCCTGGTCGATCGCGGCCTTCTTGATGCCCGCTGCCAAGCGTTCGCCGCGCTCCCACAGCGTCTTGATGACCGGCTCGCGTTGGTAGATGTTCATGACCTCGCGCGCCGCCGCCAGAGCGTGGGTCTCGGCGCCGTGCGTGGTGGAGCCGAGGAACACGCGTTCCTTGTCGTGGTACAGGCCGCCGAGCTGCATGATCTCGCGCTTGCCCACTACCGCAGAGATCGCGAAGCCATTGCCCAACGCTTTGCCGAAGCACGAGAGATCCGGAACGACCTCGTACATGGCTTGCGCGCCGTTCAGGTGCCAGCGAAAGCCGGTGATCATCTCGTCGAGAATGAACACCGTGCCGTTCTTCTTGCAGAGCTTCTGTACTTCGTGGAGAAAATCGTTGACGGGCGGCTTGTCCTTCTCCGGCTCGAGGAAGACCGCCGCGATCTTGCCAGGGTGCTGCGCGAACAGCTGTTCCAGACTGGCGATGTCGTTGTAGCGGAACTTCACCGTCATCTGACGCGTGCCCTCGGGAATGCCCGCGTTCATGGCGGTCGAGCCCATGAACCAGTCGTTCACCGAGAAGAACGGGTGATCGCCGCAAATCGCCACCAGGTCGCGACCTGTGTAAGCGCGCGCCAGCTTGAGCGCGCCGTCGTTGGCGTCGGAGCCGTTCTTGGTGAACTTCACCATCTCGGCGCCCTTGATCAAGCTGAGCAGCTGCTCGGCCACTTCGAGCTCGATCGTGGCCGGGCGAATGAAGTTCGTGCCGAGCTGCATCTGCGCGTAGGCAGCGTCGCACACCGATTGATAGCCGTGGCCGAGCGTGACCGCTCGCAAGCCGCTGCCGTACTCGATGAACTCGTTGCCGTCGGCGTCCCAGACGTGCGAGCCTTTGCCGCGCACGATGTACGCCGGCATGAACTCCGGAAACTGATCGTCGCCCTTGGCGTAGGTGTGTGAACCGCCTGGAATGATCGCGTTGAAGCGGGGCTGCAGCGCTAGCGACTTGTCGAACTTCATCGCTTCGTGCCTCCGCGCTGAGACGCGGCCATTTCCTCGACCACGTCGGGCTTCTTCCACACTTCCCAGGGTGCGTTGCCGGCGTTGAACACGTCGGTGAGCTCCTGCTGCTCTTTGAAGGTGTCCATGGCCCAGTAGTTGTCGTGCCGGTAGCCGAGCAGCAAATCGTTGTCGATTAGCCGCTGGAACGGCTGAATCACCAGCTCGTCTCCGAAATCCATGTAGTCGAAGATTTGCTTGCGCAGCACGAAGAAGCCCGCGTTCACGATCACGCCCGCGTCGCGCACGTAGGTGACCTTCTTCACGCTGCGCTTCTCGTCCAACGTCACCACGTGAAAGCTCTGGGACGGCAAGGCGCACACGAACGCGGCCACCTTGTTGGTGGCCTTGAACTCGTTCACCATCAGGTTGAGGTCGAGGTTGGTCAGGCCGTCCGCGTAGTTGGCCAGGAACATGTCCTCACCCTCGAGGTACTTCTTGGCCAACATCAGGCGCATGCCGACGTTGGCTTTGACGCCAGTGTCGACGAACGTGATGTTCCAGTCCGGCACGTCCGTGTCGCGCGAGGCGGAGAGCGCCTTGCCCTTCGAGAGCGTGAAATCGCCCGCGATGTCCGGGTTGTAGTTGAGGAAATACTCTTTGATTTTCTGCGCCTTGTAGCCGAGGCACAGGATGAAATCCTTGTGCCCGAAATGCGCGTAGTAGCGCATCAAGTGCCACAAAATCGGGCGCTGGCCGATCGGCACCAGCGGCTTCGGCAAGTCGTCCGAATACTCGCGCAGGCGAGTTCCCATACCACCACAGAACAGCACGACCTTCATTCTTGGCTCCTTGTGCGCGTGGCGCTCCGAGATCAGGGCGAGGCCGAGTGAGCCGCGCTACCGGCGCTCGCCTGAGCGCGGGGTTTGCTGGGTGGGAACGCCGCGAGTTGCTCCGCGCGCAAGACGTCGCAGTGACGGCCCGCCGGAAGCTCCACGTCCTTCAAAGTGATGGCTTGATCCTTGGGGATGTCGCGCAAGAGCTTGGCGCCCTCGGACAGGCCCATGGCCAGCAGATCTTCGGCGAAGAACGAGTCGGCGTTGTCAATCGCGCCGTAGGTCATGAAGCCGCCGACGCCGTCGAGCACCTCACCCGCCTTGAGATCGCGCTTGGCGATCGTGGTCACCTCGGCCACCGGCGCGCCGATCGGCGACGTGGTGGGATCGCCGGCGAGCGCAGCGCGCGCGATAGTGGAGGCGATCTGGATGTGCGGCAGATGGTAGGGCGTGTAGAGCACGTACAGCGGACCCTCGCCCATCTTCAGGTAGGCGAGCGTCTTGCGCTTCTCGGGGTTCGGCTCGTGCACGACGATCCAGGCGCCGGTGTTGGGCGCCGCGCCGAGCGCGAAGTCGACCAGGCCGCCGCTCAAGAGCTGCTCCATCGGCAGCTTGGCGCCGATCTCGTTCACGTGCGCGCACTTCGGACCGTACATGCCGCGGCGGCCGACGCGGAAGCCGCTCGAGTTGCACAAGATGACGCCTTCCATCGCCATCTTGGTGCCGTCCGCGAAGGAGCAGACGATGGCTGGAGTTTGGCCGTATTTCTGAGCGAACTCACGCTGCGTCTCGGGCGTCCGGTACGGGTCGAGCATGCCCTTGATGTTGCCCGCGGCGACCGGGCTCAGGCCGATCGAGCGCGCGTAGCGCACGAGGTTCATCGCCACGCCCGGCTCGTCGCCGTCCATGTTCGAGATCACGACGCCCGCGGCCGTGGCCTTCTTCTTGAGAATCGGGCCGAGCGTGGAGTCGAGCTCGGCGTTGGCGAGCACCACGTGCTTCTTGTGAGCGATCGCGCTGCTGGCCACGCGCGAGGCGAACTCGATGGTTCCGGTCGCTTCGAGGATCAAATCGACCTGATCGGACGAGCAGAGCAGCTCCGGATCGGTGGTGACCGCGAAGGCGGAAGCGTTGATGGCGGCGGTGAGCTCGGCCGCGTTGTTCACGGTACGCGTGCTGGTCGCGCCGGCCTTGCTGTACACCGCGTTCGCCTTGGCGAGCGTGCGGTTGGCGATCGCCACCAGGCGAATGCCAGGAGCGGGGGTGAGCAGCTGGTTGGCGATGGTCTGAGCCATGTTGCCCGCGCCCACCATGCCGACTCGAATCGGCTTGTTCGTTTTCTCGCGCTCCAATTGCAGAATATCGACAGCAGGCATCGTAACTTCCCTTTCTTGGGGGGCTGAGCTCGTGAGATTTTCGTTTAAGTGGCCGGCGTTCCGACGAACGGCGATTGCTCGAACTTCGACCAGCCGCGATCAGCGGGTGAAATCAAGGACGGCTCGAGCGGCCACTCGATGCCGAAAGCCGGATCGTTCCACAGCGCGCCGGAGGCGGCCTCTTTGTTGTAAGTCGTTGACACCTGATAGAAGACCTCGGCCTTCTCGGTCAGGGTGATGAAGCCGTGCCCGAAGCGGCGCGGGATGTAGAGCATGCTGTGGTTGTCTTCAGTGAGCTCCGCGCCGACCCACTGCTTGAAGGTGGGCGACTCGGGCCGCAGATCGACCATCACGTCGAAGATTTTACCGAGCGTGCAGCGCACCAGCTTCACTTCCTCGTGCGGGTGCTTCTGAAAGTGCAGGCCGCGCAGCGTGGCCTTCTTCACGTTCAGCGACACGTTGCTCTGCACCATGCGGCTGACGAGGCCCTGCGCCTTGAACTCCTCTTCACACCAGGAGCGGGCAAAGAAGCCGCGCTCATCCCGGTGCGGCTCGAGTTCGACGATGTAAGCACCGGCAAGTTTGGTCTGGACGAACTTCATGTTTCCCTGAGGCGTTCGTAGTTCTTGATCTGTTCGATTGTCTTCTGACGCACGTCGCCCCCCTGGTTCATGTGCTTATACCACTCTACCAGCCAGCTGAGCGCCGCATCCAGGCGCAGGCGCGGCTTCCAACCGAGCTCGGCGTGCGCCTTCGAGGAGTCGAGTTTCAAAAAGCCGGCTTCGTGCGGGTGCTGGCCGAGGTCGCGCTTCCACGGCACGGTGCCGCCCCAGTGCTCGGCTAGGCGCTCGACCAAGTACTGCACGGGCTTCGCGTCTTCATCGGCAGGGCCGAAGTTCCACCCGCCCGAGAATCGCGTGCCGTGACGATAGAGGCCTTCGGCCAGCATCAAATAGCCGCTGAGCGGCTCGAGCACGAACTGCCAGGGCCGCGTCGCGCGCGGGTCGCGGATGTCGACAGCCTGACCACGACTGAACGCCTGCACCACGTCGGGTACGAGCTGGTTCTTGGTCCAATCCCCACCGCCGATGACGTTGCCCGCACGCGCGGACGCCACCGCCACGCCATGCTCGGCGAATTTCGCGACCGGAAAAAACGAGTCGCGAAACGAGCTGGTGACGAGCTCGGAGCAGGCCTTGCTGTTCGAGTAAGGGTCGTGCCCGCCGAGCACGTCGGGCTCGCGATAACCCCACAGCCACTCTTTGTTCTCGTACACCTTGTCGGTGGTGACGTTGACGACCGCCTTCACGCCGCCCACGCGACGCACGGCCTCGAGCACGTTGACCGTGCCCATCACGTTGACGTCGTAGGTCTCGCGCGGATCTTCGTAAGAGGCGCGCACCACCGATTGCGCCGCCAAGTGCAGCACGATTTCTGGCCGTTGCTCGGCCATGGCGGCCTTCAGCCGTTCGTAGTCGCGCACGTCGGCCGTGATGGTACGAACGCTGCGACCGGCGTCGGCCAGCACGAAATTGCTGGGTTCCGTAGGCGGAGGCAGCGAGTAACCCACGACCTGTGCGCCCGCCGACTCGAGCCAGAGGCACAGCCAGCTGCCTTTGAAACCGGTGTGGCCGGTCACGAACACGCGCTTGTCGCGCCAGAAGGTCATGTCCCCGAGTGGCTCGTGATTCATCGCTCAGGCTCGCGTGGCAAGCTACCGCTATGCCCTTCCCGTGAGTGACCGTCAACCCTCACCCGCGGCGCGCAGCAGCGCAGAGCTCGCGCAGTTTCAGCAAGCGCGGACGGCATGGCGACGAGGTAGGCATAAAACGCGCACCGCGGGCCGATTGGCCCGCCGAACCCGCCGCATTGCAGTCGATTTCAACAGCGCAAAACCGAAGCTCGGAAACAATCCAACGACAACACGGGCACGCGGTTTCATCGCGCGAGGACTACTTACGGAAGTCTCGTCACACCCTACCTCGATGACGGCCGCGTCAACGAATCGAAACTCGGGGCAGTTAGACGAACCGCCAACGCCCAGCGCGCGGGGGCTCGACTTGCTTCGCGCACCCATCAGTCCCCGCTCTGACTTCTCGCGCTTTGTTACGAGCCACTCTGGCGCTCTCTGCGGCTCTGCGCCTCTGCGGCTCTGCGGTTCAATCCCCTCCCTCGGCCCAGCACTCTCACGACGTGCACAGCGCGGCGCTCAACTTGAACCGCCAAGCGTGCAGGCGCTCGCACCACTTCGTGCACCAGTCAACCCCCGCTCCGACGTCCTCCGTTCGTCACGAGCGCTCTTGGCGTCTTGGCGGTTCAATTCCCCCGCGCTCATCACTCTCAGGATTTACCAACCGCCGCATAATGCCTCGGGGTGGTGCGCGGACGTGACGAACCACTGGAACGTTTGACGGACAGCCGAAATGCGGCACCTTACGGCGAGAAAGAACTGGTGCACGCGCGCTGCAGTAAGGCAGCCCCAAGCTTTGATCGCGTGTTTTGATCGCGTCTGGTGCGCGTTGCGGTTCGAAGCGCGCGGGTCGTACGAAATCGGCGACCGCGTGTGACGAAAGTTCCACGGCGAAACTCGTGCGCGTGACGTGTGAATAAATTCGGCGAGCGCGTGTGAGTCCGCGAAACCTCTTAAAATAGGCGAATTCGCAAACGACGCGGCGTGGTGGCGCCGGTGTACGTGCAGCGTCGCCTAACGCGAACGCGCGCTCGTTAAGGGGGTTATATCGGCGCGGCGAGCGGTCGTTGTGAGGGGCGCGGCGTTGCACGAGTGCGGTTTGTTTGCTCTAATTCGCCATTCAATCGGAGGACACCAATGAGGATGCTGCGCGTACGGAAGTTGGCTGCTGGTCGAGCAAGCATCGGCTTGGTGCTCGTGACCGGTTTTGCTGCTCTGTCGGTGGAGGCGTGCGCGGGCGATACGGTCAAGAAGGGCAAGGGCGACGGCGGCGATAGCGCTACGGGCGGCGAAGAAGGCAAGGACACCGGCGGCAGTTCGTCGATGGGCGGCGTTGCGTCGTCCGGCACCGGCGGTTCGAGCATGGGGGGCGGCGCCTCGGCTCCGGGCACGGGCGGCACCAGCACCAGTACGGGCGGCAAAGGCGCCGGCAACACGGGTGGCAAGGCGGGCGCGACGGGCGGCGGGGCCGCGACCGGTGGTACCGGCGCGGGCAAAGGCGGAGCCGCGAGCACCGGGGGAACCCCGGCCACCGGCGGCTCGGGTGGCACCGGCAACAATGGCGGTTCTGACTGTAACGGTGGGCCGTGCAACATGCCGCCGACCGGGCTCTTGAACCCTGAATACACGACCAACTGGAACCCCGGCATCCTGAAGGACACGCAGCTGAATCAGCCGCTCGGAGCCGACGGTTTGCCGGTGCGCACGATGGTCTGCGCGAGCCCGAAGCCGGGCGACAATCTGAACACCGCGATCAGCGGCTGTGCCGAAGGGCAAGTGGTGCAGCTTGCGGCCGGGACGTACACGACGTCGGCCACGATCACGATCAAGAAGGGCGTGGTGCTGCGCGGCGCCGGCTCCGGCACGGGCGGCACGGTGATCAGCAAGACCGGCGGCGGCACCGCGATTCAGATCGGCGATCAGCAGGATCAAGCTTGTTACAAGAGTGCGTTCGGCACCGGCGTGGCGCTCACCGCGAACGCCACGAAGGAGACCAGCGTGGTCACGGTCGGAAGCAGCGCGAGCGGCTTCAAAGCCGGCGATCTGGCGCTGATCGACCAGGTCGACGACGCGACCGTTCAGGAAGGCGATTGCGACGTGTTCAAGCGCGTCGACAAGCGCTCGGTCAGCGAGCGCGTCGAAATCGCCGCGGTCGACACCGCGGCCGGCACGCTGACCTTGAGCTCGCCGCTGCACTGGACCTTCAAGTCGGCTTCGCCCTACTTGGCGCAAATCGCGCGGGTCACGGGCGCGATCACGCGCTGGGCGGGTATCGAGGACTTGGCCATCAAGGGCGGCACGAATCCGGACTACCTCGGTAAGTCCGCGGGCGGCATCGAGATTTCGAACGCGGCCTATTCCTGGGTGAAGAACGTCACCACCGACGGCACCATCGGCGGCACGCACGTGAACCTGACCGGCACGTTCCGCGTGGTGGTTCGCGACGGGTACTTCCATCACTCGGCCAACTACGGTTTCGCCCAGGACTGCTACGGCATCGTGATTCGCTGCGGCGCGGCCGACAACTTGGTGGAGAACAACGTCGTTCGCTACATGAACAAGCCGCTGATGATGAACGTGTCCGGCGGCGGCAACGTGTTCGGCTACAACTACGTCGATAACTCTTGGGCCGATCCGCCGGCGTTTCAGGAGATCAACATCGACACGCACTGCTCGTTCCCGCACATGGAGCTGATGGAGGGTAACTGGGCGCCGCACATGGGCGCCGCGATCACCCATGGCAACTCGGGTTACCTCACCTATTTCCGAAACTATGCCTCGTCGCAGTTTGCGCCGCCTGCGGTGGCCAACTCCACGGCCAAGCAGACCGGCAACGTCGCTTCGCTCAGCTTCAACCTGGGCGATTTGAACATGACCGTGGTCGGCAACGTGCTCGGCAGCTCGGCGGCGACCGATCTCGGCACCGCGGCGGTGAGCAAGACGTACATTTGTTACAACGCGGACGGGCCGTGCATCCTCTGGTTCGAGAAGAAGGGTGACATCGCCGAGACCAGCCTCTGGCTCCACGGCAACTACGACACGGTGAACGCCAAGGTGATGTGGGCAGCGAACAACGCGGTCCGTGACATCCCCGCGTCGCTGTATCGCGCCGCGAAGCCCGGTTGGTGGCCGGCCGGCGTGGCCTGGCCGTGGGTGGGCGGCGATTTGACGCCGATGATCGGCACCCTCCCCGCAAAGACGCGCGCGGGAACGCTCTAGACCGTCGCCGCCTAGTCGGTGACGACGCTTGGGCTTGGCGCGTCGAAGAGCCTGCGCGCCCAGGAGGCTGCGTAGACGATCAGGATTGGGGAGCAGAACAGGCCGATGCGCGGGTTACCGTAGAAGGCGAGGCTCATCACGGTGTAGGTCGCGAGCACCGCGAGCAACAGGCCATCCCGTTCTTTTGGTCGGTTCAGAAAGCGCCCGGCGATCGCGCCGAGCAGCAACGGCGCCGTGACGAAGATGAGAACCACGAACGCGAGCTTCGACGACGAGGTGGTCTCCGACGACTGAAAGCCGGGCACCCAGGCGTTTCCGAACTTCTTCGGCAGGAGGCGCAAGAACGCGCCGGGGTTCTCGCGGATCCAGGCGAAGCCGAGCTGGAACTGCGCTTTGCTGTAAGCCGAAGCGTGCTTGCGAACCTCTGGCGGTATCGAGCGGAGGTACTCCTGGTGGTCCTCCATTTGGACCCAACCGCCATCCGCCAGTGGGTTGTTCGCGCCATAGAACGTCTGGCCGGCGTTGGTGGCCGAAGGCAGGAACTCTCCTTTTACCGCGAGGAAATACAGGCCGGGCAGCAGGATGATGGCGCCCACGACCGCCCCGGTCGCGACCACGGTGATGAAGCGTTTTTTGAGCTGGAAAGGCTTCACCGGCGGCTTCAAGAGCTGCCACACGCTGAGGAACGGCACCATCATCAGCAGGTTTGAGCGCACCAACGCCGACACCGCAAACGAGGCACCCGCAAGCACGCTGTCCTTGAGCCGCTCGCTACGATCGCTGATCAAGAAGCGATGTAGGCTGAAGGTGAGCAGCGCAATGAACAGCGTTTCGGACATGACCCGGCCGTTCATGAACATGAGCGGCGGGTACAGCGCGGTGAGCCAGGCGGCGGCCAGCCCCGCACGCGGCCCATACAGCCGGTCCGCGATTTTCGACACGGTCGCGATCGTCCAAACGCTGAGCAGCACATGGGCCAAGCGAATGGGCACGAACGAGCCGGTGAGCTTCAGCCAGAACGCGACGAACAGCGGGTATCCGACGGGAAAATGGTGCCCTTCGAGCTCGCCCGTCTGAATCAGCACGTTCGCATACTTCACGTAGCTGACGTCGTCCCCGTACGTGGGCGCGGCCGACCAGCTGTACATGGCAGTCGTCAGCGCGATGCGGGCAATGAACCCGACGATGAGAGGCAGCCAAATGCCGCCACGCTCAGCGGCCCGCAGCAAGTAACTTGCGCCGAGGCGTGCTTGCATGTGCGGGGGACTCTAACGCCTTCCCACTATTCGGGGAAGCGTTCGGAAAAGCGCTGCGCCCTCACTGGCGCGCCGCTTGGACGCCGAAATTTAGTACCAGAGGATCGGGTCGCGGCAGCGCTAGCGGGCGCTTGAACCGCGTTGCCGCGTCATGGTACGACTCTCGCTCAAATGCCTGCAGAGCGACGAGAGCTCGTCGTGAGCAGTCCCCCCCTAACTGGTCCCTACCCCTTCGCGCGGTTCTCACCATGATGCTCGCCGACGAAAAGAAACCGGCTGCGCTCCCGCCCGTCACGCTGAGCGTGGTCGTTCCTTGTTACAACGAAGAGCGCACCTTGGAGGGCTGCCTCGATAGCGTGCTCGCCATCCAAGACGAAGGCCTCAAGCTGCAGATGATCGTCGTGGACGACTGCTCCAAGGACGACAGTCTGAACGTCGCGCGCCGCTTGAAAGAGCGCATTCCGGGCATGGTGCTCTTGCACCACGAGAAGAACCAGGGCAAAGGCGCGGCGCTGCGCACCGGGATTCAGGCGGCCACGGGTGAGTTCTTGGCGATACAGGACGCCGACCGCGAGTACGACCCGATGGACCTGAAGCGCCTGCTAGTGCCGCTACGCCTCGGGGAAGCGGACGTGGTGCTCGGTTCGCGCTTTTTGTCTTCGGGCTATCACCGCGTGCTCTATTACTGGCACTCGCTCGGCAACAAGTTCTTGACCACGCTCTCGAACATGTTGACCGATCTGAACCTCACGGACATGGAGACTTGTTACAAGGTCTTTCGTCGCGAGATCATTCAGAGCATTCCGATCGAGGAGAATCGCTTCGGCTTCGAGCCGGAAGTGGTGGCGAAGATCGCGCAAAAACGTCTGCGTATCTACGAAATGGGCATTTCGTACCGCGGCCGCACCTACGCCGAGGGCAAGAAGATCGGCATGCGGGACGGCTGGCGCGCGCTGTACTGCATCATGAAGTACAACCTGCCGCAGGTTCCGATCGCCATTCAGTTCTTGTTCTACCTGTTTATCGGCGGTTTCTCGGCGATCGTGAACCTGGCGCTGTTCCTGTTGGCGATCAGCGCGGGCGTCGATCTTTCGATCGCAGCGTTGAGCGCGTTCTTCATCGCCGCGATCGTGAACTACTACCTCTCGATTCTGCTGATCTTCCGGCACAAGGCGAAGTGGAAGACCGGGACCGAAATCTTGGTGTTCTTCTTGGTCGTGGCCACGGTCGGTGTGATCGACATGTATTGCACCAAGGCCTTCGTGGCCGCAGGCATGCCCGCCTGGCTGGCCAAGACGGTTTCGACCGCGATCGGTTTGGTGCTGAATTTCACCGGTCGCCGCTTCATCGTGTTCCCCGAGAAGACGCGCCCCGACTGGAAGCCGCAGAACCCGCACTGAGGCCAAGCGCTACGCTCTGCCGCTCGCATGAAACGGCCTCGCAATGCGCGGGGCCGTTTCGCGTTTATGCTAGCGTCGTCCACCATGGCGCGTGTCGGCAAACGGCTCACGGGTTTTAGTGTTCTGTTCGTTCTGCTCGCGGGCTGCACCGGCAGCTGTCGCCATGGAGACTCCGGAAAGCCGTGGGGCTCTGCGCCGACTGCGGGTACGCGCGACAAGGGCACCCCGGCACCCGCCGAGTCGGTCGCCGCCGCGCTGTCGGTGAACCCCTGTGGCTCCGGGCCGGGATACCCGTTCCCCGCTGGCCCCAGTTACCCGAGCCAGGCCGGCCCGAAGACGCTCTCGCGCACCACCAGTTGGGCGCCTGGCATTCCGGGCGGCGTGCCCAAGCGCACCACCATCTGCCAAACGCTGTCGCCCACCGGCAACGCCGACAACGTCGCGATCAATCAGGCGCTCAAGAATTGCCCGGCGAACCAGGTCGTCAAGCTCAACCCCGGCACTTACAACATCAAGGAGGCCATTACCTGGAGCAAGAACGACGTGGTGCTGCGGGGCAGCGGCGGACCGGGGGCGGGCCGCGCGACTCAGACTCGACTGATCGCGGATCCGACGCTGTACGGCCCGGTCGTCAACATCGGGCTCGACCTGTTTCCGCACGCCGAAGGCGCGAACGAGGCGTGCACGAGTGACGCGATTCAAGGCACGAAGAGCGTCACCGTGGCCAACGCCAAGCGCTTCAAAGTGGGCGACCTGGTAATGATCGACATGCTGATCGAGGCCAAGAACGACACGGGCAAATGGCTGCTCGACGCGCCTGCGGGCGGCACTGGCCTCAGCTACCCGTACTCCGAGTTCAACCCGGAAAAATCGCCCAAGGGTAGTGAGTCGCGCACCTGGTTCATGCGCGACAACCGTCCGACCTCGCAAATCATGGAGATCGAAGCGATCGAGGGCGAACGACTGCTGTTCTCCTCGCCGTTTCACCTCACCTTCGACGTCGCGCACGCCGCGCAAATCACCGCGTTCAAGTACAACGGCGAGCAGAGCGCGCCGGTCAGCAACGCGGGTCTGGAAGATCTTTACGTTTCGGGCGTGCCCGCCCCGGGCGGCAAGAGCCAGCACACCAACATCGCGCTCACCCTGGCCAAATATTCTTGGGTGAAGAACGTCGAGTCCGATCAATCGAGCGGCGACAGCATCGGCATCGATAGCTCGTTTCGCTGCATCGTGCGCGACTCTTACATGCACAGCACCATCAACGCGACCCCAGGCGGCGCGGGCTATGGACTCGAGTTCTCGCACGGCGCGGCGGACAACCTGGCCGAGAACAATATCTCCTGGAACTTCAATAAAATCATGGTGATGCGCAGCTCGGGCGGCGGCAACGTGGTGGCCTACAACTACATGGATGACGGCTACATCGCCTACCAACCCAACTGGGTGGAGACCGGCCTGAACGCCGCGCACATGACGAGCTCGCACTTCGAGCTGTTCGAAGGCAACCTGAGCTTCGCGCTCGGCTCCGAAAACACCTGGGGTAATTCTACCTTCATCACCTGGCTCAGAAACCTGGGCACCGGTCATCGCTCCGCGTGGCCGCCGCTGAACACGTTCGTGTTCAACACCAAGGCCGACAAGGCCGGCGGCTGCAGCAGCGAGGGCCCCGGCGATCAGAAATGTATCCCGTACACGGACAAGGCGCCGCGGGCCGCCGCGGTGCTCTCCTACGGTCACGTGTTTTACAACTTCATCGGCAACGTGCTCGGCTACCAAGACATGCCGGTCGCGCCGCAAGAGAAGGGCTTCACCTTCGCGAGCGAGGGGCCCGAGTGGCCCAAGGATCCCGTGCCGATGTGGATGATCGGGTTCGACGTGCACTCGGACACGGTCGACCAGGGCGTCGTGAACACTACATACCGCGACGCGAATTACGACTTCGCGACCAAAACCGTGCAACCGCAAGGTGCGAAGCGCGCCGTGCCAGCTTCCTTGTATCTTTGCCAAAAACCGGCGTTTTTCGGTGGCTACACCTGGCCGTGGGTCGACGGCAGCAACGCCGGCGCGCCGTACCAGAAGCACACTTACCGCTTCAATCCGCTTTCGAAGACGCTCGGTACCTATAGTGCGGAGGGCGCGCCGGTCGACTACGCTGGCTTCGCGCTGCCTGCGTTCGTTCGCTTTCTACAGCTGCACGGGGTGGAAGCGGTGGACCCCGCGTGCAAGACCGCAACTCTTTCGGACGTGAAGCCGTCGTGCAGTTTGCTGCTCACGGGTAGCGTTGCGCCGTAGGCAAGTCCGGCTCCGCGCGCAGCAGCCAATATCCGAGTAGAAGGGCCAGCATACCGGCGAGCGCGCTGGCCAGCAGAACTCCGAGCTTGGCAGCCGCCAAGAGCCGGGCGTCCGTCAAGGCGCTGCGCGACGAGGTAACAGCCGGCCTCTCGCGGTGACTGCTTTTAGGGCGGCCTCGACGGCGCTAATCGATGAAGCGCGACAAGAACAAGATGAACTCCGCCTGATAGCCGGTGCTCGCTTCGGTGACGATGTACGAGTCGCCGGGCGTATCCATGTTGAACTGGAGATACATCTTCTGGTCGGGTTGGCCGAGCGGGGGCGTGTAGTTCAAGTTACACAGCGGGAGCAGAGACGGATCGTTGCATTGATAGTCCCAGGAGCCCGGTGGATCGGTGCAACAGCTGTCGACCGCGTACCAGTTGGTAGGCCCGCCCAGCAGGTACCCCGGCGCCGGACCTGGCGTCGTGTCGCTCACCTCATCCCAGCGTGGGCTGCCGTCTGTGAACCAGAAATGGAACGTGGTCTTGGCGGAGTGTTCGGCACCCGCGCGCTTCATGTTGGTCAGGTACACGAGGCCGAGTGGATTCACGCCATGGATGTAGTGCAGGTAGCCTTCGGCCACGGTCATGGCCTGCTTGGCGATCTTCTTGTCCTTGGTGAATTGGGCCAAGAGCTCGTACACCCGGCCCTGCTGGGCCTTGGTGAAGTTGCTGCCCCAGTAGTACGCCGAGAGCGGCGATAGATACGGGTCTCCGCCCGCGGTCGCGGTCGGAAATTGGTCCGGTTTCTCGAGGATGTTCTTGAGAAACTGGCTCACGATGCTGCTGCGCGTGCGCTTCGAAACACCCTTTAGTTGGGAGTAATAGAGCACCGCGTCTTGTTTGTCGGCGCCCCAGATGGTGGGAATGCCGATCGGAAGCACCGTGGCGTAGTTTGCCTCGACGAACGACTTGTACTTCGCTCCGCCGGTGATTTCGTAGAGGTAGATGGCCGCCTCCAGCTTGTCGAACAGCCGCCCATCGTCGTCGGTTTCTTGCTGGCCCCCGCCCAAGCCGTCGGAGCCGGGCTGCAGCTCACCGTCGTTGTTGTAGTAGCGCACGTCCGGGTTTGCTTCCGCCCAATCCCACGCTTTCTTGGCGCGCGCAGCCAACTCGGCCGCGTAGGCTCTGAACGCCGGCTCGGGCCGACGCCCGTAGACTCGGCTCGCATAAGCAAACGATAGCGCGCCGGACAGCGTGGCCGACGTGGACGCAGGTCCATAGTAGCTGGGGCCGGTCGCGGAAGACGGTGGGCTGCCCTTGGCGAGGCCTAGGATGGACAGCAGCGAGCCATCGTCGTTCTGCATGCGCACGACCCAGTCGAGCCCCCATTTGGCCTCGTCGAGAATGTCCGGAACTCCGTTGTGCGACTCGGCGATCCCGAAATCATCGCTGAATATCGCCGGATTCTCCTCGTAGGCGCGCAGCAGGTTCCGGACGTTGTGGGCGGTCCAGCTCGTATATTTGTTGTAGTCACCCGCGTCGAACCAGCCGCCGCGTAGATCCTTCACGAGGGTTTCGTCGCTGGGCGCATGCCAGGAGTGCGCTTCGGAGTCCTGCCGAGGCCCCAGGTGACTGGCGCCGTCTGCCCACTCGGCGCCGACAGTCTCGGCGGTCTTGGCAAAACCCGCGCGCTGATAGAAATACATTCGGACCGCGTGCCGCAAAACACTGCGATAGACGTCGTCGTCGATCTCGAACTCGACCGAGCGCATGCCGCGCTCGATATCGACGACGGTGTACGTGCCCGGCCTGGTCACGTCACTGAAGTCGAACCACCAGGCCTTGTCGCCCGTCGAAGGGTCGGTGGCCCCGCCATTCCACGCCGTGGGCGCGCCGCGCTTCACGATGGCGCCGGTCGCTTTGTTGACGACCGCGTACCGCGGACCCGGGGTGAAATCGACCGCGCTGTCATAGCCAATCTGCGGGTCGCGGATGACTGCCACTTTGGCGTCGTGGCGGCGATAGCCGAATTGATCGACGACGATCACCGGGATCGGGCCATTGGGTCCAACCGTCAAACCGCGGCTCCAGCCGGTATCGGTGCTTGGCTTGTCCGGGCTCGCGACACACTGGTTGGGCGCGGAACCCGATACGACAGCCTGCTCCGTCGCAGACAATGACTCGCCGTTGTCGCCGCTCGGCGCAGCCGAACAGCCAGCAGCGAGCGCAAACACCACGTAGCTATTTCTGAGTTGCATCAGGCCCCCTTTTGGCGTGAACGCGCTGAACGCTAACACGCCTCCGGCGAGCCGGTGAAACCGAGTTGTGACCCCGCAAATGCTCGGAAGAAATCCAGCGCGTCGAGACTTACGTCTCCAGCGTACGTTCAAAGCGCTCGTACGAAGACGATCGGTAGGACACCGAAGCTTAGTGAGGCCCGGAGTCGGGCCGACCCTACAGGTCGATCGGCCCTTGATGCAGATTGAGCGAACCGGTGATGTACGACTCGCTATATCCGGATTGCGGCATGACCGTCGATCCGGAGACGCCCTGCGCCTTCAGGTTCTCGGCAATCGTGCCCGTGGCACCGTAGGTCATGTCGTTACCCGTTCCGAGCATGCGCAACACCTGCGCGTGCAAGTCACCGAGCGAGCGACGCTCCATCTTCACGTGACGGCCTTGGCCCTTGGGGAACGCCGACTTCAGACCGGCGAGCACCACCGGGACGTTCCAGTTTTCGTGGACCGAGCCGTAGCCCATGTCGCTCACCCACACGACGAGCGTGTTGTCGAGCAAGCGGCTGCCGTCGGCGTCCTTCACGGCTGCCAGCCGCTGCACGAGCAGCTGGAACATACGGGCGAAGTAGCCGAAGGCGGGAATCAGCGCGGGCGCGTGTGGGCTCGTTAGCTGGCTCGACTCGTGCACCATGGTGTGCCAGTCGTTGTCGCCGCCGAGCGGAGACGCACCGGTGAACTCGGTCGCGAACGTGGGGTCGTCACCGCGCGTGAAATGCAGCGAGGCGCTGCGCGTGACGTCGCAAGCCAGCGCCATCACGATGTTCTCGATTTGGTACGGCGTGATATTGCCGTCGATCGCGCCGCGCACCGTATCTTGGGTGGTGTACTTCGGAATGGCCGCGGCATCGGGCCGCGCGCAGCCTTGCGCCAGCGAGATGGGGCCACCGGTCGAGCTGAAGCGCGTCTCGAGCGAGCGAATGAAGGTCGCGTGTTGGTCGAGCCGCTCCCTGTCGGCGGCCGAGACGCTCTTCGACAGCGCGTCATAGCTCTTCGCCACCGAGTCCAGGATACTGCCGCGACGAGCGGTGAGCCTATCGGTCAGGGTCTTGGCAGTGGGGGTCGGAGTGGTGCTGGTGGCTTTTCCGAACAGGTCGACCAGCGTGGTCGCAGGGTTCGAGTTCAACACTGCGGCAGAAGTGCCGTTCGCTCCCCAGAAGTGTCCCTCGTCGTAGCGGAACTCTTCCTCACCGAAGGGGCCCGCCGGAAAGACCAGCGCGGCGCGCTGAGCTGCAGAAGCGCGGAGGCGCTGGCCCGCAACGTAGTCGAAAGAGGGACCACCCGGCTGCTTGCCCTTGATGGCCAGACCCGTGAGACACGACAAGATCGAAGACAAGTGCCCGTCTTGATCGTTACAGATATGGCGCGTCAGGTTGTCGATGCCGTCGATCGTGACGATCTCGTTGCGAATGTCGCTGCACTTCGCGAGCAGCGGCGACAGATCGCCCGTCGCAGGGAACGGACCGGTAGCAGCAAGCGGCGACCAGGCGTCGTCGACCTTCGTCGGGCTGCCCGCCTTGCGATAGCCGCCGATACCTCGCCCGCTCGGGTGAACCACCATGAGCAGGCGCTTGGGCGGCGCCATGGTCTGCCCGTGAGCAAGGCGCGGGGAGTGCGCTTCCAGCATCGGGAGGGCGAGCATGCTGCCTGCTGCGCCGAGCAAGAACTTTCGTCGGTCGATACTCTGGGCCAGTGACTTCGGGTTTCGCATGACTCTCACTCTCCCCGCCGATAGAGGAACGCATCCGTCTGCGTGGTCGCGAAGAACGCTTCTTGGATGCTGTTCTTGGATGCTTCCATCGCGTCCTGAATCTGCTGAATGGCGCAGGCGTCGCTACCGTCGTCGACGCGCGAAACCGTGTAGCGATGAAGCTGGGTGGCGAAGCACTTCTGCGTTTGCGGTAGACCCGCGAGCGACTCCATCAGATCGGTCGGGCCGTCGAAGTCCATCGCAGCCGTGGTGACGGCGAGCATGGAGCCCGTGGTGTCGATCGCCTTGCCGCTCGCGTACTTGTCGCGGTAGGCGCCCATGGCGTCGAAGTGCTCGAAGGCGAGGCCGCCGGGATCGAGCAAGTTGTGGCAACCACCGCAAGTCGGCTGCGACTCGACCACTGTGGCAACCTCACGCGCGGTGGGGTTGGCCGGCTTGGTCAGGTTGGCGAACTCGGCCATGGCGTTGGCCGGCGGCGCGCCGATTTCCTGGCACAACAGGCGCTTGCGAATGAAGCGACCGCGGAACACGTAAGAGGTGTCGGTCGAGTGCGCGAGCGCAGCCAGCATGCCCGGCTGCGTCATCAGACCGCTGTAGCGGGTCGCATCGAGCGAGACCTGAGTCCAGGCGGTGACCGCCGGCTGACCGAAGAACGTCGCCAAGTTCTTGTCGATGAACATCGAGTTCGAACGGAGCGCGTCGTAGAGCGTCTTGCCCGAGCGGACCTGGTCGACCACGAACTTGTTGAACGAGTCGTTCACCGAGGTGACGAAGGCCTGGTTCAGGTAGGTGAAGACCTTGGCGTCCTTCATGGTGACGGTCAGCGTGTCGGTGCCCGTCCACTCGCGGAAGAAGCGGGTGAAGCCGCGGTCGCTGCGCGCGTCGGCGAACAAGCGCTTGGCTTGGGTGAGCACGTCCGCCTTCGTGGCGAGCTTGCCGCCATCGGCCGCGTCGAGCAGCGCGTCGTCGGGCGCCGAGTCCCAAAGTTGGAACGAGAGCCGCGAGGCCAGCTCGGGGCCGGTGAGCGCGCGATCGACGCCTGCTTTGCCGGGGGCCTCGACCACGTACAGGAACGCCGGCATCTGCAGCATCTGCGCGGTCATCACGCTGACCGCATCCGCGAAGGTTGCGGTGTCGGCCATCTCGGCCCTGTACACGGCGAGCAACGTGTTCTGCTCGTCGGTGGTGAGCGCGCGACGGAAAGCGCGACGCCCCACGGTGGTCAGATAGGTCTTCGCGCACGCCTCGTCGCCCTTGGAAGCGCAGCTGAGGATCTTCGGCAAGCGTGCAGGCAGAAGCAACGCAACCTCTTCGGCCGCGTTCATGATCTTTTCGACGGACTGCTCGCCGACCGCGTTCAGCGCCGCCTCGGTGGAGAAACCAGACCCGGACTTGCCGTAGCCACCCGGGTAACTCGGACCCGGCGTCACGCCGAACACGTCGGTGACGACGTTGTTGTATTCCGCTTGAGTGATTCGGCGCATCGCCGCGGTCACGCCGTGCGTGGTGTCGTCACACACGTAGCGTCCCGATTTGTCCATGGGCGGGGGAGCGACCATGCCGCCGGTGCTCGTGCTGACCGAGCCGCCGGTGCCGCTCGTCGCGCTGCCGCCGGTGCCCGTGCCCGGAGTGCTGCCGGTGCTGGTGCTGCCACCCGCCCCACTACCGCCCAGGCTGGTGGAACCCGACGTGCCGGGACCCGTGTCCTTCCCAGCGGACGCCCCGGTCGAGGTGTCACCGCCCGAGCCTTCGTCGGGCTTGTCGCCCGCGGAGCCCAGGTTACCGGTGCAGGCGGTCAAAGCTGCTAGGAGAATGACGCCCGGGGTTAATAGAACACGCATATCCCTCACCTTCCGACGACGGGCCCGATCTATCGATCGTTGCCAGCGTCGCTCTCTGGCTTGACGGCGCACAGCCGGCAATCTTTAGCACGCCCACCCTTGCGCGTGAACCTTCTCACGCAGAAACAGCGAGTTAGAAACGCTATTTTGCTCGCCTAGCCTGCGCTCGTAACCCACATCGCAGCACGATTCGACAAGCGTTTTTCAGGCGTTTGAAACACAAACCAAAGTTTCTTACAGGTGAGGTGTGAAGTACCCGCAGGCGCGGAACCACAGGCACACCGAGGCTGTGTCAAGCCCCCGCCTGCAAAATTTTTCGAAAGAAACCCTCGAGAGTGAGTGCGGCCGCCGACCACGAGTAACGATCGACCGCGAGCTTCCGGGCGTCCTTGCCGAGACGCTCCGCGAGCGCGGCGTCGTCGAGCAGCCGTATGAGTTCCTTTGCAAACCCGTCGGCGTCATCCGACAGCAGGATATCTCGGTCGTGAATGGCGTCGATCCCCTCTGCACCCAAGCGCGTCGAAACGATGGCCTTGCCCATGGCCATGCCCTCCACGATCTTGAGCCGGGTTCCGCCACCGAAACGTAACGGAACGGCGATTCCCACCGCGGAGGCGAGGTGCGGGCGCAGGTCGTCCACGAAGCCCGTGATCTCGATGCGCGGCCCCGCGTGCGCGCGCATCTCGGCGGAGGGCTTGCCGCCGATGATCTTGAGGCGCGCTTCGGGACGCGCCGCCGCGACGCGCGGCCAGATGTCCTGAAGCAAGAAGCGCACGGCGTCGATGTTCGGGAACGTCGACAAGAGCCCGAAGTACACCAGCGTTCGCCCATCCGGAGCCGGGTCAGTTGGACGCGGCTGATAGAAGTCGACGTCGGCCGCATTGGGGATGACCACGATGCGCGCGTTCGGTGCGTCGCGCAGCAAGCGCTCTTCGTCCGCCGCGCTGCACGCAGCGAGACCGTCGGCGTCGCGAAACGCAAAGCGCTCCTCGTGCGCGAGCTTGCGCCAGTTGACGTTGCCGTACACGCGCCGGCTGATACCGACCTCGGTGCCCGCCATCTGGCGCGCGAGGTCATAGGCAATCTCGTGCGTGTCGACCACGACCGGAGGCTTCTTTTGCCCGGGCGGCGCTTGCCGCAACTTGAGGTGATAGAGATACGGAAACTCGAGATTGACGATGTCGAAGCGCTGTTTGCGCATGAGCTCGTCGATCACGCCCTGGGTTTCGGGCACCGAGACGCGCAAGCGATCGAAGCTACGCCGCGAGGCCAACGAGCGCAGCTGAAGCAGGCGCTTGCCGAGCCCACTCGAGCTGTTCGCGTTCGGGATCAGCACGACCTCGCGGCAATACTCGCGCATGGCGCGGCGACACTCTTCGATGTCGAACTCAGGCTCGCATAGGATCACCGCGGTGATGTCGTGGCGCTTGGCCACGTTGCTGATCAAGCCGTGCACTCGCGCCTGCGCCCCGGAGCGCGGCGGGCTCGGCGGCATGTGCGAAACCCACAGGATATTCAGGCGTTCAGACATCTTTTTCTCTCGCGGGCAAGGCCACGCAACATAGCACAACGGGCTTTTTTCTCGCGACAGTTCCCGGCTCGGTCGCGAAGGCCAGATCTCGCTCTCGGGCGCGTTCGCGACTCACATCGATTTCGTCGCGGCCCCCGGTCCGGCCCGCGCGCGGCGTTGGTTCGCGCGCGGCGCGGCGGTAGCGACGAAGCTCGCGTTGACGCTTCACTCGGCGAATGCGAGGGTTTGCGGATGGCTTCAGAAGCCCGACCGCGAGACGCAGTTCCCGACGCCTACGTGCCCGAGCTCGACGGCATTCGGGGGGTCGCGATCCTCGCGGTAATCGCCGTGCATTTCGTGGCGACGATCTTCGAGCAGCCGCAGAATTTGGTCGAGCGCATCGCCGGGAAGATCACCGGCTACGGCATGTGGGGCGTCGACCTGTTCTTCGTGCTGTCGGGCTACCTCATCACCGGCATTCTCTGGGATAGCCGACCGAGCCCGCGTTACTTCAAAGCGTTCTACATGCGCCGAACGCTGCGCATCTTCCCGCTCTACTATGGCGTGCTGTTCGTCTTACTGGTGCTGATCCCGCGCTCGCTGCTGGAAGCGCACGCGCCGGAAGCGCTGATCATGCGCGACAAGCAGGGTTGGCTCTGGTCCTACCTCACCAACGTGTACGTCGCGAAGGAAGGCACGTTCGCGATCCCATACGTGTCGCACTTTTGGACCTTGGCCATCGAAGAGCACTTCTACCTGTTCTGGCCGCTGGTGATTCGCCTCGCCAACAGGAAGAGCGCGATGGGCATCGCAGTGGGGCTCAGCGTGATGGCGCTCGGGCTGCGCCTGGTGCTACGGCAAGTGACGCACAACGAAATGTGGGCGCAGGTTCTGACGCCGAGCCGGCTCGATTCGCTGTGCATCGGTGCTTGGTTCGCCCTGGCCATCCGCGGGCCCGATGGGCCGGCCGCGATCGGCCGGAACCTGCGGACTTGGCTGCTCGCGAGCGCTGGAGTGCTGGTACTGCTGATGGCAGTGCCGAAGAGCGTGCTCGCGCACGACTTGAATTTGCCTTTGAAAGAGACGGCCCTGGCGGTGTTCTGCGCGGTCGTGATTTTCGCCGCGGCGTGGCGCGACGGCCCCGCGCCGCTGAAAGCGGCCATGCGGCTGTCCTTTCTACGGTTGTTCGGCAAGTACAGCTACGGCCTCTACGTGTTTCACGCCATCCTCGCCTACGGCGCCTGGCGACATCGCACGGCGGTTTACCTAGAGCCGTGGGTTGGTTCGTTCACCGCCGCCGCGTTGGTTCAGGCCGTGCTCGGCAGCGCGCTGTCACTGGCGATCGCCATGGCCAGCTATCACCTGTTCGAGGTGCGCTTTCTCGCACTCAAAAAGTGGTTCAAAGCATGACTGTCGAGAACGGAGCGTCGTCAGCGGGAAAAACGGTGGTGGTCTTCGGTGGCACCGGCTTCGTGGGTTCGCGCGTGGTGCGCTCCTTCGCCGAGCGCGGCTACCGCGTGCGCGCGGCCAGCCGCAACGCGAGCGCCACGCGGCTCGAAGTGAACGCGCCCGGGTCGGTAGAAGCGGTGCGCTGCGACGTGCGAGATCGCGCCAGCGTACAGAGGGCGCTCGAGGGCGCCAGTTTGGTGGTCGGCTCCTTCTTGGGCGATCGCCAAACGTTGGTCGAAGGAGCGGAAAACGTGCTGTCGGCAATGGAAGCCACGAGAGTCCCGCGTATGCTCTATCTGAGCACCGCCGAGGTGTACGGCAACGCAGGCGGCCAAATCGACGAGACTGCGCCGCTCTTGCGCCAAGGCTGGGAGTACGCCGACGCAAAGATCGAAGCCGAGGGCGCCTGTCAGTCGGCGGCACAACGTGGGCTGAAGGTCACGCTGTTCCGCCCCAGCATCGTCTATGGCCCTGGCTCGGAAACCTGGGTGATAGAGCTCGGCAACAAGCTGATGGCCGGAAACTGGGGAACGCTCGGGCGCTACGGCTCCGGCACGTGCAACCTGATCTACGTGGACGATTTGGTGGACGCTCTGCATGGCGCGCTCGAGGCCCCGCTCGAACCCGGAGCCACCTTCAACCTGAACGGGCCGGATCAGCTCAGCTGGAACGAGTTTTTCGAGCTCATGAATCGAGAGCTCGGCTTGCCGGCGCTGCGCGACTGGTCTCGCGCGGAGGCGCTGCTGCGCGCGGGCCTTGGTGGGCTCCCGCGCGGAGCCAAGGCGCTGCTCGGCAAGCTGCGCGCCGGCAATCGAGGCAGCGCGGGCGCGAAGCTCTCGGTGACACCGGAGAACGCACGTTTTTCGGCCAAGCAGCGCGTCCTGGAAGCGCTGAAGGCCACACCGCGCTGGCGAAGCCTCACCGAGCTCTATCCGCGCAAGGTGGTGTACCTCGACGCGAAAGCGCGCGAGCGGTTCGGCTATGCGCCGAAAGTGAGCGCGCGCGAAGGCATCGCGCGTTCGGCCGCCTGGTACCGAGCCGCGCGCGCTGGCGCGTGAAGCGCGGCGCGCGCTGACCGGTTTTATTCGTTGAGGGGAATGTTCGGATGCGCCGCCCGCCAGACCGAAACACCGCGCTCGTTGGCCGCGCTGGTGGCCCGAGCCTTGCCGCGTAACAAACAATCACGCTGGTAGGCGCGCAGGTAGCGGCGAAATTCCAAGTCGTCGTAACGAGGGTTGCGCTTGGCTGCGCTGGTCGCATAGCCCCACATCATGGCCACGCCCCCGAAGAAGACTGGATAGTGCGGGAGCCGATAGACCGCACTTGCGAGCAGATAGAGCGGCGCGGTGCCCATGAAGTATTGGCCGAAGCCCCAGCGGATGCGGCCGGTCCAAATGTTTTGCTGACTCGACCCCATCGGGCGCAGGTGTATGAAACGAAGCTCCTCGGTGTCCTCGCTTTGAGCGACCCAGCCGAGCATGCGGCAGCGATGACAATCGATGCCGTCCCACATGACCTGACGCACGAAGCCGCCAATCTCCCGGAAGCAGGAGACGCGATAGAACTTGGTCATGCCGACCGACATCTCGTCGCCGCCGAGCTCGGGCTCGAGTTCGCCGGTGAGCGTGTTGACCGAGTACGGCTTACCCGAACAGGTTCCGAGCCGCGGATTTTTCTCCATCCGCTCCATCAACAGCTCGAAGTAACGAGGCGGCAGATCGAGATCGAGGTCGATTTTGCAGACGTAGTCGAACTCGTCCAGATTCACGTGCGCGAGGCCTTCGTAGAACGCTTCGATCACGCCGGGGCCGACGCTGCGGGCCCCGCGGTTCGCGCGGCGAACCACTTTGAGGTATGGCAGCCGCGCCGCGTACTCGGCCAAGATCATCGGCGTTTCATCGGTCGAGCCGTCGTCGACGACGATGCACAAGGCCGGAGGCACGCTTTGCGCGGCGATGCTGTCGAGCGTGTGCCGCATGAACTTGGCTTCGTCGCGACAGGGCGCAACCAGCACGTACCTGCGTTGGTTACTCATGGCAAAAGGCGGATCTCCGAGGCCGCAAAGGTTACGTCGCGGGAGCCATCGCGGTCAAACGTTTCGAAATCGGTCTCGCGGCACGCGCGTGGCACGAGCGCTCGCCCTCTCGAGGCACGTTCGAGCGGCGCCGTTCCGGTTGCATTTCAGAACCCGCCATAAGAGACTCGCCGCTCCAGTATGTGCGGAATTAGCGGAGCTGTCGGAGCGATCGACGAGGAGATTGAGCGCGCCGTTCGCGCGATGAGCGACGCGCAAACGCACCGCGGGCCGGACGATTCTGGGCTCTTCCGTAGCGAAGAAACGCCCGGAGCGATGTTCGGTTTCCGCCGTCTCTCGATCATCGATCTGTCTGCGGACGGACACCAGCCGATGCTCGACGAGAGCAGCGGCAACGCCATCGTGTTCAACGGTGAGATTTACAACTTCGCCGAGCTCCGCAAGCAGCTTCAGGCGGAGAACGTGAGCTTCCGTTCCAAGGGCGACACGGAGGCGCTGCTGCGCGGTTATGGGCGCTGGGGCACGCTCGTGCTGCCCAAGCTACGCGGCATGTTCGGCTTCGCCATCTACGACAAGCAGCGGCGCGAGGTCGTGCTGGCGCGCGATCGCTTGGGCATCAAGCCGCTCTACTACACCGTCGTGCAACGACCGAACGGCAAGGTGCTCTTGTTCGCTTCGGAGTTGCGCGCGCTGCTCGCGAGCGGCTTGCTCGCGCCGCGCCTCGACCCCGCCGAACTCGGCAGCTACCTCTGGAACGGCTTTACGGTCGGCCCGGGCACGCTGGTGCGCGGCATCTCGCTCTTGCCTGCAGGCGCTCTGTTGCGCGTGAGCTTGGACGCCGAACGACGCGAGATCGAGCACTATTGGAACCTCGGGCATCGCGCGCTGATGCCCAACGAGCAAGCGCTGGAAGCGCTGCAGCACGAGCTGATCGAGGCCATGCGCCAGCACATGGTCAGTGACGTGCCGCTCGGTGTGTTCCTGTCGGGCGGCGTGGACTCGAGCGCGATCGCGGCGCTCGCAGTGGGCACCGGTAGCGGGCGAGTGAAGACCTTTCACATCGGCTTCGACGAGAGCAAATTCGACGAGTCGGTGCACGCGCGGCGCGTCGCTGAAGCGCTGGGCACCGAGCACTCGGAGTTTCGCCTCACGCAGCGCCATTTCGCGGATCAGATCGAGCCTGCGCTGGCGAGCCTCGATCAACCCAGCGTCGACGCCATCAACACTTACTTCGTGAGCCGCGCGGTGCGCGAAGCGGGGCTCACGGTCGCGCTCGCCGGCACCGGCGGCGACGAGCTGTTCGGCGGGTACCGCACCTTCCGCGACTTGCCGCGTGGTCAGCGCCTCGGAAAGCTGGCGGGCCCCGCCGCGTCGCCGGTGGCCGCGGTCATGCGCGCCGCGCTCGGCTTCGGCAAACACGACTCGGTTCCCCCGCAAACTCGCTGGGGAAAGCTCGCGGACGCGCTCGACAGCGACGCCGATCCGGTCGCCCTGTATCAGGTGTTTTACGCCCTCTTCACGCGGCAATTCCTGTCGGAGCTGGCCGCGCCGGAGCTGCTCGAAAATACCGAAGATGGTCTGCCCAAGGGGCACGCGAAGGCGCTGCGTACGGCGATTGCGGGGGCCACGCCGCTCTCCGCGACCAGCGTGCTCGAGCTCGCGCTGTTCGTCGGCGAGCGACTGCTGCGCGACACCGACTCGGCCAGCATGGCGGTCTCACTCGAGGTGCGCGTGCCGCTGCTCGACCACGCCGTGGTGGAAGCGGCGCTCGCGGTCCCAGATGGTGCGCGCTTCATGCCGCTCGGCAAGAAGCGCCTGCTCAAGCAAATGGGCATGCCGCAGCTCGATCCGAGCATCTTCGAACGCCCGAAAGCGGGCTTCGTGTTGCCGATCGAGGTATGGGCGAAGGACAAACTGGCCGGAGACATCGAGCAGGTGTTCGCTGACCGGGCTCTGGTCGAAAGCGTGGGCCTGCGGCCAGCGGCGCTCGACCGCCTCTGGCGAGCGTTTCGCGCGGGCGCGCCAGGTATCTACTGGTCGCGCATCTGGGCTCCTTACGTGCTCTTGCGCTGGTGCCGCGAGCACTCGATTACGCTCGGCTGAGCCGTGCTCGAAGCTCGCGCGCTGAGACGCTGGCTGGTTTTGGCGGCGTTCGGCGCGCTCGCCGCTTGTCAAAGCCGATCGTGCGTCACAGGGAGCGCGGCAAAGCGCGAAAAAGCAGCGAGCGCGGACCTGCTCGACAGCACACCCCTGAACACGAATCTGGTCATCGATCAGTTCGGCTACCTGCCGGAGCGGGAAAAGATTGCGATCGCCGTCAATCCCGTGCGCGGGTTCAATGCGGGCAAAGCCTACGTGCCGGCGGCAGAGCTTCAGGTGCGCCGCTTCCGCGATGGTGCGGTGGTGTTCGCCGGCCCTGCCGTGCCCTGGCAGGCCGGCGCGCTCGACGAGCTATCCGGCGATCGCGGCGCGTGGTTCGACTTCTCTGCCGTGCGGCAACCAGGAACGTACGTGGTGTACGACCCGCAACGACGCACGCGCTCGTACCCGTTCGAAGTGAAGGTGAACGTGTACCGCGACCTGCTCAGAGCGTCGCTGCGTATGTTCTATTTCAACCGCGCGAACATCGAGAAAAAGGCGCCCTTCGCGTGCGTCGCGGGCAAGTGTTGGACCTTGGCCCAAAACTACGTCGGTCCAGGGCAAGACCGCGAAGCGCGCAGCGTTCGCGCGCGGGAAGATCCGAACAGCGCGCGCGATTTGAGCGGCGGCTGGTGGGACGCCGGCGACGTCAACAAGTACGTCACGTTCGCGCGCACGCCGGTTCACCAACTGCTCACCGCCTACTGGGAGAAGCCTGCGCCGTTCGGTGACGACTTCAATGTGCCCGAATCGGGCAACGGCATCCCCGACGTGCTGGATGAAGTGCGCGTCGAGCTCGAGTGGCTGAAGAAGATGCAGAGCGACCCAGCGGGTGGCGTGCTGCTCAAGATGGGTGCGCTCGAGCCGGACGACGCGACGCCGGATCGCGCAAAGACCAAGCACTACTATTACCCAGGGCCCTGCTCCTCCGCGACCGTCACTGCGGCGGGCATGTTCGCGCACGCGGCGTGGATGTTTCGAGACCTGCCGCCTCTCGCGGGCTACGCCGCAGAGCTGCGCGACCGCGCCGTGCGCGCATTCGCGCACTACACGACGGCGCCTCGGCGCGATGACTGCGATGACGGCAGCATCACCGGCGGTGACGCGGATCGCACGCTGGCCGAACAAAATCAGGATGCGGTGGTGGCCGCCATTTACCTGTTCGCGCTCACCGATGATGCAGCCTACGACCAGATCATCGAGCGAGATTTCAGGCTGACGCGTCCTTTCAAAGACGACCAATGGTCGGCGTACGAGCCTGACCAGGGGGACGCCCTACTCTTTTACTGTACGCTCGCCAAAGCCAACGCCACGGTGCGAGCCGCGATCCTCGAACGCAAGCGGAGCGTCGCCCAGAGCTCGGACATCTTCGGCTTTCACCCGGAGCTCGACTTGTATCGCGCGTATCTACGAAAGGAGTCCTATCACTGGGGCAGCAACATGGTGCGCGCGAACGCCGGCAACACCAACTACGATCTACTGCAGTTCAAGCTCGCGACCGGGGCCGAGGCCACGGCGTACGCGACGCGCGTGGGCGGGCTGCTCCACTACTTTCACGGCGTGAACCCGCTGAACCTCGTGTTTCTGTCGAACATGCGCGACTACGGCGCGGAGAATTCGGCGTCCGAGATCTTCCACACCTGGTTCCGAGACGGCGACGCGCGTTTGGATAGCGCTGAAACCTCCGAGCTCGGGCCTGCGCCCGGTTACGTGCCCGGCGGCCCCAACCTGCATTACTGCGAGGACCCCAAAGCGGCCTGTTCGCGTTCGGCTCTGAAGCGCGAGCCTGCAGGAAAAGCCTATCGAAACTTCAACACCGGCTGGGCGCCGACCAAGGAGTACGATCGCTCGTGGGAACTCAGCGAGCCCGGCCTCTACTACCAGTCCGGCTACGTGAAACTGATTTCCAAATTCGTCGAATGACGAACCCGCTTTGCGCGGTGCTCGACCGGCAGGCCGGGGCGTACTGATTCTGGACGGCGAGTTCTGGGTCGAGTTCTGGATGGATAGTTCTGGATGGATATAGTCATCTCGCGATGCCGCCGCGGGAAGCGCTGGGCCGAGGCCAGCGCGCTTGCTAGGATGCGCCGATCATCATGCCGCCATGCTGCGCCCTCGCCGCACCACCCCAGGGTGGTGACCCGTGAGGGTCGGGTTCTGGGGGAACTTCGGGACACACAACCTGGGCAACGAGTGCACGCTCTGCGCCATGCTCGAAGGCGCGCGCCGCCATCTGGGTCCGGCAGAGCTCGTCTCCGTATGTAACGATCCCGCGGATACGGAGCCGCGCCATCACGTCGAGGCCGTGCCGATCGCCGTGGAGCCACGACCGAGCTTCTTGCCGTTGCCGGGGCCGCTGCGACGCGTGCGGCGGCCGGTCTGGGAGATCGGCGATTGGCTTCGTGTCGTGCGCGCGATGCGTGAGCTCGACATGCTGGTCGTGACTGGCACGGGCATTCTGACCGACACGCACGAGGGCATGCTGGGCATGCCCTACCAAATGTTCAAGTGGGTGGTGGCCGCGCGGCTCTCCAAGCGCAAGGTCAAGTTCGTCAGCGTGGGCGCGGAAAAACTTTCTCACCCCGTGCAGTTGTTTTTTCTGCGCTGGTCGCTGCGCCTGGCCGAGTATCGAAGCTACCGCGACCCCATCACGCGCACGCGCGCCGCGCGACTACTGGATCGCGCCGGCGAAGATCCGCTCTACCCCGATCTCGCCTTCAGCCTGCCGAAGTCGTTGACCACGCCTCGCGTTCGCTCGAACGGCGCCGAGAAGACCGTGGCCGTGGGCATCTACGCGGTAGAGAGCAGCCCGGAAGAGCAGGCCGCCTACGTCGAGACGCTGGGGCGCTTCGTGCTGTGGCTGCTCGATCGCGGCTACCGCACGCGCATCGTGATCGGCGACGTTCAGTACGACACGCCCATGTTGGAGCGAATTCGCGCCTGGCTTCGGGAGCACGCCGCACTCGAGCGGGTGATTGACGAGCCGGTGGCTTGCTTCGAAGACCTGATGAGCCAGCTGTCCGAAGCGGACCTGGTCATCGCCACGCGCTTTCACAACGTGCTGCTGTCGATCTTGCTCGGAAAGCCGGTGGCCTCGGTCTCGCACATGGACAAGAACGACGCCCTGATGCAGGCGATGGGGCTCTCGGGCTACTGCCGTGACTTGTCGGGGGTAACGGAGCAAGACCTGATAGCGCTGTTTCAAAAGCTGGAATCGGACGCGAACGCGGTTCGCTCGATTATCCAGGAAAAGCTCGATCTGTTTCGTGGTCAGCTCGAGCAACAATACACTATCGTGTTCGGAGAGCGGAGCTCGCAAAGCTCCGCGGAGAAATCGTGATGCGCGAGATTCTGAAGCAGATCGTGGGTGCCCCGGCAATCGAGCTCGTTCCGGGCGCGAGTGGAGACATTCTGCTCCTCTCGATGCGGCGCGTGGCTGCGCTGGCGGCCAACTGCATGCAGTACGAGTTCGAGGACATCATCGTCGACACCAGCGGCGCCGACCGTGCGGAGCCGACGCGGCTCGAGCTCTCGGAGTTCGAACGACGAGTGTACAAGGCGCTGCACAAGGCCACCGTGCCGCCGCAGGTTGCGAAGCTCGCGACCACCCAGCTCGGAGGCTTGCGGCTGAACAAGACTTACGATCTGTTCCTACCGGTCTTCAACGACCCGTACGAGTTGTTCGCGCTCAGCCAAATTCCCAATTGGCGTAAGCACTGCCGCTACGCGGCGTGCCTCATCACCGAAGCTTGGGAAGCGATGCTGCCCAAGTATCTGCTGGAGACGCTGTCCGAGTTCGACCACATCTACTTGTCGTCGAACCCGACCGAGTCGGTCTCCAAGATCACCGGCCGCCCTTGCAGCTATTTGCCACTCGGCATCGACGCGCTCGGCTTCTGCCCATATCCGAACCCGCCGGCGCGCGCCATTGACGTGCTCGGCATCGGCCGTCGCTCACCCGAGACGCACGCGGCGCTGTTGGCGCTGGCCCGCGAGCGCGGCTTTTTCTACTATTTCGACACCATCCGCATGACCTCGGGTGTGGCGGACGCCGGGCGGCAGCTCACTTTCTCGGTGCTGAACTCGGCGGAGCATCGTTTCAAGCTGGCCTCGATGCTCAAGCGCAGCCGCTTTTTCATGGCCAGCCGCGCGCGCGCGAACGAGTGGCAGTCCGCGCACCTGGACGAAATGTCCGGGCGCTTCTTCGAGGGCGCCGCGGCGGGCGCAATCATGATCGGCGAGCCGCCGCGCAGCGGAAAATACCTGGAGCTGTTCGACTGGCCCGACGCGGTCGTTCGCACGCCGTTCGACGCGCCGCACATCGGCGAGACCATCGCCGAGCTGGAAGCGGATCCCGAACGCTGCGTGCGCATCCGCCGCAACAACATGGTCAACGCCTTGCTGCGCCACGACTGCGCGCACCGCTACCATCAGATCTTGAACGACGCCGGCATCGCCGCGCCGCCCGGCCTACTCTCCCGCGAACGCCGCCTGCGCGAGCTCGCCGACATCGTCCGCGACGCCAACATCGCGCCCTGAGGGCGGCGCCTAGCGCGCCTCGAGCAGCAGCACCCAATCCGTGTCGCCCGAAGCGTTTCGCCCAGGGACGCGCAGCGTGCGACTTCCGCTGGCAGGAAAGGGGGATCCGGGCACGTCGGTGAACTCGCCGCTCGTCGGATCGTAGAAGCGCGCCCGCACGGGTCCCGACAGCTTGCCGAGCTCGATGCCAATCGGCTCGTCCTTCGGTACGTAAGCGATTGCCAGGCGCCGGTCTCGGGTGAAAGCCAGCACGGGGTAGTCCACCGAGCCGCGCGCACCCTGCCCAGTGGTGAGCACCTCGAAGGTCTCGTCGGGCACGAGCTCGGTCCAAGGCAGCGGAGCAAACAGCGCGCGCACGAAGCCCATGCTGCGCACGCCGGGACTATCGAGCGCGGCTGTCCAGTTCCGCTTGGTCAAGCGGTTTAGAAAACTCGGCCGCGTGAAATCCCAAACCCAGCGGTTGCCAAAGACCTGGCCCATCGCGCCGGTGAGCAGCGCTGTGTAAGCCTGCATTCTGAGCCAGTGCTGGTTCGTGCCGAGCTTGTCGTCTTCGTATTTGCTCTCGACCAAGAAATGCGCGCGTCCGCTACCGTGATCGTAGTCGGCCAGGCTCTTCAAGTGCGCGGGTTGATAGGTGTAGGTCGTATTCAGATCCAAGCGCGTGGTCGCGAGCTTCACGTCGGTGCCGGAGGTCTCCGGGCTCCAATGAGCCGCTTGAAGCTGCTCGGGCGCGGCTTGCTTGATGCCTTGTTGAAGCGCATCCACCAATGGCAGTGCGGCGGCGGGGGGCGTGTAGTCGCCGCCCGCCAGCCAGATCACGTTGTCGAAGCCGCGAAACAGCGAGCCGACGTAAGCGCCGTAGCCGCGCAGCTTGTCCGGCCCGTTCTTGCGCATTTCGACGTACCAACCCTCGGCGCTGCCATCACCCCCGAGGTAGGCAGGACAGAGCAGAACGACGATGCCCTTGGTTGCCGCGATTCGCACGATCGCCTGCGCGCGCGAAAAATACTCCGGGTTCGGCGTGGAGAAATCTCCGGCGGCCTGAAACGGCCCGCTGCCGTAGGCGTCGGTTGGCGGGTGGTCCGAAAAAAAGTGTTCGATCAGATTGACCACCAGCAGGTTGAACCCGCGGCGCCGCCGGTCCTCGAGGTACGTCTCGGCTTCCTCGCGCGTGAGCTGCACCAGCAGCGACCAGGCAGCCTCACCGTGAATCAAGAATGGCGCGCCATCGCGGTCGACCAAGTAGCGTTGCCCTGGGCTAACGCTGAGCGGAAAAGCCGCTTTCTTCTGCGCGGCGATCGGTGGCGGTTCTCGGACGCTCAGGTGGTCGGCGTGACGCGAGTAGTAGTAGGCTGCGGCGACGAACGCCAAGAGCAGCACGGGCGATAGGACGAGCAGCACCAGTCCGCGAAGGGACATTTGGATCATCCGTGGCATGTCGGGTTCCGGAGCGTTCCGAGAGCTGCGCTCGGCCTCAGCGCTGGCTCAGGTCGCTGACGGCGGTGCGGAACTCTTGCTCCGGCGCTGCTGAATTGCCATCCGGATCGACGAGACCAGCTCACGAATGTCGACCGCCTTGATGGCCAGGACGAGCACCACGTAAATCGCCGCCTCGACCGGCAGGCGAAGCCAGCCCCACGGCCGCAAGAGCAACGTGTCGAGCGCCACGACGCCACCCGCGACCGCAAGATTCTTTACGGCACGCGAGACCAGCCGCGCGTTCAAGACCCGGCGGCCGAGCATGGTGAGCAGCGACGTGACCACGCCGATCTCGGTAACCAGCGTCGCGGTCGCGCACGCGAAGCCGCCACCGCCCAGTCCGAGCGCGAGACACGGCTTGATCAAGAGCAGATTGCAGACTGGGTTCACCAGCATGCCACCGGCGAAAACCGCGCTCATTCGCCACGGCAAGTTCGACACCGCCAGCGCGTACGCGCACACGATGCTCACGTACATCATCAAGTTCGCGACCGCGAGCACGCGCAAGGCCATGGCAGCGGGCGCGAAGTTCGCTCCGAACAGGATCTTGATCCAAATGTCCGCGCCCACGCACATCATGAGCGAAACCGGGATGGTCATCGTCAAGATGAACTCGAGCGAACGCCGAACCATCAGCGACAGCTCCTCGGCGGACGCGGCCGCCGCGCGCGCGAACAGCGGGATGAGTACCCAGCTAATCAGCGGCGCGAGCAGCAAGGTCAGGCCGGCGAGGCCGGCGGCAGCTCCGTACCAACCCACCTCGCGATCGCTGCCCAAGAACGCCAGCAGACTGACGCCGATCTTGTCGTAGATGGTGGTCGCGAGCCCCGAGATATAAAACGGCAAGGAAGCCAGGATGACCGCGCCGGTCGCGCGCGTGTTGATTTGCAACGCGAAGCCCACGTGCTTGCGCGCCAATGCGAACAGCACCATCGCCTTCAAGCCTTCGGAGGCCGCCATGGCGGCGGCGAAGGCCCAAAGGCCCAGCTTGAGCCAGATCGCCAGTGTGATGCCGATCGCCCAAACCACCTTGGTCACAACCGACAGCACCGACATTTCGGTGACTTGACCGGTCGCTTGAAGCAGGCCCGCAGACGTGGTGCTGCCCACGATGAAGAACTGCGCGGCGCCCATGATGTACACGAGCAGGCGCACCTCCGGGCTGCGCCCCGTGTAGCGCAGAATGATCTCCATTCCGGCATACACCAGAACCAGCATCACCATGCGCAGCGCGACGATGCCGCCCACGAAGTCGCTGGCGTGCGAAGGCCGAACCGAGATCTCCTTGCGCACGTAGGTGTCCAGGCCGAGCCCCAACACCACGAACGCCGTGGCCGTGAAGGCGTCGGCGAAATTCAGAATCCCGAAGCGATCCGGACCCAGGAAGCGCGGAATGAACAGGCGCGCGACCAGCGCGATGCCCCAAGTGGCGAGCAGCGAACTGCCGAGCTTGATCGCGTTGGCGGCCGCCAGGCGAATCTCGCGTCGTCGCCAATCGGATCCATCCGCGGCTCGCACGGATCTCGGCGAGGAGGCCGGCGGCGGCGTTGAGGCGCTCATGGCGCTCAGAGCACGAGCTTCCGGGCGTGAAACGCTTCAGCGCGCGATTCGGGGGCGGCGCACTCGATACCGCGCACGCTCATCAAGCCGTGAAAGGTGTCGGGGCGAAACCAAGTGCGGTGCGCCTGCGACGGAAAATGCTTCATCAAGAGCTCGACCTTGCGATCAGCCACGGCGCGAGGCAGCGGCACGAAGACGTTGGGGGTACCGAGGTCGCCTTCGTACTTGGGGATCTCGAACTCCAGGATGGCATGCGCGCGGAACGTGTTCCACGTAAGCTCGGCGATCGTGCGATGATCTTGGTGAAAGTCGTGACGGTGGTGAGCCAACACGACGTCGGGGCGCGTGCTCTGCTTGATCTGCTCGAAGAAGTCTTTGATTTCGGTAGCAACGTACGGAAAGTAACTTTCGCGAAAGTTCTTCACGATTACGTTGGAGCGGCCTGCAGAAGCCAGGAAATCGGCAGCGCTCGCGCGTGCCTCTTTCTCCCGGTCCGCATTGGCCGAAAAGACGACCCAATCGACGGAGGAACCGGGCCGCTCGGCGAGTAGCCGCAGCAAGGTGCCACCGCAGCCGATCTCGATGTCGTCGCTGTGCGCGCCGAGGCACAGCAGCGACAGCGGCGCTTTTGCGTTGTCTACGAACGTGATTGGCTTCATCGCGACAGGGGTCCACGCTCGCGCGGAGCGGCGCGAGTTTGCGGGGAAAACATGCTATCCACGCGAGGTTCGAAAGGCAAACTCAGCGCCGACGCCGCGCTCTAGCGGCCGAGCGGCCGAACACCCGCGCGGCAAAGCCTTCTGCTCGCAACGCAATCGCCCAGCGAGCTCTCATGTGGCGCGTGTGCTGGTCGTTCCATTCGCTTGGTGACGATTTCGCGCCTCACTCAGTTTGGCTGCGCGTGCTGGCTGCTGCTGGCAGCCGGGCTTCACACGGCCTGCTCGGGCCCCGCTAAGCCGAGCGAGCCCGAGCCGCCCGCGATGACGCCGATCCCCGTTCAGTGCACGAACCTCGTGCAGAACACGACGGAGACCGACGTCGATTGTGGCGGAACCGAGTGCGAGCGTTGCACCGTAGGCAGGAAGTGCATCCGCGCCAGCGATTGCGCGAGCGGGCAGTGCGCCGACAACACGTGCCAGGATCCGAGCTGCGGCAACGAGCGCATCGACAACGGCGAGAGTGACACGGACTGCGGCGGCAAGCGCTGCCGGCGCTGCGCGGTCGATCAACGGTGTAAAATCGACGACGACTGCGCGAGCGGCGTGTGCAAAGACGGACTCTGCGCGGCGCCGAGCTGCGACGATGGCTTGCGCAACGGTGACGAGCAAGACGTGGACTGCGGCGCCGAAGGCTGCGCGGGCTGTCGCGCCGGCACCGCGTGCACGATGGGCGGCCAATGCGCGAGCGGGATCTGCACGGACAACCTGTGCGCTGTGTCGTGCGTCGCGGGCAGCGCCGAGTGCGACGGGGACCTGAACGTCGAGTGCGAAGTGACGACCACCAGCGACACGCAGAACTGCGGGGCGTGCGGCGTGGTGTGCGCGCTCGAGCACGCCGAACCCGCTTGCCGCGAGAGCGCGTGCGCGATAGTGACCTGCGAAGCCGGCTACGCCGACTGCAACGGTGAGCCCGCAGACGGCTGCGAGGCGAACTTGAACCGCGACGCGGATCACTGCGGCGAGTGCGGCCAGGTTTGCCCGCGCGAGCATGCAGAACCAAGCTGCGTCGAGGGGATCTGCGCGATCACCTGCGACCGCGGCTTTGGTGATTGCGACCGCGACGTCACGAACGGCTGCGAGACCACGATCGACGACAACGTCGATCACTGCGGTGGCTGCAACCGCCGCTGCAACGCTCCCGCGGGCGAAACCGCGTTCTGCTCGAACGGCGTGTGCGGCCACAACGGCTAGCACTCGCGTGTGCTCGAACCGACCCGCGCTACTCCGCGCGGCGCGGCCGCGCAGGGGTTCGACGCAAGCGTGGCGCTGACGACGCGGAGCGCGCGCTCCCGCCACCGCCATGTTTGCCGAAATCAGGCCACGCGCAGCACACCACGCCGGCCAGAAGCGGAAGCCGCACGCTCAGGCCAGCGGCCACGCCGCGGTACGCGCCATCCGAAAAGTCGTGGAGCGAGCCGCTGCCCCAGAGCCCGATGGCCCAGCGCCCGCGCGCGTACCCAGCGACGACGCTGCCGTCGCTGCCGCTGCCAGCGAAGGTGCCGGCCGTGCCGCCGCTGATCTCGACCAGCGCACCGAGACTGCCGCCGACGCCCGGGCTCGGGAGGTCCGTGCGCCAGAGGCTCGACACGGTGCCGTAGGTACCGCCGCGAAGCGTCAAACTCGGCCCCAGTCGCGCGGAGACGGGATACGCCCCCAGTTCGAGGTAGGGTCCGTGCACGATCGGCGTGTCTTGGTTGTCCGCCGGAGGAAGCTCCCCTTGGTAGCCCAGCCCGACATCGAACCAGTTGTTCTCCGCTCCATCGACCAGGTCGAGCGGGTGCGTCGCCGCCCGCAGCTCAGTGAATCCGGTCCGAGAATCCTCGCGCGCCGCGCCCGGCACGCGGTCGAAATGGGTGGCCGGCCCCACGGAGAGCCGGGCCGGCGGCGTCACGAACGGCAGACAGCTCGTCGCTGCGCTCGCCAGCCCGATTCCGAGCACTGCCAGCCAATTTCCACGATCGATGAGGCTTCGCATGTCCGCGAAGTCCCCAGAGCAGCCGGCGTACCAGCCGACGATTGGCGATTTACCGCTGATTTACGCGCCCCCCGCGGAACGCCCGGACACAGCGTGGTCCGTGCGGCACACCCCTCGGCCAGGGCGCGCTAACGATCCTTCGTCACTGGATGCGCTCGAGCCGGGCGGTGTACTCGTCCAGGCAGTTGCTCTGGTCGGAGAAGCAGTTCGGAGAAAAGTCCTGAATGCGGAACAGGACGTTGTCGATCACCGGTGCGCTCCAGTTCACGGGATCCTTGGCCGTGAAATAGAACTGCATGTGGCCGTCGCAGCCGGCCTTGTAGATGATCTGACAATAGACGCCGAGCATGCCCTCTTCGCCGGGCACGCAATTGAGGACCTGAACGTCGAGCTGCTGGGGAGCACTCGCCGCCGGTGTCACCGAGCAGTCGCGACGACTCGCCGTCGGCTCGCTCGACCCAACCGTGACGTTGAACGGGCTCATGCGCATGGCCGCAACGATATGGCACTTGCTCGAACCCTCTGTCTCGGTCCCCAGGGTCGCCTTGTATACGGCGCCCGCGGGCATGGCCGGCGTGCAATCGAGGTTGTCGGAGCAGCCCCCGGAGAGACCGGCGCCGACCGTCAGCACGACCAGCGCCAAGGCCGCGCGCGCCGCGCGGACCGCGAAGGAAGCGCCCGCACGACCGCTTCTAAGCGCCGAAGGTTGTGAAAGGATCCGTGCGGTTGCTTGGAGTGATTGGCTCTTAAACATGCTGCGGACCATCGTTACTTCAGCTCGGGATCCGAGAACGGCCACTTGCGCTTTGGCCTTCAGCCCGAGGGGTCGGACGACTCCTACTTCAACCCCTGTGTCCGGTCCAATCACAGCCCAGGCGATAACGCCGGATTTTGGGCCGGAATTGACGATTTTTGGTCGCGTCACCGGAAACTTTTAGAGAAGCTCAAATTTCACCCGCTTCGCTGTCACTGTTTCTGAACTGTGACGAAGCAAGCGGGCGTCCGCTTCAATATTCGGTGAGGCGACTGCGGGTGAGCACCCAGCGGCCATCGCGACGCTTCAATGAACTCGAGCCGCGTACCTTCTCGACGTCATAGCGGTAACGCACGCTGGCTTCGTCCCCGTCTATCTTGATCTCGGTGAACACCAGCACCGGCTTCTTCTCGCTCGCTGGATCCGAAACGAACACCACCGGCTTCGTCGCCTTGGTGAGCTCCAGCCCCTGAGGCAAGTCGCTGCCGCCGACCCGGAACGGAAAGCGGTCGGGTTTGTCGAGGTGCAGATACGGTTCGAGCGCCTCGTCGTCGATCACCAGCTGCAGAACCGTTTGAACGTCCTGATTCGACGCTGGTCCGCTCGCTTCCTTCGGCTTTTCGGGAGCCTTTTCCGCGGCCGGGGCCTCGGTGTCAGCGGCGGGGGCTGCGTCCTTCGACGCCGCCTCCTCGCTGGCGTCGTCCGGTGACTTCGCGGGCGCGCCCGAACCGCACGCCAGCATACAAAACGCCGAAAATACGAACCAGCGCGACATGGTGCCGGCGATGATAGCCGAAGTCGGTCCTCTACAACGGCACCGATCGACGAGAAATGCGCGCCTGGAAATCTTTGGCTAAGCTCGGCCGCCAATGCCCCCGAATCGCGCGCTCGAGCCCCGGCGACCCTGTCGCCAGCGCGCACGGCCCGCTTGGGCTGCCCTCGTGCTCCTCGGGCTCGCGCTGAGCCTGCTGCTAGCCTTGCCCGAACCGCTCTCCGCGCGCCAACTCGCCCCGGTCAGCTGCAAGCCGCAAAAGGCCAAGGAGTTCTTGAAGCGCTCGAGCTTCGTGAAGCACGGCTCGCTCGACGGTCGTGGCAACGATCGTGCGCTGCGCTTCCGCGTCGAGCATTACGGACGAATCGAAGGTGTTCCGTTCGCCGAGCACAATCGGGAGCAAGCGCGCACCCAAGCCAAGTCGACGCGCTTCTTCGGTATCCCGATCAGCGTGCACCGCGCCATCGAACCCGCGCTGCGCTGTGTCGAACGACGCATTCGCGCGAATTGCAAGCGTGACCAAGATCGCTATACCCCGCGCGCGGTCGGTGGCTTTCGTGACACCAACACCTATCGTGGCGGTGAGGTGTCCAACCACTTGTTCGGCATCGCGGTGGACATCGATCCGGATCGAAACCCGTGCTGCGGCTGCGTGCAGCCCTGGCCCGACCACCCCGCTTGCCAGGCCAAGGACGTGAGCGTCTTCGAGCGCACCGCGCTGCCGATGTGCTGGATCAACGCCTTCGAACGCTATGGCTTTTACTGGCTCGGCCGCGACCCGCAGCTGCGCGACACCATGCACTTCGAATTCCTCGGCGATCCGGAAGAGATCGCCACGCGCTGAAACTCGCCGCGGTTCTGGTAGGCTGCGCGACATGTCCGCGCGCGTCCAGCTCCTCGACCAGGCGCTTATCGATCGAACCCTCGAGCGGGCGAAAAGTTCGCCGCGGCTGCGCACCAACCACAACTTTCACGCGGGCCCCGAACAGAACCCACACCGCTTTCTGAACGCGCTCACCCGCGGCACGTACTGCGCGCCGCATCGCCACCTGAACCCGCCCAAGTCGGAGAGCTTCCTCGCGCTGCGCGGTGAAGTCGCTTTCTTCTTGTTCGACGACAGCGGCGAAGTTCGCGAGGCTCACGTGCTCGGTCGCGAGGGGCTCTTGGGCATCGAGGTCGAAGCAGGCGAGTGGCACACCGTCGCGACGCTCACCGACACCTCGGTCTGTTACGAGGTGAAGCCGGGGCCTTGGGATCCCAGCAACGACAAGGACTTTGCGCCCTGGGCGCCGCGCGAGGGTGACCCGCGCGTGCCGGCTTATCTCGCGAGCCTGCTGGCCAAGGTGCGCTGACGCTCAGGGCTCGAACGGAACGTAGGGCAGCTCGAAGGTCTCTGCCACCGCCGGGTGCGTGATCTTGCCGCGGTCGACGTTCACCGCGCTGATGATGTCGGGGTTCTGGCGCGCCGCTTTGTGCAGGCCCTGGTTGGCGATGTGCAGCGCATAGGGGAGCGTCGCGTTGCACAGCGCGTACGTGCTCGTGCGCCCCACCGCGCCGGGCATGTTGGTGACCGCGTAGTGCACCACGTCGTCGATCACGTAGGTGGGCTCGCTGTGAGTCGTGGGCCGCGTGGTTTCGAAGCACCCACCCTGATCGACCGCGACGTCGACCACCACGGCGCCGGGCTTCATCGACTTCAAGTCTTCGCGACGCACCAGGCGCGGCGCGCGCGCGCCGCGAACCAGCACCGCGCCCACCACCAGGTCGGCGCGAGTGAGCTGATCGAGCACCGTGTGCCGATCGCTGAACAGCGTGGTCACGTTCTGGGGCATGATGTCGTCGAGGTAGCGCAAGCGGTCGAGGTTGGTATCGAGCACGTACACCGCCGCGCCGAACCCGGCCGCGATTTTGGCTGCGTTCGTGCCGACTACGCCGCCGCCGAGCACGGTGATGTGCGCCGGCTCCACGCCGGGGACGCCGCCGAGCAGAATGCCGCGCCCTTCCTGGGGTCGCTCCAGGAACTTCGCGCCTTGTTGAATGCTCATGCGACCCGCAACTTCACTCATTGGGGTGAGCAGGCGCAAATTGCCGCGCTGGTCTTGCAGCGTTTCGTACGCGATCGCGGTCGCGCCCGAGGCGAGCACGCCGCGCGTGAGCGTTTCGCTGGCCGCGAAATGAAAATAGGTGAAGATGAGCTGGCCTTCGCGTAAGAGCGGGACCTCTTCGGGCTGCGGCTCTTTTACTTTAACGACGAGCTCCGCTTGCGAGTAGATGGCGCGATGGTCCTCGACCAGGATGGCGCCGCTGCGCTCGTAGTCGGCGTCGCGGATGCCGCTGCCGAGCCCAGCGCTCTTTTCGACCAGAACGCGATGCCCGGCGCGGCAGAGCTCCTCCACGCCCACCGGCAACATTCCAGCCCGATACTCGTGTTCCTTGACCTCTTTGGGGATGCCGACGATCACCGGTTCAGAGTAGCGCGTTTTGCCGAGACGGATCGCGCTCTCACCTTTCCCTTCGCCGGTCTACACTGAAGCGCTGATGTCCGACCCCGACGTGATCGTGATTGGCTCCGGCCCGAACGGCCTGGTCGCCGCGGTTCGTCTGGCGCAGCAAGGCCTCAAAGTGCTGGTCTTGGAAGCCAACCCCAAGCGCCCCGGTGGCGCGGTGGTTAGTGAGGAGAGCACATTACCCGGCTTCATTCACGACACAGGTGCGGCGTTCTTCCCGCTCGCGCGCGTGAGCCCCGCTTTTCGCGCCCTGCCCTTGGAGCGACATGGCGTCACCTGGCTGAACGCGCCCGTCGAAAGCTGCCACCCGGCGCTCGACGGCAGCTGCGCCTCGATCCTGCGCTTGGACGCGCAGCGCGACGGCACCTATTTCGGCAGCGCCGCGGACACCGCCGGGTTCGAGCGTATCGCGCGGCGGCACGCCGAGTTCGAGCCTGTACTGTTTCGCGCCCTGCTCGGTCCGCTGCCGTCGTGGCGTCCCTTGTTCGAGCTCGGGCTTCCGCGCTTGTTACGCCTGGGCAGCTGGTTCGCAGCGTCGACGCGCGGCCTGTCTGCGCGCTGGTTCGGCAGCGAGGCCGCGCGGCGCGTGCTGCCCGCGCTCTCGCTCCACGGTGACCTCGGCCCGGACGACTTTGCCGGGGCCGCGATGGCCTACGTTCTCGCGCTCTCGGCGAGCAGCGTCGGGTTTCCGGTGGTGCAGGGCGGGTCGCAACGGCTGACCAACGCGCTGGTCACGCTGCTCGAGCTCTCGGGCGGACAACTGCGCTTGGGCGCGCGCGCGGAACGCGTGGTGGTGCGGCGCGGGCGCGCGGTGGGCGTGCGCACACAGAGCGGTGACGAAATCCCGGCGCGCTTCGGCGTGCTTGCGGACACGGCCCCGGGCGCGTTGTTCCTCGACCTGCTCTCCGCGGACACGGCGCCTCGCTGGGCGCGCGCACGCGCTCGTCGCTTTCGTCACGCCTGGGGTACATTCAAGGTCGACTGGGCGCTCTCCGGGCCTGTGCCCTGGCGCGAACCGCGGGCGCGTGAAGCCGCAACCGTACACGTGGGCGAGAGCGTGGATGACCTGGCCCGCTTCACCGCAGAGGTCCGCGCCGGCAAGCTCCCTTCGCAACCCTACCTGGTGATTGGGCAGCAGAGCTTGATCGATCCGTCGCGCGCGCCGCTCGGTGCCCACACGCTGTATGCGTATACTCACGTTCCGAGTCAGGTCGCGGGCGGCTGGTCCGAGGCGCGCGAACGCTTCGTGGAACAGGTGGAAGCGCGCATCGAAGCGCTCGCGCCCGGCTTTCGCGCCAGCATCTTGGGCCGAAAGGTTCACTCACCCCCTGACCTCGAGCAGATGGACGCGAATCTGGTGGGGGGCGATCTCGGTGGGGGGTCGAACCGCTGGACCCAACAGCTGTTTTTTCGCCCGTTCTTTCCGGTATTTCGTTACAGAACTCCGGTTTCCGGGCTGTATCTTTGCTCCAGCTCCACTCACCCGGGCGGGGGCACCCATGGCATGTGCGGTCACAACGCGGCGGGTCGGCTGCTCCGGGATGCGGGCATCGGCTGACTGGCCAGCGTGCGAGTTCCGCCGGAAGCTCGCAGCACCCCAGCCCGAGAGGTTACTCTAGGACGCTCCACGAACCGGGGGCTCGGGCCCGAACACGGGCTCTTCCGATGTCTCAATCGCAACTGAACGAAGAGCCGCGACCTTATAGCGAGCCGCCCCGAAATCGGAGCGTGCTGCCCGCGGGGATCGCGGCGTTCGTCGGGGTGTTCGCTTGCTTTGCCGGGTACGCGTACCTGACCACGCCGGTGTATCGCACGAGCGCGCAAGTCGCGATCGAGTCGACGGGCAGCGATGCGTCCACCTTGAGTCCGCTCGAGGCCGCGCGGCGGCTGCACGAAGCCGTGCTCGATCGCGACTTGCTCTCACGTTTCTCGAACGAGCAGGCACCGTCGGCTCCGCCCGAAGTTCACATTCAAATCGCGCGCGCAATTCAGGCGGCCTTTCAGATCGATAGCGTGGACGGGCGCACCTTCACCGTTTCGTTCCGTGACTCGGACGGAGATCGGGTGGAGCGGCGCTGCAACGAGCTAGCCGCGCGCGCCGTGGAGCGCGGTCCGCGGCTCTTGGCGCCCGAACACAGCGAGGAGGCCAAGAAACTCGAGAACGATCGGCGAGAGCGGGTCAATCAGCTGGTCGCGTTTCTGGCCGCCCACCCGGAGCTGGCCGAGCAACAAAAGACCCCCGAAAAGACGGCGGTGAACGACAACACCGACGCCGAGCTACGTGCGGAGCGCGCGCGCCTCGAAGCGCGGCTCGCCCCACGCGCGACCGAGGGCGACTCCGACAACCCGTACGCGGATCCGTCGTCGATCGACGTCGACGCTCCGCAGATCGTGAAGCGGCTCGCCGAGATCAACGCTGCAATCGCTGCGCGCCGTGCGCCGAAGCCGCCGCCCACGGTGCAACTGGCGCAAACACCGTCGGCCGTCACCGCCGAATGGCAACGTTTGCTCGCCGAAGTGTCGCGCGCGCGCGTTGCCGCGGACAACGCGCGCAATAAGCCGGTCACGTTCACGGCGCGCCTCGTTTCGCGGGCGGTAGCGCCGGCCTGGCCGATCGAGCCGGATCGAAAGCTACTCCTGTTGTGGGGCACGTTCGCTGGCCTCGGCGCCTTCGCGCTCATGGCGCTGCTAGTGCGAAGCCTCGGTGCGCGCGCGACCGCCCCCGCCTTTAGTTCCTTCCCTCCGCCTGCTGAGGCGCTCGGTAGCTCGAGCTTCCCGCCCGATGGTGACGACGTACGCGGCGGCCAGTCGAGCGCACCGCCGCTGCCGCTGCCATCGGTGCAGCCGCCCAACCTCGATGCGCCCCTGCTCATGCGTTCGCCTTTGCCGGAGCGCGAGCCCGAATACGCTTCGGGTCACCCGCTGCCGATAACACCCCAAAAGGTGATTGATTCGAGCTCGCCGCCCCCGCTCCCGCAGCCCAACACGCCGCGCGGCCTGGGAGGCGCGGCCTTTGGCCGCGACGGAGAATCGGCCGCGGCCGGCCCGGTCGCGAGCCACGTGCCACCCGGCTACTCCGGGATGCGCAGCGAACGAGCCTTCCGCGCCGCGGTGGAGGTCAACGCGGACGTGCCCGCGCCCGCGCCGGGGGCCGAACACAGGCCAAACTCCTCGACACCGCCACTTTCGGTCGCGCCGACTTCGGCGCGCACGACTCAGGTGCTCGGCTCACCGATTCCGCCGATCATCGCGCCCGGGTCACGCCGAACGCCTTCTGCGGGCGCCGCGCTGCAAGCGCCCCGCGCGACGCCGCTGCCGCGGACCACCAGTTACAGTTACGTGAGCACCCCACCCCCTGGCTCGTTGAAGCCGGGTATGCCGAGCAGCTCGCCGCCCTCCCCCTCGAGCAAACCGACCACTATCTCGACGCGGCCGGCACCGCCCGGTTGGCGCCCGGATCTTTCGCTGCTCCCGGAGTCTCGCCGCGCGCTGTGCGACGAGATCTACCCGCAAGCAGTGGATCATTGCTTGGTCATCGCGGTGATCGACGGCGGAGAGGACGGCGAATCGAAATCACGACTGACCGCCGAGCTCGCGCTGGCGCTAGCCGAGAGCGGGCACCCGCGAGTGTTGGTACTGGAGGCGAACCTGCAGCGACCGGCCGTGCGTCGCTTCCTGCGCGTCGAAATGCCAACGGGCTGCGGCCTATCCGAACAACTGCAAGCGCGAATCGACGGGCGCCAGCGGCGGCCCTGGACGGTCGTCGAATGCACCAGCACTCTGCACGTGCTGGCCGAGGGAGCGAACGGCTCGCCCGAGCTGATCCTGTCGCGGCCGTTCGAGGACTGCGTGAGCGAGCTGCGCTCGTTCTACGACTTCATCTTGCTGGACGGCCCGGCGATCACCGATGTGCCCGCCTGCCGCGCGGTGAGCGACGTGGTCGACTGCGCCGTGCTGCGCGGCGGCTCCTCCGGCGCGAACGATCTGGAGCGAACGAACACGCTCTTCCCGAACAAGCGCGTCTCGATCGTCTCTGGTGCCCGTTAGACCGCGGGGCGAACACGGCACGCAGGGGAGAGGAACCGCCAAGGCGCCAAGACGCCAAGCGCGAGGGCGGAGAGGAAGAGTCAGAAGCTCGAGGGGAGCGTGGGACGCGGAGGGAGAGGGAACCGCAGAGACGCAGAGCGAAAAGCGCGAGGCGGGACGATGGGGAAAGGCGAGGAGCGATTTTCTTTTTTTATTTGCAGAGTGCGGCGAGGATTCCCGGGGTCTCGGCGGTTGGAGACGGATGCCGCGCCGGGGGAGAGGGACCGCCAAGAGCGCCGAAAGCGCCGGGCCTCGAATTGCAGCGCGGCCCAGTCAATCGAGCTCGCTCTGAATTCATGCCTCTGGTTACGGGCAACTTCGGCGCCCTGCGCGGCTCTGCGTCTCTGCGGTTCAATCCCCCTCCGCTCATCACGCCCACGACGTGCACGCGCGCCCTCTGTCGGGCTCACGTACCTAGTGCCGGGCAGGCGCGGCTGCTTCGACGACGTTTGCCGGCTTGGGTTGCCTTCAGTCGCTGATCACGAGCAGCGCGCCCGTATCATTGAGGCCCCCAAGAAATCATCGGCGGTGTGCCCCGAGCGCTGAAACTAGGAGCCGGTGCCGCCGAGTACGACGGGGACGGTGCGTGCGAGGACGTAGAGGTCGAGCCAGGGTGACCAGCTGCGCACGTACTCCACGTCGAGCTGCACGCGTTGTTCGAAGGTCGACTGGTTGCGCCAGGTCACCTGCCAAATGCCGGTGATGCCGGGTTTCACGCGCAAGATGATCGACTCCTTTTGATCCATATCCGGGATTTCACTCTCCAGATACGGCCGCGGACCGACCAGGCTCATCTCGCCGACCAGCACGTTCCACAGCTGCGGCAGCTCATCCAAGCTGTACTTGCGCAGGAAACGGCCCACCTTGGTGACCCGCGGATCGTTGGTGAGCTTGTGAAACTCTTCGTACTCGGCGCGCAGCTTGGCGTTCTTTGCGAGCAGGTCCTTCAAGCGCCGATCCGCGTCGGTGTACATGGTGCGGAACTTGAGCGCCGAGAAGCGCACGCCGTCCGCGCCGAGCCGCTTCTGCGGATAGAAGATGCGCCCGGGCGAATCGAGGCGCACCAGAATCGCCAGCGTGATCAGGATCGGCAAAATCATGATGCCGATCAGCGTGGCGAGCACGAGATCCATCGTGCGCTTGGCAAAGCGCGGACCGCTCAGCAACAGCTGCCGCTGCACCTCGATGCCTAGCACGCCCCCCAAGTACTTGGTCGGGGCGCCGAAGTGCGCGAGGTTGAACAAGTCCGGGATGACCAGCACGTTGTGGTAGCCGTCGGCGTGGCGCTCGATCACGCTCAGCACGCCCGCCGCATCCATCTCCGGCATGGCGATGACTGCCGTACGGATGCGCAAACGCTGCGCCAAGACCGGGGCAAGCTCCAACCCGCCCACCACCGGGATGCCTTCCACCTCGGCGAACTGCTCGAGCGCGAAGCGCGTCGAAGGCGTCTCCAGCTCTTCGCCGAACTCGTCTTCGTCGTCCCGCACGGGCTCGATCACGATGTCGTTCTCACCCCAGGCCACGCGCACGGTGCCCTGACGCTCCGGATCGTCGTCGAGGATCGCGACCGGCTTGAGCCCGAGCTGCGGGCGGCTCTGCAGAGTGCTCACCACCGCGCGGCCCACTTTCCCGGCGCCGAGCACCAGCACCGGCTGGCCCCACCAGGCGCGCTTCGAGAACTTCGAACGGACGATGCCGCGCACGACCGGCGCGCAACCCGCGGAGACCAACCAGCCTGCGAGCCAGGCCGCATGGGTCATGGCGCTGATGTCACCCGCGCGGGTGAGCACGGCCACCAACCAACACGCCGCGTAAACCAGTGAAACGCCGACCGTAGCGTTGCGAATTTCTTCGGGCGGGCTCGGCGGGGTGACCGAGTAAAGCTGAAACGCGCTGAACGCGCCGACGCCGAGCGGAATCAACGCCGCCACGCTGTACTGCTGCGTCAGCGTCAGCAGATGGCCGGCCGCGAGGAACCACAGCGCCGCAGCACCGAGCCCGAACGAAAAGCAATCCGCGAGGATTAAGCAGCCAATCACCAAGCGCGGACTGCAGCGAACGTGCAGCCCGATGATCGATGGGTTCTCTCGCGCGCGCCGCGCGAGGTGCTGCAGCTTCCCGCGCTCGCGCGCGAGACGCACTTGCTCGATCAGCGCTTCCGAGATGGCTCGCGAGTCACACGCGCCGATGCGACGCAGGATGGCGCCGACGTGGCCACCGCTATCGATCTGAATCTTCAGCGCTTCGCGCAGTTGCTCGGGCGTGATGTGCCCGAGTCGCAGCAGCACCTGACCGATCTCGTTGTCGCGCTTGCGCCTACGCTTATAGAAGGCTGGCGCGCGCTTCTCGCCGGATTGAGAGGGAGGGAGGTCGGAACGTTCGGCCTGCACGCTCGTGACTCCAGCGCGCGCGCGCAATGAATCGCTCACGGAAGATCGAGGCGGCCAACCCAGCTCGTCTTGGCGCCGTGAATCGCCGCACGCGCAATCTCGCGCATCATGGCGTCGCCGATTTGACTACTGGTGACCTCGACTCGCGGGAAGCTACGGAAGCTTCCGACGCGTGCGTCGTCGAGGATGCGCACGACCTCGTACTGGCCAGGACCCAGACGAACAATCCGATAGGTCGTTCCAGATACCTGAACCATGCCTTTGACGGTCTGCATCGCGGTGCCCTTTTCTCCGACAGTGTTTAATAACTCCGGACGGGAAAACTGTGAAGGGGAAAACAGCGTGGGTTCTTTAGGCCCGGGCTTTGTTCCTTCTTCAAACGTTTCAGCCAAGCCGCGTGGTGCCCGGCTGAGCCGGCCGCACGACTTACCGGTCCGAAGGTTCCGGAAGCGTCGAACGACCGACGGAGGTCACAACATTAGCTGAAGTCTTTGGCGACACCATTACAGACGATTTTCAGGCGTGTGAGGCACCTCACACTTTTCTTCATGCGCCTTACGATTGGCTTTCAGCTGCTTCCAACTAGCCTGTTTTTTGAGGGCCGGCCCCCACACGGAGCGCTTCGGCCCGAAGGTTTCGGGGGTTCCGCACCAGCTGCACGCTGCGTCCGTTGCACGTGTTGTGCGCGCGGGGCGCGTGTTGTGCGCCACCGTGCAGGGTGAGCGGCATGGCCCGCCATGTCGCTTTTTCTTCGGATTTCGTGCTCGGGCGTCCGCCACCGGCGGCGACGCCGCTACTCGCCGCGCGCGAGCCGACGACTCGGCCCACGAGCACGCGTCGCGCGCGGCGCGCGCTCGGAGTGTCGATTCGGAACGCGACGGCTCGCAAATAAGTCGGCGAGATAGCGTCCGGTATGGCTTGCCTCGACCCGAGACACTTGTTCCGGTGTGCCTTCCGCCACGATGTAACCCCCACCCGAGCCACCTTCAGGGCCGAGATCGATCACCCAATCGGCCTGGGCGATGACATCGAGGTTGTGTTCGATCACGACCAGCGTGTTTCCGCCTTCGACGAGCCGCGATAGAACGCCAATCAGCCGGTCGACGTCCGCGAAGTGCAGACCGGTGGTGGGTTCATCGAGGATGTACAGCGTGTGTCCCGTGCCAACTCGCGACAGTTCGCGTGACAGCTTGATGCGCTGTGCCTCACCACCGGACAGCGTCGGCGAAGGCTGACCGATCTTGAGATAGCCGAGCCCGACGTCATCGAGTGTCTGCAGCCCGCGCACGATGCCAGTGTGCACCGCGAAGTGCGACAGGCCCTCGCGGACGCTGAGCTCGAGTGTGTCGGCGATGTTCAGGCCCTTGTAGCGAACCCGCAGCGTCGCGTCATTGAAACGTCTTCCCTTGCAGACCTCGCAGGTCACGAACACGTCGGGCAAGAAATGCATCTCGACACGACGAAGCCCGTCGCCGGAGCAATCCTCGCAGCGCCCACCTTTCACGTTGAACGAGAAGCGCCCGGCGTCGTAGCCGAACGCGCGCGCCTCGGGCAGCCCCGCGAACAGCTCGCGAATCGAGTCGAACACCTTGGTATACGTGGCGGGGTTCGAGCGCGGCGTGCGCCCGATCGGCTTTTGATCGATGGCGATCACCTTGTCGATATGCTCGAGACCCTCGATGCTGCGGTGCGCGCCGACCGGATCGCGCGCGTCGTGCAGCGCGCGAGCGAGAGCGGGCCGCAGAATGCCGTTCACCAGCGTCGACTTGCCCGCGCCGCTCACGCCGGTCACCGCGACGAACAGCCCGAGCGGAATGCGCACGTCGAGGTTTCGAAGGTTGTGCTCCTTGGCTCCGAGGATCTCCAGCGCCTCACCGCTGCCGGCACGCCGTTCGCTCGGTACCGGAATTTTGAGTCGTCCGGACAGGTAGCCGCCGGTCGACGAGGCTTCGACCTGCATCACCTGTTCAGGGGTGCCGGCAGCGACCACTTCGCCGCCCAGCTCTCCGGCACCCGGGCCGAAGTCGATCAAGTGATCGGCCTCGCGCATGGTCTCTTCGTCGTGCTCCACCACGAGCACCGAATTGCCGAGGTCGCGGAGGGCCTTCAGCGTGTCGAGCAGGCGCCGGTTGTCGCGCTGATGCAGTCCGATCGACGGTTCATCGAGGATGTAGATCACGCCGGTGAGCTCGGAGCCGATCTGCGACGCCAAACGAATGCGCTGGCTCTCTCCGCCGGAGAGCGTGGCCGCGCCGCGATCGAGCGTCAGGTAGCCGAGCCCGACATTGACCAGGAAGCCGAGCCGCGCGCTGATCTCCTTGCGCAGCTCTTCGGCGATGCGCGCGTCCGCGCCCTGCAAAGGGAGCTCGCGCACCCACTTGGCGGCTTCCTCGATGCGAAGCGCCGACACCACGTCCAGGCTCTGCCCGAGAATGCGCACCGCGCGGCTCTCCGGACGCAAGCGCGCGCCTTTGCACGCGGGGCACGGGCGATTGGAGAAATAGCGCAGGTAGTACTGCTTCATCTCCTCGCTCTCGGTCGCCTTCATGCGCCGCCACAGTTGGTGCACGAGGCCCTCCCACTCGGCTCGACCGCGCTTGCCGCCTTCGAGCACCACCTTCTGTTGCGCCTTGGGCAGCTTGTTCCACGGGCGATCCAGATCGATGCCGAAGTTGTCGGCGATCCACTCGATGCCGCTCGCTTTCCAGCCCTCGCCGCGACTCATCGCGCCTGCCCAGGGGGCGACCGCGCCTTCACGGATCGACAGCGTCGGGTTCGGAACCACGAGCGCGGGATCCATCTCCGGTCGCGAACCGAGCCCATTGCACTCCGCGCAGAAACCAAGCGGAGAATTGAAGGAAAATGCCAGCGGAGCCAGCTCGGGAAACGACCGATCGCAGTGCGTGCACGCGGCTCGCTCACTGAAGGTCCGCTCGCCGGCGTCACTCGCGGCCACCAGTGTGCCCGCGCCCTCGCGCAAGCCGGATTCCACGGAGTCCGCGAGCCGATTTCGCTCGCTCTCTTGCACCAATACTCTGTCGATGAACAGGTCGATGTCGTGCTTCAGCTTCTTGTCGAGGCTGAGCTCACCGCCCAGAAGCTTCTGCTCCTTGCCGTTCACGCGCACGCGCGTGAAGCCGCGGCTAGCGAGCTCCTGGAACTTCTCCTGATGCGTGCCTTTGCGCTGCCGCGCTACGGGCGCGAGCAGGCTCACGCGCTTGCCGCGCTCGTGCTCGAGCAGCGATTCCACGATTTGCTGCGCCGACTGCGCGCGCGCGGGGCGACCGCAATCCGGACAATGCTGCACGCCGATGCTGGCGAACAGCACGCGCAGATAATCGTGCACCTCGGTGACCGTGCCAACGGTCGAGCGCGGGTTGCTGGAAGCGCTCTTTTGCTCGATGCTGATGGTCGGGGAGAGCCCGCGGATGGTGTCGTACTTGGGCTTCTCCATTTGCCCCAAGAACTGGCGCGCATAGCTGGAGAGGCTCTCGACGTAGCGGCGCTGCCCCTCGGCGTACAAGGTATCGAAGGCGAGCGAGGACTTTCCGCTGCCGGAAACGCCAGTCAAAATCACCAATTGGCGCTTGGGGATGCGGACGGTGATGTTCTTGAGGTTGTGCTCGCGCGCGCCGCGCACGACGACGAATTCGGGATCTTGAGAGCTCATAGCGTCAGTTGGGTTCCGCGGTGTCCGGATCTTCTTCGGCACGCTGGGCCGCGCGGCGCGCGCGCGACTCGAGCGCGTCGAGAGAAGACGCAGCCAGGTGCGACGCCATCTCGTCGTCGTCGAGCGCGACGTACTCGGCGTTCACGTTGAGCTCTTCCACCTCCGCGGGGCGCTCATCGGGCGGCGTGTCTTCGAACGTCAGCACGTGATCGAACAGCGCATCGGCGTTGGCGAACTCGGCCGGCAAGGGCGGAACCTTGGCGCCGCCGGCCATCGTCTTCACGCCCAGGCGCACCGCCGTGCGCAGCGTCTCTTGCACGCCCGTGCCGATGGACGCGTTGGCCGACACGACCGGCGTCTCGGAGTCGAGCGTGAGGCGCTTCTTGATATCACGCGGACTGAGCGCCCCTTCGATGTCCTGCTTGTTGGCCTGCACCACCAGCGGCACCGGCGTCTCACGCTGGCGCATCGAGGTACGCAAGCGCGCGAAGGTGCGCAGCGTGTCTTTCACTTGCGGCGGGCTCGAATCACACACGAACACCACCACGTCGGCCATGGCCACCAGCGGGCGGCGCCGGTAGTTGCGTTCGATTTGCCCGGGCACGCTGATCAGCTGAAATTTCACCGACTTTTTGCCGTATTTCGGCCCATCCACCTCGAGCCAATCGAAGAACATGGTGCGGCCTTTGAGCGCCGCCGGCGTGACCATTTCACTGCGCTTGGTGGCCGGAACCATCTCGGAAATGCGCTGCAGATTGCTGGTTTTCCCGGCCATGCCGGGCCCGTCATAGACCACCCGAATCACGTAGCAGCCGCGCTCTGAATCAAACGACGCCATGACGGAGCTCCTGAAGCACGAGTGCCATCACCTAGCGCCGAAGCATAGACGACGAAAGGCGAGTGAGGCCATGCGCCCGTACGAAGCGCGAAGCGCCGCGAAATCGTAGGGGACCCAAGCCCCCGGGCCGCGGCCCTGCCGAACTTTCCGCCTGCGCGCCCGCGCTCAGTCCCAGAGCAGCGGGTTGCCCTGCGCGTCGCGCAAACTTCCGGTTGCGGCGAGCACGATATCGATCGTGTGCCACACGCCACAGCCGCCACAGGTGACGAGCTTCAGCACGCCCAGGCCAGTTTGCCCGAGCAAGAAGCGATCGACGCCAAAGTTCCCCGCCAGTATTCCGGCGACGAGCACGTGGCTCGCCAGCACGCGCGGCGTACCGCCCTCGAACGGCGGAGGACGCAGTTTTCGGCCCTCACGGTCGCGCGTTTGCCCGAGCGCATGCAGAATCAAATCCACCACGTGCCAGATGCCGAAGCCGCCCAAGGTGAGCAGCTTGGCGATCCCGAGCCCGATTTGTCCCAAATAGAAACGGTCCGCGCCGAACACCCCGAGGAAGTACGATAGTAAAATCAGCGCCGAGCGCGACTTCTCGGAGTAGACGACGATTTCCTGCCCCGGCGGCTGGTACCCCGGCGGTAGATAGCCCGGTGCTGGGTACCCCGGCGGCTGGAACTGACCGTAGCCAGGCGGAGGCGGAGGCGGACCCGCGGGGTTCATCCTCGCTCAGTCGAGCGCGACGCCCTGCCGCGCGCGAAGCTCGAGGTACTGCTCGCTCACCGAATACGCCATCAGGTTCTCGAGGCGAGCCTCGACGCTGGGGCTACCCTGCGCCGCGGGCACCGATTGCACGAGCGCGCCCGCGCTCTCGAGGTCGTGACACACGGCGAGGCCCGCACGATCCGCGCTGAAGTCGACCGCGTGCACCCAGCGCTTCAAATCGAGCGCGGTCTCCGACGCCAGGAGCTTGGTGACGATGTGCGTCAGCTGCTCGATGCCAGCGCCGGTCGACAGGCGCGACAGCACCTTCGAGGCGTCAGCGACCGACGCCTCGAGATCTTGCGCCACCGGGAACTTGGGCTTTACCAGGCGAATGGCCGCAAACAGCCAGGCTTTCAGGGCCGTGAGGTTCGGCAGCAGCTGCCGCAAGTACAGGCCAGGCTGGTAGTACGCCAGGTGGTGTCCGGCGATGAACGACATCTGCAGCGGATCGAACTCGGTGTTGAACGCGCCGCCGCCCACCAGAATCGCCGGGGGCGCGGTGGGCAAGAAGCCGAGCACGCCCGGATCTTCCGGCCGCTGATACATGGTGGGCTCGGGAATGCCCAGCGCGCCCGCGGCAGAGCTGACCGCCAGCACTAACCCGTAAGGGTAGTTGCTGGTATCGATCAGGTGCTCTTCACCGAGCTCGAAGGCCTCGATCGGTTGCGCGCGCGCTTGCACCACGTACGGCTCGACCAGCGCGAACAGCGCGGTGAGCAGCGGCTCGCCTGCGGTCGGCGTGATCAGCTCCAGCCACTCTTGCGGGCTCAGGCTGCTCTGAATCTGCGGCGGCTCGGACTCGCGCATGCGATTGAAGAAGCGCGTCTCGTCGGGCTCGGCCTGACCGAGTACGTGCAGCGCCTGGCACGCCAAAAACGCGCCGTCGGCGCGGCGCGCTTCGGTGTGCACCTTGCGCATCAGCTTGTAGGGCGTGGGTTGGTACGGGTCGCGCAGCACCCAAGCCGCCAGCGACTGAACCGCCTGATCGAAGTACACGGTGGGCTCGGAGGCGTACAAGCTGGCCAGCCGCTCCTCGAGCTTCACGTTGCTCGGGTCGAGCTCACGCGCGGACTCGAACACGCGGATGGCCTGGTCCCGACGGCTCAGGTTGTTTTCGTAGATGTCGCCCAGCTGATTGAGCACCGAGAGCAGGTCGCCCTTGTCCTCGCGAGCGGCCAGCTCCTGCGCGCGGACCTTGAGCATGTCCTTGAGACCCTCGTAGTCACGCAGCTGGCGGCGTAGCTTCATGCCTTCGCTGAAGGCCGCCTCGTTGTCGGGGTCGGCCGCGAGTGCCATGTCGACGTATTCGAGCGCACGCGTCGGTTCGCGTAGCTCACGCGCCGCGACCATGGCCGCGGTGTGCAGGTACTTGCCCTTCTGCTTGACGTCGTCGACGACCTCGGCGAGCCGTGAGATCACCTCGATCAGCTGCGGCCAGTCCTTGTCCGCGCTGTACAGCTGCATCAATTTCGCGAGGATATTGCGATCGCTCGGCCGCTCGTCGAGCGCGAGCAACAGCGCGCGCGCCGCGTAGTCCGTGTTGTGCAGCTTGCCCGCGGCGACCTCGCCGATTTCGACCAAGGTTTGCACGCGCTCCTCGCCGCTCACCAGCTCGAGCTCGCGGTAGCGCGTCTCGATCACGCGCTCCCACTCCTCACGCATGGCGTAGACCTTGGCCAGCGCGCGGAAGCCGAGCGGGCTGCCGGGATCGGCGCGGATAGCGCGCTCCAGGCTGTCGATCGCTTCCTTCACGCGGCCGAGCTTGAACAGCGCTTCACCGCGACGTCGGTACACCGCGCCGAGGTCGCTGCCGCCGAGCACCGAGTCGTGACGCTCGAGCAAGAGTTCACACACCGCGAGCGTGCGCTCGGGCTGGCCATGCTCCGAGCTGAGCTCCGAGATGCGCAGGAGCGCGCTCGCGTCTTCCGCCATCACCGACAACAGGCCGTCGGCCATGGTCAGCGCTTTGTCGACCGCGCCGGACTCGGCGAGCGAGTCGATGTACACGTACGCGGTCTCCACCGCCTCGTCCGGGTCGAGCGTGGAGAGCTGCGGAATGAACGACTCGAGCCGCTTGGCGGCCTCGGTGTAGCGCTGCTCGGAATAAGCCAAACGGCCTTGCACGCGCAGCGCCTCGGGGTTGGTCGGATCCAGGTGCAACGCGACCTGCGCCGCGGCGCCCGCGCGCTTGTCGTCGTGCAAATAGCGCTGACAAATCAGGGCCATTTCGCCGGAGAGCCGGGCGCGCGCGACCGGGCCGTCCGTGCGCTCGAGCTCTTCTTCGATCAGCTCCACGGCCGCGCCGTAGTTCTTGTGTTCGGTGTACTTCTGCCGAACCTTGCGGGTGATGGTCGGGTTATTGGGGCTGGCGTCGGCGGCGAACTTGTAACGCATCAACGCGCCGGCGCTGTCACCCTGCGCTTCCAACATGGCCGCGGCGCGCAGATATTGCTCCGCGCGTGCCTCCGGGGTGTTCGCCTGTTCGGCCAGCTCTTCGATGGCGCGCAAGGCGTTCTGCGCGTCACCGCTGGCGGCTTGCAGGGTCGCGAGCGCGTCGAGCGCGCCCGCGTGACTCGGCTGAGCCGCCAGCACCTGCTCGTACACCGAGATGGCGCGCGGGATCTGTTTCAGCTGCTCGCCCAGCACGCGCCCGAGCAGCATGCCGACCTCGACGCGACGCGCGTCGTCGTTTGCGGCGTTGAACTGACTCTCGTACAGGTCGGCGAGCTCGCTGAAGCGATCGAGCACGCGCAGGTGCCGGGCCAAGTCGTTGGCCGCGGAGGCGCGCTGCGGGTCCAGATCGAGCACGGCCTCGAGCGCTTCGGCGGCCTTGGTGTGATCGAGGAATTCCTCGTCGTAAATCCCGGCAATGCGCTCGTACAGCCCGATCTTTTGACGCGCGGTGACCGCCAGCTCGAGCTGCCGGCGCAGCACGTCGAGCAGGTCCTCGTAGCGACCGTCCTTGGTCAGAATGCGATCGAGCCCGCGCAGCGCGTCGAGGTGCTTCGGGTTCTCCTTCAGGATCATCCGATAGCAGCGCTCCGCATCGAGCGGCTTCTCGAGCTCGAGCTCGTACGCCTCGGCGATCTCGGTCAGCGCGCCCTGGCGCTCTTCACCGCCGAGCGCGTCAGCGCGCCCTTCCATCACCTTCAGCGCGCGCGTAGTGTCGCCCTGCGCCTTGAGCAAGCGCACGAAGCCTTCGGCCGCGGCGGCGTGTCCGGGATCCTCGTTCAGCACACCCTGGTACAGGTCGTGGGCGGCCTGAGGATTACCCATTTGGTTCGCGAGCAGGTCCGCCGCTTCGGCGCGCAGGTCGCGAGCGACGTTCGGCGGCGCCACGTCGGCACGTCGCAGCAACGTCTGACCGAGCTCCGGCCACTGCTGCGCCTTTCGGTACAGCGAGGCCAGCTCGCCGAGCGCGCGGTCGTGCGCGGGCTCGAACTCGATCGCCTTGTTCAGCCAGGGCAGCGCCAGATCGGCGCGCTGCACCTTTTCTGCGTACCAATGGCCCATTTGGAAGGCCAAGGCGGCCTTGCCGTCGCTGCCCAGATCGTCGCTGTCCATCGCGCCGATGCAATGGCCGAGCACCTCTTCCCAAGCCGCAAACTTCGAGCCCGCGAGGCGCTCGACCTGCTCCACGTAGCGGGAGTCGAGCGGATCGATGCAGAACGCTTGCGTGCAAGCGACCAGCGCCTGATCCGCCTCCTTCATCTCGCTCTGATACAGGCGCCCGATCTCGGCGAAGTACGCGGCGCGCTGCTGAGCGCTCTTCGCGTTCTCGGTGCGCTCGATCAGCGACTCGATCAGCTCTTCGAACTTGCCCAGGCGCTTGCGCAAGCGATCGAGCGATTCGACCACCTGTGTGTCTTCTGGATCGAGCTTGACCAGGCCCTGGTAGAGCTTCTCCGCGGCCTCGTGCTTGTCACCCGCTTCATACAGGCGCGCGGCGCGGGCCAAGAGCTTCCTCACCAAGCGATCGCTGCCCGGCGCGTTCTTGCCGCGCACCTCGCGAGCCACACCGTAGAAGCCGTCTGCCAACTTGAGCGGAGACACACCGAGGTCGACCAGCGCCTCGAGCTCCAGCGCCTTCTGATCGTCCCAAGCGTGCTCGATCAGCGCCTGGAAGCGCTCGTCGACCAGCTCGTCGGCGACCGAGCTCGGCGGCCGCTGCGAAGCGCGCCACAGCTTGCGCAGACCCTCGATGGCCTCGGTCGCGTCGCGGGGCCGCAGCTCGCGGTCCTTGTCCAAGAGCACGCGAACGAAGGTGTCGACCTCCGGCGTTGCGCCGTTGCCCGCTGCTGCGAACGAGAGAGACTCGACTTCTTTGGAGAGGTGCCCGAGCGCGACGTCGATCGGCGTCGCGCCGCTGAACGGGGGCCGCCCGCTCATGGCGTGATAGACGAGCGCACCGAACGCGTACACGTCGCTCTTCGTGTCGAGCGGCTCACCGCGCAAGAGCTCGGGTGGCGCGGTCGAAAGCCAAGCAGGAACCGGTCCCGAGCCGAGCCCGAACAAACCGCGACGCAAATACTGAGCGCCAGCGTCGAGCAGCAGCACGGTCGGCCGAGTCGACGACGCGTCGGTCACCAGCACGTTGCCGGCGTGCAGCGCCCCGTGGCATAGGCCCTCTTCGTGCAACGCGTTGAGCGCTTCGACGATTGCCCAAAGTAGCGGCAAAAGTTCGTTAAGGTGCCGGCCGCCACGCTCGGCGATAATCTTCGAAAGCGGCTCGCCGTCCACGAAATCGTGGGAAATTCCCAACAGGCGGCCACTTGGATCGACGCTCCCCGCGTTCACACCGACCGGCAGGCCAGGGTGCACCACTCCGCCGACGATGCGACTCGCCGCGAAGTAGCGCTGCACGTCACTGCGGCGCGCGCGCACTTCGCGCGACAAGCGCTTGACCCGCAAATCTTCGCTGCCGCGCTTCACGCGGTAAACCGTGCTGCTCGCGCTCTCGCCGAGCTCGCGCAAAACGAGTAGCTCACCGAGCTCATCCCCTTCGTGCGGACGCTCGTCCGAATCGAGCGCGCCGTTGCGGAGCTTCTTCAAGAGCTCGACCGGGAGCGGTCGACGTGATGCCTGCGCGGCGTCGACCAACGCGTCGATCGCATCGATCTCCAAGCAGCGCTGTGCAAGCGCGCGCGCGAACGACGCCTTGGCGGTCGCGCCACCGACTTCGTTTGGATCCAGACCGAGCAGGCCGGAACTCAGGGACTTCAGCTCCTCGAGCTCATACAGCCGCTCGAGTTCAGCGCTCAGCGTTTCGACCACCATACTCGTGCTCCTCGGGAGGGAGATCAGGCTTACCAGTGAGTCTCAGCGGGTTCCAGTGCCAGTGAATGGACCCCTTAACAGAGAGCGGCCTCCGCGAGGTTTTCAGCTATTTCAGGCAGCCCCTACCATTTCACCTTGGCTCGACGAATCCGGGTACCGTCCTGGCCGGAATCCACGAATAGGAGATCGCCGCGCCAGAACATGGGGCTCACTCCAGTGGCCGCAGTGCCAGCAACAGGAAGGAGTGGAGCGTTGCTACCCGGCCCGGAGACCGACCAATTCGCACCGACCAACTGAACTTGCTCCTTCTCCTTATCTTCGGCGATCACGGCGAGGTGGCAGGCTGAGCCGGCGCATTCGATGCCGAGTGCACGCGGTTCTCCGCCGCCTACCGCAAACGGCTGAGCAGCGGGTCCGGCACTGCCATCGGCGGCGAAGGTCGCGACTGCGACCGCACCGGGACCGCCCTCCTCCCCTCGCTCGACCCAGCCGAGCGCGAACCCTCCCTGATACGGCGCCAGCCGCGGACCGAACGAGTGAGCGCGCGTCGCCGCGACGCGCTGCTCCTCCCCGTCACGACTGGCATCGCGTGACTTCAAGAGCACGGTGTAGATGTCGGCTTGCCCGGGCAACTCGGCCACGCGCGCGTCGGACCAAGCCAGGCGCAGCGCCTTGCCGTCGAAGACCAAGCTGAGGTCCGAGGCAGTGCCGGCGGCGTTGGTCAAACGCTGCTCGGGCACGATGCGATTCAAACGAGCATCGAGCTTGGTTGCGAACACTTCCGGATCGCCCGCGCGCTCGTCGACCCAGGCGATCACCCAGCCGTCGCCCACCCACGCAGCGGCGATGTCACCGAGATCGCCCTTCTTGCGCGTGAGCATGCGCTGCGAGAGTTTGGTCCCGCCTTTACCGACCAGAGTCAGGAACACCTGCGGGACGCCGGCGTCGAGACCTGCCCAGGCCAGGAGCATTTCGTCCTTCGCGGGATCACCGTGCGCGAGCGCGACCCCGCCCACAGATTGCGCGCGGAGCGAGATCGGCGACGCGGGCGCGGGTTCGCTCGAACGTGGTCCCGTGTTCGTCAAACGTTCCAGCACGACCTGGGCGCGCACCGGCTCGTAGCGGCCGTCCGGCGCAGGCTTATCCAGTTTGCGCCACGGGGTGGTTGGGTCGAAATCGGTGACGTAAGCCAGGTAGTCTTTGCCGTCTTTGCCGCCTGCGGAGTCGAGTGCGAAGCCTGCCACCGAATCCGGCGCGCTGATGCTTTCGTGCGAAAGCACGCGCGGCGTAAGCTCGGTCGTGACCGCTTGGATCGGCGCACGCCAAGCGCGCGAGCGCGCTTCGAGCTCGGTCGCGAATACCGGCGCCGGCGCACGTGAGAGCGCGGCGATCGCAAAGCAACCTTCGCGCGTGCAGCCGAGGCCGAAGCCGAGCTCGGCTCGCGCGCCGCGCAGCGACGAAAGGCGCAGCGGCTCGCTCGCCACGGGTGCCAAACGCTCATCGAGCCGCACGTAGAACGGGCCGAGGTCGTCGGGATCGCACGCCTTGCCGATCAGACACGCAGGCGCCAGTGTGAGCACGCTGAGCCCATTCGGCGCGGCCGCGAACTCCGGTACGCCGCCATCTTCGCTCGCGTACTCTAGCTCCACGGTTGCTCCGCTCGGACGCCCTTCCGGACCGAGCGCGGCGAGTGCGATGTGGCGCCCGCTCGCCGGGCGCAACGAAATGCGCTCCCACGCCGCGTAAGCCGGGCCGCCTTGCACGGGCGGCACCAGGCGCACGAGTGCTTGTTCGCCGTCGGGCGACGTCAAGCGTTCGGGCGGCGCGACGAGCTTCCCGCCGGCGTCGACCAACGCACTGAACACGCGCGGATCGAGCGCTCGGCGATCGGTCCACGCCACGAGTACCCGGTCCGCCACGCTGACTGCGTCGAGGTCGAGCTCGGCGCTCGCCGGCGCGCTCACGGTCGTGGTGCCGAGCACCTTGGCCGTCGCATCGACTTGCACGACGACCGCGGTTCCGAGGGCGCCTTCCGAAGCTTGGACGAGCGCTAAGGCCGCGCCCGCGCCGAGCTTCACCGCTTGCCAAGCCAGCGCGTCGCGCGCGACCAAGCCTTTCTGCGAAGCGTGGCACTTGGCGTCGAGCGCGGTCGCCCAAATTTCGGCGCGGCGTTTGTCATTGCCACGCACCGCGTAAAACACCAGCGCGCCGGTCGCAGTCGGCACTGCCTCGACCCAAAGCGCGGAGCCGGTGAGCGGCCCGAGCACGCTCGCTTCATCGAGCGGCTTGCCACTCGCTTCGAGACAAAGCGCTTCGAGCAGCTCGCCCGTACCCGGCGCGCCCTGCCGCGTGTAGACCACGCCGTAGCCCGAGCCGAACGCGCGCACGGCGACCACGCCGAGCTTTTCTGGAGCCGTACCAATGCCGAAGGCGTCGCCTTTCGGCGTGCCGCGTCCGTTCAGCACCACCGCTTTGAAACGTCGCTCAGAGCCTTCGATCGGCGCCCAGAGCACCAGCGCGCCATCCTCGCGCGTTCCGAGGTACGGGCCGTAGGTGACGCCGGGTACCCGCGCGATTTCGGTGGCACGCAGTGCCGGCACCTCGGAGAACGCTACCGCACCGGGCTTCCCAAGACCCGGCGCGCGCCGCGGAATCGTCGCCTCTGGCCCGGGCGCACCGCCGCAGCCGTTCAGCGCCGAAAGCACGCCCAGCACGGCTCCCGCGAAGCGCGCGCCACCAAAGCGGGCACGCGCGAGATCACACAAAGAAACTACCACGCGCGGACCCTACGAGCGGCCTTGCGAGCAAGCAAGGCCCCAGGCTTCTGTCGAGGGCAGAAACCGGCAACTCCCCGACTCGCAAACAGCGACTCAAGGGTGATGTTTGGGGCCCGCAAGCGTTGCGTCTCGAACTCGAGGCGCGATAGGCTCCGCCACAAAGGGGCTTTCTCGAGCCGATGGGAAAACGAAAGGGCTACTTTACCCCTCGCGTCGCGCGCTTGCGTGGACCGAACGCCGCGTTACTCGCGACGCTTGCCATGTTGAGTGCGCAGGGCTGCAACGCCTTGCTCGACAATCCCGAAGGACACCTCATTTCGGAGCAAGCCGATTCCGGGGGATCCGCGGGCGCCGGCAAAACCAACAACGGCGGTGACGGCAAGAGTGGCGCGAGCGCCGGACAGTCGCTGGGCGGCAATCGGACGACTACTCAAGGCGGGATCACAGCAACTGGAGCACAAAACGGCGGCGGGCTGGCCAGCACCGGCGGTGCCAACGACTCCAGAGGAGGCGCGGATGCCGAAGGCGGCGCTGGCGGCGCGGCGGGTGATGCTCAGGGCGGCTCGGATCACTCGGGGGGCGGCAGTGGCGGAGGAACGAGTAAAGGCGGGAGCGCAAACGGTGGCGCAAATAGCAGCGGCGCAACTAATGGCGGCGCGAGTAGCGGCGGCGCGGGCAAAGGCGGCTCGACCGCAGGTGGGTCAACCGGAACTACCGGTGGAACCGGCAAAGGTGGTTCGAGCACGGGCGGCGCGAACACAGGCGGCACCGGCAAAGGTGGCTCGACCGCGGGCGGCGCGAGCGGAACTACCGGCGGCACCGGCAAGGGCGGTTCGAGCACGGGTGGCGCGAGCACGGGCGGAACGGGCAAAGGCGGTTCGAGCACGGGTGGTACGACCGGCGGTACCACGGGCGGCAGCGTTGCTACGGGAGGCTCGGGAACCGGAGGCGGACCCGCGTGTGGGAACGGCGCGGTGGAAGGCAGCGAAGCGTGTGACGATCAGAACACCAAGGCCGGAGATGGCTGTAGTCAGAGCTGCACCGTCGAGACTGGCTACCTCTGTTCGGGCATGCCATCGCAATGCACGCGGCCATCGTGCGCAGGCCTCGCGAAGACCTGCGGGCCCGCGAACAACGCCGATTGTTGTGCTTCGAACGTCGTTCCCGGCGGAACCTTCAATCGCGGCAATAGCTCGAGTAGCGCAGCAACGATCAGCGACTTTCGTCTCGACCTCTACGAAGTCACGGTCGGGCGCATGCGCAAGTTCGTCACGGCTTACAGCGCAGGCTGGCGACCTAGTAACGGTAGCGGAAAAAACCCGAACAATGCCGCAGACTCGGGCTGGACCGGGGGCACCTGGAACAGCTTGCTGCCCACTGACGTCACCGCTCTCACCGCGAGCCTTTCTTGCTCGGCGAGCTACCAAACTTGGGCAACCGCCGTCGGGACTGCGCTCGCCGAGAGCCGTCCTCAAAACTGCATGACTTGGTACGTCGCCCACGCTTTCTGCATCTGGGACAACGGGCGCCTGCCGACCGAGGCCGAGTGGAACTATGCGGCCGCTGGCGGCACGGACCAACGTCTTTATCCATGGAGCAGTGTCGGTCCGGGCGCGAACGCGAACCTGGCAGCCTACGATTGTTACTACAATGGCACCGGCACTTGTTCGGGCGTCACCAACATCGCGCCGGTAGGACTCATCAACGCGGGCAACGGCAAGTGGGGCCACGCCGACATGGCTGGAAATGTCTTGGAATGGGTGCGCGACTTTTACCAAAACTCCTACCCCACTCCGTGCGTGGACTGCGCACTGCTTTCGGCTCCATCGTCGACGCCGGTCGTGCGCGGAGGAAGCTTTCAGGACGCTGCCAGTAACGTAACTACGACTTACCGCGATTCGGATTTGCCTTTTCGCTATCCAATCGGCGTCCGCTGCGCGAGAGATCCATGACGGTCCGCCGCCAGCCCTTCCATTCGTTCGGGTAGCTCGCCATGGGAATCGGTCCTGAAAGCGTGCTCGCCAAACGTTACCGCTTGATCTCGCTTCTTGGGCGAGGCGGCATGGGCGAGGTCTGGCGCGCGGAGCAGCTCGACTTGAAGGCCGAGGTGGCGGTCAAGATCTTGAACCCCACGCTTTCAGTCAACGGCGAGTCGCTGCAGCGCTTCAATCGTGAGGCGCAAGCAGCCGCCACCTTGCGCAGTCCGCACGTGGTTCAGATCTTGGAGCACGGCTTCGACTCCGAGCTCGGCGTGGCCTTCATCGCGATGGAGCTGATGGAGGGCGAGAGCCTGGCTCAGCGCTTGCGCCGCGTGAGCCGCCTGTCGCAGGTTGAAACCACGCGCATCGTCACACACGTGGCGCGCGCCCTGACGCGCGCTCACGAGGCCGGCATCGTGCACCGCGACCTGAAGCCGGACAACGTATTTTTAGTGGCGAACGAGGACGAAGAAGTCGCGAAGGTGCTCGACTTCGGCGTGGCCAAAGCGAAGAACCTTTCGCTCGACACGGCCACTCGCACCGGCGCCGTCATGGGCACGCCCTATTACATGAGCCCGGAACAAATCGCGGGCGAAAAGAGCGTCGACTTTCGTACCGATCTCTGGGCGCTGGGCGTGATTGCCTGCGAATGTCTGAGCGGCCGGCGGCCCTTCGACGCGGAGAGCCTCGGCGGCTTGGCCATTGCGATTTGTACCAAACCAGCGCCCCGCCCATCGACGCTGGCGCCGCTACCGGCTGCATTCGACGCCTGGTTCGAACGCGCGGTCGCCCGCGATCCGGCGCAGCGATTCCAGTCCGCGCGCGAGCTCAGCGACGCTCTGCGCGGGGCGCTGCAAAGTGGCGCGGAGCTCGTGGTGAGCGCTGCGCCCGAGCCTTTACCTACCGTGAACAACACGGGCGCGCCCTCGGTCGTGAGCGTCGTCCCTTTGTCGAGAACGAACCCGACAGAAAACCCGACTCCAGCGCACTCGCCGCGCCGAAATCGCGTCGCCGGTCTCGTCGCGCTGCTAACGGCGTGCAGCCTCGGCTTAGCCGTGTGGGCGCTCGGTCCCGGCGCCGATCACGCTCCAAACTCGGCTAGCCCGCCCGATGCGGCGCTCCAGAAAGCGAGTGACGTGCCGAGCGCGCTGGCACCACCGCTGTCCCAGAATCCTCCTCAAGTCACACCACCAGAACCAACCGCGCCGGCGCCGAGCCAAGCCGTGGAGCCGGTACACGCTCCAAACCCCAGCGTGATCCCGGTACCCGCGAATACTCGCAGCGTGAGTTCATCGCCCCCCGCCCGCACTCCCGCAGCGGTTTCACCGAAGCCGCGCGCCCGCCCGAGCGCTCTACCGAACGCCGCACCACCCGCGCCGGTAGCCCCCAGGCCAGCCGAGGACAACGGCAGCATCTTCGACCGAAGAAAGGGCTGAGCATGCACGAGCTTCAGTTTTCAACGCTCGCCTCCGCGTTCGCCATCGCAGCCATCACGCACTCGGGTCTCGCGCGTGCCGAAACGTCGGATGCGGTCGCTGCGCAAGCGCTCTTCGATCAAGCGCGTGCCTTGATGACCTCCGGCAAAGCCAGCGAAGCCTGCCCCAAGTTTGCGGAGAGCCAGCGGCTCGATCCCGGAGTCGGAACGCTGCTGAACCTGGCCGCGTGTTACGAAGCCTCTGGGCGCCCCGCCAGCGCCTGGAGCACTTTTCTAGAAGCGGAATCAGCCGCGCGCGCTGCCAACAACGTCGAGGGAGTGCGTGTCTCTCGCGAACGCGCCGCCGCGCTCGCGCCCAAGCTCGCGAAACTACGCGTCACGGTCGCCCAAGCCACAGCGGAAGGCCTCGAAGTCCGTCGTGATGGGCGTCTGGTCGGACGCGAGCAGTGGGGCCTCGAAATTCCGGTCGACCCCGGCAAACACACCCTCTCTGCGTCAGCCCCAGGATACCTGCCGTGGCAAACGGAACTGGAAGTGAGCGAACCGGGGCGCGCCGTCAGCGTCGATGTTCCCGAGCTCAAACCAGACCCTGCCGCCAAAACCGCGCCGCACTCAGCCCCGGTTTCGTCCAGCGACGCCGCGATTCCCCCGGCCAGCGATGCCACACCCAAGCAACACGGAGGGCTCGGCAGCCAACGCTGGCTCGGCGTCGGCGCGGGCGTCATCGGCGTCGCCGGCGTCGCCGTGGGCACCGTGTTCGGACTGAAGTCCATGTCGAAGCACGACGAAGCAGAAAAACACTGTGACGGCGCCGACTGTCGCGACCAAGTCGGCGTGGGGCTCCGCAGCGACGCCCGCGACGCGGGCAATCTCTCGACCGTCGGCTTCATCGTCGGCGGACTCGGCCTTGCGGGTGGTGCAGTGCTCTGGTTTACCGCCAACCCGAACCAAAGCGAATCCACCACTGCGCTCGAGCTCGGCCTGAATCGCGTCGCCTTCCGTGCTCGGTTTTGAACCGCAGCCCTCGTTCGCTTCGAGCCGACCGTCAGAACACCCCGCGCCGTCGCATCGCGAGCATCACCCCTACGATCGCGACCGTAATCACCAGCATCACGGTCCAGAACCCGTGCGGCGAATTCGCGAACGGCATCCCGTTCAGATTCATGCCGAAAATGCCGGTAATCAGCGTGATTGGCAGCAGCGTCGTGGTCAGAATCGAAAGCAGATAGAGATTACGCCCAGTCGCTTCATTGAGCCGCCTCTCGATCTCTTCTTGCACCAGTCGCGCCCGCTCCGTCACGAGCTCGAGATCTTGACCCACGGCGTCCAAGCGCTCGACCGCCTCTCGCAGACGCTGCGCTTGCTCCGGCAAGCACCATTCCCCCAAGAGGTCGGGTAGCGGACGCAAGGCGTTGCGGTTCGCGCTCGCGTGTCGCCTCAAACGCGCGAGCAGCCGGCGAATGCGACCGAGCTCACCACCGCGCATCCCAACCTTACCCGCCAGCACATCGTCTTCTGCGTCCTCCACCCAATCCCCCAGCTTGAGCGCGACGTCCGTGAACCCCACTGCAATCGCGCGCACGAGCCGCTCGAACAACTCCGCCGGCGACTCCGCGGTCTCACCGCTTTCCACCCGTCGCCGCAAAATATCGATCCCACGTAGCGACTGCTGCCGACACGTGATGATCACCCGCGGATCGACATAGACCCGAAACTTCCCGAACGCCTCCGCGTCCTGATTGAACTCATGATGAAAGTCGCCCAGCACCGCCGCGAAACCTTCATTGAGCACCAAAATCCGAACCTGCGCATCGCTCCCGACCAGCAACGCGCGCGCCTCCTCATCCACGAATGCAAATCGCTCCAAATGGCGCTTGGTGCGGTTGTCGTAGAGATTGAAGTGAAGCCAAAGCGGCCCCTCATCGACCCCCGCTTCGAGCTCCAGCGCCGACTTCTTCAGCCGCTCCCCCGTATCCAAACGAAAGGCAAAAATCAGCCCCTCGGGATCGATCGAAGCCGCATTCATCAACTCACTCCATCAGCCCAACCCCGAGAAGATCCGCCAACACCCATGACGTTCTCGTCTCGAATGAGTGATGATTTGCCGACACTCACCACCAGCACCCCCGACAAAGTCGGCCGATCCTCCGGCCTTGAACTCCCTCGCCTTTTCACCTCTGTCCCTAGTTTCCCAACCCCTCGCGGGAACGCACCACCGCGCTGCGGCCTTTTCATCTCCGTCTCCAGTTCCCCCAACACCGGCACGACGACCGCGCCGTCCCCTTTCAACTCCGTCTCCAGTTCCCCAAGCACCAGCACGCCGAGGGAGTCGGGCGATGGGTTCTCCCGTTCGATGGGAGGGGCCGCACCCGGATCCACGATCCAATCTCACCCCACCCCAGTAGCTGCCCACTGTGACCCGAAGGCGGTGGCGGGAGGGCACCAGCGATAAGGGAGAACCCGTCGCACGACGACCGCGCCGTCCTCGTCTCACCTCCCCCCGTTCGATGGGAGGGGCCCGCACCCGGATCCACGGTTCAATCTCACCCCACCCCAGTAGCTGCCCACTGTGACCCAAAGGCGGTGGCGGGAGGGCACCAGCGATAAGGGAGCACCCATCGCACGACGACCGCGCCGTCCTCAAAGCGCGGCATGCGCGGCTGCCGCGCCGCCCCCCCCGGACCTCACTGCCCAATGGCAGGGCGCGCCGTAAAGCGCGCCCTTTTCCGCGAGGCCCCCACAATCGATTACTTCGGAATAATGGAGATGCAATCCGAGCCGCACCCCGACGTACTGTCGCACTCTTCGCCCGCGCTGAATTGAATCCGACCGTCGCCGCAGTAGGGCCCCGGTGTGCAGGAGAGCGTGCAGGTGTCCGCGCCGTACGGGTTGCTCTGATTCTTGTCGCCGAGATCGCAAGCTTCAGGCCCGTTCTTGATGCCGTCGCCGCAGAAGTCGGAGAGCGTGCAGTCCATGTTGCACGTACCCCAGCTGCCGTCGTTCACGCCGTCATCGCACTCTTCATCGATGTCGCGCACGCCGTTGCCGCAGCTGACTCGGCAGCGCACGTCGCAACCGCTGCCGGCCGCGCCGTTGTCGGCACCTTCGTCGCATTCCTCGTTCGGGTCTTGGTGGCCATCGCCGCAAGAGGGCAGGTCGACCCAGTCTTTGCAATCGGGCGTGCAGGAGCCTGGCATCCCACTGTTCACGCCGTCATCGCAGACTTCCCCGGCGTCGACGCTGCGATCGCCGCAGTACGGAGCGGGTAGGCAGGCAGTGGTGCACACTCCCTTCCCGTACGGCTTGTTCTTGGGCGCCACGTTGGCCGAGCCCTTGTCGCACTTCTCCCCGGCCGTACTTTGCAGCATGCCGTCACCGCAGCGCGGGCCGAACACGCAACCCGTGGCGCAGGTGCCGTAGGTGCCGTCGTTCTTGCCGTCGTCGCACTGCTCGGTCGCTTGCTTGATCCCATCGCCGCAGCGCGGACCGAAGTGACAATCGGCCGAGCACTTGCCGTAGGCGCCGGTGTTGTTGGCGGTGCCGTCGTCACACTCTTCGCCGCCGTCGACCACGCCGTTGCCGCACTTGAAATCGCAGGTCGCGGTGCAGCGGCTGGACGAAGTGCCGTTCTTGACGCCGTCGTCGCAGGCTTCGGTGCTGGTGACCACGCCGTCGCCGCAGCGCGGACCGCGTTTGCACTTGGTGGTGCAGTGACCGTAGGTGTTGGCGTTGTCGGCGCCGTCGTCGCACTCTTCACCATTGCCGCCGTCGATCTTGCCGTCGCCGCAGCTCGGCGGCAGCACGCAGCCGGGCGCGCACGCGCCGGCCGAGGTGGCGTAAGTGCTGGTGTTCAGGCCGTTGTCACAGGCCTCGTTGCTCTGCTTCGTGCCGTCGCCGCAGCGCGGCCCGAGCCGGCAATCGGGCGTGCACTTGCCGTACGCGCCGGTGTTGTTGGCAGTGCCGTCGTCGCAGGCTTCGTCGGCGGTAGCCACGCCGTCGCCGCAGTGCGGCTCACACACCGAGCCGCGCAGCACGAAGTTCTTGAGCTGCAAGCGGTAGTTCGACGCGCAAGTATTGCGCTCGGCTTGAAACACGCCGATCTCGTAGATGCCGTTCTCGACCAGGCCGTAGGCCGTAGCGTGCGCGGCGTCGAGCACGACGCTGTCGTCGAGCTTGCCGTGAATGCCGCCGATGTCGACCGCCAAGTGCCCGTTGATGAACACGAACACGTCGTCGTCACCGCGGAAGCTGAGCGTGGCGTTGGCCGCGGCCTGATACTGGAACCAGTAGCGGACCTCGCTGGTGAAGTGGAAGTTGTGAGCGTTCGTGGCGCCGTTGTCCGAGCTCGCCCCGCAGTCGTTGAACTTGGTGACCGGCTGATCGTCGAGCGGGAAGAAACCGTCGCACGCCGTGCCGCAGGCCGTACCGTCGGGCGTGAGCACGTTGCTGTCGAACAGGAACGTGTTCGCGTCGGCAGGTTGGCACACCACCGGCTCATTCGCCGGCGCGCCCACGCGCGGGCAGCGCACCAGCGTGAGCGAGCTCGGAATCGTGGTCGCCCAGTTGCCGTCGGTGAACCATTGCGCGAACGTGGTCGCGCTCTGCACGGTTGCCGCGCAGTAGTAGACCCCGTTGCGACGTAGCCAGCTGCCCGAGGTACCCGTCGCCGACAACGGACACGTCGCCGTGGTGTACGCGAACACCGGCTTGCCGAGCAGCGCGATCGCGCCCGCCGCGTCCGCGTTGTTGCCGAGCGTGGCGCGGGCAAAACCCTGGTGCAGGCCGTTGAAGGTAACGCCGCTGATGCGGTTGTCGGAGCTCGCGGCCGCGCCGTAGTAGGTCCCGTTGGGATTGAAGCCCCACAGGTTGCTGGCGGTGCCCTGCGGCGGGCTCGAATACGACCACTGAAAGTCGTTGTGAGCCACTTTACCCGCGGGCGGCGTCGGCGCATTGGAGGGCGGCCCCGGCGTGAAATCCCGGAAAATCGCGGGCAATTTCAGCGACGTGACCGTGTCCGCGGTGAGCGCGCAGGTGAACCCGGGCTCGATCTTGCATTTCGAGCTGCAGCCGTCCCCGTCGCGCAGGTTGCCGTCATCGCACTGCTCGGCGGGAAAGGTGATGCCATCCCCGCACACGGGCACGCAGGCCGTGCGGTTGCCGGAAGCATCCGTACATTTTGGTTCGTTCGTGCACTCGGGAGAGCAGCCGTCGAAGGGCAACGTGTTGCCGCCGTCGCATTGCTCGAGCCCTTCCAACTTGTTGTCACCGCACACGGTGCGCTTGCACGCACTGGGCGCCCCCGTGCACACCCAGCCGAGCTCGAGCCGGCACGTCGACGAGCAACCGTCGTCGTTCGCGGTACCACCGTCGTCGCACTGCTCGGCGCCCGCGACCAGGCCATCGCCGCAGCGCGCGGCAGCACACTTACCACCCACCGGGCAAACCCAGCCCGACTCGACCTGGCACGTCGCCGAACAGCCATCATTGGCGACTGCATTCCCGTCGTCGCAGGTCTCGTCGCCGAGCACGACCTTGTCGCCGCAGCGTACCAGCGACACGCAGGCCTCCCCAGGCTTCGGGCAGGCGTAGTTGGTCTCGACCTTGCAGTCGATGCTGCAACCATCGCCGCCCGTGCTGTTGCTGTCGTCGCATTCTTCTTGCAGCCCCAGGCTGACTTTGCCGTCGCCGCAGCTCTCGATCAGCGTGCACACCTTGCCCGCGGTCGGGCAGTCGTAGCCCGCGGTCACGGTGCAGGTGTCGGTGCAGCCGTCGGTCGCGACTTTGTTGCCGTCATCGCAAAACTCGCCCGGATCGAGGTTGCCGTCGCCGCAGCTCGCGGTCGGCGCTTTGGTGCAGGCGCCACCCACGCCTTGCGCGGTGGGGCAAGTGTAACCCGACTCGACGCGCTTGCAGTCGGCGGCGCAGCCGTCGCTCGCGACGGTGTTGCCATCGTCACAAGCCTCGTCCCCGACGACCTTGCCGTCACCGCAAACGATGGTGGACACGCACGGCTCGCCCGGCTTCGGGCACACCGAGAACGGCTCGAGCTGGCAGCGGCCGTTGCAACCGTCACCGAGCTCCGTGTTGCCGTCATCACAGACTTCGCCCGCGCTCAGCCGGCCATCGCCGCAATACTCGTTGGCCACGCAGGGCGCGCCCGGCTCAGGGCAGCTGAAACCGTCTTCACGTTGGCAGTCGGCGTCGCAGCCGTCACCGGCCACGGCCTTGCCGTCATCGCAGCTTTCGCCGAACTCGACCTTGCCGTTTCCGCACTTTGCGGTCTGGCTCGGCGTGCAGGGCTTACCCTGCTCTGCGCAAGCGTAGCCGCGCTCGACCTGACAGCTGCTGCTGCAGCCGTCGCCGGACTTGGCGTTGCCGTCGTCACAGGCCTCCCCGCCGCTGATTACCGAATCCCCGCACTCGACCGTGTAGGTGCACGGCTCGCCCGGCGTCGGGCACACGAAGTCCGGCTCGATTTTGCAGATTCCGGAGCAACCATCACCCGGACGGGTGTTGCCATCGTCGCAGCCTTCGCCGGGGTCGAGCGACTTGTCGCCACAGGCGGGGCCCACCTCGCCGCTGCCGCCTTGACCCACGTCGCCACCATCCGCAGTACCGCCTTGCGAAACGTCGATGCCGCCGGTGTGGCTGCGCCCTCCCGAAGAGGGAGAGGTGCCGCCGGACGTTGAAGGCATTTGGTCGTCTTTGAACGCCACTTCTGGCGAGGACGAACAGTGTGCCAGCGAGCTGGCGAGGGTCAGTGGTACGACAAGCTTGAGAACTGAGCGAAGAGAAGACATCACGATACCGTTGCCCCGATCAATGCGGACACCCCGACGAACGCTCGGAGTATGGGTCAAAGATCGAGCGAGCTCAACACGGAACCGCTCCCGCATCGCTCTTCATGGACGATTGGATCGCGCTCCGAGCACGAGCTTCGGACGGCGGGATTTCCGTTCGCACGAGATCTCGTTGACCGCGTCGCGCGCGCCAGCTACCGCCGTTCTCAGGCTCGCCACCGCATGCCCGCCGTCACGCTGACCCAACGCCTCCTGCTCGCGACCGGGCTGCTCTCGGTCGCGGCTGCAGCAACTGTCGGGTATGGCGTGCGGGAAGCCTGGCGCCGCGCGGAAGAGCAGCGATTTCAGGCCGAATTTCGCGCCGCTCTCGAACCGCTCGGGGTCGAGCTGAAGCGCGAACTCCAGCGCCTACCGCTCGCGGTCGGGCCACATTGCGACGACGAGCTGGTCGATAGCGCGCTGGTCGGCCTATCCGCAGGCGATCTTTCCGAACGCCGGCTCTCACTCAGCTTGCGGGTGCCCAAGCTCGCGACCGTGCTCGAGGTCGACGAGCTCTGGCTCGTCTCTTACCGGGGTGAAGTGCTGGGCGCGCACGCCATCGGCCTGGTGGGGCAGCGAAACCCCAAACTGAGTCAGCGCATCAGCGCGCTCGGCGAGCGCGCCGAGCTCAGCGTGCACCCGACGCGCACCGTGAGCGCGGCCTGCCTGCGCAAAGATCCGCAAAACCCCCGGATTTGGGTGGGGCTGCTCGCCGAGCGGCGCGTCGATCCGGTGCTCGAGCAGATCGGCAAGGCGTACGGAATGACGCTCTCTTTCGACCCGGTCGCAAAAAGCCCCGGTGCGATGAGCGAACGCATCCCGCTCGCGGAGCTCGGGCCCGAAATCGCGGTCACGGCCAGCCGTTCGCGGCTGCCACTGGCAGTGGTGCTCGAAAACCTCGACACCACGATCCTACTGGTCGGCGGGGTCACTGTGGCGGCGGCGCTGGCCCTGGCCGCTTTGCTCTCGCGCGGACTCGCTCGGCCGATGGTCGACCTGGCGCGTCAAGCGAGCGAGGTCATGCGCGGCGAGCCGCGGCACATCGAGGCCAGGGGCCCGCGCGAGATCGAAGAGTCGGCCGCGGCGTTCAATCGCGCCATCGACGACCTCACCAGCTTGCGCAAGCAGCTCGCGGCCAGCGAGCGCATCGCCGCGTGGCGCGAAATCGCGCGGACGGTCGCGCACGAAATCAAGAATCCGCTCGCCCCCATCCGCGCCGCGATCGAGACGCTGAGGCGCCTGCGTGCGCGTTCCGATCCGGCGTTCGACGAATACTTCGACGAGGCCACGCGCACCGCGCTCACCGAAGTCAATCGCATCAATCAGATCGTGTCCGAGTTCACCGACTTCGCGCGCCTGCCCGCGCCCAGCCCGAGCTCGGTGGACCTGGTCGACCTTTCGCGCTCGGTGGTCGCGCTGCACGCGACGGGCGGCGCAGCGGTCGAGCTCGATGCCGTCGCCTGCCCGAACGCGTTGGTCGACCGCAATCAGATCGTGCAGGTTCTCACGAACCTCGTGCAGAACGCGCTCGATGCGGTCAAAGGCATTCCGGGCGCACGTGTGCTCGTGGGCGTCGCGCCCGCGGGCAACGAACGCGTGCGCGTCACCGTGCGCGACAATGGCCCCGGCATCGCCCCCGAGCTGCGTGACCGACTGTTTCAGCCTTACGCAACCAACAAAGTCCACGGCACCGGGCTGGGTCTTGCCATCGCTCAGCGCTTGGTCGTCGAGCATGGCGGCGAAATCGGCTATCGCGATGCGGCGGGCGGGGGCACCGAGTTTTGGTTCGAATTGCCGCTCGAAGGCCCGCGTTCGCTGCCCCTTCGGGAAGGTCATGAGCCGCCGGGCCGAACTGCAAACGCGACTTAATGAAGCGCGCGGCTTCGCCGCTTAGCGACGCTAATCCCGGCGCCGTGAACATCCCCTTGTTCACTGCCCCTTCCGGCAAGTACCCTGACCCCTCGGGAACAATCGATGACTCGCCTCACGCCGCGTCAGGTCTGGGCGCTGCTCGCGCTGGCTGCTGCCGCCGTCATTATGTGGGTGGCGGCCGGAACCGATCCGCGCTTCGGCAGCTACGCGCTCGTGGTCGCTATCGCAGGCGCCGCCGCCGTCGTGCTTTCGGGCGGTGACGGTAACTCGGTGCCCGCGCAAGACCTCAGCACCCTTCGCACCAGCGTGCGTAAAATGGGCGAGGGCAAGCGCCCTGAACCGCCGCCCGGCGTACCGATCACGCTGATTGGCGTGTACGAAGCGCTCGGCGACGCTTTCGACTCGCGCTCGAACCGCGCCGTGGAAGGCCTTCAAGACGCCGCGCAGAGCGCGTCGGCCGTGGTGCGCGTGCTGACCGACGGCGTCGCCAGCCAGATCAGCGCCACCGACGAGACCGCGCGCGTCATCAAAGAGATGGCGACGGCCCACCACGACATCGTCACCAACGTGGAGATGCTCGCGCAAGGCGCCGAAGAATCCAGCTCCTCGGTGCTCGAGATGAACGCTACCACCGACGAGGTCACCGAGAACATCGGCGAGCTCGCGTCCGGCGTTCGCGAAACCGTGGCTTCGATCGAGGAGATGGCCTACTCGATCAAAGAGGTCGCCAAGAACGTCGACGCGCTCTCGCTCACCGCCGAGGAAACCAGCTCGAGCATGAACGAAATGGACGTCTCGATTGACCAGGTGCAATCGAACGCCAACGAAACCGCCCGCCTGTCCGAAGAAGTGGCGCAAGACGCCGAGCGCGGCGCCGAAGCGATCCTGAAGACCATCGGCGAAATTTACCGCATCAAAGAGAGCAGCCAGGAAGCGGTGGCCGTGATCTCGAACCTCGGCTCACGCATCGACGCCATCGGCCAGATCTTGAACGTGATCGACGACGTCGCCGAGCAAACCAACCTGCTCGCGCTCAACGCCGCCATCATCGCCGCCCAGGCCGGGGAACACGGCAAAGGCTTCGCGGTCGTCGCCGACGAAATCAAGGATCTTGCCGAACGCGCTGGCGCCAGCACCAAAGAAATCGCCGACCTCATCAAGACCATCCAGACCGAGAGCCGCAACGCCATCCAAGCGGTGGAGCGCGGCGCCTTGAACGTCGACCGCGGCGTGGAAGTCTCTAACGAGGCCGAGCGCGCCCTGAAGAAGATTCTGGAAAGCTCTCAAAAGAGCACCAACATGGTGCGCGCCATCGCGCGCGCCACGGTCGAGCAGGCCAAGGGCAGCAAGCAGGTCACCGACGCGATCGGCCGCATTGCCGCCACCGTGCAGCAAATTGCTGCTGCAACGGCGCAGCAAGCGCGCGGCTCCGAGCTGATCATGAAGAGCGGCGAGAAGATGCGCACCATCGCGCAGCAAGTCGAACGCTCCACGCATGAACAGAGCAACGGCAGCCGCCAGCTCAAGCAGGCCATCGAGAACATCAACAGCATGGTCGGGCAGCTCAACAACGCGCATCGCTCGCTGCATCGCGGCTCGGAGCGCGCAGTGAGCTCGGTGAGCCAGGTCGAGGACGCGGCGCGGCGTCAGGACGCGGCCCTGCGCGAGCTGGTTACGCACGTGGAGCGGATTCGCAAGACGATGGCGTGAGGGCGTACAGCGCGCCCAAGCGACGCTCGATGCGAGAACCAGACGGCGCCGTCGGTGGCCCAGACTGTGCCACTTCCGAATAAACCGATTGCGGCCTGCCTTTGAGTTCGCGCACTTCGGAATTGGCTCGCTCTTTGCTCTTCGTTAGTCGACGCCCCTTGGGGTGCTCCCGAGAGAAAGATCATGAGACCACCGATCGCAGCCGTTGTTTTCGCGCTCACTGGCATCCTCGTCGCGAGCTGCGGCGCGACCTCCAGCTCGAGTCCGGACAGCGATGGTAAGGGAGGTGCCGGCAACGGCGGCGAATCGGGCGCTCGCTCGAGTGGAGGGAACAGCGCGACGGGAGGTCGTGCGGACGACGCCGGTGCTGGCTCAGGCACAGGCGGAACGCGCGGTGGCAGCGTCGCAACGGGAGGCGTGGCAGTCGAAGGCGGCGCGCAAAGCGGGGGCACCCGCGCCGGTGGCACGACGAGCGGCGGCGGAGCGGGCGGAGAGGTAGTCCAAGGCGGCGCTGGAACCGGCGGCACGCACAGCGGGGGCAAGACGGCCTCTGGCGGGTCGAGCGGCGGTAAAGCTTCGGGTGGTTCGGGCGGACAAGGCGCGAGCGGCAGTGGTGGTGGCTCGAGCGGTCAGAGTGCAGGTGGCAGTGCCGGCGAACGCGCCGTCCAATGCACCGGCGCGACACCCTACTTTCCGGAGTTCAATCGCGCCTGCGCGAAGCCGGAGGATTGCCTTGCCGTAGCGCACCAAACGAACTGCTGTGGCGCACAATTCGTCAGCGCCATCAGCGCGAACGACAAGCCTGCCTTCGACGCAGCAGAGGCGACTTGCGAGCAGCAGTATCCGGCCTGTGGTTGCGCGGCGTTCGGCGTGGACGTCGAAGACGGAACACGCGTCGACTTCGCATGGCAAGACAAGGTGGAGGTTGCTTGCGAAGCCCGCACCTGCAAGGCGCTTTACTCGGGAACGAGCTTTGCGTGCGGCACACGGCGATGTACCGAGCAGCAATATTGTGTCCAGAGCTCGGGTGGACCAGCCGGAACCCCGACTTCGTACTCGTGCAACCCGACGGCGTGCACCGACTGCAGCTGCCTCACGATGCCCGATTGCACGTGCAGCAACACAGATGGACACCTCACCTTCATCTGTCAACACGCCTAGCGTGTCCTCGGACCGCGCCAACCGACACGACCCCGCGATGTCCCAGGCCGCGGCTTCTGCTCACCAGGCGAGTAACGGAGCCAAACCCCGTTGGAAGGTCGCGATGTTCGCGCTTACTGCACGTTCGCCGAGACGAGCGTGGGGCGCCAGTTGGTGCCGGTCTTGTTCGCGCAGAGGCCGAAGTTGATCGATTGGGTCGAGGGGATGTTGCCGTTCCACGACTGGTTGCTGGCGGTGTAGAGCGAGCCGGTGTTGGCGTAATCGGCGCCCCACTGGGTGTACGGGGTGGACTCGTGGACGTCGAACTGGACCGACCAGGAATTGGTGGGCGTGGCGGTGTAGTTGGTC
>DASZQI010000058.1:0-4585 GCA_035549735.1 Polyangiaceae bacterium | reverse complement strand
ACTACACCCAAGAAGAGCTAATTCTTTTCGCATTGTTCACCAATCGCGAGGCCCAGGCGAGCTGAGGCCCCACGATTCTCCCAACCAGCCAAGCGTCGTACCACGAACGCAGGATGCCCGGAAGGCCTGCGTCAGATCTCGACGGCATTGGAATACGCGCGTTCGCCAGAACATTTACGACAAGCGAAAAGCGCGTCCCGCGAGCGTTCCGCTGATGTCGCAAACAAGGCCATCTTTTTTGTCGGGCCGTCCGCAGAGTCGTCTCACTTCGGGTTCGACCGGTCCTCGAGCATGCTCGACGGAGGAAGCGGGACACCGACCAAACGAGGGCGCATCCGGACTTGAGTCAGCCCGTCCGCCTCCAAAGTTTTTTCAGATCATTCGGAGGAAGTTTGTCACCAGTCGGTCGAGGAGCCTTCGAGGCCTTATCGAAAGGACGCGTCGAGTTTACGACGAGAGGCCGTTTGGTGCAGTCGGCGAGATGCTCTTCAGTCCTTAACGCGGCGAGCTTCTTGGCCGCACCGGAGCTGGGCAACGGTGCGTGATGATTGCAGGCGGCCGTATTGACCGCGTCCTCTGCAACCTCGTCGTGATTCGCGTCGCGGACGAGTCGAGTTAACGTTTTTGCCGTTCCATCCGCGTCGCCTCAACCACTGGTTTTGCGGCCTAATGCGTTGACCGCGTGTTTTATGGGGCGCGGAAAGAAAGCGAGCGTAAGTCGGCCCCCGAGGCGGCCGAAAGGTTCCGCGGAACGCTGAGCTGTTGCAAGGGATTGACACGTAAACATGGCATGCATATCCCACAGCCATGCCCGTTCAGGTTAGCAACCTGCGCCGGGAAGGATCCGCGGTGCTGGTTGACGCAAAGGTAGATGGCGCCAGCTCCAAGCGGTACGTCGTGACGCTTCGCCGAGTAGGTCTGACCGTACTCCCCTCGATGGACGAAGCCGTGTCCACGGAGCTGATGGAGGAGATCTTCGCGGCCGTGCGCAGGTTCGCAGAAGGAAACGCTGCAGTGCGGACCCTGCTGTCCGCGAGCGAGAGACCACCGAGCCCCGAGTAAGGGGGCGAGGTCATGGGGGCGCGCGGCATGCTTACGCTTTACGATTTTCTGGACTCCGGGAATGGCTACAAGGTGCGGCTCGCTCTTCGGGAGCTCGGTCAGCCCTTCGTGTACCGAGAGGTGAACATCCTACGCGGGGAGACGCGCGAAGAGTGGTTCCTCGCCAAGAATCCGGTCGGGGAGATCCCCGTGCTCGAGCTCGAGGACGGTACGTGCCTCTGCGAAAGCACCGCCATTCTGTTCCACTTGGCGGAGGGCACGCGTCTGTTGCCAGCGAACGGGATCCGCCGGACGCGCGTCCTACAGTGGATGTGCTTCGAGCAGACTCATGTAGATGGTGTCATCTCGCGAGCCAGGTTCCGTCGGCGGTATCCGGATGCGATCGCAACTCGCGACGAGGAATTCGAAACGTGGTGGGCTGAAGGCAAGCGCGCTCTCGCAGCTCTGGAACACCAGCTGAAGAGCAGCGACTACCTAGTGGGCGGAGCCTTTTCGATCGCGGACATTTGTCTCTTCGCCTACGTGCATTGCGCATCCGAAGGGGGCTTCGATATGCAATCGTATCCGGCCATTCTTGAATGGTGCCGACGGATTCAGTCGCGAGCTGCATTCATTCCCCTCGATCGAGCACCAGCCTAGCGGGATGTTCGCGCTCCGGCGCGGTGACACAGAAACGATCGGGCGGGTGAAATTGATCGGCTCGGGTCGGGGCGGCGCAACTTCGTACAATACCGCGCCCTGCGCGGGCGCTAGATAGGGGACATCATCGCTTACGTCGGTAGCGTGGAACCCCGCGCTTGCTTGCGTGAGCACCATATCGGCAACGGCTCGAGAACTCGTCTCGAGCCGCGCGGGAAAGGACTGTCTCATGTTCTCGATCACAAGTGCGAAAACTCATTTGATATTCAGTGCGAGCACACTCTCGGTACTTCTGGCTACGGGTTGCCTCGGCACCGAGGGCGCGAGCGATTCGGTTTCGGGCGCACAACCAGCAGGCGCGGCGGGACGCGCAGAACCAGCCAGCTATCCCCAAGACCAAGAACTCACTGGGCTCTCGAATTCGTTCCGCTGGTTCCGCTGGAGCAAGGGCGATCTAGTAAAGACGCTGATGCCGACCAGCACGCACGTGTGCGGGCTGACCATGGTACGCGGAGAGCTCGCCACGAGTACGAGCCTCATGGTGGTGCGCCAAGGCGCGAACTGGGTGCTGAGGGGCCTCAACCCGGGCAGCAATTTCTTGCAAGCGGACGCTGTGTGCGAACCCCTCAGTGCCTTTCGTGTGAACGCCGGTCGTACCGTGACGATTGCGGGTGATTTCCTGGCCAGCACCACCGGCAAGAACGTCACGCGCAGCACGCCATTGCCGGCTCGTACCGCACCCATCTTCACCGGCCTGGTCGGCCGCTTCGAAGGCGGTGGAGAGCGAGCGCGATCGACCTTGGCGCCCGCCGTCGAAATCAAGAACGGCACTCAGGACGGCACGCATACCGCGGCGGCAACCGCGCTGTCGTTCGGGCTCGCCGCTGGTCAGAACCCTCGTTACCTCACCTACTTCAACGATGGCTTCGTCACCGCCGACGGCGTGACGATTCACGGAGAGGGTGGCGAGATCTTCGGAGATCCTGAGGATATCGACCTACGTTGCGGCGCTGCACGCTGCCCGTTCCCCATCGCGCCGTTGGCCTCCACGTTTTGCTACCTGAGCGAGGTGAGCGGGGACTTCAACGGCGCCGACGAGTGGGTCCAGGTGTTTCCGGACCGAACTCGCGGCGACTGGACGATGGCCATGGAGGTCAACAGCGGCAACGGCCTGACCGCTCGTGCCACGTGCTTGGCGATGGATCAGACCATCAACGTACCGATCATCCGCTGAGCATGCGCTTTCTCAGTAGAGTGCTCGCCTTGCGTGGCTGGCTGCACGCGGGAATCGCGCTGACGAGCGCGCTGCCCGCGTGCGGCACTCCCGCGGACGAGTCCGAAGTAAGCGTTAGCCGCTCCGCGGTGCGTGGCGGCAAAGCTACGCGGTCCTGCGAGTGGCCGGCCGTCGTGGCCCTGGATCTCGGCTGCACGGGCAGCTTGGTCCACCCCGAGCTCGTGCTGTACGCGGCGCACTGTGGGGAGGGCGTTCGCGAAGTCACCTTCGGCCCGGCCCTCGATCAGCCGACACGCACGGTGAAGACTCGCCGCTGCCTCGCGCACCCCAAGGCCGCGCTCGGTAACGGTTTCGACGTCGCCTTCTGCCTGCTCGCCGAGCCGGTCGAAGGCGTGCCACCGCTCCGTCTCGCGGCGGGCTGCGAGCTGGTCAACGCGCGCGCAGGCACGAACGCCACCCTGATCGGCTACGGCCTCGATCGAGACAGCGATTCATTCGGCCTCAAGCGCAGCGCCCCGATCACACTCGGAAGCATCGCGCCCGACTTGATCGTCAGCGCGACCCAGTCCGGCAGCTGTGCCGGAGACTCTGGAGGCCCACTGGTTATCGAGCAACCCGCAGCCCTGAACGCCGCGCCCCCCGAACAGCGACTGATTGCCGTTGTGTCAGCCGCGAAAGATGCCGCCTGCGGACCGACCACGGATCACTACAGCTTTCTACCCCCGCTCCTATCCTGGCTCGAAAACGCTTCCGAGCGCGACCTCACCCCATGCTTCGACTCGGACGGCACCTGGAACCCCACCTCGCAGTGCACGCGCTCCGCCTCCCAATTGTCCGAGAGCAACGCGGTTTGCTCCATGGATACGAGCGCCGCTCCGCTCGCGAGCACGTGCGGCCCGTCGTTCTCCCCCAGCAACCGCGAGCAAGCGAGCTGTAGCTTCCGAAAGTCGCCGACAGGGTCGGCGAACGCGCCGGTTATCGCGATGGTGGTGGCCGCGGCGGCTTTCGCTGCACGATTGGCGCGCAAGCGAGATGCGCGAGTAGGACCACGCTTTACTTCGAAGGCATGAGCTTGAGGGATCGGAGAAGCTGGCCGAAGGCCCACTCGAATTTTGCGTTGTCTCGGTCGGCACCGACCGCTGCCACGCATCGAGCTCGGATTCCTCGACTTCAGCGCGGGTGATCCTGCCCTGCGGGCGGGTGGGGCAGGACTGCACGACCCGTGAGCCGTAACGGCTGTTAGAGTTGGCGCATGAAGTATCGAAAGCTCGGCAACACCGGCCTGCTCGTGAGCGCGGTCTCCCTCGGCACCATGCAGTTCGGTAAGGCGATGAGCATGGGCGGTCTGGGTCAGGAACAAACCGACTCGATGGTGCGCTTCGCCGTCGAACAGGGCATCAACTTGATCGACACCGCGGACGTGTACAGCCTGGGCGAGAGCGAAGCGCTGCTCGGCAATGCGCTCGGCTCGCTCCGCCCAGAGCTCGTGATCGCCACGAAGGCGCGCCTGCCGATGAACCCGAAAAATCCGAACCACGGAGGCGCCACGCGGGTCAACCTGATGCGCGAGGTGGAGGCGAGTTTGCGACGCTTGCAGACCGACTACATCGACCTCTATCAAATCCACGGCTGGGACAGCCTGACGCCGCT
>DASZQI010000057.1:0-4504 GCA_035549735.1 Polyangiaceae bacterium | reverse complement strand
CGGAGGTTGACCGCCCTCGCCAAGCGTGAGAGGTTCCGGATCTCACGAGCGCTCGTAAGTTATTGTTAACATAAGTGAATTTACTCGAACACAAGCCGTGGTGTGACCTTGTGCCGGCCTTTGGGCCCGCCAGCGTGGCGGGCGTGCTGAGCGAGTGGCGCAACGACAGCGAGGTTGGGAAGATCAACCTCAACCCTGACCAATGGGTCAGCGTGGGGCCCGAGACGTTCGCTGTGATCGCGCGCGCTCTCGAAGAGGGGAAGGTCTCCGACGGTGCCTTCGACATCACCTTCCAGGCCATGAGCGACGTCTGGAAATTTGGCAGCGCCGCCGAGGCCGAGCCGAAAGTCCCCTCGAAAGCGGAAATCGAACGGCGCCGCCGGCTCGTGGACTTCCGCAAGGTCGAGCTCGACCTACAAGCGCGCGCCGTGCGCATCCCCAAAGGACACAGTGTTGGCCTGGGCGGGATTGCGAAGGGCTACATCGTCGACCGGGCTGCAGACGTCATGAAGCAGGCCGGCATCCGAGCCTTCCTCGTGCAAGCGGGTGGCGACTTGTACGGGGCCGGCAGGAAGCCGGACGGCTCGCCGTGGGTCAGCGGAATTCAAGATCCGCGAGGAGCTCAAGGACAGTTCTTTGCCACCATCGAACTCACCGATCATGCCTTCTCGACCGCCGGCGACTACGCGCGCTCGTACGTGATTGGCAACCGGCGCTACCACCACATCATCGATCCGCGTACGGGTTACCCGGCCACCGCCAGCCGCAGCGTCACCGTTTGGGCCGATGATGCGACGACGGCCGATGCGATCGACGACGCTGTGTTCATCCTGGGCCCCGAGCGCGGGCTGAAGCTGGCAGAAGCCACGCCCGGAGTCGGCGTCGTGATCGTAGACAAGAACAACAAGGTTTGGCTCAGCCCTCGACTCCAGGGGAAAGTCCACCTGACGCGCCCGCCCACGGACGGCATTTGAGTCAGGCAACGCTGCGTCGCCGTCGAACAGGGCAAGGGGCCCTCAAACACCACAATCGGGAAGAGTCCAGCTATGTCCGATCCCCGTCTACATCAGCTCTTGATCATTGGCTCTGGTCCCGCCGGCTTGACGGCGGCCATCTACGCCGCGCGCGCGAATCTGGCGCCGCTTTGCGTGGAAGGTTTCAACGCTGGTGGTCTCATCCCCGGAGGTCAGCTCATGTTCACGAGTGACGTCGAGAACTACCCGGGCTTTCCAAGTTCCGTCTCGGGGCAAGACCTCATGCAGCGCTTTCGCCAGCAGGCGGAGCACCAAGGGACCGAGATCATCACCGCGGACGTCCAGAAGGTCGACCTCTCGCGGCGTCCCTTCAAAGTCTGGGTGGGTGAGGACGAAAACATTTTGCATCTGGCCGAGACACTGATCATCGCCACCGGCGCGCGTGCCAACTACATCGGGCTCGAGAGCGAGCACTTGTTGAAGAACAAGGGCGTGAGCGCTTGCGCAGTTTGCGACGGCGCGCTGTTTCGCGGCAAGAGAGTCGCGGTGGTGGGCGGCGGCGACACCGCCATGGAAGAAGCCAGCTATCTCGCCGGGCTGTGCACGAACGTGATGCTGCTGCACCGGCGCGACGAGTTCCGAGCCTCCAAATCCATGGAGAAGCGCGTCCTGGAAAACCCGAAGATTCACGTGCTGCGTTCGCACGTGGTGACCGAAGTGCTCGACGTCGCTCAGGACATGGTCACCGGTCTCAAGGTGAAAGACTTGAAGTCAGGTGAGGTCAGGATACTCGACGTAGCTGCTCTCTTCGTCGCGATCGGACACACGCCCATGACCGAGCTGTTCCAGGGCCAGCTCGACATGCACCCCAACGGCTACCTGAAGGTCGAGCTCGGTACGACGCGCACCAACGTTGCCGGAGTGTTCGCTGCGGGCGACGTGGCGGACTTCACCTATCGTCAAGCCGTCACGGCCGCCGGAACGGGGTGCATGGCGGCACTGGATGCCGAGCGGTTCTTGGCCGCTCACCACTGATGGACCCGGACTTCCAGGCCCAGCGGCTTTTGGGCGTAACTGCGTCGCGCTAAGCGAGCGCCCCGAGGCGAGGCGAGAATGGCGGCGCAGATTCAGGTAGAACAGCTCAGGAAGACCTTCCGCGTGGCGGAGCCGACGCCCGGGCTCAGATCGGCTCTGCTCGGCTTGATCCGCCCGCGCTACCGCGAAGTGCGTGCGCTCGATGGCGTCGACTTCGAGATCGAGAAGGGCGAGCTGGTCGCGTACATCGGCCCGAACGGCGCCGGCAAGAGCACGACCATCAAGGTGCTTGCAGGAGTGCTGGTGCCGAGCAGCGGTCAGTGCCGAATCAATGGGCGCGTGCCCTGGCTCGATCGCGTGCGCCATGTGGCCAGCATCGGCGTGGTGTTCGGGCAGCGCACTCAGCTGTTCTGGGATTTACCGCTGCTCGAATCGTTCGAGCTGTTACGCGCCATCTACGCCGTGCCGCGCGAAAGCTTCGCGACGCGCCTGGAAGAGCTCAGCGCGCTGCTCACCCTCGAGCCCCTGTTCGCGACTCCGGTGCGCCAGCTCTCACTCGGGCAGCGCATGCGCGCCGAACTGGCCGCCGCCCTGCTCCACGCTCCGGACGTGCTGTTTCTGGACGAGCCGACGATCGGGCTCGACGCGCCCAGCAAGCTGGCCGTGCGCGGGTTCATCCGCGAGCTCAACCGCCGCAGCGGCGTGACCGTGATCCTGACCACCCACGATTTCGACGATATCGAAGCCGTCTGCGATCGTGTGATCGTGGTGGCGGACGGTCGCGTGGTGCAAGACGGCACGCTCTCGGCGCTGCGCCGCGCGGTGCTCCACGAGCGGCGCCTGATCGTCGACGTTGGCGACGGAGCCAACTCGCTGGACCTGCCGGCGGCGCGGCTCGTCGAGCGCGCGGGCTCGCGGTACACTTTCGCGTTCGATCCCGAACGGGTGAGCTCGACCGAGCTGATCCGAGAGTTGACCGCGAAGACCGCGGTCAGCGACCTGTTCATCGCGCACCCGCCGATCGAAGAGGTTATCAGCGAACTCTACCGCCAAAACGCGAGCCGAAAATGAGCGCGTACTTTGCCATCTTTCGGGCGGCGCTGCTCACGCTACTACGCTACCGCGCGGCGGCGCTCGCGGGCCTTCTTACGCAAGGGTTTTGGGGCGTGCTCAGAATCTGCATGTTCCTTGCGTGCTACGCGGGCCTGCGACCCGACGCGGCCAGGCCGCTCGTCCTCGAGCAGGTCGTCGACTACGTCTGGCTGGGGCAAGCCTGCTTTACGCTCATGCCCATTCGCCTCGACGCGAACGTGGCCGCGATGATGAAGGACGGCACAATCGCCTACGAGCTTGCGCGGCCGCTCGACCTGTATTCGTGGTGGTACGTGCGCTCGGTCGCGTTGCGGCTGGCACCGGCCCTGCTCCGTGGACCGCCGCTGGTCACGCTGGCCGCACTGCTGCCCGAACCTTGGGGGCTTCGCGCTCCGCATGACCTAGGCGCGGCCGCCTATTTCGCCGTGGGACTGCTCGCTTCACTCGCGCTCAGCGCCTCGCTCACCGCGCTGCTCTCGGTGATCACTACCATCACCGTGAACGGTGACGGCATCGCGCGGCTGTTCGCGCTGTGCTCCTGGCTGTGTTCGGGCATGCTGCTCCCGCTCGCACTATTTCCGGACTCGGCACGCTGGCTGTTCGAGGCCTTGCCTTTTGCCGGCATCATCGACACGCCGCTGCGCCTGTACGTCGGCAGCTTGACCGGCGAAGGCGCGCTATTGGCGCTCTCGAGACAGCTTTTCTGGACGGTCGCGCTGGTCTGGCTCGGCCGCAGGTTACTCGGCCACGCGCTTCGGCGCGTGGTGGTGCAAGGGGGCTAGGTTGCACCGCTTGCTCGAGACCCTGGACGTCGCCTGCGCGCTGATGCGCGCCAATTTCCGTGCGCAGCTGCAATACCGTGCCTCGTTCTTGCTCGGTAGCTTTGCGCACCTGCTCATCACCTGCGGCGAGCTCTTGGCGCTCTGGTTCTTGCTCTTGCGCTTTCCAGAGATTGGCGGCTGGAATTTCGCGGATCTGAGCGTCCTTTACGGCATCGTAAACCTGTCGATGACGCTCGGCGACGCGCTCGCGAACGGTCACGATCGGCTGCCGATCGCCATCAAGCAAGGCACCTTCGATCGCTTGCTGCTTCGCCCCAGAAGCCTCACGCTACAAATCATCGCCCAAGATTTCACGCTGCGCCGCGTGGGGCGCGGCTTCCAAGGCTTATTCGCCCTCGGCTATGGGCTATCCAACACCAACGCGCTCATCCTGGGCTCGCCGGAAAAGCTCGCCCTGCTCTTCGTCTGCATCTCGTCGGGGAGGGAAGGCCATCCAAAGGGCGAGCCCCGTGGCCAAGCGGGCGCCGGAGGTTGACCGCCCTCGCCGATCGTGAGAGGGTTCCGAATCACACGATCGATTCTAAGTATTCGTTAACATAAGATAAATTACGCGAACACAGC
>DASZQI010000056.1:0-24311 GCA_035549735.1 Polyangiaceae bacterium | reverse complement strand
CGGAGGTTGACCGCCCTCGCCAAGCGTGAGAGGTTCCGGATCTCACGAGCGCTCGTAAGTTATTGTTAACATAAGTGAATTTACTCGAACACAAGCCGTGGTGTGACCTTGTGCCGGCCTTTGGGCCCGCCAGCGTGGCGGCCTGTGGGCTCGCGCTGTTGTTCGGCGCCAGCAGCGCTGCAGCGCGCAAGGGCGGCATCGTGTCCGCCGGCTGCCAGGGTTGCCACAATGGGGGCCAGTCTACGAACGTGACCATTGCCATGAACCCGGCCACCTTCGATCCGGGCGCCGCGGTGACGGTCTCGGTCTCGATTCAAGCGCTGAACGGCAACACGGCGGGGATGTATTTGCTCTCGAATAGCGGCGTGTTCTCCGTCATCAGTGGACAGCCCACGACGCGCGTTTCCGATACGGAGGTGACGCACAACGCACCGAAAACAGCGACCGGCGGCTTCGTCACGTTCGACGTGCGTTGGACGGCTCCAAGCACACCCGGCGGGGTGGCCTTGCAGGTGTGGGCGCTCTCGGCCAATGCCAACGGCAGCGCGTCGGGGGACGGGGAGGGCACCGCCACCTTCACGAAGGCTTTCGGCTGTGCGACCGGGATCACCTATTATACGGACTTCGACCACGACGGCCACGGAACCAAGAACTTCTCGACCATGGAGAGCTGCGCCAAGCCCGAGGGCTTCGCTGACAACTTCGACGACTGTGACGACAACGACGAGAAGGTACATCCCGGCGCGCCGGAGCGCTGCAACATGCGCGACGACAACTGCGATGGGCAAATCGACGATGGCTTGACGGGCTCGGTGCTGGTCTATCCCGACAAGGACGGCGACGGCTACGGCACGGCGGCCGGTGGCTCGGTGATGGTGAGCGGCTGTGCCGCCATGCCGGGTTACGTGCCCATCCCGGGGGACTGCTCGGACAGCGACCCCGCCATCTACCCGATGGCGACCGAGATCTGCAACGGTCGCGACGACAATTGCGACGGTCGCATCGATGAAGGCGTTCGGCCGATCTGCGGCGTGGGCGCGTGCCGAAGATACGCTCGGACATGCATGTCGAGTGACTGCTCCCCGGGACTGCCGATGCCGGAAGTGTGCAACTCGCTCGACGATGACTGCAACGGCATCGTCGACGACGTTCCCGGTGGCTGCGGCGGCGGGACCAGCAGCGGAGGAGCGACCGGCGTCGGCACCGGCGGAGCGAGCGGTGGAGCCGGCGTCGCCGGTTCTTCCACGTCCCACGCTGGCACAACGAGCGGCGCCGGCGGCGCCAGTGCAACGGGCGGGGCGCCATCCAGTGCGACGGGTGGGGCGCCGCCCGCGAGCGGCACGCCGCCCATGGGCGGAAGCACCCTTGGTGGAGGCGAGCCCGACCCCACCGGCCAGATAACACCGGCGCCGGCGAACGATAAGTCGAGCGCTGCGTGCGCGTTGGCCTTCGGACCGTCTCCTCAATCGCCGCAGCGCGCTTGGCTCGCGCTGTTGCTGCTTGGCGCGTGCGGCCGGCTCGCCCACCACCGTCGACGGCTCAGGGCGCGCTGAACACGCTTGGCTGCAAGCAGTATTGAAGCCCAGCTCTTGAACGCACAGCGGCCCGCTGAGCTCGACCCCGGCCGATTCAGGCGGGTGATCGGGGCGGGACGCCGCCTGAGCTCCGGCCCCGCGGGCTCGAGCCCTGACACAGCGGCGCGCGACAGCTAGGCCAGGGCGGCTCTCGCTCGGCGAGCGCGGTCAGCTCAGGCGGTGACTTCGATGACGCCGTGGCGCTCAAGGTAGCGGAGACGTGTGCCGACTGTTCTGGCTTTCGAGGTGCCAGTGGCTGGTAACTCCAGGCAACTGGCGGTATAGTAAGCGCGCCGTGGCGGGTCCTACGCAAGGAGTCCGTGATTATGCTTCAGTCATCTTCATTTCCAGTGCTGCTCGTGCTGAGTACGCTCGTGACCGGCGCCTGCTCGAGTCCTCCGCAAGAATCGGCCGGCAATGGCGGCTCGGGTCAGTCTCCCGTCGTTGGCAATACCGGCGGGGTGTCCTCGAGCGGCGCGGGCACAGGAGGCAGCGGCGTGGCGCCTGGAAGTGGTGGGGCGATCGGCACGGGCGGTTTCGCACCGTCCGGGACGGGCGGGTTGGGCATGGCCGGTGTTCCGGCAACGAGCGGTGGCTCGGCCGGTGGCGGTGTTCCGTCGGGAGCCGGAGGCTCCGCTCCGAGCGCTGGCGCGAGCTCCGGGGGAGCGACCGCTGGCGGCATGAACACGAGTGGCGGAGCCCCTGGCAGTGGCGGCGCGGGCACTGGCGGCGCGGGCGGCAGCCCGAGCACGGGCGGCAACATGAACGCGGGCGGCAGCGGAGCCGGCGGGCAACCGGGCTCATCGACCGTGGGCTTCGACAACAACGCTCGCATCACGTTGACCGGGGTTCGCGGTGTGGGGACGCCGAGTCAGCAGACGATCAAACTACGCAACCGCGGGGCAGCCGCCCTGACCGTGACGGGCCTTGCGCTGAGCGGGCCCAACATGGATTTGTTCAAAGTGACGAGTCCGGCAACGTTCCCGGCCACGGTTGCGGCCGGCGGCGATCTCACGGTCACATTGCAGATGACCACCAGTGGCGGCACGCTCCCCGCCGCGCCCACCGATGCCGTCGCCAAAAAGACGGGGTCGACCATGGTAACCGCCACGCTCACCGCCACGCTGAGCTCGGGCAGCGCTGAGGCTAGTGTCTACGGTCTAGTCGCCAACGTGAACAACTATGAGGCCACGCTCGGGCAAATCCTCACGACACTCGGCTACAAGCTCAACGTGGGCAAGGCGCAAAACGATTGGAACTCCAACGGCTCCGATCCCAAGACCTTGCCGGGCGTCGAAGCGGGTACTGATGAAGTAGCGGCCCCGCGCTTCACGAAAGCTGGCGCGGGGAACGTAACCATGACGCTGGTGGCGCGATTCTCTCCGAAGGGTCCACTGCCCTACGGCTGGTACTCCAGCACCACGGGTTGCCCGACCGGTTGCACGATGGTGGCTACGATGTCCAATACCGCTGACGCGCAAACTTCGGACAAAGCCCGCATGGTCAATCCGCCGGTTGGCGGCGGCATGACCTCGTTCGATCCTGGCGCTGGCCCGTTCGGCATCTGGATCTACTCGGACCAGAAGACCATGATGTTCGATTCCGGGACCGCGACCAACGGCGATTACAACTATACCGAGGGTGCCTTGAATGCGCCGGCGAACACTCATCGCATCAAGAGCTATCCGCTCAAGGATGCCGCCGGCACCGCCATCCCCGACACCTACCTGCTTGCCGTCGAAGAAGCGGGCAACGGGGACTATCAAGATTACGTGTTCGTGCTCGGCAACGTCAAGGCGGCACCCTAGGCGGCCCTCGTAGGCTGGTGTCGAACGACACCAGCCTACTCTCCGTCGTTCCCTTCAGTGCTGCCCGGCAATCAGCAGCGGAGTCTGGCCCACCGCACCCGAGTAGTAGAGCTTGTGGTGGCTGAGCCGCGGCGGTAGGTCAGCGCGTGGACTGGGCCGCTCGCCTGACGCGTCACCTTTACCCGAGCGAGGCCATTCGCTCAGGCTCTTCAATAGATCGCAACCTGTGCACTACGGGCCTTTGGCGCCCTGCGTAACCCAGGCAGAGATGGTTTGGATGTCGCTCTCGGGAATGCAGGGCAAAGTCGTACAGTCGGGTGGCATACGAAATAGGCTGCAGTTCCCAGTAACGATCAAGAGCAGCGCGCTCTTGCTGGTGTCGGAGGGGGTAATGAGCGGCACATTGCACGCGAGCGAGACCGTGGTCGTGAGGGTGGTGTAAAGCGCGGCCTTGTTGGTACTGAATGTCGGGCGCTTGCTGCCGCTGTGACAGCCGTTCGAGGCGCAATTCTGCAACACCAGTTCGGAGACTCGATCGAAGCTCACGCTCGGAACGCCGCCGGCTCCGCCGGTCGCGGTGCCGCCCGTGCCGCCTCCGGAGCTTCCGCCGCCCAAAGGCGCGCCCGCTGCGCCACCGCTCCTGCCTCCGCCACTTCCGCTGGTTGCGCCTCCGCCGCTTCCGCTGATTGCGCCTCCGCCGCTTCCGCTGGTTGCGCCTCCGCTCGTGCCACCACCGCTACCTCCCCTCGCTGAGTTCGCTCCGCCGTTCCCGGCTGCGGGTGTCGCACCCCCGCCCCCGGTGCCGCTCCCGCTTCCGAGCCCACCCGCCGCAAACGTCCCCCCCGTTCCGAACCCACCTGTGGTGGCACCGACGGCGCCCCCGGTGATGGCTCCTCCGCTCGTTGCTCCTCCGCTCGTTGCGGCGATCGCGCCGCCATTTGCCGAGGCGCCCGCAGTCGCGCCACTGAGCGCCCCCCCGGTTGTCCCACTCTGCCCGCCGGAGCTGCCCACTCCGCCGGGGCCACTGTCGACACCCGTGCAAGCCAAGGCCAAGCACAGCGTCGCGTTCGACGCAGCAAGTCGCGCGAAACCTCGAGGACGGCGGGTCATGCTCCCGCCGCCCAAGCGCCCGCGCAGACCCGAACTGCCAGCTGCGGGTGCCCGTGCTGGCACTGAAACTTTACGGTTGAGGCCGAGCCCCACGGACCGGCGTCGAGTGGGCGGAGCCAAGGAAGCCAGTTTGATGTGGTACTATTGCTGCTTCTGCTTTTCATGAGCGCTCGGCCGCCGTACTCCCAATCGCCCTTTGAGGCCGCCCCGTATGCGGGGAAGTCGGCGCGAGCACGGTTCGACTGGGGCACGCCTATCCCCTATAGGGGACGTGTCCGCCTGGGCTTTGCTCGGAACGGCTGGCGTCACCGGTTTTTTTCGCTTTACCGAAACGACGCCCTGCTCGCGATGTTCCTCGGACTTGAAGCTAAATCCTCGTCAATCCAACACTCGACCGGAAAGAGCGCGAAAGGCGCACCCCTGACGGCGGTCTTTGCTGGGTCCGGAAAGGCGATGGGCTTCGGCTTGTCGTCGCCCGGGAACCTTCCGGTGCTGAGAACGTCGATGGTCACGTCGAAATCCGTGTCCGGCGCGACGAGCGTGAGTAGCGCGCGTCACTCCTCACCACGTGATGGTCGTACCGGCGTTGATGAAGTTGACCGTTTGCTTGGGGGTGACAAGCCTTACGGTCATGTCCGGGTTGTTCACTCCTTGATCGAACCAGGACTGATCAGCGCGAAAGTATTCGAGGGCGAAGTGCACGGGGCCGGTCGTCTGGTAGACGCCCACGGTCACACCCAGATTCTGTTTGATGAGCTGGGGATTCGCAGCCACCAACGGACTCTCGGCTGTCCCTAAGCCGGTCGTGGGGCCCGAATCACTCTTGCTCTTGTCGAGGCGCCAAACGCCAGCACCACCTGCAAGCTTCAAATGGAGGGCGTCGATCAACACCGCTCCCAGCCCGAAGGCGCCACGCGAATTGCGCAAGACGCCCGAGGCGTCGGCGGCAATCGTCCCTCCGTCGAGCGCGGTGACGGAGCTAAACCCTGCGCCCTCGTACGCGGCCCCGCCCAGCATGATGGGCCCGACTGCCAGCATCGCGCCCGCTTGGGCGCCCCAGGCATCGACGTGCCGATTCCTCTTGCCGCCAGGCGCCGTCACGTCGGCCACGGTGCCTTCCAAAACCTGCCAATAACCGCTGCCAAAGACCCGAACGAGATCCTTGAACTGGTACTTCAGCTCAGCCTCTATGCGAGGCAAGGGCAGGCGATCGAGTTGGGCATTGGGGATACTCGCCGGGTCGTAAAGCCCGACCGACGCTTGGAAGCCGGCCAAGCTCGGCGTCGCGTAGACGAATCCCGGGTCGAAGCCGGGAAACGGCGCGCCGAACCCGACCATGCCGCAGGCACCACCGGAGGTATCCACGATCGCGCACGGATAGCCGAGGCCATACTCGTGCGCGATCCGGTAGTCGGTCAAGATCCCTTCGCGCCCGAACAGCGATAGATCGCTCCCAGCCAGGAAGCTGCCCCACCTGCCCTCGATCTTCCCATAAAGCTCTCGGGGATCGACTTGGCCGGTGACGTTCTTGTTGCGACTGCCCGCGATGTTCAGCCACAAGGCGACACGAGTGGTCACCTTGAAGTTCGGATTGATCTCCTTTTGACCGGTGAAGCCCAAAATGCTGGTCATGAATCCGTTGCGGATTCGGGTCGAATGGAGGCTATTGTTCGAATCTGCGAAATCGACGGTGCCGGCGCCCACGGCATCGCCGCCCTGGCCGTCGGGAACGCCAGTGCCGACCGCGTAGCTGAGGAACGTATTCACGCGACCGTCCGTGCTCAGCTGCCAGCCTTCGTATTGCGCGAGCGGAACTTCCGCGAACGCGGGGCGCGAGTCGACGAGCGCTATCAGCAAAGCGGCCGCGCCGGCAAGAGTGGATTTCGTCGTCCGGTTCATGCGCTCTTCCTCTCCGTGATTGTCTGCCACTGCCCGGTGCTCGCCGAGCGTTCGATTGCGTCGAGCACGCGCTGATTCTGCAAGCCATCCACGAAGTTGGGCTCCGGCAGTCTCTGGTCCGCGAGCGCGCGCATGAAATCGTAGACGGTATGAGTGAAGGAGTGCTCGTAACCAATGATGTGGCCCGCCGGCCACCACGCGGCCATGTAGGGGTGCTTGCCGTCAGTCACGGAAATCTTGCGAAACCCGCTGTTTGGGCCGCTTTCGGTGTACACCTCGAGCTCATTCATGCGTTCCAGATCCCAGACCAGACTGCCTCGCGAGCCGTTGATTTCGAGACGATTGTAGTTCTTGCGACCGGTCGCAAAGCGGCTTCCCTCGTAGTAGCCGACGGCACCGCTGGCGAATTTGACCAGCGCTTGCGCGGCATCATCGACGTCCACCGTGCCGCGCTTGCTTGGATCGTCGGGCAACGGGCGTTCGGTGATGAACGTCTTGAGTAGCCCCGACACGGCGATCGGTTCACTCACCAGATAGCGCGATAGATCCATGGTATGCGACAAGATGTCACCGAGTGAGCCAGAGCCCGCCCGAGCCTGCTGCAAGCGCCACACGAGCGGGAAGCTCGGGTCGACGATCCAGTCTTGTAGGTAGACTCCGCGATAATGGTGGATGTGCCCAATTTCGCCGGCCAAGATTAGCTGCTTGGCGAGCGTCACAGCCGGGCAGCGCCGGTAGTTGTGACACAGCATGTGGATGACCTTCGCCTTCTCGGCCGCGGCCAGCATCCGTTCGGCGTCAAGAACGGTATTGGCCAGCGGCTTTTCGCACAAAATCGCCTTGCCCGACTCGGCGGCGGCGATCGCGATCTCTGCGTGGGAGTCGCCCGGCGTGCAGATGTCGACGACGTCGATGTCCTTGCGCGCCACGACCTCTTGCCAACTGGTCGCGCGCTGTTCGAACCCCAGGCGTTCTTGCGCTTCTTGCAGTTTCGCCTCGGTGCGCCCGACGACCACCTTCAGTACTGGGTCGTAGGGCAGATCAGCAAAGAAACGCCCGACTTGGCGCCAGGCATTCGAGTGCGTGCGCCCCATAAAATCGTAACCGATCAATGCGATGTTCAGCTTTGGCTTGGCCATGACTTCTTTCCTGATGGAGCCTGAGCGAGATTAGTACGACGGCCCGGAACGCACATCGGGCCGAGGTGTTAGGTCCAATACGCGACGCGTCCGCGCCCCTGAACGGGGATGTCTTGTGCCGGAAGGACCTCGTGGTGGAGCGCGTACATGCACGCCGCTGCCTCGTCGATCTTGCGGGCGAACTGGATCGAGCCTTCGAGGATTGGCCGCAGCCGGTCCTTGTCTTGAATGCGAGCGCGCGGATATTCGTGCTCGATGACCAGCGCCGTGTTTGCCACATCCAGCTCCAGCAACTCTCGCGCGGCCAACTGGTGGTCTAGCCAGTCGACGGTCCGGTTCTGTAGATAGCCCAGCGGATCGTGCTTTGCGGTGCCGGGAAGCTCGTGCTCCGAGAACGCGGTTTGCTTCTTCCAGGCATTCAGCTGATCGGCCGGGTGGGGCGAGGGCTTTCCGTTCAGCCAATCGCCGCGCTGCACGGTCTGCCCGCCGTAGCCCCAAGCGGCGACGCCCTTGGCGTCGATGACTTGGCCCTTGACGTGAAAGCCACCGACGATGAAACCGTAGCCTTCGCCCTTCAGATATTGAAAGATCGAGCGCGTATCTTGACCCATCAGGATCGCGTGCGAGGGATCGTAGTGGATGCGAAACTGATCGCCGACGCCGTGCTTCTCGCAGATCCGGTGTAGCGCTATCCAGAGCGCCGCCGTGTAACCGATGTTGTTGTGGAAGTTGTCGCCGATCGTCCAACCCGGCATCGGACACTGCTCGACGCGGAAGGCGATGCCCCGCGCCTTTGCTTGCTTGAGCAACGGAATGAACACTTCCTCGAAGAACGCCAGATTGCCATCCATCGACAGCTTCTGATTGCGCCCGACGAAGCCGCAGATCGCAGGCAACCCGAGCGCTGCCGCGGCATCCAGCATGCGCAGCACGAACGCATGCTTCTTATTCCGAACGTCGTTGTCGTCGTGGAGCAGGTTGTCGAAGAAGGCCAAATCGGTGATGCCCACGCCAGTCGAATCCATCGCCGACAGCACGCGTTTGGCTCGCGCTCCGTCGAAAGGTTTTCGCAGGTCGAGCGTGTTCGCCACCGGATCCAGCATCGCCTCCGCGGGGATATCGGACTCGGTCGGGTGCAGCGCCGCGGAAAGCTGGATGTTCGGGCAATTCATGTCGCGCGAGAATTGCAGCCAGTCCTCGACCGCGCGATCGGGATCGCTGTCACGGATCGAGCGCGGCGTCAGTTCCTGCAGGGCGGCCGTGAGCACGCTCATCTTCATGAATTTTGGTTGGAAGGCACGAGTCGTCATAGAACACCTTCTTTCTCTGGAAATGATGGGGATGGTTTGGGCACGCCCTCTGACAACTGACTGGCTGCGACCGAATCGAGCTCGAACAGCACCGCGCGGTCTGGGTTGATGCGCGGGCGGATGCGATCACCGACGCGAAACGAGCCACGCCTGGGAACCACGATGTGCACGTGCGCCCTGTCCCAATCGCAGAGCAGCGTGGTCGTGGGGCCGATGTACTCGACGATCTTCAACACGGCTTCGGACCCCGAGGCGGCCTCGCGGCCCTCCACGATCGGCTCCGGGACGATATCTTCCGGGCGGATGCCGAGCAGGCGCTGGTCGGGGCCCGAGGCCGACGCGACCAGCAGCTGGGTTCCGCCCTCGCTGACCCAATAGCCGCCCTTGCGCTGCACGCGCAACAGATTGATCGCGGGCTGGCCCAACTGCAGCGCGACCACGGGTGACTCCGGCCGCTCGTAGATCTCGCGCGGCGTGCCGATCTGCAAGACTCGACCCTCGGACAGCACGACGATGCGATCCGCCATGGACAGCGCCTCGACCTGGTCATGAGTGACGAAAACCATCGGCGTCTTCAGCTCGCGGCGCAGCTCGACTAGCTCGACGCGCAGAGCTTCGCGCAACTTCGCATCCAGATTGGTCAGCGGCTCGTCCATCAAGAACAGGCTCGGTCGGCGCACGATTGCGCGCCCAATCGCGACCCGTTGCATTTCGCCGCCTGAAAGGCGCGCCGCGTCGCGATCCAAAAAATGCGAGATCTTGAGCAGTTGGGCGGCCCACTCGATCCGCCTTTGGATCTCGGCCTCGGGGATGTTGCGGCCTGGAGCGCGCAGCGGAAATTCCAGATTTTTTCGGACACTCCAGCGCGGGTAGAGCGAGAAGTTTTGGAACACCAAGGCCACGTCACGCGCGACGGGATCGAGCTCGGTCACGTCACGACCGGCGAGATGAATCGAGCCCGCGTCCGGCCGTTCCAAGCCCGCTATGGTTCGCAGCAGGGTGGTCTTGCCAGCGCCCGTTGGGCCGAGCACGACCAAGAGTTCGTCCGCGTGCGCCTCGATCGTGATGCCCTGGAGCGCCTGGGTGCGCCCGAGCCGTTTGGAGACACCCTGCAAGCGTAAGAAGGGCGCTGTCGCATCCGACGCAGCTGCCACGAGCGGGCTCGCGCCAGCAGCGCGCTCACTGCCCGTGAGGAAGACCGGAACGTTCACAGCCGCAGCTCCGTCGCTTGGTCGAACACGCTGAGCTCGCTAGCGTCGAAGCTCAGCCGCAACACGGAGCCTCTGGCATGCTCCGTGGCGCGATCGGTGCGCATGATGAGCCGCCCTACTTGAGTGTCCAAGTGCACGTTGCTGGCGTTGCCCAGGTACTCGCAGGTGAGCACGTTGCCGACGATCGGCCCCTGTGCGTCCTCGTGCACGTGCTCGCAGCGCACGGCCAGGGTTGCGCTGCCCGGACGCGCGGCATGGGGCACGCTCATCGTCACCTGCCCGGTTTGGGACACGAAGAGCGGCTGACCCGAGCTCAACGAAACCTCCCCCGGGATAAAGTTCATGCCCGGGCTGCCCACGAATTTCGCCACGAAGACGTCCGCAGGTCGATCGTAGACCTCGACGGGTGTGCCGACCTGGCGAATGCGCCCGCCCTCCATGACCACGATCCTATCTGCGAGGCTCATCGCCTCTTCCTGGTCGTGCGTCACGTAGATGGTCGTCACCTGTGACGCCAGTTGCTGCACGCGGATCAGCTCTCGCATCGAAAGCCGCTGGTCGGCGTCGAGCGTACCGAGCGGCTCGTCCATCAAATAGACCGCGGGGCGCCGAACGATGGCGCGCGCCAAGGAAACCTTCTGCTGATCGCCGCCCGAGAGTTGCTTGGGGTAGCGGCCGAGAAGTTTCCCGAGCTCCATGCGCTCCGCGACCGCGTCGACGCGTGCGCGGATCTCCGAGGCGGAGACTTTGGCCGCGCGCAGCGGAAACGCAATATTTTCAGACACGGTCAGGTGCGGGTACAGGGCGTAGAATTGAAACACCATCCCCACGTCGCGTTGCGACGCGCGGAGCGTTGTTACGTCCTTGCCGTCCAAGTAAATCGTGCCCGCCGTCGCTCGCTCGAGGCCGGCCATCATGCGCAGGGTGGTGGTCTTCCCGCAGCCGGACGGCCCGAGCAGGACCACGAACTCGCCTCGTTCGATCGAAAGGTCGATGCCACGCACCGCGCGATTGCCGCCCGGGTAGGTCTTCTCCAGGCCGGCCAGGACCAGAAAGCTCATGGCTCGCTCTCGCTTCTCGCGTGCGAGGTGTAGACGTGGAGCAGGGTCGAGCCGAGCGTGAGCCAGAACGCCCAGCGCAGGCGCCCTTCGCGCCAGAAGGGCACGACGTACAGCAGCAGACCCAGAAGCAGTGCGCCGAGGGCCGTGCGGTCTAGACGCGCGATGAACCGCGCGTGGTGACTATTGTTTGATGGTTCCAAACGTCACCCCGCGCAACAGGTGGCGGCGCACGAGCACCGTAAATAGCACGAGCGGCGCCACGAAAATCATCATTCCAGCCGCGATCTGTGGCCACGGGACGCCTTCGATATTCCCTTGCAGACCGGCAAAATAGACGGGCACCGTCGTGGCTTCGTAGTTGTTCAACGTCATCGCGAAACCAAATTCGTTCCACGACGAAATCAGGCAGAACACGGCCGTCACCGCCATTCCAGTCGCGGCTTGAGGCAAGATCACGCGCACGAAAGTCCGAAGTGGCGAGTAACCGTCGACCAACGCCGCTTCTTCGAACGCGCGGGGGATCTCGTCGACGAACCCTTTCATCAGCCACACGGCGAGCGACAGGTTGAAGCTCGTGTAGAGTAAGATCAGTCCGAGGTGGGTGTTTTCGAGCGAAAACCAGCGATACATGAGCAGCACCGGCACGACTACGGCCAGCGGCGGCAGGAAGCGCGTCGACAAGATGAAAAATAGCCAGTCCTTCGAGCCCGGAATCTTGAAGCGCGAAAACCCGTAGGCGCAGATCGTCCCGAGCGCCACCGCGGCCAACGTGGACAGCGTTCCGATCAGGATACTGTTGCCGAGGTAGTGGTAAAAATCGTTCGGGGTCCCGGCCACGGGCTTGGATAGGTTCTTGTACGCAGAAAAATTGGGCGAAAACCGTGCGGAGTCGGGCGACGCTTCGCCACCACTCCCGAGCCAAGGGATGAATTTGGCGTGCGAGCTGATAGTCTCGTCGTAGGTCTTGATCGAGGTCAGACCGAGCCACGCCAATGGCAGCGTTGCCAAAACGAAATAGGACAAGATCACGAAGGCGCGCACGAGCTTCACGGGATTACGCCTCGGCCTTTCCTTGGCCTTTACTGAGGCCGTCGATGTAGCGCACGAAGATCGTCGCGACGGCGATGACCGCCACCAAAATGACGACGCCATACGCGGAGCCAAGACCGACCTTGTAGTCGCGAAACACGACCTGATAGATGCGCGCGCTAAGCGTCTGGGTGGTGGCGTCGTTCGGGCCGGTGATGGCCATGACCAGGTCAAACTGTTTCAGCGCGTCAGTCGCCCGGAGCAGCACCGCGAGGCCGAGCAGCGGAGCGCACATCGGTAGCGTGATGGTCCGGAACACCAGCCAGCGGCCGGCGCGATCGATTTCGGCCGCTTCGTAGATGTACTTCGGAATCGCGTTCAGCCCCGCCAGCGAAATCAGCATCATGAACGGTGTCCACATCCAGACGTCGACCAGCAAGATCGACACTGGCTTCAGCGTGTCGTCGGTCAACCATTGAGGCTCGGGCAGGTGCAGAGCCGCCAGGAGCTGATTCAAGACGCCGTAGTTCCCATTCAGGATCAAATTCCAGAACAGCGAAAGCACCACGGGACACAGCATCATCGGGATCAAAAGGAGGGTCAGGATAACCGGCTTTCCGGGCACGTGGTCGCGCAACGCCAAGGCCAGCACGAACCCCAAGATGAGCTCGATCGAAACCGACACCAGCACAAACAAGGCCGTCAGCGAAATCGCGTTCGAGTAGCGAGCCTCACTGAACAACAACGTGTAGTTGTGGGCGCCCACGGTCTCGACGACCCCACCGGACAGATCCGCGTTGGTGAAGCTCAGATAGATGTTGAAGAGCAGCGGGAAGATGTTCATCCCGAGCAGCACGAGCAACGCCGGCGCCACGAAGCCCCAGCCCATCAGCCGCGACCCGTTCGAGCGCCGACCCCGAGCCAACGGAAGGCTCGAGGAGACGGCGCGATCGTCGTTGCTCGCCGCCGTCACCCTAGTGTGCCGATTGCTGCAGGATTTTTTCGTGCTCGGTGGCAAGAGCGGTGAGGGCTTCCTTCGAAGACTTCTTGCCGTCTAGCGCCTCGCCGATCTGCTGCGCCGTCGCTGCGATCAGCTCGTTGTAACTCGGCACGTTCCAGAAATCCTGGACGATGTCCAACGACTGCGCGAAGGCTTCGTTATAGGGGCTGGCCTTTTTGAATTCGTCGCTATGCAAGATCTCGGCGTTGGCGGTGAAGCCTCCGGGCTTTTGCACCCACTTCTTCTGCGTGTCGACCTGCAGGAACCAAGCGATGAACTTCTTCGCCAGCTCCTGTTGCGGCCCGGGAGCCTTGGCTGAAATCGAGAAACCCTGCCCGCCCAGGCTCGCGCAACGGCGATCGCCCTGTTTCGGCATGGCGAAGAAGCCAACTTTGCCGGACATCTTCTTGGCGAGGTCAGGGAAGAACGCGAAGTAGTTCATCAGCATGGCCGACGAATTGTTGACGAAGGGCTCGAGAGCCTCACCGTAGCCGAGCTTGCTGCCGCCCGGCGGCGCGTACTTGAGCAGGGCTTTGAAGAAATCCAAACCCTTGACGGCATCCGCCGAGTCCAGGGCGCCACGCACTTTCAAGGTCTTCGCGTCGCCCCACGTCCCCCCGAACGCGTACAGGACCTGCTCGAAGCCCATCACGATGTCGTCGTAGCCGCGGCCCGTGATGAGCACGTTGCCGTAGCGCTTCTGGTCGGGCCGCGTGAAGAACTCGGCCACCGTCTTCAAGTCGTCCCACGTCTCCGGTACCCCGAGCTCCTTGTTGAACTTCTTCTTGAACGCGGCCTTCTCGGCCGGGTCCTCGAACCAATCCTTGCGGTAGGCCCAGCCCATGGCGTCGGTCTCTGCCGGCGCTGCATAGTAGTGCGTGGAGCCAGTGGGGTATTCGGCGAGGTACTTGAACGCCAGCGGCTGAAGACTCTTAATCTCCACCGCCGTCGGCAGCCACTGACTCAGATCGACGTACAGCCCCTTGGTCGCGCCGCGGCCCAGCCACTGGCTGTCTCCGACCACGATGTCGAACGCGGTCTGACTCTTGCCGAATTCCTGAAACACCTGGTCCTGAAAATTGGCCCAAGGGATCTGGTGAACTTTGACCTCGACGTTCTCCTTCGTAGAGAACTCGCTGGCGAGCTCCTGAAGGCCGTCAGCGGGAGCCCATTGCGCCCACCAAATGGTGAGCGATTTCTTGGCCTCTACCGCCGTCGCTCCGGAAGCTGCCGTTGCCGCGGTCCCCTCGGGGGGTTCGTGCTTCCGACAGCCCAGAGGCACCGCGAGCGAACAGGCGATGCCACAAGCGAGCGCTAAACTAAGTGCAGTTCTATTTGCCATGGGCCCCATGCTTTGAAAGAGGAACGGATGCTTTTTGCAGACGCTCCGCCGCGAGCGCGCGAGAGCATGCCACAATCGCTGTGCTCGGTCTGCGCCTAATACTGCTAGAACGACGACCCGGAGTTCCGTTACCAGGGGGGTTCTAGTTCTAGTAGCGAGGGATGGTCACCCAGATATTGCGGAAGCTCACGAGGTCTCGGTGATCCTGCAGGGCGATGGGTTGGGGTCCGGCGTCATCCGAGATCCCGGCCTCCGTGAAGTACATACCGGGGCTCGTTCCGACCGCCAAATTTACGTCTTTTTGCACCACGAGGCCATTGAGCACGACCTGCACGAACGTCGCGTTCTTGATTCTCTTCGGAGGCGTGCTCGTGTCCCAGCCGGAGGTCTTGAACTCGATCTCGTAGGTGTTCCAGACCAGGTATTGGTGACACGCGACGACCAGCGGTATCGAAACTTTGTACACGGCGCCGCAGCCGTCGATCAGCGGTGACGACGAATGCGTGTCCAGGATCTGCATCTCGTAGGCGCTCTTCAGGTACACGCCGCTGTTGCCCTGCATCTGCACGCTTACGCCGGAGGCAAAGCTCGGCGTCATGTACTCCACGTGCAAGCACACATCGTCGAACTTCTGGTTTGACTGAATGTTCGTCGGTGTCGGCTGGGGCACGACTCGCATCGTTCCGTCCGGCTGCACCTTCCATTGTGCGGGGGTGCTAGGCTCATTCAGCTTGTGCCATTGGCTCAGGTCCTTGCCGTCGAAGAGCACGATCTTGTCCTCGGCAGCCGGGTTCATGCTCGAGGTGCCATCGGCGGCTTTGACCCAATTGCATCCGGTCGCTGCGCCCGTCCTGCCACCCGCAGCAACGCCACCGCTGCCAGCAGCGCCGCCGGCCGTGGTTCCCGTGCCTCCGGTGGTTCCCGTGCCTCCGGTGGTGGCCGTCGAGCCGCCGCTCGGAATCGGCAGTGAGCCGCCTGACCCCAGCGGGCTGCCGCCGTTGCCGATCACGCTCGAGCCTGCGGATGCGCCGCTGCCTCCGGCGGGCACGTTGCTCGAGCCGCCGGATGAGGATGACGCACCGGAATTGGATACCACCGTCGAACCGCCGGCCGTGGTGGCGCTCTCCCCCCCGCTGCCCGGTGTGCCTGTGTCCTGCGTGGCCGGCGTGCACGCCGGCGTGCTCAGGCCGAGCGCGATCACAGCGCCCACGAGAGCGCCAAAAGAGCAAAGTCCGTCGCGGCTCGACTGCCTCATATGAAAACACCTCATTGAAGAACCTGAATGCGTAGGTTGCGGTAATAGACTTCGGCTTGCTCGGCTTGCCACGCGATGTAACCCGCCGTCACCGCCGTACCCGCCGAGTTCGAGACGCTCAGCGTCTTATTTATGACGTGCCCGTTGACCGAGTACACCGCCACCCCAGCGTCGACCTGCAGCAGGCAGGAATTCCAGTCCGAGCCCTCACCCGTTGCCGCGTTCGCGCCCACACCGACGGTTTCAAAGTTCGCGCTGCGCGCGTGTTGAGTCAGCCCGCCCGTGACGGTCACCGGGACTCCGCCCGCGGCGGTGTCTGCGAATTGGGTCGTGCGGCCCGGCGCCGCAAGCGACTGGCAGCGCGCATACAGCGCATAAATGTCGCCTGTCGAGCCCCACTTGTTCTGGAACTCGATGGACGATGGCCAGACCTTGGTCTTGTCGCTGTGGATCTGCCAGAGTACGCCGGCGTCACGCGGGAACGCCGTGAGATCAGTGCCGCGACCCGTCGCGTCGATCTGGAACTTCTTAGTGCCCCACTTGTAATCCCACGACAAATTGTACTTGCTGTAAGAAGCAACTGTTTGCAGAAGGTAGTGATACTGGAGGGAGTGATCGGGTAGATCCCCGTACACGTGGATCATCCCGTTCTCTGGCTTGAAGATCATCTCGGCGGCGGCACCCGTGACCAGCGTTCCGGGTGCGTCGTTGGCGAACGTCGTCGCTTTGTAGACGTTGAAGCCGGTCAGATCGGTTCCGTTGAACAGGTCAGTCGCCCCCGCCCCGGCGGTCCCCGAGCCACCTGCACCTGCTCCGACTCCGCCCGAGCCGCCGCCCGCTCCCGCGCTGTTGCCGCCCGCTCCCGCTCCCGCTCTGCTGCCGCCCGCTCCCGCGCTGCTGCCGCCCGCTCCCACGCTGCTGGCGCCCACTCCCGCGCTAGCGGTTGACCCGCCGGCCGCAACGGCGCCACCGGCACCCGAACCGCCCGACAGTGCGCCGCCCGCTCCCACCGAGCTCACGCCCCCGCTGCCCATTCCAGCAGCTGCTGCCGGTGACCCGCCGGTCGTGCTGCCACCGGAGCCAGCGCCGGCCGACGACCCCGCGCTCGAACAAGCGGCCAAACCGAGAGCTGCCAGGCCGCAGCCAAAGACGGCCAGTCGGCCAGCCAGGGCTTCGCGCCCGCTTTCATACCGCGTTGCGAGCGCTTTGGAACCCGCCGAGGACCGTCGAATCATGATTTCAATGAGCATTACCTTAACCAGAAGCAACGGGGCCTAACGAAATGCCAAGGGTCTGACCACCGCCAAGCTTGCCTCGAGCCATCCGGACAGGCGAAGCGGGCGCCGGCGTCACCGCGCTCGAAAGGTAGCACTCGGTCGTTCCGGCCGACAGCAATGCTCAGCGAAAGCCCGTCTTGATCGGCGTTCACAGCCGCGCGTCAGCGCGGCCCCCGGGGAAGGGGGTTCGGTTGGGGAGTCGGGAGCGGAGCGGCAGGGGCTTCGGGCAGGCGGGAGCATCCCTTCGGGTATCGCGAAGCGCGTCGGGGCCGCGCTGGCGCGCGGTCGGGTTCGGGCCCGGTTCGAAGTCATCCGGTTGCTCGGTGAGGGGGTAGCTTGCCGCGGGCTTTGGCTCGGACCAAAAAGGGGCAGCGTGCACCCCATGCGCTACGGCAGGATTTCAGGCGTCGACGTGCCGGTCTCACGGCTAATCCAAGGCACTCTGCATCTTGGGCGTCAGACTCGAGATGAGGCGCTCGCGTTGTTCGACGCAGCGTATGAGCTCGGCTGCAACGCCTTCGATACGGCCGTGGTTTACGCCGGGGGCGAGACCGAGTCGTGGCTCGGGAGCTGGATCGAACAGCGCGGGATTCGGGCCAGCGTGGTGATCATCGACAAGGGTTGCCACCCTGCCGGGCCGCTCGCGCGCATGAATCCGGCCGAGCTTCGCCGCGACGTCGAGGGCTCGCTCGAACGCCTTCGCTCCGACGCCATCGACCTCTATCTACTGCACCGTGATGATCCTGCGGTTCCGGTAGACGAAATTGTGGTCGCGCTGAACGAGCAGCTCCAGCGCGGAGCGATTCGCGCGTTCGGCGCTTCCAATTGGACGCACGGGCGCATTCAGGCGGCACACGATTTTGCGAGCAAGCACTCGCTGACCTCGTTCGCGGCGAGCAGTCCAGGCTTGAGTTTGGTCGAGGCGGTTCGCTCGTGGCCGGGCTGCGTCTGCCTGCAGCCGAGCCGCGATCGCGAGGCCTGTGCTTGGTACCAAGCGACGGGGTTGCCGCTGCTTGCCTGGTCACCGCTCGCGGGCGGTTTTCTCTCGGGCCGCTACCAGCGCGGCAATTTGGCGGAGTTTAGCGCGTCTTGGGAACGGCGAGTGATCGAGTTCTACTCATCCGAAGCCAACTTGCAGCGGCTGGAACGGCTCACGGCGCTCGCGCGAGCGCGCGCTATTTCGGTCGGGCAAATGGCTCTCGCCTATGTGCTCGGCACGCCCGGGGACGTGTACGCAGTTTTGGGCTGTCGGGATCGGGCAGAGCTCGAGAGCAGCGTCGAGGCGCTCGCGCTGCAGCTTACGCCCGTGGAGCTCGCCGAGCTGAACGCGATCGTCTAGCTCGGTGCCTCAGCGGTCCATCCGTGCTTCGCGGATGCGATCGAGCAGGTCTCTGCTATCCCCGAGTGCAACGATATCTGAGGCCGGAGGCCTCGAAGTCCTTCGTCGTGGGTCGCGGACGATGCCTCTGGGAAAGAAAATGAAAAAGGAACAAAGCCAACAAGGGACGCTTTCACGTCTCCCGGCTGGCCTACGTTTCATGAACTCGAGTAGCCGCTGATCAGGCCCGCGGCGCTCGAGGCCCGGGTCACAGCGTTTCGCCTGCTGCGGCCGCTCGGAAACGGAACGGCTTGGTGCCAACCAGCGCCACCAAGAAATCCCTGACAGAGAACGGCCGAGCGGTCGCCCGATCGGGGCCAAACGCTCCCGCCACATAGGCGTTGGTGAGCCCCCCCAAGTCGGCGTCCCCTTCCATTCGCCCGAGCATGTAGCGGCCCCAATTCTTCGACGTGCACCAGCTCACCTCGTCGTTCGCGCCCAGGGCGCTGACGAGCTCTGTGGCGTTCCGGAAAGGAATGATCTTTCCGCCCGGAGTCAAACCGCCGACGGTCTTGTTGGCGTCGGCCTGAGGCAAGCCGGAGGCGTCCACAGGCTTGCCGTTTTCCGTCGTGCGATAGTGCCCGAGCGAATCGAAGTTCTCGAACGAAAAACCCCACGGGTCAAACATCGCATGACAGCCGACTGCACACGCCAGATTCGCATGCTCAGAAAAGCGCTCGCGCGTCGTGGTGCCTGGGCGGTCCGGCGAAACCTCAGGGATGACCATCCCTTGGGGCGGCGGCGCAACGCCACAGAGCAGCTGCCTGTAAACCACGAGACCCCGGTAAATGGGCGGCGCTGTGCCCTGCGCGCGCAGGAACGGCACCTGCATCAGGATGCCCAGACGCTCTGCGGGATTCAGTGCGACCTTAGTGAACGCTGCGCCAGCAGCGGTCAGTCCGTACTCTTTGGCCGTGGTTGCGTTGGCAAACGTATACGGAGCCGTCAACAAGCTCTTTAGCGTGCCGTCGCCCGTCACGAACACGGAGGACAGGAACGTTCGCACCTCTTGGCCGAGCAAGAGCCCGAGGCCAGTGGCCGGCTCAATGTCCTCCAAGTTGGTCATCTTCAGCCACTGCTGATGAAAGTTGTAAAGTGCCCTTCCGGCACGACTTTCGTCTTGCAGCATCCGCGTCGCTTGCGCCTTCAGGCCTTCCGGGGTGGCAAGCTGCCCGGCCGCGGCCGCGTCCATGAGCGGTGCGTCGGGCGAAGACTCCCAGAGAAGATAGGACAGGCGTGAGGCCAACTGGTAGGGCGTGAGGGCCACGATCGCGTTATTGGCCGGGTCGCGCGCCAGGGCTTGGTCGCCAAGTTCCCAATGATAAATCAGGTTGGGCGATTGCAGCATGGCCTCGACCATGTGCGTCACGGCCTCAGTGAACGTAAATCCAGCTGTTTTCAGGTCCTGAAACAGCTTGAGCAAGTCGTCGGCCTCGCCCTGCACCAGAGGGCGGCGATAGGCGCGAGTTCCAAAACTCGTGATCAATTGGGTGACGCAGGTATTTTCCGCTGCGGCATTAGCCGGGTTCATGCACGGAATGGCTATCTTGCCGCCCGAAATGGCAGCCGCCGCCAACTTCTCGGCCGCTGTCATGTATTGACGCGCGGTTTCCGTGGCCACGTTGCTCGGAGCGAGGTAGCCCCCAGGCCCCGTATCGTCTGCCTCGAACTCCGAGCCGGCGCCGGAGGTGTCCCCCAGCAACTCCGCCATGGTGTTCCTATACTCGCGCTTGGTGAGCCGGAGAAACGGCATGGCTCCAGCTGACTCGGCGGCCGGCGCAGCAGCGGGCGCTGGCGGCACCGGAGTGCCCACGGGTGTCGTGGGCGACCCGCCGGCGGCAACGCCCGACGCGCCACCGGAGCCGGGACCCGGACCCACGGCAGGGCTGGAACCAGAACCCATGGCCGGCCCGGAGCCTGTGCCTGTGCCTGTGCCTGTGGCAGGACTGGCTCCGGAACCCGAAGCGGGACCGGCTCCTGAGCCCGAGCTGGAGCCCGGGACCGGGCCGACCCCGACGCTGCCGCCATTGCTCGCGGGCTGCGTCCCAACCGGATTCCCCGGCGAGGAGATTTCGCCCGTGCAGGCGAAGGAAAGGAGCGGAACCAACAACGAGAAGGCGCCGCGAACACTCTTGCTTGAGAAGGTCACCATGATCTGTCCCTTGCTCCGCTCAGCCGCGCAGAACCGCGAGCTCGCCGCCGTATTGGGCCTGGCCAAAGGTCTGGGTTGGCACGCCTAGCGCATTGGCCAGAGCGATGAGGATGCCGTTGTTCGCCGTGTTCGCCGGCAACTTGATGCTGCGGCCCGTTTTGAAGTAACCGCCTGCGTTGCCCGCCATCAGCGCGGGCACGTTATCGAACTCGTGAATTCCGGTGCGCATGTTGTTCATGGCCAGGAACACGCCGCGGTCGAGCAGGCCTGCGGCTTTCATGTTGGTGATGGTGTAGGCGATCTGATCGTTGAACCAGGTGTCCATCGTGTCCTTCTCGGTCCCGTTGCGGTGCGCAATCGAGTGAAAGCCATTGATGTTCCCGGTGTTGCCGTCCTGGCCAGCCGCCTTGAAGCCCAAGCTGCCCAGGATGAGGTCCGCATTGCCCTGGTCGCCGAGCTGCAGCACGACGACCCGAGTGGCATCGGCTGCCAACGCAGCGACCGAGAGGTCGATCATCATCTTCGTGGTTTGCTCGAAAGCGCTCGTGTTCGTGGTCGCCACGCCCTGGGGCAAGACGGGCGGCTTCCCCGCGTTCCCAGACACCACCATCACGGGCGTCGAAGCTTGCTGAAGCTCCATCTCGATCTGCCGAATCGAACTCAGGTGCGAGTCGATCCTCGCCCTGTCTTCGGTGCCGACCCGCCGGGAAAAGCGGTTCAGGTCCTTGATGACGTTGTCGAGAATGCTCTTCTTCATCTGCAGGTTGCGCGCGATCGTCGGATCGGGCGCCGCCGGCATGCCTCCAGCGGGCGGGGTGGTGGCCGGAGGCGCGTTGCCGAAGATGTCCGTGAAGACGCGGTACGGATCGGTGACCGGGATGACCGCGTCGCTCGCGGCGCGCCAGGAAAGCCGGCCCGTGCTCTTGACGAGCACACCCAGGTTCAAGCTGAGACGCCCTTTGTATCCCTGCTTCACCAGCGAGGAGCCAATGTACTGGTCGATGGAGGGGCCTCCAGCCACCGTGCTGGACGTCCCGCTACCGGGCGACTTGAACAGCTCACCGGTGAGCATGCCTGGAAAACAGGCGTGCCCCGTGTTTTCCGGCGCCACCGAGTCCCGCAAGAACCGATAGTTGATTCCATCTATCAGGAGCAGATCTTGCTTCAGCGGCTCAAGCGACTTTTGGAACGCCTTGAACGTCCAAGCGGTGCCCTCGCCAGGCCACCCCGTCGCTGCGCTCTTACTCAGCCAGCCGTCGGCCCAGCACCAGATGAAGGTGCACTTGGCAGCCGGAACCTGAGCGCTCGCCAACTCGGCATCGAGCATAGGAAGTATTGCCGGGCCAAGCCCGAGTGCAGTCAAGATGGTGCGGCGCGAAAAACGGTCTATCCTGGTCATCCCAAGCCTCCAAGCCTCTCCTGACAAAAGGGGCAACCTCCGGGAAGCTTGTCACGAAACAAGCTAGCAGAGATATTGGCGTCCTTATTCATAGCACGTTCGCGGAGAGATAGGGGGGGCATCATGGCGGCGGCGCGGCCGATAAGCGGGCTTGAGGCACGGGCGCGTCGGCTGCGCCCACAAGTTTCCACTCCGTCTGCGCCTGCGCCTGCGCCTGCGCCTGCGCCTGCGCCATCACGGACAGATGAACGTCCCCTTGGAAAAGCCGCGGGCCTTCGTGTCGTTCGGGGCCGTCGACTTCAAGAATGCGTAGATGTCGGCGATGCCCTGGTCGTCCAAGATCGACGGGGTGATCAGCGGCATGTAGTCGCAAAGAGTCCTGCCGTCCTTGGTTTTGCGGAGACGAAGAGTGTCCCTGAATTCAGCTTGGGTCCAACCGCCGATACCGGCGCTGACGGAGCTACTTATGTTGGGTCCCAGGCCGCCCGCTGCGGCCGTGCCGTGGCACGAACCGCAGCCACTTGACGTCGTGGTCGTGTACAGGCGGGCTCCGCGTGTCACGTCACCAGTCAGCGTCGTGCTGGCGCCCGCCGTACCGCCCGCGCCGCCCGTGCTCGCGCCGCCCGTGCTCGCGCCGCCCGTGCTCGCGCCGCCCGTGCTCGCGCCGCCCGTGCTCGCGCCGCCCGTGCTCCCGCCGCCCGTGCTTGCGCCGCCCGTGCTTGCGCCGCCCGTGCTCGCGCCACCCGTGCTCGCGCCGCCAGTGCTGTTACCCGCGAACGGTGCGGTTTCAGGGCTGCCGCACGCGGAAACAAGCGCTGCAAGCGCGACTCCCAAAAAGCAAACCATCTCAAAGCGGGGCGAAGTTCTCAAGATAGGAGCCTCTTCTTTGAACTGAACCGTGTGGACATGAGACTGGACTCAGGGGACGGTCCAAGAGAACCTTGCGACCGAACGGCTGGCTGACAATCAGCGGGCGTCAAGTGACTGTTAGTGTAGGATGATTTCGCGCGTTCTCAACCGTGTCTCGACCCGAAACGACCCCGTGACCCGCCAGGGTGACAACTCCGGAGAACGGCTCGACGTTTAGGGCAGAACCTGCCGCTGTGACTCGAAATCATCGGGGGGTGGTCACCGCTCAAGATACCGGGAAATGGCCGACCCGCGGCGCTCTTCGCAGCGAAGCCACGTGCGCCGCCACCATCTGCTCGATCTGCCGCTGCAACTCCGAGGGTCGTGTTCGTCATGCACGACCCAATCGCGCGCTCACGACGCCCCGCTCAACCCCACCCGTGAACGGTTACTCCGCCCCCGCCATCCTCCTCCTTAAAGAACTGCATCCAACTTGTGGGGTGACGCCCGACACCCTCCTCACTGGGCAACCGGACAACTTCGAACCGGGCCCGAACCCGACCGCGCGCCAGCGCGGCGATGAGACCGATCAAAACTAACCTTGCTCCGGCGCTGCTTGCTCGCGCAGAGCCAACCGGCGACACTAGAAAATCACTCTCGCGCCCGCGAATCAACGTTAAGAAGGGGCATGTCGAGAAAGGCTGTGCCCTAGGATGCGTTGGATGAACATGACCCCACTTTCTGGTCTCGCCCTCGTCGGGTGGCTCAGCCTGTTCGCCGTAGGTGCCTGCAGCAAGCCTTCGAGCAAGGCCAAGCCTTCGGCTTCCGGCTCTCAACCGGTCGCGCCTGCGTCGGCCGCTACGGTGGTCGTGAGCACCGAGCCGGTGAGATACACGTTCTCTTCTTCGCTCGAATCGCCTTCGTCCGAATCGACGATTGGGTTCGTCGGCAGCCAAGTGACCGGCAAGCACGAGGGCTCGTTCGCCGTCTTCACGGGCAGCATCGTCGTGGTTGGGAACAATCCGAATTCCGCCTCGATCACGGTGGAGATCGACGTCGGCTCGCTGCGCGTGGAGGACCCGAAGCTTGCGAAGCGCCTGAAGTCGGCCGCCTTCCTTGATGTCGCCAAGTTCCCAAAGGCGCGTTTCGTGTCGACGTCGGTCTCGACCGGTGGTGACATGGCCGCCACCAACACGGTGATCGGAAACCTAGAGCTACACGGTGTCACCAAACTGATTTCTATTCCTGTCACGGTCCATGTTCGGCCCAATGACGTGGACGTCGACGGGGAGGCGCGCTTCAACCGCAAGGACTTCGGGCTCACCTACTCCGGCAAATACGATGAGCTGATCGCAGACGAGGTGCGCGTACCAGTGCGAGGGAAGGCCATCCAAAGGGCGAGCCCCGTGGCCAAGCGGGCGCCGGAGGTTGACCGCCCTCGCCGATCGTGAGAGGGTTCCGAATCACACGATCGATTCTAAGTATTCGTTAACATAAGATAAATTACGCGAACACAGC